>CAYLLZ010000002.1:0-701191 GCA_964384815.1 uncultured Afipia sp. | reverse complement strand
GCTTCGCCATCAGGCCGCGCATGCCGGCAAGCTGGCGCATCTGCGCCGGCGAGCCACGCGCACCGGAGTGGGCCATCATGTAGATCGAGTTGATCTGGGAATCCTCGCCTTGCGAGTTCTTCTTGACCGAGGAGATTTCCTTCATCATCTGCTCGGCGATCTTCTCCGAGGCCTTCGCCCAGGCATCGACCACCTTGTTGTACTTCTCGCCCTGCGTGATCAGGCCGTCATTGTACTGCTGCTCGAAATCCTTCGCGAGCACGCGGGTATCATCGACGATCTTCCACTTGCCGTGCGGCACGACCATGTCGTCCTTGCCGAACGAGATGCCCGCCTTGAAGGCGTTGTGGAAGCCGAGCGCCATGATGCGGTCGCAGAAGATCACGGTCTCCTTCTGGCCGCAGTGGCGGTAGACCTGATCGATCACGCCCGAGATTTCGCGCTTGGTCATCAGCTTGTTGATGGTGTCGAACGGCACCTTGCCGTGCCTCGGCAGCACCTGGCCGAGCATGACGCGGCCGGCGGTGGTGTCGTACAGCTTGGAGACCGGCTTGCCTTCCTCGTCGATCCCGCTCCAGCGATACTTGATCTTGGTGTGGAGGTGGATGACCTTCGAGAACAGCGCGTGCTCGATCTCCGCCATGTCGCGGTAGACCTTGCCTTCGCCGGCAAGGCCTTCGCGCATGATCGAGAGATAATAAAGACCGAGCACGATGTCCTGCGACGGCACGATGATCGGCTGGCCGTTGGCCGGATGCAGGATGTTGTTGGTCGACATCATCAGCACGCGCGCTTCGAGCTGCGCTTCCAGCGACAGCGGAACGTGCACGGCCATCTGATCGCCGTCGAAGTCGGCGTTGAACGCGGCGCAGACCAGCGGGTGAAGCTGGATCGCCTTGCCCTCGATCAGCACCGGCTCGAACGCCTGGATGCCGAGACGATGCAGCGTCGGCGCGCGGTTCAGCAGCACCGGATGCTCGCGGATCACCTCGTCGAGGATATCCCAGACCTCCGGACGCTCCTTCTCCACCAGCTTCTTGGCCTGCTTCACGGTGGTGGACAGGCCCTTGGCGTCGAGCCGCGAGTAGATGAACGGCTTGAACAGCTCGAGCGCCATCTTCTTCGGCAGGCCGCACTGGTGCAGCTTGAGCTCGGGACCGACGACGATGACCGAGCGGCCCGAATAGTCGACGCGCTTGCCGAGCAGGTTCTGGCGGAAGCGGCCCTGCTTGCCCTTGAGCATGTCGGAGAGCGACTTCAGCGGCCGCTTGTTGGCGCCGGTGATGACGCGGCCGCGGCGGCCGTTGTCGAACAGCGCGTCCACAGCTTCCTGCAGCATGCGCTTTTCGTTGCGGATGATGATGTCCGGCGCGCGCAGCTCCATCAGCCGCTTCAAACGGTTGTTGCGGTTGATGACGCGACGGTACAGATCGTTGAGGTCGGAGGTCGCAAAGCGGCCGCCGTCGAGCGGCACCAGCGGACGCAGGTCCGGCGGAATCACCGGCACCACCGTCATGATCATCCACTCCGGCTTGTTACCGGACACGCGGAAGGCTTCGACGATCTTCAGACGCTTGGCGTACTTCTTGTGCTTGATGTCGGAGTCGGTCTCCGCCATGTCGGCGCGAAGCTGCGCCTCGAGCTTTTCGAGGTCGAGGCCGCGCAGCAGCTCACGGATCGCTTCGGCGCCGATCATGGCGGTGAAGCTGTCCTGGCCGTACTCGTCCTGCGCGCGCAGATACTCTTCTTCCGAGAGCAACTGGCGATCCTTGAGCGCGGTGAGGCCCGGCTCAAGCACGACGTAATATTCGAAGTACAGGATGCGCTCGAGGTCCTTCAGCGTCATGTCGAGCAGCAGACCGATGCGGCTCGGCAACGACTTCAGGAACCAGATGTGCGCGACAGGCGCTGCGAGCTCGATGTGGCCCATGCGCTCGCGCCGGACGCGCGACAGCGTGACCTCGACCGAGCACTTCTCGCAGATGATGCCCTTGTACTTCATGCGCTTGTACTTGCCGCACAAGCACTCGTAATCCTTGATCGGCCCGAAGATGCGGGCGCAGAACAGACCGTCACGCTCCGGCTTGAAGGTGCGGTAGTTGATGGTCTCCGGCTTCTTGATCTCGCCGTAGGACCACGAGAGAATCTTCTCCGGCGACGCGATCGAAATCCGGATCTGGTCGAAGACCTGGGCCGGCGTCGTCGGATTGAAAAGATTCATGATCTCTTGATTCATCGTCTTCTCCTTGAACCGCTCAGGCGGTCGTCAGAAATCGAATTTCGTCTTCGTCATGCCCGGACCTGTTCCGGGCATCCACGTCTTCAAGCCGGCATTGCAGCGAAGGCGTGGATGGCCGGGACAAGCCCGGCCATGACATCTTGTGGTTTTACTCCGCCGCCTCGGAGGTCGGGGCCGGCGTGAGCTTGGAGTTGTGCAGATCGACGTTGAGGCCGAGCGAGCGCATTTCCTTGACCAGCACGTTGAAGGATTCGGGGATACCCGCCTCGAACGTGTCGTCGCCGCGCACGATCGCCTCGTACACCTTGGTACGGCCGGCGACGTCGTCCGACTTCACCGTCAGCATCTCCTGCAGCGTGTAGGCCGCGCCGTAAGCTTCGAGCGCCCACACCTCCATTTCGCCGAAGCGCTGGCCGCCGAACTGCGCCTTGCCGCCCAGCGGCTGCTGGGTGACGAGCGAGTACGGACCGATCGAACGCGCGTGGATCTTGTCGTCCACGAGGTGGTGCAGCTTGAGCATGTAGATGTAGCCCACCGTCACCCTGCGGTCGAAGCGGTCGCCGGTGCGTCCGTCATAGACGACCGACTGGCCCGACTTGTCGACGCCGGCGAGCTCCAGCATCTGCTCGATGTCGGTCTCCTTGGCGCCGTCGAACACCGGGGTCGCGATCGGCACACCTGGCTTGAGGTTGCGGCCGAGCTCGATCAGCTCGTTGTCGTTGAGCGACTTGATCACCTCGTCGTCGCCATAGACCTCCTTCAGGGTGCCCTTCAGCGCCTTGGTGTCGGACTTGCCCTCGCCCTTGGCGAGATAGGCATCGACCGCCTGGCCGATACGCTTGCCAAGGCCGGCGCAGGCCCAGCCGAGATGCGTCTCAAGGATCTGACCGACGTTCATGCGCGAAGGCACGCCGAGCGGGTTCAGCACGATGTCCGCGTGGGTACCGTCCTCAAGGAATGGCATGTCCTCGATCGGAACGATCTTCGACACCACGCCCTTGTTGCCGTGACGGCCGGCCATCTTGTCGCCCGGCTGGATCTTGCGCTTCACCGCGACGAAGACCTTGACCATCTTCATCACGCCCGGAGGCAGTTCATCGCCGCGCTGCAGTTTCTCGACCTTGTCGAGGAAGCGCTGTTCAAGGCCCTTCTTCGACTCGTCGTACTGCTTATGCATCGCCTCGATTTCGGTCATCAGCTTGTCGTTCGGCGAAGCGAACTGCCACCACTGCGACCGCGGATACTCCTCGAGCACCGCGCGGGTGATCTTGGTGTCCTTCTTGAAGCCCTTCGGGCCGGCGATGCCCTGACGGTTTTCGAGAAGGTCAGCCAGACGGCCGTAGACGTTACGGTCGAGGATCGCCTGCTCGTCGTCGCGGTCCTTGGCGAGACGCTCGATCTCCTCGCGCTCGATGGCGAGCGCGCGCTCGTCCTTGTCGACGCCGTGACGGTTGAAGACGCGGACTTCGACGATGGTGCCCTGGACGCCCGGCGGCACGCGCAATGAGGTGTCGCGCACGTCGGAGGCCTTCTCGCCGAAGATGGCGCGCAGAAGCTTTTCTTCCGGCGTCATCGGGCTTTCGCCCTTCGGCGTGATCTTGCCGACCAGGATGTCACCGGCCCGCACTTCGGCGCCGATGTAGACGATGCCGGCTTCGTCGAGGTTCTTCAGCGCTTCTTCCGAGACGTTCGGAATGTCGCGGGTGATTTCCTCAGGTCCCAGCTTGGTGTCGCGGGCCATCACCTCGAACTCCTCGATGTGGATCGAGGTGAAGACGTCGTCCTTCACGATCCGCTCGGAGAGCAGGATCGAGTCTTCGAAGTTGTAGCCATTCCACGGCATGAACGCGACCAGCACGTTGCGGCCGAGCGCGAGCTCGCCGAGATCGGTCGAGGGACCGTCGGCGATGATGTCGCCCTTCTTCACCACGTCGCCCACCTTCACCAGCGGACGCTGGTTGATGCAGGTCGACTGGTTGGAGCGCTGGAACTTCATCAGACGGTAGATATCGACGCCCGACTTGGTCGGATCGAGATCTTCGGTGGCGCGGATCACGACGCGGGTGGCGTCGATCTGGTCGATCACGCCCGAACGGCGAGCCGCGATCGCAGCGCCCGAGTCACGGGCGACCACGCCTTCCATGCCGGTACCGACGAACGGCGCCTCGGCGCGCACCAGCGGCACGGCCTGACGCTGCATGTTCGAGCCCATCAGCGCGCGGTTGGCGTCGTCGTTCTCGAGGAACGGGATCAGCGCCGCGGCGACGGACACGAGCTGCTTCGGCGACACGTCCATGTAGTCGACGCGGTCCGGCGTGACCTGGATCACTTCGCCGGCGTGGCGGCAGATCACGAGGTCCTCGGTGAAACGGCCGCGGTTGTCGAGCGGCACGTTGGCCTGCGCGACATAGTGACGGCCCTCTTCCATCGCCGACAGATAGACCACGTCATCAGTGACGCGGCCGTCCTTGACCTTGCGATACGGGGTCTCGACGAAGCCGTATTTGTTCACGCGCGCGAAGGTCGCGAGCGAGTTGATCAGGCCGATGTTCGGACCTTCCGGCGTCTCGATCGGACAGATGCGGCCGTAATGCGTCGGATGCACGTCGCGCACCTCGAAGCCGGCGCGCTCGCGGGTCAGACCGCCCGGTCCAAGCGCCGACAGGCGGCGCTTGTGGGTGATCTCCGACAGCGGGTTGGTCTGGTCCATGAACTGCGAGAGCTGCGAGGAGCCGAAGAATTCACGCACGGCTGCCGCGGCAGGCTTGGCGTTGATCAGGTCCTGCGGCATCACGGTGTCGATATCGACGCTCGACATGCGCTCCTTGATGGCGCGCTCCATGCGCAACAGACCGACGCGGTACTGGTTCTCCATCAGCTCGCCGACCGAGCGGACGCGGCGGTTGCCGAGATGGTCGATGTCGTCGATCTCGCCCTTGCCGTCACGCAGGTCCACCAGCGTCTTGATGACGGCGAGGATGTCTTCCTTGCGCAGCGTGCGATGGGTGTCCGGCGCATCGAGTTCGAGGCGCATGTTCATCTTGACGCGGCCCACGGCCGAGAGGTCGTAGCGCTCGGCGTCGAAGAACAGCGACTGGAACATGTTCTGCGCCGACTCGAGCGTCGGCGGCTCGCCCGGACGCATCACGCGGTAGATGTCGAACAGCGCGTCCTCGCGCGTCATGTTCTTGTCGGCGGAGAGCGTGTTGCGGATGTAGGGACCGACATTGACATGGTCGATGTCGAGGATCGGCAGTTCCTTGTAGCCGATCTCGTTCAGCGACTTCAGCAGCTTCTCGGTGATCTCCTCGCCGGCCTCGGCGTGGATTTCGCCGGTCTTCGGGTTGACGAGATCCTCGGCGAGGAACATGCCGACGAGGTCCTCATCGGTCATGCGCAGCGCCTTGAGGCCCTTCTCCTGCAGCTGGCGGGCGGCGCGCACGGTCAGCTTCTTGCCGGCCTCGAGCACCACCTTGCCGCTGTCGGCGTCGATCATATCGGTCGCGGCGGTGTAGCCGCGGAAGCGCTCGGCCGAGAACGGCACGCGCCAGCCGTCCTTGGTGCGCTTGTACTGGATCTTCTTGTAGAAGATGGAGAGGATTTCCTCGCCGTCGAGACCCAGCGCGTACATCAGCGACGTCACCGGAATCTTGCGGCGACGGTCGATGCGCGCGAACACGATGTCCTTGGCGTCGAACTCGATGTCGAGCCAGGAGCCGCGATAAGGAATGACGCGGGCGGCGAACAAGAGCTTGCCCGACGAATGGGTCTTGCCCTTGTCGTGATCGAAGAACACGCCCGGCGAGCGGTGCATCTGCGAGACGATGACGCGCTCGGTGCCGTTGACGATGAAGGTACCGTTCATGGTCATGAGCGGGATGTCGCCCATGTAAACGTCCTGCTCCTTGATGTCCTTCACCGACTTGGCGCCGGTTTCCTCGTCGATATCGAACACGATGAGGCGCAGCGTCACTTTGAGCGGCGCAGCGAAGGTCATGCCGCGCTGGCGGCACTCGTCGACGTCGTATTTCGGCTGTTCGAACTCGTAGCGCACGAATTCGAGCTGCGAGGTGCCGGAGAAATCGTTGATCGGGAACACCGAACGGAACACCGCCTGCAGGCCCTCGTCCAGCCGCCCGCCCGGAGGCTCGTCCACCATCAGGAACTGGTCATAGGATGCCTTCTGAACCTCGATCAGGTTCGGCATCTCGGCGACTTCCCGGATGTGTCCGAAGAACTTGCGAACGCGTTTGCGACCGGTGAACGTTTGCTGCGTCATCGTGGCCTCTCATTTCGCCGCCGGTGGCCGGCGGCCCCTTCCGGAGTACGGTGGCGCACCGTCTCCGGGTTGAATTTCACAGATCGTCTCAGGTTGCAGACGCCGCGCGGCCTCTTCCCCCAGACGCAAAATGACGTGCGAGGCGCTGGCCGCGCCCTGCCCGTCGAACGAACCCTACAACCTAGAAAAGCCCGAAATCGCTCGTCTCCCGACGCTGCGCCCTGCGACTGATCCCGATGAGATACAAAGGTGCAGAGCGTGCCGTCCTTTCGTGCTTGCGCCCTATATGGGCGGCTTTCGTGCCGGTTCGAGATGCCGCGCTCGCCGAACCGTCACACATTCGCGTGTTTGAACGGCATCCTGCGACCCGTTCCGCGCGGCACAGCCGGCATCCCGGCTATCCCAAATCATCCCGGGAACTTCGGACCCGCGCGGCGGCGCCGCACAGTCCGGAACTCCCGCTTCGCTTCACCGGGCCCGATCTGGGTGCCATGGCCGGGCGAGCCCAGCCATGACAGATCCGGTGAGGCGATCCCCGCTCCCGAAGGCGCAGGGATGCGCTCAGGCAACCGCTTAAAGCGATTACTTGAGCTCGACCTTCGCGCCAGCCTTCTCGAGCTGGGCCTTGATCTTCTCGGCTTCGTCCTTGGCAACGCCTTCCTTGAGCGGCTTCGGCGCGCCTTCGACGAGGTCCTTGGCTTCCTTGAGGCCGAGGCCGGTGATCGCGCGGACCTCCTTGATGACCTCGATCTTCTTGTCGCCGGCCGAAGCCAGCACGACCTGGAACTCGGTCTTTTCTTCAGCAGCGGCAGCACCCGCGCCGCCAGCGCCCGGAGCAGCAGCAACCGCCACGGCGGCGGCAGCGGACACGCCCCACTTGTCTTCGAGGAGCTTCGCGAGCTCGGCAGCCTCGAGCACGGTGAGGCTCGAGAGGTCGTCCACGATCTTCTGCAAATCAGCCATTGTAGTTTCCTTTAGCGTATCAGTTCGAACCAGTTGAGATGGAGAATGGCATCACGCCGCTTCACCCTTTGAGGCATAGGCCTGAACCACGCGAGCCAGCTTCGCAGCAGGCGCGGTGGAGAGCTGAGCGATCTTGGTCGCCGGCGCCACAAGGAGGCCGATGAGCTTCGCGCGCAGTTCATCAAGCGACGGCAGCGAGGCAAGCGCCTTCACCGCGTCGGGATTCAGGACGGTCGTTCCCATCGCACCGCCAAGGATGACGAACTTCTCGTTCGCCTTGGCGAATTCGACGGCAATCTTCGGCGCTGCCACCGGATCGTTCGACGTAGCGATCACGGTCGGCCCCTTCAGCAGGGAACCGATGGAGGCAACATCCGTGCCCTCAAGAGCAATTTTGGCGAGACGGTTCTTCGAGACCTTCACGGAAGCGCCAGCCTGCTTCATCTGCATGCGCAGGGTCTGCATCTGGGCCACGGTGAGGCCGGAATAATGAGCAACGACCGCAACGCCAGTGGACTGGAAGGTCCCCTTCAGCGCCTCGACCGCTTCTTTCTTTGCCGCTCGTTCCACAGCAAGCTCTTTCCGGTTGGCGGTCTTGACCAGAAGGCAGGACCGCCGGGTTGCACCGATCGTCTTGCCCTTCAGCTCTCGAGATCTCGATCTCTCGGCATGTCGGGCACGACGACATTTCGGAAGCCTGCCCGCCCGCTTCGGTCCGCCTTGCGGCATCCCTCACGGGGTGTCGAGGTTCGAACCAGACACGCGCATCCGCCGCATTGGCGACGGATCTGCAAATCCGGTTTTCACCCGTCTGTGCAGGAAATTAAGCGAGGCTCTCAACCCGAAGGATGAAGGACCGCACCTGCAGTCTTGGACAGGACGGGGTCGTTCCTTGCACGGGAAGCCAGAGCTTCCTGCCCGGAGGACCCCTGCCCGTTTCCTCAACCCGAACCACAGTCATCCCGTCCTCTTCGAGCAACCCATGCGGAATTGATCGACGAGGAAAGAACTCCTATTATTGCGTGTTTCGGAAAGCGAGCACAGACGCGCCAGCAACAGCCAGCACGCCCGGAAAGGATTGTTTAACGGCTTGGGCCGGCTTTGCCAAGGGGATTCTGGCTTCCATAAGCATGTTTCGGGCCAGATTCAGCTTCCAGACGGTTCCATTTGACCGGATTGGAGATTTTCAGGTCTCGCCAACCGGGTCTGGGGGCCGGTCCGGGCCGGTTTCGCGACGTGATTCCTGCCGCGATTCGCCCCGGATATGAAAAGGCGGAGCAGACAAAGCCTGCCCCGCCCTTCAAATCTTGCAGAGAGCCGATCAGTTCAGAACGCTGGCCGGCTCGACCTTGACGCCCGGGCCCATGGTCGAGGAAACCGCGACGCGCTGGACATAGGTACCCTTGGAGCCGGCGGGCTTGGCCTTCACCACCGCGTCGGCCAGAGCCTTGATGTTCTCGACCAGCTTCTCTTCCGAGAACGAGGCCTTGCCGATGCCGGCCTGGATGATGCCGGCCTTCTCGACGCGGAATTCGACCGAGCCGCCCTTGGCGCCCTTGACCGCACCGGCGACGTCCATGGTCACCGTGCCGATCTTCGGGTTCGGCATCATGCCGCGCGGGCCGAGCACCTTACCGAGACGGCCGACCAGCGGCATCATGTCGGGGGTGGCGATGCAGCGGTCGAAATCGATCGAGCCGCCCTGCACCTTCTCGACCAGCTCCTCGGCGCCGACAACGTCGGCACCCGCGGCCTTGGCCTCTTCAGCCTTGGCGCCGCGCGCGAACACGCCGACGCGCAGGGTGCGGCCGGTGCCGTTCGGCAACGTGACGACGCCGCGCACCATCTGGTCGGCGTGACGCGGATCGACACCGAGATTAATTGCGATCTCGATGGTCTCGTCGAACTTCGCCTTGGCGCGCTCCTTGATGAGCTTCACCGCTTCCGCGATCGGGTAGAGCTTTTCGCGGTCGATGCCCTCGCGGGCCTTCACAAGCTTCTTTCCAACAGCCATGACCGCTTACCCCGCCACTTCCAGACCCATCGAACGGGCAGAGCCCTCGACCATCTTCATGGCCGCTTCGACGGTATCGCAGTTGAGATCCTTCATCTTCTTCTCGGCGATCTCGCGCACTTGCGCCTGGGTCACCTTGCCGGCCTTGTCGCGGCCCGGCGCCTTCGAGCCGGACTGGATCTTGGCCGCCTGCTTCAAGAAGTAGGACATCGGCGGCGTCTTCATCTCGAACGTGAAGGAACGATCCGCATAAATGGTGATGACCACCGGGATCGGGGTGTTCTTCTCTTCCTTCGCGGTCTGCGCGTTGAACGCCTTGCAGAATTCCATGATGTTGAGACCGCGCTGACCAAGCGCGGGGCCGATCGGAGGCGAAGGATTCGCCGCACCGGCCGGCACCTGAAGCTTCAGGTATCCGGTCACTTTCTTTGCCATGTTGCACTCCTTCAAACGGCCCGGACCATCCGGGCCTTCTTAGGAACCGTGGTTCGGTGCGATGGGATGACTGGCGATCATCCCTCTCCTCCCACGGGTCTTGCGAGAAAAGCTTTCGCCTCTCTCTTTTTCGTCATGCCCGGACTTGATCCGGGTATCCATCGCCTCTTCATGAAATGCATTCACGAAGCAGATGGATTGCCGGGTCATAGGCGTTCTTTAGAACGCCGTTCTTCGAACGGCTATGCCCGGCAATGACAAAACCTTATACCTTCTCGACCTGGCCGAATTCCAGTTCGACCGGCGTTGCGCGGCCGAAGATCGACACCGCAACCTTGACGCGCGAGCGGCCCTCGTCGACCTCCTCGACCACGCCGGAGAACGAGGCGAACGGGCCGTCGGCCACGCGCACGTTCTCGCCGACCTCGAACGACACCGACGCCTTCGGCCGCTCCACGCCTTCCTGCACCTGATGCAGGATGCGCATCGCCTCGGCCTCGGAAATCGGCATCGGCTTGTTTTCCGCGCCGAGGAAGCCGGTCACCTTCGGCGTGTTCTTGATCAGATGGAAGGCCTCGTCGGTGAGGTTCATCTTCACCAGCACGTAGCCGGGGAAGAACTTGCGCTCGGCATCGACCTTGCGGCCGCGACGCACTTCCGTGACCTTCTCGGTCGGCACCAGCACCTGCTCGAACAGTTCCTCCAGCCCGCGCTGCTTGGCCTGCTCGCGGATGGATTCGGCGACCTTCTTCTCGAAGTTCGAATAGGCGTGAACGATGTACCAGCGCATGCTCATAATTTCAGTCCACGCCCGTTAGCGAATGCCCAGGATGAAGGTGATCACCATGCGGATCACCTGATCGGAGACGAAGAAGAAAATCGCAGCGAGGATGACCAGCACGAACACCATGATGGTGGTGATCAGCGTCTCGCGGCGGGTCGGCCAGGTGACCTTGGAGGTCTCCGTCCGGACTTCCTGCAAGAATTTGAACGGGCTCAAAGCCATCGTCTGATCCAGTTATCTGCTGCGCGAAGAATTGACATCGACCGGACAGCCCTCGTGTGCGCCCAACCTCTTGTGAAGGATGAGCCGCCATGCGGGCTCGATTGTCCGGGGTTTGAAGCCGCGCCGGATATCCGCGAAGCGGGCCGGCAGCGAGTGCCGCATCCCTACTTCAGGACGGCGATTTGGTCAAGCGACGGCCCGGCCGCACCCGCCGCGGCGACTGCGCCCCGGAACCGGCCCCCGCAAGCCATAGGGTTGAGATTCATCGTGAATTGAAGTGTCAAGCTCCTACCCCCCTTAACCATCGCGTTTCCGCTTTGCTCCGGACCCGAGGAGACCGGAGATGTGGATCGTTATCGCTCTGATTGTCATTCTGGCCGTGGCCACCGCCCTGAGCATCGGCGCGTGGCTGTCGCTGCTGTTCGAGGCCACCGAGACACCGGTCTGCCCGCGCTGCGGCGGACGGACCCGGAAACTCAGCGTGAAAGCCGCGAAGTCAGCGGAGCGGATCGTGCTCTATCGCTGCCGGGAATGCGGCTGCGACCCGACGCCGGAGCGTGCACTCAATTGGGCGAAAAGCCGGCTGGAGCCGCCGCGATGAGCCGCTGCCGAAGGAAGGCGTCACAATGTCCGGATGGAAGGATTTTAAAAGCGGCGTCTGGAAAAACAGACTCCACACATGCTGGCAGGGGCGGCAGGGCTCGAACCCGCGACCCTCGGTTTTGGAGACCGATGCTCTACCAACTGAGCTACACCCCTGTATGGCGCCTCTATAGCGAACCGTTTTCGTTCCGTCACGTCCCCTTTGGGTTGTTTTTACGGAACTGTCCCGCAGCGGGACGCTGCCTTGACTCGGCGGCGAGGCGCTTTCTAATGGTTCATCCCTCCACACCGAACATGACAAAAGGGATCGGAACCACGGCGTGAGACCATTCTCCTTCATCCGCCGCATGTCTCTGACCCAACGATTGCTCGCGCTGACGCTGGCGGCGTCCCTGCCCGGCCTGATCGCGCTGGTCTATTCCTCGATCGACCTGCGCAACACCCGTTATGGCGAGGTGCGCGCCGAAGCGCTGCGCAACGTCCACTTCGTGGTGTCGGAAATCGACCAGATCTTCGACGGCATCGAGGGCGTGCTGCACGCGGTGTCGCAGGCCTCCGAGGTGCATGCCGGCGACAATGCAAGCTGCACCGACTACATCACGCGGGTGCGCGCCCAGCTCGCGCAATTGACCTCGATCATCATCGTCAACACCAACGGCTCGCTGCGCTGCTACAGCGAGGGCAAGCGGCCGCAGGTCAACCTCGCCGACCGCTTCTACTTCCGCGAGGCGATCGCGACGCGCGCCTTCTCGATCGGCAACTACACCAGCAGCCGGGTGTCGGATCGTAACATCGTGCCGATGGCGCTGCCGGTGATCGAGAACGGCGAGGTCGCCTATGTCATGGTCGCTGGGCTGAACATCGACTGGTTCGGCCAGCAGATCCGCGACCGCGGCCTCGCCCGCGGCAGCACCATCACCGTCGCCGACCGCAACGGCATCATCGTCGCGCGCGAGCCCGATCCGGCGAAATACGTCGGCACCGCGATCGCCACGCGCTACATCTCGCTGCTGTCGGAGCGGGCCGGCACGCGCGACGTCGAGGGCCGCGACGGCATCGCGCGCATTCTCGCTTTCGTGCCCGCGCCGGACACGCCGTTCGGCCTCTATGTCTCCAGCGGGATCTCGCGCGAGGAATCGTTCGGGCCGATCGACCGCGCGCTGCGCAACAGCCTCTTGCTGTTCGGGCTCGGCACCTGCGCCGCCTTCTTCCTCACTTGGATGGTGGGCGAGGGCATCATCCGCCGCCCCTTGATGCTGATGGTGGCGACCGCCGAGGCCTGGCGGCGCGGCTATGATTCGGCGCGCACCGGCATCACCAACCGCAGCGACGAGATCGGCATTCTCGGCCAGACCATCGACCGCCTGATGGACGAGAATGCGCGGCGCGAGGAAGAGCGCGAGATCTCCGAGTCACGCCGCGAGATTCTGATGCATGAGCTGGCGCATCGGGTGAAGAACACGCTCGCCACGGTGCAGTCGATCGCCGGCCTCAGCTTCCGCGACAGCCAGGGACCGGAGGCGCTGCGCGGCTTCCAGGAACGGTTGCAGGCACTGGTGCGCAGCCACGACCTCCTGACGCGGCGCAACTGGGAGCACGCCGACCTGCTCGAAGTCGCCGAAGCCGCCCTCGCCCCGGCGCGCGAGGACGGCGCGCACCGCTTCACGCTGAAAGGCCCGCAGGTCGATCTCACCTCGGCGACCGTGGTGCCGATGGCGATGATCTTCCATGAGTTGTGCACCAACGCGATGAAATACGGCGCGCTCGCCACCGAGCACGGCAAGATCACGGTGGAATGGACCGCGAGCCCGGAGCCGCGCGGCACGCTGATCGATCTTCTCTGGAGCGAGAGCAACGGCCTGCCGGTGGAGCCGCCGACGCATGAGGGCTTCGGCTCAAAACTGATCGCAAGCCTGACGCAGCAGATGAACGGCGGCTACGAGATCAGCTACCCGCGCAGCGGCATCATCTGCAGACTGCGCCTCATCGCACCGCACGCCAAATCGCGCGAGGAGGAAGAGAAGAGTACGAGCTAGAAGGCTCGACACGCAGCTAAACAATGACGGTGGCAGTCTTGACAGCACGAGAACAAAATGGGAACATTTGTATCTCAGCTAAGAGACATGCGATGGCCGATCTTCTTTCAACCTTACGAGCGTCAGATTATTTGATCGCAGCCTGTGCATTGCTTGGGCCGATCTTGGCAGTCCAAGCTCAGAAGTGGCTTGAGGGTTTAAGAGCTAAGCGCGATCGTAGATTGGCGATATTCCAAACCCTTATGGCAACGCGTGCGACTAATCTAAGCTCAAGGCACGTTGAAGCTTTAAACGCTGTCCCTATTGATTTTTATAAAGACAAAAAAGTGATGGATGCATGGGAAGAGTATTTTGCTCACCTAACAAATGCTCCGGCTGATAATCCCACTTGGGGTCCCAAACGTCTTGATCTGTTTGTGAAGCTACTCGCCGTTATTGGCTCCCGAGTTGGCTATGATTTCAACGTTGCTCAGATGAACCGCATCTACTTCCCTGCAGCACATGGGGAGCTTGAGAACGACCAAGATTTTATCCGTAAAGGGATTGTCGCTCTTCTCAGAGGAAACATACAGCTGCCTATGGCAGTGAAAGAGCTTCCTGCGTCACCAGAAATATTAGACGCGCAGAAGGCACTTCTCGAAAAGCTAGTTAAGGCCTACACGGATGACGGATCGCTTAAAGTTATCATAAGTGAACCATCAAGCTAGTTATTGGAGCGGGTGAAGGGAATCGAACCCTCGTATTCAGCTTGGAAGGCTGCTGCTCTACCATTGAGCTACACCCGCGTCGGCGATGACCTAGCATGACGGCCCTCAGGTCTCAACAACCACGATGCCGCCGCCATGGCGGCACCGCCCTTCAGGCTTTCCCCGGATGTCCGAAAAAGCCGGGGATCAAAATTTCGCGCAATATCGTCATGCCCGGCTTTATGCCGGGCACCCACGTCTTAACGAAGGATCAGCAGGAAAGACGTGGATGGCCGGGTCAAGCCCGGCCATGACGGAACCATTGCCCCATCAAGCGAAGGTGGAAGCATTCTCCGCAATCCCGACATTCCTGCCGGTGGCCTCATGGTTAGAGACGGCGCCATAGCGCGTCGGAAGGCGCGCGTATACGCGCTGTTGGCGCCTCCTCACCATGAGGATTTCACGCCATCAGGCCGAGACGGTTCGCCCCGATATAAAGTGCCAGCGCGGTGGCGTTGGAGACGTTGAGGCTCTTGATTTCGCCGGGCATGTCGAGCCGCGCCACCACATTGCAGGTCTCGCGCGTGAGCTGGCGCAGGCCCTTGCCCTCGGCACCGAGCACCAGCGCGAGCGGTGCCTTCAATTCCACCGCGGCGAGATTTTTGCTGCCCTCGCTGTCGAGTCCGACGGTGAGGAAGCCCTCCTCCTTCAGCTCGTTCAGCGCACGGGCGAGATTCTGCACCAGCACCAGCGGCACCAGTTCGAGCGCGCCGGACGCCGATTTCGCCAGCACACCGGTCGCCTCCGGGCTGTGCCGCGCCGTGGTCACCACCGCCTTGACCGCGAAGGCCGCCGCCGAGCGCAGGATGGCGCCGACATTGTGCGGGTCGGTGATCTGGTCGAGCACCAGCACGATGCCGTCGCGCGGAATCGAGCCGATCGCCGGCGTGCGCAGCGGATCGACCTCCGCGAGCAGTCCCTGATGCACCGCGTCGGGGCCGAGCCGCTGGTCGATCGCGCTCGGCCGCACGATCTCCGGCGCGATCCGGGTCGCGATGTTCTCCTCGGCAAGACGGCGCGCGGCGTTCTCGGTCAGCAAGAGCTTGCGGAAGACGCGGTCGGGGTTGGCCAGCGCCGCGGTCACCGTGTGCCAGCCATAGAGAATGGCGGGATCGTTCGCGCCGCGGCCCTCGCGCGCGCGGCCATAGGCGGGCCGTGCGCCCGGCCGGCGCGGGCCGTCCTTGCGGTTGAAGCGTTGCGGTTTGTCGCGATGATTCATCAGCGGCTTTTCCCATGCCGCCGGAACATTGGCAATTTGGCGGAGTAGTCAGGTGTCGCACGCGTGCGACACTTCGTGCGACACTTTTGGCTCAAAACAGGTCAAATAAAAACGCCCGCGAAACCTGAATTTCGCGAGCGTTTTCAAAATGGTGGGGGAAGAAGGACTCGAACCTTCGAAGCCATACGGCGGCTGATTTACAGTCAGCTCCCTTTGCCACTCGGGACACTCCCCCGCTCAGCGTCATCGGAACCATGGCCACCCAGAGTGGCGGAACGGCCATCGATGACGGTTAAAGAGCGTGCCCGCTCGCGGGCGCCCGGTCGGCGCGTTTATGGGCGAAGCGACAGGGCAAAGTCAACCGAGACAACGCCGAATATCTCAAGGAGTTACGCCCTTTCTTCACCTGCAACGACAACGCCCGCCGCGGGTGCGACGGGCGTTCTCGACCAGACTCTGATCCGCGATCAGTGGTGGTGATGGTGGTGGCCGCGCGGCGCCTTGCCGTAGGTACCACGCTGCGACTGCACGTAACGGGTGCCCGGACGTGACGTGTAATAGTACTTCATGCGCGGATGGTGATGCTGGTGCATGCGGTGATGATGCCGATGCGCGCGGCGCCAGCGATAGGTGTAGAGCGCCGGACCCTGCAGGCGCGCGCCGTCATAATAGTGGCTGGTGGCGTTGGCGTACGGGCCGCCATGATAGCCGTAATAATAAGGCCGGCTGTAGCTGGTCCAGCCCGACACCGCGCGTTCCTGATAGGTCGGCGCCGGCGCGAGCACGCCCGGGCCGGTATAGGTCGGGCCGCGGTTCACGAAGTAATATTGCGGGCCGTTGTAACGCGGATACTGCTCGTAGCGGGTGCCGGCATAGGCCGTGCCGTAATAGCCGCCATAGCTGAAACTATCGACGCCAGCGGCGCCGAACAGCCCGCCGCCCGCACAGGGGCTGTAACAGGCCATCGCCGGCGCGGCGCTGACCGTGACGGCAATCATTGCGGCCAATCCTGCAATCTTGTGACGCATACTCTACTCTCCTGTTGATCGTCTTTTTGTCTGCACTCGTTCTGCGAATTTAAAACCGCTTCGGCGCCTTGATCACCGGCGGCGGATTGTACGGCACGATGACGTCGGGCTGCGGCATCGGATAAGGCACCTGCGCCGCAGGCGGCGCGGACTGCGCCGACCACGACTGGTGATAGCTCTCGGCGGGCTTCGGCAGCTTGCGGTCCGCCGGCGGCTCGATCTCGTAACGCCCGTAGCCCGGGGTGCGGCCCGCGCTCGGATAATAATGACCGACCGCCGGACTCTCGTAACGGTCCCAGCCGCCATAGACCGTGGGCTGCACGTTGAAACTCTTGGACAGGCCCCAGTCGCCCTCGACAATACCGAACGACGCGTCGCGGCCGTTGATCATCACCGGCACGCCGGGCCGCGCGGGAATGGCGATCACCGGCGCGGTTTCGGCCAGCGCCGACAGCGAGGTTCCGATCAGCACGATCAGCGACAGAGCGGCACGCATGGGACATTCCTCTGAACTGCCGCGATCCTAAATCACTTGCTCGGGCCAGAAGTTAAGGCCCGCCGCCAATCTGCCGGTAAGGCTAACGGCCGACCCGGTGGGTGCGTTCAATTGCACCGATTGCGGAGAGATTTTGCAAAACCCTGCCCCCACCCCGGTATGGCACCGGCGGCCATGCCGGCTCCCCGCTGCGTCATCGTGTCCGGCGGCGACCGGAACCGGGGCCCGGTCCCCCGGTTAACCGCCCACAACAGAGGAATAGGATGACGCAAAAATTTCTGCTCCCCGCGGCGCTCGCCGCAGCGATGGCCGTGTCCGGCCTCGCCTTTGCCCAGACCAGCACCACCACCAACCCTCCGGACGCCACCGGCCAGCCGGCCTCCAAGCAATCCGCGCCGGCCAACGCGCCCGACGCGCAGGGCCATGACGCCCAGACCGGCAAGCCGGCCACCGGCGAAGCCATTCAGGAGAAGACGGACGCCATGCGCGATAAGGGCGCCAAGGCCAAAGGCGACAAGAAGTAACCACGCGAGACAGAAAAGCCGACGGCCGGGCCGGTCATCCGATCGGCGCGGCCGTCTGTCTTGTCCTGACCGGGCGGCGCTGCTAGCTGTTAGCCCGTCGCCGGATTAGCTCAGCGGTAGAGCAGCGGTTTTGTAAACCGAAGGTCGGGAGTTCAATCCTCTCATCCGGCACCACGAACCCTTTGGCACTTCCGGCGTCTCAGGCCGCCGCCCGCTTCGGCTTCCGCGCCGCCTTCTTTTCACGCTCCACAGGAGCAAGAACCAGTTTCATCCCGAGCGCGCGTGTCGCCTTGTAGATCGATCCGATCGTCGGATTGCCGCCTGGTCTGAAGCCTTTGTAGATCGCCGCACGGCTCAGGCCGGTTGCCTTGGCGAATTCGACGACACCTCTTGCGCGCGCGATGTCGCCAAGGGCGGTCGCAAGGAAATCGGGATCGTCCGTATCGAGTGCAGCTTCGAAATAGGCGATCTGTTCAGCGGGCGTCTTGAGGTGTTCGAGGACGTCAAATTTTGTGGTTTTGATAGCCATATCAGACCTCCTTCGCCAACTGTTGGGCCAGCTTGATATCCCGGCGCTGGGAGCTTTTGTCCCCGGCGCAAAGCAGGATGACAATCGTCCGCCCCCGACGGGTCAGATAGACCCGGTATCCGGGACCGTAATCGATCCGCATCTCGCTCACGCCGCCGCCGACCGATTTGATATCGCCGGGATTGCCCAACTCCAGACGACGAATGCGGGCCAGAATCCGAGCCTTCGCGTTGACGTCGCCAAGCTGCGCGAACCAGTCGGCGAAGATTTCGGTTTGGCGGACTTCGCTCATGTCTACTTAAATACACAAGCTCCACTTGCGTGTCAACTATAGTAGACACTGCAATAACCCTGCCGATCTGATCCTGTATGGGATGGTTTCCCGTGCACCATTCCGGACTCCGCGCAAGATTCGCTCGCCGAGCGCCCTGCGGCTGCATCCGCAACGCCGCAATATGTCGCCGTCTTCTCCATGCGATCGATGCTATGCTCGCGCCGCGTGCGTCATCATGGGTGCACCGTGACGAATGGGGCCCCGATGATCTGGCAGGACTGGACAATTCTGACCGCGCAGGCCGTGCTTCTGATCTCGCTGCTGCCGACCTTCACCGACAAATCGAAATGGCCGCACCGCCTGACCTCGGCGGGCACCAGCTTCGCGCTGCTGCTGATGGCAGTGGCGCTGTGGTCGCTGTCGCTGGTCGCCTCGACCGTGATCGTCACACTGCAGGCCATGATCTGGGCGCGCATGGCGCTGAAGCCCTGACGCCCTCCCCGCGGGGTCGCCGCAGATGCGTCCATGTTGTCCACACCCCGTCCCCGTCTGTGAATTGCGGGAACAAGGCGAAACGCCAGGCAACGTTTGCCATCAAACGGACTTGAGAGATTGAGGGATAGCGGCAACGCGACCCGAAACAATCCGGAGGACGATATGGCAAGCCGAAACCGGCCGGCGAACAGCTACGAGAGCGTCATTGATGAGGCGATTGCAACGTGCGGCGGCGACATCCGCGGCGCACTGAAAGCCCTGCTGGCGGCCAACGAACATCTCGAAGCCGAACTGGCGCGGCTGCGTGCCATCACGCCAGACCGGACACCCATCAAGATCAAGGCCGCCCCGCCGCACAGCTACCTGAACTGATCGTGGATCGCAGCATGCGATCGCAATCTTACAGATAGCTCCACAGGCAGACGGCGTTCGCCACCACGGCGGCTGCGAGCACGAACGTGAGCGCGTGATCGAGAGCCTTGGCCTCGCCCGGAAGGGTCATTATTCGAATCATCTGCGTCATGGCGTGATTTGACGGAGATTCGGCCCGAGAGTCCCACGGATTGTTTTTCTGAATCGATCTTGCGCGTTTTTCGATTCCGAGTCCGTTTGCGGACTCGATTCTCCGCAAGACCCTCAGTTCATCGCCACCACGGCGGCGTTGGTGGTGGTCGCAAATGCGACCCACGCCAGATAAGGCGCGAGAAGCCACGCCGCGATGCGATCGAGACGCGCGCTCGTTGCAATCAGCATGGCGATGGCCAGCACCAGCAACCCGATGACCACCAGCGCCGCAGCCGGATTGTGCCATTTGAAAAAGACCGGCGACCACACTGCGTTGAGCGCAAGCTGCAAGGCGAACAGAGCCATCGCCCGTGTTCGCAGCGCCGACGGCGGCACGCGATCCCACAGCCGCCACAGCGCAACCGCCATCAGCAGATACAGCGTGGTCCATGCGATCGGAAAGGCGACCGGCGGCGGTGTCCAGAACGGCTTGGCCAGCGTCGCGTACCAGCCGGGAATTTCCGACCGCGTCACCATGGATCCAAGCACGCCGACCGCAAGACACAGCGCGACGCAAAGTACCAGACGAATCGCGGAACGCAGCACCACAGCCGTTCTCCTCAGCGGGTCAGTTTCTCCAGCTCAGGAAACGGCGAAAGCGCGACATTGTTGCAAAGCTCCCCACCTTCCTCGACCAGCCGGTCGAGCCGGCCGCCGGCATACAGCACCGCGCGCACCCGCGCCGGCTTGTAGCCGCCGGATTCGCGCTCGCTGTAGCGCACGCAGACGACGTAACGGGTGCGGCCGCCAAGCGGGCGCTGCACCGGCGCCGCGATTCCGGCATGCTGCAGGCCGCGCGGCTCGTTGAGATAGGTGCGCAGGAACGCCAGCAGCTCGGTGCGATAATTGACCGGGAAAACCTGATCGGACGCGGCGACCTGCGCCGACAGCGCCTTCTCCTCGTCGCTGCTGCCGAACGCGCAGCCGCCTAGGACCAGCGCGCACAACCCGATGGCCGCCATTGCGCGCACGAGGTGGCCGCCCGCCGCTGTCTCCCTTTTGCAACGCATCCTGACGAAGTCCATGGTCAGCCAGTCCTCACGATCTGCATGATTGACAAGGCACAGAGCGCTCGCTTGATTGCCTGCACGGCACAGGTGCCGGCGCGAGCCGGCGAATAGGGAATTCGGTGCCGCCGCAGAGGCTTGTGCTTTTGGCACACCTGCCCTTTTGCGGCAATTCCGAAGCTGCCCCCGCAACTGTCAGCGGTGAGCCGTTGTCCAATGCGCCACTGGGCGAAGACTCTTTACGAGTCGGACCTGGGAAGGCGGGCAACGGCGAGGATCCGCGAGCCAGGAGACCTGCCTGTACCGGTCATCCTTCCGGCGCACGGGGTGTGCGCAGGAGCGGTGTTTCCGCAGCGGTGACGTGACGCAACCGTTGCGGAGACATGGCCATGGCCCGTTTCTCCAGTCGCGATTTCGCTCCGGCGCATCCGTGCCGCGCATCATCCGCGCCTGAGGTCTCGATCCCCAAGCCCTGCCTTCGCGAAGACCATTCGCTGGGGGGCGAACCATGACTTCCACTCTTCCGATCCGGCGCAGCGCCGGCATTCCCGCACTCGTCGCGGCGCTGCTGTCGAGCGCGGCGCTGACCGCGCCGGCCTTGGCGCAACAGAACCAGATCTCGCTGCCGACCATCAATGTCGATTCCAGCCGCCTTTCCAGCATCGGCATCGTCGGCGCTTCCACCAGCGTGATCACCGCCGAGGATATCGCCCGCTCGCCGGGCCAGACCGTACAGGACGTGCTCGCGACGATTCCGGGCGTACAACTCACGAGTCTCTACGGCGGCATCAACGGCGCTCGAACGACGGTCGACCTGCGCGGCTTCGGCGCTTTCGCGGCCCAGAATACGCTGGTGCTGATCAATGGCCGCCGCGTCAATGATCTCGATCTTCAGGGTGTCGACCTGTCGCGCATCCCGCTGAATTCGGTCGAACGGATCGAGGTGACACGCGGCAACAGCGGCGCGGTGCTCTACGGCGACAACGCGGTCGGCGGCGTCATCAACATCGTGACCAAGACCGGCGCGAGCGGCGGCAAGCCGATGGCGATGACCATCGAGGCCGGCGTCGGCTCGTTCAATCAGAGACTCGGCAATTTTTCGGCGACCACCAACTACGGTCCGTGGTCGACCGCGGCTTTTGCCAACACCGTCCAGTCCGACGGCTACCGCGTCAACAACCGGCTCAACCAACAGAACATGGTCGGCGAGGTTCGCTACACCACGCCGGATTTCAGTGCGTTCTTTAACCTCGCGGGTGATAACCAGCGCCTTGGTCTGCCGGGCTACCGATCGACGAAATACTATCTCGACGGCGTCAACCAACTCGCCACCGACCCGCGCGGCACGGTAACGCCATACGATTACGCCAATCAGCAGGGCATCAACGCCACCACCGGATTCACCAAGACGCTGTGGACCGGCGCGGAGCTAATCGTCGATGGCGGCCTGCGCAGCAAGAAGCAACAGGCGAATTTCTACGACGACCCCCGCGCGCCATATCCGCGTTATGTCGACAGCACGCTGCAGACATGGTCGATCACGCCACGCCTGAGCATGAAGAACTCTTTTTTCGGCATGACCTCCAACGTGCTGACCGGTATCGACTATTACAACGCCGGTTATGACTCCGACCGCAGCCAGTGGATCGGGGTGGCGCCGATCCACGCCTATCATCTCAATCAGGAGACACTGGCAGGCTATTGGCAGCACACCGTCGGTCTGTTGCCAAGCACCGACGTTTCCTATGGCGGGCGCATCCAGCGCACCAGCGTCGACGCGCGGGATGTGTTGAACCTTGCAGCGCCCGGCGCCGCGCCCTGGGATACGGCGCATGTGCCGCTGAACACCAACGAAACCAATCATGCCTGGCATGTCGGCATCGAGCATCGCTTCAACGATGTCTTCGCAGTGTTCGGCCGTGCCGCCAGCGCCTTCCGCACGCCGAACGTGGACGAACGCGTCGGCGTGGGGCCGGATGCCAACGGCAACGCCAACTTCAATCTCAAGACGCAGACATCGCGCGACCTCGAAGCCGGACTCCGGATTCGCGGCAACAATTTCGAACTGCAGACCAGCTTCTTCGACATGCGGCTGAAGAACGAGATCCATTTCGATCCGGTGTTTTTCGTGAACCGCAATCTCGATCCGACCCACCGCTACGGATCAGAGACCAGCGCCACGCTACGCGTCAGCGATTCCGTCCGGCTGAAAGGCGGCTTTGCCTATACCCGCGCGGTGTTCAGCGAGGGCCAGTTCGCTGGCAACGACATTCCGTTGGTCTCGCGGCTGTCGGGAAGCGCCGGCGTATCATGGGATGTCTGGCAGAAATATCTGACGCTTGACGTCGGGGTCCGCGCCTGGGGCAGCCGCCGCATGGACAATGATCAGGCCAATTTCCAACCGCTCATTCCAGCCAATGCAACGGTCGATCTCAAGATCAGCGGAGTATACGAACGGTTCTTCTGGTCGTTCAGCGTCAACAATCTGCTCGACGTGCGTTACTACGACTACAGCGTCGCCAGCGCGAACCTTGCCGCCTACGGCGTGTTCAGCGCCTACCCCCTGCCCGGCCGCATGTACATGCTCAAGGCCGGCATGACGTTCTGAGGCTTCGGCCTGACATCTCGCCAGAGAGCGACAATAAAAATGGCGCGTATTCCGGGTTGCCGGAATACGCGCCAGTCACGGTCGCGGACGATGGGGCTGCTGTGTCTCGCGCCGGAGCTTCGATCAGTAGCGGTGCTTGATCACGACCACCTTCTTGGCGTGATGGCGATGGTAGTGGCGATGCGCGTGGTAAGGACGCACCTTCTTCTTCACGATGATGGTCCGGGCATGCGCGTTGGCGACCGACGGCTTCAGCGTCACGACACGGGTGACATGACCGTTGCCGGTCTTGATCACGGTGGCGGCCATCGCCGGAGCGCTGAGGATCGAGACGGCGAGCACCGCGGCTGAAATTGTCTTGAACATGGTCATCTCCTGTTTCGTGGACCGCCTGTGGCCGGCCGGATCGCCGGACTGGCTGATCATGGAGACGACGGTATGCGGGCCGCGCTGAACTCAGGCTGAAGCCGCCGGACGGCTTTCGTTCATCTGCGTGACGTTTTGGTCATGCCGGCTGGCCGCGTTAACCATCACCGGGTCCGCGGCCCGATGCCGCGCGGACGTTGTCGCGGCATGTCGGGAACAGCTATAACCGTTCCACAACCGTCACTCTTTCACGGGCGTAACCATTACGGCGCGCTGCGGCGCGCGGGCCATCAACCGATCCGATCATGACCGAGACCCGAAAATACCCGCGCATCGCCTTTGTCGCGAGCCAGAGCCCCGAGTCGCAGAAGGCGTTCACCCAGCTTGTCGAACACTACGGCAATCGCGATCCGGACGATGCGGACGTGGTGGTGGCGCTCGGCGGCGACGGCCTTATGCTGCAGACCCTGCACGAGCAGATGCGGACCGGCACGCCGATCTACGGCATGCATCGCGGCACCGTCGGCTTCCTGATGAACGAATACAGCCCGCACGGGCTGATCGAGCGGCTGGAAGCGGCGCGCGTCACCGTGATCAATCCGCTGCTGATGCGCGCCACCGATGTCGAAGGCAAGGTGCACGTCCATCACGCCATCAACGAGGTGGCGCTGTTCCGGCAGACCCATCAGGCGGCGCGGCTGCGCATTCTGGTGGACGAGAGCGAGCGCATGGCCGAACTCGCCGCCGACGGCGTGCTTGTCGCGACCCCCGCCGGCTCCACCGCCTACAATCTGTCGGCGCAGGGGCCGATCATCCCGATCAACGCCAACCTCTTGGCGCTGACCCCGATCAGCGCCTTCCGCCCCCGCCGCTGGCGCGGCGCGCTGCTGCCCAACTCCGCCTTCGTCATCATTGAGGTACTGGAAGGCGACAAGCGCCCGGTCGCCGCCGTGGCCGACCATTACGAGGCGCGCAACGCCCGCCGGGTCGAGATCCTGTCCGACAAGACCATCGCGATCCGGATGCTGTTCGACCCCGGCCACAGCCTCGAGGAGCGGATCGTCCGCGAGCAGTTCGGGATGTAGCCCCCGCCCCGGCGTCAACCGGCGGTTATGGATAACCATTCGTTAACGGCCCGGCCCTAGAGTCCGTCCGACGTGTACCGCGTTCCGGTACGCCATGGCCGGCCAACCATGTTTCGCATCGACTTCAACAAGCTGCGATTCCTTGTATGCGACGACAACGCGCATATGCGGCGCATTCTGCGCACGCTGCTGCATTCGTTCGGCGCGCGCGAGGTCTATGAGGCCGAGGACGGCGCGACCGCGCTGGAAATGTACGGCCATTATGCGCCCGACATCGTCATTACCGACTGGCTGATGCCGATTTTCGACGGGCTCGAGCTCACCCAGATGATCCGCCAGCCGGACGGCATCGGCAATCCGTACGCGCCGATCATCATGCTGACCGGCCATTCCGAGAAGCGCCGCGTCATGGTGGCGCGCGACGCCGGCGTGACCGAATTCCTCGCCAAGCCGATCTCGGCCAAGGGACTCTATCAGCGTATCCTCAACGTGGTCGCCAATCCGCGTCCCTTCATCAAGACCAAGAACTATTTCGGGCCTGATCGGCGGCGCAACAACGCCAACACCTATATCGGCGTCGACCGCCGCGTCGGCGGCAAAGCCGAGGTCGTCGCGCAACCATCCCTGCTCGACAAAGCACGCAGCCCGGGTTGAGAAAGCCAGGAAACCGCATGGCCAAGGACAAAGCCCCCATCGTGCAGATCGAGACCTTCGCCGCGCACCAGGTCATCACCCAGCCCAACCCGCTGCGGCGCGTGATGCGACGGGTGGACGAGAAGGATCTCGACGATCCGGTGGCGCGCGCGGAAGCGGCGCTCGCCGATCTGTCGGTCGAGTTCAAAGACTGGATGACCATCGAATGCACGCGGCTGACCAACGCGCATGCCGCGATCCTCAAGGACGGCCTCAACCCGCAGAATCGCGAGGAGCTGTTCCGCGCCGCCCATGACATCAAGGGCGATGCCGCGACCTTCGGCTATCCGATCGCCGCGGCGGCGGCGGAAAGCCTGTGCCGCATCATCGAGCATGCACCGGACTTCGACCGGGTGCCGCCCGAACTGGTCACCCATCACGTCAACGGCATTCAGGCGATCTTCCGCGAGCACGGCAAGATCGACCAGATGGGCATGGCGGAAGAGCTGAGCCGCCGGCTGCGCGGCGTCGCCGATGAATATCTCATCCACGTCAACCGCGACCGGCCCGAACATCTCGACGCCATCATGTCGCCGAGCCTCGTGCCAGAGGATTGACACTTTCAGGTTTCGGCCAAGCAAAGACGTGGATGGCCGGGGCAGGCCCGGCCATGACGTAAACTAGCTATCACACGCTAAGAAGAAATCGCCGCTGAACCTGTCGCGCTGCCTTACGCCGCCGCCCGGGCGCGGTCCTCATGCTCGAACCAGGGCTCATAGGCCCGCCGGTCGGCGTCATAGGCATCGTCGCCGTACGAACCGTCATCATAGGCTTCGGCCCGATACGCCTCACGATCATCGTCGTTATCGTAGGCATCAAGATCGTAAGCGTCGTCGGCATAGGCCGCATCGAAAGCGATATCGTCGTTCACCGCCACGCCTGGCGCAAACTCGCCATCGATGTAGTCCGCCTCCTCCTCGAAGGCGTCGTACATCCGCCCATCCTCGGTCATGTCGAGACCGGCCTGCGCGTCGATCAGTTCGACGAAATTGGTCGCGATCATGTCGTCGGCGACGAGTTCGTCGCAGAACAGCCGCGCTTCCTCGCGTGCCGCCTCGGTGGCGAAGCGCCGCAGCAGGATCAGCAGCGGCTGGTGCGCGGCAGTCGCGCTGCCCTCGCATTGCGTCAGCACGCGTTCCACCATGCGACGCTGCAGGCGGATCGCGCCCTCGGTGCTGCCGACAAAGCCAATCTCGTGGCCGGCTTCGAGCGCGGCACGGAAGGCCATGAAGGTCGACGGCGGCAGCCCGGCCTTGGTCAAAAGCGCCTGCAGACTGGCGCCGCCGCGATCATGGAGCAGTGCCGCCACGCGGTGCGGCGCAAGTCCGGTCAGTTCGACCAGCGCCCGTTCGAACAGATCGATGTTGCCGCACAGCAGCGCGCGCAAGATCAGGCCGGCGGTAAGTTGACCAGTCGTACGCAGGTGACGGATGAGACCGGTGAGATCATCGCCGCGCGTCTCGGCGACGATATTGATGGTGGACCGCTCCATCGCCTCGACGGCGGCGCGTTCGGCACGCGCCGGATCGAGCCAGTCGCGCGCGGCGACGAATTTGGCGAGCGTCGCAGAAAGCTGATGGACCAAGGCAAGGCGCGTCGCGGCCGACAGGTCATCGCGTTGCAGCAGCGCCTCGCGGATCGCAGCGAGATGGCCATGGCGCTCGACAATGCGGTCGATGGAGAACGCCGCAAGTTCGGCATCCGGATTTTCGATCAGCTCGAGCGTCGCGGCGGGAGAACCCACCTCCGCGATCGCGGCGCAGACCGAAGCTGCGAGCGCGGCGCGGCGCGCGATGGCGCACTGGATGTCGGAATTTCCGGTGGCGGCGATATCGACCAGATCGGCATCGAGCAGCAGCGGCGAGAATTCGAGCAGCGGCAGCGCAACGGAGGGCTGATCGACCGCGAGCGCCGCGACAATCGCGGGCGGCGCGTCATGCGCGCGGGCAAAGGTTTCGGCCATCGCCTCACGGACCAGCGGCGAGGCATCGTCGAGCAGCATCAGCAGCGCGCCTTCGGCAGCGGTGCGATCGTCCTGCGACAAATCGGAAATCAGCCAGGCCCGGGCCAGAGCCCGTGTCGCCTCGGCGCGCTCCCCTGCGGGAGCATGACGGACCCAACTAATGAACTGCCGAACGATCATGGGTGTTCCGGCTTACGCAACCTGCCAATGCGCCAGAGATGGCGCCACTGTCAGAAAGCGTAAACCATGACACTTAAGAAACGGTTCACCATAAATGGCTGCGGCGCTTCAGGTTTCGTTAACCAGCGCCGCACGCTAAAGCGTTTTCAAGCGAAGCATGTCCTCGGGCTTGACCCGAGGATGGACACCGGTTCGCGTGAAGAAAACGCGTCGAAAACAAAAATCCGGAATCTGTCATCGTTTCATGGAGACGATGACAGATTCTAGCCGCTGCTGTAGATGCCGTTCGGATCGCTGAACAGATCGAGCGGCCGCCGCGCGCTATTGCCGTTCGTCTGCGCCGACATGCTGCCGTCGGACGTGAGCGAGGCGCCGTTGCCCCACAATTCGCGCACCGCCGGCGAGACAGGCTCGCTGCGCGCGCCGGCCTGAAACAGCGAGCGAAACATTGGCGCATTCGGCGCCTGCAGCGCGGCGACCTGGTCGCCGCCGACAGAAGCCGTCCGCACCTGCGGAAAACCGGAGAGATAGGCCGCGCTGTCGAGCGACTGCGATGCGCCGCCGGCGGACGCGATCGCGGTACGCGCCAGCGGCGAGTTCGCCGCGCTGGCATAGCGCGAGCTCAGCACCGAATAGACATCGGACACGCTGCGCGCGCTGCCGTCGCGATTGTAGAAGATCGAGCGGTTCGCAGCCGCCGCGGCGGGAAACAGCCCGGGCGCGGAGGTGCGCGGATTGTCCTGCGCCGCATTGATCAGCCGCGCCGCACCGCCCACCCCCATGAAATGCGCCATATAGAGCTCGGCATCGTTGGGACGACGGCCGAGTTCACCGGTCAGGCGGAAGCTGTTGGACTGCGTCAGCACGCCGGCCATCGCCGCATTCGCCGCCGGATCGTCGCGCAGCTTCAGAATCTCGTTGCGGGTCGCCGCATCGCTGACCGAATAACTGCCGGACGGCGATCTGGTGATCGCGTCGGCATACTTGCCGAAGCCGAACGCGGCGCCCGCTTCCTTCACGGTACCAAGCCAGGTCTGCTCGATGAACTGATAAAGCCCCCGCGCCGACGAGGTCGAGGCCTGCGCGCTCGGGTTGAGGTTGGATTCGATCTTCGCCGCCGAAATCAGATATTCGAAGCTGGCGCCGGTCGCGCTCGCGGCCTGCCTGATGGTGCCCGCAATCCGGGCGCGCGCGGTATCAATCACTGATCCGGCAACAGTGCTGTCGACCGCCATGTGTCCCGCTCCCCGGCGACACGTATTAAAGAGTGCGCATGCGCGTCCCAGCGCATGCAGGGCCTTCCGGCCCGCATCCACCCTGAACAGTTATGGTTAATGGCGGGTTAACGGGTATCAGGCGCCACCTTCCCGTCATGGCCGGGCGCGTCCCGGCCATCCACGTCTTTCTTGTTGGCGTGACGCGAAGACGAGGATGCCCGGCACAAGGCCGGGCATGACGGCATCTTTGGCAAATGCGGGAAAGCTACCGATACACCTTCGCCGGGTCGAACACCCGCTCGGCATCGACGAAAGCGAGTTTCACCGCGCCATTCTCGCTGGTCACCGCCCGGTAGAAGCAGGAGTGGCGGCCGGTGTGGCAGGCACCGCCGCCGGCCTGCTCGACGCGGATCCACACCGCGTCCTGATCGCAATCCATCCGCATCTCCAGCACACGCTGGACATGGCCGGAGCTCTCGCCCTTGCGCCACAGCTTCTGGCGCGAGCGGCTGTAGTACCACGCCTCGCCGGTGGCGATGGTCTTGCGCAGCGCCTCGTCATTCATATGCGCGACCATCAGTACGTCGCCGGTCGCAGCATCGGTGGCGACACAGGTGACAAGGCCGGAGGCGTCGAAGGCCGGGCTGAAGGTCAGTCCTTCTTCGGACTCATGTGATGAAGACGACACGACACACCTTCCCTCACCCGGTCGTCCCGGCGCAGGCCGGGACCCATAATCCCTGTCGAAATTTTGAGAATGACACGTTCGGCAACTCTACGCCGCTCTTGAGACGCTGGTGGTGATGGGTCCCGGCCTGCGCCGGGACGATATCAGGAGCCTTAAACGCTGACACCGCGCACCAGGGACAGGAAACGGTTCTGCTGCTCGGGGTTCTCGTGGAACGCGCCGGTGAAGCGCGAGGTCACGGTCTTGGCGCCGTGCTTGGCGATGCCGCGCACCGACATGCAGGTGTGCTCGGCCTCGATCAGCACCGCGACGCCGCGCGGCTGCAGGATGGTATCGATCGCGCCGGCGATCTGCGCCGTCATGTGCTCCTGCGTCTGCAGGCGATGGGCGAAGATGTCGACAAGGCGCGCAAGCTTCGACAAGCCGACCACCCGCTCCACCGGCGTATAGGCGATATGCGCCTTGCCGTAGAACGGCATCATGTGATGCTCGCAATGCGAATGGAAATCGATGTCGCTGACCAGCACGAAATCGTCGTAGCCGGCGATCTCGCCGAAGGTGCGGTTCAGCACCTCGGCCGGACACTTATGATAGCCCTGAAACAGCTCGTCATAGGCCTCGACCACGCGGCGGGGCGTATCGACCAGCCCCTCGCGGCCCGGATCCTCGCCGATATAGGCGAGCAGCGTCTTCACCGCCGCCTGCGCTTCGTCGCGCGAGGGCCGCGGCACGTCCGGACGGATGCCGGTGACCTGGAATTCCGCCGCAGGAATGTCGGCCGGCTTGTCGGGTTTGCCGCCACGCAGCGGCTTGATAATCGCGTCCATAAGGCTCTCCGTTCGACCGACCCATTGCTCACTGGACAGAGCTTGCGGGCCGGAGTGTCACCGGGTCGCCACGACCTGCTCGGCCGGTCGGACGCCGCTGCTTCCTGATAACCCAAACGCCGGGTGAAGTGTTACTTTCCGGTGATTGCCACGGCAGACCGGGTTTAATCCTGCCGGTTCCCAATTATATAGGATACAGCGGTTCGCCGCCAAGGGCCGGACGTCCGCGCAGGGGCATACCACACCATGCTGAACGACATTTATAATAAGAAAATCATCGAGCTTGCCGGGAATATCCCGCGCCTCGGCCGTCTTGCCCACCCGGATGCCTCGGCCACGGCCCACTCCAAGCTGTGCGGCTCGACCGTGAAGGTGGACCTCAACATGAAGGACGGCGTGGTGACCGATTTCGGCCACGATGTGAAAGCCTGCGCGCTCGGCCAGGCCTCTTCCTCGATCATGGCCCATCATGTGATCGGCTCGAGCGCCGATGAGCTGCGCGAATTGCGCGACACCGTGCGCAAGATGCTGACCGAGAACGGCGCGCCGCCGCAGGGCAAATGGGCGGACATCGCAGTGCTGGAGCCGGTGCGCGACTACAAGGCGCGCCACGCCTCGACCATGCTGACGTTCGAGGCAGTGGTGGACGCGGTCAACCAGATCGAGGCGAAGGGCGGCGCAACGCAAGAGCCGGTGCCGGCGCAGGACTGAGCCCGTCCTCACAACACTGATGCATCATTGATACGGAAGCGTCCGCGTTCGACGCTAGTGGTTTTGGGTCCCGGCTTTCGCCGGGGCGGCCAACTCCACGCCTGCCGCTGGCGCGGTGCCGCCGGTCGGCGGCTGCGCCTCGGCGGTCCGGGTCGAGCGCACCGCCGGCACGTTTTCCGTGCTGACGAAACGATCCTGCACCGGCTTGGCGTGCGCGCCGGCAGCGAATTTCGGCGCGGCATCGGCCTTGGGCAGCGCCTGGCCGGCCACGACATCATTGGTCAACAGATTGGACGCGCGCAATTCGGCGGGGCTGAGCTGGTGCAGCGCCTCCCACGGCGGCACGCTGAGCGACAATGCCAGCAGATCGCCCGAGCCGCCCATGTCGAAGGTGTATTTCGCCAGCCGGCCGATATCGCGCTCCACGATCATCAGATCCTGCGCGCTATAGTTCGCATCCTGCGGCTTGTCGGCGCGATCGCCCATCCAGATCTGATGCACGCGCACATGCGCCTTCGCCGGCACGTCACGCGCGGTGCCCGCGAGCAGCAGGAACACGCACATCGACTCGCAATAGGCTTCCGGCGCGATCACGCGGCCCTTGCCGGCAACCTCCCGCACCATGCCGACGCTGGTGTGGACGCCGAGCCGGCGCCAGTTTCGTCCCATGGTGATGGTATCGACCACCGAGCCGCCGCTGGAATCCAGCACGATGCGCACGCCCTTGAGATCGCGTCCCTTGGCGAACCGGTCGAACTGCTCCGGCGTGTCGCCGGTGATGATGCCGACAGCGGCAATCCAGTCGCGACAGTCGGTCGCGCAGGTCTCGGCGCGCGCCGGATGCCAGGTGAATGTCATCGGCTGGCGACGCGCCTCGGCGGCGCTTACCGCATGTGCGCCGATGTCCGTCAAGACCACTCCCGACAGCGACAGGCCAAACGCCGCGGCGCAAATTCTCGCCGCGCGGCTGCGCATCGCCGATGTCACGATCCCCGACACCACACTCCCCGCCTGCTTCGCCACCAAGCCAATTCCGTTCCCCGCGCCGGCGACGCATGCGTCACCATGACGTCACAAAGCGTAGTGGCAGACTCGCCGGCCCGTCCACACACATCTGCTGCCACACGCCTGAAACCATGCGATAATTGCAAAGTGTGGCGAGAAAGACATTTTCATCCAGTTCCGGCACTGGAACTATGTTCGCGCAACGCATTGCAGTTGCCGAACGCATCGCAGATGAAACCATGACGAGACATTCACCGCTCTGTTCCTGCCGCGAGCATGCGATGAACGCACCGCGCAATGCGGGGCGCGGGCTGATCTGGATCTATCGTCACACCTTCTCGCCGCTGATCGGATTCAACTGCCGCCATATTCCGACCTGCTCGACCTATGGCGACGAAGCGATTGGCCGCTTCGGCCTGTGGGCCGGCGGCTGGATGACGCTGGCGCGGCTGCTGCGCTGCCAGCCCTGGGGCACATCCGGGATCGATTACGTGCCGGAGCGGATTCCGCCCGGTGCGCGCTGGTATCTGCCCTGGCGCTATGCGCGCTGGCGCGGCGTCGAAAACCCGCACGCCACCGGCGATTAGCAGCATCCGGCGCCCGCGCCGCCCGGTTCCCGCGATTGCCCCTGCGCCGGAAATCAGGTTATACCCGCGACACCGCTTACCTGCGCTCGTTCGCAGGAGTGAGCAACAGGAGATGATGATGTCCGAGAATACGCCCGCACCAGGATTCCAGTACGGCCTCGCCAATCTGAAGCCCGCCCAGCAGACCGAAAAGATCACGGTCACCTTCCCCGACGGCGCCCAGCGCGAATTTCCTAAAGCCACCACCGGCCTCGACATCGCCAAGGGCATCTCGCCCTCGCTCGCCAAGCGCACCGTCGCCATGGCGCTCGACGGCGTCTTGTCCGACCTCGCCGACCCGATCGAGCAGGATGCCCGCATTGAATTCGTGAGCCGTGACGATCCGCGCGCGCTGGAGCTGATCCGGCACGACGCCGCGCACGTGCTCGCCGAGGCGGTGCAGACGCTGTGGCCCGGCACTCAGGTGACGATCGGCCCGGTGATCGAGAACGGTTTCTATTACGACTTCTTCCGCAACGAGCCGTTCACGCCGGAAGACTTCGCCGCCATCGAGAAGAAGATGCGCGAGATCATCGCGCGCGACAAACCCTTCACCAAGGAAGTGTGGACGCGCGACGACACCAAGAAGGTGTTCGCGGACAAGGGCGAGGCCTTCAAGGTCGAACTGGTCGATGCCATTCCGGCCGACCAGTCGATCAAGATCTACAAGCAGGGCGACTGGTTCGATCTGTGCCGCGGCCCGCACATGACCTCGACCGGCAAGGTCGGCAACGCGTTCAAGCTGATGAAGGTGGCCGGCGCCTATTGGCGCGGCGATGCCAACAACCCGATGCTGACGCGCATCTACGGCACCGCCTTCGCCAAGCAGGACGAGCTCGACGCCTATCTCAAGCAGCTCGAGGAAGCAGAGAAGCGCGACCATCGCCGCTTGGGGCGCGAGATGGACCTGTTCCATTTCCAGGAGGAAGGTCCGGGCGTCGTGTTCTGGCACGCGAAAGGCTGGACGGTGTTCCAGGCGATCATCGCCTATATGCGCCGCCGCCTCGCCGGCGACTATGAAGAAGTCAACGCGCCGCAGATGCTCGACAAGTCGCTCTGGGAGACCTCGGGTCACTGGGGTTGGTATCGCGAAAACATGTTCGCCGCGCAGTCGGCTGGCGAGGAAGCCGAGGACAAGCGCTGGTTCGCGATCAAACCGATGAACTGCCCCGGCCACGTGCTGATCTTCAAGCATGGTCTCAAGAGCTATCGCGAACTGCCCATTCGCCTCGCCGAATTCGGCATCGTGCACCGCTACGAGCCATCGGGCGCGATGCACGGCCTGATGCGCGTGCGCGGCTTCACCCAGGACGATGCGCACATCTTCTGCACCGAGCAGCAGCTTGCCGACGAGTGCCTGAAGATCAACGACCTGATCCTCTCCACCTACGAGGATTTCGGTTTCGAGGGCGAACTCACCATCAAGCTCTCGACGAGGCCGGAGAAACGTGTCGGCTCGGACGCCGCATGGGATCACGCCGAGAGCGTGATGACGGCGGTGCTCGACCAGATCAAGGCGAAGTCCGGCAACCGCATCCGCACCGAGATCAATCCCGGCGAAGGCGCGTTCTACGGGCCGAAGTTCGAATACGTGCTGCGCGACGCCATCGGCCGCGAATGGCAGTGCGGCACCACCCAGGTGGACTTCAACCTGCCGGAGCGGTTCGGCGCGTTCTACATCGACGAGCACTCCAACAAGGTCGCGCCGGTGATGGTCCATCGCGCGATCTGCGGCTCGCTGGAGCGCTTCACCGGCATCCTGATCGAGCATTACGCCGGCCACTTCCCGCTCTGGCTCGCGCCGGTGCAGGCGGTCGTCACCACCATCACCTCCGATGGCGACGATTACGCGCGCGAAGTGTTCGAGGCCTGTCGCAAGGCCGGGCTGCGCGTCGAAATCGACCTGCGCAACGAGAAGATCAACTACAAGGTGCGCGAACACTCGCTGGCCAAGGTCCCGGCGCTGCTCGTGGTTGGCAAGAAGGAAGCCGAGACCCGTTCGGTCTCGATCCGCCGCCTCGGCAAAGAAGGCTCGAGCGTAGTGCCGCTCGACGAGGCGCTGGCGGCACTGACCGACGAGGCGACGCCGCCGGACGTAAAGCGCGCCGGCAGCACCACGCTGCGGACCGCCGGGTGAGATGACGGAGCCGGGCCGATGACAAACGGACGCGCGGCTTCACCGGCACCGATATCCGAGCAGCGCGAGCCGTTCGCGCCGCCGTTGCGGCATCGCCCGGCATGACTCGATCCTTCGAGATTCCGCCGGGCACGGTGTCGCTCGCCGATTATGAGGCGGCGGCACGCACGCGGATGGACGCCAATGCCTGGGCGTATCTCTCCGGCGGCGGCGCGGATGAATTGACGCTGCGCTGGAATCGCGAAGCGTTTGAGCGCATCCGCCTCGAAGGTCGGGTGCTGCACGACATGGCCGGCGCGACGACCCAGACCGAACTGCTCGGCCTTGTGCTGCCCCACCCGATCATGGTCGCGCCGGTGGCGCATCACCGGCTGGCGCATCCGGACGGCGAGCTTGCCACCGCGGCCGCTGCCTCAGCGCTCGGCGCCGTGATGGTGGCGAGCACCGAAGCCAATGTGACGCTGGAGGACATCGCAGACGCCGCAACCGCGCCGCTCTGGTTTCAGCTCTACATCCAGCACGACCGCGCTTTCACTTCCGCGCTGGTCGCGCGCGCCGAGGCCGCGGGCTATCGCGCGCTGGTCGTCACCGTGGATGCCGCGGTGAACGGCGTGCGCAATCGCGAGCAGCGCGCCGGCTTCCGTCTGCCGCCGGGTATTTCCACGATCAATCTCGCGGGGCTCGCGCCGCGCGCGATGCCGCCGCTTGGCCCGGCGGAAAGCCCGGTGTTCAAGGGCCTGCTCGACAATGCTCCGACATGGCGCGACATCGAAACGCTGGTGGCATCGACAAAGCTGCCGGTGGTGCTCAAGGGCATCATGTCGCCGCAGGACGCGCTGACCGCGATCGAATGCGGCGTGGCCGCGATTGCCGTGTCGAATCACGGCGGCCGCACCCTCGACACCCTGCCCGCCACCATCGAGGCACTGCCGCGCATCGCGGACGCCGTCGCCGGTCGCGTGCCACTTCTTGTCGATGGCGGCATCCGGCGCGGTACCGATGTGCTGAAGGCTCTGGCGCTCGGCGCACGCGCGGTGATGATCGGCCGGCCGTGCATCCATGGCCTCGCGGTCGGCGGCGTCGCGGGCGTGGCGCATGTGCTGGGCCTGCTGCGCGCCGAGCTTGAAGTCGCGATGACGCTGACCGGCTGCGCAAGCATTGCCGATATCAACCGCTCGGTGATCTGGAATGACAGAGGCTGACGCCGCGCGGCTCTTTAGACCTCCGATAAATTGCGAACCTTGCCACCCGTGCCGCCGCTTCCGATATAACCGGAAGCAACTTCGCAACACGAACACACCGGACCAAACACCAACATGCCCGACGCACTTGAACTTTTGAAAACCCGCCGCTCGCTGAAACCCTTCGAGATGACCGGCCCCGGCCCCTCGCCGGCCGAACTCGACACCATCCTCACGGTCGGCGCGCGAGTGCCCGACCATGCCAAGCTTGCGCCGTGGCGCTTCATCGTGTTCGAGGGCGAAGGCCGCACGCGCGCCGGCGAAATCTTCGCGCGGCTGTTCGCGCAGAAGAACCCGCAGGCCACCGCGGACCAGATCGAGAAGGAACGCAAGAGGTTCACCGACGCGCCGCTGGTGGTCGCGGTGGTGAGCAAAACCGTCGAGCATTTCAAGGTGCCGGCGTGGGAGCAGGAATTGTCGGCGGGCGCGAGCGCGATGAACATCATCCATGCCGCCAACGCGCTGGGCTATGTCTGCGACTGGGTGACCGGCTGGATCGCGTTCGACCGCGACGTGATGGATGCGCTCGGCCTTGCGGCGAACGAGAAGATCGCGGGCTACATCCACATCGGCAAGGCGACCAGAACCATCGAGGACCGCCCGCGCCCCACCCTCTCCGAGATCGTCACGCGATTCTGAGAATGGACAGCGCAGGCTGCGGCGTGCGCCTGCTTGCCTACACGATCGGCACGCCGCCGTGATGCTTGGCCTTTTCTTCCGGCTCGACGTGAATGCTGATGATCGCATTGTCGACCGCGGCGCGCAGGGCCGCCTCGATCTGGTCGCACAGCGCATGCGAGTCGGAGACCGTCATCGTTCCCGGCACCACCAGATGGAAATCGATGAAGGTGGCGCGGCCGGCATGGCGGGTACGCAGGTCGTGCGCCTCGAGCGCACCGTCGGCATGGCGCGAGATCAGATCGCGCACCTGCGCCAGCGTTTCTTCGGGCAGCGCCTCGTCCATCAGGCCGCCGATCGATTCGCGCATCAGCTTCCAGCCGGCCCACAGGATGTTGAGCGCGACCAGCGCCGCCAGCACCGAGTCGAGATAAAGCTGTCCGGTCCACACCACCAAGGCAAGGCCGGCGACCACCGCGAATGACGACAGCACGTCGGTCCACAGATGGCGGCCGTCGGCCACGACCGCCGGAGACTTCCAGCGCTTGCCGTAGCGGACGAGGACGAAGGCCCACAGGCCGTTGATCACGCTCGCGCCGGTGTTGACCAGCAGACCCTCGATCGGCGCGTCGATCGCCTTCGGCGAGAAAAATCCGTAATACGCCTCGCGGAAGATTGCGAAGGCGGCGACGAGGATCAGCATGCCCTCCAGCACGGCGGAGAGATATTCCGCCTTGTAGTGGCCGTAGGGATGGCCGGCATCGGGCGGCGCGGCGCTGACACGGATGGCATAGAACGCGGCGAGCGCGGTCGCGACGTTGATGATGCTTTCCAGCGCATCCGAATACAGCGCGATACTGCCGGTCAGCCGATAGGCGAGATATTTCAGTCCGAGGACAACGGCACTGACGACGATGCTGCCAAGCGCCAGTTTCTGAACCTTGTCCATCCCGTGATCCGTGAACCGCGAGCGGCCCGTGCAGCCGCCGCCGAAGGCATGATGCGATGTGAACGAAAACGAAGCCGCTGCGCAACGTCACACCGGCGCGGCTTCAACCGTGAAAGCACAGGCGGGGCATGCCCCGGCCTTCCCGGGAGATACTGGATGGGATCGGCGGCGGCAATCGCAATGTTCGCTTATGCAACCCAGTTGCATGTAAATCGGAATGGTCTGGCCAATCGCGCCGGCAGATCAGCGAAAATTCGCGCGCCAGCGCCGCGGCTCAGCGCGCGATGACCTCGACTTCGCCGTCCACACCGTTGCTGACGTTGAACGGACGCTCGAACACCTTGCCTTCGTTCCTGGCGATGGCGCGATATTCGCCCTCGGACAGCACGACACGCGGAAACGCTCCGATCGATTCCTTGATCACGTCGCCCGCCGGGGTGATCACCGACCAGGCGGTGTTGGCGAGCGCCTCGCCGCCCTTCTCGCCGACCAGCTTGAGCGTGATCACCGCCGCGCGGTGGGTCACGATCACGTCGGTCAGCTTGCCCGCCTGCACGCGGATGTCGGAGCGCACGATCGAGTTGGCATCGCCATAGTTCGAGACGATGTAATAGGTCCCCTCCGGCACCAGCAGCACGTCGTCCGCCGCGACGTTCTGCGCGACCGGCGCGCGCTCGCCGACCTCGAACTGGCTGCCCTTGTAGACGGCGAATGAAATCTGCCCCTGCGGAATCTTCGTGGTGCCGACGCGCCCCTCGATGCGCAAGCCGCCCGCGGGAAGCTCGAAGCTCTCGCGGACATTGTCATGCCGCAGCGTCACCGGACGGACCGCGCTGACAAGACCCAGGCTGACATGCACCACATAGCCGCCGGGCGGCAGCATGATGCTCGGCGACGCGCTGTGCTCCTCGCGCACAAGTTGAAAGGCACCGTTGGGACCCGGCTTGTCGGAATAAACCCGCCAGACCAGACCGCTGCTGACCGGGCCCAGATCCTTGCCGAACTGCGCCGACAACGTCAGGGTCGGCTGGTTCGGCGAGGGCACCGGTGTCGGCGGCGGCGCACTGGTCACCGGCGGGTGCACCAGCGTCGGCGGCAGGCCGGGCGTGCTCGCAGGTCCTTCCGAGGGCGGAGCGAGGCTGATCGCAGGTCCGGATGGCGTCGCCTCCGGCACGGCCGCGGGCGGAACCGGCGGCGGCTGATCGCTGAAAATCTGCGCCGATGCGGGATATCCCGCCCCTCCCGCGAGCCACAGCAGCGCCAGCGCAAATGCGCAGCCGAAGCGGGCACGGCGTCCTGCCGTCCCGTTGTCATGCCAGGGAGATATCATCCGCCGGTTATTCCCCCGAAAACGCGGCAAATTCAAGCCTGCTGGGACTTTAAGCAGGGTTGAACACGGCCCCCGACAGTGCGCAGTATGCGGGCGGCCAATGTCCAGCTTCAGTCATATTCGGCACGTAGCAAGCGACCGGCGGCCATGCGGAGCCTTGCCCGCATCTGCCTCCCGAGACGGGCGGCCAGCGCAGCATATCACTCACCCGGAGACCGGCTTTGCTAGAGAGTTTGATCGGATTCGGCCAAGGCGAACCGGACAAGAACGCTGACGCCGCTCCGGTGGCGCCCCCACCCCGTCCGAAAATCGGCCTTGCGCTGGGCGGCGGCGCGGCCCGCGGCTTCGCCCATATCGGCATTATGCGCACGCTGCTCGCCAACGGCATCGTGCCGGACATCGTGGTCGGCACCTCGATCGGCGCAGTGGTCGGCGGCTCCTACGCGGCCGGCCATCTCGATACGTTCGAGGCCTGGGCCCGCGGGCTGGGGCCGCGCAGCGTGTTCGGCTATCTGGATATCCGCCTCAATGGCTCGGGTCTGATCGGCGGCGACAAGCTCGGCGCGCAACTCGAGGCGACTTTCGGCAAGATCCGCATCGAGGAATTGCCGCTGAAATACGCCGCGGTCGCGACCGAAGTGAAGACCGGCCATGAAATCTGGATGACGCGCGGCCGCCTGGTGGACGCGATGCGCGCGTCCTATGCCCTGCCCGGCATCTTCTCGCCGATCCTGGTCAGCCATCGCTGGCTGGTGGACGGCGCGCTGGTCAATCCGGTGCCGGTCTCGGCGGCGCGGGCGCTGGGCGCGGAGATCGTGATCGCCTGCAATGTCAGCACCGACATCACCGGTCACGGCACCATCATTTCCGCCGAGGACACGCCGGACGAAACCGAACAGGCGATCACCACGCCGCCCGCGGAGGAGAAGCGCGGACTGAGCAAGTTCTTTTCCATCGAAAAGACCATGAAGCGCGAATTCTTCGGCGCGCCCGGTCGGCCCGGCATCTCCACCGTCATGGTGGATGCCTTCAACATCATGCAGGACCGCATCACCCGTGCGCGCCTTGCCGGCGATCCGCCGGATGTTCTGATCTCGCCGCGGGTCGGACGGATCGGCTGGTTCGATTTCCACCGCGCCGAGGAATGCATCACGCACGGCGCACGGGCCGCGGAGCGCACCATCGAATCGATCCAGGAAGCGATCAGCTTTCTCACCCCGGCGGCCAGCCCGCCGCAGGACACCGGGCAGGACGACGGAACGTCCTGATTTCCGCTATCCCGTCCCGCTTATGATCATGTGCGGACGCGCATGATCATGCTCTTGCCGCCCTCGCGCGAGGGCGGCAGCGTTATCCCGCGTCAGGCGGTCGTCTTGGTCTGCGTCAGGCCGTCTTGATATAATCGCGGAGCGTTTCCTGCTCCTGCTCGTATTCGTGCACGCGCCATTTCACCACGTCGCCGATCGAGATCAGCCCGATGATCCGGTCGTTCTCGATCACGGGAAGGTGGCGGAATTTTCCGTTCGTCATCTTTTCCATGATGGCGCTTGCGGTCTCGGAGCCGCGGCAGGTCACCACCTTGGCGGTCATCGCGGCGCCGACGGGTTCCTCGAGAATGGCCGCGCCGCGCATGCCGAGCACGCGCACAATATCGCGCTCGGACAGGATGCCCTCGATCCGTCCTTCTTTCATCACCAGCACCGCGCCGATCTTGCGCTCGTTCAAAAGCGCAATCGCGTCGGACAGCTTGGTGTCGACCGAAACGCTGACAATGTCATGTCCCTTGATATCCAGAATTGCCTGCACCGTCATAAACGCCTCCCGAAAGCACGTCGGTCTGCGCCGGACGAGATCGCATACGATCCTCGCCCTCCGCCACCGAAAGCCGATCCCGGTAAAACGGTCGCGTACTGAATAAGTTTCACGCAAACGTGTCCGGGACCTCACGCTCATGATTGCGCCATTGCCACCCCGCCGCAAGCGTGGTGTGGACGCAGGGCGCGCACAGGGAGGATAACTCAGGCCTGTTCGGAATCGTCGGTCGGGACACTCGCCTCGTCTCCCGCCCGAAACCGGGCCTGCGGGATCGGATCGAACAGCGCAAACAGCAGCAGCCCGGCGGCGAAGCCGCCGATATGGGCCTGCCAGGCGATGCTCTGCACCTGCGTGCCGATGGCGATCGCGCCCAGTCCGGTGAGCAGGTTGAAGCCGAACCAGACGGCGAGAAACGCCAGCACCCGGCCGTTGCGCAAGGCTCGCGAGAGCGGCAGCGCCGGCACGCGGGCAGCCGCTTCGGCACCGCCATTGCCGAGCGACAGGAAGCTGCCGCTCTGGAAGGCGAACCGGATCGCAGCGGCCATCACCCCGGACACCGCGGCGGACGCTCCGATCATCGGCGCGATCTCATGCTGGTGGGTCAAAAGATGGGCCAGCGCGCCGGCCACTGCCGACACGGCAAGGAAAATAAAGAACCGGGTCGGACCGAAGCGGCGCGCCACCGCGCTGCCGAACGGCAGCATCCACAGCAGGTTGAAGGCCAGATGGGTGATGTCGGCGTGCAGCAGCGAATAGGTCAGAAAACTCCAGATGCTGGCGGCGAACCCGCCCGGGAATTCGCCGGCCATCACCGTGGCGTCGTAACGCGCCGGCACGAAACCGAACGTCCACACGATGTCCTCGTCGACCTCGGGCGACAACGCCAGCACGCGCACGACATGGATCAGGCAAAGGATCGCGATCAGCGCCAGCATGGCGCCAGGGATGGTCAGGACCGGTTCACGGCGAAGCGGCTGGGGCGCGTGCACGAGCGGAATCCACTGTCAGCCTGGATGGGCTTCATGCAGGCGAGAACCCTGAAATACGGCATTTCGATCCCCGCGCAAGCGGAACAGCGACGCAGACGGCACAAAAAGCCGACAGGGCGGCAATCACCTTCAAAAAGCCACGAAAAAGGGAGGGTCCGAAGAACCCTCCCTTCAACCGGTCAGCCTTGTCGCGCGGAGATCCCCACCCCTCCCCGCACGGCGGCCAAACTGTTTTTCGCCACCTGTTCGCGCGGGTTCGACGCCGCGCATTGTATCGTTCGACTTGCCCGTTGGATCGCAGGTCCCCCTGGAGAAAAGGCCCGCGATATGGAGTAACGGCATACTACCCGCTCCCTTCGAGCCCGCAATGTCATAGTTAAATTTACGTTAACGCCAGAAACCAGGTGGTTTTGGCCCCGGAACGTTAATCCGGCATGGACGATGCACCCTCTCTTGCGCACAACAGACAAGGGGGCCGCACCCTGGCGGGAAACGGGACACATCTGTCCCGGAAACGCGGGGGCGCGGTCAGGGTGAGCGTATGAAGCATCCGGCGAACCGCGAGTTCTTCGCCTATTGGAACGAGAAGCGTGGCGAGGATATCGCGCCGGATCGCAGCGCCATGGCGCCCGATGCCGTGCGCCATCTGCTCGGCGACATCTTCGTGCTCGGTTACGATCTGGCGAAGGGCTATCCGGTCCGCGTCGCCGGCACCCGCATGTGCGCCCTGCTCGGCAGCGACCTCAAGGGACGCAGTTTCACCGGTCTGTTCGCCGGCGACAGCCGCCGCGACATCGAGGACATTCTCGTCATCGTCGCCGAGGAGTCATTGGCGACAGTGGCCGGCGTCACCGCCAGCACGGCGGGCGGAGCGCCCGCGTATCTCGAACTGCTGCTGCTGCCGTTCAGCGCTCGGGCGCATACGCCGCTCAGCCTGACCGGCCTGCTCGCGCCGATGACGCCCCATCACGGCCTGCTCGGCGACTTCCATCTGACGTCGTGGCGTCACATCCAGCCGGAGCCGCGCCCGCGCGCCTTGCGCAAATGGGAGATGGCCCGCGGCTTCATGGTCTATGAGGGGCTGCGCTAGCTCGCGACCTCGACCTTAGCCAGCCTCTCGACCAGCGGCACAACGAAATCGAACGTTCTCGCATCGTCGAGCAGCGACATGTTGATGTCGCCATTCTTGAGCGCCTCGATCAGCTCCTGTTTGAATGCGGCCGCCGATGACCCGCCTTCAGCCTTCACGATATGGGCCATGGCGTGCTCCAGACATAGATAAAGCGCGCCCATGGTGATTTGAATCTGCTCGACCGTGAAGTCGGCGGGAATTTCGAATTTCTCAGCCATTCAACTGTCTCTCGCTCGTCTCGTCGTGACAGCGAAACACATGACGCCCAGGCGGGTTCCCGCATGGCTGCCATGGAAGCCTGCCGGGCCGGGCACCGCCGCATGTCAGCACCGACCAGCACCGCTAACGCCCCATTAACCCTACCGCTTCTATGGTTCGCTCTTACCGATCCAGCGGCCGGCCGGTGCGAGATGGCGTTGCTACAGAGGAAAACGATGATTCATCCGGTCGCCGAAGAACGGCGACGCTTTCAGCGGGTGAAAGTTCATCTGCTGGGCCGTTACATGCTGTCCGACCGCCGTGAATTCCCCTGCCAGGTGATCAACATGTCGCCCGGCGGGCTGGCCATGCTGGCGCCCGGCATCGGCACTGTCGGCGAGCGCGTCGTCGCCTATCTCGACCATATCGGCCGCGTCGAAGGCAAGATCACCCGCCTGCTCGACAACGGCTTTGCCATGACGGTGGGCGCGACGCCGCGCAAGCGCGAGAAGCTGGCCGCCCAGCTCACCTGGCTCGCCAACCGCGAAATCCTCAATTTGCCGGAAGATCGCCGCCACGAGCGCGGTGCGCCGCGCAACGCCAGCGGCTGGCTGAAATTCGAGGACGGCCGGCAGATCCCGTGCCGGATCATCGACCTGTCACTGTCCGGCGCGGCGGTATCCGCGGATATCAAACCCGAGGTCGGCACGCCTGTGACGCTCGGCCGGGTGCCCGCGCGCGTGGTTCGCCGGCTCGAAGAAGGCTTCGCCATCGAGTTCGCACATCCGCAGTCCGCCGACACAGTCGAAGACAACGTCACCGCCCGGTAAATCCGCGCGGTTAGCGAAACCCTGCTTTTCCCTTGCCCTCGAGGCGGCGCGCCGGTCCGGCCCGCCGCCTTTGTCATTTTCCGACACCCGCATGCTGTGTCTCGCAAGGCATTGGCGCCGCGCTGCGCCCCATGTTTTCAGCAGCTTGGCCGGCAATCGATAAAATTTGAATCAAATACGATTATCTAAACTTTGAAGCAGATTTTATTCAAGTATATCTCCAACTGTCGCCAGTTTTTACTTTGATTTGTCTCGACTTTACTTTGCCAACTTAGCTGCGGCGCAAATCCTCTGTGCGAATGATGGCCCCAACAAGAAAAACGGGGGCCACAATGTTTTCCACTCGTGGACAGGGGTATTCGGGACTTCGATATATCGGGCTGGCGCTGCTCACCGGCTTGATCGGATTGTCTTCCGCGCAGGCAGCGCCTGCAACGCAGACACGCAGCAACAACCAGCATGTGCTGTACGCCAGTCTCGGCGACACCGCGCGCGCGCCGATCGGCTGGATCGAATTCTGCGCCGAACATCGGGGCGAATGCGCAGGCGATGCGACTCAGCCGCGCGACATCGTGATGACGCAGACCGCATGGAAGGATCTGCTGCGCGTCAACCGCTGGGTCAATGAAACGGTGAAGCCGATGACCGACATGGATCATTGGGGCGTCATCGAGAAGTGGTCCTATCCCACCGACGGCTATGGCGACTGCGAGGACTATGTCCTGCTCAAGCGCAAGATGCTGATCGACGCCGGCTGGCCGCGCGAGGCGCTGCTGGTGACGGTGGTGCGCGACAAGAAGGGCGAAGGCCACGCCGTGCTGACGGTGAAGACCGACAAGGGCGAGTTCGTGCTCGACAATCAGAACGAGGAAGTCGTGGCCTGGACCGAGACCGGGTACCGCTTCGTCAAGCGGCAGTCGCAGGCCGATCCGAATGTGTGGGTCTCGCTCGGCGACTCGCGGCCCGCGGTCGCCACCGCAAGCTCGCGCTGAACAAACAACACGGAGACCCGCGACCGGTCACATCCCCACCCCTCCCCGTCCCGACCGGATCGCGCGCGGCCAGCTCTTCCCCCAAGGAGCTGGCCGCATCTTTTTTCAGAACGCCGCTGTAAGGCGGCGGGCCTGCTGCCGGCGCATGCGGGGGCTTCATCATGTCGTATTGAAATCCGCGCCTTCGCTGCGCAATGTCTTCTCAACTGCAACTGCTGCGGAGATGAGGGCGTCGCGATGGGCGAATTCGAAGTGCTCGAACTGCGCATCGGCCACGTCGCGCCTCTGGGTCCCGCAGGAGCGTTAAGCGCCATCGACAAGCACAAGGTCGCGGGCCCGCTTGCCGCCGGCCGTCTCGGCCTCGATGGCGACGAGCAGGCCGACCGCAAGCATCATGGCGGGCCACACAAAGCGATCCACGCCTATTCGATTTCGCATTTCCCGACATGGGCGAGCGAACTGCCTCATCGTGCCGATCGTTTCCGCCCCGGCGCATTCGGAGAGAATCTCGTCATCAGCGGCGCCAGCGAAGCCGACCTGTGTCTCGGCGACCGTTGGCGGATCGGCTCCGCGCTGGTCGAAGTCAGCCAGGGCCGCCAGCCATGCTGGAAACTGAACCTGCGCTTCGACGTCTCCGATATGGCCTGGCGCGTGCAGGACAGCGGCCGCGCCGGCTGGTACTTCAGTGTGAGCAAGCCCGGCACCATGACGGCGGGCGATCGCGGCACTCTGATCGAGCGGCCGCATCCCGGCTGGACGCTCGCGCGGGTCTCGCACCTGCTCTATCACGACCGGATGAATCGCCCCGCGCTCACCGAGCTTGCGGCGCTGCGCGGCCTGCCGGAAAGCTGGAAGCGCCTTGCCGACGCGCGTCTCGCATCGGGCAAAACCGAGGACTGGTCGCGCCGCATCGAAACGCCACGCGCCTGATCGGCGAGGATGTCATCCGCTATCGGACGCCGGACGAGGAGCCGGAACGGATCGCAGCGCTCAGCCGATCTTCTTCAGTCCGGCCTTGAAGCGCTGGCTATTCTGCACGTAATGCGGCGCGGCACGGGTCAATGCCTTGACCTGCTCCTCCGTCAGCGTGCGGATCACGCGTCCCGGCGCGCCGACGATCAGCGAGCGGTCCGGGAATGCCTTGCCCTCGGGAATGACCGCGCCCGCGCCGACGACGCAACCCTTGCCGATCTTCACGCCGTTCATCACGATCGCGCCCATGCCGACCAGCGAGCCCTCGCCGATGGTGCAACCATGCAGGATGGCGTTGTGACCGACCGAGCAGTTCGCCGCGAGGGTCAATGGAAAACCCGGATCGGTATGGAAGGTGCAGTTGTCTTGCACGCTGGAGCCCTCGCCGATCTCGATCAGTTCGGCGTCGCCGCGGAGCACGCTGCCGAACCAGACGCTGGCATTGGAGCGCAGCCGGACATTGCCGATCACCTGTGCGGAATCGGCGATGAAATACTGTCCGTCGGCAGGCAATTGCGGCGCGACGCCATCAAGCTCGTAGATCGACATCGGGGTCTCCTTTCGCGAAACACCATGCCATGGATGAAGCGACGATGGCGAGAGCCGCGCTCATGCATTCGGCGAAGCGATGCATTCCGAAGGATTGAGGCCGTGACGGCGAGCAACCGCGATCAGACGAACAGTCCGGTCGCCTGCAGGATCGTCAGCATGCAGGTGCCCGACATCAGGCTCCAGAAGCCGGCGATGATCGTTGCCATCGCCACGAATGCAATCCGCCGCCGCTCGACCTGCCGGCCGCGCACGGTGTTGCGCATGATGATGAAGGGCGCAGCAAACGCCAGAAACGGTACTGCCGCAAAAGCCTTGGTGGCGGCGTCCTGCGCCAGCAGGCCGAAGCCCGCGGGGCGATCCGCCAGCGCCTGATAACCGCTGGTCAGCGCGCCGGCGAAGGCAAATCCGATCATCAGCGAGAAAAACGAATTGATGGCTTCCGGCGTCATCGGACCAACCTTCTGTGCGGGTCCGTCACGCTTCGCAAAATGCCGCGCCCCGCGCCACTTCATCCTTAAAAAAGGGTTAACGCCGCGCCCGCTCCGCGCAGGGCCGGATGCGGGGAACCGGCCGGCTTGCGCACTGGAGCGCCCCCTCGCCGTGGCATACTCCGGTTGATTCGCGCCGCTGTCCGTTCCCGGAATCCTCCACACCCATGACGATGACGACTGCCCCCTCGCGCCCCCGCCGCCGTCCCGCGCGCCGCCACCACCTCGCCCCGCTGCTGGCTTCGGGCGCGATCGGCGTGTGCGCGCTGGCTGCGATCGTCTATCTGTTGTGGCCGACCTGGCACGGCGAGCGCGCGAGCGATCCGGATCGCCTGCCGGTGACAATCGGCAACACGCTGTTCAACGTGCCGACGAAGGCGATCCGGGTGAAGCTGCAGAAGCGCACCGGCCCGCAGGAGCGGGTCGATCTCGGCTTTCTCTATCCTTCACTGGACTCGCCGCAGGCGCCAAGGCACGTCACCGCCGCCACGGTGGAAACCGAGGCGCAACCGATCGACCGGATTTTCGTCTCGATCGCCGCACATCACGGCGCGATCTCGCCGGACGAGCGGATCGGCTCGATCTATCCGCGCTATCTGGAAACCAACGCGACGGCTGTCGAGGGCGGTCTGACATGGCGCGCCTTCCGCGAGACCACGCCCTATGCCGGCGAAGACCTGGCGAGCGCGGAGTCTTTCATCGCGCGCTGCACGCGCGATGCCGCCACGCCGGGCATGTGCTTCACCGAAATGCGGATCGAGGGCGCCGATCTGAATTTCCGCTTTCCGCGCGCCTGGCTCGGCCAGTGGCGCGAGGTCGCCGCGGCGATCCAGCAGCTTGTGGTGCGGATGCGCGGGGCGCACTGACGCTACAGCCGCTCAGAGCTCAGGTAGTCGTCCCGGCGCAGGCCGGGACCCATAGCCACCAACCCCTCGATAGCGGCTCATATTTTGACAGAATATACTGATACGTCATGGCCGGGCTTGACCCGGCCATCCACGTCTTTCTTCATTAAACTCTTGATTTAAAAATACCGGCCGGGGTGACGGGTCCCGGCCTGCGCCGGGACGACCGAAAAAGAAATTCCGAATGAGCCGATCTAGTCTTCGTTGTCCTCGAGATCGGTATCGAGGATCGCCATCTGGAATTGATAGGAGCGATCGTCGTCCTCGTCATCGACGAACAGCACGCCGATGAATTCCTCGCCAATATAAACTTCAGCGGAATCGTCTTTCTTGGGACGCGGCACCACGCGGATCTTCGGATTGCCGAACAGGCGTTTCAGATACGCGTCGAGTTTTCTGACTTCAGTGACGTCCACGAGATTCTCCCAAAATTAAAACTGACGATGTCTTCGATCCGCGCGACAGCAGGACGGGCTTCGAATGAATTCACACGGAATTCACGCCTGCCCGCAAGCCGCTCGACGAGATCAATCCGGGAAAATTCTAGCGTGTTTGCGGCTCAAAGACCATTGCCGTTGAGCATCTGGTCCATGGTGCGCGAGGGCTCGGCGCATCCGGCGGTGCCGACCACTTTTGCGGGCACGCCCGCCACCGTGACGTTATGCGGCACGGGCTTGACCACCACCGAGCCCGCGGCAATGCGCGCGCAATGGCCAACCTCGATGTTGCCGAGGATCTTGGCGCCCGCGCCGATCATCACGCCGCGGCGGATCTTCGGATGGCGATCCTCGTTCTCCTTGCCGGTGCCGCCAAGGGTGACATCGTGCAGGATGGAGACGTCGTCCTCGATCACCGCGGTCTCGCCGACAACAAAGCCGGTGGCGTGATCAAGGAAGATTCCGCGCCCGATCCTTGCCGCGGGATTGATGTCGGTCTGGAACGCCGCCGAGGAGCGGCTCTGGATGTAGAACGCGAAATCCTTGCGGCCTTTATTCCACAACCAGTGCGCCAGCCGATGCGCCTGAATGGCATGGAAGCCCTTGAAGTAGAGCAGCGGATCGATGAAGCGCGAGGTCGCCGGGTCGCGATCGTAGACCGCAACGAGATCGGCGCGGAACGCGTTGCCGATATCGGGATCGTCGCGCAGCGCGTCATTGTAAGCCTGCCGGATCAGATCGCCCGACAGCGCCGGATGATCGAGCCGGTCGGCAACGCGATGCACCACCGCGGCTTCGAGACGGTCGTGATGCAGCACCGTCGAATAGATGAAGGTCGCAAGCTCGGGCTCGCGCCGCACGATCTCCTCCGCCTCGTCGCGGATGCGTGTCCATACCGGATCGAGCTTCGACAGCGCGGCGGTCGGATCGAGATGCTGCTTGGCCATGACGCGGCTCCGGTGGTGAGGCGGATATTCTGCCCGGAATAATCTACCACATAGTGGGCTTCGGTAACCCTGCAATCCCGCATGGGTGGCGAACAGGGATAATATTCTCTTCCCCTTTAGGCTGACGTCTCAGGGCCGGCGGGCGAGGAAATCAAGCACGCCGTCCTTGTAGACGCGGTCGCCGACGGTGCGCATGTGATCGCGATCGGGGATATCGAGCACCTCGGCCTGCGTGATCACCTCGGCGAGACGATGCGGCGAGCCCGCGACATCGTCCTTGGTGCCGACGGCGATCAGTACAGGCCCCTTGATCGTGGCGGCCTCGTCCGTCGTCATCAGACGGCGCGAGCCGCGCAGACACGCGGCCAGCGCCCGGCGGTCGGAGCGCGTCTGATCGGCGAACGCGCGGAAGGTCTTGCCCACCGGGTCTTTGACGTCATCAATGGAATCCGCTTCAAGCGCGCGCGCAACATTCTCGCCGGGACCGCCGCCTTCGATCAGGCCCATGCCGAGGCCCGCGATGATCACCGAACGCAGACGCTGCGGATCGCGCGTCGCCAGATAGACAGCGATGCGCGAGCCGAGCGAATAGCCCATGATGTCGGCGCGCTCGATATCGAGATGATCCATCAGCGCGCGCACGTCGCCGGCCATCGTGCCGATGTGATACTCCTCCGGATCGTACAGTTTGCTCGACTCGCCATGGCCGCGATTGTCCAGCGCGACGACGCGCCGCCCCGCTTTGGTCAGGGTCGATACCCAGCTCGGATAGATCCAGTTGACGTTCTTGGTCGAGGCGAACCCGTGGACGAGAACGATCGGATCGCCCTCGCCTTCGTCGTGATAAGCAATTTCAACGGAGCCGTTGTGAAAGCTCGGCATCGGTCATTCCAATATGAAGTTGGGATCGGGTGTCTGATTGGCGGGACGTTCTAACCACGTGTCGGAGGTTTTGCCAGTGCTTGACAGGGCATTTCACGCAGCCCCGCTCTGCGCCAGCACGAGGGTGCGCTGCACGCGTTTATGCTTCGCGCGCCGCAGCCACCACAAAGTCAGTCGTTCGGTAGTGGTCTTGATCGAGGTCAACAGGCCGATCAGCGCGAGCAAGGCCGCGAACACCCACCAGGCCAGATTGAACAATCCGGTCAAGCCCAGCACCGCGCCGCGTCCGAGCAGTTTGACAATCGCGCGGGTCTGGCTGCCTTTGGATTCGGCAAGCCGCGCCGCACGCGCGACATCCTTCGGACCATCGGCAATGCGCAGCACGTCGAGCGCGCCCTTGGTGCCGGCCTTCTCGCCGATGCGGCCGACATCCTTGGCGAGACGCACCAGCGCGCCGGCCTTCTCCGCCCGGAACGCCGCCTTGATCGTGCGCGCCGTCTCACCTGGATGCGTGATCGAAACGCGCTGCACCGCCTGACGCAGCATCGGCGTGTCCACGACATCGCGCGCGGCGCGGCCGGTCCATGCGGACAAACCCGCGCCGAGACGGCCGACCTTGCGTGCATCCTTGACGAGAGAGAGTCCCGCCCGCAGCGGCACGGCGCCGCCTGCGGACACATAGGTCGCCGCGGTCACCGCAAGACCGACGCCGGCAAGCCCGAGCACCAGGCGGTCGACCTCCTCGCCGGTGACAAGACGCTTGCCCTCGCGCACCGCGTCACGGATGTCGCCGAACACGAACAGATCGCCGGCCAGCGTGCCGGACAGGCTGGCGCCGTCCTCGATCTCTCCGGTAACCAGTCCATGGGCGAAACGGCGGGCATAGGACGGCGTGGAATTCTGTTCGGCGACCGCCGCGGCCACCTGCTCCGATACCGTCGGGGCAATGGAGACGCCCCGCTCACGCGCCAACGCAACAAAACTGTCCGCGAGATCAGCGTCACCGCCCGCCAGCGCCTGCGATGCGTTCTGTTCGATCATCGTACCGGCGCGATCGTCATCGGCGGAGCCGAGCGCAGCATCAAGTTGCAGATCCGACAGTTGCGCCGGATCGTCCTGCGTCAGCAGCAGCGCACCGGCCTGACGCGCCTGCGGCAACAGCAATGCAAACGCGGCTGCCATGACGGCCACGCTCGCCAGTGCCGGGATAATACGTCGCAGGCTCATTCTGTGGATTTTCCGGAACCGTCTATCTTTCATCGCAATTTGCTGAACAGGTATGCATGTCGCTTTCAAGGCACAACTGCCCCGACGAAAGCAGGGACCAACGAAAGAAGGGCTTTCCCGGGCACCTGCGATTGTGTCGAATCCGTACAAGAACGTTTGTGCACTGGTTCCGGAATCTTTTGCGGCGATCTAGCAATCCCGCACCGCGAATCGTATGGTGCGCCGCATTGCTCTAGCGGTCCTGCCGCTGCCGTCATCGCGACCCGGATAGGCGCGACGTCGCAGCACCCCGCTCCGAAGACAAGTCCAAGTTGAAGTCCGACAAGGTTTGAAGGTCATGGCCGATCACATCGTCCCACATTTCCAGAACGATCCCGGGGTGACCGTGATTGAAATCGGCTCGCGCGAATTCATGTGCATCGGCGCCAACCCGCCGTTCGATCACCCGCACGTTTTTCTCGATCTCGGCAACGACAGCGAGATCATCTGCCCGTACTGCTCCACGCTGTACCGCTTCGCCGCCGATCTCGCGCCGGGTGCGGCCCGCCCGCCCGAATGCGCGGTAAAGGACAAGGTGGCCTGATCGCCATCGGCCCGGCGGCGTGGCGCCGTCGCGCACCATCGTCATCGCCGGCGCCGGAATTGGGGGCCTGACCGCATCGCTCGTGCTTGCGGCGCGCGGCTTCGATGTCATCGTTCTGGAACGTGAAACCGCGCTGCAGGAAGTCGGCGCCGGGCTGCAGCTCTCCCCCAATGCCAGCCGCATCCTGATCGAGCTCGGGCTCGAGCCTTTGCTCATGCCCCGCCTCGTCGCGCCGGACGCCGTCACTGTGATGAGCGTGCGCGCCGGCCGGCCAATCGCCCGCATCCCGCTGGCAGATGCGGGACAACGCTATGGCGCGCCCTACTGGCTGCTGCGCCGGCCCGACCTGCAGGCGGCATTGCTCTTCAAAGTCAGCGAGCATCCGCGGATCGAGTTGCGGCTCGGCGCGCCGGTCGAGGATTTCAAGACGGACGCTGACGGCATCACGGTGACCGCCCGAACGACGGCCGGTCCGCGGCAGCAAACCGCCCTCGCTCTGATCGCCGCCGACGGGGTGTGGTCGGCCGTCCGCGGCCGGCTGTTTCCCGATCTCCGACCAGCCTTCACCGGCCGTATCGCCTGGCGCGGCACCTGTGAGGCGGCGAGCCTGCCCGGCTTCGACAACCGCTGCGTGCAGCTCTGGATGGGACCGAACGCCCATCTCGTGGTCTATCCGCTGGCCGAAGGACGGCAGGTCAACCTCGTGGCGGTCACCACCGGTGAATGGGACCGGCCCGGCTGGAGCGAACCGGGCGATGCCGCCGAGGTCGCGCAAGCCTTTGCGGCCTGGCCGGACGCCGCGCGCCGGTTAATCGGCGTCGTGGAGAGCTGGCGCCGATGGGCGCTGTTCGGCATGCCCGATGGCGGGGTCTGGAGCCAGGGCCGGGTCGCGCTGCTGGGCGATGCCGCCCACGCCATGCTGCCTTTCGCCGCCCAGGGCGCCGGCATGGCTATCGAGGATGCCGCGGTGCTGGCGGATATCCTTGCGCAAGACAGGGATGTCGCCACCGCACTCGCCCGCTACGGGCAAACCCGCTCGTCCCGCGTTGGCCGGGTGCAGCGGACCGCGCGCCGCAACGGAGAGGTTTACCATTTGCGGGGACCGATGGCGCTCGCGCGCGATCAGGTGATCGGCTGGCTGGGCGGGCCCGCGTTGTTATCCCGGCAAGACTGGATCTACGGCTGGCGCCGTTAACGATTCCCCTTCACCTTAACCACGCTCTTCCAGCTTTCCACCGCGACAACGAGCGACGATGGAACTAAATCAGGGTCCGGCCCGTTACACCGGGCTAGACGGGGAAGAGTATGCCCAGCAAACCGAGTCAGCAGCGCAGCTTGTTCGAGAGCGAGCGCAGCTTTCGCCTACTTGTCGAAGGTGTGTCGGACTACGCCATTTTCATGCTGGACCCCAATGGGACCGTTACGAGCTGGAATACCGGCGCGGAGCGGATCAAGGGATACAAAGCCTCCGAAATCATCGGACAGCATTTCAGCCGCTTCTATTCCCCTGAAGATCGCGCGGCCGGCATGCCCGACCGATCGCTGGAGACGGCCCGTCGCAACGGCAAGTTCGAGGCTGAGGGCTGGCGCGTGCGCAAGGACGGCTCGAAGTTCTTCGCCTCGGTGGTCATCGATTCCATCTATGAACACGGCGAGCTGATCGGCTTTGCCAAAATCACGCGCGACATCACCGAACGCCAGAAAGCCCAGGCGGCCCTTGCCGAAAGCGAAAGCCAGTTTCGCATGCTGCTGAGCGGCGTGGTCGATTACGCGCTCTATATGCTCGACCCGAACGGCATCGTGACCAACTGGAATATCGGCGGCCAGCGCATCAAGGGATATGCGCCGGAGGAAATCATCGGGCAGCACTTCTCGCGCTTCTACACCCCCGCCGATAAGGCTGCCGGCCGTCCCGCCCGTGCACTAAAGCTAGCCACCGATCATGGCCGCTACGAGGAGGAAGGCTGGCGCGTGCGCAAGGACGGCACCTTCTTCTGGGCGAGCGTGGTGATCGACCGCATCACCGCCAGTGACGGCACGCTGCTCGGCTTCGCCAAGATCACACGCGACATCACCGAGCGCCACGAGGCCCAGCAGAAACTCGAGCGGGTCCAGCGCCAGCTTGCCGAGTCGCAGAAGTTCGATGCGCTCGGCCAACTCACCGGCGGCATCGCCCATGACTTCAACAATCTGCTGATGATCATCAGCGGCCATCTGCACACGCTCAAGCGCCTTGCCGGCGACAATCCCAAAGCGATACGCGCGGTGCAGGCGATCGAGACCGCAAGCCAGCGCGGCGCGGCGCTGACCAACCAGCTTCTCACCTTCGCGCGCCGCCAGCGGGTCAATCCGCAGGCTATCGATCTGGCCGAGCGCATCCATTCGGTTCGCGAGGTGCTGGACACCGGCCTTGGCAGCAGCGTGCATCTCAACGTCGAGATCGAGCAGGACATCTGGCCGGTCACCGTCGACGTCACCGAATTCGAGACTGCACTGATCAACCTGCTGATCAACGCCCGCGACGCCATGCCGAACGGCGGGACCGTCCTGGTCAGCGCGAAAAACGTCCAGCTCAACGAAGACAACCATAAAGGCGACTACGTCGCGATCTCGGTCGAGGATTCGGGCGTCGGCATTCCTCAGGATGTGATCACCAAGGTGTTCGATCCGTTCTTCACCACCAAGGCGGTCGGCAAAGGCACCGGCCTCGGCCTGTCGCAGGTCCACGGCTTTGCGCATCAGGCCGGCGGCACGGTGACGCTGCAGAGCGAGCTTGGACAAGGCACCCGCTTCACCATCCTGCTGCCGCGCGGCGCTGGGGCCGCCTCATCCCGGGAGAGCGATAGCGAGGACGAGAAAATCGGCATCAGCGGCACGGTGCTGCTGGTCGAGGACAATCCCGATGTTGCCGGCGCAAGCGCGGGACTGCTGGAGCAGCTCGGCTATGCGGTCCGCTGGGTATCGGATGCCGAAGCCGCGCTGAAAGCCATCGAGCGTGACGGCATCGATCTTGTGCTCAGCGACATCGTCATGCCGGGAAAAATGGACGGCCTCGGCCTCGCCCGCGCCATTCGGCAGAAGCGGCCGAATTTGCCGGTGCTGCTTGCCACCGGCTACAGCGAGGCCGCGCAGACCGCGCGCGCCGACTTCGCCATCCTCAAGAAGCCGTATCAGATCTACGACCTCAGCCGCGCGCTGGCCGAGATCGCGCGCTGACGCCTGTAAAGCCCGAAATACTCTAGCGGCGATGGCCGCGCCGCGGCGGCGGCGCACTTGACGTTGCCGGTTTGTCGGGCACGATCTCTCCGCAATTGTTGCGGCGGCGATTTTGATCGATCAGATCGAGCTGCGCCTTGGTCGCGGTGAACTCGCTCTGATAGGCGACGCCCGATACCAGCGAGCCGGCGGCTCCTGTCTCCGCCTTGGCCATCAGGCCGCGCAGTTCCGACAATTTTTCGGCGACCGGCCTGCGTGCTGTGTCGAGCTGCGCGCAGTCGTAAAGATCATAATGCGCCGGATCGGCGAACGGACTGAGGGTCGCGTCCCCGCCTGTCGCACAGCCCGACAGCAAGGCCGCAGCCAGGGCGATGCCGGCAACGGACGGCATCCCGCCATTGAGGGCAATGCGATCGAGGATCAGGCGGCGGTGCTGCATCGGCATTCCATGACGATCGAGAACAGGTGGTGCGGACGGCGGGAATCGAACCCGCACGACGTTACCATCGAGGGATTTTAAGTCCCTTGCGTCTACCAATTCCGCCACGTCCGCGCGCTTATATTTCAACCGCTTAGAGGAGAAATGGCGAGATGTCACTGCAAAACGTCCCCGGCGTTTTGCAATTTTTGCCTTGTGCTATCCTCGTATGTCTTGAGTAAGGCGTCCGTGATCCGGCTTTCGCGCAGAGTGCGCCACCTTACAGACTGCCCTCGCGGATCGGCGGCTGGAATGACAGGCCGGTGTCCCACGGAAAGAAGATCCAGGTGTCCTGCGACACTTCGGTGATGAAGGTATCGACCAGCGGCTTGCCCATCGGCTTGGCATAGACTGCCGCGAAATGCGCGCGCGGCAGCAGGTCCCGCACTACGCGCGCGGTGCTGCCGGTATCGACGAGATCGTCGACGATCAGAACGCCCTCGCCCGTGCCGCTCCCCAGTCGCGCCACGGTGTCGGACACCCCCTTGAGCAGTTGCATCTCGGTTTGCGTGGTGTGTTGGTAGTTCGTCACGCACAGCGTATCGATGACGCGCAGGCCGAGTTCACGCGCCACGATTGCCGCAGGCACCAGCCCGCCCCGCGTCACCGCCACCAGCGCGTGAAACGGACCCGCTCCGTTGAGCCGCCATGCCAGCGCGCGGGCATCGCGATGAAACTGATCCCACGAGACCGGAAACGGTTTGCGCGGTGTCTCCTCGGTCATCATTCAGACTCCAAACTCTTCTTCATCTCTCTCGTGAGGAGAGGCCGACATGCAAAGCATGTCGGATGATCGCACAAACCCCGCTCCTCATCCTGAGGAGCGGCCATCAGGCCGCGTCTCGAAGGATAAGGCCACCCACAGAAGTTATACGGCCTCATGGTTCGAGACGCCTTGCTGCGCAAGGCCCCTCACCATGAGGAAGTACATTGGCGCATCACGCGCGTCAGCGCCCGACGCTGAGCCCGGCGAGCATCGCCTTGACGTCGTCCATCGCCGCTTTCAGCTTTTCCGGATCGCGCGAGCGCACCACGACATTGGTGTTCGGCTTGCCGCTGTCCTCGATGAACGGATAGCTGCCAATGGTGGTCTCGGGATGAGCCTGCGCGATGGCGCGCAGCGGCGTACCGATATCGCCCTCGCGCGCATTGGCCGGCACCGAATCCGACAGCATGCGCGCACCGGATTTCAATTTCGGCGCGACGATATCCATCATTGCTTGCATGATCGAGGGCACGCCCGCCATGACGACGACATTGCCGAGCTTGAATCCGGGCGCGAGGATGGTTGCGCTCTCGATCAGTTCGGCGCCGTCGGGAATCCGCGCCATGCGCAGCCGCGCCTCGTTGAGGTCGCCTTCGGCGTAACGCTGGCGGAAACGCGCCACCACATCGGGATGATAATCGATCCCGACCCCGAAGGCCTTGGCCACCGCATCGGCGGTGATGTCGTCATGGGTCGGCCCGATGCCGCCGGTGGTGAAGACATAATCGTAGCGCGCGCGCAACGTGTTAATCGCCTCGACGATGGCCGGCTCGTCATCCGCGACGATGCGGACTTCCTTCAGGTCGATGCCGAGATTGGTGAGATATTCGGCAATGAAGCCGATGTTCTTGTCCTTGGTGCGCCCGGACAGAATTTCATCGCCGATCACCGTAATGCCGGCCGTGACGATTTCGCTCATCGATTTCCTCTTCGGGCGATCCCAGTCGCCTCGCCTGCAATATCCGATATCGCATGGCTCTTAAGCAAGCCGTCATGATCCGCAGACGTCGGTCCGGCGGGTATTTTCCCATTTGCCCACAGCCTCGGCATGCAGAGCCGAACCGCGGTCGATGCATCCACACCGCAACACCGCGCCCGGTTGCCCCCTCGCCGCGCGCCGCGTAAAAATACACCTGTTGGGAGAATTGGAATGACGTATTGCTGCGGAATCCTGGTCAAACAGGGACTGGTGATGATCGCCGACACCCGCACCAATGCGGGTGTCGACAACATTTCCACCTTTCGCAAGCTTCACGTCTTCAGCAGACCGGGCGAGCGCATCATGGCGATCGCCTCGGCCGGCAATCTCGCGATCAGCCAGTCGGTCCTTTCCATGCTCGCCGAAGGGCTGGAGAACGCCGCGACCGGCGAGCGTGAGACGCTGATGAACGCGCCGACCCTGTTCCAGGCGGCGCAGCGCATCGGCCGCGCGGTGCGCGAGGTCAACCGGGTCGAAGGCCGCGCGCTGGAAGCCGAGGACATCAATTTCGATGTCTCGTTCCTGTTCGGCGGTCAGGTCAAGGGCGAGCGGCCGCGCCTGTTCATGATCTACCCGGCCGGCAATTTCATCGAATGCACCACCGACACGCCGTATCTGCAGATCGGCGAGCACAAATACGGCAAGCCGGTGCTCGATCGCGCGATCACCTATGATGTCGATATCTATGACGCGCTGAAGATCGGCCTGATCTCGATGGACTCCACCATGCGTTCCAATCTCGGCGTCGGCATGCCGATCGACATCCTGCTGGTGCGGCCCGATGCGCTCGACGCCGAGCTCAACATGCGGATCGAGGCCGGCGAGCCCTATTTCCACGATCTGCGCGCGCGCTGGTCCGAAGCCCTGCGCGCCGCACATCAAAGCATTCCGCGCCCGCCATACGGCAAAGCCAAATGATTTTTCGTCAAGCCCGGGCTTGACCCGGGCAGGACAAACGAGAGAGCCATCCGCACAGAGGATCAAAGGGGGAAAGAGCATGAAAGTCGCACTCGTCACCGGCGCGGGGACCGGTATCGGTCAGGCCTGCGCGCTGGCGCTGATGAAGGCCGGCTTCACCGTGGTTCTGACGGGACGGCGTATCGAGAAGCTCGAGGAGACCGCAAAGGCTGGCGCCGCGTTCGGCAAGAGCCTTGCCGTGGCCGCCGACATGACCGATCCCGCCTCGATCGACGCGCTGTTCGCACGCATCGTCAAGGAATACGGCCGGCTCGACGTGCTGTTCAACAATGCCGGCGTCGGCACCCCGCCGGTGCCGCTGGAAGAACTCACGCTGGCGCAGTGGCAGGCGACGGTGGCGACCAACCTCACCGCGCCGTTTTTGTGCACGCAGCACGCCTTCCGCATCATGAAGGATCAAAAGCCGCGCGGCGGACGCATCATCAACAACGGCTCGATCTCGGCCTATGCACCGCGGCCGTTCTCCGCGCCCTACACCTCGACCAAGCACGCCATCACCGGCCTCACCCGCTCGATCGCGCTCGACGGCCGCGCTTACGATATCGCCGGCGGGCAGATCGACATCGGCAACGCCGCGACCGAGATGACCAAGCCGATGGCGGCTGGCATCCGCCAGCCGCGCGGCGACACCATGGTCGAGCCGACCATGGATGTGCAGAACGTCGCCGACGCAGTGGTGTTCATGGCAACGCGGCCGCTTGACGCCAACGTGCTATTCATGAACGTGATGGCGACCAAGATGCCGTTCGTGGGACGGGGGTAACCTCGTCATTGCGAGGAGCGCCAGCGGCGAAGCAATCCAGCTTCGCACTTGGCATCCTCATCCTGAGGAGCATCGCCGCAAGCGATGCGTCTCGAAGGATGGGGCCGATACTCGGGTGCGAAGCCTCATCACACTCGGTCGTCATCACCGGGCTTGTTCCGGTGATCCACGTCTGTGCGCAAACAAACAAGAAAAGCGTGGATGGCCGGAACAAGTCCGGGCCATGACGGAAGATGTAGTTATCGTCCGTGGCTCAATGCAGCCGGAAAATTCCGTCCACCGCTTTCAGCTCGGCCGGCTTGATCAATTTCGAATGCGCGACGGTAACCGAGAACAGCGGTCCCTCCAGCTTCTCCTGCCAGAACGCGAGGAAATCCTTCAGCGCCGGGAAGTTCGGAAACAGGTCGTAGTTCTGCCACACATAGGATTGCAGCAACCAACGATGATCCGGCCGGCGGTAGAGGATCTCCGCCGTGGTCAGACCGTAACCCGCAAGCTGTTTCACAAAATCGGAAGAGACGCCCTCTGCCGATGCCGCCCGTCGCAACGCCATGCCAACCTCCATTCCTGGAGCGCATTCGTCGAACGGTGGTCGCCTCAAGATGCGCTCGAAACCCGTTCGACAACGCACTCAGATTGAAATTTGACGCAGTCCGTCGCTCGATCTCAATCCTAAAAATTAAATAAACTGTTAACTATCAATAGCCTGGCAGCATCGCCTGAGGCCTGCTGATAAGGGCTGGCCCTCAGCCGCCCGCAATTAACGATGCCCCAAGGAAGGCTGGCAGTCGGCATTTTGGAGTGCCAAAATTTTTGCTAGCACCCCTTGTCTGCCGTTGGGCATCCGCCTATGTCGGCAGCAGTCCGGCTTTGGCACTCGCAGGGCAGGACTGCCACTTTCAAAAAACTGAGTAACTTCAAATTCCTAGGAGGACTGCATGAAATTCCGTCCGCTTCACGACCGCGTCGTGGTCAAGCGCATCGACGCCGAAGAGAAGACCGCTGGCGGCATCATCATTCCCGACACCGCGAAGGAAAAGCCTTCGCAGGGCGAAATCCTCTCGGTCGGTCCCGGCGGCCGCGACGAGACCGGCAAGCTGATCCCGATCGACCTCAAGGTCGGCGACATCGTGCTGTTCGGCAAGTGGTCCGGCACCGAGGTCAAGATTGATGGTCAGGAAGTCCTGATCATGAAGGAAAGCGACATTCTGGGCGTCATCACCGACGCCGGCTCCAAGAAGAAGGCCGCCTGAGAAAATTCCGTTCGTCATGGCCGGGCCTGACCCGGCCATCCACGTCTTTCCCAAAAGCGAAGACGTGGATCACCGGGACAAGCCCGGTGATGACAGTTTTGCAATCGATCCTTGAGATTTCGGAGAACCATCAATGTCAGCCAAAGAAGTAAAATTCGGCGTCGACGCGCGCGACAAGATGCTGCGCGGTGTCGACATCCTCGCCAACGCGGTGAAGGTCACCCTCGGCCCGAAGGGCCGCAACGTCGTGCTCGACAAGTCGTTCGGCGCGCCGCGCATCACCAAGGACGGCGTCACCGTCGCCAAGGACATCGAGCTTGACGACAAGTTTGAGAACATGGGCGCCCAGATGGTGCGCGAAGTGGCTTCGAAGTCGGCCGATCTCGCCGGCGACGGCACCACCACCGCCACCGTGCTGGCCCAGGCCATCGTGAAGGAAGGCGCCAAGTCGGTTGCCGCCGGCATGAACCCGATGGATCTGAAGCGCGGCATCGACCTCGCCGTTGAGGCGGTGGTCGCGGACCTGCAGAAGAACTCCAAGAAGGTCACCTCGAACGAGGAGATCGCCCAGGTCGGCACCATCTCGGCCAACGGCGACAAGGAAATCGGCGACTTCCTCGCCAAGGCGATGGCCAAGGTCGGCAACGAAGGCGTCATCACCGTTGAGGAAGCCAAGTCCCTCGACACCGAGCTCGATGTGGTCGAAGGCATGCAGTTCGACCGCGGCTACATTTCCCCCTACTTCGTCACCAACGCCGACAAGATGCGCGTCGAATTCGACGACGCCTACGTCCTGATCAACGAGAAGAAGCTCTCCTCGCTGAACGAGCTGCTGCCGCTGCTCGAGGCCGTGGTGCAGACCGGCAAGCCGCTGGTCATCGTCGCCGAGGACGTCGAAGGCGAGGCTTTGGCCACGCTTGTGGTGAACCGTCTCCGCGGTGGTCTGAAGGTCGCGGCCGTCAAGGCGCCGGGCTTCGGCGACCGCCGCAAGGCCATGCTGCAGGACATCGCGATCCTGACCGGCGGCCAGGCGATCTCGGAAGACCTCGGCATCAAGCTTGAGAACGTGACCCTGCAGATGCTGGGCCGCGCCAAGAAGGTGATGATCGACAAGGAGAACACCACGATCGTCAACGGCGCCGGCAAGAAGGCCGACATCGAGGCGCGCGTACAGCAGATCAAGGCGCAGATCGAGGAGACCACCTCGGACTACGACCGCGAGAAGCTGCAGGAGCGTCTGGCCAAGCTCGCGGGCGGCGTCGCGGTGATCCGCGTCGGCGGCGCGACCGAGGTCGAGGTGAAGGAGCGCAAGGATCGCGTGGATGACGCAATGCACGCGACCCGCGCCGCTGTTGAAGAAGGCATTCTGCCGGGCGGCGGCGTCGCCCTGCTGCGCGCCTCCGAGCAGCTCAAGCGCATCAAGACCCAGAACGACGACCAGAAGACCGGCGTCGAGATCGTGCGCAAGGCGCTGTCGGCTCCGGCGCGCCAGATCGCGATCAACGCGGGCGAGGACGGCAGCGTCATCGTCGGCAAGGTGCTGGAGAAGGATCAGTATTCGTACGGCTTCGACTCGCAGACCGGCGAATACGGCAACCTCGTCTCCAAGGGCATCATCGACCCGACCAAGGTGGTGCGCGCGGCGATCCAGAACGCGGCGTCGGTCGCTTCGCTCCTGATCACCACGGAAGCGATGATCGCCGAACTGCCGAAGAAGAACTCCCCTGCTCCGGCGATGCCGGGCGGCGGCATGGGCGGCATGGATTTCTAAGAAATCCTTCAGCCTTCCAAGCTGAATACGAAATGCAAAACCCCGGCAGCGACGCCGGGGTTTTTGTTTGCGCTCAGTCTGACAATCAAAGATATCGGTCGTAACGCGCGAGGCCGCTTTCCACTTCAGCCTCAAGATCGGGATGCTCGGCCAGCGCCGTGTTCGTGAGCGCATCGCCAACAGCCGCGATTGCCGCGGCAATCTTATGCGCAACGGACACATAGGCATCTTGAGTTAACTGCCCCTTTAAAAGCGACATGACCTCCTGAAGCTCGCGGGAGCAGCGAAAATTGGCTCGGATCAAGTGACGGGCAATATCCTTATCCATCGCAATTTCTTTCATCGCCCCATCCAGGCGTTCAGGCACCTGCGGAAATCCCACTCGTTCCGATCTGAATTCAAGCGCGGTCGCTCTAAAATTCGATAACAAAGATCGATACATTGATCGATGGCGCGTGGTCCCGCCGCGACCAGATTTAGATTTTTCGCCTTCGCAACAATAGCTGCAAGTGCAGAATCGAATTCGGAGGCTGTCGTGGCTTGGCCGCTAGCACTCTCAGTCCATCAATCCAGAACGCGGCGTCGGTCGCTTCCTTGCTCGGACAGCAGACAAAAGGGCATGGTACAAACCGCTCCCTTTAGTCTGTTTGGAGCGCAAGCGAACCAACATAGCTCAAGCGGAATAACCTCGCGGAGGAATTGAACGACTGAGCTAGCCGGGGGTTTTTACTCGATGGACAGCAACCCGTCATTTTCGCTGTCAATTAGCGGAGCGAGCAACAAGATCGGCAAAGAGCTTTTTCAGCTCAGGCATCTTGGCGGAGGTGTTGCGAGCGATCTCAATTGCGCGCGCGGGCGTATTCAACTCACCTTCTTCAGTGTCAATCATCAGGCCTTTAACAGCGCCGATATAAGCGGCAGCAGCTTCGTAAGCCGCCAAGCCGCCTTCGAGTGTTTTGTTCCAGCGCAGGGCATGCACAAAACTTACACTGTCTGGAAACGCAACATTCGGAAACGAGTCCTTTACATAAGCGGAGCTGGTTCGCTCTATTTCCAGCAACACCGGCTTGCCTTGGCACTCCGCCTTTATCCTTATTTCTTTCGTGGGCAACTCTTTTTGATCCACGAATCGAACTTCAAAATTCAACGCATCCACGGCGGCTTGCCACGCTTGCAAGGATGGTATCGTTTCATTTGTCAGCAAATAGATTTCCATGCTCATGAAAAATATCCCCTGCTCAAGAGAAATGACTTTCGCGCAATACCTCGCATGACATGCAATTCAAAAACAGGAGCATTGGGTACCGCGCCCGTTTTCTCGCGCAGTTCATCAGCCCGCGCCCGCGACAACGGTCTATCACCGGTTTTAACATCGTAAATTGCTACAATGTCACCTTGTATATTGCGTAGCGTAAGATCGGTACGAATACTGCCGGCGAGACCATAGTAGGGATCAGCATCGTCCAAGCTGAACGACCTTTCAATATCCCCAACGCCCGGCAAGCCTTTAAGGCTAACTTCGACCGCGAATAACCCGTGAACCAATGTCCCATAAGCGGTCGCGGGAATACCCGGGAGATACCCCAGCTTGTCCACTACGTCCTTCAAAATATCGATCAACGCATCCGATGTCTCATCAATGCTTTGAATGCCCGTGTAAAATCCAGGCGACGTCGCCACGGTGACGCCACTGCCGCCGGTCCAACGACCGCGCTCATCCCTTGGCTGGTCGGGATTAAAGCCAGCTTTCAAGGCAATCATGAAACGGCGAAAGGCGTAATCTGCTTTCCGCGCGAGAAGCTCATCTTCAAATTCAAAAATCTTTCTCATCAACGTCATATCGAGTTCTCGCTCATTCAAACTCCTATTATTTATATAGGATTTTATTCCTTGTCAAGAATAACCGTTCAATATAGTGCTTATCGTAATCAAGAACGCGTCGGTTGCTTCGGGCGCGGTTGAAGTGTGAGGGCGTCGCCGTGTTTTGAGATTGGAGACGCGGTCTTTAGAGAAATGCAAAAGAAAGGCCCGCTCACGCGGGCCTTTCTTCGTCATAACAAGCGCATCGTCGTCACAAACACATCGTCACAACAAACGCATCAATGACCGGCTTCGCGACCGTTACTGGCAGATATGCATCAGACCGTCGGAGCCCTTGAAGGTCGTGCCAGGCAGACAGGCGAGACCGTTGCGCTGCATGTAGGTCTGGTTGTAGCGGCCGGCCGCGAGATAGCCCTCGCCGTAATAGCCGCCGCCATAATAGCCACTGTCATAGGCATAGGAATTGTACGGATCGTTCGCGGCATAACCGCCGCCGAACGGCGTCGATGCGATCGCGGCCGCGGTGCCGACCGCGCCGGTTGCGAGGCCGACCGCGCCCACGGCGACATCGCCGGGCCAGAAACCGGTATCGCGGCGCGCCCAGGCATCGCGCTCGACCGGGCGCATCTGTGCATGATGCCGGGCATGCATCTTGGCGTGATGCACGCGCTGATGTTTCGTCATCTTGTTGCTATGCGAATGCATGGCGTCCTTCGCCATTACCGGCGTCGCCACTGCCATCGACAGGATCACGGCCGTCAGCAATTTCATTGGTGTCATGATGGGCTCCTTGAATATTTGCCCCCGGGCGCAGAACGTGGTGCCGCGCATCATGTTCCTTCGCCGTGCTCGAAGACGAGCCCGGCCGCGACGAAAGATCAGACGCCGCAGCATCAACAACAGTCCGCAAACCGGGTGGTCAATCCGGCGTGACATGCCAATATTGCGGAATGGAAGGGCCGAAATGGCAACGACCACGAACGACGCAGGCAGCGCGTACATCCGGCGCAGGCCTGGAGCGGACCCTGATGGTCGCTCATGTCATCTCGTGGTCGTTTGGGCGATACGCCGGGGGGACAGCGGCATCGCCCTTGTGGAATAAGATGGTGATAGCGGATGCGTTCCGCAAGGGGGTCGAATGGCCGCAAAGGCAAGTTCATCCAAGGTCGGGAACATCTATGTCGGGATCGGCGGCTGGACCTTCGCGCCGTGGCGCGGCGTGTTCTACCCGGACAAGCTGCCGCACGCGCAGGAACTGCGCTACGCCGCCTCGAAGCTGACCTCGATCGAGATCAACGGCACTTATTACGGCTCGCAGAAGCCGGAGAGCTTCCGCAAATGGGCGCGCGAGGTGCCGGACGGTTTCGTGTTCTCCGTCAAGGGGCCACGCTTTGCCACCAACCGCCGGGTGCTGGCGGAGGCCGGCGAGTCGATCGAGCGGTTCTACACATCCGGCGTGCTGGAGCTCGGCGACCGGCTCGGCCCGGTGCTCTGGCAATTCGCGCCGACCAAGAAGTTCGACCCCGTCGATTTCGGCGCCTTCCTCGCGCTGCTGCCGCGCAAGCTGGAAGGCCGCGCGCTGCGCCATGTCGTCGAAGTGCGCCATGACAGTTTCAAGGACGAGGCGTTCATCGCGCTGCTGCGCAAGTTCGAGATCCCGGTCGTCTATGCCGATCACGCCACCTACCCGGCCATCGCCGACATCACCGGCGATTTCGTCTATGCGCGGCTGCAGACCGGCAAGGATGATGTCGCAACCGCCTATCCGCCCAGGCAGCTCGGCGCATGGGCGAAGCGCTTGCAGCAATGGGCATCGGGCGGCGCGCCAGACGATCTGCCGTGCGTCGACAAAACACCGGCGGTGAAGAAGCCGCGCGACGTGTTCGCCTATGTGATTCACGAAGGGAAGGTGCGCGCGCCGGCCGGGGCAATGGAGTTGATCGCGCGCGTCGGCTCGTGAGAGATTGATCGGACCACGAGGCAAACATGGCCCGGTCGAAGAAACTTTTCACCATCGGTTACGAGCAGGCGTCCTCACGCGCGGTGCTGGACGAACTCGAACGCGCGGGCGTGAAGCTGCTGGTCGATGTCCGCGCAGTCACCTCCTCGCGCCGTGCCGGGTTTTCCAAGAACCAGCTCGCCGCCAGCCTCGATCAGCACGGCATCTCCTACATCCATCTCGCCGGCCTTGGCACGCCGAAAGAAGGCCGCCTCGCCGCACGCAAAGGCGACGTCGGCACGCTGAAGCGGATCTACAACGCGCATCTGAAAACGGCGGCGGCAAAACACGATCTCGGGGAACTCGCCGATCTGGCGCTGAAGGCCGGGCCGGTGTGCCTGCTCTGCTATGAGCGCGATCATACCAACTGCCATCGCACCTTCATTGCCGAGATCATCAAGGATCGCGACAAGGTGAAAATCGAGAATCTTGCGGCCTCGCCGATCTAATTACCGCTCGCTTCCGAACATTATTTGTTGCCCGTTCCGCGCTTGTTCTCCGTTGCGCGATAGACGGCATCTGAAACCCCCGCTTTAATGACATCCGTATTTCTACGTATCGTTGCAGAGGCTGGGCTGCATGCGTTGCGTTGGCGTCATCCGCATCATCTGTCTCGCGGCGGTTCTCTGCATCGCCGGACGGACGAATGCTGTGGCCGAGCCGGCTCTCGCGGATACGGATGACGACTGGTCGGTCGGATTGAGTGGCGGCAGCAGGCCGGAGCATTTCCTCTATTTCAGCGGGTTCGATCTGTGGGGTCGCGGCAGCAGCGGCTATGGTGGCCTGCTATGGTCGCCCGGCGGGCTGAACGCCGATGGTTTCACCCTGAAGCTGCTGCTCGCCGGCGGCACGTATCTTTACAGCGGCGGCGGCAACGATTTCCGCGGCGCCTATCTTCTTGCATCGGTCCTGCCCGGCTACCGGATCAAGCGCGGCGATGTCGAGATCAAGCTATTCGGCGGTCTCGATCTGCAGCATCACGGCGTGTCGCCGGACGATCCCGCCAACAGTCTGAAAGGCAATCACGTCGGCGCCCGCTTCAATGTCGATGTCTGGTGGGAGCCGATCCCGGCGGCCATGATGCTGACAACCACCCTGACCGGATCGACCATCGGCAACAATTTCGGCGTTCGGGGCGCCGCCGGATGGAAGGTGCTGGACAGGTTCTGGGCCGGGCCTGAAATCGAAGCCTCGGGAGATCGCATCTATCGGCAATACCGCGTCGGCGCGCACATCACCTCACTCAAATTCGGCGAATTCGAGTGGGCGTTCGGCGCGGGTTACGTCGAGGACAACAGCCATCGTTCCGGCCTTTACGGCCGCTTCAGCCTGCTGACACGGCAATGATGCGAATGCGTCAGCCCTTGGCGTCGCAGGTCCAGGCCCGGATCACGCATTCCTTGCCGCCGAAGTCGTAGCACTTCTTGGAGGCGGCGTTCAGCGCACTCGAAATGCGCGGTGCAATGGCATAGCCGAACGAGCCGCACGGATTTGCCATGTCGAGGGACAAGGCCGCGCAGGCCTTGCGCATGGTGACGGCGGTGCATTCACCCTTGCATTGCTTGAGCGCGGCAGCCTTTGCCTTCGCCTCGCTGGGATAGTCGAACGCGACGCCATAGGCCCCGCATTTGCCGACCGCGAGCGCACCCACCGCAAAGACCGGCGTCGAAACCGACACCAGCGCCATCGCAAGAATCGACGCAAGACAACACCGCGCGCCGCGGCGTGCCATCCGCAAATACATCAAAATAAAACCCTCAGTCCCAAACCTGAAAGTTAGGACAGCAGGGTTTCAACTTGGTGAACGGAAGGAACCACGGAATCCCGGACAGGACCGGCCGCGACGGCTCAGAGCCGTCGTGCTTCAGGTCCTGCTCAGGCCGGATTCTGGCGCCGCGCCGCGTCGGGCTTTTCCGGATCGTGCCCGAGATCGCGACGGGCTTCGGCGAGCGCTTCCGGCGTGTCGATATCGAGAAACGCCGCAGTGCCGCTGACCTCGACCTCGGTGACGGCGTCCGCATGCTGCACAATGAGATGCCGCGCGCCGAAATCGCCGTCCAGCTTGACGAGATCGCCGAAATAGCGCCGCGACCACACCACCGGATTGCCGCGCCGGCCGCCATTGACCGGCACCACGATCAGCGAGCCCGAACTGGGCGAGAAAGCCTCGATCATCCGGTTGATCATCGCAGCATCGACCATCGGCATGTCGCCGAGACAGATCACCGCGCCATCGGCGGTCTCGGGGACCGCGTTGATGCCGGCCCTGACCGAACCGCCCTGCCCTTCGGCAAAGGCCGGATTGTGGACAAACTTGACGTTCAGTCCGCTGAGCGCCTGTTCGACTTCCTCGCGCTGATGGCCCGTCACCACGATGACGGATGATGCGTTCGAGGCCAGCGCCTGCTCGGCGACGATCCGGACCAGCTTCTTGCCGGCGATCTCGGCGAGCAGCTTGTTGCGTCCCCACATCCGGGTCGACCGCCCGGCCGCAAGGATGACGGCCGCGACATCGCGGTTGTCGTCGGATGCCGGACAAGTGCGCGGCTGCGGGCGGCTCACGATCTCCATCAGCAGACCTCCAACGCCCATTCCGGTGATGTCGGCCCGCTTCACCTTGAGACCGGCAAGCAGGCGCATCAGCACCCAGTCGAAACCGTTTTCCTTCGGCGAGCGCGCACAGCCCGGCGCGCCGATGACCGGCACCTTGTTGACGTTACCGATCAGGATCAGGTTGCCCGGATCGACCGGCATGCCGAAATGCTCGATATGGCCACCGACATCCTCGAGCGCGGCCGGGATGACGTCACGCCGGTCTGCGATCGCGGAGGCACCGAACACCAGTACCAGTTCGGCGCCGAGTGAAAGCAGCTCGCGGATCGCGGCCGAAAGCGCAGCCTGATCATGCTTGATGCGGCGCTCGGCGATGATGGTGGCATTGGCCGGGGCCAGCCGCTCCTGGGTGACGCGGACGGTCTTGTCGATCACCTTGGGCGCGAGGCCCGGCAGCATGGTCGATACCACGCCGACCTTTTTCACCTTGAAAGGCGCAACCCGCAATTTCCCGCGTTTGACGGCGGCGACCGCCTTGTCGCGCAACTTGGCCTCGACACCGAACGGGATCAGTTTGACCGTACCGATCATCTCGCCTTCGACCACGGCCTTGAACGCGGGCAAGGTGGCAAAAGTGATCGCCTCGTCGATCCGGTTGAGGCGGTCCACGGCCGCCCGGTCCACCACCAGAACTCCCGCCTGCGAGGCAAACAGATTGGCGCGGCCGGTGAAGGCGCGCTCGATGGTCACCCCCTCGCCCGCGAGTGCTTCGGCGATCCCAGATGCCGCGGCATCCTCGGAGACGTCGCCCTCGTCGAGCCTCGCCACCACGATCTCGCGCACCCCGGCACGGATCAGCGCCTCGGCCTCGTCGCGGCCGATCCTGGTTCCTTTCTTCAGGACCAGAGATTCCTGTCGGATGGCATGAACCGTGACGCCGCCAATCGCATCCTTGGGTGCAACGGGACCGAACTTCATGCGAAAGACTCCATTTTCACGCTCGCCCGGCTCACTCCGGCTGGGGCGGAAGCCGTAAACTAGCAGTGATTTCTGCCATAATCGAGACCGCTATTTCGGCCGGAGATACCGCCCCGATTGGTAGCCCAATCGGAGCATGGATGCGAGCGAGAGCGTTTTCGCCGACCCCCTGGGCCCGGAAGCGGTCGAGACGCTTGGCATGGGTTTTCCGTGAGCCCAGCGCCCCGATATAGAAGCACTCCCGCGCCAGCGCATGGAGCAATGCAGGATCGTCGATCTTGGGGTCGTGGGTCATGGCGACGACCGCTGTATAGGGGTCGATATTAAGCGGCGGCAGCGCCACATCGGGCCAGTCGGCAAACAGCGAGATTCCCGGAAAGCGCTCGGGGGCGGCAAAAGCGGTGCGCGGATCGATCACGAACACGTCATAGCCGAGCGATTGCGCCAGCGGCGCAAGGGTCTGGGCGATATGGACCGCGCCGATGATGACCAGGCGCGCCGTCGGAGCGTAGACGTTCAGGAACAGCTTGCGGCCGTCGACCTCGATGACCCCGGATTTGCCCATCCGCAACTGCTGGCCGAGCTGCTGATGCAGCGGATCGCCTGCAATATCGGCCGCTTTGACCAGACGCTGGTCGCCATTGACGACATCCGTGATGACGATCACGGCGCGGCGCGAGGCGCGCTCCGCATTGAGCTCGCTCAGGACGTCGCGCTTCATGCCCGGTCCGCCTCACCCCCGTCGATCTTCTCGACGAAAATCCGGATGGTGCCGCCGCAGGACAGGCCGACGGTGATGGCGGTCTCGTCGGCGACGCCGAACTCGAGCAGTCTCGGCCGCCCGTTCGCGATCACGTCCAGCGCCTCAAGCACCACGGCGCCCTCGACGCAGCCGCCGGACACCGAACCCAGAAATGTGCCCTTGTCGTTGATGACGAGGCTGGAGCCTGCCGGACGCGGCGCCGAGCCCCAGGTCTCGACCACCGTGGCCAGCGCAACGCCCTGCCCGGCCTCGATCCACTCCTCGGCCGCCCGCAGAATGTCTTCGTCACGCTCCAACATGATCGCTCACTCCCGCCGATTTCGGCGGTTCATTCGGTCCACTGCCTTTTTTGCGGGACGCTGCAACAATCATAGTCCCCTCCCGATCAGGGGCAATATCGCATCGCGGCCGTTCTCGAAATGCGCGTGTCAACGAAAACGGCCCTGCCGCAAGATCGAAAATCACCGGGATCATCGGCATACCGCAAAAATATTGCGGCCTCGAAGCTTGGCGGGCCGCGACGAACCGGCGACAATGCGATTCCCGCAAGCAACGCCCTGGAGCGACCGCATGCCGATGATCGATGCCGACGGCTGCCTGATCAATGTTTCCGTCGAAGGCCGCGACGGCGGGCCGACGCTGGTGCTGTCGAATTCGCTCGGATGCACGCTGCAGATGTGGGAACCGCAGATGGCCACGCTGACGAAGCTGTTTCGCGTGATCCGTTACGATCGGCGCGGCCATGGCAAATCAGGCGTGCCGCGCGGTCCGTATTCGATCGAACGCTTCGGCAAGGACATTCTCGCGATCCTCGACGATCTCAATATCGAGAAGACGCATTGGTGCGGCATCTCGATGGGCGGTGCGGTCGGACAATGGCTGGCCGCGCATGCGCCGGAGCGGATCGATCGCCTCGTGCTCTCCAACACCACGAGCTACACCGCCGATCCGACCAACATGAACAACCGCATCAAGGCGGTGGCCGAAGGCGGCCTCGCCGCCGTCGCGGACGGCGTGATGGCATCATGGTTCACCGCAGATTTCCGCGAGCGCGAACCGCAGATCGTCGCACGCATCAAGGAAATGCTGCTCGCAACTCCGGTGGAGGGCTATCTTGCCTGCTGCGAAACCATGAGCCGGCTGGACCAGCGCGATCTGCTGCCGCGCATCAAGGCCAGGACGCTGGTGATCGCCGGACGCCACGACGGTTCGACGCCGATCGAGTCGAGCATTTTCATTCGCGGACAAATTCCGGGCGCAAGCATGACCATTCTCGACGCCTCGCACATCTCCAATATCGAGCAGCCGCACGACTTCACCGACGCGCTGGCCGGTTTTCTGACGCAGCGCTGAGCGCGATATCCAAACCGTCAGGAGTGAGAGAGCGTCCGGGGCAATGTTGCGTCGGCAATGTCCGTCGACACGGCCTGCTGGTTGCGGCGGGGCGCATCGATCACCATAACGATCGCCGCACCGATCAGCGCCAGCGTCTCGCTGGCGTGAAGCCGCAGCGCTCCCAGCTCGCCGACCGTGGAGGCGGCAAGCAGGCTGCCCATGCTGATGATGCCGCCGAGCAGCAGTGCGAAGCCAAGCGCCTCATCGCAGCTTCCCTTGCGCCGCACCGTCTCGCGCACCATCAACGCCAGAAACACCAGAAAGAATGCGACGACGACGAACTTGCCGAGCGCCAGCAGCCAGGCAAAGCGGACTGTCTGCAGCACCGTCGAACTCAAGTGATCGCTGATGAACATGCCGGGCGCAATATTGGCGCGATCGAACAGGCCGCTCACCGGAGAAATCCAGATCTTCAGCGCGGCAATGGTCCATACCGGAATGAAATAGGCCGCAACCAGCACGCCATTGAATGTGCTGAGCCGCCAGTTCGTCGCCATCCCGCGCTATCCCTTTCGAGCCGCCTGCGCCCAAGCGCAGGTGCGGCGAGGTAATCCCGACCCCGCCGAGGCGACAATATAAACTATTTCTTAAGCTTAACGAGGCCGCCGCCCGGAAGCTCCCGCTCCCTCATAAAGCATTGGCAGAAAAGAAAAATCCCGCCTTGCGACGGGATTTCCAGTTCTGTGGACAAGTCTTGCCGGCCAGCTTCAGTGTCCGCCCTTCTGGCTGCCCTGACGGCCCTGGTCCTGCTGCTGCTGGCCCGGCTTCTGACCGCCGCCCTGCTGCTGTTGCTGCTGACCGGGCTTCTGGCCCTGCTGACCCTGCTGGCTCTGGTTCTGGTTCTGATTCATCGTGAAGCCTCCTGTTGAACGGCTGACCAACAGGACCGTCCCCGTCACGTTCCGATGGAAACCCAAAAAAACCGGCGTCATGGTCGCATCGATTTACAGTGGAACACGCCTCTGCGACGACATCGCCGTGCATAGCTGCAACAGTCCTGTGCCACGCTGTTGCCGCACCCGGTTCCCGCTGTTAAAAACCGCGTCAGACCAACGTCTTGGCTGCCGAAGCCGGGCGACGTGAAAACCCCGACAGGTGCAACGCGGCAGTCGATGGATTATTTCGCGCAGCAATTGATCAACGGCCTCGTGCTCGGCTCGATCTACGGCCTGATCGCCATCGGCTACACCATGGTCTACGGCATCGTCGGCATGATCAATTTCGCCCACGGCGATATCTTCATGATCGGCGGCTTCATCGCCCTGATCTCCTTCCTCATCCTGGTGGCGATGGGCATGACCGCGGTCCCGCTCATCCTGCTGCTGGTGCTGTTGGTCGCGATGGCGACCACGGCTCTGTACGGCTGGACCGTGGAGCGCATCGCCTATCGGCCGCTGCGGCAATCCTTCCGCCTCGCGCCGATGCTGTCGGCGATCGGCATGTCCTTCGTGCTGTCGAACTTCGCGCAGGTCGCGCAGGGTGCGCGCGTCAAGCCGGTGCCGCCGATCATCACCGGCGGCTATACGCTGTTCGAGCAGGACGGCTTCGTGGTCCGGCTCTCCAACATCCAGATCATCATCGTCGTCACCACCGTGGTGCTGCTCGCGGTGTTTTCCTGGCTGGTGGCACGCACGCGGCTAGGTCGTGACATGCGCGCCTGCGAGCAGGACCAGACCATGGCGGCGCTGCTCGGCGTCGATGTCGATCGCACCATCTCGATGACCTTCGTGATCGGCGCCGCGCTCGCCGCCGTCGCCGGCATGATGTACCTGCTGTATTATGGCGTGGTCGATTTCTTCATGGGCTTCCTCGCCGGCATCAAGGCCTTCACCGCCGCCGTGCTTGGCGGCATCGGCTCACTGCCGGGCGCGATGCTCGGCGGCATCGCCATCGGCCTGATCGAGACATTCTGGTCGGCCTATTTCTCCACGGAGTACAAGGACGTCGCCGCCTTCTCGATCCTGATCATCGTGCTGATCTTCCTGCCGACCGGCCTGCTCGGTCGTCCGGAAGTCGAAAAAGTCTGAGAGCGCGGCGTGACTGCGATCACCACGCCCCCGTCACGCCGCGACAAGCCGGCCGCCGTGCATGGCGTCGCCTTCATCCTGAAGAAGGCGGTGCTGAGTGCGCTGGTGGCGCTGGTGCTGTTCTCGCTGATGATCGGCGTCCGCACCGAGGCAGGGCCGACCGGCCAGTTGATTTTCTGGACGCGGTTTGGCGATCTCGCGATGATGGTGGCGGCCGTGTTCGGCGGCAGCATCCTCGTCGAACTGTTGCGGCAATCGATCGCGAGGCGTCGCGGCGCGCCGCTGATCTCCGAACAGACGCAGGCGAAATTCACCGGCCTCGCCCGCTTCCTCGGCCCGGTGCTGCTGGTGTTCACGCTCCTCGTGCCGGTGTTGTTCTATGATCAGCGCTACATGCTCGACCTCGGCATTCTGGTGCTGACCTATGTGATGCTGGGCTGGGGTCTCAACATCGTGGTCGGCCTCGCCGGCCTGCTCGACCTCGGTTATGTCGCCTTCTACGCGGTCGGCGCCTATTCCTACGCGCTGCTTGCCACCACCTTCGGGCTTTCGTTCTGGATCTGCCTGCCGCTGGCCGGAATTCTCGCCGCGTTCTGGGGCATGCTGCTCGGCTTTCCGGTGCTGCGTCTCAAAGGCGACTATCTCGCCATCGTCACGCTTGCGTTTGGCGAGATCATCCGCCTCGTGCTGCTGAATTGGCAGCATGTCACCGGTGGGCCGAACGGCATTTCCGGCGTGCCGCGCCCCTCCTTCTTCGGCATTCCGCTGACACCGGCCGATGACGGCCTTGCCGCCCTGCTCGGCATCGAATTCTCATCGACCCATCGCGTCGTATTCCTGTTCTACATCATCCTTGCGCTCGCTTTGCTCACCAACTGGGTGACGATCCGGCTGCGCCGCCTGCCGATCGGCCGGGCGTGGGAAGCGCTGCGCGAGGATGAGATCGCCTGCCGTTCGCTCGGCATCAACACCACCAAGACCAAGCTCACCGCGTTTGCGACCGGCGCGATGTTCGGCGGCTTTGCCGGCGCGTTCTTCGCCACCCGTCAGGGCTTCATCAGCCCCGAATCCTTCACCTTCCAGGAATCCGCGCTGGTGCTCGCCATCGTCGTGCTCGGCGGCATGGGCTCGCAGCTCGGCATTGCGCTGGCCGCGCTCGCCATGATCGGTGGCTTCGAGCTGTTCCGCGGCTTCGAGGAATTCCGCATGCTGGTGTTCGGCGCGGCGATGGTGCTGCTGATGATCTGGCGGCCGCGCGGCCTTGTCGGCCATCGCGAACCGTCGATATTCCTGGAAACCAAGACCGCGATCTCCTCCTCCCTCGTCAAGGAGGGACATGGATGACGTCCGCCCCGGCCGACATTCTCGAGGTGACACATTTGTCGATGCGCTTCGGCGGCATCGTCGCGATCAACGACCTGTCATTCACTGTGAAGCGCGGCGACATTACCGCGCTGATCGGCCCCAACGGCGCCGGCAAGACCACGGTGTTCAATTGCATCACCGGATTCTACAAGCCGACCACCGGCATGATCCGCCTGACGCATGACAATGGGCGCGAATTCCTGCTGGAGCGCCTGTTCGACTATCGCGTCTCCAAGAATGCCAAGGTGGCACGCACCTTCCAGAACATCCGCCTGTTCGCCGGCATGACCGCGCTGGAGAACCTGATGGTGGCGCAGCACAATCCCTTGATGCGCGCGTCGGGCTATACCTTGCTCGGCCTGATCGGCGCGCCGGGATTTCGCAACGCCGAGAACGACGCGATCGAGCGCGCGAAATACTGGCTCGACCGCATCGGGCTGACCGCGCGCGCCGACGAGGCCGCAGGCAACCTGCCTTATGGCGATCAGCGCCGGCTGGAGATTGCGCGCGCGATGTGCTCGGAGCCGGCGCTGCTGTGTCTCGACGAACCCGCCGCAGGTCTCAACGCCCGCGAAGGCGAGGACCTCAGCAAGCTTCTGTTGACGATTCGCAAGGATCACGGCACCTCGGTGCTACTGATCGAGCATGACATGTCGGTGGTGATGGAAATTTCCGACCGCATCATCGTGCTCGACTACGGCGTCAAAATCGCCGAGGGCACGCCGCGCGAGATCCGCGACGATCCCAAAGTGATCGCCGCCTATCTCGGCGCCGACGAAAAGACTGCCATCGCCGTGATGGAGCTCGACGCATGAGCACGTCGGCGCATCCGCTCCTGTCGATCCGCGGCCTGCGCGCCGCCTATGGCCATATCGAAGCCCTTAAAGGCATCGACCTCGACGTCGCGGCAGGCGAGATCGTGGCGCTGATCGGCGCCAACGGCGCCGGCAAATCGACCCTGATGATGACGGTGTTCGGTCGTCCGCGTGCACGCGCCGGCGAAATCTGGTTCGACGGACAGGACATCACGCACACGCCGACCCATCGCATCGCGCATCTGCGCATCGCACAATCGCCGGAAGGCCGCCGCATCTTCCCGCGCATGAGCGTCGCCGAGAACCTGCGCATGGGCGCGGATGCCGCGCAGGGCAGCGAGAGCGAGCGCAGCGCCGACCTCGATCGCGTGTTCGCGTTGTTTCCACGGCTCAAGGAGCGGTTGAACCAGCGCGGCGGTACGCTGTCCGGCGGCGAGCAGCAGATGCTGGCGATCGGCCGCGCGCTGATGAGCCGCCCGCGCCTCTTGATGCTGGACGAGCCTTCCCTCGGCCTCGCCCCGCTGATCGCGCGGCAGATCTTCGATGCCATCCGCACGCTGAACAGGCAGGACGGCCTGACCGTCTTGATCGTCGAGCAGAACGCCAACCACGCGCTCAAGCTCGCCCACCGTGGTTATGTCATGGTCAACGGCCTGATCACGCTGAGCGGCAACGGCGCCGAACTGTTGGAGCGTCCGGAAATCCGCGCGGCCTATCTTGAAGGCGGGCGACACTGATGAGCGATCTCTATGTCAACGAAAGCCTGCTACAGGCCGCCTTCATCACCCTGGTGCTGGGCGGCGGCGGCGCCTTGCTCGCAGGGCGTGCCATTGCCGCGACATGGCGCAACATCTCCACAGCCGCGATTGCGGCGATTCCGATGGCGACGGCCGTGCGCTTCGTACACTTCGCGCTGTTCGACGAGACATTGCTCGCGCTCAAGCCGTTCGCGCTCGAGCTCGCGATCCTGCTGCTGATCTCCTGCCTGTCATTTCGCCGCACCCGCGCGGTGCAGATGGTGAAACAGTATTACTGGCTCTATCGCCCGCATGGCCCATTCGGCTGGCAGCCGCGACAGGATGCGACCCTCGATTCGCCCCCGACCTGAAATTTGCCGGTGACTTGGGAACCAAATCATCGGACAATGCCCGCGACACATCATCCGCAACTCCCTTGAGGGATAGTCCATGACGAAATTCCGCATCGCCGGCCTGGCTCTCGTTGCCTCGATGGCCCTCTCATCCGCCGCCTTCGCCCAGGATATTCGCGTTGCCGTCGCCGGTCCCATGACCGGCGGCGAATCCGCATTCGGCCGCCAGTTGAAGAACGGCGCGGAACTCGCGGTCGCCGACCTCAACGCCGCCGGCGGCGTGCTCGGCAAGAAGCTTGCCCTGCAGATCGGCGACGATGCCTGTGACCCCAAGCAGGCGCGCTCGGTCGCCGAAAAGCTCGCCAACGACAAGGTGGTGTTCGTCGCCGGACATTTCTGTTCGTCGTCCTCGATTCCGGCATCCGAAGCCTACAATGAAGGCAATGTACTGCAGATCAGCCCCGGCTCCACCAACCCGCTGCTCACAGAGCGCAAGCTGTGGAACGTGCTGCGCGTCTGCGGCCGCGACGATCAGCAGGGCGTGGTCGCCGCGCAGTACATCCTGAAGAATTATGCCGGCAAGAACGTCGCGATCCTCAACGACAAGACCACTTACGGCAAGGGCCTCGCTGACGAGACCAAGAAGGCGCTGAACGCCGCCGGTTTCAAGGAGAAAATGTTCGAGTCCTACAACAAGGGCGACAAGGACTTCAATTCGATCGTCTCGCGGCTGAAGCGCGAGAATATCGATCTCGTCTATCTCGGCGGCTACCATCAGGAAGCCGGCCTGATCCTGCGCCAGATGCGAGATCAGGGTCTCAAGACCGTGCTGATGGCGGGCGACGCACTGAACGATCGCGAGTTCGCTTCCATCACCGGCCCGCAGGCGGAAGGCACGCTGTTCACCTTCGGCCCCGATCCGCGCAAGAAGGCGACCGCGAAGGCGCTGGTCGAGAAGTTCAAGGCCAAGGGCATCGATCCGGAAGGCTACACGCTCTACACCTACGCTGCCTTCCAGGTGTGGTCGCAGGCCGCGACCAAGATCAATTCGACCGATCCGAAGAAGGTCGCAAGCGCGATCAAGACCGGCGAATGGGATACCGTGCTCGGCAAGCTGTCGTTCGATGCCAAGGGCGACATCAAGCTGATCGACTATGTCGTCTACAAATGGGACGACAAGGGCAACTACGCGGAGCTTGAGAAGGGCTCCTGATGCGTATCTGCTTCGCCCTCTCCCCTTTGCGGGAGAGGGTGACGGATCGAGCGCAGCGAAGCCCGAAAGGCTGATGCGGGCACACATGAGGGACTCTCCCCTCACCCGCTTTTCGCGCTGTGCCGTCCGGCATTCCCTCCTGCAAAGGGATAAAGGGAAAAATACTCAGCCGAAATTCTGCAGTGCCGGGAATGTTTCCAGCAGCCAGATGCTGAAGGTCGAGACCGCGCCGGTGAGAAAACCGACGCCGACAAGGATCATCAGCACGCCCATCACCCGCTCGACCGTTGCGAGATGCCGCTTCATGCGGCCCAGCACGGACGAGAACTGCTCGACCAGAAATGCCGCGACGAGAAACGGGATGCCGAGGCCGGCGGAATAGACCGCGAGCAGGCCCGCCCCCTTGGTCACCGTCGCCTCCGACGCCGCCACCGACAGGATCGCCGCGAGAATGGGGCCGATGCACGGCGTCCAGCCGAACGCAAACGCGAGACCCATCACATAGGCGCCCCACAAGCCGACCGGCTTTGCGACGGACAGCCGCCCCTCGCGCATCAGGAAGCCGATCCGCGTCAGGCCGAGAAAATGCAGCCCCATGACGATGATCACGAGGCCAGCAATGATCGACAGCTGCGCCGACCACGCCCGGATCAATCCGCCGATGAAACTCGCGCTGGCGCCAAGCGCCACGAAGACCGTGGAAAATCCCAGCACGAACAGCAGCGCCGACAGCATCACCGCGCGGCGCGACACCGCGGGCTGCTCGTCATTTGCCACATGCTCGATGGTCGCGCCGGTGAGATACACCAGATAGGCCGGCACCAGCGGCAGCACGCAGGGCGACAGAAAACTGATGAGACCGGCGAACAGGGCGGCGGGGATCGAAATATCGTGGATCATGGCCGCTAGATGCCCTCACCTCGGATGCCAACGCAAGAGCGATATCCGTTGCTTCGCCAGCTTGTGAACACGGCCCGCGACAAAGAGCGGCGAGCGTTGACCGCAAGACGGGAGTGCGGTTCTCTGCCTCGCGGAGGGCTTTCATGAAAAACTGTCTGACCGATATTCCCGGCGTGCGCGTCGGCCATGCCGATGACGCCGCTCTGGCGTCCGGCGTCACGGCGATCCTGTTCGACGAGCCGGCGGTGATGGCGATGGACGTACGCGGCGGCGGCCCCGGCATCCGCGAAGGCGCGCTGCTCGATCTCGCCAACACCGTGGAGCGGGTCGATGCGCTGGCGCTGTCGGGCGGATCGGCTTTCGGTCTCGAGGCAGGCGGCGGCATCCAGGCCTGGCTTGCCGGGCATGGGCGCGGCTTTGCGGTGGGCGATGCGCTGATCCCGATCGTGCCGGGCGCCGTGGTGTTCGATCTGCTCAATGGCGGCAACAAGAAATGGGGCCGCATCGCGCCCTATCTCGAGCTTGGCTATCAGGCGGCGAACGCAGCAGGCGAGACCTTCGCGCAGGGCAGCGTCGGCGCTGGTCTCGGCGCCACCACCTCCACGCTGAAAGCCGGTGTCGGCTCCGCCTCGGCGGTGACGAAGGACGGCATCACCGTCGCCGCGCTTGCTGTGGTCAATGCAGTCGGCACCGTCACCATCGGCGACGGGCCGCATTTCTGGGCCGCGCCGTTCGAACAGAACGGCGAATTCGGCGGCCGCGGCTGGCCGGCTGAATTCACACCCGACATGCTGGCGGCCCGCCTCAAGGGCGCGCCCGACACCACCTCGATCGAGAACACCACCATCGCCATCGTCGTCACCGATGCGATCCTCACCAAGCCGCAGGCCAAACGCCTCGCCGTGATCGCGCAGACCGGATTCGCGCGCGCGATTTATCCGGTTCACGCTCCGCTCGACGGCGACGTGGTGTTCGCGGCCGCGACCTGCGCCAAGCCGATCGAGCCGCTGATCGGCCTGACCGAGCTTGGCATGGTGGCGGCCAACACGATGTCGCGGGCGATCGCGCGCGGCGTCTACGAGGCGAGCGCCCTGCCCTTCCCCGGCGCGCTGCCCGCGTGGAAAGATAAATTCGGCTGACGGCAATATGAACCTGATGGCGTCCGGCGCGTTGTGATGCAAATCAAAACGCCGGATGCCCATGATGCCGTCAACCGCCATTCGCAGCCTCTCTTACGACGTCACCGCGCGCGAGTTGTGGGTGATGTTCACCACCGGGCGGCGCTATGTCTATTCCGATGTTCCGCCGGAGGTCTATCGCGCTTTTTTCAGCGCCACCTCGCGCGGCGCGTTCTTCAATCATGAAATCCGCGACCGCTATCCTTATCGCGAGATCACCTCGCGAGATCGCAAGGCGAGCTAGAGCACGGTAGATATGTGCCGCAAAGCGTGAAGGACCGCCGTCAAATCCCGTAGGATTTAAGGTTAGCTTTGCCTTTCAATTGGCAACGCCTTTGCACGCGACTCATTCTCCGCCCATGCGCAGCTTCGCGCATGTAACAGTGGAGAAACGTCATGAAAAAGATTCTCTGTCTCGCAGTCCTCGCCACCGCCTTTGCGAGCGCTCCGGCTCTCGCCCGGACGCAGGGCGTTGGCGTTGCCGCGAACGTTCTCACCGGCAAAGGCGGTGTGCTCGGCCTTCTGAATGGCCGCAGCGGGCTTGCGATCAACACCGCCGTCACCACCGGCAAGGGCGGCGTTCTCGGCGCCGTGCTCGGCCGGGGCGGCATTCTCGGCGGCAGCCATGGCGGTGGCTGCGGCTGCGGTTACTGAACGAGGACGCGGACGGGGTCATCCCCCGTCCGCACCGGCCTTCGCCACCTTGCCGCCGACCTTCGGCGCAGGCGTGTCCGCGGCGAAAGGCGTGAAACGCTTGGTCAACGAAGACATCACAATGATGGCGCTCGCCTTCTCCCCCGAAATCAATGTGCCTTGCGCGCGCGTCACATCGAAACCGAACGCATAGCCGTGCCCCAGATCATGCGACAGACCGACGCCATAGGTCACCGTCTGCGCCGAGAACGGGGAATCGAGATATTGTGTCGAGATGTATCCGGCCGCTGCGTTCAACGTCAGATTCGGCGCGGCCTGCCATGAAATCTTCCCGGTGAACGTCCGGTCCAGCGTGATCGGCGAGATCGGAAACGTCGTCTCGTTGGCGCGGCGCGATGCAGCCAGATCGATTGTGAACGGCTTCAGCCGCCATGTCAGATTGGCGTCGTACAGATAGGCGCTGACATTGCTGAAATCGACGTCGTGCCACGTGCCGCGAAGATGCGAGATCGAGCCGGCCACGGTGATGTCGTCATCGCTGTAACGCGCGAACACGAACGGCTGGATACGCTCATTGTCGCGGCGATAACCGAAATCGTCGAGTTCCTGCGTATAGCGTCGCACCGACAGGTTGACGGATGTGCCGATCTCGAACTTGTCTCGCGCAAAGGCAATGCCGGGGATCACCGTGCCCCGTAGATAGACATGCGGATTCGGCAGGAAGTCCTGAAAGAACGCGTTGGTCTGGTTCAGACTGGAATGAGCCCCCTCGACTGTGGTGAACAGCTTGATGGCGCCGAACTTCGCCTCGCCCTTCACGGCCTGGATCGCATCCGTCGCACGCAGATTGTAGGTGCTGATGTCGGACAGCGTCGTCACGGCGCTCACGCCGGCCTGATCATCGCCCAGCAGACCACGCAGGATCACCTTGCCGTTGCTCGCCGGTGGCGCGAGCGGATTGAAGTACTGTGTGCGGCTGGCCTCCGCCGCCGCGCCGAAGCTGTATCCCTCCTCCTTGGTGCCAGCCGCGAGCGCGAGATCGGTGGCGACAAAGGCCGAGCCGCCGATGCCCAATCCGTTGGAGAATTGCGGATTGGTGTCATAGCCGCCGCGCAGGCGCAGCGAGGCCGCGAAATCATCGGCAGCGCCGGCGGGACGGACTGCGAGAGCAAGCAGGCCCGCGCAGACGCAAACTCTCGGAAACGACATGCAACCTCCGCAACACGCGCGTCGGTGCCATTACCTGTCGTTGTCGTTAGCGAGACATGAAGAACGCCCGGCGTTGCGTATTGCTACGCAAGCGCCGGGCGCGATGTTACCGCGTGTGTGTGCGGGCGGGCATCAAACCTTGACGGAGACCGATTGCTGCGCGGCTGTTGCCGGAGCCTGCGCTTGCTTCTGGGTCATCTGATCGATCAGATTGTAAGCGGTGGTCGCGTTGCTCGGAACATGGTCGGCATGGCGGCGACCCCGCGCCTTCTCCGTAAGCGCGGCAGCGAGCTCGCTGGGGCTGACGGAGCCATCGCCATCGGTATCCAGTTTCGTGAAGACATTATCGGCCGCCGCCGTATTGGTGCCGCCGGCGCCGAGCTTGTCCTCGAATTCAGCCTTCGAGATCGATCCGTCGCCATTGCCGTCGATCTGCGTGAACAGATCCTTGAGCGCATCGGCGCGTGTCATCGGCGTGGGGGACTGACTTGAATCCAGCGAAGCCAGCAAAGCGCTGAAGGTGTCAGGCGACAGCCGGCCGCCCTGGCTGGAGTTGCCGGACGGCTGGGTGGACGTCGACGAGCCCGACGACAGAAGGCTGAACGGGTCGGACGATTGCTTCACGCCGGTCTTGGCCGACGATCCCAATGAGGATGTCAACGACGACAACAGGTCGATGGCTCCCACAGCCGCGGCGCCGATAGGCAGGAACATGGCGAGACTCCCACACGCCGCGCAAAGCACGGCCCCAATTTCCCTTCTGCTATCCAGCAAATGCCGTGCCGTCTCGAAAACCCCGAAAAACAGGCGTTTCATGAGGCTCGCCCGTGATCGCCGATGGGCAAATCCTGCCGGCCCCGGCAGAAGCTGCCGGGCAGCGCACGGCTTATCCAGCGCTGGAACGCCTGCATTTGTGCGGGACAATGCTCTTTCCGGTTTTGCGCGCCGTGCGCGGGCATGTTACCCGAGGCATCCAGAAACTGGCCTTAAAGCTGCAGGAAGCGCATGTCCCAGCCGTTTGCACCACGTCCCCTCGTCATCGCGCCGTCGATCCTGGCCTCCGATTTTGCCAGGCTCGGCGAGGAAGTCCGCGCCGTGGACGCCGCGGGCGCCGACTGGATGCATCTCGACGTGATGGACGGCCATTTCGTGCCGAACATTTCCTACGGCCCGGACGTCATCAAGGCGATGCGGCCCTATTCCAAGAAGATCTTCGACGCCCATCTGATGATCGCGCCGTGTGATCCCTACATCGAAGCCTTCGCCAAGGCCGGCTGCGACCACATCACGGTGCATGCCGAGGCAGGCCCGCATCTGCACCGCTCGCTGCAGGCGATCCGCGCGCTCGGCAAGAAAGCCGGCGTCTCGCTCAATCCGGCGACGCCCGCGAACGCCATCGAGTATGTGATCGACCAGATCGACCTCGTGCTGGTGATGTCGGTGAACCCCGGCTTCGGCGGCCAGTCCTTCATTCCCGCCGTGCTGGAGAAAATCTCGCAGATCCGAGCGATGTGCGCCGGACGCCCCATCGACATCGAGGTCGATGGCGGCGTGACCGCGGACAACGCCGCAGCGATCGCCGCCGCCGGCGCCAACGCGCTGGTCGCCGGATCGGCCGTGTTCAAGGGCGGCACGATGGAAAGCTACAAGGCGAACATCTCCGCCATCCGGAGCGCCGCGGCAGCGGCGCGCGGCGAGGCGATCTAGATCTCATCCGGACTTGCCGCGGCCTCTTCCGGCAGAAGGCTGGCGTCGATGGCGACGCGCGAGGGGCGGATGACGGTCACCGAACAGGTGGCCTCGGCGGCGACCTTGGCCGAGACGCTTCCCAGCAGCGAGCGCCGCAGCGAATGTTGCCGCGCCCCGATCAGGATATGGTCCACGCGATTGACCTTGGCGAATTCGAGAATGGCGTCCGCCGGATCGAACGCCTCCAGCACATGCGTCGATAGCCGCTGCTCGTCGAGCCTGAGCGGCGCCGCCCAATGCGCAAGAGCCACCAGCCGGTCGATATGCTTGTTGTTGCCATGCTCGTCGAGCGTCTTGTCGATCGCAACGCGCGCCAGTTTCAGGACATTGACGCAGGCAAGTCGCGCCGCCGGAACGGTCGCCAGAATCCGCTGCACCGCGACCCTGATCGCATCGTCCAGTTCGCTCGAGGCCTGCGTGACGTCGAGCGCCACCATGACGATGGGCGCGGACGCGAGCTGGCGTGCGAGCTCCGATTTCTCGCTGAGCCGGGTCAAGGGCGGATTGAAGCGGCGCCGAAGCACCGCATAGAGCGAATCCCGTTGCAGCTTTCCGGAGCGCGCCGTGAGCGTCACCTGCTCCGGATGGGACAGGTCGAAGGCGAGCTGCGCCGCCGTGGGATATCGCTTCGCCGGATCGATCTCCAGGCACCGCAACACGATCTCCTGAAGCCAGGGTGGATAATCGGCCCTGATCTTGCGCGGTGGCACCGGGTCACGCCACAGCCGGCGCCGGATCGCACCCAACGTCTCGCCCTCGCCGAACGGCCGCTCGCCGGTCGTAAGGAAATAGAGCATCACGCCTAGTGAAAACAGGTCGCTGCGTGGATCGTCCCGCACCCCGAGCAGACGTTCCGGCGCCATGTAAGGCGCCGTTCCGTAAGGCAGGCGGAATTCGGCCTGCAACAGATCAGGTAGTTGTGCATGATGCGACAGGCCGAAATCGATCAGCACAGCCTCGCCGGACGGGCGAAACATGATGCTGCTCGGCTTGATGTCATGATGGATAACGTTCTGGCGATGCAGGTCTTCCAGCGCGATCGCAACGCGCTCGCAGATATTCGCCGCCTCCTCATAACCCAGCGGCAGATCGGCGATGCGCTTGTAAAGCGTGTCGCCGGGAATGCGCTCCATCGCCACGTAAGGCTGGCGGGAGAAATCACCGGTCCCGTAACACGCCGGCACGTGATCGCCCGACAGCCGCGGAAAGATCATCTGCTCCATTTCGAAGCTGACGATCGCAGCGGGATCGTCGCCCTCCGATATTTTCGGAATCTTGACAAGGATCGGCCGGTCGATGCCCGGATGCGTCGCGCTCCACAGCGTCGCCATCCCGCCATGATGCACGCATGTACCGAGAGTGAAGCCCTCGATCACCGCTCCTTCCTCGATCGAATACTTCACCATGGATAATTTCCCCGGAAATCATTTTCCCAAGTAAAGACGATCAGCGAACCAGCCCGGCAGGCCATTCTCGCGGATGCGCGCCGCCGCGGCGTCGATATCGTAGGGCACGCGGCAGAAAGTGATCTCCTGCCGCACGGTATCGAACATCGCAAAGGACGCCGCGGCAATGCCGTCCCGCGGCTGGCCGACCGATCCGAGCACCGCAAGCCATCTGCGGCCGGCCAGCAACTGCACCGGAATCTCCTTTGTCGGCACGAACGCCGTCATCTTGCCGACGGCCGACATCGAATAAAGCGCCGGACGGTGCACATGGCCGCAAATCGTCACCCGCGCCCCGGTCGCCGCAAGGCTGCGCGCCGCATCGTCCGCCGACCGGACATAGTGCCAGGCGGCCGGATCGTTCGCCTCGGCGTGGACATAGAGGACGCCTTCCTCGACATGGGTCAAAGGAAGCCGGTCCAGGACATCCTGTTGATCGGCCGTCAGCCGTTCGCGCGTCCATGCGATGACGATCTGCGCGGCATCGTTCATGGTCTCACTGGGATGCCGCACGGCCCGGTCGTGATTTCCGAGAATGGCGCTCGCGCCTTGGGCAACGAGGTCGGACACCATATCGACCGTCCATTCGGGATCGGCGCCATAGCCGACATAATCGCCGAGCAGGATAATGCGCTCCGCGCGCCGCGCGCGCGCCGCCGCAAGACAGGCCTCGAAAGCCGGGCGATTGGCGTGGATGTCCGAAAAGATCGCGACCAGCATGGCCCGTGTCCCTCACTCACCATGACGATGCTGTTCGAAGCCGCACGGACCCATGAATTCCAGCCGCTGACGCATGGTAGGTAAAGTTAAAGCGCGAACCTTGATCGCGGACAAGCCGGACGGAGACACCGGCCCGGACGCCACCAAAGGGTGGTTTCACGGCAGACGATCTGATAAAGCGCCCCCATCCGCCAACATCGCGAGCCCGACATGATCCCCCGCTATTCCCGCCCCGAAATGACCTCCATCTGGGAGCCGCAGACGCGGTTTCAGATCTGGTTCGAGATCGAAGCCCATGCCGCCGACGCGCTGGCCGATCTCGGCGTCATTCCGAAAGACGCGGCCAAGACCATCTGGGCCAAGGCCAAGGGCGTCACCTTCAATGTCGAGCGGATCGACGAGATCGAGCGCGAGACCAAACACGACGTCATCGCCTTCCTGACCCATCTGGCCGAAATCGTCGGCCCCGAGGCGCGCTTCGTGCATCAGGGCATGACTTCATCCGACGTGCTCGACACCTGCCTCAACGTGCAATTGTCCCGCGCCGCCGATCTGCTGCTCGCGGATATCGACCGGGTGCTGGCCGCGCTCAAGACCCGCGCCTTCGAGCACAAGATGACGCCGGTAATCGGCCGCTCGCACGGCATCCATGCCGAGCCGGTGACGTTCGGCCTCAAGCTTGCCTACGCCTACGCCGAATTTACCCGCGCCCGCGAGCGACTTGTCGCCGCGCGCAAGGAGATCGCGACCTGTGCCATTTCCGGAGCGGTGGGCACCTTCGCGCAGATCGATCCCCGCGTGGAAGCCCATGTCGCCAAGGCGATGGGGCTGAGCGTTGAACCGATTTCGACCCAGGTGATCCCGCGCGACCGCCACGCGATGTTCTTTGCCACCCTCGGCGTGGTCGCCGCCTCGATGGAGCGGCTCGCCATCGAAATCCGCCACATGCAGCGCACTGAAGTGCTCGAGGCCGAGGAGTTCTTCTCCGAAGGCCAGAAGGGCTCCTCCGCGATGCCGCACAAGCGTAACCCGGTGCTGACCGAAAACCTCACCGGCCTGTCGCGCATGGTGCGCGCCTACGTCACCCCGGCGCTGGAGAACGTCGCGCTGTGGCACGAGCGCGATATCTCGCACTCCTCCGCCGAGCGGATGATGGCGCCCGACGCCACGGTGACGCTGGACTTCGCGCTGAATCGTCTTGCCGGCGTGATCGAGAAGCTGCTGGTCTATCCGCAGAACATGCAGAAGAACCTCGACCGGCTCGGCGGCCTGGTGCATTCGCAACGCGTGCTGATCGCGCTGACGCAGAAAGGCGCCTCGCGCGAGGACGCCTACAGACTGGTCCAGCGCAATGCGATGCCGGTCTGGCGCGGCGAAGGCGACTTCCAGTCACTTCTGAAGAAGGACGCCGAGGTGAAGAAATACCTGTCAGACAAGGAGATCGAGGAACAATTCGACCTCGCATATCACATGAAGCACGTCGACACGATCTTCGCGCGGGTGTTCGGCACCACCCGATAACGCATTGGCCTGACTCATGATCCCGTCCTGCGAGGCGTTCGACTTCCTGCTGTTGCCGGGCCTTGGCAATTCCGGTGTCGATCACTGGCAGTCACACTGGTCGATGGCGTTTCCCAACGCCTCGCGCGTGCTGCAGAACGACTGGGATACCCCGCAATTGCTGGACTGGCTGGCGCGGCTCGACAATGCCGTCGCGCAGGGAACGCGGCCCGCGGTCCTGATTGCGCACAGCCTCGGGGTATCGCTTGCCGTGCACTGGCTGGCGACGCGCGCGCCGGGACGGGTCAAGGGCGCGCTGCTGGTTGCGCCCTCCGATGTTGAATCGGCCGACCATACGCCGGACGAGATCCGCAATTTCGCGCCGCTGCCGCGCACGGCCCTCCCCGTGCCGTCGATCGTCATTGCCAGCAGCGACGATCCTTATGTGACGATGGCACGCGCCAATACTTTCGCGGCGAGTTGGGGCTCCGGCTTCTGCGATGTCGGCGAACTCGGCCACCTCAACGGCGCGTCCCGTCTCGGACTATGGCCGCAGGGGCTGGTGCTGCTCGGACGACTGCTCGCGCGTGTGGACGGCGGCAAGCCGGCGGGCTCCTTCACGTAAACGGCCCATCGGCGAGCCGCGTTGGTTGAATCGCGACTAGAACGTTTCTCCGGAAGCAGATTCTTTCTTGAACATCGCCTTGATGTTTCGGAGCCTGCCGTTGGGTCCCGCCACCGTCATGAGCATCAGAAGCTTGTCATCGAGGAGCCCAAGATTGAGGTGGAAGACCCTTCCTCCATAGCCGCCTCCGATATTCGGCTTCCAACTGCCATTTCCAGCAGCGTAAGCCTTTCCCTGAAAGCTCGGCCGGACAATGGCCGACCAACCATTGTTGGCCGTCACAGTGAAATCCTGCCCCTCACTTGCAACGACGACCCTGCAATCCGCACATCTCCCTGCACTGGAGGCAACCTGGTGCCACTCACCCGGCAAGGACTGCAAGGTGCCGGGCTCGGCCTGCGCCACAGAACACCAGCTTGAACCGATCACGGCGAGAAAAAGAAAAGCCAGGTAATGCATAACTTAAGTCCCGTGCATATTCAGCATCGCCAAGGCGCAAGCCGAGCCTCAGGAAAACCTCGGCATCCATCCGCTTTTACGGAAGTGTCTGCTGTTAAACGGTTAAGCACATCCACGGCTTTGTCGGTATTCGGTTGAAAACCGGTGCCCTCCGCCAGTGCGGCCTGCACCGGGCAACCGCATTCGGGAAGCGGGCGCGGGACGAAGGCTAACCTTGCGCCCGACCGTCGATCATCCGCTCCAGCACGCCGTCATGCTTGATGAAACGATGATAGAGCGCGGCGAGAACGTGCAGCACGATCAACGCCAGCAGCGCGTAGGCCAGATAGATGTGCCAGTGCTCGTAGAAGCGTGAAGCGGCCCGGTTCTCGGTAGTGAATTGCGGCACACGGAACAGGCCGAACCAGTCGGCGTAAGTCGGCTTGTGCGCGCCGGAATGCGCCCAGCCCAGCATCGCGACCACGATGGTCAGCAGATAAAGCAGGCCCTGGTTGGCGTGGGCCAGCACCCGCTCCCATTTCGGCGTGCCGGCGGGCAGCGCAGGCTTCGGATTGACCGCCACCCAGATCAGCCGCAGCGCCATCAGCAGCAGCACGAGATAGCCGATATCGGCGTGGATCGAGCGATGAAAGAACCGGTCCGCGCGGGCGGGAATGTGGTTCATCCACCAGCCATAGGCCAGCATGCCCAGAATGGCGAGGCCCAGCAGCCAGTGCAGCGCGCGCGACACCGCGCCCCATGACCGTTCGGTGTTCTTCAGCATTGTCCTGTCCGATGTGACAGTCCCTCGCCCCGAAAAGCCATAGAAGACGAAGATCGGCAAGGAAATCCTGTCCGGAGCCTGCCTTGGTATCGCTCCAATCGGCCTTATAGCTAGCATGCGTGGCCTCGCTTCCCGGCAACCGGGCCGCAAGATATTGCTAACCGGCCATCAACTATACTCGCTACGTGCCCCACGAACCCGCCATTCTCGTTTTCGACTCCGGCCTCGGCGGCCTTACGGTGCTGCGCGAAGTCGTCAAGGCGCGCCCCGACGCCGCCTATACCTATGTCGCCGATGACGCATTCTTTCCTTATGGACAGCACACCGAGGACGAGATCATTGCGCGGGTGGTGCCGCTGATCGGCGAATTGATCGAGGCCCATAAGCCTGACCTCGCCGTGATCGCCTGCAACACCGCCTCCACGCTGGTGATGACGCATCTGCGCGAGACCTATGCCATTCCGTTCGTCGGCACCGTCCCGGCCATCAAGCCCGCCTGCGCTGCGTCCAGGACCAAGCGGGTGTCGGTGCTCGGCACCCGCGGCACCGTGAGGCGCGAATACACCAGGGCGCTGATCCGGGATTTCGCCGGTGACTGCGAGACCACGCTGGTTGGCTCCGAGCATCTTGCCGCGCTGGCCGAAGCGGCGCTACGCGGCGAGGTGGTCAGCGACGCCGCGATCGCGGCCGAAATCGCGCCCTGCTTTGTTGGCGACAATGCCGCGACCCGGACCGACACTGTGGTGTTGGCCTGCACCCACTACCCGCTGCTGCTGGACCAGATCCGGCGGCTGGCCCCCTGGCCGGTGGACTGGATCGACCCCGCCCCCGCCATCGCCCGGCGCGTGGTGGACCTCGCGGGCCCGAAGAGCGCCGACATCGGCCCGGCCCCGGCACGAATGATCTTCACCTCGGGCAAGGCCTCGTCGGAACTGAACGGGGCGCTCAAACCCTTCTTCGGCGTGGCCGCGCTGACCCCGGCCTGAGCAAGCCCTTCAAATTGCTGGTCATTTACACGTCTTAGGAGGCCCGGCCGAAGCCTCCCCGAAGGTGCAAAAACCCGGCCCAAAAGCCCCGATCTGTTTGACATATCGGCGTTATTTCCCTATCAACAGCCTCGTTCGCGGGCCGCTTTCGGCCCGCGATGTGTTTCGCGACCCGCGGTCCCTTCCATCAAGCTTATGGGATGGACCTGTCAGCATCGGGATATCCCGCTGCGAAGGAGGGCGCGTTTCCTCAAACTCGAACCGCAAAGAGGACGCGATGACTAAGCGTAGTGAGGCGAAGTATAAAATCGATCGCCGTATGGGCCAGAACATCTGGGGCCGCCCGAAGAGCCCCGTTAACAAGCGTGAATACGGCCCGGGCCAGCACGGCCAGCGCCGCAAGGGCAAGCTCTCCGACTTCGGCACGCAGCTCCGCGCCAAGCAGAAGCTCAAGGGCTACTACGCCAACATTTCCGAGCGGCAGTTCTATGCCGTCTACGTCGAGGCGACCCGCCTCAAGGGCGACTCGGGCGAGAATCTGATCGGCCTGCTCGAGCGTCGCCTCGACACCGTGGTCTATCGCGCCAAGTTCGTGCCGACCATGTTCGCCGCGCGCCAGTTCATCAACCACGGCCACGTCAAGGTGAACGGCAAGCGCGTCAACATCGCCAGCTACAAGGTCAAGGTCGGCGACGTCATCGAGGTCAAGGACGCCTCCAAGCAGCTCGCTCTGGTGCTCGAAGCCAACCAGCTTCCCGAGCGCGACACGCCGGACTTCCTCGAAGTCGATCACGGCAAGCAGACCGCAAAGTTCGTCCGCGTGCCGGGCCTGTCGGAAGTACCGTTCCCGGTGCAGATGGAACCGCACCTCATCATCGAATTCTATTCGCGCTGATCCTCAGCGTCGGACAGAAACGCGAAGGCCGCCCAATCGGGCGGCCTTTTTGCTTTTCGGTGTAACGATTCCACCACACCAAAAACAACGGCCGGCACCGCTTCCGCGATGTCGGCCTCTTGGTTCAAAAACAGATATTCAAACGCGGCGTCAGCCGGCGGCGTGCTGAACCTGAATGCCGTTTTCGGTCATCAGTTTCTGCAGCTCACCGGCCTGGAACATCTCACGCACGATGTCACAACCGCCGATGAACTCGCCCTTGACGTAGAGCTGGGGAATGGTCGGCCAGTTGGAATACTGCTTGATGCCGTCGCGCAGCTCAGCCGACTCCAGCACATTCAAGCCCTTATACGGCACGCCGATGTGGTCGAGAATCTGGACCACCTGGCCGGAAAAGCCGCACTGCGGGAATTGCGGGCTGCCCTTCATGAACAGCACGACGTCGTTGGACTTCACTTCCGATTCGATGAATTGCTGGATGCTCATAGTCTTGTCCTTTAAGGCCTCGTCCTGGGCGGCAGAGCGGCGATTATCCGCGCTCGGGCGACCGCTTCGGGCATATATGTATCCGTAAACGGTTCCGCATCCCAATCAATTCAATTCGGCATCAGGCGGCTTTTTGACCCCATTTTCCGGGTTTTGGGCCGATTCCGGCCCGTTCCGGAAGCTTCCGGCGGGACCCGGTTCGATTGATCTGGATCTTTCGTCTTACACCTAGCACTGGACCGAATTTCTCCGGAACGGTTGCGCCGCAGAACCGTTGTCCTGCCAAACCGGAGAGTTCAGTGACGAAACCAGCGGCCGTGCCGGCAGGCCCCCTGTCAAAATTCCCAGCATCGCAAACGGGTTTGTCCGATGCCCTGCTCGCGGCCTATCGGCGCGTGCGCGAGGAGACCGAGCGGCGCGCGGCGCCGCTGTCGCCGGAAGATCAGTTGATCCAGTCGATGCCGGACGCAAGTCCCGCGAAATGGCATCGCGCCCACACCACATGGTTCTTCGAGCAGTTCGTGCTCGGCGAACATGTCGAAGGCTACAAGCCGTTTCATCCCGACTACGCCTATCTGTTCAACTCCTATTATGTCAGTGCCGGACCGCGGCACGCCCGAGCGCAACGCGGCCACCTCACCCGCCCCGGCGCCGAGGAGGTGACCGCGTATCGCCGCTATGTCGATGCGGCGATGGCGGCGTTTCTGCAGAATGCATCGGACAAGAAGCTGCGCGCCCTCGCACCGCTAATGGAGGTCGGCTTCAATCACGAGCAACAGCATCAGGAGTTGATGCTGACCGATATCCTGCACGCCTTCGCGCAGAATCCGATTCCGCCGGCTTATGATGCGTCATGGCGCTGGCCGACAGCGCATCGCACAGACGATGCGTGGGCGACGCTGACCGAAGGCATCCACACCATCGGGCATCAGGACGACAGTTTCCACTTCGATAACGAGAAGCCTGCGCACCGCGCGCTAGTCGGCCCCGTCAAGCTCGCGCGCAATCTCGTCACCAATGCCGAATGGCTCGCTTTCATAAATGACGGCGGCTATCGCAAGCCGACGCTGTGGCTGATGGACGGCTTCGCCGCCGTCGAGAGAGAAGACTGGGACGCGCCGGGCCACTGGCGCAACATCGACGGCGAATGGCGCATCATGACGCTGGCCGGTCTTGTGCCGGTCGAGCCGGACGCGCCGGTCTGTCACGTCAGCTACTACGAGGCCGATGCGTTCGCGCGCTGGAGCGGCAAGCATCTGCCGACCGAGATGGAATGGGAAGTCGCGGCGCGCGCCGGCCTGCTCAATGATGCATTCGGCATCGTCTGGCAATGGACGCGCAGCGCCTACGCGCCCTACCCCGGCTATCGCGCGATCGAAGGCGCACTCGGCGAATACAACGGCAAGTTCATGGTCAATCAGTACGTGCTGCGAGGCTCGTCGCTGGCGACGCCCGACGGTCACAAGCGCGTCACCTACCGTAACTTCTTCTATCCGCATCATCGCTGGCAGTTCACCGGACTGCGGCTTGCGGATTACCTCGCCTGAAGCGGGGTGGAACCCATCATTAACTCAGTATGAACTCAACATGGACTCCACATGAACATTCATGTTGCCTCGCGGCACCGATCCCGACCCGCAGATGCGCACGACGCCTTCGCCACCGACGTGATCGCGGGACTGACGCGGCAGCCCAAGCAACTGCCGCCTAAATATTTCTATGATGAGACCGGCTCGCGGCTGTTCGAAGAAATCACGCGCCTGCCGGAATATTATCCGACCCGCACCGAGCTTGGCATCCTGCGCGATCATGGCAAAGAGATCGCGAAGATCATGCCGCCGAATGCCGCGCTGATCGAATTCGGCGCCGGCGCTACGACCAAGGTGCGGCTGCTGCTCGCGCAGTGCAGGATCGGCGCTTACGTGCCGGTGGATATTTCCGGCGCCTTTCTCAACGGCCAGGCGGCGGCGTTGCGCGCCGACTTTCCCGATCTTGCGGTTCACCCCGTGGTGGCCGACTTCACCGCACCGTTCAATCTGCCGCGCGCCGTGCAGAACCTGCCGAAGGTCGGATTCTTTCCCGGCTCGACGATCGGCAATTTCGAACCGCACGAGGCCAGCGCCTTCCTGCGCGGGGCGCGCGAGATTCTCGGGAAAGGTGCTACCCTGATCGTCGGCGTCGATCTCGAGAAGGACGAGGACCTCCTGCGCGCGGCGTACAACGATGAAGCCGGCATCACCGCCGAATTCAATCTCAACCTGCTCCGGCGCATCAACCACGAACGCGACGGCCATTTCGACCTTTCGGCCTTCACCCATCGCGCGATCTACAACCGCGAGCAGCACCGCATCGAGATGCATCTGGTCAGCCGCATCGCGCAGACGGTGCGGGTCATGGGACGCAGCATCGCCTTCCGCGCCGGTGAAAGCATTCATACCGAGAGTAGCTACAAATATAGCGTCGAACGTTTCCAGGCGCTGGCGCACGGCGCGGGCTGGACACCGCGCGAAACATGGACCGATCCCGACGGGCTGTTTTCGGTTCAGGCGTTGCTGGCAAAAGAATAAATCCGCTCACGCTTCCGGCACGGCGCGCTCGCCCCGCAGCGAGATCGCCTCCCACGCCGCGACGATCAGCATGACTGTCGTGGTTGCCGCCGACAGCGAAAGCGGCGACAGATGCTGTGCGAAGGGAATGAGCAACAGCAACAGCCCGATCCCAACCAGATGCGACAATTGCAGATGCCCGCGAATGCTGCGCTTGAACAGAACAGTGCCGATCAGAAACAGCAACGGCCCGCCGATCATGCCGATGACCGCCTTGCCGTCGGCATGGCCCTGCGGGTGCGCCAGCAACAGTTCATCGCCCACCGCCGACACCACGATGCCGGCGACGATCGGCAGATGCAGATAGGTGTAGGACAGCCGCGCCAGTCGGCCCGCATCCTTCGCATGCGAGATCTCTTCGGAGCCGGCTTCGGCGCCGATGTGGAAATACACCCACCACATCGCGATGCTGCCGAGCAGCGCCACGACAAAGGCAGCAATGGTGCCGGCACTCCACTGCGTTTCGGCAAAGGTCGCGCCGGTGACCACGATGGATTCGCCAAGCGCGATGATGATGAAAAGCGCGCAGCGCTCCGCCATATGACCGCCCTCGACGTCCCAGTCTTGTGTCAAGGACGCGCCGAGACCCGGCACGGCGAAGCGCATCGCGGGGCCGGCATATTCGATCAGCAGCGCAACGATCCACAGCGCGGGCCGCGCATTGCCTTCGGAGAGACCGCCGGCGATCCAGAACACGCCGCTGCATGTCATCCACACCGTGATGCGCCACAGATTCATCCGCAGCGCCGGCTCGGATGTCGGGATCGACAACGCCGAGAACACGGAGCGGCCGACCTGCATGCAAACGAAGGCCAGCGCGAAGGCAAGGCCGCGGGTGTCGAAGGCTTTCGGAATCGAGGTCGAGAGCAACAGGCCTGCGATCATCAGCGCAAACAACATGACCCGGATCGGGGTGCGATCCGGGTCGAGCCAGTTGGTGATCCAGGATGTGTAGATCCAGACCCACCAGACCGCGAAAAACAGGATCGCGGTCTGCAGCACGCCGAGCGGCGTGAAATGGGCCAGCATGGTGTGGGAAAGCTGGGTGATCGCGAAGACGAAAACGAGATCGAAGAACAGCTCGGCATAGGTGACGCGGTGGTGCTGATGCGGGGCACGCCCCCGCAGCAGCGCTTTCTCGTTCCGGCGCGTCACCGGACCGGTCCGACGCTCACGCGTCCGGCACGCCGGTCTGCAACGCCAGCGCGTGCAACACGCCGCCCATCTGGCCCTTCAGCGACTGGTACACGATCTGGTGCTGCTGGACGCGCGACTTGCCGCGGAAGGATTCCGAAATCACCGTTGCGGCGTAATGATTGCCGTCACCCGCCAGATCGCGGATTTCGACGCTCGCGTCCGGAATTCCCTCCTTGATGAGGGTTTCGATCTCCCGGGCGTCCATGGGCATTTGTCGTCTCCTTTCGGCATAGCCATCGGCTCTAAAAGCCCTGCAATTATGGCAGATTCTGGCAGGCACTGCATCCACCGCCAGCGGCTGCCCCGCCGCATTCTCCCGCCTCTATCGCATGGCAAAACGGCCATCGTCGATCAAAATCCCCGGAGCGTTCCGAGATGTCCGCACGCAACGCCGCCCTCGACCGGACGCGGACCGCCATGACCGTCCTCGTGGTCATCCACCACGCGGTGATCCCCTACACCTATTACGGCAAGGCCGACCCCGACACCTGGATCGGGTTCGACGGCGTCATCCTTGCGACCGACAGCTTCTTCATGGCGCTGTTCTTCTTCCTGTCCGGCCTGTTCGTCTGGCCGAGCCTGCAACGCCGGACGCCGGCCGAATTCCTGCGCGAACGCCTGCTGCGGCTCGGGCTGCCCTTCGCGGTGGCGGCGCTTTTTCTGATACCGCTGGCTTATTACGCCATGGAGATCGACAAACCCGGCGCCAGCCTCGCGGACTATTGGTGGAAAACCGTCACCGTCGGGCCATGGCCGAGCGGGCCGGTGTGGTTCGTCTGGGTGCTGTTGGCCTTCGATCTGCTCGCCGCGTTGCTCTATCGCCTCGCCCCGAACGCGCTGATGCCGATCAACCGGCTCTCGCAGATCGGCTTCACGCGGCCGGCGCTGGTGTTCGCGGCGTTCCTGGCCGTGACCGCGGCAGCCTATGTGCCGATGCGGCTCGCCTTCGGCCCGGCCCGGTGGTTCGGGGTCGGCCCCTTCGCGGTGCAGGCCAGCCGGATTTTTCTCTACATGGGCTATTTTGTCTTCGGCGCGGGAATCGGTCTCGCGCAGACCGGGCATGGCGTTCTTTCGCCCGGCGGGCATCTTGCAAAACACTGGCCGCGCTGGGCGGCGCTGGCGCTTGTCGCCTACGGCCTGCTCGCCGCGCTGGCTTATGACCGCCGCGTGGCGATGCCCAATCCGGATGTGCTGCCGCTATGGTCGCAGATCGCCTACAGCCTCGCTTTCGCGCTGTTCAGCGCTGCGATGGCGTTCGCCATTCTCGCCTGGTTCATCCGCTTCGATCGCCCCGGCAGCGGACTGCTCGACGCCATGCGGCCCGCCGCCTATGGCATCTTCCTTGTCCATTACGTGCCGGTGCTGTGGCTGCAGCATTGGCTGCTGCCGGTGGAGATGTCGCCCTTCGCCAAGGCCGGCATCGCCTTCGCCGGCGGCCTCGGCGCAAGCTGGGCCGCCACGCTGTTGCTGTTGCGAATCCCCGGCGCGCGGCGGGTGCTCTAGGCCTTGCCGTTCATGTAGTCCGGCAGCCAGCTTTCGAAGCCCGCCTTCAGCGTATCGATCGCAACCGGCGTCTCGCCCTCGATCACGATCGCGCGCCCGCCGGTCTTGCCGATCTCGACGCAGGGCACCTCGACCGCCTTGAGCTTGCTCATCACCGTGAGCAGATGTTCGACCGGCACGGTAACGATGTAGCGCGCCTGATCCTCGCCGAACCACCAGGCATGCGGCAGGGTCTGCTCCGGCGCGGCGTCGAGCATGGCGCCGATGCCGCCCGCCATCGCCATTTCCGCCAGCGCCACCAAGAGGCCGCCGTCCGAGATGTCATGTACGGCGGTGGCGGTGCCGCTCTTGATCATGCCGCGCACCACATCGCCATTGCGCTTCTCGGCGGCGAGATCGACCGGCGGCGGAGCGCCCTCCTCGCGGCCGCAGATGTCGCGCAGATAGACCGACTGGCCGAGCCAGCCCTGGGTGTCGCCGATCAACAGGATGGCCTCGTCCTCGGCCTTGAACGCCAGCGTCGCCGATTTCTTGAAATCGTCGAGCAGGCCGACGCCGCCGATCGAGGGCGTCGGCAGGATGCCGCGGCCGTTGGTCTCGTTGTAGAGCGAGACGTTGCCGGACACGATCGGGAAATCCAGCGCGATGCAGGCGTCCGAAATGCCCTTCAGGCAGCCGACCAGTTGCCCCATGATCTCGGGACGCTCGGGATTGCCGAAATTGAGATTGTCGGTGATGGCGAGCGGCTTGCCGCCGACCGCGGTGATGTTGCGCCAGGCTTCCGCCACTGCCTGCTTGCCGCCCTCGAACGGATCGGCCTCGCAATAGCGCGGCGTCACATCCACTGTCAGCGCAAGGCCCTTCGGCCCCTCCTGCACGCGTACCACGGCGGCGTCGCCGCCCGGCCGCTGCAGCGTGTTGCCGCCGATGACGTGATCATATTGTTCCCACACCCAGCGCCTCGAGCACAGTTCGGGCGTGGCGAGAAGACGGGTCAGCGCTTCGGTGATCGACACCGGCGGCTTGATCTCGCGCGCGTGGATCACGGCAAGCTGCGGCGTCTCGACATGCGGGCGGTCATAGACCGGCGCCTCGTCGCCAAGCTCCTTGATCGGCAGGTCGGCCATCACATCGCCGCCATGCTTGACCACGAAGCGCTTGCTCGGCGTGGTGTAGCCGACGACCGCGAAATCGAGGCCCCACTTCTTGAAGATCGCCTCGGCTTCCTTTTCCTTCTCGGGCCTCAGCACCATGAGCATGCGCTCCTGGCTTTCCGAGAGCATCATCTCGTAGGCGCTCATGCCGGTCTCGCGGGTCGGCACCGCGTCGAGATCGAGATCGACGCCGAGATCGCCCTTGGCGCCCATCTCGACGGCGGAGCAGGTCAGGCCCGCCGCGCCCATGTCCTGGATCGCGATCACGCAATCCTTGGCCATGATCTCGAGGCAGGCTTCCAGCAACAGCTTCTCGGCGAAGGGGTCGCCGACCTGCACGGTCGGGCGCTTCTCCTCGCTGGCGTCGTCGAACTCGGCGGAGGCCATGGTCGCGCCGTGGATGCCGTCGCGTCCGGTTTTCGAGCCGAGATAGACGATCGGCATGTTCACGCCGGAGGCGGCCGCGTAGAAAATCTTGTCGGTCTCGGCGAGGCCTACCGCCATCGCGTTGACGAGGATATTGCCGTCATAGCGGGTGTGGAAACGCACCTGCCCACCAACCGTCGGCACGCCGAAGGAATTGCCGTAGCCGCCGACGCCTGCGACCACGCCGGAGACGAGATGCCGCGTTTTCGGATGCTCGGGTGCACCGAACGACAGCGCATTGAGGCAGGCAATGGGGCGCGCGCCCATGGTGAAGACGTCGCGCAGGATGCCGCCGACGCCGGTGGTCGCGCCCTGATACGGCTCGATGTAGCTCGGATGGTTGTGGCTCTCCATCTTGAAGACCACGGCAAGTCCGTCGCCGATGTCGATGACGCCCGCGTTCTCGCCCGGCCCCTGGATCACCCACGGTGCCTTGGTCGGCAGACCGCGCAGATGGATGCGCGAGGATTTGTACGAGCAATGCTCGTTCCACATCGCCGAGAAGATGCCGAGCTCGGTGAAGGTCGGCTCGCGTCCGATCAGTTCGAGGATGCGCTGATACTCGTCCGGCTTGAGGCCATGGGCGGCAATCAGTTCGGGAGTGATGGCAGGTTCGTTACGCAAAGGCTTGGTCACGCCGCACGCTCCAGATGGGCGGCAAGGCCCGCGAACAGGCCGCGGCCGTCGGTGCAGCCCATGATCTCTTCGACATGGTTTTCAGGATGCGGCATCATGCCGAGCACGTTGCCCTTCTCGTTGATGATGCCGGCGATCGAGGCGGCGGCGCCGTTGATGTTGTGGGTGTCGCCGACCTCGCCGGTTGGCGAGCAGTAGCGATAGAGCACGCGGCCCTCGCCTTCGAGGCGGCGGATGGTGTCTTCGTCGGCGGCGTAGTTGCCCTCGCCATGCGCGACCGGCACGCGGATCACCTGTCCGGCATTGTAGCCGCGGGTGAACGGCGTATCGGAGCGCTCGACGCGCAGATGAACGTCGCGGCAGATGAACTTCAGCTTCGCATTGCGCATCAGAACGCCCGGCAGCAGGCCGCTTTCGCACAGGATCTGGAAACCGTTGCAGACGCCGAGCACGAGGCCGCCTTTGGCAGCATGGGCACGCACCGCATCCATCACCGGCGCGCGCGCGGCAATGGCGCCGCAGCGCAGATAGTCGCCATAGGAGAAGCCGCCGGGAATGACGACGAGATCGGTGCCCTTCGGCAGTTCGGTCTCGGCGTGCCAGACCATCGCGGGCTCGGTGCCGGAGACGAGCTTCAAGGTGCGCGCCATATCGCGCTCACGGTTGATGCCGGGGAAGACGAGGACCGCTGATTTCATGGCCGTTCCGGACTGGTGGGAAGATAAAGGAGATTCAGTGCCGTAAGGGGCAGACATAGCTGTTTGAAGGCCGTTTTTCCAGTGCTAGCCTTGCGTAAAAGCCCTGCAGCAGCGCAGGGGTCAACAACTATCGGGACGGAAACGATGAATATGACGTCGTCGGCGGTCTCCACCATCGAGCCGGTCACGAACGAGGGCGTCATCGCTGCCAGCGTCTATTCCGATGGCCGCCGCGTCGCCAATATCGCCATCGAAGAAGCGGCGAGCTGGTGCAACAAACCCGGCCACGTGGTCTGGATCGGGCTGCATGAACCCAGCAACGCCCTGCTTGCCAGCGTGCAGCGGCAATTCCATCTGCACGACCTCGCCATCGAGGATGCCGCCCACGCGCACCAGCGGCCCAAGATCGAGCAGTATGGCGAGGCATTGTTCATCGTGGCGCGGACGGCGCAATTGATCGACGCGCGCATCGCGTTCGGCGAAACCCATCTGTTCGTCGGCGAAGGCTATCTCGTCTCGGTGCGTCATGGCGCATCGACGAGCTATGCCTCGGTGCGCGAACGCTGCGAAAGCTGCCCGCGCGCTCTTGCCCGTGGCGAGGACTACATCCTCTACGCCATCCTCGATTTTATCGTCGATAACTACTCCCCGGTGCTCGAAACCATCTACGAGGAGGTCGAGGCCATCGAGGAATACGTGCTCGCCAACACCATTACGCGGGCGCAGATCGAACGCCTTTACATGCTGCGCCGCGACCTTCTGCGGCTGCGCAACGCCATCGGTCCGCTGGTCGAAGTCTGCCGCCGTCTCGAACACGACAGCCTGGCCATGGTGCGCGCCACCATGCAGCCGCTGTTTCGCGACGTCACCGATCACGTCAGGACCATTCAGGAACGGATCGATTCGATGCGCGAAGTGCTCGCATTCGCGTTCGAGGCAAGCCTTCTGCTCGGACAGTCGCAGGAAACCGCGGTCTCCAAGAAGCTGGCGTCGTGGCTCGCGATCGTCGCCTTTCCGAGCGCACTGGCGGGGTTCTACGGCATGAATTTCAAGTATCTGCCGGGAGTCAACTGGCAGTATGGCCATCTCGTGCTGTTCGGCGTGATGGCGCTTGTCAGCGGCACGCTTTACTGGCGTTTCCGCCGCGCGGGCTGGCTGTAGCAGGCCCGGCCATCGTTGCTGGCTTAAGCCTTCACCTCGATCGCATAGTTCTCGATCACGGTGTTGGCGAGCAGCTTGTCGGCCGCGGCCTTGAGCGCGGCCTCGGCCTTCGCCTTGTCGGCGCCCTCGACCTCGATGTCGAACACCTTGCCCTGCCGCACGCTGGCGATGCCATCGACACCGAGCGACTTCAGCGCGCCCTCGATGGCCTTGCCCTGCGGATCAAGAATGCCGTTCTTCAGCGTGACAGTAACGCGAGCTTTCATCTGCAAAATCTGCCCTCTTTTCCCTCATCCTTCGAGACGCGCGCAAGCACGCTCCTCAGGATGAGGACCTCATGGTGAGGAGCATCGCGCAGCGATGCGTCTCGAACCATGAGAGATAATTCAGCTCTTCACCAGCACCGGGCCCGAGCCCGCCGGCCGCTCGTTCTCGATCAGGATGCCGAGACGCTTGGCGACTTCGGTGTAGGCCTCGAGCAGGCCGCCGAGATCGCGGCGGAAGCGGTCCTTATCCATCTTCTCGTTCGACTTGATGTCCCACAGCCGGCACGAGTCCGGAGAGATTTCGTCGGCAACGACGATGCGCATCATCTCGTTCTCGAACAGGCGGCCGCACTCCATCTTGAAGTCGACGAGGCGGATGCCAACTCCGAGAAACAGGCCCGACAGGAAGTCGTTGACGCGGATGGCGAGCGCCATGATGTCGTCGATTTCCTGCGGCGTGGCCCAGCCGAATGCGGTGATGTGCTCCTCGGACACCATCGGATCGCCGAGCTGGTCGTTCTTGTAATAGAACTCGATGATCGAGCGCGGAAGCTGGGTGCCTTCCTCGATGCCGAGGCGCTGCGACAGCGAGCCGGCGGCGACGTTGCGCACCACCACCTCGAGCGGCACGATCTCGACTTCGCGGATCAACTGCTCGCGCATGTTGAGGCGCTTGATGAAATGCGTCGGCACTCCGATGTCGTTCAGATGCTGGAAGATGTATTCCGAGATCCGGTTGTTGAGGACACCCTTGCCCTCGATGATCTGGTGTTTCTTCGCATTGAACGCGGTGGCGTCGTCCTTGAAATGCTGGATCAGTGTGCCGGGTTCGGGTCCTTCGTACAGAACCTTGCCCTTGCCTTCATAAATACGACGCCGACGGCTCATAGGGATGTACCGTGTGTTGTTGAAATCCATGGAATGGAACGCTCCGGGTGTTACGCGATCCCGCGACGGAGCTGCCGCGAAGCCCAAAAACGCGAAACAAATCGCGAACCTGGACTCGCAGGCAACCTAACCGATTGAGCCAGCCGATACAATGTAACCCGGGGGGTTTTACCGCCTTGTTTGACCCGGCCTGCGACCTTTCGGATATTGCGCCGCTGGAACAGGAACCTATATCGAAGGACCAGCCGCGTGGCTGTCCAGGGTCCCAATTCAACTGACGGAACAGATATATGTCCTCTTTCGACAAGCGCGAGGAAGGTTTTGAAAAGAAGTTCGCTCTCGACGAGGAACAGAAATTCAAGGCAGAGGCCCGCCGCAACAAGCTTTTGGGACTGTGGGCCGCCGAACGGCTCGGCAAATCGGGCGATGAAGCCGCCGCCTACGCCAAGGAGGTGGTGGCCGCCGATTTCGAGGAAAGCGGCGACCGCGACGTGCTGAACAAGGTCACCAGGGACCTCGCCGAAAAAGGCGTTACCGAGCAGCAGGTCCGGGTGAAGATGGACGAGCTGATGGCCACCGCCGTCGAGCAGGTCAAGGCCGGCGCGTAACGTCGGCATCCGCCATCCTTCGAGGCTCGCCGCTCAAGCAGCTTCGCCCCTCGGAGGACGGATCAAAGATAACGAATTGCCTTGCCGCTAATTGTGGCTGGCGTCATCCTGAGGTGCGAGGGCCAAAAGCGCGTTTACGCGCGTCTTCGACGCGCTATGGCCCGAGCCTCGAAGGATGACGGTCAGGATCACTCCTCCTTCAGCCCGTATTCCATGTTGTTGCCGGTCGCGCCGTAATATTTGTACGGCAAGAATTTGCCCGACATGGTGATCTTGACGCGGTCGCCCTTCGGGTTGGCCAGGCGCTCCATCGCCATGTCGAAATCGATCGCCGACATGATGCCGTCGCCGAACTCCTCCTCGATCAGCGCCTTCCACGCCGGACCGTTGACCATCACCAGTTCGTACAGGCGATAGATCAAGGGATCGGTCGGCGGCATCGCGATGCCCTCGCCACGCATCGGCACTTCGTTGATCATGGCCTGCTCGACTTTCGACAGGCCGAACAGCCTCGCCGCGTTCTCCGCCTGCGGTTTGGTCAGCTTCATCTGGCCGAGAATCGCGCCGACGATCAGCACCTCGGAATGACCGCCGATCTCGGCGCAGATGTGTTTCCAGCTCCAGCCTTTCTCGCGCTTGATATCGAGCAGCTTTTCGGTGAGATCGGATCGTTTCATGGTGGCTCCTGTGACGTTGACGTCTCTCAGGAGCAACAGCCGTGCCAGCCGGCTCGCGCGGCAACAACGGCGGTTTTTAAACGCGAACGGGCGGCACCGTGCCTGCCGTTTGCGCAGCCGGCGTCGTGAAATTGGGCATCGGGCAAAAACAAGCGCCGCGCGAAACATGTCGCGCGGCGCCTTCAAGAATATCCGGCAAGCTTATTTCAGTGCATCGGCCACCTTGGCAATGCCCGCGTTGACGCAGACCTCGTCCTTGTCGCCTCCGGGCGCGCCGGAAGCCGCGGCCGCGCCGATCACTTCATTGCCGACCTTGATCGGCACGCCGCCCGCCGCATAGACCGTGTTCGGGATCTGGCGCAGATAAGCCATCTTCGGATCTTCGGTCTGCTTGGCGAAATCGCCCGACGTCATGCCGCGCGTGCGCGCGGTGTAAGCCTTCAGGCGGCTGTATTCCATGGTGTGCGGACTGGTGCCGTCGCCGCGGATCTGCGCGGCGACATTGCCGGCCTTGTCGACGATGGTGACCGAGACCTTGTAGCCGTCGGCTTTGCACTGATCGAGCGTGCCTTGAATGATCGCCATCGCCATGGCCATCGAGACGTTTTTCTCGACCTGCGGCGCCTGCGCAGACACCGGGCCGGCCACAAGCACGGACGCCGTCGTCAGCAGGACAAGACCAAATGAACGCATAAAAACCTCCCCTTATTCTGGTTTAGTTTTCAAGCAACACTTCGCCACGGCTCTTTATTCCGCAAACCGGAATAATTCGCGAGAACTGCTGCCAGCGCGCAGATGACGCCTGCAGCCATGCCAAAGCGCGGGGGCCATGCTTGCGGGGCCTGCGGGGCTATGTTGCAGTGGGAATCACCCAACCCTCCCGCAGCGCCGGCCGTCGCGGCGATCAGCAGGCGACCCGCCCCCGCATGTCCGCGACCATCGTCATCATCGTTCTCGGAGCCGCCATTGCCGGGTTCGTGCAGGGGCTGTCCGGCTTCACCTTCGGCCTCGTCGCCACCTCGATCTGGATCTGGGCGGTCGAGCCGCAGCTCATCGCGCCGATGGTGGTGTTCGGCGCGATGATGGGGCAGTTGCTCGCCGCCTTCACGGTCCGGCGCGGCTTCAACTGGAAGCTGCTCTGGCCCTATCTCGCTGGCGGCTTTGCCGGAATTCCCATTGGCGTCGCCGTCCTGCCCCATCTCGACGTGCATCTGTTCAAGACCATGCTGGGCTCACTGCTCGCGATCTGGTGCCCGATCATGCTGGTCTCCTCGCGCCTGCCGCCAATCCGGGTCGGCGGCGCGGCACTCAACAGCGTGATCGGCCTGACCGGCGGCATCATGAGCGGGTTCGGCGGCTTTTCCGGCGTGATCCCGACGCTGTGGTGCACGCTGCGGCGCTACGACAAGGACGTCCAGCGTTCGATCATCCAGAACTTCAATCTGGCGATCCTGACCACTACCATGGCGGGCTACATCGCCTCCGGCATCGTCACGGTGAAGCTGCTGCCGACCTTCGGCCTCATCCTGCCGGCGATGCTGATCCCGACACTGCTCGGCACCCGCGTCTATATCGGTATCAGCGAGACTGCGTTCCGGCAGATCGTGCTCGGCCTGCTGACGCTTTCGGGCATCGCCATGCTGGTGTCGTCGGTGCCGCATCTGTTCGGCCGCTTTTAGAGCGCACAGGCAGCCAGCTACGCCGCGGCGATCGCCTCCAGAGCAGCGCCAAGATCGCGCTCGATCGCGGCGGCGGACAACTCCACCACCCGGTAGCCACGCTCGCGCAGCCATTCGCCGCGACGGGCGCGGTCGCGCGCCACCACCTCGGTCTCGCCGTCATGGACCACCTCCACCGCGACGCGTCGGATGAAGGAGACAAAATCCGGGATATGCCGCCCCACCGGGGTCTGACGCTTGAACTGGGCGGCGAAGCGCCGGTCGGTGGTCAGCGCCTTCCAGAGGATACGCTCGGCGTCGGTCGGATTGCGCCGGAGCAGCCGGGCCAGCCCGCGCACGCTGCCGCCGCTCTCCTGCCCGCCATGGCCGTCGCCATGCTCGGCGAGCAGCGTCCGCAGCCGCTCGGCGCCGTCGCTGTCGAGCACGCCGCCCTTGGCCGGGCCCTTGCGGCCCTCGGCGATCGCCATCACCACGCCGTGCAAAGTGTGCATGTCCTGCTTGGTCGGCTCCATCCGCGTGAAAATGTTGCGCAGATTGACCAGCATGATGTCGCGCTTCTCCACCGGACGCAAAAACTCGACCTTGTCGAGCTCGGCGACCAGATTGTCGAAGAACGCCTGCATCTGGTAGCTGGAGGCGCGTTCGGAACGCTCGGGCATGGCAAACGGCAGCGCGCCGCCGGTGGCCTGCTTGAACCACTCGTAGCCGGTCAGCAGCACCGCCTGCGCCAGATTGAGCGAGGCGAAGGCCGGATTGACCGGAAAGGTGATGATCCGGCCCGCGAGCGACACCTCCTCGTTGGTGAGGCCCCAACGCTCGCGGCCGAACAGGATCGCGGCCGTGCCGCCCTGCCCGATCTCGCGGATGATCTCGCCCGCCGCCGCCTCCGGCCCGACCACGGGCTTGGCCTGGTCATGGGCGCGGGCGGTGGTGGCGAACAGCAGCGAGCAGTCGGCCACGGCGGCCTCGACGCTGTCGAACAATTCCACCGCCTCGAGGATGTGGTCGGCCCCGGCCGCCGCTCGCTGCGCCGCCATGTTCGGCCAGCCGTCGCGCGGCTTCACCAGCCGCAGCCGCCGCAGACCGAAATTGCCCATGGCACGGGCGGCCATGCCGATGTTCTCGCCGAGCTGCGGCTCCACCAGGACCACGATGGGTCCATCAGGCTGGGTCGGCGTTTTGGTCTTGTCGGTGCCCGACATCGGCTCACTTTCTGAATCAAGGGCTGAAGGGTGTGAATCACCTATCGAAGACCTTGATTCAAGAGGCGAGGATTTTGTGCCGGCCTGTGAGACGGTTGATTCAAAAGCCCAAGTTTCTGATTCAGGGCCTGAAGAAACTGAATCAGGCTGTCAGCGCGTTGATTCAACCGCTTAAGAGTTTGAATCAAGCCGTGAGGAATTTGATTCAAGCCCTTGCAGGCGCCGTGGAAACATCCCCGTCCGAGGGGTCTGAATTCAATAATAAAATGAATGGGTTACGAAATCATTTTGAATCGGGGATTCCACCTGTGATGCTCCCGCCCAAGGCCATTTCCCGCCGGGCCGATCCTGCATCGCTCTACTGCTTTGGGCTGCCTTCCGCGCTTCATGGCGCGGTGCTATAGCCGCCGGCGAATACCGTTCCCGCCGCAATTCCCCTCTCAGAAGGCACGATCCGCATGGCAAAAATCAAGGTAGCGAACCCTGTTGTCGAACTCGATGGCGACGAGATGACCCGGATCATCTGGCAGTACATCAAGGACAAGCTGATTCATCCCTTCCTCGACGTGAACCTCGAATATTACGACCTCGGGATGGAGAACCGCGACAAGACCAACGACCAGGTAACCATCGACGCCGCCAACGCCATCAAGAAGCACGGCGTCGGCGTCAAATGCGCGACCATCACCCCGGACGAGGCCCGGGTGAAGGAATTTGGCCTCAAGGAGATGTGGAAATCGCCGAACGGCACCATCCGCAACATCCTCGGCGGCGTGATCTTCCGCGAGCCGATCATCTGCAAGAACGTGCCGCGCCTGGTGCCCGGCTGGACCAAGCCGATCATCATCGGCCGCCATGCCTTCGGCGACCAGTACCGCGCCACCGACTTCAAGTTCCCCTCCAAGGGCACGCTGACCATGAAGTTCGTCGGCGAGGACGGCAGCGTGATCGAGAAGGAGGTGTTCAAGTCCCCCGGCGCCGGCGTCGCGATGGGCATGTACAACCTCGACGACTCGATCAGGGACTTCGCCCGCGCCTCCTTCAACTATGGCCTGTCGCGCGGCTATCCGGTCTACCTGTCGACCAAGAACACCATCCTCAAGGTCTATGACGGCCGCTTCAAGGACATCTTCCAGGAGATCTACGACGCCGAGTTCAAGAAGGAATTCGAGGCCAAGGGCCTGACCTACGAGCACCGCCTGATCGACGACATGGTGGCCTCGGCGCTGAAATGGTCCGGCGGCTATGTCTGGGCCTGCAAGAACTACGACGGCGACGTGCAGTCCGACACCGTGGCGCAGGGCTACGGCTCGCTCGGCCTGATGACCTCGGTGCTGCTGACGCCGGACGGCAAGACGGTGGAGGCCGAAGCCGCCCACGGCACCGTGACCCGCCACTATCGCGAGCACCAGAAGGGCAACGAGACCTCGACCAACTCGATCGCCTCGATCTTCGCCTGGACGCAGGGCCTCGCCCACCGCGCCAAGCTCGACAACAACGAGGCGCTGGCGAAGTTCGCCAAGACGCTGGAGCGGGTCTGCGTCGAGACGGTGGAAGCCGGCTACATGACCAAGGACCTCGCGCTTCTGGTCGGCGCCGAACAGCGCTGGCTCTCCACCACCGGCTTCCTCGACAAGGTGGCGGAGAACCTGACCAAGGCGATGGCGACGGCTTAAGCCTTGCAAAACCCCTTAAAACAAAGGCGCGGATGACCTCCGCGCCTTTTTTGTTGCCTAGAGGCTGTCTGGTTTGATGGAATCATCCGGCCGTCATGCCCGGGCTTGTCCCGGGCATCCACGTCTTCCCCTGGAGATCATCAAGACGTGGATGGCCGGAATAAATCCGGCCATGACGACTTTTAGTTGCGGAGATTCTTTGTCCGCACAGTCCCCAATCATCGTCATTGCGAGCGAAGCGAAGCAATCCAGTTCTTATTTTTGGATTGCTTCGTCGCTCCGCTCCTCGCAATGACGAGAATAGAGCCCCGCTTCCACTAAGCCGCGAAAAACTCCAAAAGGGCGATCTCACGACGCCAGCGGCTGCGCGCCCATGCCGATCTGCGCGATCATCGCCTTGGCGATCTCGTGCTCGCCCATGATCACCGAATTGGCGCCATGGTGCTTGAGGTGGGCGATCTCCTCCTCCGAATGCGCGCGCGCAATGATCGGCACGCTGGTGCTGATCGCGCGCGCCTTGGCGACGATCTGGCCGCCCTCGAAGGCATCGGGGATCGCCACCAAGAGGCCGCGCGCGGCGGCGAGATTGGCCGCCTGCAGCATGCCCTGCGCCGCGGCATTGCCGGTGATGACGTCGACGCTCTCCTGCCGCAGCCGCTCGATCGTGCCGGGATTGTCCTCGATCACCAGCAGCGGAACGTTGCCGGCACGCAGCGCCTTGCCGACCACGCTGCCGACCCGGCCATAGCCGACCAGCACCACATGGTTGGTGAGCGTGGAGACCGGCAGTTCGAGACGCGGCGCGGGCTTCTCGTCCGGCGGCGATTTCGGCGCGCCTTCCTTCTCTGCCAGCACGCGGTCGAGCAGCGCGAACCACAGCGGGTTGAGCATGATGGTGATGATGGAACCCGCCAGCACCAGATCGCGTCCGCGCTCGCTCATCAGCGACAGGCTGACGCCGAGCGCGATGAGGATGAACGAGAACTCGCCGATCTGCGCCAGACTCGCCGAGATCGTCAGCGCGGTCGAGTTGGAATAACCGAACACGCGCACGATGGCGTAGGCCGCCAGCGACTTGCCGAACAGGATGATGAACAGTGTCGCCAGCAGCGGCAGCGGCTCCTTGATGATGATCGACGGGTCGAACAGCATGCCGACCGAGACGAAGAACAGCACCGCGAACGCATCGCGCAGCGGCAGCGTCTCGCTGGCGGCGCGCTGGCTGAGTTCGGATTCGCTGAGGATCATGCCGGCGAAGAACGCGCCCAGCGCGAACGAGACGTCGAACAAAATCGCCGCGCCGAACGCGACGCCGAGCGAGATCGCGAACACCGCAAGGCGGAACAGTTCGCGCGATCCGGTATGGGCGACATAATGCAGGAGCCAGGGAATGACGCGGCGGCCGACCACCAGCATCAGCACCACGAAGGTTGCGACCTTGCCGAGAGTCATCGCCAGCGGCCAGGCCAGCGCCGACAAATCGAGACCGCCGACCGTCTCCCCGTTCATCAGGCCCGCCAGCGGCGGCAGCATCACCAGCGTCAGGACGCAGAAGATATCCTCGACGATCAGCCAGCCGATCGCGATGCGGCCGCGCTCGGTGTCGATCAGCCGCCGCTCCTGCATGGCGCGCAGCAGCACCACCGTGGAAGCGGTGGAGAGCGCGATGCCGAACATGATGCCCTTGCCGGTGCTCCAGCCCAGCGTCCAGCCGAGCGCCCAGCCCATCACCGTCGCCGCCGTGATCTGCACCACGGCGCCCGGCAAGGCGATGGCGCGCACCGACCATAGATCCTTCAGCGAGAAATGCAGGCCGACGCCGAACATCAGCAGGATGATGCCGATTTCGGCGAGCTCGTTGGCGATGGTCTGGTCCGCGACGTAACCGGGGGTGAACGGCCCCATCACCACGCCGGCAAGCAAATATCCGACCAGCGGAGAAACGCGAACGCGCTGGACCAGCGCACCGAGGATAAAAGCCAGCACAAGGCCGACGACGATCGTTGATATCAAAGGGGTATTATGATTCATGCGGCATTTTGTTGCATTCGCGAACAAGATGCCAGCGCATTGTCCGGCTACCCATCGCCGCAGTCCGGCATGGCCGACATGCGATGATCAGGCACGACGAAACCGACTGGCACGTCCGCAGGTTGATGTGCCTCAACCCGCCATCGTCTGGACAGGGCCATGATCATAACGCATGAATTGCTAGAAATTGATCGATTGGAGGCATCTCGTGATCAAGGATATCACCCTCAAGCTCGAAACCGACCCGGCCCGCGACCGCTCTCTCAACTACGCCATATCGGTGGCGCAGGCCTGTGACGCTCATGTGACCGGAATGGCGTTCTGCGATCCGATCGGTTTCCCGCAATATCCGATCCCCTCGATGCCTGCATCGGTGATTTCCAACATCACCGCGGAGAAGGCCCGCGAAGCCCAGGCCGCCATCACGCGGTTCGAGGAGGCGGCCAAGAGCCACAAGATCTCCTTCGACCATGAGGTCGTGATGCATCGCCTGCCGCGCTCGGCGGAGGCTTTCGCGGTCAAGGCGCGCCGCTCCGATCTCAGCATCGTGCAGCAGACCGAAAACCGCGACGACGACAACGAAGCGATGATCGAAACCGTTCTGTTCGATTCAGGACGACCGGTGCTGATCGTACCTTATATCCAGAAGGACCCCTTCAGGCTCGATCACGTGGTGTGCTGCTGGGACGGCAGCTCCACCGCCGCACGCGCGGTGAACGATGCCCGGCCGCTGCTGAAGCGGGCCAAGAAGGTCGAGATCCTGATCGTCGCCAACGAGAAAACCGAGGACCCGCGCCATCAGGCCAGCGGCGAAGGCATCGTCAACCATCTGGCCCGTCACGAGATCAACGCGTCGCTGAAAACGCTGCAGGCGCCCGATGTCGATGTCGCCAATTCGATCCTGTCGTACATCGCCGAACAGGGCGCGGATATCGTGGTGATCGGCGGCTACGGCCATTCGCGCCTGCGCGAATTCGTACTCGGCGGCGTGACCCGCACCATCCTCGCCTCGATGACGGCGCCGGTGTTCATGGCGCATTGAGGGAGATGACGGCGCCGGCGCACTTATGCGCCGGCGTTTTCGTGCCTCCTCACCACGACGTTCAACTCCTCATCCTGAGGAGCATTGCGCAGCAATGCGTCTCGAAGAATGAGGCCCGGATTATCACGCCTCATGGTTCGAGACGTCGCTTCGCTCCTCCTCACCATGAGGAGCTGGATTGCTTCGTCGGTTTCGCCTCCTCGCAATGACGAGGATGGAATGGGCCTGATCGCCTCAAGGCGACTTCGAATTTGGACGCTACGTCCCATCGCCCTTACGTCCTGGCCATCCACGTTTTCTGAGTCGAAATACCGTGAAGACGTGGATGCCCGGCACAAGGCCAGGCATGACGGAATAAGCGAATGCCGCCGCCTTACGCGCCCATCGCCTTTTCGATCGCGGCGATTGCGGCATCGGCCTGCGCGCCGTTCGGCCCGCCCGCCTGCGCCATGTCCGGCCGGCCGCCGCCGCCCTTGCCGCCCAGCGTCTCGGACGCCACCCGCACGAGATCGACAGCGGAGAAGCGCGATGTCAGGTCCGGCGTGACGCCGACCACGACGCCGGCCTTGCCGTCCTCGGTGACGCCGACGATGGCGACCACGCCCTGCCCGACCTTCTTCTTGGCGTCGTCGGCAAGGCTCTTGAGATCCTTCATCTCGATGCCCTGCACGGCGCGGCCGAAGAACTTCACACCGGCCACCATGCGGGTCTCGGCGCCGTTGGCGCCGCTGCCGGCCGCAGCGCCGCCGCCCATCGCCAGCTTCTTGCGCGCGTCGGACAGGTCGCGCTCCAACTTCTTGCGCTCTTCGAGCAGCGCGGCGACGCGCGCCGGCATATCCTCGAGCGTGGTCTTGAGCTCGGACGCCGCGGTCTTGGCGACCTGGATGCTGTGATTGGCGGCCTGCCGCGCGGTGCGGCCGGTCAGCGCCTCGATGCGGCGGATGCCGGAGGCAACCGCGCTTTCATTGACCACCGAAATCAGGCCGATATCGCCGGTGCGCTTCACATGGGTGCCGCCGCACAACTCGACCGACCAGCCGAGCGCGTTGCCGGTGCCCTTGCCCATCGAAACGACGCGCACCTCGTCGCCGTATTTCTCGCCGAACAGTGCGCGCGCGCCGGATTCGCGCGCATCGTCCACCGCCATCACGCGGGTGACGACCTCGCCGTTCTCCAGCACGATGTCGTTGGCGATGTCCTCGATGCGCTGCAATTCCTCCGGCGTGATCGGCTTGGTATGCGCGAAGTCGAAGCGCAGCCGCTCCGGCGCGACCAACGAGCCGCGCTGGGCGATGTGGTTGCCGAGCACGAGGCGCAGCGCCTCATGCAGCAGATGCGTCGCCGAATGGTTGGCGCGGATCGCGCCGCGCCGTGCGTGATCGACTTCGAGCTGCAGCGGCAGGCCGGGCTTGAGCGTGCCCTCCTCCACCGTGCCGAGATGGACGAACAGATCGCCCGCCTTCTTCTGGGTGTCGGTGACACGGAAGCGCACGGCCTCGCCGGTCAGCACGCCGGTGTCGCCGACCTGGCCGCCGGATTCGCCGTAGAACGGCGTCTGGTTCATCACCACCGCGCCGGCCTCGCCGGCCTTCAATGTCTCGACGCTCTCGCCGTCCCTGACCAGCGCGGAGACGACGCCTTCGGCGACTTCGGTCTCGTAGCCGAGGAATTCGGTCGCCCCGAGCTGCTCGCGCAACGGAAACCAGACCTTCTCCGCCGCAGTGTCGCCCGAGCCGGCCCAGGCGGCGCGCGCCTTGGCGCGCTGCTGGTCCATCGCGTCGGTGAAGGACGAGAGATCGACGCCGATGCCGCGCGCGCGCAGCGCATCCTGCGTGAGGTCGAGTGGGAAGCCGTAGGTGTCGTACAGCGTGAACGCGGTCTCGCCGTCGAACATGTCGCCTTTCTTGAGATCGCGGCTCTTGTCGTCGAGGATCGACAGGCCCTTGGCCAGCGTCTTGCGGAAGCGGGTCTCCTCCAGCTTCAGCGTTTCCTCGATCAGCTTCTCGGCGCGCACCAGCTCCGGATAGGCCTGCCCCATCTCGCGCACCAGCGCCCAGACGAGACGATACATCAGCGGGTCCTTGGCGCCGAGCAACTGCGCATGGCGCATCGCGCGGCGCATGATCCGGCGCAGCACATAGCCGCGCCCTTCGTTGGACGGCAGCACGCCGTCGGCAATCAGGAACGACGAGGCGCGCAGATGATCGGCGACCACGCGCAGCGAGGCCTGCATCGGGCCGTGCGGATCGGCGCCGGTGAGTTCGGAGGCGGCGCGGATCAGCGCGACGAACAGATCGATCTCATAGTTGTCGTGCTTGCCCTGCAGCACCGCGGCGATGCGCTCCAGCCCCATGCCGGTGTCGATCGAGGGATGCGGCAGCGGATTGCGCACGCCGCCCGCGACCTGCTCGAACTGCATGAACACGAGATTCCAGATTTCGATGAAGCGGTCGCCATCCTCGTCCGCCGAGCCGGGAGGCCCGCCCGGAATCTTGTCGCCGTGATCGAAGAAGATTTCCGAGCACGGACCGCACGGGCCGGTGTCGCCCATCTGCCAGAAATTGTCCGAAGTCGCGATGCGGATGATCCGGGATTCCGGCAGGCCGGCGATCTTCTTCCACAGACCCGCCGCCTCCTCGTCCTCCGAGAACACCGTGACCAGCAGCCGCTCCTTGGGCAGCGCGAATTCCTTGGTGATCAGGTTCCAGGCGAGCTCGATCGCGCGATCCTTGAAGTAATCGCCGAACGAGAAATTGCCGAGCATCTCGAAGAAGGTGTGGTGGCGTGCGGTGTAGCCGACATTGTCGAGGTCGTTGTGCTTGCCGCCGGCGCGGACGCATTTCTGCGAGGTGGTGGCGCGCTGATAGGGGCGCTTCTCAAGACCGGTGAACACGTTCTTGAACTGCACCATGCCCGCATTGGTGAACATCAGGGTCGGGTCGTTGCGCGGCACCAGCGGCGAGGACGCCACCTTCTCGTGGCCGTTCTTCGCGAAATAATCCAGAAACCCCGACCTGATCTCGTTAACGCCGCTCATAACCGTCCAATCGCGCTTGCTCGAATCCGCCGCTCCCGGAGGGGTCCCGCGGCCCTGTTCCACGCCGCTTTTAGACGGGCCCCAAGAGCCTGTCCACAAAGCGGCATCCACAAACAGGATTTAGGATCAGACGGTTGCGAGTGCACGACCCCCGATTGTCTAAATTCCGGTCGCGTTGACAGTCCCAGAATCCCGTGTTTTGCTTTGCACACGACGTCACGTCGGAAGAGACCGGCCAAGCCGGCGCCGAAGGAGCAACCGCCCCGGAAACTCTCAGGCAAAAGGACCGCGTGACGGATCAAATCTGGAAAGAGATACGGCCGGGCCGACCGGCGCGGTATCCGCCGACGGGATAATACTCTCAGGCAAAAAGACAGGTGGGGCTTCTTAAGGCTTGCAGAACCTTGGATTCGAAGGTTCCCGCGGCCGTCAGGAGCCTCGACATGCTTGCGCACGCCCCGGATACCCCAGCCTCCACCGAGCAGTTGAAGCGCGTGCCGCTGCATGCGCTGCACCTTGCCCGCGGCGGCAAGATGGTGCCGTTCGCCGGCTACGAGATGCCGGTGCAATATGCCGCAGGCGTGCTTAAGGAGCATCTGCACACCCGCGCTAGCGCCGGCCTGTTCGACGTCTCGCATATGGGCCAGATCGCCTTGCGGCCGAAATCCGGAAGGGTCGAGGACGCCGCCGCGGCGCTGGAGCGTCTCGTTCCGCAGGACATCGCCAGCATCGCGCCCGGCCGCCAGCGCTATGCCCTGTTCACCAACGCGGCGGGCGGCATTCTCGACGACCTGATGGTGGCGAATTTTGGCGATCACCTGTTCCTGGTGGTCAACGCCGCCTGCAAGGGCGCCGACGAGGCGCATCTGCGCGCACATCTGTCCGACGCTTGCGTGATCGAGCCCTTGACCGATCGCGCGCTGGTCGCGCTGCAAGGCCCCAAGGCCGTGGCCGTGCTGGCAAAGCACGCGCCGGACGTCGCCACCATGCGCTTCATGGATGCCGGGGCGCGCCGCATTCTCGATGCCGACTGTTTCGTCTCACGCTCCGGCTACACCGGCGAGGATGGTTTCGAGATTTCTATACCCGCGGCGGATGCCGAGCGTGTCGTCACCACGCTGCTGGCCGACGCCGATGTGCTGCCGATCGGGCTCGGCGCGCGCGACAGCCTGCGGCTGGAAGCCGGGCTTTGCCTTTATGGCCATGACATCGACACCACGACGACGCCGGTGGAAGCGGCGCTGGAATGGGCGGTGCAGAAAAGCCGCCGCAGCGGCGGCGCCAAGGCCGGCGGCTTCCCCGGCGCGGATGTGATCCTGCCGCAGTTCGAGAAAGGCGCGCAGCGCCGCCGCGTCGGGCTGAAGGCCGAGGGCCGCGCGCCGGTGCGCGAAGGCGCTGCTCTGTTTGCCGACGCGACTTCGACCGATCGGATCGGCACCGTGACCTCGGGCGGCTTCGGCCCCAGCGTCAATGGGCCGGTGGCGATGGGTTATGTGCCGACCGCGCTCTCCGCCATCGACACGCTGCTTTACGCCGAAGTGCGCGGCCAGCGCCTGCCGCTGCGCGTGGCCAAACTGCCATTCGTTGCTCCCACCTATCAACGCTGAGGACCATGCATGACCACTTTGTTCACCGACGACCATGAATGGCTGCAGATCGATGGCGACGTCGCCACGATCGGCATCACCGACTTCGCCCAGACCCAGCTCGGCGACGTGGTGTTCGTCGAATTGCCCAAGGTCGGCCGCGCGCTGAAGAAGGCGGAAGCCGCCGCGACCGTCGAGAGCGTCAAGGCCGCCTCCGACGTCTACGCGCCGATCACCGGCGAGGTCGTTGCCGTCAACGATGCCGTGGTCGCCGATCCCTCGCTGGTGAACTCCGATCCCGGCAAGGGCGCATGGTTCTTCAAGCTGAAGATCGCCGACAAGAGCGAGCTCGACGGCCTGATGGATGAAGCCGCCTACAAGGCGCACACAGCGTGAGAGATACGCGTGAACCACGGGCAAACAAAATCATCGTCATGGCCGGGCTTGTCCCGGCCATCCACGCCTTGATTGTTTGCCGCGTGAAAGAAGAAAGACGTGGATGCCCGGCACAAGGCCGGGCATGACGAAAACACACAACATTGCGCTCAAGGATCTTCAAATGACCGCGCATCGCCCATCGAATGAACCCGCCACCGACTTCGCGCGCCGGCATATCGGCCCCTCGCCGCGCGACATCGCCGCGATGCTGGAAACTGTCGGCGCCAAAAGCATCGACGCGCTGATCGGCGAGACACTGCCCGCATCGATCCGCCAGATGAGGCCGCTCGATCTCGGCCCGGCGCTGAGCGAGACCGAGGCGCTGGCGCATATGCGCGAGCTTGCCGCGCAGAACAGCGTGTTCACGTCGCTGATCGGTCAAGGCTATTCCGGCACCATTCTGCCGGCGGTGATCCAGCGCAACATTCTGGAGAACCCGGCCTGGTACACGGCCTACACGCCGTATCAGCCCGAGATCAGCCAGGGCCGGCTGGAGGCGCTGTTCAACTTCCAGACCATGATCTGCGATCTCACTGGCCTCGATGTCGCCAACGCCTCGCTGCTCGACGAGGCGACCGCGGCGGCGGAAGCGATGGCGCTGGCGCATCGCTCCGCGCAGGTGAAGACAACGGCGTTCTTCGTCGATCAGGCGGTGCATCCGCAGACGCTGGCGGTGCTGCGCACCCGCGCCGAGCCGCTCGGCTGGACGCTGATCGTCGGCGATCCGGCGCGCGATCTCGAGAGCGCCGAGGTGTTCGGCGCGCTGTTCCAGTATCCCGGCACGGACGGCGCGGTGCGCGATCCGCGCGCCGCGATCGCTGCGCTCCATGCCAAAGGCGGCATCGCGATCATCGCCGCCGATCTTCTGGCGCTGACGCTGCTGACCTCGCCCGGCGAACTCGGCGCCGATATCGCGATCGGCTCGGCGCAACGCTTCGGCGTGCCGATGGGCTATGGCGGGCCGCATGCCGCCTACATGGCGGTGAAGGACGCGCTCAAGCGCACGATGCCCGGACGCCTCGTCGGCCTGTCGGTCGATGCGCGCGGCGCGCCGGCCTATCGCCTCGCGCTGCAGACCCGCGAGCAGCATATCCGCCGCGAGAAAGCGACCTCCAACATCTGCACCGCGCAGGTGCTGCTGGCGGTAATCGCTTCGATGTATGCGGTCTATCACGGGCCGGAAGGGCTGACACACATCGCGCGCACCGTGCATCGCCGCACGGCGGCGCTGGCGGCGGGCCTGCGCAAGCTCGGCTTTGCGCCGGCGAGCGAGACATTCTTCGACACCGTCACGGCGAAGGTGGACGCCGCGCGGCAGAACGAGATCGTGACGCGGGCGCTAGCGGAGAAGATCAATCTGCGCGTTGGTGACGGCACACTCTCCATCGCGCTCGACGAGACCACGACGCCCGCCATCGTCGAGGCGGTGTGGCGCGCCTTCGGCGACAATCTCGCCTATGACGAGATCGAGCGGCAGGCGCACGAGACGCTGCCGCCGGCCCTCGCGCGGAGCAGCGCGTTCCTGACCCACCCGGTGTTCCACGCCCATCGCTCCGAGACCGAGCTGTTGCGTTACATGCGCAAGCTCGCCGACCGCGACCTTGCGCTCGACCGCGCGATGATCCCACTCGGCTCCTGCACCATGAAGCTCAACGCCACCACCGAGATGATGCCGGTGACCTGGCCGGAATTCGGCGCGCTGCATCCGTTCGCGCCGAAAGAGCAGGCCACGGGCTATCACGCGCTGTTCAAGCGGCTGGAAGAGATGCTGATCGCCATCACCGGCTATGATGCGATCTCGCTGCAGCCGAACTCCGGCGCGCAGGGCGAATATGCCGGCTTGCTCGCGATCCGCGCCTATCACGCCTCGCGTGGCGAGCCACAGCGCACGATCTGCCTGATCCCCTCCTCGGCTCACGGCACCAACCCGGCTTCCGCCAGCATGGCGGGCATGGATGTCGTGGTGGTGGCGTGCGACGCGCATGGCAATGTCGATGTCGAAGACCTGCGCAGGAAGGCCGCGCAGCACGCTTCCAGCCTCGCGGCGGTGATGATCACCTATCCGTCCACCCACGGCGTGTTCGAGGAACATATCCGCGAGATCTGCGACATCGTGCATCAGCACGGCGGACAGGTTTATCTCGACGGCGCCAATCTCAATGCGCAGGTCGGACTGTCGCGGCCGGGCGATTACGGCGCCGATGTCAGCCATCTCAATCTGCATAAGACGTTCTGCATTCCACATGGTGGCGGCGGCCCCGGCATGGGGCCGATCGGCGTGCGGAAACATCTCACCCCGTTCCTGCCCGGACACATCGCGCGCGATGGCGGCGCGGCGCCGGTGGGTGCGGTCAGCGCCGCGCCTTACGGCTCGGCGTCGATCCTCGTCATTTCCTATCTCTACATCCTGATGATGGGTGGCGAAGGCCTCAAGCGCGCTACGGAAATCGCGATCCTCAATGCCAACTACATCGCGCAGCGGCTCGACCCGCATTTCCCGGTGCTCTATCGCAACGAGCGCGGCCGCGTCGCGCATGAATGCATCGTCGATCCGCGGCCGCTGAAGACCTCCTGCGGCGTCACCGTGGACGACATCGCCAAGCGGCTGATCGATTACGGCTTCCACGCGCCGACCATGAGCTTCCCGGTGCCGGGCACGCTGATGATCGAGCCGACCGAATCCGAATCGAAGGCCGAGCTCGACCGTTTCTGCGAGGCGATGATCGCGATCCGCCGCGAGATCGCCGAGGTGGAGGACAGCCGCTGGCCGATCGAGGCTTCGCCGCTGCGCAACGCGCCGCACACCGTGCACGACATCGCCGACGATGGCTGGCAGCGCCCCTACGCGCGTGCCGACGGCTGCTTTCCCGCCGGCACCTCGCGCAACGACAAATACTGGTCGCCGGTCGGCCGGGTCGACAACGTCTATGGCGACCGCAATCTGGTCTGCTCCTGCCCGCCGGTGTCGGACTACGCACAGGCGGCGGAGTAGCGGACGATGAAATAAGGTTCAACCAGTTTCGCCGTCATTGCGAGCAAAGCGAAGCAATCCAGCTTTGGAAGCCGCAGCAAAAGTGGCAGCACTGGATTGCTTCGCCGTTTTGCTCCTCGCAATGACGGGATGCGACCTCGTTAGGTTGCAAGCTCCGCACCCGTCATGCCCGGCCTCGTGCCGGGCATCTACGTCTGCTCACGATCTAAACCAAGACGTGGATGGCCGGGACAAAAGGGCGTTCACGCCCGTCTTCGACGGGCTATGCCCGGCCATGACGGCTGTCGTAAAATGGCGCATGTAAATCGCACGACCGAACCGTCTCAGAAAATAAACGGGCGCTGAGGACGTCGGCAACTCAACGTCCGCAGCACCCGTTTTCTTCCGAAGGCGCGGTCTGATCCGGAAGGATTCCCGTTCTTCCGGGACCGCACCGAAACTCAAGTCACGACGAACTCAAGCCCCGGAAATCATCAATCTTCCGCCGGCTCCTCGCCTTCGGCATCGCTCTCGGGCGTGCCGGCCAGAATCTGCTCGGCAAGCAACCCGGAATTCTGCCGGATCGCGGTTTCGATCTTGGCGGTGAGATCAGGATTGGCCTTGAGGAAGGCCTTGGCGTTCTCGCGGCCCTGACCGAGGCGCTGGCTGTCATAGGAGAACCAGGCACCGGACTTCTCGACAATGCCGGCCTTGACGCCGAGGTCGAGGATCTCGCCCATCTTGGAGACGCCCTCACCATACATGATGTCGAATTCGACCTGCTTGAACGGCGGCGCCAGCTTGTTCTTCACCACCTTGACGCGGGTGGAGTTGCCGATCACCTCGTCGCGCTCCTTGATCGCGCCGATGCGGCGGATGTCGAGGCGGACCGAGGCATAGAATTTCAGCGCGTTGCCGCCGGTGGTGGTCTCGGGCGAACCGTACATCACACCGATCTTCATGCGGATCTGGTTGATGAAGATCACCATGGTGTGGGACTTGTTGATCGAGGCGGTCAGCTTGCGCAGCGCCTGGCTCATCAGACGCGCCTGCAGGCCGGGCAGCGCATCGCCCATCTCGCCCTCGAGTTCGGCGCGCGGCACCAGCGCCGCCACCGAGTCGACGATCAGCACGTCGACCGCGCCGGAACGGACCAGCGTGTCGGCGATCTCGAGCGCCTGCTCGCCATGGTCGGGCTGGGAAATCAAAAGGTCATCGACATTGACGCCGAGCTTGCGGGCATAGACCGGATCGAGCGCGTGTTCGGCGTCGATGAAGGCGCAGATGCCGCCCTTCTTCTGCGCCTCGGCGACGCAATGCAGCGCCAGCGTGGTCTTGCCGGAGGATTCCGGACCGTAAATCTCGACCACCCGCCCCTTGGGCAGGCCGCCGACGCCGAGCGCGATATCGAGGCCGAGCGAGCCGGAGGAGACCACCTCGACGTCCATCGAGCGGTCGTTCTTGCCGAGCCTCATCACGGAGCCCTTGCCGAACTGGCGCTCGATCTGGGAGAGCGCGGCCGACAGAGCCTTGGTCTTGTCCATGGAAGTTCCTTCGACGATACGCAGGGCAGCAGGTGCCATAGGTCATGCTCCTTATGAACGGGATTCGCCGGCCGGCAAACAGGCTTCCCAGAAACGGCGGACCGGAATCGCGAAGGACATCCGATAGAGGCAATGTACCCCATTTGTTCCTTGTTCGCAATATGTTCTTTTTGAGCTCGGGAATAGCGGAGCCGAAAAGCGGTCGAAATCCAGAACGGGATGGCGGTCATCCTAGCCAAAGCTGGCGTGATCGGCCCTCTGCCGCTCGGCCTGTTCGGCCTGGGCGATTTCCGCCAGGATCGAGAGAGCGATGTCGCTTGCGCTCTTCCCGCCGGCGAACAGGCCCGCCGGCCCGTGAATGCGCTCCAGTTGCGCGTCGTCGATTCCAAGCTCCCGCAGCAGCATCAGGCGTTGACGGTGGGTGGCGCGGCTTCCCAGAGCACCGATATAGAATACGTCCGTCTTCAGCGCTTCCGGCAGGAAGCTGGTCTCCCAATGATGATCATGAAACATGCACATAAATGCCGTGCGTGAATCGGCATGAAGCGGAGGAAGAACGGCCGGGCTGACGACCCTGATGCCGTCGACATCATGCGCGGCCGCAGCCTGTATCGTCGCCGCGTCCGGCGAATAGAGCAACACATCGAAGCCGGAGATGCGCGCCAGCCGCGCAAGCTGCACGGCCGATGGTCCGATCCCCGCGACCAGCAGCCGCCGGCGGGGCAGATAGCGGCATTGTCCGAGATCATCGCTGCCGCCGTCACTGCTGGACGCCGCGACCTTCATCGCAGCGGGCTGGCGATGCCTGAGCAGCGCATCGATGCCGAGCAGATCGGCCAGACCCATGTTCACATCGAACACGAGTTCGATGGCGCTTCCGCAAGGCAACTGGATGTCGAGATACTTCGATCCACGCCCGTAACGTACCGTCCGGTTCCTGCCTTCCCTGATGGCGCCGAGGGCCTCCGTCACAACGGCCCGCTCGATGCATCCGCCTGACAGATAGCCGACCCATGTCCCGTTTTCGCTCACCGCCATCTGCGCGCCGAGCGGCCGCGGGGACGAGCCTTCTATTCTGGCAAGGGTGACAATGGCCACCCTCTTCCCGGCTCGCATCTGGTCGAGCGCAAAGTCGAGAACGTAATCTTCAAAGACTTCCCAACTGCCATCGTGATTTTTCATCACGCCGGTTCCGCAATGCTTCACGCTCCAACGGAGACGTCACCCTGGCTTTCGGAGACGATCGCTCCGAACTTCGCAAAGAATTCACCCGCAAGCTTTTTGGCGGTGGAATCGATCAACCGGCTTCCCAATTGCGCCAGCTTGCCGCCGATCTGCGAGTCGACCTCATAGTGCAGAATCGTCTCGTTGTCGCTCACAGCCTCGAGCCTTATCGCAGCGCCGCCCTTGGCGAAGCCGGCGACACCGCCGGAGCCTTCCCCGGTAATCCTGTAACCGTTCGGAGGATCAAGATCACTCAGCGTCACCTTGCCGCCGAAGGTCGCCTTGACGGGTCCCACCTTGACCACAACCTTCGCCGTCATGTCGGTCGGCGATGTCATGTCGAGAGCCTGACACCCCGGAATGCACTGGCGCAGCACATCCGGATTGTTCAGCGCGGCCCAAACTTTCTCGCGTGAAGCCGGGATCGGCTGGCTGTCGTTCATTTGCATCGGGGAATCCTGCTTCGATGGAAAAATCACACGGCGCAGTAGCGGTCCTGAATGGCCTTGTCGGCCAGCAAAGCCGCAGCACTGCTCTCGTACACAACCTCGCCCTGATCGATGATGACGGCGCGGTCAGCCAGACACAGCGCCCACTCCACATTCTGCTCCACCAGCAGCAGCGTGACGCCCTGATCACGCAAACGGCGAAACAGCACGCCCATCTCCTCGACCAGCACCGGCATGATGCCCTCCGAAGGCTCGTCGAGCAGGATCATCTTCGGCTTTGCGATGGTTGCCCGGGCGATCGCCAGCATCTGCTGTTCGCCGCCGGACATCGTGACCGCCTCCTGATTGAGCCGCTCCTTCAGCCGGGGAAAGCTTTCCGCGATCTCGTCGATCGCGACGCGCTCGTTGATGCTCCCGTCGCTGGCGACAAGGCCGAGTTGCAGGTTCTCGCGCACCGTCAGTCCGGGAACGATGCGGCGCTCCTCGGGAACATAGGCCAGGCCAAGCGCGAAACGGTGGTGCGAGCGCAGAGCCATCAGCTCGGTGCCGTCAAAGGTCACGCTGCCCGCCGTTCTGGACATCAGCCCCATGATGGAGCGGATCGTGGTGGTCTTGCCGGCGCCGTTGCGGCCGACAAGGGCAACGACCTCGCCCTGCCCCACCGAAATCGACACGCCGTGAAGCGTATGGCTCGCGCCATACCAGGCGTGGAGGCCCTTGATTTCAAGCATAGCCATGATTCTGTCCCAGATAGACGCGGCGGACCTCCGGGTCCGTCTGAATGTCGCGCGGCGTGCCATCCGCGATCAGACGACCATGGTGCAGGACCAGGATGCGGTCGCTAAGGCCGAGAATCATCTTCATCTTGTGCTCGACAAGAAGGATGGTTCGCTGTGTGGCGAGCTTCTCCAGCAGCGCCACCATGTCCTTGGTTTCTTCGGGTCCCATGCCGGCCGTCGGCTCGTCGAGCAGCAGCACCTCCGGATCGGAAACCAAAGCAATTGCGATCTCAAGCGCGCGCTGCTGGCCATGCGCCAGAAACTTCGCGGTTTCGTCGCGCTTGCCGATCAGGCCGACGGCTTCAAGCGCGCTGTCGGCCTTTGCGTCCAGATCGGAAAGTTTCTTCCGATTGATCCAGATATTATAGCGCCACTGACCCGCCTGCGCCGCGACACGCACGTTCTCGTGCACGCTGAGATCAGGAAAGATGGTGGTGATCTGATAGGATCGCGCGATCCCCAGATGCACGAATTCATGCTGCCGCGTCCCTTTCAGGTCACGCCCCTTGAAGCGGATCGAACCGCTCGATGGCGTCAGCACGCCCGACAGCAGATTGAAGAACGTGCTTTTACCCGCGCCGTTCGGCCCGATGATCGAGGTCACCTTCCCCGGCTGAAAAGCCGCGGTCACGCCCTCAAGGGCGATGAATCCGCCGAAACTGCGCCCAACGTTCTCAACAGCCAGAAGCGGCGCACTCATCGCATCACCCTCGACAGAAAGGTGCCCCAGATCCCATTCGGCAGGAACAGAACGAAGAGAATGAAGATGGAGCCGACAATGATCTGCCAATGGGATGTCCAAAGCGAGAACACGTCCTCCATCAACAGGAAGACAAGCGCGCCGATGAACGGACCGAAAAAGCTTCGCGTGCCGCCCAGCAGAGTCATCATCACGATCATGCCGGAGGTCTGGTAGTGCAGAACATCCAGAGGGACAAAGGCCAGATGAAGCGCCGACATCGTCCCGGCCAGCGCGCAGATCAGCCCCGACAGCGTAAACGACAGCAGCTTGGTACGCTCGACGTCGAACCCGCAGGTCCGCGCGCGCCGCTCGTTCTCGCGGATGGCCTCGATCGCGGCGCCAAAGGGCGAATTCAGAATGCGCGAGACAACCAGCAACGCTAACGCGGCCAGAACCATCAGCACGTAGTACTTGTTGACCGGATCGAGAAAATTGACGCTCCATCCGAACAGATTGATCTTGTCGACGGTCAGGCCGCGCAGTCCGTTTTCGCCGCCTGTCCAGGAGGAGGCCTGCAGCGCTACATAATAGATGAGCTGCGCCAGCGCGAGCGTGACCATCGAGAAGTAGATGCCGCGCGTTCGGGTGGACAGCACACCGATGACGAATGCCAGCACGCCGCCGCCCAGAATGCCGAGCGGCACGGCCGCATACCATGGAATTCCGAACTTGCTGATTGCGATGCCGGCGACGTAAGCGCCCGTGCCGAAGAACGCCGCATGCCCGAAAGACAGCATGCCGGTGTAGCCGAACAGCAGATTGTAGCCGACTGCCAGCACGCCATAGACAAGAACGTTGACGGCCAGCGCCTGCGACGGCAACAGCCATGGCAACAGGCAGAGTGCCGCGATCGACAGAGGCACACGATACGCCGTCAGTGTTGCCGACAGCCCGGAGGGCTTGCGTTCGGCGGATATGGGTGCGGCAAACGCCGTAAATGTCATGTTTCCGCTCCGTTACGCGAGTTTTCCGAACAGGCCCTGCGGCCGGATCAGAAGAACAACCGCCATCATCGCGAACATCACAATGGTCGCCATCTCGGGCGCGAACAGCGCGGTCATGCTGATCGCAATGCCGACCAGCAGCCCCGCGATGATCGATCCAAGCAGCGAGCCCAGGCCGCCGATCACCGTCACGACGAAAGCTTCGGCCAGCACCAGGGACCCCATTTCCGGATTGACGCTCCGCATCGGTCCCGCAAGCACGCCGCCCAGCGCCGCAAGCGCCACGCCGAGACCGAACACCAGCAGCCAGACCTTGCCGACATCGACGCCGAGCACCCGCATGATGGTCGGGTCCCGCGCCCCGGCGCGCACGATCAGCCCGAACTTCGTCCTTTCGAGACCGAACCACAGCAGCAGCAGCACGATGACAGTGACGCCGATCACGAACAGACGGTAGATCGGGAAGAACCCGACGCCGAGATCGACGACGCCGGTCAGTTGCGACGGCGTCGGAAAAGGAATCCCGTCGCTGCCGAAGATCATGCGCACGGCCTCGACCAGCACGTAGCTCAATCCGAAGGTCAGCAGCAGCGGGTCGTCGATCGAGCGGCCATAGAGCGGGCGCACCAGCACAAACTCGATGATCATGCCGAACAGGCCGATCATGATCGGAGCGATCACAAGTCCCCACCAGAAGCTGCCGGTGAGCGAGGCGACCCACAATCCGGCGTAGGCGCCGACCATGAACAGCGCACCGTGCGCGAAGTTCACCACGCCCAGCATGCCGAAGATGATCGACAGGCCGAGCGCGGCGATGACCAGGATCGCGCCGAGTGCAACTCCGGAAAAGAGCTGCATCAGAATGAGTTCTGCATCCATCAGAGAGCAGCCTTCCCGTCAGGTGGAAAAGCCGAGTTCGGCACAACTTCGCAGAACGTTCTCGGAGGCCGGCTCATTCGCCACGATCTGGAACAGGTCCATGTCGTTCTTCATGTCCGCCTTCTTCTTCGACTCCAGCACAAGGACCGACTGCACCGATTGATGGTCGCATTTGCGATAGTGCTGCGGTCCCTTCGCGACATCGTATTTGAGACCTTCGAGCGCGGCGATCACCTTGTCGGTGTCGGTGCCGCCGGCAGCCTGCATGGCCAGCAGCAGCGAATAGAGGCCGGTGTAGCCGTAAGCGCCGTAGTCGGTCGGGATCGCACCGCCATGGGTGGCGCGATAGGCATCATTGAAGGCCTTTGCGGTGGGGATCTGGCTTTCCAGGCCCCAATAATAATTGGCGCCACCGACGACGCCCTCGAAAACCTCGGGGCCGACAGCCAGCCGCTGATTGTGCAGCAGCACCGGCACGACAATCTTCATCTGCTGCTTCATGCCGAAGTCGACCGCCTGCTTGATCGAATTGGCCTGATCACGACCGAAATTGCTGATGCAGAGGATGTCGGGACGCATCGCCCGCAGACGTGGCATGAAGGTCGAATACTCGGCCGCGCCGAACGGATGCAGGATTTCGCCGACGCTTTCCGCGCCGATCGCGGCCTGCGCCCGCTTGAAGCCGCGCAGCATCTCGTGCCCGTAGGCATAGTCAGCCGAAAGATAGGCGATCTTCGAGCCTTTCTTGAAGGTATGCCGCGCCACCGCACCCGCCGTCATGTGCGGGTTGAGCGCTTCGTGGAAGGTATATTTGCTGAAGTCCTTCACCTCGTTGATGGTGTCGGACTGGCTGATCGAGACGTAGATCACGTTGCGCGCACGGGTCACTTCGTTGACAGCAAGCTGCACGGCGCTCGACAGCGATCCGACGATCGCGTGAACCTTGTCCTTCTCGATCAGTTCCAGCGTACGCGTCGCGGCCTCGCCGCCATTGAGCTTGTCGTCCCGCACCAGCAATTCGATCTTGCGGCCGCCGATGCCGCCCTTGTCGTTGAACTGCTTGACGGCAAGCTCCGCGCTCTTGACCTGATCCTTCGCTTCGGCAGCGAAAGGCCCGGTCAGCGGCGTCGGAAAACCGATGCGGATCGTATCGTCTGCCGCCCGCGCGATCCACGGCATGGCCAGATAGCTGGCGCCCGCGCCGAGCGCCACGAGCGCGCTGCGGCGGGAAATCTTTTGTCGAGCACTAGTCCGGATTACGTCCTTCATAGTTTCCTCCTCCATATGGATTTATTTTTCACGTCGCTTTTCTTGTTAGATTTTTCCCAGTGCCTTCAGGATTCTTGCCGGCGTCATCGGCACCTGAGCGATTGTTGCCCCGAACGGCGACATCGCGTCATTGATGGCGTTGAGCGCCGCGGCCGATGCCGCCGCGGTGCCGGCCTCGCCGACGCCCTTGGCTCCCAATTGCGTGTCCATCGTGGGCGTTTCGACGTGGGCAACCTCGATGTCCGGCATCTCGACCGCCATCGGCACGAGATAATCCGCGAGCGAGCCGTTGGTGAGCTGGCCGCTCTCATCATAGATGCATTCTTCAAAGAACGCGGCGCCCAGACCCTGCACCACGCCACCACGGATCTGTTCGTCCACCAGCATCGGATTGATGACGCGGCCGCAATCCTCGACGACCCAGTGTTTCAGGATCTTGGCGAACCCCGTCTCGACATCGAGTTCGATGTGACAGCCCTGCAATCCGTTGGTGAATGCAAAGGGATAGCCCTGCGGCGCGTAATGATGCACCACCGAGAGCTGTGCTTGCGTCCCGGGCGGCAGCGTATCCGACCGGAAATAGGCGATACGCGCGATCTCGGAGAGCTCGATGCGCGGCTGGGCCGTGGCCGCATCGATGATCCAGCCGTTCTGAACATTGAGCTTGTCCGGCTGCTCCTGCAAAATGGCTCCGGCGACCTCAAGCACGTTTGCCTTGAGCTTGTTTGCGGCCTGCAACGCGGTCTCGCCGCCGATGCCCGCGCCGCGGCAGGCCCATGTCGCACCGCCATGCGGTGTGACCTCGGTATCGCCGGTGAGAACCTTCACCCGCGCACGATCGACACCCAGATGCTCGGCCACGATCTGGCCGACGATGGTTTCGGTGCCCTGCCCCAGTTCGGTGACTGAGATCAGGCAGCGAACTTCGCCGGACGGCGTGATCTTGATGATCGCGCCATCCTGCGAGGAAATCCGCGCACCGCCGACGCCATAAAACGCCGGACCCGGATTGGTAATCTCGACGAACGCGGCAATGCCGATGCCGCGATGGATACCGCGCTTCCTGAGTTCGGCCTGCTCGGCACGAAGATGGTCGTAGTTCATCATCGCGCGCAGCTTGGCCAGACAGGCATGATGCGAGAGTGCCTCAAACTTGAAGCCGGTGGGCGATGCACATGGATAGGCGTCGTCGGGGATGAGGTTGCGCGCGCGGACCTCAAAGGCATCCAGGGCAGCCTTCTCCGCGATCATATCCACCAGCCGCTCGGTGACGGCGCAGGCCACCGGATGACCGACAGCCCGGTACTGACTCATCTGCACCTTGTTCTGGAATACGACTTGCAGGTCGGCACGGTAGTTCTGAAAGCCGTATGGCGCGCCGATCAGCCGGTAGACCTGGTTGCCTTCGACCACGCTGGTGCGCGGATAGGCGGAAAAAGCGCCGACGCCGGTGACGTCCTCCACATCCATCGCCAGGATAGTGCCTTCGGCATCCGCGGCCACGCGGGCGCGGACCCGATGATCGCGCGCATGAATGTCGGAAACGAATGACTCGATACGGTCGGCGACATATTTCACCGGCCGGCCGAGCATCATGCTGAGACCGACCACCGCCATGTCCTCGTGATACATGTGCAGCTTCATGCCGAACGACCCGCCGATATCGGGTGCGATCACACGCACGCAAGATTCGGGGATGCCATAGTGCCGGGAGTAGATATCCTGGAACTGATAGGGCGTCTGCGTGGCATGATGCACCGTCAGCCGGGGCTCGCTGGCATCGTAGTCAGCGACAATGGCGCGTGGCTCCATCGTCACCGCAGTGTGGCGTCCGAAGCGAAACTCCTCTTCGGCGACATGCGCGGCGTTGGCAAAAATCTCGTCCACACCGCCGGTGTCGATTTTCCCGCGAAAGCAGACATTGTCGCCAAGCTCGGGCGAAATCACCGGCGAGCCGGGCTTGCGCGCGGCATCGATGTCGACCACCGCCGGAAGCTCCTCGAATTCGATCTGGACCGCCTCGGCTGCATCCTCGGCCAATGCGCGCGTGTCCGCGACAACGGCAACGACCGCCTGCCCTGCCCAGACCACCTTCTCGATCGGCAGCGGCAGTTGCGGCGGCGACTTCATTCCCTTGAAATGATCGAGCGTGCCGACCCACGGCGCGCAGAGCCGCGCAAGGTCCTTCCCTGTCGCGACCAGACGCACGCCGGGCATGTTGCGCGCGGCCTCGGCATCAACGGACACGATGCGCGCATGGGCGTGGGGACTGCGCACGAACGCGGCATGCACCATGCGCGGCAGGATAATGTCGGTGACATAGCGGCCGCGCCCGGCAAGCAGCCGCTTGGCATTGGGGCGCGGGACGGAACGGCCGATATAGGAATTCGGTCGATCGAGCGAGGTCAGCGGCGCGTTCATCCATTCACCTCCTCGATCTCGCGATCGGCGGGCGCACCATTGCGATGACGTGCGACGCCCTCGATCGCATCGACGATGGCTTCATAGCCGGTGCAACGGCAGTAGTTTCCGGACAGCGCGTCGCGGATGTCCTCGCGCGAGGGCACGCCCGGTTGGGACAGCAGGCTATAGGCCGTCATCAACACGCCCGGCGTGCAGAAGCCGCATTGCAGCGCATTGCGCTGATGGAAAGCCTGCTGGATATCGGCGATCACGCCCCGTTCGCTCAACCCTTCGATGGTCTCCACGGCAGCCCCGTCCGCCTGCACCGCAAATGTCAGGCACGAATGCACCACACGGCCATCCAGCAGAACGAGGCACGCTCCGCAGACGCCCATTTCGCAGCCGGTATGCGTACCGGTCAGTTGCAGCGTCTGGCGCAGGAAATCGGCCAGCGTGTCGCGCGGCGCCACGCTGCTCGACACCTTGTCGCCATTGACCTGCAGGTTGATGTTGACGAACTCGCTCATGCCCGCTCCATGATCTGGCCGAGCAGACGCCCCAGGAGAACCCGCGCAAGGTGAACCCGCATGGCCGGCGGCACCTGCTCATCTTCCGGCGGCGTCAGATCCTCGCCGACCAACGCCTGCGCAGCCATCACGCCCTCCCGATTCAAGGCGCGGCCGATCAGCGCTTCCTCGGCCTGTCGGGCACGCACCGGCGTATTGCCGACCCCGAAGAACACGATGCGGATCTGCTCGATCAGACCATTGCCGAACTCGGCAAGAATGCCGGAGCCGACGAGAGCGAAGTCGCCACGCCGCCGCGCGAATTCATGAAAAGCCCAGCGGTGGCCCGCGCGGACCACCGGAACGTGGATCGCCACCAGCAATTCGCCGGGCTCGATCGCCGTCTGAAACAGATCGATGAAGAAATCGTCGGCAGGCACGCGACGCGTTCCGTCGCGGTTTGCGATCTCAAGCTCGGCACCCATCGCCAGCGCCACCGCGGGAAATTCGGAGGCCGGATCGGCATGTGAGATGCTGCCGCCGATGGTGCCTTTGTTGCGGATCGCGGGATGCGCCACGTGAGGCGCAGCTTCGCAAAACAACGGCGCATGCTGGACGATCAGGGGATCGGTCATCGCCTCGCAGTGCCGCGTCAGCGCGCCGATCCGCAGCCACTCCCCTTGCAGCTCGACGCCGCGAAGCGACTCGATATGCGCGATGTCGATCAGGATTTCGGGCGCCTGCAAGCGCAGCGCAAGTGCGGGCACCAGACTCTGGCCGCCTGCGATATAGCTCGCGTCCTCGCCGGAGCTTGCGAAGATCTCAAGCGCCTCCGCAACAGTGGCGGGCCGCGCATAGCGAAATGCTCGGGCCTTCAAAACAAACCCCCCGGTTCGTTTATGGGTCCAGAATTGTGACCATCTGGTCTCAAATCTAGATCACGCCACGGCCATGCCCGTCAACAGAAAAAGACCACTTGGTCACTTTTTATTATTGGGTTATCCCGGTGTCCCCACAACGCACTGAACGCAGATGGCAAAAAAGTCAGCAAAATCAGCCAAAAAACTGCCGCGACGCAACATGCGGGCGGCCGACCGGGAACGCGTGATTGTCGACGAAGCGGTTCGGTTTTTCGCCGAACAGGGATTTGGCGGTCAGACACGCGAGCTCGCCAAGCGCATGGGCATCACGCATTCGGCGATCTATCGGCACTTCCCGAGTAAGGAAGCGCTCATCGAACGCGTTTATGAGGAAATCTATCTCAGCCGCTGGTCGCCATCATGGAGCGGGCTTATTCGCGACCGCAACCTGCCTCTGCAAGCGCGGCTGGTGCAATTCTATCTCGAGTATGTGGAGCAGGTGTTCGAATACAACTGGGTGCGGATCTTCGTCTTTTCCGGGATGAAGTCCTTCGACATCACCAAACGTTATCTCGAGATCGTCCGGAAGGAGATCATCGAACCTGCCTGCGCCGAATTGCGCCACGAGCTCAAGCTGCCGTCGAGAGAAGAAGTGCCGCTGTCAGAACGCGAGGTGGAAATGTTCTGGGGATTGCACGGCCGCATTTTCTATATGGCCATCCGCCGCTTCGTCTATCAAACCCCGACGCCAAAGCAACTGGACGCAATCGTCATCGATGCCGTCCGCGCATTTCTCGACGGGACGAAAGTGTTGATGCCCGAGCTGATACCGACACGGTGAGCTCTGCGGCACGCCGCGAACTTGAAAACCTGCCCGATGCCCTCACGGAATATCCGTCGAAAAGCAAAGGCCGCCCATCGGGCGGCCTCTGTCTTTCTCAAACGCCTTTGCCTACACTCTCCTCACCTGAGAACCAGGTGACGCCGGCTCGTCGCCTCCGGCGCGGATGAGCAAATCCGCGGGTGTCCCCCGGGCGACAAGCCGGCGTCGTTGCGCACGGGCCGGTCCAGGGACCTGCGCGCAACAGGAAAATCAGGTCCGGGGCAGCGCCCGGATGATGGCGTCCGACTTGGTGACGAAGCCGAAGCCCTTCTTGACGTTGAACAGCGTCGCCGCCGTGCAGTAGTCCGGCGAGGTGGTGGCGCAGCAGTCCTCCACCATGACGCAGCCATAGCCGAGGAAGTTGGCGTCGGTCAGCGAGTGCAGCACGCACTGGTCGGTATTCACGCCGGCGAACAGGATGGTCCGGGTGCCGAGATTGCGCAGGATGCTGTCGAGCGGCGTGTCCCAGAAGCCGCTCATGCGGTACTTGTCGACGCAGATATCCTCCGGCAACGGCTTGAGCTCGTCCACCACGGCGGCGGCCCAGCTATCCTTCTCCAGCACCTTGTGACCGCCGACCGGCAGCGGCTCGCCAAGGCCGATGCCGACGCCGGTCCGCTTGTAGAGATGGATCTGGTTCGGCGGCATGTTCATGAGGTCGGGCCGGTTGCCCCAGTTCACCCAGATCACCGGCACGCCCGCCTTGCGCAGGCCGGGCAGCAGCTTGCGCAGCGGCTCGATCGGCGCACGTCCCGGCGTGAAGTCGACTCCGAGATGATGGACCCAGCCATCCTTGGTGCAGAAGTCGTTCTGCATGTCGATGACGACGATGGCCGTGCGATTGAGGTCCATCGTCACCGACTGATGCTCGGCATCGACGGTGATGGGCCGCGACGGCGGCGGCTCCATCGCCATGTTCACGTTGCCGTCGCTGACCAGCCATTTGTAGCCGCCGGTGCCGAGAGGCCTGACCTCGTCCTGCGCCTTCTCCGAAACCTTAGCGTTTGTCGCCATGGACCTTCCCCTTCAATGGACTTGTGATGGTGAGAACCGCGCGGGCATCACGATGCCCCGCGCGCAAACGGTATGGTCAGCGCCGCGGGCTGGCGGCTCTTGCCGACGAAGCCGGCGATCGCGATCAGCGCCAGCAGATACGGCAGCAGCAGCAGCCAGGCGACGGGAACGTCGATCTGCAACGCCGGCACCAGGAACTGCAACGCGGTGGCGAAGCCGAACAGCAGGCACGCGCCGAGCGTGCGCCACGGAGTCCAGCCGCCGAAGATCACCGCGGTGATGGCGAGATAGCCCGCGCCCTTGGTCATGTTCTCGGTGAAGGTGTTGCTGTCGGCAATCGACAGGAACGCACCGCCCAGCCCCGCCAGCGCGCCGGCGTAGAGGACCGCCACATAGCGCGTGCGGGCGACATTGATGCCGGCCTTGTCAGCCGAGCGCGGATCTTCGCCGACCGCGCGCACCGCAAGGCCGAACGAGGTGTATTTGAGCAGCGCCCAGGTCACCACCATCATGAAGATGGCGAGATAGACAAGCCAGGTCTGGTGCGACAGCGCGGGGCCGATCACCGGAATGGCATTGAGCCACGACCAGTTGAGCTGGGTGAAGCCCGGAATGGCGTCGCGCGACAGCGGCCCGAAGATTTCGCGGTAAAGGAATGTGGTCGCGCCGAGCGCCAGAATGTTGAAGCCGATGCCGACCACAAGCTGGTTGGCGCGCAACGTCACGCTCAGGATCGCCTGCACATAGGCCACCGCCACCGCGGCGATGATACCGGCCGCAAGGCCCGCCATCGGCGATCCGGTCGCCCAGGACGCCGCCGCCGCGGTGAAGGCGGAGGTCAGCATCATGCCGTCGAGGCTGAGGTTGAGGACGCCGGCCCGCTCACTGAGCATTTCGCCGGCACCGGCGAAGATCAGGGGCGCAGCAAGGCGCAGGCCCGATCCGATGAAAACTGCGAGTTGTTCCTCGATCATGAGTTCGGCTTTCTATCCATAAGAAGAGCGGATCCGGCGATGGCGATGACGATCAGACCCTGGCAGATCAGCACCACCGCAGAGGGGACATGGGCGGTGATTTCCATGTTGATGCTGCCCGAGCGCAGGAAGCCGAACAGCAGCGCACCAATCACCACACCCACCGCTGAACCGCGCGACAGCAGGCCGACGACCAGACCGTCGAAGCCGTAACCGGAGGAGAAATCACTGGTCAGATAATACTGCTGACCCAGGATCATGATCGCGCCGCCGAGACCGCCAAGCGCGCCGGAAACGCCCATGGCGAGAATGATCAGCCAGCTTGCCCGCAGACCGGCGCGGCGCGAGGCCATTTCGTTGAGACCGACCGCGCGCAGCTTGAGGCCGAGCGCGGTGTGCCGCAGCACGAACCAGACCACGATCACGGCGACGATCGCGAGCGGCAGACCGATATGCAGCGGCGAGGAGCCATCCGAGGGGAACAGCAGCGGCAGCTTGGTCGCGTCCGGAATTTCGGGCGACTCAGGCAGCGATGAGACGTCGCTGATCGGCTTGCGCAGCAGATGGAACGACTCCACCGACCAGTACACCAAAGGCAGCGCGATGAAGGAGAGCAGCAGCGTGCTGATGACTTCGTTGGTGTTGCGCTTGGCCTTCAGCACGCCCGCGAGCGCGCCCCAGCAGCCACCGGCGAGCGCGCCGACGAACAGCGGAACGATAAAGGCGAGACCGAACGGCAGGGATCCTGCCCCGTGCAGCGCCATGGCGGTGGCGAACATGCCGCCGATGGCGATCTGGCCTTCGCCGCCGACATTGGTGAGATTGGCGCGGTTCGCGAAGATGAAGCCGAGGCCGACCAGGCCGAGGCTGATGGCGCGGTTGAGCGAGGAGCCGATGTTGAAGCTGCTGCCCGCCATGCCGTCCCAGAACGCCTCGATCGCTTCCGAGACCGAGCCGCCGGTGATGGCGATGATCAACAGGCCGACCAGCAGCGCGCCGATGGTGGCGACAACCGGAACGACGACCTGCAACGGGATCGCCCCCTTCAATCCATCCGGCCAACTCAGGCTCGAGGATTTCACTGCAAATTCCGACTTAGACATGCTCATGTCCCGACATCATCGCCCCAATTGACTCTCGGCTGAATGAATCCGACGACAGCTCGCCGACGAGCTTGCCGCGGTAAATGACGGCGATGCGATCCGACACAGCGATCAATTCTTCAAGCTCGCTGGAAATCAGGAGCACGCCCAGTCCGCTTTCGCTCGCCGCGCGGATACGGCTGTAGACGGCCTCGATGGCACCGACATCGAGACCGCGCGTCGGCTGCGCCGCGAGCAGGAAGATCAAAGGATCGAGCGTCAGCTCGCGGGCCAGCACGGCCTTCTGCTGATTGCCGCCGGACAGCCCCGACATCGGAATCTCCGGGCCGCTCGCGCGCACATCGAACTCCCGCATCAGTTCACGGGCCGCCAGGCGCATGGCCGGACGGTTGACGAAACCGAATTTGGTGAACTGCGAGATAGAACCGAGGAACAGGTTTTCCTCGACCGACATCTCCTTGATACAGGCCACCGCATGGCGGTCTTCCGGCACGATGCCGACACCGGCCGCGGTGATCTCCTCCGGCGTGCAGCCGTCCAGATTCTTGCCGCCGGCCGTGATCGAGCCGGAGGTCTGCTGCAAGAGCCCCGCAAGGATCAGACCAAGCTCGGTCTGGCCGTTGCCTTCGACGCCGGCGATACCGACGATCTCGCCAGGCATCACTTTAAGGTTGATATTGTCGATGCGAGTGACGCCGTCCAGATCGTCATAGGTCAGATTTGACAACTGCAACGCCGGCTCGACGGTCCGGTCCTGCGACAGCATGGAAATGACCTTGCCGTCGGCATCGTTCTGGTTCTCGATGCCGATCGTGGCAGCCAGAACCGATCCGGGCGAACGCACGTCGCGCCCGACCATCGAGCGGACCAGCGACTGCATGTCCGCCCCTTCCATCTTCACCGTCTCGACGACCTTGCCTTGACGCAAGACCGTGGTGCGGTCGGCAATGCGCTTGATCTCACCGAGCTTGTGAGTGACCAGGAGCACCGCCTTGCCGCGATCCACCAACTGGCGGCAGATCGCGAGCAATGCGTCGATTTCGTCGGGCTGCAGCACGGCTGTCGGCTCGTCCAGAACCAACAGCCGTGGATCGCCCAGCAGGCACTTGATGATCTCGACGCGCTGGCGCTCACCGACCGACAAATCCTCGATGTGTACGTGCGGATCGATCCGCAGGTCGTACTCGGCCGCAAGCTCCGCCATGCGATCGATCACGATGCGCGGCTCCAGCTTCGGACCCGAACGGCCCAGCATGAGATTCTCCGCCACGGTCATGTTCGGCACCAGGCTGAAATGCTGGTGCACCATCACGATGCCGTTGTGGAGAGCCTCGGCCGGCCCGGCCGGGTGGAACGCCTCTCCCGCAAGGGAGATGGCGCCCGCATCTGGCTTGTGCACACCGAAAATCAGATTGCAGAGAGTCGACTTGCCGGCGCCGTTTTCACCGAGAAGGCAGTGGACCTCCCCGCTCTCGACTGTGAGGCTCACATTGTCGAGAGCGGTGAACGAACCAAACCTTTTCGTCAGGCCGGATAGCTCAAGAAGCGCCATTTGATCAGCCCACCCGCACCTTGATCTTGCCGGACAACAGATCGTCCTGCAGTTCCTTGATCTTCGCCTTGATTTCCGGAGTCTCGCCGGCGCAGACATTGATGCCGGCCGAACGCGGACCCATCACAAGACCGAACGGCTTGTATTCGGGGTGCCAGGTGCCCGCGACCATCTGGTCGATCGCGTACTCGTACATGAAGCCGATGCCGCTGGTGGTGTAGGCGATGTAGAGCGGGTTCTTCTCACCGCAATAATTGGTGTAGCTGCCAATCATCTTGGTGCCCTTCTCACGCGCCGCCTGCTCCATGCCGCGCACGCCGAGATTGAGGATGTTGTAGTGAACGTCCGCACCCTGCGCGATGGCCGCCAGAGTTGCTTCCTTCGCCTTCGCCACGTCATCGAAATCGCCGGTGTAGCTCTCGATGCACTTGACGTCCGGCTTGACGTGCTTGGCGCCGTTGCAGAACTCCTTGCCGGTGTTCACGATCGCCGGGATTTCAAGGCCGCCGACATAGCTGACCGCGCCGTTCTTCGACATCATCGCGGCCACCGCACCGGCGACGTAACCGATCTGGGCCTGCAGCACGTCGTACTGCGCGACATTCTCGGTCGGCTGGCCGGTCGGGCCGACGATCGAGAACTTCACCTTCGGAAAGCGCTTGGCAACCTTGAGCACCGAAGCCTGGGTCTGGCCGGCGCCGCCGATCACCAGATCGTTCTTCATCGCAAGCGTCACGAGCGCCTGCTCCATATCGGCGAACTTCACGTTCTCGATATAGGTCACCTTGATCTTCTTGCCGTGGCGCTTCTCGGCTTCCTTCATGCCGTTGTAGCCGGATTCCATCCAGCCATGGTCCGCCTTCGAGCCCGGAATGAGAATGCCGATCTTGATCGGCTCATCCGCGGCGTTGGCGAAAGTGAATGCACTGGCTCCGGCAATCAACGCGGCCGACAACACGCCGGCCTGTACAAAACGACGACGATTCTGAGTCATAAAAAGTCCCCCTGTTGCGTTCCCTGATTTGCGACAGCCAACTCATTCGTCGTTCGGCATCTCGACTTGTGTCGATTATGACGCGCATCTCACATGCCGATCTAAAAACAAACTTCTTCGATTGCCTACGCGCGCAGCCGTATAGACCGAATTCACATCGTGAATGTTTTTTGAAAAACGCCGCGAAAACCAGCAGCGTGCGGCAGCGCGACAAATTGTCTGAACAAAACCGATGTTGGAAAACTCTGGCATGCCAGACGTATCGGGAGCGCAGTGCGCTGCCGCAACGGCCTCCCCTCGCGAGTGCTCGCAGGTGCACGCGCAGATGCACGAGACGGGAAAGCCCGCTCCAGCATTGCCGCATGCAGCCAGCCAAAAACAAAAAGGCGCCCCGAAGGGCGCCTTCCTGCTGACAGCAACTTGTCGCTGCGCTTACTATTTCCCTGCACCCGCAGCCAGTGCCTGCACCGCTTCGGTGAAGCACTTCATCGGAGCCTTGACGATGCCGGCGCCGATGATGCCCTTGCCGGCTTCCTTGTGCGCGGTCGCGGTGTTGATGACCGGCCGCATGCCTTCATCGACCACCTTGCGGACGTCGATGCCGACCGGCGCGCCGATAAAGTCGAGCGCCGGAAGCGTGAAGCCCGGATTGCGCCCGACCGTGATGAACGCCATCTCGCGCGAATAACGCAGCGCGTCCTGCGGCGTGCCGCCGACGAACTGCACCATCGCGGGAGCCGCGGCCATGGCGAACGCGCCGAGACCCGACGTCTCGGTGATGGCGCTGTCGCCGATATCCGGATTGGCGTCCGCTTCGCTGAAGCCCGGCAGGAACAGACCGACCGGCACGTCCGCCTTGCCGACGAACCAGCTTCCATCAAGACCACTCACCCGGATGCCGACATTGACGCCGTTGCGGGCCATGGCGGTCACGATGCTGCTGTGAGGCACGCCATGGGCGGCGTCCATGGTGGATTTGCACGCGGCCATCGACAGGCTGAGGAAGAACATGTCGTCCGCGCCGACCACCTTGACCACATCCTGGACGATGTCCTTCGGCGTGTTGGAGCCGAGCAGCGATTCCATGACCGCACGCAACAGCAGCAAGGTCGCCGCCGTGTTGCGGTTATGGACGTCGTCGCCCATGTGCAGCGCCTGCCCCATGATCTGCTTCAGCGGCAGTCCGCCATCGATCCCGGCAACTGCGGTCTTGAGCGCTGGCGCCAGCACGTTCTCGATCCACTTCAGACCGGCGATCACTTCAGGCGCGAAGGCGCCGAAACGAAGAGTCTTGGCGCCGCCCGATTCCATCATCGGCGCGTAGCCGAAGTTTCCGCCGGTCTTGTTCTCCACGACGAACAAAGGCATCGACGGCGAGATGATGCCGCTCATCGGCCCCACCGCGCCGAACTCATGGCACGGCGCAAAGCGGATGGCGCCGCTGCCCGCGAGCTTCTCCGCCTCCTCCTGCGTGCTGGCCCATTTCTCGTAGAGAATGGCGCCGATCACGCCGCCGCGCATCGGGCCGCACATATCGTCCCAGGCGATCGGCGGGCCGGCATGCAGCAGCGTCCGCCCCATATCCGGCCACACCTCGGAGGCGTGGAGAACCACGTCCACCCAGACGGGCTGCGCGGTGAGTATCCGCTGCAGCGCCTCCTCGTTCGCACGATCGGCCCGCGAGCCGAAGGCCTCGGGATCGTCCTTGTCGCCGACGATCTGCGCGAGGCTCCAGGCCACATCCGGATTGCCATCGCCCACCGGCTGCCACTGCAACCGCACCAGGGGAGCCTTCGCGCTTTCGATGCCCTTGTCGAGATCGGATGCGCCGAGGCTGATGACGGAGGTTTTACGGTCGAGAAGAGAATACGCCATGGTCATTACCGGCCCTTACCCTGTTGCGCACGACGATCCGGAGCAGCCCCGTTCGAGGCCATCCGCGTGGCGAGATCCGCTGCAATGCTCGCAGCATCGGTGCTTCCCGAGGCGAAGATCACACCTTCCTTGGCGAGAGCCTCGGTCTGCGAAGCCAGATGTTGCGGGTCCTCGTCGGTGCCACAGATGAAACAGATGATCGGCAGCTCGCGACCGTCCTGCTTGGCAGTGGCCTTGGCCGCGCGAATGGCCGGCGCCAGAACGCTCGCCGGATTCTCATGGCTGCCATAGCCGAGCACGACATCGAGCACGATGCAGGCGACGTCGGGGTCCTTGGCCTCGCGCTGCAGGCGATCGATACGCACGCCGTAGTCGATCATCGGGTGGGGCCGGCCGACCGTGAACTCGTCGCTTCCGAGGTCGATCGCGGTGTGCTCGAAGCTCTTGTTCTCGTCCTTGAGCTTGAGGTCGTAGTTCAGCGGGACGTTGGAATGGGCGCTGATGCCGTGGCGCTGCCAGATGACCTGCGCCTCCGAGCAGAACGTGCCACCCGAATAGAGACCGCGAATGAATCGCTGCGACGGCTTCAGCCTGGCGGAGATCGCATCGACCGCCGCGCCGGCATGCGAGGTCTCGCCGGCCGCCTTGGTGCCCTTGGCGAGCGCGACAGCCTTGGCCGCCGCCTCCTGCAATGTCGCAACGCAGTGGACGTTATCGCCGGACGCGGCGGGATTGCCGCCAAGGAAACAGACCACGATCGGCTTCTTCAGCGACGCAGCCTTGGCCAGCACGCGCTGCTGCACGGCCGGCGCAGGCGGCTTGGAGATGATTGCGATCACCTTGGTGGCCTTGTCCGTCGCCAGCAGATCGAGTCCCTGCAACATTGTTGCGCCACCGATGTCGTCATACACATCGCGGCTTCCGGTGCCGATGGCGTGGGAAAGCCCTTCGCCGAGGCGATGAACCTGACACATGATTTCCTGCAGGCCGGTGCCGGAGGCGCCGACAAGACCCACACTGCCGCGCCGCACAACATTGGCGAAGCCGAGTGGCACGCCGTTGATCACCGCCGTTCCGCAGTCCGGCCCCATGACAAGAAGATTCTTGCGCTGTGCGACGATCTTGAGTTCGCGCTCCTGCTCGATCGGCACGTTGTCGCTGAACAAGAGCACACTAAGCCCCTGCCGCAACGCCTTCATCGCTTCGGCCGCGGCATAAGAGCCCGGCACCGAAATCAACGCCAGATCGGCCTCTTCGGCGCGCGAGACGCCGACCGCAATCGAACGGGGCGGCAATTCGGCAGCCTGTTCGGACGAGCCCGCCTTGGGCTCCTCGCCCGCGATCAACGAATGAATTTCACGCTCGGCCGCAGCGATCGTTTCATCCGAACCGTCCTCCACGACGATCATGATGTCGCTTGGCTGCGCCGCGTCCAATTCCGGCCGCATGAGTTTGGCCTGCGCCAGAAACTCCTTGTTCGCCTTGGTCCCCATCAACAGCGTTGTGCGCTGCACGGAAGTCCGCGAGACGACAAGCTGAGAAATCCTCATTAATGAAACAGAATCTTTATAGACATTGGCCTTGATGCTGCACTTAACTTTCATCGATCACCCCATATGAGAAAGTCGCGCACGACATCACGGCGATGAACGAAATCGCCGTCATTGAGGCATCATCGTCGCGCGTTCAGATCACGCCGTTTCGCAATCCGCGCGATGTCATTGCAATGCCGTACCCTCATTGATTAGAGAATGAGGTCACGATGTTGTCTAATACCATTTCTCCATGTAGCGTATTCGTCGCATGAATATAAATTCTCTGGACCTCAACCTGCTTGTGGCATTCGTCGCCATCGATCGCGAGCGCAACATCACGCTCGCTGCCGATCGCGTCGGGTTGAGTCAGCCCGCGCTGAGCAATGCGCTGGCGCGGCTGCGCAAGATTCTGAACGACCCGTTATTCGTGCGCACCGTGCGCGGCATGGAGCCCACTCCTTATGCTGCCTCGATCGCGGAGCCGATCCGCAAGGCCTGCGAATTGATCGATGGCGCATTAAAGATCGACGCGAGTTTCGATGCCGCGCGTTCATCCCGCACCTTCTCCATCTTCATGACGGACATCGGCGAAGCCGTGATGATGCCGCGCCTGCTGCGCCATCTGCAGACCATCGCGCCCGGCGTCGGCATCAATATCGAATCGATTCCACGCCGCGGCATTCAGGAAGCGATGATCTCCGGCGATGTCGATCTGGCTGTCGGCCTGTTCGAGGGACTGTCGGGCGGATTCTTCGAACAGCTTCTGTATCGCGACGAATTCGTCTGCATCGCAAACACCGAACATCCCACCGTGAAAGACACCCTGACCTTGCAGCAGTTCTCCACCCTGCCGCACGTGGTGGTGTCATCGAGCGGCACCGCGCACGAGGTGGGCATCGAACGGATCATCGCCAAGCAGCGCATCAAGCGTCCGGTTGCCATGACGGTCTCCCACTTCCTGACCCTGCCGGTGGTGATCTCCCAGACCGACACCATCGGAACGGTGCCGCGGAATCTCGCGCTGTCTTTCACGAACTCCGCGAACATCAGGCTGTTCAAGCCGCCGCTCAAGCTTCCAACCATCGACATCAAGCAGCACTGGCACGAGCGCTATCATTACGATCCCGCCAACAGGTGGTTGAGAGGCGTGTTTCTTGAGCTCTTCCTCGGTCGCAAGCCGCCCAAGACTTAGCGTGCCAGGTCGATAAGTAAACCTTTACTTTGTCAAAGGCTTAAGCGCCGGAGTATCGCTGCGACATTTGCGACGCGCGGACGCAACTTCGGCTTGCATCATGCAACACAACGTCGCATCCGCCGCGTCGATACGCAGCGAGAGAGCCACTCTTTCAAAGCTGGAGACGAGCCTGCATCACAGTGTCACGCCGCAGGCGCGGTGCGTTATTGCAGGGCTGTGGTGGCCCTTCCGAGGACCGTGCTGATCGACGTGCCGACACCTTGAAGAGCAACCAATGTGGCCAGGGCAATGCCGCCCAGGACCAGCGCATACTCGACCGCGGTCGCGCCGGACTGATCAGCCAGAAAGCGCAGGACGTGCTGCTTCAAGAGGGCCTCCGAAATTCGCGAACCGCCAAGCCGGCTCATCACGATAACCTATCGCACGAAGGCTAACGCGATACCAAGGAATGTCCTGAACGATCCGTGAAGACCGATCGATAAATACGCATATCGTCGGTATCGGCGGCAGACGGCATGGCCCCGGACGTTCAGTTTTGCGCGCCCTGTGCCGGATAAACCTTGACCACCGCGAACGCGCCGTCCGCCTGCCTTGCCAGATCGCAGCCATAGACCTGCTCGCGCCGCGTGCCATCGGCATTCGCGGTGCTGAACGCAACCGTCACCGTCATGCTGTCGTGTCCCGCCGTCGAGGCATGCGAGCGCACGGCAAACGAGGGCCCGGCATCGATGGACGACTGGATCGCGCGATCGCAGGCCACTTCGCTGGCCGTCGGCTGGAAGTAAACATAGTAGCCGAACACGACGATCACGAACGCGACAATCACCGAACCGACAAACCGTCCCATCACAGTCTCCAATTCCAGCGCACGGCCCGGCCCAACCTCGCTTATCGATCAGCACCGGCCAACGAGTGAAGTCCTGCCGCACGCAGCACCGCACAAGGCCTCTGTCCGGTACCTGACAGACGGCGGGAACCCTGCCTTTTATAAAGCGCCACCCGTCCCAAGCGAGTGCTCCCTGACACCTCATGCCAGAGACCGAAAAACCCATTTGCCCGACATGCAAGGAGCCGATGCGGTTATTGCTGGATAAGATCACCGGCAAGCGGGCCTATCGATGCCTGGACTGCGATGGCGACGACCCGCTTCATGACCCCGGCATCACCGGCCTTCTGGAAACGCTGAAGCCGCCGAAATAAATCCGAAGTCCGCCGCGGAGCGTGCCGCAAAATGAGGCAAACTTCGGATTGGGATACTAGCGCACGACGGCCTTCGGCTTGGCGCTCTTGGCCGGAGGCTCGCTGGTACGCACATCCGCCCACGGATCGTTGCTGGCCTTCGGAACGACGATCTTCCTCTGCGCCTCTTTGGCTGCGCGCTCAAGGGCCTGGTTGCGTTCTTTTTCCTCGGGGGACATCTGCTTTTCGTCGCCCAATTGAAAGCCTGGCGTGAACTGCGCCCGCGCCGGCACCGTCGCGAACGCGAATAGCGCCGCTGCGCCCGCCAGACCGACCAATCGCAAGATTCTTCCGCTCATTCCGCTTAACTCCCGTTCAGATGCGTCGGATTTATAGCAAAAGCGGTCCACCCGCTCCAAGCGGCAAGACCGCCGGAACAGCACCGCACGGAGCGCAGATCCGAGCCATGACGACACCAAGCCGGAGCTTCACCGGCCGGCTCGCATGGTTAAGCATCATCTAATCCGACCTTGCCGATTTGCAGACAAACTCCAAGCGATTCTTGAAATCTTCCCGATAGGTTCCGGCCATCGACGTGCAGATGCGGGGCATTCACCCGCGCGACGTCACGGGGATCAGGGACGTGCTCGAGGCCGTTAAAACCGCAGGGATCGCGGACGGACATAGCGTCATCGGCGAGGCGCAGGCGTCAGTGCCACCACGCGCCGCAACCGATCGCGCGTCTAAGGCATTGCAGATACTCCGCGATGTCCCGCTGGCGTCCTGGCAGTCCCTCGCCGCCCACGCCGCTGAGCCAAACGGCTACTATCTGCCGGACTGGGCGCTGGCGGTGGATGCCTTCTCACGCGGACGGACCGACAATCGCGCGCTCGCCGCCTGGAACGAGAGCGGCGAGACCCTGATCGGCCTGATGCCGGCGGTGTCGGCGTGGCGCGCCTACAAATTGCCGCTGCCTGCTCTCGTCACCGCCGATGCCTATCCGCCGCTCGGCACCGTGCTGCTCGACCGCGACAAAGCCGATGAAGCCGCCGGCCGCTTGATGCGACAGGCGCGCGCCGCCGGCGCACATGCGCTGATCCTGCGTGATACTCCGCTCGATGGCCCGGTGATGGCGGCCTTCACGCGCGCGATGGCGTGGGAAGGCTTGCAGCCACGCGTGCTGCATTCCCACGCTCGCGCCTTGCTCGACGCCACGCGCGATGCGGACGAACTTTTGCGCGATGCGCTCGGCTCCAAGAAGCTCAAGGAATTGCGGCGCCAGCACAACCGCCTCAACGATATCGGCGAGGTGGTGTTCACTATCGCCTCAACGCCCGAGGAGATCACTCCTGCGCTCGAGGTATTCCTGCAACTCGAGGCCAGTGGCTGGAAGGCCCGGCGCGGCACGGCACTCATCCAGGACGAAGCTCATCTCGCCTTCATCCGCCGCGCGGCGCGCGACATGGCGGCGCGCGGGGAATGCGAAGTGGTCTCACTCTATGCCGGCGAGACGCCGGTCGCTGCCGCGATCGTGCTGCGGCACCTCGACCGCGCCTTCTATTTCAAGCTCGGCGTGGACGAGCGCTTCGCCAAATGCTCGCCCGGCGTCCTGCTGACGCTCGAACTGACCCGCTACATGTGCGCGGATGACAGCGTCGCCAGCGTGGATTCCACCGCGATCCCCAATCATCCGATGATCGACCCGATCTGGCGGGGCCGCCTGCCGATCGGCGACGTGCTAATTCCGCTGCGGCATCGCGACCCGCTGGTCGGCGCGATCCATTTTGCCCTCGACCTGCGCCGGCAGATCCGCGAGCCAGCGCGCCACATCGTTCACGCCATCAGAAAAATCAGGGAGAAGCGCTCATGAATGCCGCCTCGCAATTCGCACCTGTCATCGCCGCCGACAAGGATGCGCTGACAAAAGATTTTCCGCTGCGGCCGTTCGCGATCCGGCACATGCTGTCCGGCCATCCGCTGCTGACGCTGCCGCGCATCGCGCAGCTCGCCGCCGAATTGCCGCGCGACCTGATCGAATATAATTCGGGCGCGGCGGAGGTCAGCCAGGACCCCGACAAGGTGAAGAGCGTCGATCTCGATCCGGTCGAGGTGGTCAAGCGCATCGAGACCGCAGGCGCCTGGATGGTGCTCAAGCGCATCGAGAAGTCCCCCGAATATCGCACCATCGTCGAGGACACGTTGCTTTCGGTGGCCCGCGCCCGCGGCTTCAAGAGCCTCGAAGACGCCGGCTTCTCGCAGATCGAAGGCTTCCTGTTCGTCTCGTCGCCGAACTCCACCACGCCGTTCCACATGGATGCCGAAGACAACTTCTTCGTCCAGATCCACGGCGAGAAGTTCTTCCGCATCTACGACAATCAGGACGGTGGCATCGCCGACGCGGCGCAGGTCGAGTACTCAACCACCCGCCATCGCAACGTGAAGTATGACGAAAGCTTCCGGCCGCGCGCAGTGGAATTCCACATGTTCGATGGCGACGGTTGCTACGTGCCGTATCAGTGGCCGCACTGGGTGCGCACGGCAGGCTCCTATTCGATCTCGATGGCGATCACTTGGAAGACTCCGGAGGTGAAGCGTCTCAACGACCTGCATGTCGTCAACGCCATGCTGCGCAGCCTCAAGATGCCGCAGGCAGCGCCCGGCATGCATCCGGCATGGGATAACCTCAAGCTCTCGGTGTTCCGCACGGTGCGCGCAATCGTCGAGCCGCTGCGCAGCTCGCAGGCCATGCGCCGCGTCCTGCGCCGCATCGCGCTCGGCAAGAACGCGAACTACTATCTCAAGAAGGCTTGAGCAATCGACAGGCCGCAGGGGCTGCAACCGCAGCCCCTCGCCTCTCATCCAGCAACGCGATCAGGCCGAAAGGCTGTCCATCTTCGCCGCGATCTGACGGATCGCCTGCGCGAGTTGCGCTGGATCCTGCGCGCCGGAAATGGCATAGGTCTGCGCCAGCACATAAGTCGGCACGCCGCTGATGCCCTTGTCGGCGGCTTCTTTCGCCTGCGCGGAGACGCGGTCGATATCCTCGTCGCTGGCAAGACGCGCGCGGATGCGGTCGGCATCGAAACCGATATCGGCGGCGGCCTGCACCAGAACGTCGGTGTCAGTGAGATCGCCGCCCTCGCGGAAATAGAGGTCCATCAGCCGCTGCTTCATCGCAGCAGCCTTGCCCTCCTCGCCCGCCCAATGGATCAGGCGATGGCAGTCAAGCGTGTTGGGCTGCCGCTTCATTAAGTCCGAATTGTATTGCAACCCTTCGGCCATGGCGGCCTGCGCCACGCGCCCGGCAATGCCTTTATAGGCCTCGACCGAGCCGAACTTGGTGGTGAGATACTGCTCGCGCGACATGCCCTCGCGCGGCACCCACGGATTGAGGAAGAACGGCCGCCAGTGCACCTCGACCGGCACATCCGGCACCAGCGCCAGCGCGGATTCGAGCCGTCGCTTGCCGATGTAGCACCATGGGCAGACGACATCGGAGACGACGTCGATCTGCAGCGGCCTGGCGTTGCTCATGAGGTGACCTCGCGGGGTTTTCCGTCAGATAGGCACGACGGCAGTCCCCGGCAAGGCGAATGGTCTTACGAAGCGCGGCTCTTGCGGGCCCGGCTTTTCGCGCCGCTCGACGTGGCCAGCGGCCGGGTGCGGCGCGCTTTTGTCTTGGTGACCTGACCGGTGCCACGCGCATGGGCCGCGGCGACACCGCGCACGGTCCCGCCTTTGGCGAGCGTCGTCTTGCCCTTGACGGCCTTGGTCACGGGCTTGCCTGCAGCGGCCTTGGCAGCTTTCTTCTCGGCCTTCAATTTCAGCCGCAGCTTCTCCGCCCGGGCCTCGGCGCGCGCTTTCTTGCGCTTCTTTTCGCAGTGGTCGCACTTGCAGCCGATCGGCTTCAGGAAAATCTTGAAGTAATCGGTGCCGTAATCGTAGTTGATCTCATCGCCCGGCTCGATGGCCTTGATGGCACGGATGACGACGCGCCGCTCGCGCGAATTGACATCGGATTCCGCGTTCGGCCGGCAGGAATGATTGATGTAGCGGGCGATGTTACGGCGGACCGAACCGTCGATGGTCCAGCGATTGTTGATCTCGAACAGGTACTTGTTCTCGATCTCGTCGTCCGCCTTCTTCCGGGAGTCCAGAAGCGGGCCGATATAACGGATGATCTTGGTGCCCTTCTCGATCCGCTTGGTGGCGAACAGGCCGAGTCCGGTCTTGGAGCGTCCGATCCGGTAGGGCTTCTTGGAGGAAATGACTGGCATGGCTCACTGACGGTAAAATCGAAAAACAGCGCCGTATTAAAGCGATTCCGCAACGAATGTCATACGTTTCCCGACCGATGACAACGCGGGCCCCGCGTCATCCCCATCAAAACCGCTGTTTGCGGCCTTTGATCCACCTAAGACTGCGATTTTTCGCAAAAGCGGCCGGTTCCCTGCCCGCCGCTCATTCCGCCGGCTGCGGCGCCGAGGCGCGGCCACGCAATGTGACAAAGCCGAGCAACAATGCGCCGCAGGCGCATAGCGCGATGATCGTCACCATCGGCAGGGCCGTGCCGTCGAAAAACAGACTGGCGACCGCGATCACCGCACCGCCCGCGATCATCTGTAGCGTGCCGCCCAGCGCCGAGGCGATGCCGGCAATCGGGCCATGGTCATCGAGCGCCAGCACCATGGTCGAGGGAATGACGAGGCCGAGAAACGCAAAGCTCACAAACAGCAGGGCCATGAGCACCGCGAGATTGTCGACGCCCGCCGCCGTGACCGCGAAATTGACGAGTGCGAACAGCGTGTAGGCCATCACCGCGACCATCACCATGCGGGCGATGCCGAAGCGCGCACCGAGGCTGGCGGCAAACTGCGACGCCCCGATGAAGCCGATGGCATTCACCGAGAAGGCGAGGCTGTACTGCGTCGGCGTCAGGCCGAAATGGTCGATATAGATGAACGAGGACGAAGCCAGGAACGCGAAGAAGCTCGCCATGCCGAGGCCGCCGATGAAGGTCAGGCCCAGAAAACGCGGATGGGTCAGGAGATAGCGGAAACCACCGACCACATCGGCCGCGCTGACCGGCATGCGGTCGTGCCGCGACCGCGTCTCGGGCAAGAAGATCGCGGTCATGACAAGACCGGCGACCGCCGCGATGGTGACGCCGACGAACACCGCGCGCCAGCCGAACGGCACGATCAGCGCGCTGCCGATCAACGGCGCCAGAATCGGACACACGCTGAACACCAGCATGACCAGCGACATCAGCCGCGTCGCCTCGATGCCGGTATGCAGATCGCGGATGATCGCGCGCGGAATCACCATCATCGCCGCGGCGCCGACGCCCTGCACCACACGCAGTGCGATCAGCCAATGGATGTTCGGCGCCAGCGCGCAGCCGATCGAGCCGAGAATAAACAGGACAAGGCCGAAATACAGCGGCGGCTTGCGCCCGGCCATGTCGGAGATCGGACCATAGACAAGCTGGCAGACGCCGAACGCCATGAAGAACACCATCAGCGTCATCTGCGTCGCGGCGGTGGACGCTTTCAGATCGGCGGCGATCGAAGGCAGCGCCGGCAAGTACATGTCGATCGCGAACGGTCCGACCGCCGACAACAGGCCAAGCACGATGGCGTTTCTGGCATAGCTCGTCGAAGACACGATCACGATTCCATACTTATCTGGATAAAGGGCGCGCCTTGTAACACACCTCTTCCGCGGGCCAAGACGCGATCACGTGATCGCGATCTACTTTCCGTCATAGGCCCTTTGCAGCTCCGCGATATCCATTTTGGTCATCTGCATCATCGCGGCCATGACGCGGTCGGTCGCCTTCTGGTCTCCCGACAAAAGCTCCGGCAGCACCTTCGGCGTCACCTGCCAGGCGACGCCATATCTGTCAGTCAGCCAGCCGCATTGCATGGTCTGGCCACCAGCGGAGAGCTTCTCCCAGCGTTCGTCCAGTTCCGCCTGCGTCTCGCAGAGCGTCACCAGCGACGTCGCGAGCGAGAACGGAAATTGCGGATTGCCGTTCAGCGCCAGCACAAGCTGGCCGTCCAGCATCGCGGTGACCGAAATCACCGCGCCTTTGGGAAACGGACCGGCCTCGTTCACCCGCGTCACCTGCTGGATCTGCGAGTTCGGGATGATGGAGACGTAATAGTTCAGCGCCTCCTCTGCCTCGGACTTGAACCACAAGCATGGAAAATTGTTGGCCATCACAAACTCCATTCGGCGCCGCCGGCCGACACCTGTCTGGCATAATCCTCGAAACGGTCGAACGTGCCATTCCAGCCCTGCCCATGACCGTCCCGGTCCGCGAGCGAGCCGAATCCCGTCTGACGCAGCGTCACCAGCGTGCCGCCGTCACTGTCTTCGAAGGTGATCGTCACCATCATTTCCAGATTGGGAAATTCGATGAACTGGTTCTGTTCCCAGGTGAAAGTGAAGACCAGCAATCGCGGCGGAACGATCTCTTTGAACACGCCATGCTGCCAGAGATGCGAGCCGTCTTCCGACGATTGCAGGCAATGCCGCCATTGTCCACCGACGCGCAGATCCATGTGCATCTCGATGGCGGGGCACATCGGCGGTCCCCACCAGTGTTTGGCATGAGAGGGATCCGTCCAGACCTTCCAGACCAGTTCGCGTGGCGCATTGAACCTGCGCGCGACAACGAGCTCGTCATTGGCAACGGGCGACGGATTCACCGACGCTGACATACGATTGGACATGGCCCTCTCCGCAAGCCGGCGACTACATCTTCTTTTCGCAGTTGATCATCCACGGCGTGCCGAACTTGTCGGTGAACGCGCCGAAGCGTTGCGCCCAGAAGGTCTCGCCGAGCGGCATGCTGATCTTCCGCGCGCCGTCCGACAGCGCCTTGTAGATACGCTCAGCCTCCTCCACCGTATCGATATTCAGCGTCAGGTCGAAGCCCTGCGGCTTGTTGTAGTCGCCCGGCGCGGCATCGGAGGCCATAATGTCGTAACTGCCGAGCGAAATGCGCGCATGCATGATCTTGTCCTTCCAGTCGGCTGGCGTGCGCTCGTTCGGCGGCATGTCCTTGTAGGACATCATGGCCTCGATCTTCGCGCCCAGCACATCGGCATAGAACTTGAGCGCCTGCTCGCAGGTGCCGTCGAAAAACAGATAGGGATTGACCTTCATGACGTTTCTCCATTGTGGGAGCGGCTTGTGATTTTCGATCGTCAAAGGGTGCCGGGTTATAGGACCGGTCCGCGACGCTTTTGTGTCCGCCTCAGCGCAGGCTGACATTTCGCCTGCTATGATTTCGCCAGATAGGCGTCGAGCTGCTCGAAGGTGCCGCCAAAACCCTGGTTCAAGGAATCGAACATGCTCTCGAACATCGCGCGTTCCGCGTCGGTCGGATCGACCGGGCGGCCTTCCAGCCGCAGCGCTGTCTTGTTGCCGTCCTCGGTCAGGGTCAGCACGTTGAGAATTTCCAGCGGCCAGTCCGCGCTGAACGGCGCGCGGGTCACTCCGCTTTGCGGATCGGAAAACGAGTTGGTGAAAACGATGCGCTCGGGTTTGACGATCTCGCGATAGGCGAAACGGCCCCACCATTTGCTGCCGTCCGGCATCGCCATGCTGTAATGGAAGAAACCGCCGGGGCGAACGTCGAGGGCGACGACTTCGAGGCCGCAGCCTTTCGGTCCCCACCATTGCGCCAGCGCATCACGTTCGGTCCATGCCCGCCAGACCCGCTCGCGCGGCGCGTTGCAAGTCCGGGTGACAATAAAAGATTTCTCACTTGCTGCGGTCACGTTTCCCCTCCTTGCCGGCAGGCCGCTTACGCGCCCGCTTTTTCGGCTTCGTTTCCTGAGACTGCAAATCCTGCAGATAGGCCTCGAGGCGGTCGAAACTCGCCTCCCAGAATTTGCGGTAGAAATCGATCCAGCCTGCCGCTTCCTTCAGCGGCGCAACTTCGAGGCGACATGGCCGCCACTGCGCATCACGGCCGCGCGTGATCAGGCCGGCATGTTCCAGAACTTTCAGATGCTTCGAGACCGCCGGCAGGCTCATCTCGAACGGCTTGGCGATCTCGTTGACTGACGTCTCGCCAAGCGCGAGCCGCGCCAGGATCGCCCGCCTTGTCGGGTCGGCCAGTGCCGAAAACGTGCTGGAAAGCCGGTCCATCGGGTATCTCTTGTATTTAACCTATTGGTTAATTACAATGCGGAGACTATGGCGTCAAGGGCTGTCGAAGTCGGACTTGGATCCGCCATTGAATCGTCCACGAGCAGTCCATGATTTTGTCAGGAGCAGCGTTTCACCATGACCATCATCATCACCGCCTTTGAACACTCACCGGATGGAGGCAAGGGGCTGGCGCGGGATACGCGCGTGCGCTGGGCACTTGAGGAGGTGGAGCAGCCTTACGAGGTTCGCCCTCTTTCATTCCGCGCGATGAAAGAGCCTGCCCATCTGGCACTTCATCCGTTCGGTCAGATTCCGACTTATGAGGACAGCGATATTGCCCTGTTCGAAACCGGGTCGATCATCTTTCATATCGCGGAGCGCCATGCGGGTTTGCTGCCGGACGACACCAAGGCGCGGGCGCGCGCCATCACATGGATGTTTGCCGCGCTCAACACGGTGGAGCCGCCCATTCTTGAATTTGCAACGGCCAAGTTTCTCGAAGGCGACAAGCCCTGGACCAAGCAGCGCATGCCTTTGATCGTAGATCGCATCCACGATCGGCTGAAGCAACTCTCGGTTCGTCTGGGCGATGCCGACTGGCTCGATGGCGCATTCAGCGCCGGCGACCTGATGATGGTGTCGGTGCTGCTCAGGCTGAAATCGTCAGGTATTCTGGACGAACACCGGAATCTGGCCGCCTATGTCGCCCGCGGCGAAGCGCGGCCGGCCTACAAGCGGGCATTCGACGCTCAGCTGGCCCTTTACAACGCCGGAAGGGCCTAGCTCAGGTTCAGTTCCTTGAAGAAGTCGTTGCCCTTATCGTCGATGACGATGAAGGCCGGGAAATCCACCACCTCGATACGCCAGATCGCTTCCATGCCGAGTTCGGGATATTCCACCACCTCGACCTTCTTGATGCAGTGTTCGGCGAGGTTCGCCGCCGCGCCGCCGATCGAGCCGAGATAGAAACCGCCATGCGCCTTGCAGGCTTCGCGCACCGCCGGCGCGCGATTGCCCTTCGCCAGCATCACCATCGAGCCGCCGGCCGCCTGAAACTGATCGACGAAGGAATCCATACGTCCCGCCGTGGTCGGGCCGAACGAACCCGAGGCATAACCCGCCGGCGTCTTCGCAGGACCTGCGTAATAGACCGGATGATTCTTGAAATAATCCGGCAGCGGCTCGCCCTTCTCCAGCCGCTCGCGCAGCTTGGCATGGGCGGCGTCGCGCGCCACGATCATGGTGCCGTTCAGCGACAGCCGGGTCTTGATCGGATATTGCGACAGCGTCGCCAGAATCTCTTTCATCGGCTTGTCGAGATCGATCCTCACCACCTCGCCGCCAAGATGGCCCTCCACCGCCGGCAGATACTGCGCCGGATTGTGCTCAAGCTCCTCGAGATAGATGCCGTCCTTGGTGATCTTGCCGAGCACCTGACGGTCGGCGGCGCAGGACACGCCAAGCCCGATCGGCAGCGACGCGCCATGGCGCGGCAGACGGATCACGCGAACATCGTGGCAGAAATACTTGCCGCCGAACTGCGCACCGACGCCGAGCGATTGCGTCATCTTGTGGATTTCCTGCTCCATCTCAAGATCGCGGAAGGCGTGGCCGTCCTCGCTGCCGGTGGTCGGCAGCGCATCGAGATAGCGCGCGGAGGCCAGCTTCACCGTCTTCATGGTCAGTTCGGCCGAAGTGCCGCCGATGACGATGGCCAAGTGATACGGCGGACACGCAGCGGTGCCGAGCGTGAGCACCTTCTCCTTGAGAAAAGCGTGCAGGCGATCCTTGGTTAGCAACGAAGGCGTGCCCTGAAACAGGAAGCTCTTGTTAGCCGATCCCCCGCCCTTGGCCATGAACATGAATTTGTAAGCGTCCTCGCCCTCTGCGTAGATCTCGCACTGCGCCGGCATGTTGTTGCGGGTGTTCTTCTCCTCGAACATCGACAGCGGCGCGACCTGCGAATAGCGCAGGTTGCGTTTCAGATACGCGTCGCGCGCGCCTTCGCTGAGAGCCGCCTCGTCGTCGCCCTCGGTGAGCACGCGCGAGCCCTTCTTGCCCATGATAATCGCCGTTCCGGTGTCCTGGCACATCGGCAGCACGCCGCCGGCGGCGATGTTTGCATTTTTCAGAAAATCGAACGCAACGAACTTGTCGTTGTCGCTGGCCTCGGGATCATCGAGGATCTTGCGCAGTTGCTGCAGATGCCCCGGCCGCAGGTAATGATTGATGTCGATGAAGGCGGCTTCCGCCAGCGTGCGCAGCGCATCGCGCGACACCACCAGCATCTCCTTGCCCATCACAGTCTCGACCCGCACCCCCTCCGACGAAATCTTCCTGTAAGGGGTCTCGTCCTTGCCGAGCGGAAACAACGGCGTATGCCGATACGGCGGCAGCGCCTGCGGCGAAGGAATGCTGGTCGGAGCGTTCATGGCGTATCCCCTTGCGGTGGCGCGCGCGGACGCGCCCTGGAGCCGTTCTAATCTGTTTTGGGATAAAGGGAAGGCGTCGAAAGTCGTGCTATGCGCCTGCAACAGGGCGCCCCACGCGAGGGAATGGCTGCGAGCATGACGTGAGTACCGGTCCTGCCCTGCCGTGTCAGCCGCACACGACAAGCGCCAAATCCGCCTTGCGCAAAATCAAAGCGCACGGTTCAATGCGCGGGGGATCTCATGGCACATGCTTTTCCGCGCCTGCTCGTTCTGTCTTCGGCACTGATCGCGGCGCTCGGCCTTTCGATCATGCCGGCCCGTGCCGACCGCTGCGATGAACAGGCCAAGGAGCTTGCGGGGCGCATCGAAGGCCTGAAGGTCGGACGCGCCGCAGGCGGCATCATCTATCTGCAACATCCGCTGGCGACGCAGGCCTCGCTCGGCTGCTCCAGCCGCAACCGGCAGGCCGATTTCTTCGCCGCCTCCCCCTCGCGCAAGCCACCGGCGCCGTTCGTCGAAATGGTCGCTACCGCCGCTGCGGTGATCTTCACCATTCCGCGCAAGGATGCGCTGCGCGGCGCCAACCGCTGCTTCGGACGGATCGGCATTCTGCGCGGCAAGGACATCAAGACGCGCTACCGCAAGCTCGACATCCAGTGCCAGGCGAGCAAGACCGGCTCCAGCATCACAATCTCGCGGGAAAAAGACCAGTAAGGTCAAGCGAACGGACGCTTTCGCGGGCGGGCGACTGCGAGAGGCGCGCTATTTGTATTTCGCATCCCGCTCCAGCAATTCGATCGAAATCCCGTCGGGCCCGCGCAGAAAACACAGGCGCAGCCCGGGTCGGACGGTGGACGGCTCCTGCATGAAAACCACGCCCTTGGCCTTGAGCCCCGCCGCCACCTTGTCGATGTCGGTCACGCACAACCCGAAGTGATCGAGACCGCGATGCGGATGCGACGGCGCGGGGTGATCGTCGTCCGGCGCCTTCAGGATGAACACCTTGCTGCCGCCGAGATTGAGATCGACGCGCCCCGGCGAATGGATCACCTCCGCGCCCAGCATCTCCTCGAACCAGGCGGCGGCCGCGTCCGGATCGGTGCTGCGCAAATGAATGTGATCCCACATCGTCACCAGCGGTGCGTTGGGTGGCGATTTCTCATGCATGACATATGTCCTGCGTTGCCGGCATCAAACGCGCCTCACCGAAAACCGCACTGTTCGCGAGCGCGAAACACATTTCCGTGCGGCGGGGAACGCGCCGGATGGCCTCTCATTGAGGGGACGGGTTTCACACAAACGGAGAGTTCTCATGCGGAAACTCATCATCGCAACATGCTGCGCGGTCCTGATGGCTGCGGTATCCGCCGGAACCACCAGAGCGCAAACCACCAGTCCTTCGGGACAGGACACGATGAAGAACGACACTACGACGAATACGCAAAACAAGGTGCACAAAAAGAAGACAGTGAAGAAAACCAACAAGACCAAGAAAATGCATTCCAGCATGCGCAAGTCGAGCAGCGGCACAGTCGGTATGAGTCGTTCACCGGCCCGTGAGGAAATGGACCGGGATAGCATCGCGCCGAGCGTGATCGAGCCGGCCGATCGAGATCTCCAGTGGATGGAACCGGACGCTCCGGGCGCTCCCAGCATGCCGGGAGTACGCTGAACCTGCGGTTCGACCGGCTGACATAAAACAACCACGCGGATCGGGAGATCGGCGTGGTTGAAACAAAATGACGGCGGCTATCGTGCTGCTCGCGTCGCGTATGATGAGACCACGATGCCAGCTTGCCGCTCGACGGCTCGTATCTCGAGAAGATCGATTACGTGGCGACGCACGCCTTCACATAGACCCGGCGCTGCGCACCGCGCATCTTCTGATCGATCGCCTGCTTCAGGCAATCGACGCGGGCCTGCGCCACGCAGAGCTGCATTTGATCGCGCGCGTCGCGATGCTTGAGGTGCTTTCCCGCGACCATCTGGCGGCAGGCCTCGCGCTTGCCAACCCGCACGGCCGGCTTGGAAGCGGCACGGGTACCGTCGGTCGGCACGGCATAAGCGAGCTTGGTCGTGTTCACGGAAGCTGTGGTCTCAGAAACCGCGGGCAGCGGGCCCGTCTGGGCGATCGCGGCATAGATCGCGGTTGCAAACAGCGCGGCATAGATGACGGGGGTGATGAAGCGCATCGTTCCTCCGGCGTTCAAATGTCAGGCGATTCAGCCAACCAACCGACACAATGAGTCATCAATGCGGCCAAGGCAAGGCGAGAGAGCGGACGGCAAGCCCGTTCCGCTATGGATCGCTGACTCGCCTGCCAGAATATGCACGTCACTCCCCCTATTTATCCAGCGCCGGATAGTGACGAAAGATACCATCGGTGTTGAAGGCAATGCGACGGTCGCTGGCGAGATACGCCGCGATCCTGGGCCGCGCCGCGACACGCGCATGCAGGTCGAGCAAACGCGGTGTTCTGCGCTCGAACCGCTTCATGCGATGCGGGAAGGCATAGCGCAGTCCCTCGACGATCTGAAACAGCGACAGGTCGGCATAGGTGACGCGCCGTCCCGTGAGATACGGTCCATGGCGCGCGATCCGGTCCTCGAAATAGCCGAGGAATTTTGGCACGCGCGTTTTCCAGAATTCCCCGGTGCGGGTTCGTGCCTGCGGCCGCTGATCTTCGTAATACAGCGTCGGCCCAAGCGGATGATGAGTGTCGTGAATCTCGACCACGAGATCGGCGATGGTGAGTTGCAGTTGATGAACCCACAGCCGCCCTGCTTCCGCCTTCGGCGCAAGACCGTGCCGCGCGCCGAGATAAAGCAGGATGTTGGCGACCTGCGCGATGACAAGGTTGCCGGCCTTGAGAAACGGAGGCGCAAAAGGCGGCGTGTCCAGACGCCGGCTTGTCATCATCGCCATCATCCGGGCCTCGCCGCCGGTGCGCCGCGCGACATCGAGATAGTCGGCGTCCGCTTCTTCCAGCGCGAGCCGGACATACTCGCCCCGCCCCTGAATGGTCGGCCAGTAATAAAGCTCATCGCGCATGATCGTGGCCCCGCCGCAACCAGACCCAAGGGATGGCGGCGCGGAAGGTTACAATGACTGAAACACAATGGCCCAACCGAAACGCGCCGCATCGATGATGCGGCGCTTCGATTTCTTTCTATGGAGCGGGCGTCAGGCCTGCTGGATCGCCGACAGCTCCCAGTCTGTGCCGGGGCGACGGGCGAAGGTCCACACCTCGGTGACCTCCTCCGGCGTCTCGCTGCCTTCGACCAGACGGCCGCTCGCGCGATCAAGCGTCTTGTCGACCAGCCGGAAACGCAGGCCGAGCGTGGCGTAGTCGGTCGGACCCTCGCGCCAGGCTTCCGCGAGGTCGCCCTGCAGAAGCTTGACGTCCGACACCTTGTTGACGACGCCACGCGCCTTGTTCTCCGCGAGATCCTCGCTGAAGTACGAGACCATTTCCGGCGTCGCCAGCGTGTGGAGCTTCTCCACGTCCTCGTTCGACCACGCGGTCTGGATTTCGCTCAGCCGACGCTCGAAGGTATCGTAGTCGGCCGGCGTGATCTGCAACGGCGGCGTATTGGCGCCAAAGCCGAAGCCGAACCCGCTGCGTGCGTTCATCTGCGCGGCCTGTGCCTGCTGCTGCGCGCCGGTATCGGGCATCGCGTTGGCATAAGCCGGCGCATTGCGACGACGCCACCAGTTCATGGCGAGCCGCACCACCAGATAGATCAGGCCAAGCTGCAGCACGAGACCAAGGATCGACGACAGACCGCCAAGGCCGCTGAACAGACCACTGCCGAACAGCATGCCGAACAGACCGGCACCGAGGAAGCCGGCGGCGAGACCGCCGAGCAGGCCCGGACGATTGAACATGCCGCCCTTGGCCGCCGCGCCGGCGCTGGCCGCGCCTGCCGTAGCGCCCGGCTGGGTGATGCTGCGCTGGACCGGCGAAGCCGCATTCGGAGCGGTCGGCGTCGTCGGAGGTGCCGAATAGGTCCGCATGCCGCGCGAGCCCATGCTGCGGCCGCCGCCACCACGGGCATCAGCCGACGAGATCACCGTCATCGCCAGCGGAAGCGCCAGCGCGAGCGTGACAATGAAAATCTTGACCAGAGCGCGCATGCGCCGCGGAAACGTCATTCGAGTATTCCTCCATCCCCGCCATGGGGAAGCCGTGCAAACATGGTCACTGTTCGCCGAAAGGAAAAGCCTCGATCGGGTTAAAAACCTGCGGCCCACAGTCGCGGCAGCCGCCATCAAAGGAACAGGATCAGGAAACCGTCATGGTTTCTTTCACTGCTGCGACCAATTGGCTCAGCGTGAAGGGCTTCGGCAGGAATGCGAACTGCTCGCCGGCCGGCAGGCTCTTCTCGAATGCGTCTTCCGCGTAGCCCGAGACGAAGATGATCCTGAGGTCCGGATTGCTCTTGCGCATCTGCGTCAGCATGGTGGGACCGTCCATCTCCGGCATCACCACGTCGGAGACCACGAGATCGATCTGGCCGTTTTCCTGTTCCATCAGTTCCAGGGCTTCAATGCCGTTGGAGGCCTCGATCACGGTGTAGCCACGCGAGCGCAGACCGCGCGCGTTGAGCGAGCGCAGCCCGTCCTCGTCTTCCACGAGGAGGATGGTGCCCTGCCCCGTGAGGTCCGGCGCCTTCGCCTTGGCGGCAAGCGGCGGCGCATCGGACGTGACCGGCACATCCGCCACAGCTTCCTTTTCGCGAACGTGACGCGGCAGGAAGATGCTGAAGGTCGTGCCGTTGCCGGGCGCTGAATCGACATAGACGAAACCGCCGGTCTGCTTGACGATGCCGTACACCGTCGACAGGCCAAGGCCGGTGCCCTTGCCGACTTCCTTGGTCGAGAAGAACGGTTCGAAAATCTTGTCCACGATCTCCGGCGGAATGCCGGTACCGGTGTCGCTGACCTCGATCCGCACATAATCGGCGGCGGGCATGCCTTTGTGCTGCAGCCGCGCGATCTCAGCCGCCGGAACGTTGCCGGTCTTCACCGTCAGCTTGCCGCCATCCGGCATGGCATCGCGCGCGTTGACGGCGAGATTGACGATGACCTGCTCGAGTTGAGACAGGTCGGCCTTCACCGGCCAGAGGTCGCGGCCGTGCACCACCTCCGGCTTGATCTTCTCGCCGAGCAGGCGCTTGAGCAGCACCGCGATATCGGAGAGCACCTCGCCGATATCGAGCACCTGCGGACGCAGCGTCTGCTTGCGCGAGAACGCCAGCAACTGCCGCACCAGCGCCGCCGCGCGGTTGGCGTTCTGCTTGATCTGCATGATGTCGGCGAAGGACGGATCGGTCGGCTTGTGGGCGTTGAGCAGGAAGTCGTTCGCCATCATGATGGCGGACAGCACGTTGTTGAAGTCGTGCGCGATGCCGCCGGCAAGCTGACCCACCGCCTGCATCTTCTGCGACTGCGCGATCTGGTTCTCCAGCGTGCGCTGGTCGGTGATCTCCAGGAGATAGACGATCGCGGCTTCCGCATCGCGCTCGTCGTGCTCGACCGATGTGACAAAGAACTGGCCCCAGCGCTCCTTCGGCCCGTCCAGCAGGACTTCGACCGGCGGGATATCGCCATGCCCCTCGGCGGCACGGTTGATGACCGAGGTGAGCTCGCCGCGCTCGCGCTCGGCGACCACGGCGAAGATCGACTTGTTGGCGCTGGCCGCCGGCGAAAGGCTCTGCGTCAGCTTGGCGAAGCGCGCATTGGCGCGGACGATCTGGCCGGATTTGTCCACCGTGGCGATCGCCATCGGCGTGTGGTCGAAGAAACGCATGAAACGTACTTCGGCGGCACGCTGCGGATCGGCACCCTCATCGCGGGCGCGGTTGATGACCAGCGTACGCGAGGCGCCCGGCACGCCGTCGGCGCCGAACGCCAGCTTGTGATAGAGCCGCACCGGCACGGTCTTGCCGCTGCGCATCCGCAGATCGAGATCGAACACCTCGGTCTTGACCTCGCCGGGCTCGGGCGTGATCGAGGCGAGCAGCGCCGCACCGTCGCCGGACACCACATCGGCGAGCTTGAGGCCGCCGGAGCCGATCTCCGCCAGATCGTAATCGAGCCAGTTGGCGAGCGTCGCGTTGACATAAACAAGCTCGCCGCCGGGCGTCGAGGAGAAGAAGCCGCACGGGGCGTGGTCGAGATATTCGATGGCGTGCTGCAGTTCCTGGAACACATCCTCCTGGCGCTCGCGGTCGCGGGTGATGTCGGCGACCGACCACACCGCGTATTTCGCCTCGCGCCGGGTGAGTCCCAGGGGACGCACCCGCATCCGCAGCCAGCGCCCCTGCCCTTCGTCGGCGGAGGCGACGCGGACCTCCTCCTGCTGCCGCTTGCCCTCGCGCGCGGCCTTGAGCAGGCGGAACACGGCTTCGGACACATCCGGATCGCCGATGAACACTCGCTCCACCGGCCGCACATCATGGGCGCTGGTCGCGCCCGTCAGCGCCAGATAGGCGGTGTTGGCGTAGACAATGTGGCCATGCGGGTCCGTGACGGCGATGCCGTCGAAGGCATGATCGGCGATCGGACGCATGATCGGGTTTTCAGCCGCACGATCGGCAAAGCGGACGATACCGGCCGCGAACGCGAACAGCGTGAACAGGCCGACCATCGCCAACAGCGCCAGAAGCGCCATGATATAAGGCTGGGCCTGGGCGCGGCCGAGGCTCATGAAGCCGACCGCCGCCGCGATCACCGCGCCCGCCACCAGCAGGATCAGCAGAATGCTGCCGCCGCGCCGCCCGGCCTCGTGGGCACCCGCGGGCATGACGTTCGGGCCAGGGTCTCGATCGGCTGTCATGGTCCGTATGACCGGTAAGAGCTGTTCATTCGCACGCCGCCCCTCAGTGCCTGAATCGGGCATTGCAAGGCAAGCGCCATCGCATTGTCATCCCGCCTTGTCAGAGCCGTCCCGACAGGTTGCGCTTCAGCCGCATCACGTAGCCGATGACTTCGGCAACCGCATGGTAGTGCTCGACCGGGATTTCGTCGTCGATCTCCACCGTGGCATGAAGCGCGCGGGCCAGCGGCACGTTTTCGACAATCGGAATGTCGTTGGCGTTCGCCACTTCCCTGATCTTGAAAGCGATGGCATCGACGCCCTTGGCGACGCAGATCGGGGCCGGCATGCCGCGTTCGTATTTGAGCGCCACCGCGTAGTGGGTCGGATTGGTGATGACCACTGAGGCGGTTGGAACCGCGGCCATCATGCGCTTGCGCATCCGGGCATGACGCAACTGGCGGATGCGACCCTTGATATGGGGATCGCCTTCCGACTGCTTGAACTCTTCCTTGATCTCCTGCAGCGACATTTTCTGCCGCTCGAACCACTGCCGGTACTGGAACAAATAGTCGAGCGCGGCCACGATCGCGAGCATGGCGACCGCGGCGGTCATCAGTTGCAGCGAGAGGCCGCGGGTGATTCCCATGATCGCGGCCGGATCGGTCCGGACAATGGCGTCGAGACGGTCGCGCTCCGGCCAGAGCACGGCGGTCATCACCGCGCCGAGCGCGATCACCTTGAACAGGCCCTTGGCGAAATTGGCCGCCGCCTGCTTGCCGAACAACCGCTTGGCGCCGGACATCGGCGAAATCTTGGAAAGCTTCGGCGTCAGCGGATCAGTCGACCACACCGGACGATGCTGGATCAGGTGACTGCCGACCGCGGCGATCAGCAGCAACAGAAGCGGCACGCCGAGCGCCGTGAGCAGCAGCCACTCCAGCCGGCTCGCCAGCGACAGCAGCCCCGGCCCATCCACGCGAATCTGGTGCGCGTTCATCAGAAGGTTGCGCATCGGGACTTCGATGGCGATGCCGACCGATCCGGAAAACGACGACAGTACCAGGGTCGCGCCCGCGATCATGAACCAGGTGTTAACCTCCTGGCTCTTGGCGACGTCGCCCCGGTCGTGGGCGTCGTCGAGCCGTTTTTGGGTCGGGTCTTGTGTTTTGTCTTCGCTGTCCTCGGCCATCGCTATCCTCCGCCCTGCGGCGCGAGTTCACGGAAGACGACGCCGAAATAATCGACGAACATTCCCATCATGGTGACGAGAATGATGGCGAGAATGACGAAACCGATCAGGATCGAGAGCGGCACGCCGACGAAATAAACCTGCATCTGCGGCATCAGGCGGGCCAGAATGCCGAGGCCGAGATTGAACACGAGGCCGAACGCGATGAACGGCGCGGCAAGCTGAATGCCGATCTTGAACGCCACGGTGAAGGCGCGCGTCGCCAGCGAGGCGACATCGCCGCTCGGCATCAGCGCGCCCGGCGCGAAGATCGTGAAGCTCTCGTTGAGCGCCGCGATCATCAGATAATGCATGTCGGTCGCGAACAGCAGCGTCAGGCCGAGAATGGTGAGGAAGTTGCCGATCAACGCGCCCTGCTGGCCTTGCGTCGGATCGATCGCGGTCACGAAACCAAGCCCGAGCTGCTGGGCGATCACCGAGCCCGCCACCGAAAGCGCGGCCAGCGTCATGCGTGCGGTCGCCCCAAGCACGACGCCGATGATGATCTCATGGACCAGCATCACCAAGAGCGGCGCCATCGAGGTCATGTCGATATGGTAGGCGCTGCGATGCAGTGGCAGCAGGATCATCGTCAGAAGCAGCGCGATGCCGAGCCGGACGCGGACCGGCACGCTGACCTCGCCGAAGCCCGGCAACAGCATCACCATCGCACCGATGCGGGCGAACACCAGCATGAAGGTGGCGGCGAGTGCAGGCAGAAGCGAGATGTCGATGCGCATGTCCGCTTCGCAATGTGGCTCAGCCGCCGATGATTCGCGACGATATCCTCATCATATGGCTGTGCAGAGCGTCCGCCATGAAAGGCAGCGCCAGCAGCAATGTCACGAAGATGGCGAGGATCTTCGGCACGAACACCAGCGTCTGTTCCTGAATCTGCGTCAGCGCCTGGATCAGCGAGATCACCACGCCGACCACGAGACCGATCACCAAGAGCGGCGACGACACCACCACGATGGTCCAGATCGAATCGCGCGCCACTTCCAGAACCTCGGGACCCGTCATTGTCTTTCCCCTGCCCGCAGGCCCTTCGCTTGAATGAAAACGGAAAAGCCGCCTCAGATCGGCATCCGCATGATGTCTTCGTAGGCCTGGATGACCTTGTCGCGCACCGAGACCAGCGTCGAGACGGCGACATCGGTCTCCGCCACCGCCGTCACCACGTCCATCACGTTGGCCTTGCCGGAGGCCGCGGCCACGGTCTGGGCGTCCGACTTGCGGCCGGCTTCCATCACGCTGCCGAGCGTGTCCTTGAGCACTGCGCTGAACGAGGGACCAGTGCTGTCGCCGATCTTGCCGAGGCCGCCTGCGGAGCCTCCGGCCGAGTCCATGATCTTCGACAGGCTGGCGTAAGCGTTTGCGGCGACTGAAGGCGTTGCCATCGATCAGATCTCCTGTTCAGGCCTTGAGAATATCGAGGGTGCGCTGAATCATCCGGCGCGTGGCGCTGATGATGTTGAGGTTGGCCTCGTAGGATCGCTGCGCCTCGCGCATGTCGGTCATCTCGACCAGCGAATTCACGTTCGGATATTTCACGTTGCCCGCCGCATCCGCCGCCGGATTGCCCGGCTCATGCCTGATCCGGAATTCGGAGGTGTCGGGCTTGATGCGGCCAAGCGAAACCACCTGCGCATCGAGCGTGCGATCGAGGCTGGAGGAGAATGTCGGCACCTTGCGGCGATAGGGATCGCCGCCCGCCGTTTTCGCGGTGGAGTCGGCGTTGGCGATGTTTTCGGAGATCACCCGCATGCGACCGGCCTGGGCCCGCAGGCCTGAGGTCGCGATGCTCATCGATTTCAGGAAATCCATTCCATCGGCCATGGCCGTCTCTCCCTAAGTCTGACGTGCCGTCAGCGTTTGCCGATCGCGGTCTTGATGAGACCGAGACTGCGGCTGTAGAGCGAGGTGACGGCGGCATAGTCCATCTGGTTCGCCGACACCTTGAGCATTTCATCTTCCAGATTGACCGAATTGCCCGCCGGCCGAGTCTCGTAGCCGCCGCGGGAGTGCGAGGCGAAGCTCTCGCTGACGCCTGCGGCCTGGATGTGGGCGGCGCTGGTTCGCGTCATTGCCAGCGAATCACGCGCCGCGGCGCTCGCTCCTCTTGCATCGAATTTCGGCTCAACCAGCTCGCGCGGCCTGAATCCGGGCGTGTCCGAGTTCGACACGTTCTCGGCCAGAATGCGCTGCCGCTCCTGATGCCACTGCATCTTGGTGCGGAGCATCGACAACATCGGAAGATCGCTGATCGCCATGGCCGGTCCCGGCTCCTGATGCCCCGGCGCAACGCCGCAGCTAGGCAGAATTTGCCGGGCGTATGGTTAACAGCTGGTTAAGAAATGCCGCCGGAGGCGTCGATGACACCCGCATGCCGGAGAGGAGGATCGGGGCCCGGCTCAGTCAGAGGCGCATTTTCGCCACGAAAGCTGCCTTTGAGGGCTCCAAGTCCTTGAAGTTCCAGCCCAAGAAGCGTTTGGGCGAGAGCGATTCATGGTTTATGTAGAGCCGAGGCGGTGTTTTCCGCTCTCGCGGATTGATTAAGTCGCGAAATCTTATGCTGTTTTCGTTGCGCGTTGTATCGTGGCAATGAGCGATTCTGGACAACGCAAAGCTAACGTGCCGTCCGACGGGGAATACTATCATGTCGCAAATCCTCTGGATTTTCATTGCCATCCTGATCGTGCTGGCACTGATCGGCGCTGTCGCCTGGCTGGTCCGCCGGTTCAGCGGCGGAAGCATCGGATCGGGCGGCACACGGGGTCGGATGCCGCGCCTTGCCGTGATCGACGCCGCCGCCGTTGATGGCCGTCGCCGCCTCGTGCTCGTGCGCCGCGATAATGTCGAACATCTCCTGATGATCGGCGGCCCGACCGACGTCGTGGTCGAGCTCAACATCGTGCGAAATGCCGGCCCGGCGCCGCAACGCGCCCCCGCCGGCACCGAACTGCCCGCCCGCATCTCACCGCTGCCCGATGCCGCGGACAACTGGGCCGACAACGACACCGCCAAGCCGGCGGCTCCTTTTGAGTTGCCCGAGCCTGCGCTGGAACGGCCAACCCGCCCGACCTTTGGCGAGGACCTGCGCCGCCCGCCTGCGCCGCCCGCCGAACGCAGCCGCGGCGACGATTTCGGCCGCCTCGTGCCGGAGCCCCCGGCGCGTCCGGAGCCGGTGATCCGCCCCGAGCGCAGCGACACGCTTCGCCCGCGCAGCGAACGCACCGAACCGGCGATGCCGCGCGTGTCGCGTCCGTCCGAACTTCTTACGCGCGGTCCGGCGGCGCGCCCGTCCGCCCGCCCGAGCGAGCCGCGCCCGGGCGATTCCGCCTCGATCTCGGCTGCCGATCAGAACCTCGCCGAGATGGCGCAGCGGCTCGAAGCCGCGCTGCGACGCCCGGGCGAGCGAAGCGATGCCGCTGCTCCGCGCAATGTCTCGGTCGATCCGATGGACCGCGTCGGTGCGCCATCAGTCGCGCCGGAAGCACCTGGCGCACGTCCCGCGCCGCGCGTCGAGCCGACGCTTCCGGCCGAGCCCACCAGCGCTGCTCCGCAAGCTCCCGCGGCGCCCACGCCGGCCGCCAAAGGTGCTTTCGAGAGCCTCGAGGACGAAATGGCGAGCCTGCTCGGCCGACCCAAAAACCCGTCGTGAGGCTGACGAAACACCCGCGTAGAGTTTTCTTTTTTCTGACATTGATTGCGGCAGGGGCGTTCGCCGGCCCTGCCCTCGCGCAAGACATCAGCATCAATCTCGGCCAGGGCAATGGCGGAGTGACCGAGCGCGCGATCCAGTTGATCGCGCTGCTGACGGTGCTCTCGATCGCGCCGTCGATCCTGATCATGATGACGTCGTTCACGCGCATCGTGGTCGTGCTCTCGCTGCTGCGCACCGCGCTCGGCACCGCCACCGCGCCGCCGAACTCCGTCATCATCGCGCTCGCGCTGTTCCTCACCGCTTTCGTGATGGGACCCGTGCTGCAGAAATCCTATGACGACGGCATCCGCCCGCTGGTCTCCAACGAGATCAGCGTCGAGGACGCGATGCAGCGCGGCGTCGCGCCGCTGCGCGGCTTCATGCAGAAGAACGTGCGGGAAAAAGACCTCAAGCTGTTCATGGATCTGTCCGGCGAGCCGCCTGCCGCGACGCCCGAGGACATGTCGCTGCGCATCCTGATCCCGGCCTTCATGATCTCCGAGCTGAAGCGCGCCTTCGAGATCGGCTTTCTGTTGTTCCTGCCCTTCCTGATCATCGACCTCGTGGTGGCCTCGGTGCTGATGTCGATGGGCATGATGATGCTGCCGCCGGTCGTGGTGTCGCTGCCGTTCAAGCTGATCTTTTTCGTGCTGGTGGACGGCTGGTCACTGGTGGCCGGCAGCCTGGTGCAGAGCTACGGCGGTTAGAGCGTTTTCGAGCGAAGTGAGCACCGGTTCGCGTGAAGAAAACGCGTCCAACAAATCCTCTCAGCGCGCGGACGAAATCCTCTTCCCGACAATGGCCGGCAAGGAGCCTGTGGGGTTCGGATCGGCCTTGAGCTCGGGCGGCAGCTTGGCCCGCGCGATCGCGTCGGGGAAACGCGCGCGCATCTCGCGCAGGAAGCCATCGAGCGTATCGATGGTCGCTGCCATCTTCGCGATCCTGGCAAAATCAGCGTTGCCGGCCGTCGCCGGCTTGCTGGCGATGGCGAACGCAGCGCGGTCGCCCTCGGTGTCGTTCATCTTGGGGCCGTATTTCTCGCGGAAGCGCGCGAGCCCGATCGCATCCTCCGCCAGCGCATAGCCGATGGTGGCGCGAATGACATCGCTCTTCTCAAGCTCGGTCAGCGGCTGGAAATTCTTCCAGCGTTCGCCGTAAAGAATCTCGATCTGCTCGGATGACTCGCGCCAGCGCCGCGACGCCCAGTAGATATCCGAGCGCAACCGCGCCGCCTCGCGGCCGGAGATGTTGGAGATGATGTCGAGAGCGAGATCGTGACGGCCGATATCGCTCTGCGCCCGCGCCTCGAGCAGCAACCGCTGCTGACGGACTTCGCCGGCAAGATCCGCGATCCGGGTCGAGCGCAGCGCCGCGATCGCGCGCTCCGGCTTGCGGTTCATCAGATAGATGGTCGCAAGACGCGCCGCGACCTGGGCCCGCGCCGCGCCTTCCAGCCGGTGATCAACTTGATACTGCAAAAGCTCGCTCGCCTGATCGAGCAGATCGACCGCGACCAGCCGGTCGGCCAAGCGGCGGATCATCTCGTCGCCACGCCGTCCGATCGGCGTGAGATCGCGATACTCATAAAACATGGCCAGCGCCTCGACCGGCGGCAGGTCATCGCCACGCGAGGTGAGATAGAGTTGCGAGAACAGCGCGGATGCCTCTTCGATAATAGCGCGTGTCGAGAGTGTGCCCGGCTGCAGTTTGGTCGCCTTCATCGCGGCGGCGAACGCCTCGTTGTAGCGGCCCTTCTCGGCGTAGATGCGCGACAGCATCTGCAGCGTCCGCGCCTCGACGCTATCGCCGCGCCAGGTCACCGACAGGATTTCGAGGTCGTTCAGCGCTTCGTCTTCGCCGATCTCGTTGTGCTTCTGGCGCAGCGCGATTTCGGCGAGCGTCGCCTCGGCCGCGATCGGACGATCGGCCGACGATGCCGCGGCGTGATAGTTGGCGAGCGCATCCTTGTCGCGCCCCAGCGCCTCGGCGAGCCTGCCGTTGAGCAGCGTGATCTTCGCTTCCAACTCGGGCGGAATGCCGATGGTGGCGAGATCGTTGGCCCGCGCGGTCGCGGTGGAATAATCCTTCACCTCGAGTGCAGCCCGCATCGCGTCGATCAGCAGCAGACGCTGCAGGTCAAGCGGCAGCGCCATGATCGCGAATTCGGCATTCTTGAATTTCTCGCGTGCCTCGACCCACTTGCCGAGCCGCGCATTGACGAACGCCTTCCAGAGTTGGGAATCAAAATTATTGCCGACGGCGGGGTTCTCCAGATCCTTCATCGCCCGCTCCGGGCTGCCAGCCAGCGTATTCACCACCGCGCGCAGGATCAGCGCGGGTCCGGCCAGGTCTTCAGCTTTCTGGTCCTTCATTCCGAGTTGCAGAATGCCGCTCGCCTCCGGATAGAAGCCGCGAGCAACGTAGAACCGCGCCACGGCCATATGCGCCGGCAGGACGGCATCGCCCGTCGCCAGCGAAGCCGCACGCATCAGCTCATCGAGCCGCTGGTTGAAGTTCGCATCCTGGTTCTTTTTCCATTCCTTGATGCCGAAGACCGGACCGGTCATCGCCACAACCCGCTCGGGCGAGCCGTTGATCGCCGAGAGCGTCAATCCACCGGGCCGGACGAGCACAATTTTGTCGGGTGAAACCTGAATCGACAGATCGTCGGCATTGGGCTGGATCACCACGCCGTGAATCGATTCCAGCAGCGCGAATTCGACGAAGCTCTGGCGGCGGATGAAGCCCTGCGCCGGCAGCTTGGCAGTGACGATCGTCAACGTGTCGCCGGCATCCGGATCGGCTAGGCGCAGCATCGGGCCGGGCTGTTCCAATGTCACGCTGACATTGGCCTGCGCCGGATCGGCGATATTGCGCGCCACACTCAGCGGACGCGGCGGGAATTCTTCCTTGTTGGCAAGCGACAGCACCAGCGCCTCATCGCTGCCGCCAAGCGAGGCAAGCTGCGGGCGGTTCAGCTTGATGCGGATTGCGCGGCCCTGCGGCAGATCGACGACACGCGCATTGGCAATCAGCGGCCCGCCCTCGCGCTCGATGGCACTGACGTCGATCGCCTTGTCGCCTGCGATCACCAGCCAGATAGCGTCAGAACGGCGAAACAGCGCTGCCGGGGTCGGCGCGCCGAATGGAAACGTGATCTTGAAATCATCCGTGGTTCGCCGCGCTGTGGCCACGACCGCACCAGGCGGCGCGGGGGGTGGCGGCGATGCCGCAGGCGGCGGATCGTGCGCCGCTGAAACAACCGGCGCAGATGGCGCAATGGTCGGTGTCGGTGCCACCTCCGCATGCGGGGGAGCCGGCTTTGCTTCGATCTTCGGCTGGCTCGCCGGCGCAGCCTTGTCCTCCGCCACCACCGGCGCAGTCTCGACGGCAGGACGTGGCGCTTCCACCTTCGCTGCTGTCGTGGCGGGCGGCGCAGCGACCGGCGCGGCAGCCTCTGCAGATTTGGTCGCCGGCTTGTCTGTCGCCTCGGCCTTGGCGGGCTGATCCTTCGGGGCCGCCGGTTTCAGCATTTCCGGCAGAGACGTCGCCTTCTTGTCCTCAAAACCGATATCGACAATGTAGTTGCGGTCCTCGCGGAAGGCGTGGACATCGACCTCGCCGATCAGCGCGATATCCACCGAGGACGTATCGTCGGTGATCTTCTGGGTGATCGACTTGACGTTGGCCGGCGCGGACACCTTGGCATCGGCAAGATCGAAGGTCAGCGCCGACGTGAACGACAGCATGAACTTGTCGGCCGACAGCGAGGACGACACGCCAACGCCGTTCGGCAGTTCAAAGACGAAGCGCACGAAGGTCGGCTGTACCGAAGTGCGGACCCGCACCGGCGGCTTCTTCCTGACTTCCTCGGCCATCTTCTGCAAACGCAGCGCCCGCTCCGCCGCCATGGCGCGCTCGGCAAGTTCGCGCACCACCTCCGCCGGAAGCGGCGGCGGCAGACCGGTCCACTTCTCCGGCAATAGGTCGATGAAGACGCGCTCGCCGGCGGTCATGGTGTTGACACGCACCTTCTGCGCCAGCGCAAGACGGATCGCCGTTCCATCCGGATCACGCCGAACCGAGCCGACATAGGCCGGCACCGCGTCGGATAATTTGTCGACCGGCATATCGACGGGCTTGGCGAAGCGGACGACGAGAATCGTGCCTGCCACCGTCACCTCGGTCGGCACCTCTTCGGTAAACTGCAGCAGCAGGCGCGCATAGGCGCCGGGCGTGGTCAGGGAGGCATCACCTCTCACCGTCTCGGCGCGCGCGGGCGACAGCGAAGTCAGAACGCATGCGAGAGCCACCGGCAGAATGAAGCGCACGCCGGCCACACGCCATCTTCCGGCAGCCTTTGCCAGACGCACAGCGGTGTCTCGAATGGCAGCCTTGCCGGCCATGAAAGGTCTCTTGCTCTGGGTCGGCCGGCTCCGCGGCGAGCTCCGTATCGTCAGTCTAAAAGCCGGCGTTTAACGCTCCGATAACCCAACGCCTTGGATTTTTCCGGCACGCCGCCATGGCGGACGGACGCCTTCGGAATCATGACTGAATTGGGCATGGGCGGGGTTAAGGAATGATTAACTATAATTCCGCGGCTCCCCTTAGGACCTTGTGGCGGGAGCCGGTGCATGGTGATTGCCGTGCCAGGCCGACAGCCGCTCCATGATCACGACAGCCTCGGCCCGCATCACCTCGACCACCTCCTTCTGCCGCGCCTCGTCGAGGCGGCTGGAAATCGCCGCGACGCTGAGGGCCAGATCCGGCAGGTCGGGCCGGCCCTCACCCAGCGTGATGCCGACGCCGCTGACACCCTCGACAATGTCGTTGCGGTTCAGCGCATAGCCGATGGTGCGGGCCCGCTTCACCATGCCGCGCAGGCGCAGCACGTCGATCGATCCGTATCGCGCCAGCCGCTGCGCATTCGCGCTGACGATCATATCGACTTCCGGATCGCTCAACTTCGCCAGCAGGGCCAGTCCGCCCGCCGTCGAGCCAAGCGCGCGGCGCGCACCGATTTCGACAGTGAGCGCACGGATCGGATACGAGCCCTCGAACCGGTCGATACAGACCGAATCGAAAGCGCTACGCATGGTCAGGAACGCGGTGTCGCCGGTCTGGGCGGCGATCCGCTCCAGCGACGGCGCACAGATGCCGCGCACGTCGAAATCAGGCGACGCGGCCAGTCCCAGTTCGAATAGCGCGCGGCCAAGGAAATAGCGCCGCGTCGAGGCCGCCTGCCGCACGAACCCTTCGTGCATCAAGCCCTGCAGCAGCCTGCGCACCGTGGGCCGCTCCAGCCCCGTCGCCGTCACCACTTCCGACAGACGCAGCCCGACCGAATTACGCGTCGCCAGCACGCGCAGCAATGCCGCCATCCGGCTGACGCTTTGCGTGCCGGGTACGCCGCCGGCCGGAGGCGACAGATAGCCATTTGAGTCCATATAGCAGACCTCAATTTTTGAGGCTTTTGATTATCCAGCTTTATAGCGCCGATACTGGTCGTCATACTCCCATCTTACAAGCATAAAAGTCCAATATATGGACAATCTGCCGCCTTGGCGCGGCCCTTTGAGCAGGACAAGCAGCACATGACGCTGAAGCATCTGAACTACGACGTCGCGGTGATTGGTGGAGGCGCAGCCGGTATCGGCGCGGCCATCGCGGCGGCGAAATCCGGGGCACGCACCATTCTGGTGGAAGCCGGCCCGATTTTCGGCGGCGAACTGCTCAGCGGCATGTCGATCGACGGCGTGCTCAACGGCCGTGGCGAATGGGTGGTGCGCGGCGTCGCCGACGAGATTTTCGAGGAATGCCGCAAGATGGACGGCTTCATCGGCCCGCTGCATGACTACCGGCTGATCTGCTACGTCTGCGTCGATCCCGAGATCATGAAGATCGCGGTGATGCGCGTGCTGGAGCGCTACGGTGTCACCCCTGCCCTCTACACCCAGCTCACCGATGTGGTCTGCGACAACGGCTCGGTCAAGTCGGCAATCCTGGTCCACAAGAACACCCGCACGGCGCTGTCCGCGAAGTATTTCATCGATGCCTCCGGCGACGGCGACCTCGCCTTTCTCGCCGGCGCGCCGACCGAGTTCTCGGACGAGAGCGGCGAGTTGCAGCCTCTGTCCATGATGTTCCGCATGTCGGGCGTCGAGAACGAGCCGCTGCTGCGTTTCGTGCGCGACAACGCGCCCTCGCTGGCGGTCGGTGAAAGCGAGGCGGTCCGCGCCGGCCGCACCGACGAGCAACTGGCGCAGGCGATCCACGATCAGGGCGAGCCGACCATCTTCTTCCGCGGCAACGGCCCCTTCCTCGGCGGCGCGATCCAGCGCGGCGAGATGGCGCCGACCGCGCTCATCATGATCATGCCGACGTCGAAGGCGCGCAAGGAAGTCTGCATCAACGCCACGCGCATCGCCGAGAACATCAGCGGCCTCGATGCGCTCGGCGTCAGCGGCGCGGTGTCGCGTCTGATGGAGCAGGTGTGGAACACCGCCGAATTCCTCAAGGCCCACTGCCCGGGCTTCGAGAACGCGGTGTTCGCCGGCATGGCGCCGCGCGTCGGCATCCGCGAGACGCGCCGCGTGATGGGCGAATACGTCCTCAGCGGCGACGAGGCCGCCAAAGGCGTCAAGCAGCGCGATGTCATCACCAAGGGCGCGCATCACATCGACATCCATCAGGACGGCACCCGTCAGGTCCGCATTCCGATCGCCGATGGCGGCTCCTACGACATTCCGTTCGGCTGCCTGATCCCGCGCGACGTCAAGAACGTCCTCACCGCGGGCCGCTGCATCTCCACCGACCGTATCGCCAACGGCACCACCCGCATGATGGGTCAGTGCCTCGGCACCGGCCATGCGGCAGGCACCGCGGCGGCGATGTCCATTGCCAAGGGACACGAGGACATTCGCCAGCTTCCGGTGAAGGACCTGCAGGCGAAGCTGCGCGACCAGGGCGCAGTGCTCGACGGCACGCACTGAGCGCAGCGCAATCCGAATTGGGAGGACAACAAATGAAAAACATCACGGCATGGATCTCGCGCGCCGCCTTCATCATTGCGGCGGTGCTCTGGAGTGGCGCCGCGACGGCGCAGTCCTATCCGATCGGCCCGATCAAGATCATCGTGCCGTTCGCAGCCGGCGGCTCTAACGACGCGATGGCCCGCCTCGTCGCCCGTGAACTGTCGCAGCGCTGGGGACCGGAAAACGTCGTCGAGAACATCACCGGCGCAGGCGGCAATGTCGGTGCAGCGGCCGCCGCGCGCGCTACGCCTGATGGTTACACGCTGATCGCGGGATCGATCGGCACGCACGCGGTCAACCAGTTCCTCTATCCGAAGATGCCCTACGACACGATGAAAGGCTTCGTGCCGCTGACGCTGATTGCTGAAGTCGGGCTTCTTGTCGTGGTGCATCCCAGCCTGCCGATCAAATCGATTGACGATCTGATCAGCTACGCCAAGGCGCATCCTGACGAACTCAATTACGCTTCCGGCGGTGTCGGGGCTTCGCAGCACCTCGCCACCGAACTGTTCATGCACATGACCGGCACGAAGATGACCCATGTGCCCTATCGCGGCAGCGCCGGATCGGTCTCTGATCTGCTCAGCGGCCGCGTCCAACTGATGTTTGCCGACATGCCGCTGGTGCTGCCGCATGTTCAGGCCGGCACGCTTCGCGCGATCGCCTTTGCCGGCGAGCGTCGTTCCGCCGCGATGCCGGACGTTCCGACAGTCGCCGAAAGCGGTGTGAAGGGATACCACGCCACGGCCTGGTACGGCCTGTTCGCGCCCGCCGGCACGCCGGAGCCCATCACTGCCAAGCTGAACCAGACCGTGACCGAGATCCTGCGCACGCAGGAGGTCAAAGACTATCTGCTCAAGCTTGGCGCCGAACCCCGTCCGATGAGCATTGCTGAATTCACCGAATTTCAGAAAAGCGAAGCGGAACGCTGGGGCTCGCTGATCAAGAGCATCGGTCTGACGCTCTGAAGAGGTTGTCGCACCAAGAACGACGAACATTCCCCTCCACACAACTGCGCGCCGGATCGCTCCGGCGCGTTTTTTGTTGGCGAATAGGAATCGATCAGTTGGTGCGGGTCGGTTGCGGCCTGCCCTCGATCTTGGGCAGATCCGAAGCCATGGTCTTGTCGGCTCCGGCGCGGCGTGCCATCTCGACGGTCAGCCGCTCGGCGGCTTCCGGCTGCATCTGTCCCATGATGTCGGACATCTTGCGCGGCGCGATTTGGGAAGCGATCTCGAACAGTACCGAGATTTCCAGCCGGTCGAACACCTTGGCGGCGTCCTTCGGCTTCATGTTCTCGTACATGGTCACGAGACCCTTGAGGCGGGCCGCATCGGCATCGCTCTTTTGCTGATTGGCGGCGCCGATCCGCGACTCGGTCGCCTTCATCTCTTCGATCCGGCCCTCGATACGCTTCTCCGCCGACTTGATCAGGTTCTCGCGGATATCGATCTCGCGGGCGCGCGCCTCGATCTCCTGCCGGCGCGCCTGCAGACGCTCGAGCACCGCACGCTCCGAAGCGGTGATCGGCCGCGACGGATCGGGGTAAAGCACCGTTTCATCCGGCGAACGGATCGCTTCCGGGGCGGCGGCTTCCGGCTTTTCCTCTTTCTTCTCTTCTTTCTTGGCGCTGATCGAGCCGGTGATATCGCCGGGATCAGCCGTCTTGCGGCCGGTCGGGAAGTTCAGTGTCTCTTCCGCCCAGGATTTCTTGGCCGGCACGGCCTGATCGCTCAGAATATATCCGCCATCCAGCAGCAAGCCCGCCACCTTGAGCACGACCAGACAGGTGATCGCGATCAGCAGCGTCGGAATGACCCGGAATTCGCGGATGAAATTCTTCATGCAGCGATGCCTGCCCGCCGGCGCTCGGAGAAGGCCTGCGCCGCCGCGACGATCGACTTCGGATCACGCGTCCCGTAGGCACTCGCGGTGTCCTGATTGGCGCGCGCCGCGATGGCGATATCGCAAAGCCGTTTGAGGATTTCGCTGCCGAGCGCGATCTGCTTGCCGAGCGTCTCGGACAGTTCCGACGCCGTCGTAAGCTGACCGCCGAGATTTTCGTCGCACTCGCGCACGGTGACCTTGAGTCCGCCGATGGCACGCTCGGCGATCTCGGTGGCGGTGATCAGTTCGGAGATCGTGGCCTTGAGCGACTGCTCGTCGGCCTTCAAGACCTTGAGGCGCTTGTTGAGAAGCCGGCAATAGCCGATGGTCAGCAGCAGCAACACGGCGACCAGGCCTTCAATCATCAGTCCGAAAGAGTGGCTCATTGTGCCTCCATCATCTTTGTTTGTTCGTCGGCCTTTTCGAACATGGCGTAAGTGGTGTGCGGTTTGCGCAGCGGCTTGGTGACGCGGATCGCAACCCTGTCACCAACCCGTCCCATCCGCCCTTCGCTCAACGTCACATCGCCGCAGCGCACCGACACCAGCGCATCCGGCCGGATGTCGAGCGGCAGCGTGTCGCCGACCTTGAGGGTCATCAATTGCTTCAGCGGCATGTCGGCTTCATAGAGCACCGCATCGACGGCGATTTCGGCCTGCGCGATCTCGGTGGCGAAGTGGCCTTCCCAGATCGGATCACGGCCGAATTTCTCGCCCATGAACATCTGCAGCAGCACGGCGCGGATCGGCTCGATCGTTGCATAGGGCAGCAGAAGCTCGACATTGCCGCCGCGATCTTCCATGTCGATGCGCAAGCGCACCAGGATGGCGGCGTTGGCAGGACGACTGATCGCGGCAAAGCGCGGGTTGGTCTCCAGCCGGTCGATGGTGAACGTCACCGGCGAGAGCGGACGGAATGCCTGCTCGGCATCGGCCAGCACCACCTCGACCAGGCGCTTGACGAGATTGGTCTCGATCGTGGTGTAAGGCCGGCCCTCGATGCGCAGCGAGGTCTGGCCGCGCCGCCCGCCCAGCAAAACATCGATCATCGAATAGATCAGGCTGGAATCGACCGTGAACAGCCCGAAGTTCTCCCACTCCTCGGCCTTGAACACCGTCAGCACGCACGGCAGCGGGATCGAATTCAGATAGTCGGCAAAGCGCACCGAGGTGATGCGGTCGAGCGAGACTTCGACGTTGTCGGAGGTGAAATTGCGCAGGCTCGTCGTCATCAACCGCACCAGACGGTCGAAGATGATTTCGAGCATCGGCAGACGCTCGTAGGACACCATCGCCGAGTCGATGATGGCGCGAATGCCCGAATTGTCCTCGAGATGGACTTCGCCGTCGCTGAAACCGAGCAGGTTGTCGATTTCTTCCTGCGACAGCACCCGCTCGCCATTCGCCTTGGCAGAGGCGAGACCGCGGCTGCCGTCGTCCACCATGGCGGCCCACTGCTCGGCCATGGCTTCGGTCAGCTCATTATTGGCGGCTTCGGCCGCAGCCTCTTCGGGATCCTCGGAGTCGAGCGCGCCCTCCCATTGGGCGGCTAGTGCATCCTGATCGACGTCATCACCGGGTGTCATGTTCTCAAATTCCGTCCGTCACTGAATGACGATTTCCTTGAACAGGACCGCGTTGATCTGGCTCGGCGAGATCGCGGCGTTGACCCGTCGCGTCAGTTCTTCACGCAGCCGGAACAGGCCGATCGAGCCGTTGAGGTCGCTTGGACGCAACTCGCGCAAGTAAGTCTGAAACAGATCGGTGACGCGCGGCATCGTCGGCTGGATCTGCGCCATCAGCGGCGCGTCCTTGACCTCGAGCACGACCTTGACCTTGAGGTACTGCACCCGCTCGCCCGGCAGATGTGCAAGGTTCACGAGCAGCTCCGGCACGTCGAGAAACACCGGCGGCTTCGGCGGCGGCGCCTCGGCATGCTTTTCATCGCCATGACCGCGCATGAAGAAAAACCAGCCGCCGCCCGCCGCTGTAAGCAGCAGCACCGCCGACGCCGCAATGATAATGAGCTTGCGCTTGCTCTTCGGCGCCTCGACAACGGCGCCGTCTTCTGCCTGATCCTCGTCCGCCATTGTCCCCGCCCGCCGGCTTCCCACCGGGCTCGATGTGCCGAACTGGCTGAATACGCGAGACAAAGGCCGCCGGCGCCCGAGCGCCCTCTTGCACCGACGCTAGGTCGCAATGGTTAACGGAATCTTTCTTTCTGTCCCATCATGGGAAAATTTTGCCGGGTCAATATGGTCAACAAGACCTTATTGCCGCCCCTGCCGGCACCACAGAAACCATATAAACTATTGTAATTTAAAGATTTTAAAAGTTGGCACGGCGTTCGCATTAACCATGACGAACCGCCGGTTTGGGAGAGCCAGACGGTTTAACGAACCGCAATCGGCTTTGGGAGAGGCAGGTCGCGGTTCTTCAAGGGGAGAACTGCGATGGAGAATACCCTTCTCGTCGCGCTGTCGCGCCAGATGGTGCTTGAACGGCAAATGGACGTCGTCGCCAACAACGTGGCGAACGCGAACACGAACGGCTTCAAGGCCGACAAGTCGTTGTTCGAGGAATTCCTGCGCTCGGGCGCTCACGAGGACAATTTCGTGGGCAACGACCGGCGCGTCAGCTTTGTCAACGACCGCACCACCATCCGCGACTTCGCCTCCGGCCCGAACCTGCAGACCGGCAACCCACTCGACGTCGCCATCAACGGCAACGGCTTCCTCGTCGTCCAGACCCCGGCCGGCGAGCGCTACACCCGCGACGGCGCGCTGCAGATCAACGCGCAGGGCCAGCTCGTCACCAATGGCGGCAATCTCGTGCTCGGCACCAACGGGCCGATCACCTTCCAGTCTACCGACCGCGACATCAACGTCTCGGCCGACGGCACCATCACGGTCCGCGAAGGCACCGTGACCCAGGTCGACTCGATCCGCGGCAAGCTTCGCCTCGTTACCTTCAACAACCCGCAGCAGCTCGTGAAGGAAGGCGCCAATCTCTTCACGGCGCCGGCCGGTGTCGCGGCGCAGCCCGACACCCTCTCGCGCGTCAATCAGGGCTTCATCGAGAAGTCGAACGTCAACGTGGTCACCGAGATGACCCGTCTGATGGAAGTCACCCGGACCTATCAGTCCGTCGCCTCGCTGATGCAGCAGCAGAACGACCTGCGCAAGAGCGCCATTCAAATGCTGGCCGACGTGCCGGCCTGAGGAGACTAGACCATGCGCGCCCTCTATACCGCAGCAACCGGAATGGCCGCCCAGGAACTGAACGTCCAGGTCATTTCCAACAACATCGCGAACCTGCGCACCACCGGCTACAAGAAGCAGCGCGCGCAGTTCCAGGACCTGATCTACGAGCACGTCAAGCGCGTCGGCGCGCAGGCCTCGGATCAAGGCACCGTTACGCCGGTCGGCATCGATATCGGCGGCGGCGTCAAGACCGTCGGCACGCCGCGCCTGATGACGCAGGGCACGCTGGTCCCGACCGGCGGCGATCTCGATATCGCCATTCGCGGCGAAGGCTATTTCAAGATCCAGTTGCCGGACGGCACTTATGCCTACACCCGCGACGGCTCGTTCACCACGGACGGCACCGGCCGCGTCGTCAACGCGCAGGGCAATCCGGTCCAACCCACCATCACGATTCCTCAGAACTCGTCCGGCCTCACCATCAATCAGCAAGGCCAGGTTTCGGTGACGACGCCGGGTTCGACCACGCCGACCATCGTCGGACAGATCGGCCTCACCCGCTTCATCAACAAGGCTGGTCTGCAGTCGATCGGCGACAATCTATTCACCGATACACCGGCATCGGGTCCGCCGCAGGACGGCCTCGCCAACGTCGATGGATTCGGCGACATGCAGCAGGGCAACCTCGAACAGGCCAACGTCGAAGTGGTCTCCGAAATCTCCGACCTGATCGCCGCGCAGCGCGCCTATGAGATGAACGCCAAGGTGGTCAGCGCCGCCGACCAGATGATGCAATCGACCACGGGCATGTTCCGCTGACGCGCACCGCAACCATGAGAACGACGATGACCATGCGCCCCCTCTTCCTCGCGATCGCCCTCCTCGCCGGCTGCATGCCGGCGCTGGCGCAGTCCGAACAGGATGCCGTGAAAGCGCCGGTGCTGCGCGCCCATGTCATCGTCACCAGCGAGGTGGTGCGGATCGGCGACCTGATCGACAATGCCGGCGCGGCCGCGCAGATCGCGGTCTACCGCGCGCCCGATCTCGGCACCACCGGCTCGCTGCGCACCGCGCAGGTGCTCGACACCCTGCGCGCGCACCAGATCATCGGCGTCGATACGCACGACGTCCGCGAAGTCTCCGTCACCCGCTCGGCACGAACATTGTCGGCAAAGGATGTCCAGCAGCAGATCGCCAAGGTGCTAGAGCAGCGCAGCGGTCTCGGCAACGCCGAGAACCTGTCGGTGACGTTCGACCGCGAACTCGGCGACCTGCAACTCGACATGTCGAACAGCGGCGACCTGCGGGCCAGTATGGTCCGCTACGATCCGCGCAACGGCCGCTTCGATGTCATGTTCGAGGTCGCCAATGAACTCAGCTCCGCGCCGACCAGACTGCGCTTTACGGGAATTGTGGTCGAGACCGTGGAAGCGGCGGTGCTGACCCGCAATGTCGAGCGCGGCGACGTGCTGAAGGCGTCCGATATCGTGGTCGAGCGACGGCCGAAGGCGGAGACCGGAAACGAAGCCATCCTGCGCAGCCGCGCGCTCGGCATGCAGGCCCGTCGCTCGCTGCGCATGGGTCAGGCGATCAAGGTCAGCGATCTCGGCAAGGCCGATCTCGTCACGCGGGATCAGAGCGTCACCCTGATCTACGAAGCGCCCGGAATCTATCTGACGGGCCGCGGCAAGGCGCTTGAGAGCGGCACCGAAGGCGACACCGTCAACATCCTCAACCTGCAATCCAAGCGCACTGTTCAGGCCGTCGTGGTCGGACCGGGACAGGCGGCCGTCACCGCGGTGACGCCACGCGCCACCATCACCGCCGCGCTTGCCCGAAACGCCATGTCCGCCGACACCTCGTCGGCGAAAACCGAGTAATGTCCATGTATCAGGTCCGTTCCCTTCATCGTGTCGCTCTCGTCTGTGGCCTTGTCGCCATCGGGTTCGGCGCCAGCGGCTGCTCCTCGATCGAGCGTCTGGCGGCAATCGGCGAGCAACCCAAGCTGTCGGCGATCGAGAACCCGACCGCGCAGGCAGGCTACAAGCCGGTATCGATGCCGATGCCGGCGCCGCAGGCGGCGTCCTACAATCCGAATTCGTTGTGGCGAAACGGCTCGCGCGCCTTCTTCAAGGATCAGCGCGCGCATCAGATCGGCGATATTCTCACCGTCACGGTCAACATCACCGACAAGGCCAACATCGCCAACGAAACCCAGCGCAGCCGCACCAACAGCGAAAACTCGGGCGTCACCAGCTTCTTCGGCATCAACAAGATTCCCGGCACCAATGCCGCGATCCCGCCCGGGCGGATGCTGACGGCCGACTCCACCGCATCGAGCGACGGCAAGGGTTCGGTGAATCGTCAGGAAGCGCTGCAGACGACGGTCGCCGCCGTCGTGACGCAGCTCCTGCCGAATGGCAATCTGGTGGTCGAAGGCAAGCAGGAAATCCGCGTCAACTATGAGGTGCGCGAACTGATCGTCGCCGGTATCGTCCGCCCCGAGGATATCCAGAGCGACAATACCATCGACTCCACCAAGATCGCGCAGGCCCGTATCGCCTATGGCGGGCGCGGTCAGATCACCGATGTGCAGCAGGCTCGCTACGGCCAGCAGGTGATGGATGTGCTGCTGCCCTTCTAAGGACCTTGCTTCAATCCGTCTTCTTCACGCGACCAGCATTTGCCTCGCTTGAAAACGCTCAACTCCCCTGCGCGGCGCTCCCACATCGCGCATCTTCCGGGCTCCCACGCCGATCCGCGAACCTAGGCGCGGCCAGGCGTCACGATGCGGCCTTCGTCAGCTCCCCTGACGGAGGCCGCAGTCGTTTGATGGGCTGTGATCAGCGGGAATTGTCCTGCCGGGATTTGAGGTAGCTCGTCGTTTGACGATCGGCCCACATCAAGGTCCCGGCGAAGAGCAATATCAGTACGGTGACGCCAAGACTTACAATTATCGCGTCTGTCGGCATGTAGCCCTCCTCAATTGCAGGACGATGCTACAAACGAGGCCGACGACGTTCCTTGACAGAAATCAAATGGCAGAATCGGCAAGGAAGAGAGACCGTCAGCCAAGCCGCTCGGCGACCATCCGCCCGATCGCGACGAACACCTGCTCGTGCTGCGCGGCATTCGGCTTGCCGCCTTGGGTATAGACAGCGATGACCACGGGCGTATCCGGCTTTGGCCAGATCACCGCGATATCGCTGACCGCGTCCTTGCCGTTGTTGCCGGTCTTGTCGCCGATCCGCCAATGCTGCGGCAGGCCGCCACGCAGACGCTTGGCGCCGGTCTTGCAGTTGACCATCCACTCCGTCAGTTGCCCGCGCGAGGCCGGCGACAACACCTCGCCGAGGACGAGACGCTTGAGATTGCCGGCCATCGCCGCGGGCGTCGTGGTGTCGTGCGGATCGCCCGGCGGCGAATTGTTGAGTTCGGGCTCGTTGTGATCGAGACGCGAGATCGCGTCTCCGATGGAGCGCCAGAAATCGGTCAGTGTCGCGGGACCACCAAGATGAGCCAGCAACAGATTGGCGCAGGTATTGTCGCTCAGCTCCACCGCACCCTGACACATCTCGCCAAGCGACATCCGGGTCTTGGCAAGATTCTCCTTGGCGACCGGCGCGTAGTCGAGAAGATCCTTCTCACCAAAAGCGATCGTCCGATCGAGGCGGTCCACGCCACGGTCCACTCGCGCCAGCACGCATGCCGCAAGCGAGGCCTTGAACGTGCTGCACATCACGAAGCGCTCATCGGCGCGCCAGGCCAGCGTCTGGCCGGAAGCGACGTTCTCGGCATAGAGGCCGATCTTGCCGCGGACTTCGCGCTCATAGGCCTTGAGAATGGAGAGCGGCTCGTCGGCAGCAGCCGGCCACAACGCCAGACCGGGAACGGCGGCGAGCAAGGTACGTCGATCAATAATCATGAGATTCCCTGAAGCTGAGGCGCCGCCCAGCTTCAGCATCATTGCGCCCGGACGATGGCCGTCCGGCTATTCGTCGCGATAGACCTTCTCGCGCTTCTCGTGACGCTCCTGCGCCTCGACCGACAGCGTTGCGATCGGCCGGGCCTCGAGCCGCTTCAGCGAAATCGGCTCGCCCGTCTCTTCGCAATAGCCGTAGGTATTGTCTTCGATGCGCTGGATGGCCGCGTCGATCTTGGAAATCAGCTTGCGCTGACGATCGCGCGCGCGCAGTTCGATCGCGCGATCGGTTTCCGACGAGGCGCGGTCGGCCAGGTCGGGATGATTGACGTTTTCCTCCTGGAGCTGCTGAAGCGTCATTTTCGCCTCGCGCAGGATCTCGTCTTTCCAGGCGAGCAGCTTTTCACGAAAGTATTCGCGCTGCCGCTCGTTCATGAACGGCTCTTTCTCGGAAGGCCGGTAGTTTTTGGTCTTTTCCAAACCCAGTCTCTCGTCCGTGCAAGGCGGCGGAAACGGCCCAGCCGCGCGCCGCTTATATAGCGGTGGCGCATGACAAACAATATCGGCAAGAGGTCTGATCAAGCCCTCCACACAGGGTTTCAGCAAGGAACCCCGGCGGCTTGGATGCCAGTAAAAAACGCTAATTTCTGAGGTGTTTGGCTTGCGGCGCTATTGGCCGGCCTTGGCCAGTTCGACCTCGACGCGCAGTTCGATTTCCGAAAGCACCTGATCGAGGCCCTGATCTCCCGAGGTGGATTTGAGATCGGCGGCCGCCACCCGCAGCCGGACCACTGTCGACGAATCGAGCGAACCGGACAGCAGACCGAGCTTCATCTCGTCGAGCAGATCGAGCGCGTTGCGCCCGCGCGCCACCGAGCGCTTGCGCCGCTCCGTGCTGTCCTCGACGCCCTGCATCGCCAGCAACGCGTCGATGCCCCCCGCCGCGCGCGGTGCCTGAGCCGGACGGCTCTCCACCGTGGTCGCAATCTCTCCCAGCGAGAATCCGGTCGAGGTCGAGCGCCGGGTCGCCGAGGACGGCGATCCGAGGGTGGCACCATTGGGTCCGTAAATGCGCATCATGGCCTCGCGCGGCTGCATCCGGATTGCTGCGTTCAATTCAGTCGGCCATCACCCGGCCGGTTCCGGGGACGGCAACCTACGGAACAACCTCGATCTTTATGGTTAACAGCCGGTAAACAGCCCGGCAAAATCTGCCGGATACGGCAAGTTCGCCATGGCCACCCGACTGGAGCGGCCCGACCACAATCAAGAAATACCAATATATTCAATAAGCTAAATGGCCATCCCGGTTGGCACGCGCCTCGCATGGTTAAGGAAGGCCAAATTCCGTGGGGAGCACGGAATCAGCCTTTCAAACCTCGGCGGGGAGCAGAGGATGTTTCGGGTTATTCGGGGAATCGCGCTTGCGATGGTCGCGCTGATGGTGTCGGCGGCGGCAGCGAACGCGACATCGCGGATCAAGGATCTCGCCAATATCGAGGGCGTGCGCCAGAACCAGTTGATCGGCTACGGCCTTGTGGTCGGCCTCAACGGCACCGGCGATACGCTCAACAACATTCCGTTCACCAAGCAGTCGCTGCAGGCGATGCTGGAACGCATGGGCGTCAACATTCGCGGCGCCACCATCCGCACCGGCAACGTCGCGGCGGTGATGGTGACCGGGAACCTGCCGGCGTTCGCCACCCAGGGCACCCGGATGGACGTCACGGTCTCCGCACTCGGCGACGCCAAGAGCCTGCAAGGCGGCACCCTGCTCGTCACCCCCCTGCTCGGTGCCGACGGCAATGTCTACGCGGTCGCGCAAGGCTCACTCGCGATCGGCGGTTTCCAGGCCGAGGGCGAAGCCGCCAAGGTCACCCGCGGCGTGCCGACCAACGGCCGCATCGCCAACGGCGCGCTGGTGGAGCGCGAAATCGAGTTCGCCCTGAACCGCCTGCCGAATGTCCGCCTCGCGCTGCGCAACAGCGACTTCACCACCGCCAAGCGGATCGCCGCGGCGGTGAACGACTTCCTCGGCGCCAAGACCGCGGAGCCGGTCGATCCCTCGACCGTGCAGCTCAGCATTCCCGCCGAATTCAAGGGCAACGTGGTGGCCCTGCTCACCGAGATCGAGCAATTGCAGGTCGAGCCGGATCTCGCCGCCAAGATCATCATCGACGAGCGCTCCGGCATTATCGTCATGGGACGCGACGTACGGGTCAACACGGTCGCGGTCGCGCAAGGCAATCTCACCGTCACGATCTCGGAAAGTCCGCAGGTCAGCCAGCCCGCGCCATTTTCGCAAGGGCGGACCGTGGTGACGCCGAACACCCGTGTCGGCGTGACGGAAGACGGCAAGAAACTCGCGCTGGTCAAGGACGGCGTCTCGCTGCAGCAGCTTGTCGACGGCCTCAACGGTCTCGGCATCGGTCCGCGCGATCTGATCGGCATCCTGCAGGCGATCAAGGCCTCCGGCGCGATCCAGGCCGATATCGAGGTGATGTGATGAGCATCTCGGCCTACACCGCGCTGTCGAAGTCCTCCGCGCCGATTATCAACGGCCGCCGCGACATCCAGCTCGAGAACGCGCTGACCAAGGTCTCGCCGCAGGCTCAGGCCAAGACCAAGGCCAAGGCCGAGGACTTCGAGGCCGTTTTCCTCAACTCGATGTTCTCGCAGATGATGAGCGGCCTGAAAGGCGACGGCCCGTTCGGCGACACGCCGAGCACCGGCATCTGGCGTTCGATGATGACTGAAGAATATTCGAAGTCGTTCGCAAAGGCCGGCGGTGTCGGCATTTCCAACGACGTGTTTCGCACCCTGATCCTGCAACAGGCCAACCGCGCCAGCAACTGATCGATCCGGAGCACAGACCATGCCCGCACTATCGCCCCGTCCCGCTCCGGCACCGGCTCCGTCCGTATCCACGCCGGCCGATGCGCGCCGCCTCGCCGCAGGCATGATCGAGGTGATGAGCGCGCTCCTCACCATCGTCGAGCAGGAAACCGAACTCGTCCGCGCCGGCAAGATTCGCGAAGCAATGGATCTCGAGCCGCAAAAGAGCGAGGCATCGCGCCAATACGTCCAGGCGCTGACCGAGCTCGGCAACAGCCGGGATTATCTGACGCGCTCTACTCCCGAACTGCTGACCACCCTGCACCGCCATCACGACACCTTCCGCGCCATGCTGCAGGTCAACCTCACCGTGCTGGCGACGGCGCATGCCGTCTCGGAGGGAATCGTCCGCGGCGTCTCCAATGAGGTGCAGCGCCGCAACCTGCCTCAGGGCTACACCGCCGGCGGACACCGCGCCGCGCCGACGCCGCGCCAAGCCGCACCGCTCTCCGTCAGCCGCGTGCTGTAGCAAAGCCCGCGCCAGATCTCGCACAAGCCTGCGATCGTCCTTCAATCCGCGCTCAGTCAGCGTGGATTTGACTCAAATTGCATCATCACCGTCAGGATGAAATTCACAGGAGCGCAATAGCTTCCGCCTCGGAGGGTTGGGATTTGACTCAACGCAAGCCAGGAGGCTGCCATGAGTGCGGATTTCAGCATCAGGCCGGTGGGGGCATCGGTCGCAATACAGGCGCCAGGACCGGCACCCGACGCAACCAAAAGCGCGGTGCCGACCGAACTGCCGCCCGACAAAGCCGTCAACGCTCCGGCAGCATTGCCGCGGGCGGCCAGTCAGATTCCGTCTGGCAATAGCGACCTGTCGCACCAGGTGATGATCGACCGCGCCGCCGCGGAGGTCGTCTATCGGGTGGTCGATAACCGCACCAGCCTTGTGGTCCGCCAGTTTCCCGACGAAGCCAAGCTTCGCGCCCGCGCCTATCTGCGCGCGCAGGATGAGGCCAAGCAGGAGCGCGCAACTGCACGCACCGACCGCACGGCCTGATTTCCGGAGTTAGTTCTGATCGGCGTAAGCGGTCTCGAGCGACTGCGCGCCGGTTGCCGCGTTCGTCATCACGGTCTTGATCTGCGCCACGCCGGCGCGCGCCAGCGTGAATTTCGAATCGCCGAACTTGAAGGAATTGTCCTTGATCAGGACGTCCTGATACTTGACGGTCGAACCGCTCTGGTAGCGAACCTTGGCGCGGAAGCCGACGATGTTTGAAACCTGGATCGTAAACTTGTCGCCATTGGCATAGGCGCCTTTCCAGGTGCCTTCATAGCTCGGCGCATCCACGGGGACATAAGGCGTGTTCGAACGGCTGACGTTGGCGCCAACCGTGACATAGTTCGACGCGATAATGCTGTAGATATCGCCCATGTCGCCGCCTGTCGGCCGATCAGGCCCGGCCGGAGAGCCCGGCCGCAAGATTGCAGTTGATCTCGATGAGCGGCTTGAGCAGCTCCGGCTTCGGATTGATCTGCATTTCCATGGTCTGCGCCATGACGAAGGTGCCGATATTCGCAATGTTCTGACGAACCTCGACGCTCTGCTGGCTTTCGTCGCTGGTCACCGCGCTCAACAGGATCGACCAGAGCTTGCGGTTGAACAGCAGAGCCGCGCCGACATCGGTGTCGCCCTTGTCCCAGTTGCTCATCGCATTCTGGAGCTTGTTGGCCGCCTTCAACAAAGCCTGCGCTTCAATCTCACGGGGGGAAGACGTAGTCTGGGCAGTGCGAGCGTAAGCCTGAGCGGCATTCGACATGTGTAACCCCGGTCTTGCGGCGGACTCTCTCCGCCATTTTTAAAGATACCCATTTAAAATATCATTACTGGCGACATGCCCGCCGCCAGATCAAATGAAAACGGCGGTTTCATCCGCCGTCTTCGTGTTGTCCAAAGTCGCCGACCTCAGCGCAGGAGCTGCAGCACGCTCTGCTGCGACTGGTTGGCGAGCGCCAGCGCGGAGACCGCGATCGACTGGCGGGTGGCCAGCGCCTGGCTGTTCGCCGCTTCCTCGTTGGTGTCAGCGATCGTCAGGTTGGTCGAGCCGGTCTGCAGCACGTTGATGAGCTGCTTGGAGAAGTCCTGACGGATCTGCACGATCGACAGGTTCGAGCCGAGGGTCGATGCCTGTGAGCGCAGGAAGCTACCTGCGAAATTCAGCGCGTCGAGCACCTTGTTGGTCGCAACGTTGTCGATGAAGTCGATGCCTTGGGTCAACGTTCCCAGACCAAGGCCCGCCGGATCGAGGTTGATGCCGGTGATGTTCAGCGTGGACTTGCCGGTCTCGTTGAACACCAGCTTGAGCTGGTCGCCGTTGAGCAGGTTGACACCGTTGAAGGACGCATCCTGCGAGGTCGTTTTGATCTGGGCGATGATGTTGTTGTACTGGGCAACAAGGCTCGCACGCGTCGATTGCGACGTCGAATCCTCGGTCGGCGGCTGCACCGTCGCATTCTTGAATATGCCGGTGGGCGCAGTCGTTGCCGTGCCGGTCGCCACGGCGATCGTCGAGGACGCCGCGTCGTTGATGGTGGTCAGCGTGATCGAGCCGGTCGAGTCGATGCTCGCCTGCAGGTTGCTCGGAAGCAGCGCCGTGTTCAACTGGTTGATGTTCGACACCTGATTGCTGCCGGTGCCGAAGGTGATGGTGGTGGTGGCTCCGCCCACCAGACCGACGGTCAGCGTCTGTCCTTCCCGCGAGGAGGTCGGAGCATAGGTATTGTCAGCCAGACCCAGCTTGGAGAGAACGCTGACGGTGCCGCCGAACGTGATGCTGCCGGTGACGTTGGCTACGTCGTTGCTGACGGTGAGCTGGTTGCCGGTGATGCTCGATGTGCCGCCGGTGATGCTGTCGATTGCCGACAGAACCGTTGCGACCGTGCCGCCCGTCGAGCTCGACAGGCTGATGCTCACGTTGCCCGAGGCGTCGGTCGTGGACGGCGGATCGCCCGCAACGCCGGTGACGAACGAAATGCTCTTCCCGTTGACCGTGAAAGAGCTGCCGTTGGTGAAACCGGCCGTCGCAAGCGTCGTCGCCGAGGTGAGACCCGCGCCGACCACAGTGCCCGTCACCGTCGCGGCGACATCGGGCGTTCCGAGCAGGTTGGCGCCGGTCGCGCCGGGAACCGGATCGCCGCTGGCGCGCGATTTGGTATAGCCCACGTTGGTCTGCAGCGCCTGATTGGCGACCGACTTCGCGCTGTCGATCAGCTTCTGCAGCGAGGTGATGCCAGTGTTGGCGGCCTGCAGCACCTGCACGCCGTTGCCGATGCTGTCGAGCAGGTTGCTGATGTCGCTGGCGCGCGCATCGAGCGAGGCGGCGGTGAAGAAGTTGGTCGGATTGTCGAGCGCGGTGTTGACCTTCTTGCCGGTCGCCAAGCGATTCTGGGTCGTGGCCAACAAATCCGCAGTCGATTGCAGCGACAGCAGGTTCTGGCGAACTGACGCCGTAAGAACGATATCGGACATGTGAGTACCTTCCTTCGAATATGCGAAACCGGCTACTGGACGGCACCGTGGACAGACGACACGGCCGTCTTTCCCAGAATTCTTAGGAGGTACGGTTTAAATTATGGTTAAAGAGCGCTTAAATTTGTTGCTTTATAAAGCATGAAGAGTGGAAGCCTATACCGGGCTGCCCTGCCCCTTCCGAGGCGATAACACCCGGAAAACAAACAAAAACGGCGGGGTTTCCCCCGCCGTTTCCGTCTTTTCCGAAGCCGCCGATATCAGCGCAGGAGCTGCAGAACGCTCTGCTGCGACTGGTTGGCGAGGGCGAGCGCGGAGACCGCGATCGACTGGCGGGTGGCCAGCGCCTGGCTGTTCGCTGCTTCCTCGTTGGTGTCGGCCAGCGTCAGGTTGGACGAGCCGGTCTGCAGCACATTGATCAGGTTCTTCGAGAAGTCCTGACGGATCTGCACGATCGACAGGTTCGAGCCGAGGGCCGAAGCCTGCGAACGCAGCGTGCTGGAAGCATCGTTGAGGGACGCGAGCACCTTGTTGGTCGCGGCGTTGTCAACGAAGTCGGTGCCCTTGGTGAGCGCGCCGAGGCCGAGGCCGGCCGGATCGAAGGTCACGCCGGTGATGTTCAGCGTGGACTTGCCGGTTTCGTTGAACACCAGCTTGAGCTGGTCGCCGTTGAGCAGGTTGACGCCGTTGAAGGAGGCATCCTGCGCAGTGGTACGGATCTGATCGATCACCGCGTTGTACTGGTTGATCAGGTTCGCGCGGGTGTTCTGGGCGTTGACGTCTTCCACCGGAGCGTTGACCGTCACGGACGCACCGAACAGGCCTGCACCAGCGGCAACCGCCGTACCACCGAACGCGCCGATCGTCGCCGAAGCGTGATCGTTGGTGGTGGTGAAGGTCAGCGCGCCGGCCGAGTCGATCGAAGCCGTCAGGTTGTTCGCCGCAAGCGCGGTGTTCAGCTGATCGAGGGTCTGCACGCCGCCGGCACCGAAGGTGATGCTGGTTGCGGTGCCGCCATCGGTCGCGCCGATCGTGAGCGTCTTACCTTCCAGCGCGGCCGGAGCACCAGCCGTACGGGTATAGGTATTGGCGGTCAGGCCAAGCTTGGTGAGAGCAGAGCCGCTGATCACCAGATCCTCGGCGGTGCCGGTGTGGACCGTAATCGCGCCACCGCTGATCGTGGACGTGCCCGCAGCATTGCCCGTGATCGCATCGATCGCGTCGAGGACGTCACCCACGTCACCGGTGGTCACGTCGATCGACAGCGTTCCCGCCGCGGCCGAACCGCTGGTGCCGGAGCCGCTGTTGAAGGAGATCGTCTTGCCGTTCACGACGATGGTGTCGGACGCGCTGATGTTGGACGCAAGGTTGTCCGAAGACGCACCAGCCGTGCCGGCCAGCTTGGTCGCGACGGTGATCGCGGCAGCGGTACCGGTGTTGTCGTTGTTGACCGCCGTACCGGTCACGGTCCGGTCAGTCGGAGCGCCACCCGGGCCAAGCAGGTTTGCGGCCGTCGCGCCGGTAACGGCGGCGGTCTTCGCCTGAGACTTGGTCGAGTAACCCGAGGTCGCCTGCAGCGCCTGGTTGGCGATCGACTTCGCGGTGTCGACCAGCTTCTGCAGCGAGGTGATGCCGGTATTGGCAGCCTGCAGAACCTGCACGCCGTTGCCGATGCCATCGAGGAGGTTGTTGATGTCGCTGGCGCGGGCATCAAGGCCGGCGGCGGTGAAGAAGTTGGTGGGGTTGTCGAGGGCCGAATTGACCTTCTTGCCGGTGGCAAGGCGGGTCTGCGTGGTCGACAGGAGGTCGGCGGTCGACTGGAGCGACAGCAGGTTCTGGCGGACCGACGAGGAGAGAACGATATCAGACATTTGCTTTACCTTTCTGGTGAGAGCACGTCGTGTGTGGGCGTGACGCCACCTTCACTGGTGACGATGGCCGGAACATTGGGACGAACGCTCTAAGAAGGTATGAATCGGTTTGCGCCGGTTTTTCACACTTTGCGCCGCATTCGAAATGCCGCGACTTCGACGATTCCGTTGAAAACACTCGATATTTTCTAAATGCCCCGAAATGGCGAAGGCGTGGCGCGTTTACTTCCCTTTAACCATGATCGGAAAGGATCACCCTGCGGACGACGAGGCGTCGTCAAATCCGGGAACAACAACCACAGCAAATCCGGGGACAACAGACATGGCCTTGAAAGTCGAGCTCAAGCCGCACGAGAAAATCATCATCGGTTCGTGCGTGATCACCAACACCGAGCAGCGCGCCAAGATCCTGATCGAGGGCGAGCGGATCCCGATTCTGCGCGAGAAGGACATTCTCACGCCCGCCACCGCCGACACGCCGGCGAAGCTGCTCTATCTGGCGGTACAGTTGATGTATGTCACTCAGGATCCGCAGGAACATCATGCGGTCTATTTCGACCTGGTGCGCGATCTTCTGATCGCGATGCCGAGCTCAGCGGCGGCGATCCAGGAGATCAATAACCACATTTTAAACGGCGACTACTATAAAGCGCTGAAGGAATCGAAGAAGCTGATCGCTCACGAAGGCGAGCTCCTCGCGCTCGCGAGAGAAAAGATCAACGGCATGGCCGCCGGCAACCTTCGAGGCGCCGCGTAGCACCGCACACACCGAAGACAGAAGAACAAGCTCCCAGAAGGGAGCTTTTTCGTTTTGGGGATTGTTTTGGGAGCGCGACCGGGCGGACGCGGTGCCATCAGCCGAATGATCAGACCGGCAGGAACTTCACCAGGCTGAGCTGATACAGTGAGGACGTGGTCTGATAGGCAGCCTGAAGGCTGGTCTGCAGCGCAAGAAGCTTGGCCGCCACCTCGTCGTCCGAAACGCCCTCGATCGAATCCAGCATGGTCTTCGCCATCGACGTGGTCTGCGCCTGACGCGTGGTGGCGGCTTTCACCGCCGACTGCGCGCCCGCAAAGTCCGCCTGGATATCCTGAATTGACTGCACGCCCGGCTTCACCGCCAGCGCATCGCCGACGCGCTGGTTGAGCGCCGTCATCTGGGAATTGGCATAGCTGTCATTGACCGTCGTCACGGCCGCATAGGTCGCCATCACCTGCAGCGCGTTGCGCAGCGCATTTTCATTGGCGCGTGCGCCGTATTGAACCGTGATCGACTGATCGATGCCGACGACCGCGGTGCCGCGCGCCGAATCCGATCCGCTCTCGCCGGTGTACCAGATCACTGTATCGGTAGAGCCATTGCGTAGGCCAGTCGCATCCGCAAAGCCGGTTGCCGGAGCACCGGTGTACACGCGCTGCGGCGGATCATCAAAGAAGTTGTCCGAAGCGGCCATCGCCGAAGCGGCCACGAGCGGGCCCTTCACCAGATTCTGGATCGACTTGTCGAGCGCAGTCTTGATCTCGGCGGCCGTCGCATCCGGATCGGCACCGATCGTGAAACTGCCATCGGGCGGTGGAGACTCCGTTGTCGCCGTCAGTTGAATTGCTTCCGACGTTCCATCCGGAAGATTGAAGGTGAAGGTCACCTTGTCGCCGACGTTGGCGTTTGTGGTCAGATTCACGGACATCTCTGACGGCGCCGCGGGCAACACTGGCGGCGGGTTCGGCGGCTGCGTCACCGATGCGCCGGCAATCGTCGTCGCGATCGATGCGAGCTTGAGGCCGAAGATGGACTCCGTTGCATCCTCGTTGATCGAGACCGACGGCCCGGTCTGCGCAGTCTGCAACCGACCCATGAAACCGGTGCCCTGATCGGCCAGCCTGCGCTCGTCGATCACCTGCTTGAGGCCGGCAAGCGTCGTCGTGCCGTTGAGAATGTCGTCTGCCGATGCCGTCGCCGGCGTGTCGGTGGCGCGGCCCGAAAACAGATAGCGGTCGCCCGATTGCGCATTGAGCAGCGACACCGCTTGCGTGAAATTCGCATAGGCGATCTGCTGGCCCGGCGTCTGTCCGTTGTTGTCCAGCACCAGCGAGGATCCGCTCGCGGCGCTCTTGGTCGAAGACGCGGCATCCGCCAGTCCTTGCAGGGACAGGTTGACCACGTTGATGCGGGTGTTGAGATTGGTCGCCGTGTTGGCATAGCCCGCCAGCATGGAAATCTGCGAACGCAATCCGGTGGCAACGCTGCTGTCGATGCCGAGGCCGGAGTAGGACGTCGATTTCTTGCCGCTCGCCAGTTGCTGCGACAGCGTGTCGAGCTGGCTCCTCAGGTTGAGGATCGACGTTCCGATGTAGGATGTCCGTCCACTGACGCCTTCGATGGTCATGAGAACCTACCTCAAACTGCCTGCAGGAGCGCAGCGAACATGCTGTTGGCCGTCGACATCACGCGCGCATTTGCCGAATAAGCGTTTTGCAACGCCAGAAGATGCGCCATCTCCTCGTCGATATTCACGCCCGATGATGCGTTCATCTTGTTCTGCAATGTCGCCAGCACGACGTCCTGCCCGTCCGAAAGCTGCTTGGCGGCACTCGCCGCCTGCCCCTGCGCGGTGGTGAACTGCTGGATGAAGCTGAGCAGCGATCCCTTGAAAGGCGTTGCCGTCGAACCGATGCCGGTCTGTGGTGAATAGTAGTAAGAACCCTTGGTCAGTTGCGACAGAATGTAATCCGAGCGCGTGGTGTCGCCGGCCGGCGTCGCCGGCGACGTGCTGTAGACGATCAGCCGCGATGGATCGGCCAGCAGACCGCTGTTCACCGTGATCCGTCCTGCGAGACCAACCTGCTGCGATCCATTGGAGGTCAGCGCGCCGGTGTAAGGCGCACCACCATCCTTGAACAAGGCGAGTTCCGGGCCACCACTGGTCAGCGAATCCACAGTCGTGGTCATCGAACCGGCATTGATGGCGGCAAGCCCGCCGCCATCGTCGAGCACCGTCAGCGACGAGCCGGAGCCGGAGAAATGCAGGTGACTGCCGCCCAATGCCGCATTCAACTGGGCAGCAACCGATGCCATGCCGCCCGAGAAATCCACGCCGATGACGTCATCATTCGGATCGATCGTATCGGTGTTTTTCAACGGTAACACCGAGGGATCGTTCACCATCACGATCGACAGATTGCGGGTCTGACCGCTCAGGTTGTCCGTGTAGGTCAGGTGGATGACGTTGCCGTTCTGCGGCTGCGCCGGCGAAAAATCGAAGCTGTATCCGTTCTGGGTGCCGGAGCTCGCCGGCGCACCATCAGTGGTCTTGTCGGACAGCGAGGATGCCAGCGAAGCGGCGAACTGGTCGATCTGGGCCTGGGCCTCAACCAGCGTCTTGTCGCGCAGTTCGAGATAGCCCGCGATCGCACCCGAGCGGATCGAATTGGTCGCGATCATGTCGATCGAACCACCCTGCGGGAACGACAGCGTAATGGTGCCGAGATTGCTCTTGGCCGGATCGGCATCCCAGAACGTGTTCGGCGTCACGGTGCCCTGCTGATTGAACGACAGGGACGCGGCCTCGCCGGTGCCGACGAGCTGCACGCCGGAATTGGTGAAGATGCTGATCTGGTTGGAATCGCCCTGGACGACACGAATGTCCATGAGCTGCGAAAGCTCGACGACATACTGGTCGCGCTGATCCATCAGGGAGGCGGAAGCGGCATCATTGCCGGAGACGCCCATCAACTGCCTGTTGATCGAGGCGATCTGCTGCATCGCGTTGTTAGCGGCCTGCACAGAGTTGTTGAGCGCAGATTCCGCATCGCTGCGCAGGCGCTGGATACCCTGAGATGTCGAGTTGAGCTGCTGGGTCAGTGCCTGCGCGGCGTTGATCACCACGTTCCGCGCCGACGGCGAGTCGGGGCTGGTGGAGAGCGCCTGCAACGCGTTGGTGAGATCGTTGAAAACCGACTCGATAGTAGTGCCCGAGCTCGGATCACCATACACGCCCTGCAGTCTCTGCAGCATGCTGGAGCGGGCACTGGCGTAAGCCGCACCCGATGTCTCCATCAGAACCTGGCGCTGGATATACTGGTCAAGCTCGCGATTGACGCCCGTCACCAGCACGCTGGTCGCGCCGGCCGACGTCGTCTGGACCTGCGAGACGGACTTGCGGACGTAGCCAGGCGTTTCCGCGTTGGCGACGTTCGACGACACCAGGGACAGCGCCGCCTGATTGGCCCGCAAACCGGCCATTGCGATCGAAAGAGCTTGGCTCAGACCCATAACACACTGTCCATCTCAAATCGGATCATCGGCGCGCCGACGGATCAGCGCAGCACGTTGAGCAGATCCTGCGCCATCTGGTTCGCCGTGGTGATGACCTTGGTATTGGCCGAATAGGCCTGCTGGGTGACGATCAGCTTGGTGAATTCGTCGGCGATATCGCTGTTCGAACCTTCGAGGGACGAGCCGACGATCTTGCCGCCCTTGCCGTACAGCGCCGCACCGGATTCATCTGTCGCCTCGAATGCGCCGCCATCGATGCGCTTGAGGAAGTTCGGGCCGTTGAACGTCGCCAGTACGATCTGGGCGAGATCGATGTTGCGGCCGTTCGAATAGTTGCCGACCACGCGGCCGTTGGTGCTGATCGACACGGTCTGCAACTGGCCGGCGGGGAAACCGTCCTGACGGATATCGTTGACCTGAACGTTGCCGTTGGCATCGGCGAACTGGGTCACGCCGCTGGCGCCGAAATTGACGATCACGTTGCCGAGCGGCACGCCGCCGATGGTCGGGCTGTTCAGCGTCACCGACGGCACGGACGGGCTCATCTGGCCATTCGCGCTGAAGGTGAAATCAACACCGACGTTCTGCCACGCCACGGCGGAGCCGGTCGCGTTCGGATCGACCTGATAGAACAGATTCCATTTGTCGACATGGCCCGCGCCGAGCGTCGCGCTGTCCACCTTCGCCCAGCGGAATTGCAGACTGACGGGCGAGCCCGACACGTCGTAAGCGGTGGTCGCGCCACCCGAGATCGACTGAGCGATGAAGTTCTGCAGGTCGGAGCCGATCACGGTGCCGGTGCCCGCGGTGCCGCCGCCGATACGGTTGGCCGTGGCGGGAGTCGACAGGCCGAGAGCGGCGAACGCGCCGGCGTTCGAGGTCGTCAGCAACAGGTCGTTGGCAAGGCCCGTGTTCAGGGTCACGACGCCGCCCGCGGAAACGCTCGAAGGGCTCGTGGTATTGCCGTTGGCCGCATCGATCTTGTCCAGCAGATCCTGGATCGTCGCGTCGACCGGAATATGCGTGGCGTCATCCAGACCACCCGACGCCGTGAAAGTGATCGTCGTGGGAGGCGAGCCGGCAATGGTGATGGTGTCGCCGGCCGCAAAGTTGGTCACGATCGAGTCGGTGTTGGCGCCGCCCGACAGAAGCGTTGCGCCGCTGATCGGCGTCGGTGTCGTGAGCTTGCTGCTGACCGCGGTGCCCGAGATCGAGTTGTTGAAGTACGGTGCCGGCGGGGTGCCGACCGTGCGCGGGTTCGCGGTGAAGTCCGCCGGATTGATCAGTTCCGAACCCGGCACCGAGGTATCGTGCTTGGTGGTGAGCGGATAGCTTGCGAGGTTGGCGCGGTAGGTCACCGACGTTGTCGGCTGCGCCGGCAGGAAGTCGCTGCCGAAGCGCAGCACCTGCGGCACGCTGCCGGTGACGTTGCCCGTGGTCGGGTCGATCGGGATGCCTTCGAGATAGTAGCCGGCGCCGTTGACGAGATAGCCATTCTTGTCGAGCGTGAAGTCGCCGCGGCGAGTGTAGCGATCGACGCCGTCGAACACCGGCTGGTTGTCGGTGAAGCTGCCCGGCTTCTGCACGGCAAAGAAGCCGTCGCCATTGATGGCCATATAAGTGGCAACCGCGGCGCTCTGCACGTCGCCCTGCACCGTGTTGGTCTCGCGCGATGCGCTGGTGACGCTGCCGGCGAGCTGCTTGGTGACACCGGTGTCGGGAATGAGATCGAGGAAGCTGGTGTCGATGCGCTTGAACGCCGTGGTCTGCGAGTTGGCGATGTTGCCGGAGATGTTTTCCAGCGCATAGGACTGCGCGCGCAAGCCTGCGACGGACGTTGTGAGAGCCCCAAAGATACCCATTACATGATCTCCAGCTTCAAATCGGGCGGCACCCCAGCGGCCGCATGTCGAAGGTGGAGACGCAAGCCTCGTGCCAAAGTCGAAAACGCTGGAAATACAACGTGCTAAATAAAACGCCCCGGTGCGGGGACCGGGGCGCAATTGCCTAGCGCGGCAAGAATTGCCGCAACGGATCAGGACGGCGTGGCGGCGGCCGGTTTGAACGTGAGGGCAAGGCCGTCCATGCAGTAGCGCAGTCCGGTCGGCTTCGGGCCATCCTCGAAAACGTGGCCGAGGTGGCCGCCGCAGCGGCGGCAATGCACTTCGGTGCGGGCAAATCCAAGGGTGCGATCGACCCTGGTTCCGATGGCGTCCGGCAAATGGTCATAGAAGCTCGGCCAGCCGGTGCCGCTCTCGAACTTGGTGTCGGACGAATACAGCGGCAGATCGCATCCGGCGCACGCGAAGATCCCCTTGCGGTGCTCGTTGTTGAGCGGGCTCGAATACGGCCGCTCGGTGCCGTGCTCGCGCAGGATGTAATATTGTTCGGGCGTGAGGATGCGCTTCCACTCTTCCGGCGTCTTCTCGATCTCGAACTTGCCGGCGGCCTGCGCGGCACCGGAGGAGCCGAGCCATTTCCAGGCGGCGATCATGCCCAGTCCCGCAACAGAAGAGAGAAGTATTCGGCGATCCAGCATGACAGGCTCCGTGCGATCAGAACTTGAGGGTCGCAACAATGTACGCTCCACCCCTGCCCGCTGTTACGCGGCTCCGTCCCGCGCCGCTCACAATCTCGCGACTGCTGTCAGAATGAATCCTGCTGCGAGGGGCGCTGCGCTGCGGAGCTTCGTCGCACCACTTCCACCGAGCGGGCCTTGATCGCGGCAAGACGCCGGGCACGGGCCATCTCGCGTTCCTGTTCCCGCGCTGCGGTGCGTTCCCGCAATCGCGCGAAAGCTCCCGCCAGCGCAGCCGTCCGGCGTGACAGGATGTTGGCGGCATGGCCGACCACCCGGCCGGCGGCCCCGCCGGTCCAGACCAGTTCAAACGGTGAAAACAGCTTCCAGCGGTCGTCCTTTTCCAGAATGGCCTTTGCGATCAGTTCGCCGGCCGCCGCCGTGGTGTTGAGGCCCTGCCGCCCGAACCCGCTGGCGACCCACAATCCCGGCCGCAACTGGCCGATCTGCGGCATGCCGTGAACTGTCTGGCCGAACGCGGCGCTCCACACCTTTTCGATTCCGACATCCGCAAGCTGCGGAAAAACGGTCCGGATCCGATGCCGGATTGCCTTGCCGAATTTCTCCGGATTGGCCTGCCATGTCGTCTCCGGGCTCGACCACATCAGACGGTTGCCGCCAACGATCCGGAAATGATCGACGCCATTATCGTCGGACACCGCGCCAGGAAAACCGATTGTCTCGGCCAGCTTGTCACCAAGCGGCGCCGTGACCGCCGCATAACGCCAGACCGGCAAAAGCGTGCCGGCAAGACGCAGCGCCGGCGCGCCGATGTGAAGATTGCCGGCGAGCACGACATGCGAGGCACGCAACCGCGCCGACGGCGTCACGATCCGTTTGCGGATTCCGCCGTGATCGATGCTAATGACGGGCGTGTCTTCAAAGATGCGGACACCGGCCTGCTCGGCCAATCGGGCGAGGCCATCAAGGTAGCGCCCGGCATCGAGCTGAAACGCGCCCGGGAAATGAAGCGCGTGGAAATAGCGGCTGGTCTTGAGCGTGTCGCGAACGCGCTCGACCTGCCAGCCCTCGATATCCGCGCCGAAATCCTCGCTCAGCGTCTGCAACCGGCCGATCAATCGATCCCCGGCATCCACCGTCGAAACGTTGAGCGCCCCACCCGCCACTACCGTTTCCGGACAGGCCGCGGCGGCCGTGGCGCGAACATAATCGGCGCCTTGTTGCGACAGCGCCCATAGCTCGCGGGTATCCTCGAAGCCAACCCGCGCGATCAATTCCTCGACGGCAACGGCATAGCCCGGCATTACCGCACCGAGATTGTGGCCCGACGCATTCCAGCCGACACGGCGCCCCTCGAGCACGACAACACTGGTGCCATTCCGCGCCAGTTCGCGCGCGACCGTGAGGCCCGCAAGCCCGGCGCCCACCACGCAGACTTCGGTATCGATATCGGATCCCAGGCGAGGCCGCTCGACTTTCGACTCACCGCCGGCCTCGGAGGACGGTTCCGCGCCTGCCATGGCCTGATCTGTCGCAGATGTGATCATGGGATTTTTCTTAGACGATCCCTATGATGCTTGTCACTTGCGTTGTGGTAGCTTCCGGATCACCCGCGCGAGCGCCTACCCCGTTCACGAGCATTGCGAGGATACATGCGACGTCTGATTCTCCTGCGTCACGCCAAGACCGAAAGAGACGCCCCCTCCGGAGAAGATCATGACCGCCGCCTCGACCAGCGGGGCGAGACCGACAGCAAGGAAATAGCGGTCTGGCTGACCGCCAATGGATACCGCCCCAACCTCGCTCTGGTTTCAACCGCCGTGCGCGCGCGGCAAACGTGGGCCCTGCTCGCGCCGCACATGCCGGATGTCCGCGTCGATTATTGCGATGCGCTTTACAATGCCGATGCACTGGACATCCAGCATCTCATTCGCGATCTGGAGACCGATCCGGCGGTGCTGATGGTGGTCGCGCACAATCCCGGCCTGCACGAACTGGCATGGCGGCTGATCGGCCAGGGCGACCAGCGCGAGCGCGACGAACTCGCTCACAATCTTCCAACGGCCGGGACGGTGATCATCGATTTCTCCGGTCCCTGGCGGAAAATTAGTCCGCACAGCGGAACGCTCAAGGTTTTCACCAGCCCGAAACGCCTGCGGCTGTTGTCGGATGCGCGCGGCTAAACCTCGCCTTGCATCCGCACATCGCGCTATCCTACAAGCTCCGTCTTACAAGGATCGAATGGCGCAGCCCGCCCCCATCCCCTCAAGCTGACAAACATCTCATGGCCGGAACGAGCTATTTCCCCCGACATCTCATTCTGACCGGCGCAGCCATCTTCGGCATGCTGCTGGCCCTCGGGGTGCACATTCTCGGCCAGCATTTCAATCTTGACCTTGGAGCGCTATGGACCTCGGACAGCGGCCGCCTCATTCCGGCGACAGCCGCGGTCGCCTGGTGGCTGATCGCAGCTGTCGGTCTCGTCGGCGGCTATGTCACCGCGGCACTGTTGCGCAGCGCCATATCGGGACATCTGCCGCGCCGGATGCGACAGGCGTTGATCGCCGGCGGCCTTCTGCTGCTGGTCGCCGCCGGACAGGCCGCATCGGGACCCAGCGCCGTTCCGACGATCTCCGGCCTGCTGGCTGGCATTATGGCACTGGTGCTCGGCGCACTGATGGCGTTTTGCGGCGCCTATTTCGCGTTGGAGCGCGCATAACAAGAAAGCCGCCCGGGCACCCGCGCGGCTTTCTTTTCTTCAGATCGTCAGATCAGCTTGCAGCCTTCAGATTGATCTTCGATTCGGCAAGCTGCGTCAGCTTCTGGTCGGTCGCACGCTCCTCATCCAGCGTCTTCTGCAGGATCGACGCGCAGTCGTTACGGCCAAGCTGCTTGGCCCATGCCACCAGCGTGCCGTAGCGTGTCATCTCATAGTGCTCGGCCGCCTGGGCCGCGTTGATGAGGGCCGCGTCGAGCACCTCCTTGTCCGACACCTCGCCGGACACTTCGTCGGCTTCCTCGATGATGCCATCGATCGCCGGACAGTCGACCGCCTTCACTTCCGCGCCATGCATCTTGAAGACCTGCTCAAGGCGCGCGACATGGCCTTCGGTCTCCTTGAGATGCGTCAAAAAGCCCTGCTTGAGCTGGCTGCTGGTGGCCTTGTCGGCCATCTTCGGAAGTGCTTTCACAAGCTGCTTCTCGGCGTAATAGATATCCTGAAGTTGATGGACGAACAGATCGTTCAGTGTCTTGATGTCTTTTGTAAAGAGTCCCATCGCACCGTTTCCCTTATCTGAAGGAACAGCACCACATGTCCAAGGGACAGTGGCTGACCGCTCCTGTGGTGCCGGGGTAACCTGAAGCCGTCCCGCATGTTTCACAGCGCCGCAGAATTTTTTGACGGTAAGACCATCGGTTTTGGCGCATCCGCTCTGCAACCATTCCGAACGGTCTGTCTCATCGGCAGATATGACAAACCCGCAACACCCCGTCCCGAACACGTCATCCGGCGGTCACAAGCCATGCATGAATGCCGGATGTGAACGCAAAAATGACCTGTTTTTCCGCCATCCGATTTGCCATATGGACGATCAGCCGCTTGCGCTTCATGCACCCCAATCGGCTCAGGTCGGGACCGCCGTGCCGGGAGGATGAATGCAAGGTTGTTTGAGCGCGCTACGGCGCGCCTTTCACGAATGGGTCGGATGGAAGCGGCTCGGCATCATTGCCAGCCTTGCCATCGTGACGATCGCGATCATGCATCTCGTCAACACCCTCAAGGGCGTCGACACCGGCATGGTCCTGACCGCGCTTGAGAACAAGTCACATGGCCAGATCGCGCTGGCGGCACTATGCGTGTTCTGCGCGTTCTGCACCCTGACGTTCTACGACCTGTTCGCGCTGCGCACGATCGGCAAGATGCACGTGCCCTATCGCATCGCCGCGCTGTCGAGCTTCGCCAGCTATTCGATCGGCCACAATATCGGCGCCACGGTCTTCACCGGCGGCGCGATCCGTTTCCGCATCTATTCGGACTGGAATCTGTCGGCTATCGACGTCGCGAAAATCTGCTTCATCTCCGGGCTGACTTTCTGGCTCGGCAACACCTTCGTTCTCGGCATCGGCATGATCTGGCACCCCGCCGCCGCCAGCGCCATCGATCTGCTTCCCGAAAGTGTCAATCAGCTGATCGGTCTCGGTATCCTCGCCGGCATTGCCGGCTATCTGACATGGATCGCGCTGGGGCGAAATCGCCGCGAACTCGGCAAGGACGGCTGGAAAGTGGTGCTGCCCTCCGCGCCGCTGACGCTGTTGCAGATCCTGATTGGCGTGGTCGATCTCGGCTTCTGCGCGCTGGCGATGTATCTCCTGATCCCGGACCAGCCCTATATCGACTTCGTGTCGATGTCGGTGGTCTTCATTCTGGCAACACTGCTCGGCTTTGCCAGCCATGCGCCGGGAAGCCTCGGCGTCTTTGATGCCGCGATGCTGGTCGGCCTCAAGGAACTGGGCCGCGAGGAATTGCTGGCGTCGCTGCTGGTGTTCCGGATTCTCTATTTCCTCATCCCGTTCGCACTCGCCATCACGGTGATGGGATCGCGCGAAGTCTGGCTGAGCGTGATCCAGCCCTGGCAGCGGCGCAAGGCCGGCGGGCTCAGTCCCGCTCGCGCCACCGTGACGCATCCGACCAAGCCGCAACCGCCGCACGGCTGACTTCCCGCCGGCCGGCAGCCACTCCCACAGCCTGACCTGTTGCGCCCAACCGCGCCGCACCCAATTTTCGCCGTACCCTTGGGGTTCAAACGGACATGATCAAATTCAGGCACCTTGTCTTTTTTGCTTTATCCGTTGCGGCACTTTCGGCCTTCTCCCCTGCATCCGCACAGGACGCCTCGACGGCGAACGGCATGCAGATTTCCTGGGAGGTCCGCAACCGGTTTCGGCTTTTCCGCGAGGAGCGTGATTTCCTGCTCCACACCGAAGGCCTCGCCGGGCGCAGCATCCTCGCAACCGAACAGGCCCTCGAACTGCAAAGCGACGGCCGAGGCTGGGCAAGGAATACGGTCGGCCGGTTGTGCATCGATCCGTCCGGACGCGTGCAGGAGCCCTGCACCCGCGACAACGTCAAGGAAAGCTATCTGACGCCGGCCGATCATCCGGTCACCATCCGTCTCACCGGCACGATTCCGGTCGGCGCGATTTGTGCCTGGACCATTGACGACGGGGAAGGTCCGCCGCGCCAGCTCACGCTCGATTGCAACGAGCTGATCAATCTGCGCGCGCGCTATGGCCGCGTCACTGCTGTCGGTGTCGACGTCTCAAGCGGCAGCGAAGCGCCGCAGCATCTATCCGAAAGCATTCAGGTCCGCGATATCTTCATCGCCGGCCTTGGCGACTCCATCGCCTCTGGCGAAGGCAATCCCGACCGGCCGGTCGCGCTGGCCGATGTCGGGTTCTGCTTCCGCTCCTATCTCGGTGGCTCGACGGGCCAGTATTTCCGGCCGAGCCGCGCCAACTACAAGGGATCGCGGGCCTGCGAAGCGCCCGACACCTCGCCGAATGCACTGCTGGCCTGGCAGCGTCTCGGCGCGCAATGGTTCAATCCCGCCTGCCACCGTTCGCTCTACAGCTATCAGACCCAGGCAGCTCTCGCGCTCGCCATCCAGTACACCCACATCGCGGTGACCTATCTGCCACTCGCCTGCTCGGGCGCGACGATCAACGAAGGGCTGCTCGGCTCGCTCCGCGCGCGCGAATGCCTCGTGACCAAGAACGGAATGAATTGCGAGGGCACCGTCGGTGCACAGGTTGCGGAACTGCGCGAAGCGGTCTCCGCCGCAAAACGCCGCCAGCCGGGCCGCCAGCTCGATCTCATCCTGCTGTCGATCGGCGCCAACGACATCAATTTCTCCGGCCTTGTCGCCGATGTCATCGTCGAGAACGGCACCGAGCGCGCGCTGTTCCGGCGCACCGGCGTGCTCGGCTCGGTCGACGATTCACGCGCATCCCTGACGCGCGACCTGCCGCAACGCTTCCGTCGCCTGCGCGAGGCATTGAAACCGCTGGTGGGTGGCGACCTCTCCCATGTCGTGTTCGTATCGTACGGCAATCCGGCGCTGGTGAATGGCGGGGTCTGCCCCGGCGGACAGGCCGGGTTCGACATCCATCCCTCGTTCAATGCCGATCCGGAACGCCTCGGCGCCACCACCAGCTTCGTGCAAAACGAATTCCTGCCGATGATCAAGAATCTCGCGCAATGCACCGGCGGCGTGCTGTGCACTGGCGGCAGCGACATCATGACGTTCGTCGACCGCCATCAGGAAGCCTTCCAGAATCACGGTTTCTGCGCGCGCGCGAGCAGCGATCCGCGGTTCGACCAGCAATGCTTCCTGGCGAATGGCAACAGCTTCAAGGACAACATCGTGGAGGCCGCCAACAATCCGCTGACCTGCGGACGGGCAGCCAGCGATTTCCGCGCTTACCTGCCGCGTGCACGCTGGATCCGCGACGCCAATGACAGCTACTTCACCGCGATGACCTATCCGCTGGCGGCGAAATCATCGACGCAGCCATCCGACATCCATGACGCCACATGGGGCGTGCTGTCGGCGGTCTATGGCGGCGCCATCCATCCCACTGCTGAAGGTCATGCCGTGATGGCTGACGCCGCACTGCCGGCGATGGCCGCCGTCCTCGGACTTGGCGCGCCGGAATCCGAAATCGTCAGCGAACCGATCGCTCCGATCCGGCGATAAAAAACCGGCGCCCGAACTTGTCGGGCGCCGGTTTCAAAATTCGCGATTGCCGGATCAGCCGACGCCGAGCTTCTTCTGCAGGCTCGACGACGAGGTAGTGTACTGGAACACCAGACGCTTCTCCGGATAGACGTAGCGATGCGCCTTCTGGGCCATCAGCGCGCCTTCGTGGAAGCCCGACAGGATCAGCTTGAGCTTGCCGGGATAGGTGTTGATGTCGCCGATGGCGAAGATGCCGGGCACGTCGGTCTCGAACGCCGACGTCTCGACCGGAATGAGATTGTTCTCAAGCTTCACGCCCCAATCGGCGATCGGGCCGATCTTCATCGTCAGGCCGAAGAACGGCAGCATGGTGTTGCAATCGACCTTGAAGGTCGTGCCGTCATTGCCCTTGACCAGAGCGCCGGACAGCACGCCGTTGCTTCCCTCGAGGCCGGTGACCTGACCGATCTTCAAATCCATCTTGCCGGAGGCGACGAGCTCGCGCATCTGCTCGACGCTGTGCGGCGCGGCGCGGAAATCGTCGCGACGATGCAGCAGCGTGACACGGCGCGCCAGCGGCTGCAGGTTGAGCGTCCAGTCCAGCGCGGAATCGCCGCCGCCGACGATCAAAATATCCTTGTCGCGGAATTGCTCCATCTTGCGCACGGCATAGAACACCGAGGTGCCTTCATAGGCTTCGATGCCCGGCACCGGCGGCCGCTTCGGCTGGAACGATCCGCCACCCGCCGAAATGACGACCACCTTGGTCTCGAACACCTGGCCGGCATCGGTGGTGACGCGAAACAGCGGATCGCCGATCTTCTCGATGGTCTGCACCATCTCGTTGAGATGGAAGGTCGGGTTGAACGGACGAATCTGCTCCATCAGCGCATCGGTGAGGCCCTGCCCCGTCACCATCGGAATGCCCGGAATGTCGTAGATCGGCTTTTCCGGATAGAGCTCCGCGCACTGGCCGCCCAGCTTGTCGAGGATATCGACAAGGTGCACCTTCATATCGAGCAGGCCCAGTTCAAAAACCGCAAACAGGCCGCATGGGCCCGCGCCAATGATCAGCACATCGGTCTTGATCGCTTCGCTCATGGAATATTCTTCGTCGCTAGGAGGGGGAAACAGCAAAAACGCTGTCTTTCGGCGGTTTGTCTAGCCAAGGACGGTGACGGGGGAAAGTGATAAATTCCGCCCCGCAACAGAGCAACAAGTTATTGTTTATCTAGAGCTTTTTTAAAAGTCCGCGGCTCGGCAGAGGCCCGGCCCGGTTTCCACAGCCCCAAAACACGGTCTTTCGGGTAAAAACGGCAAAGGCGCGTGACTCAGGCCTGGCGCTCCGGCGTGGTCACGACCAGACCATCCAGGTCGTCGGTGACCTTGATCTGGCATGACAGGCGCGAATTCGGCCGCACATCATAGCCGAAATCCAGCATGTCCTCTTCCATCGGGGTCGGATCGCCGACCTTTTCCCGCCACGCCTCATCGACATAGACGTGGCAGGTCGCGCAGGCGCAAGCGCCGCCGCATTCGGCCTCGATGCCCGGCACCGCATTACGAATGGCCGCTTCCATCACAGTCGCACCGGCGTCGACGTCGACGGTGCGCGTGGTACCTGCGTGATCGATGAAATTGATCTTGACCATGATAGCTCGTACTGCCGGACAGTGAATGTTGGCAGTCGTATACCGGCTTGGTTAGCCCCGCGCCAGCATTAAAGGCAGCAAAAACGGCCTGAAATCAGCGGTGAATCTCGCCAAGAAGGGTATCCACGGCGCTGCGCGCATCCGCGATCGCAGAGGTCAGCACGCGTACCGCATCGGTAATGCCGGACTGCCGGCGCAACGCTCCTTCAAGCGCATGGGCGGCATCGCCAACTGCAAAGGCACCGATGGCACGCGCCGAGCCTTTCAATGTATGCGCCAATTCCGCGGCATCGGGTGGCAACGCGATGAGCCGGGCCAGCATCTCTCCCGACTGCGCCTTGAACATTGTCAGGACCTCGCGCTCCAAATCCGGCTCCCCCAGCGTCATGCGGCGCAGATGCGCGACATCAATGGCGAACTGGTCCGGGGCCAAGGGCGGGGACGACATCCAGGGAACCTGTGTGAGGTATGGCAGCATCGACTTCCCCGCTTGATGAGAGCGTGTTCGTCGAAGCCAAGCACAATGATCGTTAATGAAACCTTTCGGGTGTTTGCCGCTATTTTGCCATGATTTGGCCACTTCGCAAACATGATGCCCCGGCTTCGGCCCGGTATCTGCTGATGGTCGCAAGCAGACAGCCGGCGGCCGTTAACGATGATTAAAATGTTCTTAACGCCGACCATTTCATTCGACCGATTGAGCCAATAGGATGTTCGCGGAAATAGGGGACAAGCCGGCATCACGGCCATCATGAGCCGTAAAGTCACGGACAGGGGTGCTGAGGCGTGGGCTCACGACGCCATGCCGCCCCTCCCGAATGCGTAAACAAGGGCGTAGCGTTACATGGCGAAGAATCCGAAGGTCAAAGACCCCACCGAAGTTGCCCTCTCGGCGATCCAGGAAGCGCTCAATATCTCCGATACGTCCGGAAGCGAAAGTCAGGCTGCCGACCCCGGGCACCGTGAGTCTCTGCGCGTCCCTGCCGAGGATTTCGGCGAGATTCGCGCTCCGCGCGGCGCAGCCAACGACGATCGCGAGGCGATCGGCGCAATCCTGCAGGCCATCCAGAACGGCCGCCCCCGTCGCAGCACCTATCTGGTCGCGGCGATTTTCTCGCTGCTGTGGATCGGTGCAGCCGCCCTGCTCGGTTTCACATTCCTGCCGACGCTCGAAGCAATGATCGGCTCGAATGGCGGCGTGCTGGCGCTGATCGGCCTCGCCTGCGCCTTCATCGCACCCCTCGTGCTGTTCTACTTCATGGCCAGCATCGCCTGGCGCGGCCAGGATCTCAGCTTGATCGCGCAGTCGATGGCGCAGATGGCGGTACGGTTCTCCGAGCCCGAGCATGTCGCCAACGACGCGATCGTCACCGTCGGTCAGGCGATCCGCCGCGAAGTCGCCGCCATGGGCGACGGCGTGGAGCGCGCGATTGCCCGTGCCGGTGAACTCGAAATCCTCGTCACCAACGAAGTCGCCGCGCTGGAGCGCGCCTACAGCGACAACGAGGTGCGCATCCGCGCGCTGCTGCAGGACATCTCGGTGCAGCGTGACAACCTCGTCGGCCAAGCCGAGCAGGTCCGCAACGCGATCTCCGGCGTGCAGATCGACCTGCGTCAGGACATCGCCCTGATCAGCGACGCCATCGCGGCGCGCGTTGACGAAGTCGCTCTCAACATCACCCAGACTCTCGAAGAGCGCAGCGAACATATCACCAGCGCGCTCAACGCATCCGGCGACAGCATGATCGTCGCCCTCGGCGAGCGCGGCGGCGACCTGCTCGACCGCCTCGAGGAGGCATCGAGCCAGACCTCGCAGGCCATTCAGGAAGCCAGCGAGCGCCTGTCCGCCAGCCTCGACTTCAAGACCGGCCACGTTCATGAGGAATTCGCCGATCTCGCCGAGCGCGTCCACGAGATGCTGAACGAGCGGATCGAGCGCATCACCGCCGCCTTCGCTCAGAAATCGACCGAAATCATCGACGGCATCGTCGATCGTACCGAGACGGTCCACGACTCGCTCAAGAACTCGGGCGACTCGCTGCTCAACGAGATGGATCTGCGCGCGGCGGACCTCGTCACCCGGATCGACGAAGTCGGCAACCGCCTCGCCGACCGCATGCTGACGAGCGGCGAAAAAGCCAGCGAAGCGCTGGACGTCACCGTCAATTCGCTGGTGGAGAAGGTCGTCAGCCAGACCGAGACGTCGCATGAAACTCTCACCGCGCAGATCGGCGCCTTTGAAGGACTGATCCGCGAGCAAGGCACCGAACTCGCGGAGAAGTTCGCCCGCGACAGCGGCACGCTCGGCGCGCTGATCACGCGTCATGTCGCCGAATTCGACCGCACCGTAAAAACGTTCGGCGGTGAAATCGTCGAGCGCATGGGCCAGCACACCCAGAATATCGCCGACAATCTGAAGACCTATGTCGACACCTTCGACGGCCGCGTCAGCGCCTATGGCGAGCAGATTCAGAGCGGCGTCGACCAGCGCCTCGCCGCGTTCCAGTCGGCCATCGACTCGCGCGTCACCTCGCTCGACGTCACGCTCGACACCAAGATCAAGACGTTCGACGAGACCATCGAGGGTCACCTCACGTCGCTGGGCCAGTCATTCGACGGCCGCGCGGCCGCGGTAACCGATCTGATCGACAGCCGCAGCACGGCGCTGAACAACACCATCGAGACCCGCTTCATGGAGATGCAGAAGGGCATCGAGACCCATGCGGGCTCCGTGGCGACCGATATCGAGGCGCGCGTCAGCCGCTTCGAGAACCTGCTCGACATCCGCGTCGATGCCGCCGCAAGCCGCCTCGAGGCGAGCAGCCAGCGGGCCAGCGAGACCTTGCTGGCGCGCACCGATGAACTGACTCAGGGCATCAAGACCCGTGTCGAGGATTCGGAGCGGCTGCTGACCACCCTCGTCTCCGAGACCACCGACGTGATCCAGAGCGGCGCACGCACCGCGCAGCAGTCGCTGCTGTCGCTGTCCGGCGAAGTCGGCGCACACCTTCGCTCCGTCGCGACCGAAGTCGAACGCGGCCTGCAGAGCAGCGCACGGGAGACCGAAACTGCCCTCATCCTCGCTTCGAACAATGCCGCTGCGCAGATCAAGTCGAACGCGGCCGAAATCGAGCGCACCATCGCCGCATCGACGGAGAGCTTCGGCAACGCCTTGACCGGCAAGGTAGACGAGATCACCGGCGGCGTGCAGCAGCAGACCGACCGGCTCGTGCAGATCATCGACGAAAAGCGCTCGCCGCTAGTCGATGCCATCTCCGGCAGCGGCGAACGGCTGGTCGCCGCTCTCGGCGACAAGAGCAGCTATCTCGTCACCGTGTTTGCCGAAAAGAGCGAACTGCTCTCCTCCGCGCTCAGCGAGAAGAGCACCGAGCTTGCCAACACGCTCAGCGCGCAGAGCGATTACCTTATCAACGCGCTGGACGGCCGCGGCAGCCAGCTGGTGGTGACCCTCAGCGACAAGAGCGCCCAGATGGTGTCTGCGCTCAACGACAAGAGCACCCAGGCGGTTTCCGCGCTCAGCGACAAGAGTGCCGAAATGGTCGCTGCACTCAATGCACAGAGCGCGCAGGCCGTCTCCATCCTCGCCGACAAGAGCGCCGAGATGGTCACTGCACTCAACGACACGAGCATCCAGACTGTCTCCACACTCAGCAACAAGAGTGCCGAGATGGTGGCTGCCCTCAACGACAAGAGCACTTATGCCGTCTCCGCGCTCAGCGACAAGAGCGTGGAATTGGTCGGCACCCTCGGCGCGCAAAGCGATGCGTTTATCAGCGCGCTGGACGGCCGCAGCAACCAGTTCATCATCGCCCTCAACGACAAGAGCACGCAGGTGGTCGCGGCGCTCGGCGACAAGGGCAACGAGCTGGTATCAGTCATCAACGGCGCCACTCAGAACGCGCTCAAGGCGATCGAAACCCAGAGCGGCGACTTCACCATCGCGATGATGAACAACTCCTCGCACATCGCGCATCAGATCACCGCCGCCAGCGAGACCGCCACCAGCGCCCTGAATAAGTCGCTGAAGGATGTCGAGCAGACGACGCATGCGGCGATCGAGCAGTCGCGTCAGGTCGCCAGCGCGGCGGTCACGGAAATGCAGGAGACCAGCAAGATCCTGCGCACCGACACCGTGGCGCTGTTCGAGCGCCTGCGCGAAGGCAACATCCTGCTGCAGGAGGTTCTGACCGGCGCCCACGACAACCTGAACTCGCTCGAGCGGGCTCTGGTGACGCGCGTCGCCGACTTCGTCTCGACCCTGAACGACGTCACGTCCCGCAACGGTGCATCGACGACCGCGCTTGAGGAACAGCTCAAGCTGTTCACCGAGACCACCAAGGGCGCGCTGGACGGCCTCACCACGCTGTCCGGCCAGTTCGAAACTCACGGCCGTGTGCTGTCCGACGCCGTCAAGCTGGTGGACGAGAGCAACGAGCGCGCCGACCAGACGGTGGCCCAGCGCAACGCCATGCTGGAATCGCTGGTCACCACTCTCGACACCCGCACCGTCGATCTCGACGACCGTCTGCGCCGCTTCACCAGCCTGCTGGATGAATCGCTCGACGCCGCCGAGGCCCGGGCCCGCGACATCGCTCGCGTGGTCGCCGAAAGCGCCAGCGCCTCCTCGTCGGCGGTCGGCCGCCAGTTCGAGGCGGTGCGTATCGCGGTCGAGGACGAGCGCCGTCAGACCATGGAGGCCATGGCCGAGATCTACGACCAGGGCACCCAGGAAGCCGGTTCGATGTTCCAGCAGGCTGCCGAGAAGTTCGCCAGCATCGTGCAGAACATGAAGCAGATGGCGAGCGAGCTGCATCACGAGCTCGACTCCACCCGCGCCGAGCTACGCCGCGGTGTGCTCGAAATGCCGCAGGAAGCGGCCGAGAGCACCGCGCAGATGCGCAAGGTCATCGTTGATCAGATCGAGGCGCTGGCCGAGCTCAACCGCATCGTGGCCCGTCATGGCCGCGGCCTTGACGTCGCCTCCAACACCCGCACCACGCAGCGCGATGAGGAAGTGGCGATGGCGGTGGCCGGCACACGCGCCGAGACGGCGCGCCCTGCTCCGCGCCCGCGCGATACCAGCGCGTCGAACCTGCCGCCGCCGGATCTGGGCATGACGGGTTCGCGCCGCGCCGAGGCTCCGTCGGTCAGCCTGGCGGGCTCCGACCAGAGCCGCGACGGCTGGCTGTCCGACCTGCTGAACCGTGCGGATACCGACACCGATCCGCGCCTGCGCCAGCCGCAGCAGCGTGCGAACGGCAATCCGCTGGAGGCGCTGTCGCTCGACATCAACCGTCTGCTGGATCGCGAACTCGCGGCGGAGATGTGGGACCGCTATCAGCGCGGCGAGCGCAAGGCGTTCAGCAAGCGTCTCTACACGCCTGCCGGCCAGAAGGCGTTCGACGAGGTGACGCGCAAGTATCGCTCCGACCGGAGCTTCAAGCAGACCGTCGATCGCTATATCAACGAGTTCGAGCGGCTGCTGGATGAGGTCTCGCGCGACGAGCGCGGCCCCGCTCTGCTGCGCAACCACCTGATCTCGGAGACCGGGCTGGTCTATACCCTGCTCGCTCATGCGGCAGGACGGCTCGGCTAAGATTGAGGACAAGACTAATCATAAAGCGGGGGCGGCAACGCCCCCGCTTTTGTTTGGGCAACGCTTAGGGATCGAACTGTAAGTTCAGGCCGTCTCGGCTGGCATGTTCGCGAGCCCGATCAGTGCCGGCGATTCCTCAAGGATCAGATAGGTCGGGATGCCCCGCAGGAGTTCCCGGAAGCGACCTTTGTTCTCGAAGCGCTCACGGAAGCCGGATGCGGCGAACGCTCCCTTGAAACGCAGCAGGATGCCGCCGGCAATATAGATGCCGCCGGTCGCGCCGATGGTCAGCGCAAGATCGCTGGCGACTGTGCCCAGCATCTCGCAGAAATGCCCGAACGCGCGCACGCAGGCCGGATCCGTGCCCTGGACGGCGCGGTCGGTGACGTCCGCCGGCGACAGCGGCTGCGGCGCAATGCGCTCGATGGTGCAGACCGCTTGATAGAGATTGACCAGCCCCGCACCCGACAGCACCCGCTCGGCCGAGACATGGTCCCAGCGCGTGCGCAGGATTGCGGCGATCTCATCTTCTTCCGGTGTCGAGGTCGGCAGCGTGACATGGCCGCCTTCCCCCGGCACCAATACCCACTCGCCTGAGGCCGGCACCAGCGAGCCGACACCAAGGCCGGTGCCCGGACCGACAACACCGATCGGCCCAGGGACCTCCGGACATGCCGGCCCGATCAGACAGCGGCCGTTCGCCGGCAGATAAGGCACCGCCATTGCCGCCGCCGCGAAATCGTTGAGAACCCGCAGCGCCTTCAGCCCCAGCGCCTGTTTCAACTCTGCGATCGAGAACGACCAGCCGAGATTGGTCAGCGTGACCCGATCGCCCAGCACAGGTCCTGCGACGTCGATCACCGCCTCCGAAGGCCGCAGATGGTTAGGCAGCTTTCCGAGGTAGGCCGTGACGGCCTCATGCAGCGAGGCGAATTTGCGGACCTCGACATGCTCCAGCGCGCTGTATCCGCCGTTCTGCGCGATGGCGAACCGCGCATTGGTGCCGCCGATGTCCGCGATCAGTCGCAACGTGTTCGGACTCAGCGACGGGCCCGCGCCCGCGCATCGGCCGGATTGCCGGCAGCCGGGGCGCCCTGCTGCGGCCGCGCATCGTTGTTGCTGGCGCCGAACAGCACCCGCGTCGGGTTGCGGTCGAAATTGTTCACGGCGCGGCTGATGTCGGCGAGCGTACGGCGGCTGTCGGAGATCAGCGTCCGTCCATCGGAGAGCAGCACCGCCGTGCGCTTGTCGAGATTTTCGGCCAGTTCACGGAACGACTTCGCGGCCTTCTGCAGTTCGCCCTCGGTGCCGTCCTTGGCGCCCATCAGCGACTCCACCCCGGTCATGATGTTGTCGATGCGGCTGGAGTTGTTGGCCAGACTCTTGGAGAACGCCTCGAGGTTGGTGATGCTGGCGTGCAGGGCTTCCTGGTTGTCGTTCACCAGGCGGTTGACGTTCTGCAAGGTGGCGCGAACGGCCTCGCCGATGTCCTGAATGGCGTTGGGATCCGCAGTCAGCGTCGGCACGCCGTCCTCGGCGGGCGGCACACCGGGCGCTTCCAGCGAGCCGCCTTTCAGCGACACCGACGAGACGCCGGTGAGGCCGGCGAATTCCAGACCTACCATTGTGTCCTTACGGATCGGCGCGCTCTTGTCGACGGCGGCCAGCACCACGACGCGCTTGGGATCGTCGAGCTTCACCGACGTCACCTCGCCGATCTTGATGCCGTTGAAGTTGACGTTGCCACCGGTGCGCAGGCCGGACGCCGCGCCCTCGAAGATGATCCGGATCGGAGTGCGCTGTGCGACCGCGCCGAGGTTCTGGAACCAGAACACAAAGCCGAATGCGGCGGCAATCACCGCCAGGGTGAACGAGCCGATCAGCAGGTAATTCGCCCGCGTTTCCATACTCAAATACTCCGAAACTACGCTACGACGGCGCGTGCACGCTTGCCATGAAAATAGGCCTGCAGCCATGGGTGCTGCGAGGCCAGCATATCGTTCATGGTCCCGACCAGCAGAACCTTGCGCTCGCCCAGAACTGCGATGCGATTACAGGCGGTTTTAAGGCTGTCGAGATCATGAGTTACCATAAAAACGGTCAGGCCCAAAGTACGCTGCAGGGTCATGACCAGTTCGTCGAAATCGCCGGCACTGATCGGATCGAGGCCGGATGTCGGCTCGTCGAGGAACACGATCTCGGGATCGAGCGCGAGCGCCCGCGCCAGCGCCACGCGCTTGATCATGCCGCCCGACAGTTCCGACGGGAAACGGTCCGCAACCTCCGGCTTGAGGCCGACCATCGCCAGTTTTGCGATAGCGATCTCGTCGAGCAGCCGCTCCGACACCTTCATGAACTCGCGGACCGGAAACTGGATGTTCTGGCGCACCGTGAGCGAGGAGAACAGCGCGCCGTGCTGGAACAGCACGCCCCAGCGCCGTTCCACCGCCCGGCGCTGTTCCTCGTTCGCCTCGTTCATGTTGACGCCGAACACCTCGATGGCGCCGCTGCGCTTGGGCATCAGCCCGATGATGGTGCGGGTCAGCACCGACTTGCCTGCGCCCGAAGCGCCGACAAAGCCGAGGATCTCGCCGCGCTTCACGTCGAGATTGAGATTCTCGAGGATCAGGCGATCCTCGAAGCCGACCGTGAGATCGCGCACGCGGATGATCGGATCGTTGATGGTTTCCGTCATCGCCGCGCCTACATATCGATGGTTGCGAAGAAGATCGCGAACAGGCCGTCCATCACGATCACGAAGAAGATCGACTTCACCACCGACGCGGTGGTGTGACGGCCAAGGGATTCAGCGCTGCCTTTCACCGCCGCGCCCTCGACGCAGGCGACGACGCCGATCACCATCGCCATGAAAGGCGCCTTGATGAGGCCAACGGCGAAGTGGCTGAGCGAGATCGCCTCCTTGAGGCGTGCAAGGAAAGCATCCGGCTGCACGCCGCCATAGCCCCAGGCGACAAGGCAGCCGCCATAGAGCGCGGCCATCGCGCCGAGAAACGCCAGCACCGGCATCGCGATGATCAGCGCGACGATGCGCGGCAGAATCAGCACTTCGGTCGGATCGAACCCCATGGTGCGCAGCGCGTCGACTTCCTCGCGCATCCGCATCGAGCCGAGTTCGGCGGTGTAGGCGCTGCCGGAACGGCCCGCGACCATGATCGCGACCAGCAGCACGCCGAGTTCGCGCAGCACCAGAACGCCGAGCATATCGACCACGAACACGTCGGCGCCGAACTTGCGGAAATGGAAAATGCCCTGCTGGGCGATGATGCAGCCGATCAGGAAGGTGATCAGCAACACGATCGGCACCGCCCGCCAGCACACCTGTTCGAGATGGTTGACGGTCGATGTGAGGCGGAAGGAGCGCGGATGGATCAGGACATGCCCCATCGCATAGAGGATGGAGCCCGCCATATTGAGCAGACCGACCAGTGTGCCGGCGATCTCCACCACGCTGCGGCCGACGGCTTCCACCGCCCGCACGATGCTGAGCGGCTCTTTCCTGCGGAAGTCGCCTTCCTTGACCCGCTGAACCTCCTCGACGAGACTGGCGTAGTCCGCCGACAGGCCCGCGATCCGCGGCGAGACATCGCCGCGCGTCAGATTGCGGCGCATCCGCTCGATCAGCCACGCGCCAAACGTATCCAGCCGCGCCACCTGCGAGACATCGATGATGATGCCGCCTTCGGCACCCTGCCGTTCCGCGCGCATCACGATCTTCTCCAGATCGGGCGCGTGATGCACGGTCCATTCACCGGCAGCGCGCAGCGACACGCCGGTGCCAAGCGGCATCTGCTCCAATGTCGGATTGCCGTTCACAAGGTGCTCTCGCATCACCGTCGTCCCAGATCGCACGCAATCCGGCCTGAAGTTCTAGAAGCTGTACGGAGAGATAACTAAGAGCCATAATTGGCGTGAATGAGCAAGCCCGCACACGAAAAATCATCGATCTGCGAATGACTTCCAGCCCCCTTACGCTCAGGTCGGCCACTGAACGATGGCCGATTGCGGGCGAATTTACGATCAGCCGTGGCAGCAAGACGGAAGCCGTCGTCATTGTGGCCGAACTGTGCAGCGGCGACATCATCGGCCGCGGTGAGTGCGTGCCCTATCCGCGTTACGGTGAGACACCGGAGGCGACCTTCTCCGCAATCCGTGCCATGGGCGGTCGGCTTGCAGCCGGCCTGACACGACAGGAACTTCAGGCCGCCATGCCGCCCGGCGCGGCGCGCAACGCCATCGATTGCGCCCTGTGGGACCTTGAGGCCAAGCGAACCGGCCAGCCAGTATGGCGCCTAGTCGGCCAGAGGCCCCCTCAACCTCTCACCACGGCCTATACGATCTCCCTCGGCACGCCGGAGGCCATGGCCACGGCGGCGGGCAAAGCCAGCACGCGTTCCCTGCTCAAGATCAAGCTCGGCGGTGACGGCGATCCGGCACGGATTACCGCCATCCGGCGAGCGGTACCTCACGCTACTTTGATCGTCGATGCCAACGAGGCGTGGACCGAGGCCGACCTCGAACGCAATCTGGACGCTTGCGCGTCCGCCGGCGTGACGCTGGTGGAACAGCCGCTTCCAGCCGGGAAAGACGCCGCGCTGGCGAAGATCAAACGGCCCATCGCTGTCTGTGCCGACGAGAGCGTCCATGACCGCGCCTCGCTGGACGGCCTGCGCGAGCGCTATGATGCGATCAACATCAAGCTCGACAAGACCGGCGGCCTCACCGAGGCGCTGGCGATGAGCGAAGCGGCGCGCCAGCTCGGTTTTCAGATCATGGTCGGCTGCATGGTCGCGACCTCGCTCGCCATGGCGCCCGCGATGCTGGTGGCGCAGGACGCCAGCGTGGTCGATCTCGACGGCCCGCTGCTGCTGGCGCGGGATCGCGACCATGGCCTGCGTTACGAGGGCAGCACGGTCTATCCGCCCGACGCAGCATTGTGGGGCTAAGCCCCGCTCAGGCGGCCACCACACCCGCTTTGTCGAGACCGGGCCGCGCCGCCATCACCGTCAGCAGCCCCGCCAGCGCCATCGCTGCCATGAGATAATAGATGCCCTGCCCGATCTGCTCATAGATCGCCCCGCACAGGATCATCGCGGCGCTGGTGGAAATCCCGATCGCAGCGACGAGATAGCCCTGCGCACTCGCCAGCACATGGTGCGGCACGCATCGCACCATCAAACCGACCGTTCCGAGATGGGTCATGGCGAATGACATGCCGTGCATCAATTGCACCACGGCAAGGGCGGCAAGCGGTGGCTCCTGCGCCGTGATCAGCCAGCGCAGCATGGCGCCGGCCGATCCGATCAGCACCAGCAGCGCCGGCGAGCATCTGAACCGGGGCGAGAGCGCGAACACCGCGATCTCCGCCAGCACGCCGAGCGACCAGAGGATCGCGATGGGCAGACCGCCGAGTCCTGCGTTCTGCCAGGTGATCGAGGCGAAGCCGTAATAGGCGGAGTGGCTGCCCTGCACCAGCGCGGCGCTGGCGATGATGGCAAGAAACAGCGGCTGGCGTAGCAACGTGTTGGCACGGATTGGCGTGGATGACGTGGCACGAGAGGGCGGCAACGGCAGCAGCCCGAGACTGACGCCGGCGCTGACGGCGGCAACCGCGACGATCGCCCAGATCAGGTACGGCGCGGCAATCCGGTCGGCGAGCCAGCCGCATCCAAGCGCCGTCACCACGAAAGCCGCCGATCCCCAAAGACGCAGCAGCCCGTAAATGCGGTGATCGGCGAGACCCTTGAGAGTGTAGCCATCCGTCAGCGGAGCCAGCGGCGTCCAGACGCAGGCGATCGGGATGAAGACGATCAGGATCGCAAGCGGGTGCTGCAGCAGGCCGACGAGGGCGAAACCTGCCGCCGTCAGAAACGCCAGGATGATCATGGCGCTGCGAAGTGCTTGCCGGCGCTCCGCAAACGCGGTGATGAACGGCAGGACCGTGAAGCGGGTCAGCGCCGGCACCGCATTGATGACGCCGATCCAGAATGCATCGATCCCGATCGCCTTCAGCCAGACCGGAAAGAACGGCAGCGAGACGCCAATAATGCCGAGCGTGCTGGCGTAAAACAGCCCGACGCGCACTGCGAATCGGCGGCCGGACGATTGCGCGGCAGCGGGGATATGTGGTCCGATGGCCATGAATTCAGGTGCGATTCGCGAAAAGCGCGTGTGCCGATGGTCTAACCCGTCCGGGCCCCCGAGGATATGGCTTTTGCAATCGGGCGGCTTTGGGATCGGCGTGCCGGGCGTTGCGTCAGGAACGAGAGCGACAGGATCACATGGCTGAAGAGGCCTTTGCATTATCGCCGATCTCCGCGCGCAGCACCTCACCGACTGACGCTGACTATGAAGCGATTCGCGAAGCGTTCATGGAGACCTCGCGGGGACGCTGGTTTCTCAACGAATACGCCAAGCGCAACCGCAACGCCGACACGGCGATGGTGCTGGACGCCGTGGCGCGGATCGAACAGAGCCTCGCCGCGACCAAGGCGGCAACCGCCGAGCCCGAGCCGCAAGGCCCTTCCGCTACGGAAATTGTCACGCAAGTCGAGGCCATCCTGCGCGAAGCGAGGGCCTCGATCGTCGCCATTCTCGGCGAGCCGGTGGAAATCGAGGGGCTGACCCCGTTCCGCCGCAGCGCCCGCATCATCCAGGAAATCGCCTGGGGGCTGCGGGAGTCCGGCGCGGACGTACGGATCTGCGATCTGCTCGACAGCCAGGTCCGCAGCATCAACACAGCGTCGGACGCGCTTTCCGACAGCGGACGGGACGCGGTGCTCCAGGAAATCGATGTCGCGATCCTGAGGGTGAGGCAGCTTCTCGACGACGAGAGCATCAGCGAAACCGAGGCTGAGCTGCAGGACATCGCCGCGACAAATCCCATGAACGTGCCGGAAGCGGCGTTTGCAGCCGATCCGCAGGCAGTCACGGCCGACATGCCTGTCGCGGCCGTTGAGACCGTGACCATTGAGGCGGCCGGAGCCGAAACCCCTGACGCGCAGATCATGGCTGTGGCTGAGACCGCGATCATCGACGACGCGATGGCGATGGATATCGGCGCCATCGAGATCGATGTGGCCGAGCCGGAAATCCCCGTCGAGGTCAATACGGATATCGTGCCAGCTGCAGCATTCGCGGACAATATTCTGGACACCTCGCCCGCAGCAGCGTCGATCTCGCCGGTTGCGGACACTGCGACAGATACGCCGACCGAGATGCTTCAAGACCTTCCGGCGGCGCAGGAAGACCTCACCGTGGAGCAGGCCGAGGCCATGCTGACGGCGGTTAATGTCGAGGCATCGCTGGGCGAGCATCTGATCGCCCAGGGCATCGTGGCGCAGGCCAAAGCCGCACCGGATCTGCTCGCGCCGATCCGGCGCATGAGCCAGGCCGAGAAGATCGCATTCTTCAGCTAACCGGCGGCGTTATCGTTCAAGCGGGGCTATTGCCGGATCAACTGCGCGTACAAATCCGCATCGACATTGCCGCCCGACAGCACGATGACGACGGTCTTGCCTCGCGCCTCCATGCGCCCGGCCAGCAGTGCCGCAAGCGCCACAGCGCCGCCCGGCTCGACCACCAGCTTCAGTTCCCGGAAGGCGAATGCCACCGCCGCCGCAACCTCGGCATCGGACGCCGTGACGCCGCCAGCGACCAGTCTCTGGTTGATCGCAAACGTCAGTTCGCCCGGGATCGACGCCATCAGGGCATCGCAGATGGTGCGTCCTTCGGCATGGTGCGGCTGGCGGCGGCCGCTGTTGAGCGAGCGGGCGTGATCGTCGAAGCCTTCCGGCTCGGCCGTCAGCAATCTGGCCTGCGGAAACCGGTGCTTGATCGCCAGCGCAATGCCGGCCATCAGACCGCCGCCCGAGGCCGGGGCGGAGACCAGATCGGGCGTCACGCCAAGATGCATCAGACCTTCGACAATCTCGAGTCCGACCGTGCCCTGCCCTGCGATCACCTTGGGATCGTCGAACGGCGGCACCAGAACCGCGCCGCGCTTGCCGGCAATCTCGCGCGCGATCTCTTCGCGATCCTCGGTGTCGCGATCATACAGCACCACCTCTGCGCCATAGTTTTTGGTGCGCTCGCGCTTCGAGACTGGCGCGTCTGACGGCATCACGATGGTCGCCGGCATGTTCAGAAGCTGCGCCGCCGCCGCAACACCTTGGGCATGATTGCCGGAAGAAAACGCCACCACGCCGGCTGCGCGCTGGCCTTCCGGGATCGACGACAGTTTGTTGAACGCGCCGCGAAATTTGAACGATCCGGTCCGTTGCAGCACCTCCGGCTTGAGAAACACCCGCGCGCCGGTTCGCTCATCGAGCGCCGGCGACGACAACAGACGCGTTCGTACAGCCACGGGCATGAGGGTTCGGGCTGCAGCCTCGATGTCGGCGAATGTCGGGAGAACAGGATCGGTCATCGCAAACTTGTATCGCGCTGTGCTCGGCGCGATCAAGCCACGATATTTTCGTTTACGCAGCGGTGCGCGAGGCGACCGGCAACAGGTCCGGCTTGGGATTGAGCTTCGCGTCACTGCGCACATGCGCCACATTATTGATGAAGGCACGCGCCGATGCGTCCCAGGTCTGGGTCAGCGCGAAAGCGCGACAGGCTTCGGGGGAGATTTCACATGCCGCAAGGCATGCCGCCCGCAAATCCTCGTTGAGAACCCCGACCGGCGCATCGCCGATCACATCGCGCGGACCGCAGACCGGGAACGCCGCGACCGGCAGACCGCTCGCCAGCGCCTCGAGGAGCACGAGGCCAAAGGTGTCGGTGCGGCTCGGAAATACGAACACATCGGCTGAGGCGTAGACTTCGGCGAGCCGCTCGCCCTGCATTGCGCCAAGAAATACTGCGTTACGATATTTTCTCTCCAGTGCAGTGCGATCCGGACCGTCTCCGACAATCAGCTTGGTGCCGGGCAGATCGAGATCGAGAAATGCTTCGAGATTCTTCTCCACCGCGATACGCCCGACCGACAGAAAGACCGGGCGCGGCAAAGCGAGGTCGAACGCGCGCGGCCGAAACAGATTTGCATCCACGCCGCGCGGCCACAACACGACATTGCCGAAACCACGCTCTCGCAATTCATCGGCCAGAGCCGGCGTTGCCGCCATCACCGCATGGCTTGGCGTATGAAACCGGCGCAGCCCGGCCCAGACCCAGGATTCCGGGATCGGCGAGCGCGCGGCGATGTATTCGGGAAAGCGGGTATGGAAGCTGGTGGTGAACGGCAACCGGTGCTTCAGGCAAAAGCGCCGGACCAGAATGCCGATCGGCCCTTCGGTGGCGATATGGATGTTATCCGGCCTCGCCTGCGCGATCAGCCGCGCGATCCTAGCAGGCCCCGGAATTGCGACCCGCAAATCCGGATAGCTCGGCAAGGCCACAGTGGCGAAGGATTGCGGGTTCAGAAAACTGATGTCGACGCCGAGCCCAGCGGCAGCTTCGGCCATCATGGTCAGCGTGCGAACCACGCCATTGACTTGCGGGTGCCAGGCGTCGGTCGCAATCAGGATACGCATCAGGCGGCCTGGGCTGTCGTCAGCGCCGGTGCAGATGCCGGCTGCCGGACCGGCGCGGTCCAGGTCAGAATCTCGAAACGGCCGTCATGATGCTCGACCAGCGCGGTGCAGCTCTCGACCCAATCGCCGCAGTTCATGTAGCGGATGCCATCGCAGTCGCGGATCACCGCATAATGGATGTGACCGCAGATCACACCGTCAGCTTCGTGACGCCGCGCCTCGGCCGCCAGCGTCTGCTCGAACGCGCCGATATAGTTGACGGCGTTCTTCACCTTCAGCTTGGCCCATTGCGACAGCGACCAATAGGACGAACCGAACATGCGGCGGAACGCATTGACCAGCCGGTTCATCTGGATCGCGAAGTCGTAGGCCTTGTCACCGAGATGAGCGAGCCAGCGCGCGTTCTGCACCACGAGGTCGAACATATCGCCGTGAATGACCAGATAGCGTTTGCCATCGAGCCCCTGATGGATCGCCTGCTCGACAACCTCGATGCCGCCGAAATGCGTGCCGTAGTAGGAGCGCAGGAATTCGTCATGATTGCCGGGGATGTAAAACACCCGCGCGCCCTTGCGTACCCGGCGCAGCATTTTCTGGACAAAGTCATTATGCGATTGCGGCCAGTGCCAGTGCGATTTCAGCGCCCAGCCATCGATAATGTCGCCGACGAGATAGATCGTATCGGCATCATGGACACGAAGGAAATCGAGCAATCGGTCCGCCTGGGACCCTCTAGCTCCGAGATGAACGTCGGAGATGAACAATGTGCGAAAGTGCCGCTCCTGACTTCCATCGTTCATAACGGGTCTTTCCATGGGCAAGCAGCTAACAGAAACCTGTGACAGCCCGATGACAGCAAGTTGCGTAATCACGCCACAGCGGACACGCCGGTACGCTCGAAACAAACCAGCGTGTAAAGACCGAACGGCGCGATCTTGCGCCGCTCGACCAGAATGGCGTTCTCGCTGGACTGCGCCCAGGCCTGCAGCCGCGCAAACGGAAATTCGGGCCGCAGGCCGAGCGCGCGGGTGCGCTGCGCCGCCCAGCGCTCCACCGCCGCAGCGACACCGACTTCGGAATACAGATGATTTACGAGAATGATGCGGCCGCCCGGCTTCACCACCCGCGCGCATTCGGAGAGCACCTGCTCGGGCCGCGCCACCAGCGTGATGACGAATTGCGCGACCACGCAATCGAACGTCGCGTCGTCGAATGTCATCCGATGGGCATCCATCTGATGCACCGCCTTGACGAACGGATAGCGCCCGCTCGCCATCTTCGCGCGCGCCTTCTCCAGCATCGGTGCGCTCATATCGATGCCGGTGATCTCCGTGCCGTGATCATAATCGTCGAACGAAAGTCCGGTGCCGACGCCAACTTCGAGGATTTTTCCGCCAATGGCCCGGGCCGCCTGCGCCGCCGCGCGGCGACCTGGCACCATGATCGGCCCGCACACCGCATCGTAGATCGGCGCCCAGCGGGCATAGGCGGTTTCAACGATATTCGCTTCAAGGTCGAGGCTCATACTGCGCAATCCGGCAAGCGATCCCGAGGAATCAGATCCGTTGGTTCTGATTGCGGATAGCAGCGCCATGCGACAGTGGCGCGACAGAGCGTCGCGCCAACGCTTCAGTGCAGAAGCCTTCAGTAGAAGGCGTGGAAGTGGTGGATCGGGCCGTGCTGATGGCCGACCTGCAGACGATCGGCCGCCGCGATCGCAGCGCTGACGAAATCCTTGGCGTGCTGAACCGCGCTGGCCAACGTCTCACCCTTGGCAAGGCCAGCGGCAATCGCCGACGATAACGAACAGCCGGTGCCGTGCGTATTTCGGGTGACCACCCGCTTCGCGGCGAACCGGGCGACATCGTTTTCCGTGACAAGGTAATCGATGCTCTCGGGACCCTCGCCATGGCCGCCCTTGATCAGAACCGCCGGCACGCCCAGGCGCAGGATGCGCCGGCCTTGATCGACGATCTCGCTTTCCGTCGCGGCCAGAGACTCGCCGAGCAGTTCCGCCGCCTCCGGCAGGTTCGGCGTCGCAATGCTGGCCAGCGGGATCAATCTGGTCCGCAGCGCGTCCACCGCCTCCGCCGCAAGCAGGCGCGCGCCCGAGGTCGCGATCATCACCGGATCGAGTACGACATTCTTCGCGCGCCAATGCGTGAGCCGGTCGGCGATCGCCTCGATCACGCGATCCGAACCGACCATGCCGATCTTCACCGCCGCGACGTCGAGATCGCTCAGCACCGCATCGATCTGCGCGGCGACGAATTCAGCCGGCGCTTCATGAATGCCGGTGACGCCTTGCGTGTTCTGCGCGGTCAACGCAGCGATCGCCGACGCGCCATAGACGCCAAGCGCACTGAATGTCTTGAGATCGGCCTGTATCCCCGCTCCGCCGGAGGAATCCGAGCCTGCAATGGTGAGCGCAATCGGGATTTTCTTCGCCATCTGACAACATCCACCGCGCCCGAGCCGGCGCGCCGGATTGTCGTAGCCCGCCAGCCTGCGGCCAGCAAGCCGTCCGCGCGCCACCCTTGCCAGGCCACCGGGATTTAGGCTCTATAGCCGTGAAAAGATTGACCTGGAGCAGATACCGATGGTCCCGTTCTTCGTTCAGATCAAATGCAAGATGGGCCAGTCCTATGCCGTCGCAGACGCCCTTTCCGAGGCCGAGATCGCCTCGGAAATCTATTCCACAGCCGGCGACTACGATCTGCTGGTGAAATTCTACGTCGAGCGCGACGTCGACATCGGGCACTTCGTCAACGAGAAGGTCCAGTCGATTCCGGGCGTGCAGGACACCTATACGATCATCACCTTCAAGGCCTTCTGAGAGCGACGGCTGTCAGGACTTCTTGGGACGCGGCGGGCCGTCCACCGGCGGCAGGGATTTCAGATAGGCCGCCATGGCGGCGCGATCCTCATCGCTGAGTTGCGAGGTGTTCTTGATGACGGCCACCATCGAGCCACCGGCGGTGTCGCCGTCCGGCAATTCCCCGGTCTTGAGGAAATAGACGAGATCCTTCTCCGACCAGTCCTTCAGCCCCTTCTGGGTGATGTTGGGCACCCAGCCGCGCCCCTCCGGATTGGGCCCGCCGGCAAAACGCTGCGCGCGGACAATGCCGCCCAGCATGTTGCGCGGGCTATGGCATTCGGCGCAATGGCCCCAGCCATTGACGAGATAGGCGCCGCGATTCCACTGCACCGACTGCGACGGATCGGGCTTGTACGTCTCGTCGTTCAGGAACAGCCATTTCCAGCCGCCGACAAGACGGCGGATGTTGAAGGGAAACGTCAGCTCATGATCCTTGTCCTTGCCGGACATCGGCGGCAGGGTTTTGAGATAGGCGAAGAGGTCGCGCGCATCATCAAGCCTGGCGTTCCGATACGAGCCGTAGGGAAACGACGGAAAATAATGCGCCCCGTCCGGCGACGTGCCCTTGATGACGGCATTGACGAAATCCGCTTCGCTCCATTTGCCGATACCGTCTGCCGGATCGGACGAAATATTCGGTGCATAGAACGTGCCGAACGGCGAACGGAGCGCAAGGCCTCCGCCCAGCACCGTGCGCGGCTGCCCTGCGCTCGCGTGACATGATGCGCACCCACCGGCGTTGAAAACCGTCTCGCCATTCGCAAGGTTCGGAGTGTAGGCCGGCAGGGCTTCCGCCGAGACGACGCCAGGCGCCGTTACGACCCAGAACACGGCGGCGCCTGCGAGAACCGCCACGGCAGCGAACAGAAGAAGTTTCCGCATCAATCCATTCCCGGATCCGGCCCTCACACGCGCTGACATCGCCCTTGCAACATCTCATCGTGCAAGCGGATCTAATGCGAAAGGGCCGACGCATTCTGGCGCCTGCCCTTTCGTCTTCAAACCTCACTCGACAGCAGATCAACTGTTCTTGATACGGAAGGTTTCGTGGCAGCCCGAGCATTGCTTGCCGATCACCGGCAGGTTCGCTTTCAGCGTATCGAGATCCTTGATCTTGCCTTTCGCCTCGCCCACCGCCTTGCCGAAGCTGGCGATATGGGCATCGAACTCAGCCTTCTCGTCCCAGATCTTCGGCGAAGGGCTATAGTCGCCGTCAGGCTTGACATTCTTCAGGCTCACGGGATACAGCGTCGGCAATTTCTTGGCGGTCTCCTCGAGCTGCGCCAGCGCCTCATTCACGGCCGCCTGATCAAAGGGCTTCTCTCCCTTCACCATCGGCGCCAGCACGGCACCCATCACCTTGCCATTTGCCTTCATGACGGTGCGGCCCTGATTGGCGTCCTGGGCGGCGACAATGCCAGCTCCCAGCACTACGGCGGCGGCGACGGTAAAAATGCGAATCATCAGAAATCTCCCGGCGGGACACGGATTAGAACGACTCCAGAAGTCGATCATTGGAGACTTGGTCATGCAACTTGGAAATTTTGTGTCGCACCGGGAATTTTCGATGGACAGTCCTGTTGTGCGGGATCGAATTGCCGTCACATCAGAGTGATCTGGCACGTCCGCATCGGGTTGAGACCAAATGTCGCGCTGAAATGATTGTTACGGCCGGACCAGGGAGCGCAACCACGCACTGCCGAACATCAGGACCACCGACGTGCCGTAAACCACGGCGCCGGCCACGATCAGGATGCAAAGCTGCGCCACATCGCCTAACGCAGCCGTGCCCGCGAAAACAACACCGATCTTGTAGACCGCAGCCCATAGCGCGACTGCCAGCGCAATGCCGCACACGGTGAATTTCTTCAGCGACAATACGAATGCGCGATCGAATTCGAGAAAGCCGCGCCGGACGGCAAACACCAGCACCAGCACCAGATTGACCCAGGCGCCCACAGCCGTGGCGAGCGCAAGACCGACCTGCGCCAGCGAACCGACCAGCGCCACCTTCAGCGCCACGTTGACGGCAACGCCGGTCAGCGCCGCCTTCACCGGCGTCGCCGTATCCTTGCGGGCATAGAAAGTCGCAACAGCACTGCGGATCAGCACGAACGGAATGAGACCGACCGCATAAGCCGCAAGCGTCGCGCCCGCGGTCATCGCATCGGCCTGCGTGAAAGCGCCGCGCGCGAACATCGCCCGCATGATGACATCGGGGACCACAAGAAACGCCGCGACGCAGGGAACGGAGAACAGCAGCGTGAATTCGAAGGCGCGGCGCTGCGCCGCCATCGCTCCCTCATGATCGCCGGCGGTGATCCGGCGCGACATGTCCGGCAACAGCACGGTGCCGATCGCAATGCCGATCACCCCGATCGGTAATTGATTGAGCCGGTCGGCATAATACAGCGCCGACAGCGCGCCGGAGGCGAGGAAGGTCGCGATGATGGTATCGGCAAACAGCGCGACCTGCGTACCCATCGAACCAAGCGTGGCAGGACCGAGCGCGCGGAAGAAACCGCGCACGTCCTCGTCGAGCTTGAGCCCGGTGAATTTCGGCAACACGCCTGTTCTACCGGCATCGCCCGCCAGCAGGAAAAACTGCAGGAAGCCGGAGATCAGAACGCCCCACGCCGCAGCATGGCCGGCGGTCGGGAAGAACGCCGCGAGCGCGAGCGTCGCCATCATCGACAGGTTAAGGAAGATCGAAGCCGCGGCCGCGCTGGCGAAGCGCTGCATCACATTGAGAATGCCGCCATAGAGCGTCACCAGCGTGATCAGCAGCAGATAGGGAAATGTGATCCGCGTCAGCTCGATCGCGAGTTCACGTTGAGACGGATCGTCGGAAAAGCCGGGCGCAAGCAGCGAAATAGCCTGCGGCATGAACACCCACGCCACCACCAGCAGGACAAGCTGCGTGCTGAACAACAGCGTGAAAATGCGGTTGGCGAAGAGATTGGCCGCAAGCGAGCCGCCGCGCTCCTGCACATGGGCATAAGCGGGAATGAAGGCGGCGTTGAACGCGCCCTCGGCGAAGATGGCCCGGAAATGATTGGGCAGTCGTAGCGCAACGAAAAACGCGTCCGCCACCGGACCCGCGCCGAGGATGGCCGCCAGCATGATGTCGCGGGCAAACCCCGTCAGACGCGACAGGAGGGTATAGCCGCCGACGGTGAAAATCCGACCGAGCATCCGTCGCTTCTACAGCATCGGGCGGCGGTGCAAAATGCCGAACTCAGGAAGCGAGCGCGTCGCGCACAGCCTTGATGACACGGTCCTGGGTGGCCTCATCCAGATAAGGATGCATTGGCAGGCTGATGACATCCTCCGACAGCCGCTCGCTGACCGGCAGGCCGCCATCCGCTACCGGGAAGTGGCGATAAGCCGTCTGCTGGTGCATGGACTTCGGATAATAGATCGCGGTCGGAATGCCCCGTGTCTTGAGCGCGTCGGCAAAGGCAGCGCGATTGGCCCCGCCCGGCAGGCGGATGGTGTACTGCGCCCAGGTCGAGATATTGCCCTCGGACACCACCGGCACCTTGACCACATCGCCAAGGCCCTCGGCATAGCGCTGCGCCACCTTGTTGCGCGCGGCAATTTCATCTGGAAAGATTTTCAGCTTCTCGATCAGCACCGCCGCCTGCACGGTGTCGAGGCGCCCTGTCAGGCCAAGCCGCACGTTGTCGTATTTCTCGGTGCCCTGCCCGTGCACGCGCACGCTGCGCAGCGCCTCGGCAAGATCGGCATCGTCCGTGAAGATCGCGCCGCCGTCGCCGTAGCAGCCGAGCGGCTTGGCCGGGAAGAAACTGGTCGCGGTGGCGAGCCCGAAGGTGCCGAGCCGCTTGCCCTTGTAGGTCGCGCCGAAGCTCTGCGCCGCATCGTCCAGCACGAACAAGCCTTCGGTTTTCGCAACCGCCGCGACCGCTTCGTGATCCGCGGCTTGGCCGAACAAATCGACCGGGATCACCGCCTTCACGTTCAGGCCCCGCCGTTTGGCGGTGGCGATGCCCCGCTTCAGCGACTCGATATCGATGTTGAACGTCGACTCGTCGACATCGACGAACACCGGCGTCGCGCCGGTCAGCGCCACCACTTCGCCGGTGGCGCAGAAGGTGAAGGTCGGGCAGATCACGGCATCGCCCGGGCCGATGTTCTTTGCCATCAGCACCATCAGCAAGGCGTCCGTGCCGCTGGCGCAGGCCACGACATGCTTGGCGCCGCTGAATGCCGCAAGCTCAGCTTCCAATTGCGTGACTTCCGGCCCATTGATGAACTGGCAATGGGTCAGTACGCGGCCGACTGCCTCGTCGATCGAAGCGCCAAGCCGGCGGCGCTGCGCACCGATATCGATGAAAGCCACAGGGTCCGGACGCATGTGCTGATTCATAAAGCCTTGCCAAAATCTGCTGGAATGAAGGAAGACGCCGGGTGCAAGCGTCAGCTCGCAACCGCGCGGGGACCCGGGTGATGCGGCGCCGCGACCGCGCCGGCGGGAGCATCGAGGCACTTGATCGCAATCTCGAGGCTGGCGACACCTTCCTCGCCGGTCACCGCCGGAACGCTGCCGTTGCGCACGGCATGAAGGAACGCCTGCAACTCGGCCCGCAACGGCTCATCGTGACCGACCGGCAGATGCCGCATCGAGTAGCTGCCATCGGGCTGAAAGCCGAAACACTCGGTGACCTGACGGGTGAGCAGATCGCCCTGCAGATATTTCTGACGAGTCGCCACGGTCACGTTGCGCGCCTTGAACGGCGTCAGCCAGTTGGTGTTGATATGAGCGAGCACGCCCGAGGCGGTGCGGAACTGGAGCAGCGCGATATCCTCGCGTTCGGCCACCGCGCTCGCAAGCTGCGGCTGCACATCGACGATGTCGGATTCGGTGAACCAGCGGATCAGGTCGATGTCGTGAACGGCGAGATCAATAACAACGCCGACATTCGACATGCGCGGCGGGAACGGCCCGACGCGGGTGATACCGATGGAGAGAATTTCCTCGCCCTTGATCGCCTGCTTGATCGCGGCCACCGCCGGATTGAAGCGCTCGACATGGCCGACCATGAGCGTGACGCCCGCGTTGCGGGCCGCCGCGACGATCTCGTGGCCTTCCTTGCCGGTGGTGGCGATGGGCTTTTCCACCAGCACGTGGGTCTTACGCGCGATGCAGGCCAGCGACACGTCGCGGTGCAGATGCGTCGGCGCTGCGATGGTCACGGCATCGACGCCGGCATCGAGCAGTTCATCGACGGTGGCGAAGGTCGGACAATCGGCCATGTTCGTCACGCGGGTGCGATTGGCCGCCAGCGGCTCAGCCACGCCCACCAACGTGACACCGGGCAATCCGGCGAGCACGCGGGCATGGTTGCTGCCCATCACGCCGGCGCCGATCACACCGACGCGCAGTTGACCGTCCGCGCCTGCCCCGGCCGGTGCCTTGTTCGCCGCGCTCATCCATAACCCCTTGATTTATCTGTCGCCCACAAACATCCCCAAGGTGGGCTGGTGATGCTCTAGCACGCCGACATATGTGTGGCGAACAAACGAAATCACATTTCCGAACACGTTTTGATTCAGAAAATTACGTTCCAAGACATTGAAGCAGAAGGATTATTGACGAACGAGGTCCAGCGGCTGGCCTTATTGCCGCTGATAATCGTCCTCGACGCGGATGATGTCATCCTCGCCAAGATAGCTTCCGGTCTGCACCTCGATCAGGTGGAGCGGAATCTTGCCGGGATTCTCCAGCCGGTGCATGGCGCCGATCGGGATGTAGATCGACTCGTTCTCGTGCACGATCTTCTGCGTGTCGTTCACCGTGACGAGCGCAGCGCCACGCACTACGACCCAGTGCTCGGAACGATGGTGATGCTTCTGCAACGACAGGCGTCCGCCCGGCTTCACGACGATCCGTTTGACCTGATGGCGGTCGCCGGAATCGAGTGACTGATAGGAGCCCCACGGTCGGTGCACCTTGAGATGAGTCTCGGTGACGTGCGGCGCGGTTGTCTTCAATTTCGCCACCAGGCGCTTGAGCGCACCCGGCTCCTTCTGCCGCGACACCAGCACGGCGTCCTCGGTCGCGATCACGACAAGATCGTCCACACCTTCCAGTGCCACCAGCGCCTTGTCGGTGGATACGTTGCAATTGCTGGCATTCTCGAAAACAGCATGGCCCTGCGCCGCATTGCCTTGCGCGTCCTTTGCGGACAATTCCCAGACCGCGTGCCATGAGCCGACATCCGACCAGCCATAGGCAACCGGAATCACCGCGGCCTTCGTCGTTTTCTCCATCACGGCATAGTCGATCGAAATCGCCGCAGCCTTTTCGAACGCCTCAGGCTGCAGGGTGATGAATCCCAGATCGCGGCCCGCGCCGGCCACCGCATCGCGCACAGCCTCGACGCTCGCGGCATCGACCTTGGCATATTCGTCGATCAGCGCCCGTGCACTGAACATGAAGTTGCCGCTGTTCCAGAGATAGCCTTCGGCAACATAGGTCGCCGCAGTCGCTGCATCCGGCTTCTCGACAAAGCGGGCGACAGTCGAGACTTCGCCTGAAATGGGATTGCCCGGACGGATATATCCGTACTCCGTGGAAGGCGATTCAGGACGAACGCCGAAGGTGACGATATGGCCGCCCTGCGCCGCGCCGAGCGCGTTGCGGCACGCCACGACAAAGCTCGCCGTATCACGAACCACATGATCGGCGGCCAGTGCCAGCACCACCGCCTCGGGACGCCGGGTCATGGCGAACACGGCCCCTACCGCGATCGCGGGACCGGAATCGCGCCGCAGCGGCTCCAGCAGAATATCAGCCTCGACGTCGATCTCGGCGAGCTGCTCCAGCACCATGAAGCGATACGCCGCATTGGTGATGATGATCGGCCGATCGAACAGTTCAGGATCGCTTACCCGTTTCACTGTCTCCTGAAAGGTCGATTGCGCACCAAACAACGGCATGAACTGCTTGGGGCGGCTTTCACGTGACGCCGGCCACAGCCGCGTCCCAGCCCCGCCGCACATGATCAGTGGAATGATACGCTCAGCCATTTTTCTTGAAATCCACTTCCCTAAAGCTTGTGATAATCGCGGAACCATGCGGCAAATTTCGCGACACCCTCCTGCAAGGATGTCGAGGGCCTGAACCCGACTTCCTGCGTCAGATCATCGATATCCGCGTAGGTTGCATAAACATCGCCCGGCTGCATCGGCAACATTGTCGTCTTGGCCGGGCCGAAATGCTTCTCCAGCTCGGCAACAAGATCCATCAAACGCTCCGGCCGATTGTTGCCGATATTGAAGATCCGCCACGGCGCCGCGCTTCTGGAAGGATCCGGATTCTCGGACGACCAGTTCTTGTCGCCAGTGGGAACGTGATCGATCAGGCGGACGAGCGCATTTGTGATATCGTCGATATAGGTGAAATCGCGCTGCATATCGCCGTTGTTGAACAGCCTGATCGGCTGTCCTTCCACGATCGCCTTGGCGAAAAGAAACATCGCCATGTCCGGGCGACCCCAAGGCCCATACACCGTAAAGAAGCGCAATCCGGTGGTCGGTAGCCCATAGAGATGGCTGTAGGAGTGCGCCATCAGTTCGTTCGCCTTCTTGGTGGCGGCGTAGAGGCTGATGGGATGATCGACATTGTCGTGGACCGAGAACGGCAGCTTGGTGTTGGCGCCGTAAACGGAGGACGACGAGGCATAGATCAGGTGCTGGCAATCATTGTGACGGCAGCCTTCCAGCACATTGGCGAAGCCTTCGAGATTGGCATCGATATAGGCCGGCGCGTTCTCCAGCGAATAGCGCACGCCCGCCTGGGCGGCGAGATGGATCACGACCGGAAAGCGATGCTCGGCGAACAGCATCTTGGTGAAGCCGCGATCGGCGAGATCGATCTTCGAGAAGATAAAATTGCGATGCTGCTTCAGGAGCGAGAGCCGCGCCTCTTTCAGCTTGGGATCGTAATAGGAGTTCAGGCTGTCGAGTCCCACGACGGAATGCCCCGCCTGCAGCAGATGTTGCGCGACATGGAAGCCGATAAAACCGGCTGCGCCCGTGACCAACACTCTGTGCTTCGACATTCTGACCCAATTTCTGCAACCGTCGTCGATCCGCCCTGTTTAACCGCCGCGCCATACCCCCCGCAATAGCCCCTCGGTCAAGGGCCTGCTTTCCTATTGCCAGACGGCCCCTAAAGCCATACCAAGACAGACGAAATCCGAACCAGAGGCCCCGCCTCGGTGCCGTTTCGGCGATAACCCCGAATATCAACAAAGCACGATCCGGCATGCGCGCGCTTCTTGTTCTTGCCGTCCGAATAATCGTCTCCCTCGGCTTGCTGTATCTGGCGTTTCGCGGCATCCATCTCAGCGCGATCCAGGAACGCCTGAGCGGTATCGACGTGAGTTGGATGGCGCTCGCGGTGCTGGCCACTCTGGTGCAGATCGTGCTCGGCGCGCTGCGCTGGCGGGAGATCACCGAGCGCTGCGAAGCGCCCCTGTCCGATCTGCAGGCGATCCGCTTCTGCATGATCGGCGCATTCTTCAACCAGACCCTGCCCTCGACCATCGGCGGCGACGCCATGCGACTCTGGCTGGTGGGCCGGACCGGCGCGGGCTGGCGGGCCGCCACCTATTCCGTGCTGGTCGATCGGGCGATCGGTCTGATCGCACTGGCAATCATCATCGTGCTCAGCCTGCCCTGGAGCTACGGCCTGATCGGCGACCCCAACGGGCGTTTCGCACTTGTGCTGGTTGATGTGGCGGCAATATGCGCGGGTCTTGGCTTTTTGCTGTTCGGCCGCCTGTCCTGGCGCTGGCTGACACACTGGTGGCCGACCCGCCACATCCATGCCTGCGCCGTCATCGCCAATCGCGTGCTGTTCGACCGCCACTCGGGGCCGAAAATTGCTGTGCTGTCGCTGCTCGTCCACATCCTTGCCGTGGTGATCGCCTGGTGCTGCGTTCGGGCCATCGCGGCCCCCGCCGATTTCAAGCAGCTCTTCATGCTGATCCCGCCGATCATGCTGATCACCATGCTGCCGATCTCGATCGCCGGCTGGGGCGTGCGCGAAGCCACCATGATGGTCGCGTTCGGCTATGCGGGGCTGGTCCCTGCTGACGGCACCGTGGTCTCACTGCTGTTCGGCGCGGCTTACTTCATTGTCGGGGCCATCGGCGGTCTGGTCTGGATTCTGAGCGCGGAGAAGGGCTCAAAGATTCCGGCGGTGGTGCCGGACATCGACTAGCTGCTGGCCAGGCCAGCTTCGAGAGTGGCGATGCATATTCTGCTGACCGGAGCCTCTGGCTTCATAGGAAGCCATCTCACCCGATATCTTGTCGATCGGGGGCATCGTATTCGGGCAGTTTCCAGATCGCCTATCCCTGCATCACAAGGCGTTCAGTACGCCGCAATTGCAGATATGAACCATTCGGTGAGGTGGGCCGATTACCTCGCAGGTATCGACGCCGTCATTCATCTTGCGGGGGTCGCGCATCGGTCAGCGCCAGACGACGAGATGATGCGACTGAACAAGCAGGTCGCAATTGAACTCGCAGAAGCCGCAACAAAAGCCGACGTGAAGCACTTCATCTTCGTTTCATCGATTGCGGCACAAACCGGACCGTCCGCCTCTTCGGTTCTCACTGAAATGGACCCTCCCCGGGGATCGAATGCCTATGGCCGCTCCAAGCTGGAAGCCGAGACGGCCCTTTCAAAACTCGAACTTCCCTTGACGATCTTGCGGCCTGTGGCGGTCTATGGCCCGAATGCCAAGGGCAATTTCGCCGCCCTGAAAAAGCTCGCCGGTCTTCCCTTGCCTCTTCCCTTTGGAGCCATCACCGCCAAACGGTCGATCCTGTCGATCGAGAATCTGAACGCGGCCGTCGCCTGTGTGCTTGGCAACGCCAAGGCTGTCGGCGAGACCTTTATCGTTGCAGATCCGGACCCCAAATCCATTTCCGACATGCTGTCGGATATACGAGCGGCTCACGGTCGATCGCCGCGATTGTTCAATGTCCCAACCATCTTGCTCGAACCGGTGCTGCGAGCCGCAGGCGTGTGGGACAAAATCGGGCGTCCCCTGGTCGTGAATCCACAGAAGCTAATGGCTCTTGGATGGCAACCGAAAGCCGGGCCTGTCGTGGTCTAACAGGCTCACTAGGAACTTCTAAATCGCCTTGATCTTAAAGAAGGCGAAGACCACCATCTTCAGCAGCATGACGCCGTGGCGGAAGCGCGAGATTTGCGTTTCACCGTACGAACGCGCTGCATACCGGATCGGCAGATCGATGGATTTCAGGTTGAGCTTCGAGGCGCCGAAGATCAGATCAAAATCACCGAACGGATCGAAGTCGCCGAAATAGGCCTTGCCCTCGCGCAGACGATAATAGTCGCTGCGGCGCATCACCTTAGTGCCGCACAACGTATCGGTGTAGCGCTGATTCAGCAGCCACGAGAACAGATACGAAAATGTCTTGTTGGCGATCAGATTGAGGAAACGCATGGCGTCGTCCTCAAGCGGATAAACCAGCCGTGAGCCGTTGATGAACTCGCCCTTACCGGACCGGATCGCATCCCAGAATTTCGGCAGTTGCTCTGGCGGCATAGTGAGATCGGCATCGAGGATCATCAGGACATCGCCGCGTGCGACGTCATAGGCAGTGAACACAGCATCCGCCTTGCCCTTGCCGGGCTGGCGCATCGCCTTGATATCCTTGTCCGGATAAGCCGCCTTGACCCGCTCGATCTCCTCGAAGGTGCCGTCCTTGCTGTGACCTTCGATGAAAATGACTTCGATATCGTCGCAGAACTGCGGCAGACGCTGGATCGCCGGCTCGATATTGCCGCGTTCGTTGCGCGCGGGAATGACCACCGTGGCGGACTTCAACCCGTCATCCGCGACCCGCATCGAGCGGCACACCACATAATGCCGCAAGGCCAACTGGCGGATGCCCGGCAGGATACTGACGAAACGGTTGAGGACACGGCCGATCCCCAGCAGCGAAACCGGCATCAGGAGGCGGCGCTCGGTCTTGACCGGATCGAAATCCGCCAGCAGCGCCAGGTTTGCGACATCGTCAGGCGCCAGCACGTTCTGCGCCGGATAAGGCATTCGCTGCCCCAGCCATTCCGCGAAGCGTAAAACCGGCTGCCACAGATGGGAGAAGTAGCCGATCACAAGCCGTGTCTGGCGGGTGCACAGCGGGTGCAATTGTTCAAGGAACTTCTGGCAATCCTCAAGCGAGCCCAGCGTGTCCTGAACCAGAATATAGTCGAACGGCCCGCCAAGGGCCGCGATGCTCGCCGCATCCTCGCTGTCGCCGACATGAAAGGTCAACGAAGGGTGCAGCCGACGCGCCTGTTCGATCATGGCCGGGCTGAGATCGAGACCGACGCCGTAAGACGGCGAGAGCGCCGCCAGCGTATCCCCAGTCCCGCAGCCGATCTCCAGAACGCGCGCGCCGGCAGGGATCAAGAACTGCAGATAGATCTCGTCCTCGCGGTGAAAGAACGCAGACTTCTGCCGCCAGGCTTCGCGCGAGGCGGCATATTTCTCCGAGTGATTGAGGATTTCGGCCTTGCGGTCTGAAACAAGCATCGCGTCAGGGGCGTACGAGAAACAAAAGTCCCAAAGGGAAATATCAGGGTCCGTTCCTTAGCCAATATCGCCCTCGGCGTCGATCACTATTGAGGGATTTATCGGATGCCTGGCGTTGGCGTCGGACCGGCGACTGGGCTAAAAAGCGCCCCCATGGACACCCGGCCCGCCAACCCCGCATCTTTTTCGGAGACAAGGCCCGAACAGCGCCGCGATGCGCTGACACGCCTGACGCCGTTCGGATGGAACGGCGGCCTTGTCTTTATCGTTACGGTGCTCGCCGCTTCGTTTTTCCTGTTCGGTTATTTTTCGATCTACTGGCGCACTGCCGATATGGACTTCATGGTGGTCTACAACGCGCTGGTGATGAACGACGGCAAGCCTCAGTGGTTTTTCGACCATACCGGCTATCTCACCATTCTTGTCGTCAAGACGTGGTTCCAGTTCCTGCACAGTCTCGGCTTGCTGGAGGCCTATTCGCTGCCGGCGATCCCGCCAGCGAGCGACGTCGCAGCCTTCGATGCCGCCATGACCAGCGCCGTTCGGGCAGGACGCGTGGCAGCGTGGCTTATCGCCACCGGCTTTGTCCTGATCTTTGCCGCCCTGATGCGCAGCATCGTCCGCGACTGGCGAGTCGCTTTATTGGCAACGCTTGCCTTTGCCTTTTCCGGCAGCGTCGCGATGCATCTGAGAATCCTGCGGACCGAAATGATCGCGGCCTGTCTCGGCATCTTCGCGCTGATGATCCTGATCGCATCGGCCAGACGCGGCTTCACGTCGCGGCCGCTTGTCCTTGGCCTTGCTGCTCTGCTCTGCCTGCTCGGCCTCGACAACAAGGTTCAGTTGATTCTGCTGATCGCCGCGTTTCCCGTACTGGCTTTGGCCTTCGGCTCTGCAGGAAGCGCGAGTAGCGACTTCTGGAAAAACACCGGCGCATCGTGGCTTGTCGTGGCGGTCTCCGGCGCCATAGCACTTCTGCTAGCGATGAAGGCTTTACCATTGATCGCGACCGGGCTCGGCACGGCTTCCTCTCTGGGTTTCCGCCCCCTGATCGCCGGCACCTTCGGTCTTTATCAGGCGGCTCTCGCCCTCTTGATCCTGACCTGCATCTTCGCCTTCAGCGTGATCTGGAAAGTCAGCGCGAGCGAAACACTCGCGTCGATTTTCGCGATGATCGCAGGCGCATCCCTTGGACTGCTCGCACTGAACATCGAATACAACGTCAACAACGTTGTCGCTGTGATCAACCCGATCGAGAAGATGCTATCATTCACGACCCTTCCCGAGTCGGGGGGCGGTCTTTCCTCGGCCGTCCACCTGCTGCTGTCGAACATCGGCGGCGTTCTGATGCGCTATACCTATGTGCTGCGCACTTCGCCGCGCCCCTCGGTGTTTCTGATCTGGGTTATCATTCCGGGGATCATCTACGCCTGGCGCAAGGGCAAGAGTCAGACCGCCCTGCAAGCCGCTCTGCTCATGCTCGCCACGCTTGGCATCGACACGATCGGCAATCAGCGCGGGCTGGGCTTGCAGGTCGCTTATTTCGTCTTCACCGACCCTTTAATCATCATCGCCGGAGCGCTGCTGCTTGATCGCTTGACTGACGTCAGGTTCATGAAGTGGGGTTACCCCATCGGCATGGCACTGGTCGTCCTTCATATCGGCTTCAGCCAAAGCGAGCCGGTGAAACGAGCCATGAGTCGCAGCGGGCCGGAAATTGTCTGCACATGGAATGTCGAATACATGCCGCTGCTTCCGATTCCCTGGTGCAAGGAACGCACACCGGCATCGACACTATAATGGTTTCAGCAACTCCCGCATCATGCCGATAGACGGCGGATATTCCACGGCAGGACCATGACATCTTTCTCCGATCAATCGCGCCCTCTTGAAAAATGGTCGCTGCCTTCGTCGGGCCGCCCAGTTGATCGCTCGCGACTGCCGCTGCTGATCGCGATTCTGGCAGTCCTGACCATCGCACGCCTGATCGGTCTGCGCTTCTCGGTGGTCGATCTGTTCTTCGATGAGGCGCAATACTGGTGGTGGGGACACGATCTCGCCTTCGGCTACTTCTCCAAACCACCCTTCCTTGCCTGGACGATCGCCGCGGCACGGCAAGTCTGCGGCGACGCCGAATGGTGTGTGCGCGCACCTGCGCCGCTTTTCTATTTCGCCACCAGCCTGACGATCTATTTCGTCGCGCGGCGCCTCTATGACGAGACCACCGGGTTCTGGGCCGGCCTTTTGATGGCACTGACGACCGGTGTCGTCTTCTCTACCCGCGTCATCTCGACGGATGTCCCGCTGCTGTTCTTCTGGTCTTTGGCGCTGCTGGCCTACGTCCACCTTGCGACCGTACCGCAAAAGCGATGGGCTGCGGTTCTCGGCATCTCGATCGGGCTCGGCCTGCTGTCAAAATACGCCATGATCTATTTCATTCCAGGCGCGCTGCTGGCGGCGCTCCTGAGCGAACGCGCGCGCAATGTGCTGAAAGGACCCCACTTCTGGGCCGGGCTGCTCATCGCCGTGCTGGTGATTCTGCCCAACATCATCTGGAACTACGCTCATTCGTTCATGACCTTCAAGCACACCGGGGGTCTCGTCTTGGGCGAGCAGTTTCAACTCAACTTCATCCGGGTCCTGGAATTCTTTGGCGCACAATTCGGCGTGTTCGGTCCGGTGGTGTTTGCGGTCATGATCATCGCCGTCTTCAAGCTCCGATCGGCCGATATCATCGAGCAGGACCGGGTGATGATCGCCTTTTACATTTTCCCGGTGACGCTGATCCTCATCATCGCCATCGGCGCGCATGCCTACGCCAATTGGGCCGCAACCTCGATCGTCTCCGGCGTCATTCTGACGGCCGCGCTGCTGGTTCGAGAAAAGAAGATGATCTGGCTATGGATCAGCATTGCGCTCGGCCTCGTGATGCAGGTCACCCTTCTGTTCACCGATCCGATCGCCCCGAAGATCTCGGTGCCATTCCTGAAAGCTCCCAATCCCTACAATCGCACGCTGGCCTGGCGCGCCTATGGCGAACGGGTTGGACAACTTGCCGAGGAAATCGGTGCGCCGACTATTGCCAATGACTTTCGCGGTCAGGTTTCAGCGCTGCGCTATTACTGGCGCGACAAGCCCGCCCAAATCCTGTCATGGGGAACGACCGACAGCCCGAACTTCGACGTGGTTCACCCGCTGACGCAATCGGCCAAGGAGCCGATCCTGTTTGTGACCTCATGTCCGGACGAGAAAAGGGTGAAGGCGTTCTACGCCGACGTTCAGCCGCTCGGCCAATACCAGGTCACGGTGGGAACGACCACCCGCCCCTTCTATGCCTTCCGCCTGGCGCAGAGTCGCGGGCCGATCGGCATTCTGGAGCAATGCAAATACTGACCCACCAGACTATGGCGATCAGCCTGCGGAATCCACCTGTCTGGGCCGCTTGCTCAAACGATTCCAGAAGCGGACAAAAAGCTCGGCCGGTTTGGCCGGCGCATCAATCACCACCGCTCCGGCGATCAGCTTGAGACAAACCGCGGCAATGACGGCAAGCAGAACGTATTGCAGATAGATCGCCGCAGGCATGGTCGGCGCGATGGCCGAACAGGCAAAGCCGCCAATCCTGACGGCAAGAACGGCAAGGATCAGCGAGACCATGGCGAAGCTTCGCCCCTGGCGCGTGGTTCGCGGAAGACCAAGAAACGCAAATCCCATCAACGCAAAGACAAAAGCATAAAGCGGCGCGACGATACGGTTGTGCAGTTCAACACGCATCTGGCCGCGCGTGCTGCGAAAATGCGGATCGCCCGGAGCCGGCGAAATCAGCTCGCTGGTGAACTGCTCGCTTGCTGTATAGGACACGTCGCCGCCGGAATTGGAGAACTGCGATAGATCGAAAGCATAGCTCTTGAACGCCACGATGGCAGGATCGCGCTTGCCCGCCTCAAGGCGCTGCAAGTTGCCGTCTTCCAGAATCAGAAAAGTGCCGTTCGCGGTTTTCCGCACCGTGCCGTGATCGGCCGAAATATCGATCCGCTCGGCGGGATTGCGCTGATCGTCGACGAACACGCCAACCAGCACCCCACCCGGCCTGCGCTCACGGACGCGCAGTGTCAACTTGCCAAGCTCGATGAACTGGCCCGGCTGCACCACATTGGCCAGCACGTCAGCGCTGATCTGAGCGCGCCACTGCCGCAGGCTGCGCAGGCTTTCCGGCGCAAGATAAAGCGACAGAAACGCCAGCAGAACGCTCACAATGGCGGCGGCATACAGAAACGGACGCAGCAGACGCAGCGGAGACATGCCGGCCGCATTCATCACGATGATTTCGGAATCCGTCGCCAGCTTGTTCAAGGTATGCGCCACGGCGATCACGAAAGCGATCGGCGCGATCAGCAGGGCCAGAAGCGGAATGGCAAGGCTCGAAATTCCCAGAAAGATGAGAATGGTCTGCCCCTGGCTTGTCATCAGGTCAATGCCGCGCAGCGCCTGAGTGATCCAGATCACGCCAGTCAAGGACAACAGAACAAGCAGGAAGGCATGCAGCACCGTGCGCACGACATAGGCGCCGAATACGCCCATGCCGCCGAAGACAATCGCACCAAGCCTGTTCAGGAACGACCGAATGCCAAACCTCGCCTGATCGAAAATCCGCTCCAGCACGATGACAACATCAGCCATCGTGCTGGGCCCCATTCATTCATTCCGGTTGAAGTATTTAAAGCCGTGCTTCTTCACCAGTTCGTCGCGCTGCGCAGATTTCAGGTCTTCCGCCATCATCTCGGAGACGAGCTCCGCGAAGGTGATGCGCGGCGACCAGCCCAGTTTCTGCCGTGCCTTGCTCGCATCGCCAAGCAGAGTTTCGACTTCCGTCGGGCGGAAATAACGCGGGTCGACCTCGACGACGCACTTGTTCGTCGCCACGTCAAAACCCTTTTCATCCACCCCCGTCCCTTCCCAGCGGATGGAGATGCCAATCTCTTTCGCTGCAACCTCGACGAACTCACGAACGGAGTGCTGCTCGCCGGTGGCGATCACGTAGTCTTCAGGCTTGTCCTGTTGCAACATCAGCCACTGCATCTCGACATAATCCCGCGCGTGCCCCCAATCGCGGAGCGCGTTGAGGTTTCCGAGATAGAGGCGCTCCTGCAAGCCGAGCTTGATGCGGGCAAGCGCACGCGTGATCTTGCGCGTGACAAACGTCTCGCCCCGGATCGGCGACTCGTGATTGAACAGGATGCCGTTGCAGGCATACATGCCATAGGCCTCACGATAATTCACCGTGATCCAGTAAGCATAAAGCTTGGCCACCGCATAAGGCGAGCGCGGATAGAAAGGCGTCGTCTCCTTTTGCGGAATCTCCTGCACCAAGCCATAGAGCTCTGACGTGGAAGCCTGATAAAACCGGGTCTTCTTCTCAAGGCCCAGAATCCGGATCGCCTCGAGCACGCGCAAGGCGCCGAGCGCATCGGAGTTTGCCGTGTATTCCGGCTCCTCGAAGGACACCGCGACGTGGCTTTGGGCGGCGAGATTGTAGATCTCGTCCGGCTGAACTTCCTGCACGATCCGAATGAGACTTGACGAATCCGTCAGGTCGCCGTGATGCAGTGTGAAATCCAGACCCTGGTCATGGGGATCGTGATAGAGATGATCGATACGGTCCGTATTGATCAGCGATGTCCGGCGCTTGATCCCGTGAACCGAATATCCTTTGTCCAGCAGCAATTCGGCAAGGTATGCTCCATCCTGGCCGGTAATGCCGGTAATCAACGCCGTTTTCCGAGTCATCCTTCGATCCACATAAAATCAGCTAAGTCCATATTCACCAATATGGATTTGATGTCTACCGTGTGAAGCACTCCGTAATCAGGACACTGACGGCCTGAATTCCGGCACGGCATCCTTCAGAACGGTGACGATCACACTCTTGTCCGTATGCGAGAAGGCCGCATCGAGCTGGGTCAGCCATTCCTGCAATTTTTCCAGCGGCGGCTCGTTCGGGCGTGCCGCCACGATGCCGGCGATTCCGATGTCCGACGTCGGCTCCTCTTCGGCGAACAGGATTTCATTGAGGCGCTCGCCCGGCCGAATGCCCGTGAATACAATTTCGATATCGTAACCTGGCTGCAGACCGGACAAGGAGATCATCCGCTCCGCAAGATCGACGATCTTCACCGGCTGACCCATGTTGAGAACATAGACCGATACATCCCCGTGCTGCGCGCTGACGGCATGCGTCGCCGCCGTGACCACAAGATCGCATGCCTCCCGAATGGTCATGAAGTAACGCACCATATCCGGATGCGTCACCGTGATAGGACCGCCCGCCTCGATCTGCGCCTTGAATTTCGGCACCACCGACCCGTTGGAGGCCAGCACGTTGCCGAATCTGACCGAAATCAGACGCATCGGCGTCTTGCCGTTGGTCTTGCCGGTTATTTCGCGATCGAGCGCCTGACAATACATCTCCGCGAAACGCTTGGTCAGGCCAAGCATCGACACCGGCTCGATTGCCTTGTCGGTCGAAATCATCACCATCGCCCCGGCGCCGGATGCAACGGCGGCGTCCGCGACATTGATCGAGCCGAAGATGTTGGTCTTGATGCCTTCGCTCCAGTCGCGCTCGAGAATCGGCACATGCTTGAGCGCCGCAGCATGAAACACGATATCCGGCTTGAATTCGCTTATCAGAGAGTGAATACGTGCGCGATCGCGAATATCGGCAATCCGCCCCTCGACGCGTCCTGCATCAAACTTTTCCGCCAGACGCTCCGTCACTGCGTGAAGCGCAGGCTCGGAGTTCTCGATGATCAGGAGCCGCGCTGCGCCGAACGTCATGGCACGATCGCAGATCTCCGAGCCGATCGAGCCGCCACCGCCCGTCACCACGACGGATTTACCGCGCACGAAGTTTTCAAGACGCCGATAGTCGATCTTCACGCTCGGCCGCAACAGCAGATCTTCGACGGCCACCGGCGCCAGTTGCGGAACTTCTCCGGCACCTTCGAGTGTTGGCAAACGGCTGACCGTCAGGCCAAGCTTGCGAGCGCGAGCCAGCACCGTTTCAGGATGAGCCTCCGGCTCGAATGAAGTCGGCAGCATGACGATCCGGCTAATGGGCTTTTCGCGCCGGGCAAAATCTCCGACCACATCCGTCAGATCTTCGATGCCGCCAAGAACCGGCACGCCCCGGATAAACTGCCCACGATCGGACTTCGCAGGCGAGAGAATGCCCGCCGCAGATATCCGCTTGACCGCGCCGTTTTCGATCGCGCGGATCAAAACTTCTGCGTCGACTGCACGCCCCACCAACAGCGCAGGAGCAGAAGCACTGTCACGAGCCTTGTTGCGAAGCCGCGTAAAATGAAAATAACGATAGGCAAGACGAGACCCACTAAAGAAAAAAATCTGCAGAAACCAATAAATGATGATCGTGGTCTTGCCGAAAAAGAATCCGCCATAGACGTTTGGCGCGATCAGCACATAGTCAATCACCAGAAGCGCGACCGCGAGGATCGTCGAGATCCGCAGGATATTGAGCAGATCAGGGATTGAGATGAACCGCCATTTGGTGGTGGTCAGCCGGGACAGATAGCAGACGACAATGCTGAACAGCACAAAGTACGGCAGGATTCGCAGCAGCATTGGCAAGCGCTCGCCGAATCCACCACCTTCAAACCGAAGATAAAAACTCGCCAGCACTGCAGCCGCCGTGACCAGCGCATCGTGAAGCATGATCAGGTAATTGCGCGCGGTTAGGCTCGTTAATTTAAACACTTGAAACGTACCAATCCTAATGCAGGCGAACGCTCGCGGTCAGCATGCCACCCGCAAGCATCGTCATGCTTTTTGCTCTCTGGCCCGGGCAACCAGCGATGTCGTGGAGTGACCCGGCATCAAGTCGACCAGAATGATCTCGCCGCCATTTGCCGTCACGATATCATGGCCGACCACCTGCTCACGGGTATAGTCCCCGCCTTTTACCAGCACGCTCGGCTTGATTTGTGCAATCAACGCAAGCGGCGTGTCGTCATCGAAAACCGCCACGGCATCGACGGCCTCAAGGGCGGCAAGCACCTCGGCGCGTGCGCGCTCACCCTGCACCGGGCGATCGGCGCCCTTCAGGCGCTTGACCGATGTATCGCTGTTCAAGCCGACGACAAGACGATCGCAAGCTGCGCGCGCCTGTGTGATGACGCGAACGTGCCCCGGATGCAGAATATCGAAGCAGCCATTGGTGAAACCGACGCGCAGCCCCTGCCGCCGCCAATCCTCGAGCCGGTTCTCCAGGTCCTGCCAGCCGGTGGTGATCTTTTCCTCTGCCGCCAACGAGGCATGCGGCAGGATTTTCCGGCGCAACTCCGCCTGCGTCACGCTCGCTGTTCCGCGTTTGCCGACAGCAACCGCCGCTGCGGCAGAGGCCATGCGCACCGCCGTCTCCGGATCGACACCGCTTGCGAGCGTAACTGCAAGGGTCGCAACAACTGTATCGCCTGCCCCCGAAACATCGCGCACCTTTGCGGGGAACGCCGGCACATGCAGGGAATCCCCATTGCGGGCGACCAGCGTCATGCCGTGCTCGCTCTGCGTTACCAGCAAGAACTCGCAGCCCGCCAGTTGCATCACGTCCTGCGCGGCAAGGCCGATCTCAGCCTGCGTCGTCGCGCGGCTCCGCGTTGCCTCGACGAATTCCTTGCGGTTCGGCGTCAACATCGTCGCGCCGTGATAGATCGAGAAGTTCGCGCTCTTCGGATCGACGATGACCCGCTTTCCGCCCGCCCGCGCCATCTCGATCACGCGGCGAATGACGTGCGTGGTGAGCACCCCCTTGGCGTAATCCGACAGCAGCACGATATCGGCCCGCGGCAACGCCGCCGAAACGGCTTCAAGCAACTGCGTCTCGATTCCCGAGGCCACCGGCGCGGCCACTTCCCAGTCGGCACGCAGCATATGGGTCGAGAAATGCTCGGAGACGAACCGCAGTTTCCGTGTCGTCTGCCGCGAACCATCGACCACCAGCAGCGGCTCGATCAGCGGCTCGCGGCCGAGCTCGTCCTTCAGAGTCCGGCCTGCCTCGTCGTCACCGATCAAACCGACAAAGATGCATTTCGCGCCGAGCGCGGCGATGTTGCGCGCGACGTTGCCCGCGCCACCAACATTGACCTCGCTGCGCTGAACGGCAATGACCGGCGCGGGCGCCTCGGGCGAAATGCGCGAGACGTCGCCATAGACGAACTCGTCGAGCATCAGGTCGCCGACACAAAGGACGCTCTGGCGACGGATCGCCTCTGACAGCGCGTTGAAATCCAGCATCAGATGCCTGTTGTCCGTTGCTCGGTCAGCGGTAATGATCCGGCTGATCGAGAAAACCCTTCACGTAAGCGGTGACCGCTTCTTCTAGCGGCGTGAAGCCGCCATTGTATCCAGCCTGATGCAGGCGCGCAGTATCCGCCTGCGTAAAATATTGATAGCTGCCGCGGATCTGCTCCGGCATATCGATGTATTCGATATTTGGCCGCGTCCCGAGTGCGGCATAGGCCGCCACCATCATGTCCTTGAAGCTGCGGGCGTGGCCGGTGCCGACATTGAAGATTCCGCTGACCGAGGGCGTTGCCAGCAACCACGCGATGACGCGGATCACATCGTCGATATAGATGAAATCACGGCGCTGATCGCCATCGGCGATGCCCTCACGGTGCGACTTGAAGAGCTGGATTGTCTGGCCGGCTTTGATCTCGTCAAAGCGCTTGGTCAGCACGCTCATCATCGGGCCCTTGTGATACTCGTTTGGCCCGAACACGTTGAAGAACTTCAGACCTGCCCATTGCGGCGGCATCTTCTCGCCCTTGGCCACACGCGCCGCCACCGCCATGTCGAACAGATGCTTGCTCCAACCGTAGAGGTTCATCGGGCGGAGTTTCTTCAGTTCGTCCAGCGTCTGCTCGTCGCGAAAACCCTGCGTGCCGTCGCCATAGGTCGCCGCCGACGAAGCATAGATAAACGGGGTGTGGTTGATCGTGCACCAGTCGAGCAGGCGCATGGAAAGGCGGAAGTTGGTTTCGATGACAAGATCGCCGTCGGTCGCGGTGGTTTCCGAGATCGCGCCAAGATGGATGACGGCGTCGAGATTGCGCGTCGCAAGCCAGGCCGTCAGTTCGCCCGGCGGCACTACATCGGCCAATTGCCGCTTGGCGAGGTTACGCCACTTGCCTTCGCTGCCGAGGAAATCGCACACGGCAACGTCCGCGCGCCCGGCCTCGTTCAGCGCGGCTACGACATTCGATCCGATGAAACCGGCTCCGCCGGTTACCAGCAGCATGAGGCCTTCCCGCTTGTTGATACGCGGTCACCTTTGCCCCAGACCGGGCAGCCAAGCAACGCCAAGGAGGATTTTTTGGTGAACATTGCGAGCCAAATTTCCTGATTTATCAGTCTCCCCGAACCCGCTATCAGGTGGATCGGCAGATCCTCCTTCAGGCTCAGGACAATACCCTTATAAAATGAACCTTCAGTCACTTCATGATACCGGCGTCCCGGTGGACCCCGCCGATACCCGCCCGATCCTCGTCATTCCCTATATGTGGATCGGCGATTTCGTGCGCGGGCACACGGTGGTCCGGGTTCTGAAGGAACGCTGGCCGAATCGGCCGGTCGACCTGCTGGTGACCAGCCTGTGCCGGCCATTGGTCGATTACATGCCGGGGGTACGGCAGGGCATCGTCTGGGATCTGCCCCGCGGCCAGCTCGCGCTGACCCAGCAGCAGGCCCTGGCCCGGCAATTGCGCGCCCAGAATTACGGCACCGCGCTGGTGATGCCCCGAACCTGGAAAGCAGCCATCGCGCCGACGCTGGCCGGCATTCCCGAACGCGTCGGCTTCGTCGGCGAGGCGCGGTTCGGCCTGATCAACCGATGGCGCTGGGGCGAGCGGGCGATGCCGCGCTTCATCGACAAGAACGCATCGCTGGCGCTGCCTGCTGATGCGCCTTTGCCGAAGGAATGGCCGGCGCCGCAGCTCGTGGTGCCGCCGGCGGAGATCGCAGCGTGGCGGGCCACACAGGGCCTCGGCGAGGCACCCGCCGTCGCGCTGGCGCCGGGCTCGGTCGGCTCATCGAAGCGCTGGGTGGCCTATCCCAAGGCTGCGCGGATGCTGGCGGACAAGGGGCTGGACGTCTGGGTGATCGGCGGCCCCGGCGAAAAGTCCATCGCCACGGAGATCGTCCAGGCTGGCGGCCCGCGCGTGCGCGACCTCACCGGCACCGATCTGCGCAACGGCATTCTGGCGATGGTCGCGGCGAAACTGGCGATTTCCAACGATTCCGGCCTGATGCACATCGCCGCCGCGATCGGCACGCCGACCATGGGCATCTTCGGACCGACCAGCCCCTATCATTGGGGGCCGCTGAACGGGCTTGCCGCGGTGATGCTGCAGACCCGGATGCCGCTGCCCTGCCAGCCGTGCCACAAGCCGGTGTGCCGGATGAACAACCACCAGTGCATGAAGCTGATCACCGCCGAGGATGTCGTCACCACCGCGCAGGCGGTGCTGGCCGAAGGGCGGCAGAACGTCCCGGTTCTGGAGCATTAACTCAGTATTAAAACCACATTACCTGTAACATTCCGGCTTGCGCCGCGCAGGTGAGCTTGCACCGCGCCCGCCTTCTGCCTACCACTACCCTCCCCGTCCTCGAACCGACATGCTCGCCGTGCCCGCAGACCGGATCGCCGCTCATTTTGAGAATTCTCTCGCTGCCCTGACCAACGCAGTGCGCGGCGGTGAGCTGTCTGCATCCGCGCGGACCATCGCGGGCGCCATCGCGGGCGCCATCGCCGCCGGGCACAAGCTGCTGCTGATCGGCAATGGCGGCAGCGCCGCCGACGCCCAGCACATCGCCGCCGAGATCGTCGGCCGCTACAAGCAGGAACGTCCGGCCTGGCCGGCGATCGCGCTGACCACCGACACCTCGGCGCTGACCGCGATCGGCAACGACTACGGTTTCGAACAGGTGTTCGCGCGGCAATTACAGGGTCTCGGCGGGCGCGGCGACGTGCTGATCGCGCTCTCCACCTCCGGCCGTTCACCGAACGTCCTTGCTGCACTCAAGACGGCGCGAGAGATGGGCATCGTCACCATCGGCTTCACCGGCCGCAAGGGCGCGAGCCTTGGCACGATCTGCGATCATGTCCTGATCGCGCCGAGCGAAGACACCGCCGTGATCCAGCAGATCCACATGATGGCCGCGCACGCGATCTGCGACGAGGTCGAGCATGCGCTGATGGCGCGGATTCCGAAGGCATGAGCAGCGCCAAGCGCCCCGCTGCCTTTCTCGACCGCGACGGCGTGCTTAACCATGACGACGCCTATATCGGCACGCGCGAACGCATCCGCTGGATGCCGAATGTCGCTCCCGCGATCCGCCGCCTCAACGAGGCCGGCTACTACGTCTTCATCTTCACCAACCAGTCCGGCGTTGCACGCGGCATGTTCACCGATGAGGATGTTCGCGCGCTGCATCGCTGGATGGTCGATGAGCTTGCCGCGCAGGGCGCGCGGATCGACGACATCCGCTACTGCCCGCACCACCCCGACGGCACGGTGGCGAAATTTTCGCGGGAGCATCACTGGCGCAAGCCGGCGCCGGGCATGATCCTCGACCTGATGCAGCATTGGCCGGTCGACGCCGCGCGCAGCTTCGTGATCGGCGACAAGCAGCGCGATCTCGACGCCGGCCTTGCGGCGAACATCAAGGGCTTTCTGTTTCCGGGCGGCGATCTCGACGTCTTCGTCGAAGGCGTGCTGGCGCAGATGGCACGGTAGTGTATTTGCCATGATATCAGGCATGTCATGGCCGGGCTTGTGCCGGGCATGACGAATTCGAGCAAGTCGAGTTCACTCCGACCGGCTGCGGAGTCTCACAACGTTTCCGGTCTCGCGATCCACAGCGAGTGCCGGCCCGTTCGGAGGCACCAGATTCACACTCTCCGAATACAGCAGCACCTGATTGCGCCCGGCCCGCTTGGCTTCATACAGCGCGATGTCGGCCTCGCTCAGCAGCAGCGTGAGATCCGGCTTGCCCTGCGCCGCATGGGCGATACCGGCGCTGACCGTCGACGTGAAATCGCCGGTCGCTGAAATGAAACGCTGCGCGGCGAAGCTTTCACGCACGCGCTCGGCGACATGGATCGCCATCTGCGAGGTGGCATCGCACAACACCACGGCGAACTCCTCTCCGCCAAGGCGCGCGGCCAGATCGCCGTCCCGGATATTCGCCGACACGATACGGCTGAACATCTGCAGCACGGTGTCGCCCGCCTGATGGCCGTGGACGTCATTGACCCGCTTGAAATGGTCAAGGTCGAAAATGATCACCGCAAGCGGGCTTGAGAGCCGCTGCGTGCGATCGAAGATCGCGCGCCGGTTGAACAATCCGGTCAGCGAATCGGTTTCCGCCTCACGCTTGTGAAGCCGCGTCTGCCGCACTTGATTGAGACCCAGCGACAGCGCGCCCATGCCGCCGATGCTGGTCAGGCACATCGCGAGATTGATGTTCTCGGCCCATCCGGTCGGGGCATGGTTCATCACCCAGTTGCCGTCATACACCAAAACGACGGCGCACAGCACGAACGAGAGAGCCGTGAGGATATAGAGCGACGACAGCAACAGGATCAGCGTCGGCGCTTCCGCCCGGTAACGCCAGTAATCCCATCCGGTCACGGACATCAGCGCTGCGCAGCCGATGTTGAGCGCGATATACGAGATGCCGTCGTAGCCGAGCAGCATGGGGATCGCCATCACGGCAATCGACACCACGGACGCAATCGCCATCATCCGGACCGGCAGCCTGCCGGTCCGGAATTGCCGGCCCGCGCCCATGAAGAACGCCAGCCCCAGCAGAAGTGCGGCAAACGCCACCGTGCCCATCAAAGGAGAAAACTTCTCGACGAAATCGCGGTAGACGAACAGGCTCGCTCCCAAGAAGGACACGCCGATACCCCAGCTCACCAGCACGCGATCGGCGCGGGACACCGACCAGCTCACGAAGAACGTGAACGCCAGTCCCAGGCTGCAAAAACTGAGAGCAATTAGAAGTGAATTGTAGTCAAGCACGACGATTCCAATGCACGGGACATTCTGGATAACAGAATGACAGAAACTGGTGCACACCATCGCGGCGCCGGATTAAAGGAGCCTTTAATCCACAACCGGCTTGCCCAAAGGCCTAACAAAGGTTGAATACGGTCGCTTAATTTTGAGACAACCATTCGCTTGTCGCAATCGGCTTCATGGTTCGCGACGACGCATCGGTTCTCCTTGATCATGAGCGACGAAATCCAGAGTCGTCATGCCCGCGCTTGTCGCGGACATCCACGTCTGAATGCGACCGCGACAACAAAGGCGTAGATGGCCGGAATGAATCCGGCCATGACGAGGTGCGCAAATTTCTCGTCGTCCGGCGCAGGCCCTCATCGTCATTGCGAGCCAACGGGTCCGCACGAAGTGCGGCCCGATGACAGACTCTGCGAAGCAATCCAGCGGCTGACGCTCCTCGCAATGACGGCGACAGGTCGGAGAAAGCATGCAGGACGCCTCATCCTGAGGAGCATCGCATCATAGCCAAGTTTACGCAGGCTACGCCTGTTATGGTGATGCGTCTCGACGGTGAGGCCACTCGTGTCCCGGGCGCGATGCAGCGTGTAACGCTGCTTTGCAGAACCGGGACCATCGCAAACTCTGCATATGGAACGGCCCCGGATCAGCGGAGCGACACTCCGTGTCCCGCCGCATCCGGGGCACGACACCCCGGCATTTGTCCGGCCCGCATAATCTGCTAGATCGGCATCACCAACGAGGCAAAGGTGACTGCATGATAATCGCGGTGATGGGGGCCGGCGCCGTCGGCTGCTATTTTGGCGGCCTGCTCGCGCGCGCGGGACACGCGGTGACGCTGATCGCGCGGCCTGCCCATGTCGAGGCCATCAGGGCACAGCATGGGCTGAGATTCGAGAGCTCACGCTTCAATGGCATCATCCCGCTCAAGGCCACCGCCGATCCCTCCGGTGTCGCCGGCGCGGACGTCGTGCTGTTCTGCGTCAAATCCGCCGATACCGAGACGGCGGGCCGGCAGATTGCGCCGCATCTGAAGGCCGACGCCACGGTGATCTGCCTGCAGAACGGCGTCGACAATGCCGAGCGGCTGCAGGCGGTCATTCCGCAGACCGTGCTGCCGGCAGCGGTCTATGTCGCCGCCGAGATGGCCGGGCCGGGCCACATCCTGCATCACGGCCGCGGCGACCTGATTATCGGCACTTCCGCTGCGAGCGAGAGCATCGCCAGAACGTTCAGCAACGCGGAAATTCCCACCAGGGTGTCGGACACCGTGATCGCCGTGCTGTGGGAAAAGCTGATCATCAACTGCGCCTACAACGCGCTGTCGGCGACCGGCCACCTGCCCTATGGCCGCCTGATCGAGGTGCCCGGCGCGCGGGAGGTGATGCGCAACGCGATCGACGAATGCATCGCGGTGGCGGCGAAGCTCGATATCGCCATTCCGGCCGATATTCACACGCGCACCATGGCGCTGGTGGAGGTGATGCCGAACCAGTACTCGTCCACCGCGCAGGATCTGGCGCGCGGCAAGCCGACCGAGATCGACTATCTCAACGGCCATGTGGTGAAAAAGGGACGCGAGGTCGGCGTGCCGACGCCGACCAATCTGGCGCTGCAGGTCGCGGTCAAGCTGCGCGAGGCCGGGCAGCAGAAAGACGGCGACGCCTGATTGCGCGCATGCGCCGTACCAGTTCCGGCTTCCGGATTTTCATGGCTCTGTCAGCCGAATGCCCTTCCGTTGCCGCGCGCCATGGCCTATGCACTGCCGCAATCCCTTTCCTCAATTCGTGACGTCATGATCCGCCTCGACAACATCAGCAAGCAGAACGGCCACCAGATCCTGTTCATCGAAGCCTCCGCCGCGCTTCTCAAGGGCGAGAAGATCGGTCTGGTCGGACCGAACGGCGCCGGCAAGACCACACTGTTCCGCATGATCAGCGGACAGGAACTGCCCGACGAGGGTCAGGTGTCGGTCGATCGTGGCGTCACCATCGGCTATTTCAGTCAGGATGTCGGCGAGATGGCGGGCCGCAGCGCGGTCGCCGAGGTGATGGACGGCGCGGGGCCGGTCAGCGGGGTTGCCGCCGAGCTGCGCGAACTGGAAGCCGCGATGGTCGATCCCGAACGCGGCGACGAGATGGAGCAGATTCTCGAGCGCTACGGCGAGGTGCAGGCGCGCTTTCAGGATCTCGACGGCTACGCGCTCGACGCGCGGGCGCGCGAGGTGCTCGCCGGTCTCGGCTTCACCCAGGAGATGATGGAAGGCGATGTCGGCAAACTGTCCGGCGGCTGGAAGATGCGCGTCGCCCTCGCGCGCATTCTCTTGATGCGGCCCGAGGTGATGCTGCTCGACGAGCCGAGCAACCATCTCGATCTCGAAAGCCTGATCTGGCTGGAATCGTTCCTCAAAGGCTATGACGGTGCGCTCTTGATGACCTCGCACGACCGCGCGTTCATGAACCGCATCGTCGGCAAGATCATCGAGATCGACGGCGGCTCGCTCACCACCTATTCCGGCGACTACGAGTTCTACGAGCAGCAGCGCGCGCTGAACGAAAAACAGCAGCAGGCGCAGTTCGAGCGCCAGCAGGCGATGCTGGCCAAGGAGATCAAGTTCATCGAGCGCTTCAAGGCGCGCGCCTCGCACGCCGCGCAAGTGCAAAGCCGCGTCAAGAAGCTGGAGAAGATCGAGCGCGTCGAGCCGCCGCGCCGCCGCCAGAGCATCGCCTTCGAGTTCATGCCGGCGCCGCGCTCCGGCGAGGACGTCGCGAGCCTGAAGGATGTGCACAAGGGCTATGGCAACCGCAGCATCTATCAGGGCCTCGATTTCATGGTCCGCCGCAAGGAACGCTGGTGCGTGATGGGCATCAACGGCGCGGGCAAATCCACGCTGCTCAAGCTGATCGCGGGCGCCGCCGAGCCGGATCAGGGCACGGTCGCGATCGGCGGCAGCGTCAAGATGGGCTACTTCGCCCAGCATGCGATGGATCTGCTCGACGGCGAGCGCACCGTGTTCGAGGAACTGGAATATGCCTTCCCGCAGGCCGGCCAAGGCTCGCTGCGCGCGCTGGCCGGCTGCTTCGGTTTCTCCGGCGACGATGTCGAGAAGCGCTGCCGCGTGCTGTCGGGCGGCGAGAAAGCGCGGCTCGTGATGGCGAAGATGCTGTACGACCCGCCGAATTTTCTCGTGCTGGACGAGCCGACCAACCATCTCGACATGGCCACCAAGGAAATGCTGATCGCCGCGCTGTCGGATTTCGAGGGCACCATGCTGTTCGTCTCGCACGACCGGCACTTCCTCGCCGCGCTCTCCAACCGCGTGCTGGAGCTGACGCCGGACGGTATCCATCAATATGGCGGCGGCTACACCGAATATGTCGCGCGCACCGGGCAGGAAGCGCCGGGACTGCGAAGCTAGGGGCTCCTTCCACCTCTCGGGGGAGAGGTCGGATTGCGAAGCAATCCGGGTGAGGGCGTATGATCCATCGATAGATTTAGATCCCCTCACCCCAACCCTCTCCCCGGCGGGGAGAGGGAGCGCACAGTCCGTGCCCCTAGCTGCGCGACAAACAAAAACGCACCGCCTCGATGAGACGGTGCGTTTTTGTTTATCGCGACGGAAGCTCGACGCTCAGTCCAGCGTCTCGGCCGGCACGTCCTCCGGGAAGGTCGGGTAGATGCCGCGCACCCGGCCCATCTGCTTGGCGAGCGCCAGCACCGCGTCGATATGCGGCGTCTCGACTTCGGTGAGGCGGCCAAGCTCCTGCACCGAGGTCAGCAGTGCGTCGAGCTCGATCGGACGGTTCTTGTCGACATCCTGCAGCATCGAGGTGCGGTGCGCGCCGACGCGGGCCGCGCCGTTGATGCGCTTTTCGATATCGACGCGGAAGTGCACGCCGATGCGCCGCGCGATGCGCTCGGCTTCTTCCATCATGTGGCGCGCCAGCAGCCGCGTCTCCGGATCGGTGGCGACGACGTCGAGCGTCGCGTGCGTCAGCGCCGAAATCGGATTGAAGCAGAGGTTGCCCCACAGCTTCAGCCAGATGTCGTTGCGAATCTCCGGCAGGATCGGCGCCTTGAGACCGGAATCCTCGAACAACTTGGAGAGCTTCTGCGCGCGCTCGGTGACCTGGCGGGTCGGCTCGCCGAGGCCGAACTTGTCGCCCGAGACATGCTTGATGACGCCCGGCCCTTCGATCTCGGCAGCGGGATAGACCGTGCAGCCGATCACGCGCTCCGGCCCGATCACGTTCCACTGCCGGCTGCCCGGATCGACGCTCTCGATGCGGCGGTTGGCGTACTGGCCCTCGAAGCCATAGAAGTACCACCACGGCAGGCCGTTCTGCGCAGTGACGACCGAGGTGTTCGGCCCCAGCAGCGGCTTCATCTGCTCGGCGACTTCCCACGCCTGATGCGCCTTGAGCGCGATGATGACGTAATCCTGAGGGCCGAGTTCCTTGGGGTCGGAGGTGGCGGTCATCTTCGCCGATTTCTCCTCGCCGCCGATGTGCAGCTTGAGGCCGTTGTTGCGGATGGCCTCGAGATGCGCGCCGCGCGCGATCAGGGACACGTCCGCGCCCGCGAGCTTCATCAGAACGCCGATATAACCGCCAATGGCGCCCGCGCCGTAAATACAGACTTTCATCGCTCTCTTTTCCGAATGTCAGAAGGGGAATTGTCTGTTGGGCTTCGCCCAGCATCCGGAAATCAATCTACACGCCGACCCCACCGCGTAAACATCACGGATGTCGAGTAAGTCCAGTATGTGTGTGTCTTTGTCACAAATGGCATGTATCAGTGTGACAATCTCGACCCGAGGTTAGCAAAGCTGACGTGAAAGCAAAGAGCTGACACGCTCTCAGCACCCCTCGCCACACCGGAAGCCATCCGACAAGTCCGACCGGAAAGCAGCCGCGCTTTCAGGATATTTCCGCCATCGAAATTTTTCGTCCCCGTCGTCCCGGCGCAGGCCGGAACCCATCACCACAGGCTTCTCAGGAAGGATGCTGAGCCTGCGGTGCCGCAATCATCGACCGGGATGTGGGTCCCGGCTGCGCCGGGACGGCCTTTTTTCAATCGGACTCAGGGGAGCATCGTCAGACTGTCACCTCTCCTCCTGCCCGGCCTTGATCAGATTGTCGCGTAGCGCGGCCACCGCCTGCCGCAGCTTGCGGAACTCCTCCGGCGGCAGGCCGCAGGCCTGCGCGAGATTGTTCTGCGCCGCTTTCCTGCGCAGCGCGCGACCGGCGTCGGTCAGGCTGACCACCACCTGCCGCTCGTCCTTCGGGTCGCGGCGGCGCTGCAGATAGCCCATCGTCTCCAGCTTCTTGAGGATCGGCGTCAGGGTGTTGGATTCGAGAAACAGTTTCTCGCCCAGGCTGCTGACGGTCTGGTTGTCCTCCTCCCACAGCGCCACGATGGCGATGTACTGGGTGTAGGTGATGCCCAGTGGCTCGAGGATCGGCTTGTAGGCCCGGCCGAAGGCGAGATTGGCCGAATAGACCGCAAAACACAGGAAATCCGACAAAGAGCGGTCGGCCGGGTCCGGCGCGGTCGTGGCGGTGCTGCTCATGCCCTTTCTCCAATCACACAAGAAGTTGAAGCCTCGCTTCCATATATATCGTATCCGATTAAATCGGAAGCATTGACATTAAATCCCGGTCCGGCTAATTAACTCGTATACGATCTAATCGTACTCGATATATATCATAAAGGACCCGCCATGACCCAAATCGACAAGGTGCTCTACACCGCAAAGACCCACACCACCGGCGGCCGCGACGGCAGCGCCCGCTCCTCCGACGGCTTTCTCGACGTCCGGTTGTCGCCGCCCGGCGGCAACGGCACAGGCACCAATCCCGAGCAACTGTTCGCCGCCGGCTGGTCAGCCTGCTTCATCGGCGCAATGAAGCGCGCGGCGAGCCAGTTGAAGGTCGCGCTGCCCGCCGACACCGCCGTGGATGCCGAGGTCGATCTCGGCACGGTCGGCGACGGCTTCCTGCTGCGGGCGCGGCTCAATGTCAGCCTGCCTGGCCTGCCGCGCGACGTCGCGCAATCGGTCGCGGATGCCGCCCATCAGATCTGCCCTTACTCCAAGGCCACGCGCAGCAACATCGACGCCGTCATCACCGTGGTCTGAATCATTTGGCCATTGGCCCGTCGCCATGCGGCGGGCCCTTCATCCGGAGACGCATCATGATCGATGACATCAACCTTCCCCGCCGCCGCCTGCTCGGCACCGCGGCTTTCGCAATCGCCGCCGCAAAGCTCGGCATCCTCGGCACCGCAAACGCACAAGCCGCCGCTCCGTCGCACACCGGTGCCTCTTTCAGCTCGCTCAAGCAGATCGATGCCGGCGTGCTCAACATCGGCTATGTCGAGGCCGGTCCCGCCAACGGTCCCGTGGCGGTGCTGCTGCACGGCTGGCCCTACGACATTCACTCGTTTGTCGAGGTCGCGCCGATCCTCACCGCCGCCGGCTATCGCGTGATCATCCCGCATCTGCGCGGCTTCGGCACCACACGTTTTCTGTCGAACGACACGCTGCGCAACGGCCAGCCTTCGGCGGTGGCGCTCGACATCGTCGCGCTGATGGACGCGCTGAAGATCGAGAAGGCCGTGCTTGCCGGTTACGACTGGGGCGCGCGCACCGCCGATATCATCGCGGCGCTGTGGCCGGAACGCTGCAAGGCACTGGTCTCGGTCAGCGGTTATCTGATCGGCAGCCGGGACGCCGGCAAGATGCCGCTGCCGCCGCAGGCAGAGCTGCAATGGTGGTATCAGTATTATTTCGCGACCGAGCGCGGCCGCCTCGGCTATGAACGCAACACGCACGATTTTGCGAAACTGATCTGGCAGACGGCTTCGCCGAAATGGCATTTCGACGACGCCACGTTCGATCGCAGTGCGAAGTCGCTCGACAATCCCGATCATGTCGCGATCACGATCCACAATTATCGCTGGCGGCTCGCGCTCGCGGACGGCGAAGCGAAATACGATTCCTACGAACAGCAGCTCGCCAAAGCGCCTGTGATCAGCGTGCCGACCATCACCATGGAAGGCGACGCCAACGGTGCGCCGCATCCCGACCCCGGCGCCTATGCCAAGAAGTTCTCCGGCAAATACCAGCACCGGCTGATCAGCGGCGGCATCGGTCACAATCTGCCGCAGGAAGCGCCGCAGGCCTTTGCACAGGCAGTCATGGATCTCATGAAGACGACCTGATCGGGCGCGCCGCCGTCCGTCATCCTGCACCTGATGGAACGCAGAGGGCCCGCCCGTGTCATCGGGCAGGCCTTCCGCGTTTCGACGGATTTACGCCCGGCGCGGACTTTCGCGCACCGCCGGTTCGGCCCGCCGCCTGCACACACTGGATGACGAGTTCGCGAAACCACGACATCGCCTGATCGGTGTCGGTGCGGTGATGCCAGACCAGCCAATAGGAATAGCTGGAGAGTTCAAAGGGCAAATCGAAACGCACGAGACCGTGGCGCGCCGCCATCGGAGCCAGCCGGGACGGCAAGGATGCAATGAGATCGTCGCCGGACAGCGCCGCCATGTTGGCGGAAAAACTCTGGCTGACGAGACCGATCTCCCGCGCGCGGCCCAGTCGCGCGAGTTCGGCATCCACCGGATTCCGGCGCGGATCCTTCAACGACACGACGGCGTGGGGAAACGAGAGATAGTCGTCGAGCGTGACGGACCGCCGCCGCGCTTTCGCCGCCAGCGGGTGGCTGCACGCAATCATGCCGACCAGATGCTCGGAAAAAAGATTTTGTCCCCGCCACGGCGTTTCCGGCTGAATGCTGCCCCAATAGGTGCAATCCAGCTCTCCGGAGGCGAGTTGAGCAAGGGATTCCCCTCCGGCTGAGGCGACATCAAGGGTTGCCCGCGGCGCAAGCCGCCGGAATTCCCGCACCAGATCGGGGATCAGGGTCAGGCTCGAATAGTCGCTGGCGCCGATGCAAAAACGTCTTGTCGTTTTTCGAGGATCGAATTTTTCAACTTCGAAAACCGACTGAGCGGCGCTCACGATCTCGCGCACGCGTCCGGCCAGGGCCTCGGCGCGCGGCGTCGGCATGAAACCGGACTTGCCGCGCACGAACAGCGGATCATGCAGAATGGCCCGCAACCGGTTCAGCGCATGGCTGACGGCAGGCTGGCTGAGCGACAATTGCTCGGCCGCCGCGGTCACCGACCGTGTGCCGGCAACGGCGTTGAACACGATCAGGAGGTTCAGGTCGGGGCGCCCGTTATTCATACAAAGAATATAACATCTAAAATCGTTTCATTTCATTTATTCTACGAATTCCGCCAGTTTGGAAGCCGGGAAACCGGAATGGCGAGGGGTCGCCTCCACATTTCGATTGCTGCGGCATGCGGATCGTGAACCGCCCGCAACCGCGGATGATGGCCGACATGCAAAACAACAGAAGGACAGCGCACCGGGTCGCGTTCTCGCACAGGATCGACGCCCGGATCGTCGCCATCGACGGAACCTGGCGCAGGTCGTGCTCGATCGAGGACATCGCACAATCGGGCGCAAAGCTGACGATCGCGCACACGATCGAGGGGCTGAACCTGAAAGAGTTTTTCCTGGTTCTGTCTTCGACAGGCCTCGCCTATCGCCGCTGCGAGCTGAGCTGGGTGAACGGGAACCAGCTTGGCGTCCGCTTCATCCAGTCCGTGCCGAAACAAAGAGGCAAAGCCAGACCGCGCCCGGCAGCGTCTCAGGATTCTTCATTCCATGAGATTTAGCTCGCGGACATCGGGACGACGCCGGAGCGAACATCGTGATCACGGTGCGCGCCGATGATCTGGATCACACGAACCTTTGAGGGCGCGGACTACCTGCCGTGGAGGGGCCGGGTTCTGGCTCTGTTGGCGGACTCTCCCGCGTTCGCGCGTGAGTTCATCATGATCAGCGTGGCGTGTTCCGACTCACAGGCAAGCGACTTTTACATCGGGCTTCCAAACCGATGGTATCTGGTCCACTTCCAAGACTTCGACATCGTGGCGGAAAACGATCTTCCAAAGCGGATCGACGGGATTCACGCTGCCGACCCGGCCTGCGAAAAGCTTGGCCTGTTCAAACTGGCCGGTCCGCCGGACTGACAATCGCGCATGTGATGCGAACGCGCATCAAGCTGCAAGGCCGGCGGCCTGCCTCGGGTCTTTTATTCTCGCCCGAATCCCATCTTCTCCGCCTCCGTGATCACCTGCGCGAGAATCGGCGTCTCGCCCTTGCCGCCGAGTACGGTAATGGTGCCGCTGCCGACCGGCCCGGTGAGGCCGGGATCGGTGGCGATGAACACCGCAATCAGCGGCACGGAATACGCCGCCGCCAGATGCAGCAGCCCGGTATCGACGCCGACCACCAGCACCGCATTGGCGATCACCGCGGCGGTGGCGTCGAGCGGCTGGCGCGCGAGAATGCGGCTTTGAGGAATGCCGCCGGCCAGACGTTCGCAGCGCAGGCGCTCGCGCTCGGTGCCCCATGGCAGCACCACGTCGATCCCCTGCCGCCGCAACCATTTGCCGAGCCCGATCCATTCGGACTCGCGCCATTCCTTGGTCGCCTTCGAGGTGCCATGCAGCAGCACCGCATAGGGCACGTTCATCGTCGCCGGCGGCTTGACGAGACCATAGTCGATCGCCGCATCGGGTTGATAGCCGAGACTGAGGCCGGTCAGCGTGCGGTTGCGCGTCACCGCATGCAGCGCGCGCGAAACATTGTGCGTGACGTCATAGAAGCGTGACGCCAAAGGCTCGCGGATGCTGGACGCGTCATAGCCATGCCGCTCGCCCGGTGCGTAATGCGCGATCAACGCGGAGCGCAGCAGTCCCTGCGTGTCGATGGTCTTCGCTGCAGAAATCGCACGCAGCCGCGCCTTGAACGTCGACACCTCGCGCCATGTCGCGGGCGACAGCAATTGCGAACGCCAGCGCCGCGTCGCCACCGGCACGACCGCGTCGATCGCCGGATGCAGGCGTGCCAGCGGCGCAAATGCTTCCTCCACCACCCAGGTGAATTTCACATCGGGATGGTGCCGCCGCGCGTCGGTCATTGCCGGCATCTGATGCACCACGTCGCCGAGCGAGGAGGTCTTGATGAAAATGAGGCCGGGAACGCTCGCCATGGAATTCCGCAAATCGAGTGAGGTTTTGGAAACCATAAAGCGTGTTCCGTGGCGAATTGCCAAGAAAATCGGCAGAAAACTCCAGCGTTATACCTCACCTCCACCCTTCCCCGGCAAGTTTCCGGCAAGGGTTTGGCATCACAGTCGCGGCTCGGATCGGGGCACCATCGATCGGGCGGCACGGGAGTTGAGCAACATGACGGTTCTGGTCACCGGCGGCGCGGGATATATCGGCAGCCACACGGTTCTGGCGCTGGCGGAAGCGCGCGCCAGTGTGGTCGTGATCGACAATCTGTCCACCGGCTTTTCGCATGCGCTGCCCGAAGGCGTGCCGCTGTTCATCGGCGATGCCGCCGACGAAAATCTGGTCGAGGGCGTGATCGCCCAGCACGGCGTCACCTCGATCATTCATTTCGCGGGCTCGGTGGTGGTGCCGGATTCGGTGCGCGATCCTCTGGCCTACTACCGCAACAACACCATGACGACGCGCAACCTGCTGAACGCCGCGGTGAAGTGCGGCGTCAACCGCTTCATCTTCTCGTCCACCGCCGCGGTCTATGGCAATCCCGACGAGATGCCGGTGACCGAGACCGCGCCGACGCGGCCGCTGTCGCCTTACGGCTCATCGAAGCTGATGACCGAGATCATGCTGCACGATGTCGCCACCGCGCATGACATGAGCTACGTGGTGCTGCGCTATTTCAACGTCGCGGGCGCCGATCCGCAGGCGCGCATCGGACTGCAGACCGTCGGGGCGACGCATCTGCTCAAGATCGCGGTCGAAGCCGCCACCGGCCAGCGCGCCAAGATCGACGTCTACGGCGCCGATTATCCGACGCCGGACGGAAGCTGCATCCGCGATTTCATCCATGTCAGCGATCTGGCGCAGGCGCATCTGTCGGCGCTCGATTATCTGCGCATGGGCGGCGCATCGGTGACGCTGAATTGCGGCTACGGCCGCGGCTATTCGGTGCGCGAGACCATCGAGGCGGTGCGCCGTGCGGCAGGCCGCAACTTCGCGGTGCAGGAATCGGGACGGCGGCCCGGCGACATCATGACCATGATCGCCGACACCACCCGCATCCAGCAGACGCTCGACTGGACGCCGCAATACGACGATCTCGACACCATCGCCCGCCACGCGCTGGCGTGGGAGGAAAAGCTGCTCGCCGCACGCAGCCCCGAGGCGCAGGCGGCCACGGGCTGAGCGCGTACGCGGCCACTCACCAGCCGGCAAAGGCCGGAACGCGCACATTGCCGTGACCGCAAACCGCCTGTTTTGGCTTGAAAATCCGCCGCATCACAGGCATGGAGACGCATGTCTCCGCGCAGCATTCCGGGACCCGGATGACCGAAGTTCCGAGCAAGATCACCGACGACCCCTATGGCGCGGCCGCGCTGATCCGCCGTCTCGTCACCGAACAGGGGCTCGAATACTGGCCGCGCTATCTGAAAGCCTTCGCCCTGATGGCGGTGTCGGCGGCCGCCACGGCGCTGTCCGCCTGGCTGCTGGGTGAGGTCATCAACCAGACCTACGTCAATCGCAGCGTGCCCGGCATCGTCTCGCTGTCGCTGGTAATCATCGCGCTGTTCGCTGCCAAGGGTGCGGCGACCTACGGCCATTCGGTGATCCTCGCCAAGATCAGCAATGCCATTCTCGCCAATAACCAGCGGCGGCTGTTCGCCAAGCTGATGCATGAGAACATCGGGTTTTACTCCGACCGTCACTCTTCGGAATTCCTGACCCGGCTCACCGCCGGCGCGCAATCGGTGACGCAGGTGCTCGGCCTGCTCGTCAGCGCGCTCGGCCGCGATGTGCTGTCGCTGATCGGCCTTGTCGCGGTGATGGTGTTCCAGGACCCGTGGATGTCGCTGTTCGCCCTGATCGTCGCCCCGCCCGCGATGCTGGTGATCCGCAAGCTGGTCAAGCGCATCAAGAATCTGGCGCACGACCAGTTCACCGGCACCACCGACATCATGGAGACCATGCAGGAATCGCTGCAGGGCATCCGCACCGTGAAGGCGTTCACACTGGAAGACACGATGCAGACCCGCATCGATGCCAGCATCAAGGATGTGGAGCGCAACTCCAACAAGATGGCGCGGGTGCAAAGCCGCTCCAGCCCGTTGATGGAAACGCTCGGCGGCATCGCCATCGCCGGCGCGCTGATGTATGGCGGCTACCGCGTGATCGCGACCGGCGCGGCGCCGGGACAGTTCTTCTCGTTTCTTACCGCCTTCCTGCTCGCCTACGAGCCGGCCAAGCGCCTTGCGCGGCTCAACATCGAACTAAACTCCTATCTCGTCGGCGCACGCAAGCTGCTCGAGATTGTCGACAGCCCGGCCTCCGAGCCGGACGACAGCGACAAGCCGGCGCTGCAACTCACCGACGCGCGGGTCGAACTGCGCGATGTCACTTTCTCTTACCGTGACGGCGAGCCGGTGCTGAACCGCATGAGCTTCGTCGCAGCGCCCGGCACCATGACGGCGCTGGTCGGCCCCTCCGGCGGCGGCAAGTCCACCGTGCTGGCGCTGCTGCTGCGGTTCTACGAAGTCGGCGCCGGCGCCATCGTGATCGACAACCAGATCATCTCCGACGTCTCGCGCAAATCGTTGCGCCAGCAGACCGCCTATGTCGGGCAGGACGTCTATCTGTTCCGCGCCAGCATCCGCGACAACATCGCCTTCGGCAAACCGGGCGCGACCGAAGACGAGATCGTCGCCGCGGCCAAGGCCGCCTGCGCGCATGATTTCATCATGGCGTTCCCGCTCGGCTACGACACGCCGGTCGGCGAGCACGGCGCGCAACTCTCCGGCGGCCAGCGCCAGCGCATCGCGATCGCCCGCGCGCTGGTGAAGAACGCGCCGATCATCCTGCTCGACGAGGCCACCGCCGCGCTCGATTCCGAATCCGAAAAGCTGGTGCAGGAAGCGATCGCGCATCTGTGCCAGGGCCGCACCACCATCGTGATCGCGCACCGTCTGCACACCATCATGCATGCCGACCAGATCCTGGTGGTGGAGGACGGCAGCATCGTCGAATCCGGACGGCATGACGAACTGCTCCGCCGCAACGGCCGCTATGCCTCGTTCTTCCGCCTGCAACACCGCGAGACCGGCGCGCCACCGCTGGCTGCGAGCGCGTAGGATGCTTCTGATGGACTCACGGGTGGTCATGCGCGGGCTTGACCCGCGCATCCATCTTCTTGGAAAGATGGGTTGCCGGGTCAAGCCCGGCAACGACAACTAAAAGCATTTTCACTGCACGCCAAACGCGCCAAAGACCTTTCACCAACCACGGATCACCCCATGAGCGCCGCAGATTACGTCATTCCCGCTTTGGTGCAGCCGGCGCTTCCGGTTTCCGGCACTTCCAAGCTTTTTCCGGTACGGCGCATCTGGTGCGTGGGGCGCAACTATCTGGAACACATCCGCGAGCTCGGCAATGACGAGCGCCAGCCGCCATTCTTCTTCGCCAAGCATGCCGACATGCTGGTGCCGAGCGGCGCGACCATCCCGTTTCCGGCGCTGACGCAGAACTGCCAGCACGAAGTTGAAATGATCGTGGCGCTGAAATCCGGCGGCGCCAACATCACCGCCGACAAGGCACTCGATCATGTCTACGGCTACGGTGTGTCGATCGACCTGACCCGGCGCGACCTGCAGATGGCCTCACGCAAGAAGGAACAGCCCTGGGAGATCGGCAAGTCGTTCGACAACTCCGCACCATGCGGCGCGCTGCGCGCGGCCTCCGAGATCGGTCATCCGTCGAAGGGCAGGATCTGGCTGTCGGTGAACGGCGTCGAACGACAGAAAGGCGACCTGTCGGAGATGATCTGGAACGTGCCGGAGATCATCGCGCGGCTGTCGCTGCAGGTGACGCTGGGTGCGGGCGACCTGATCATGACCGGGACGCCGGCCGGTGTCGCGGCACTGGCGCCGGCCGACGTGATCGAATGCGGCGTCGAGGGGCTTGAGCCGCTGAAGGTGACGTTCGCCAAGGGATAAGCAACGCCGCGCTCCTGGTTACGATCAATCACCGTTTGTCATGCCCGGACTTGACCCGGGTATCCATCTTTTCAAAATGATGGATTGCCGGGTCAAGCCCGGCAATGACGCCTGAAAACACCGCCGTTTTCGTCATGGCCGGATTTATTCCGGCCATCCACGTCTTTCTTAACCCCACAAGATAAGACGTGGATGCCCGCAACAAGCGCGGGCATGACGAGACAGCAGTATGTTGTGACGTCGCAGAAGAAGCGGCCGCGCTCAATACCCCGTCGCCTCGAGATAGCCGACGCCGCTGTGGCTGCCTTCGATCCGCACCGGTCCTTCCCAGTAAGGAATGCTGGTGCCCATCCAGCTTTGCGCGTTGAGCGGCGTAATGGAAATTGTCAGCCTGCGGCTTGCAATCGCCACCGTCCATGATGTCGGTACCACATGGGTGCCGATGGTGGTCCATGCCGTCGGCGTCATTGCGATGTCCGATGCAACCAGCGCGTGTGCCGTCCCATCCGCATCGATCCAGTTGCCGGAACGATAATCCGCGCCACCGTCCTGACGCAGGCGGAACAACATCACCTTGTCGCCGGATGCGAGATGCAGCGACATCCAGTCCCAGCCCTTCTGGTCCGGCGCGAGCGGCTGACTGCTCCATTCGCGGTCGAGCCACGCCTGCCCCGTCACCGCAACGCGACGGCCGGCAAGCGCGATCTCGCCACGCGCCGTGAAGAACGGCTGGCTGTAGTAATACGACGCCTGCCCGCGCGTCGATTTCTCGCTGTAGCCGCCCTCGCCCTGCAACACCACGGGCCGCGTCGCATCGAGCCGCAGGTCGATACCGAAATTCGTGCTCGTTGCTTTGAGCGCCAGCGGCGCAAGCGTCTGAGCGGACGCGCCCTCAAGCGCGCGCAATTCCCACGTATCGATGAAGGCATGAAACGGCGCGGCCTTGACACCGGCTTGCCCCACCCCGCCGCGCGCCAGACGCTCGGCGAACAGATGCTGCCGCGCGCCGGTCACCGCCGCATGGCCCATCCAGAGCTGACGACTCTCCCAGCCCTGGCCTTCCACGCCGGGCGCCATGGCCTGACGGAACAGCGTCCATTGCGCGCCATAAGTCTCGCCGTCCTCGCCGCGTAGATTGGCGGTGACGTACCACCACTCGATGCGGAATTGCGGATGCGCGCCGTGATCGGCCGGGAACGTCAGCGCCCTGCCGCGCACCACGGGCGCGTAGCCTTCCGCTTCGCCGCCGAGGCCGGCAAAGCCCTGCGCCCGCGCCGGCCCTGCTGCGGCGAGCAATGCCATTCCCTGAATGAACGCGCGGCGGTGCATATCAGCGCTCACTGGCGAAAATCCGGATCAGCCGCGCCGGCGGCATGCGGAACAGCTTGGCCAGTGGCACCGCGGCGGCAAGCAACGCGGCCGCCATCGCGATCGCCAGCAATTCGACAAGCTGCGACGGGAACACATGCAGCGGAATCCGCCAGCCGAACGCGCGCACATTGACCACCGCGACAAGGCACCAGCCCACCGCAAGGCCAAGCGGCACCGCGAGCAGCGCGGTGAGCAGCGCCAGCGTCATGGTCTTGGCAAGCTCGATCGCCGACAATCGCGGCAGCGTGACACCCATCGCCCACAGCGGCGCAAGCTGCGGCAGGCGTGCGCCCACCAGCGTCAGCAGGCTGGTGAGCAGCGCAATCGCGGCGACACCGAGCGTGAACGCATCGAGCGCGGCGGTGACCGCGAAGGTCTTGTCGAAAATCCGTTTCGATTCCGCCTTCACCTCGGACTGATCGGCGATCTGCCGGTCGCCGAGCTGGAACGTGCCTTGAAGATCGGCAATGAGGCGTGCGATCTCCGGCGGCGCGATCCGCAGCGCAAGACGCGTGCGCGGCGTCTTCGGAAAGTTCCGAAGCAACGCATCGACATCCACCGCAAGCTGGCCGCGCGGATTGCCGTAATCGGCATAGATGCCAGCGATGGTCAGCGGCCAGTCGCCAGTGTCGGTCGGGATACGGATGGTATCGCCCGGCTTCAATCCCGCGCGTCGCGACAACTGCTCGCTGACGAAGGCGGTATCGCCTTGCGCGATCCTGCGCCACGCATCAGGTGCTGCCGCAAGCAACGGCCAGCGGCGACGATACTCCGCATTGTCGGCAAGGCCCATCAGTTCGATGGTCTGCCCTGCTACGCGGGTCTCGGCGCGCGCACCGGGCAGGATCGCGACCTGCTCCGGCCGCTGCTTCAGCCATCGCGCGATCTCGGCGGCCTGCTCGTTGCTGGCGGCGTCGAGATAGACATCGGCCATCAGCCGATCGTCCAGCCACGTCACGAAGGTCGCGCGGAAACTGCCGACCATGGTCGAGACGCCGACATTGACCGCAATCGCCAGCAGCAGCGCCATCAACGCCAGCGACAGGCCGGACAGTTGCTGGCGGCTGTCGGCAAACGACCACTGCAGCAAGGGCTGCTGCCGGGCGCGCGATGCCCAGCGCTCACCTGTCCGCAGCAGCAGACCCAGCACCACCGGCAGCGCGAGCGCGGCCGCCAGCAGCAACGTGCCGAGCAGACTGAACCCGGTGCCAAGTGAATCTCCAAACAATAGACACGCGACGGCAATGGCGGCCACGACAACGGCGAGCACGCCTTGCCGCTTCAGCCAGCGCTGCTGCAGCGCCTTCCAGGCATCGGGCTGCGCGGCGGCGAGAATGGACAGACGCTGCAATTTGATGAAGCTGGTCGCGGCGGCGGCGATCGCGCCTGCCATGGTCATGGCAAGGCCGGCGATCCACCATGCCGGCTGCAGCGTCAGTTCGCCGGGAATCTCCGCGCTGTAGAGCCCACGCAGGGTCGCCGCGACATCGGGCAGCAGCAGCGCGGCCATGCCGTAACCCGCCAGCATGCCGACGGTGCCCGCGACCAGCGCCAGCACCACAAGCTCGACAAGCAGCATCGCATTCAGCATCCGCGCCGACACGCCGCAGGCGCGCATGGTGCGGAACATCGGCCGCCGCTGCTCGAAGGTGAGACCAATCGCGGAATTGACGATGAATAAACCGACCGCGAACGACAGGAAACCGAACGCTGTCAGGTTGAGATGGAAACTGTCGGTGAGCTGTTCGAGTCCAGTCTCGCTCTGCGGCGCGACGAGTTGCAGTTGATTGCCCACCACGTCTGCGAGCGGCGGTGCCGGGCCGAGCGGCTGCCGCGCCACCAGCAGGCGCGACACCTGATCCGGCTTTTCCAGCGCGCGTTGTGCGATGCCGATATCGACCACCAGCACGCCCGGCGCCAATGCCGGACTGATCGCAAGCGGCGGCAGCAATTGTCCGTTGCGCAACTGCGGCCGCTCGCCCTCCTGCAGGCCGAGCGATGTGAGCGTCTCGCGTGCAATGCGGGTCTGATAGGGCGGCATCAGGAAGGCGCGGAGATCGTTGCCGTCCATCTGCGCCATGGCGCCGGCTTCCTTTGGCATGGTCAGCGGCTCGATGCCGACCAGCCGCACCGAGCGGCGATTGATCTGAACGCGCTCCTCCAGCAATGGCGAGACCGCCCAACCGGCGCGGCGCAGCGCGATGAACAGGCTTTGCGAAAATGGCGCGCCGTCCTTTGCGACCAGCGTCGCAGTGCGCGCGCCGCCGAACATCGCCGCCGCCCGCGCATAGCTCTGCCGCGCCTGCTGATTGAGCGCCTGCACCCCGCTCCACAACGCGGTGGCAAGGATGAGACCGACCAGCAAGGCCGCAAGCTGCATCGGATGCCCGCGCCAGTGGCTGAGCAGCGTCTTCAACACCCAGCCGCATCGTGCGAGTCCGCCGCTCATGTCAGCAACCCGTTGGCAAGATGCACCTGCCGGTCCAGCATCGCGGCAAGGCGCGTGCTGTGCGTCGCCATCAACAGATTGCAACCGCTGCGGCGGACCAGATCGCGGGTCAGATCGAGCACCGCGTCCGCGGTCGCCTCGTCGAGATTGCCGGTCGGCTCATCCGCCAGCACCAGCTTGGGCCGCCCCGCCAGCGCACGACCGATCGCCACCCGCTGCTGCTGACCGCCGGAGAGTTGCTCCGGATAGCGCCGCAACAGATCGTCAAGGCCGAGCCGCGCGATCAATTCGGCCTGCCAGGCGTCGTCGTAACGCCCGGCAATCCGCGCCTGAAAGGCCAGATTGTCGGCGACGTTGAGACTGGGAATGAGGTTAAACTGCTGAAAGACGAGGCCGATCTCGCTGCGCCGGATTTGGGCAAGGCGGCTGTCCGGCAGCGCCGCGATGTTGTTACCTTCAAGATCGATCTCGCCGCTGTCGGCCTTGTCGAGCCCGGCGATCAGATGCAGCAGCGTGCTCTTGCCGCTGCCGGATTCGCCGATCAGCGCAACGCTCTCGCGCCGGCCGATCGCAAGATCGATGCCGCGCAGCACGCCGACCACCTCGCCCGCGGCGCGATAGGTCTTTTTCAGAGCGACAACCTTCAGCACCACCCACCCGTCGGTCCGCTTTTTCTCACTGAAAGGAAAGGTCTGGCAGGATGCTACGGCAAACGCCGTCTCTCCAGCAAAAAGGCCATCACGCTCCGTTTGCGCGGGCGCGGTCATTCCTCTCGGCAGGAAAATAAAGAGACCGCAGCGTCGCCCATTGCCGGACGACGGCGTCAGGTACCGGACTGATGCGCTGCCGCCGCATGATGCGATTGAGACCAAGCTTGATGGTCGCCCCCACGCTTCCAGCGTCTGGCGCTGAATCGAGCGAACGGTCGCCTCGACCGTTGTCGCGCTGTTGCGCATTGGAATGATGGAAACGAGGGCATGAATTTATGTCAGAAGTCTCGCGGCACGCCAGATCAGATAATAGCCCAATGCGATTTTCGCAGCCATCATATAAGAGTCCAATCTGGCGGGCACAGGTCGCGGACATTTCGCTCACGAAGAATCGTAGGAGTAAACCATGCGCGCGGCGCGATGACAGTCTTGTCACGCGACGGATTGAGCCATGCTCCCCACCAACTAAAAGAGCTGTTGGCAATGATGTGATGACGACAGCGCGCCATGAGCGCTACATCTTCCCAAGGCTTACTTGGATCGCCGGGCACATATGTGATGCGCGATGGTGAGACAAAATGCAGAACCTGAGTAGCAGCGGCGTGGTCATCGGAGAAAACAAACAGGTTGGGCGAGCAACCAATGCTATCTTCTATTTGCACCAACGCTCTCCGATAGTAGGTTTCGTCCAGAAGACCATGAACCGCAGCCGTGGCGGACGTAACATAGTCTCCACGCCGAATATGTATCGAAACTGGTAGCTCGCTCTCTGCGATCCTGCTCGCTGTAGCCTGAGCTTCCATTCCGAGTTGTTCACGTGGCTGCAAACAACAGCGTATTTCGTCAGCAATCGAACTGAAATAGCGCTCGCTCTGGAAGTAGCCGAAAAGCTCGGTATCCGGCCCCAATGTTTCGAACGCAGGATCGAAATGAAAATGAGGCTCGCGATATTGGTTGGAAGATGAATGCAACCGCGGCAACCCGATCAGGGCCATCACGCGCTCAACTCTTTGACGACGTAACGCGCGGAAAAAATATCCCGTCGCCCCCACCGAATTTAAAGAGCCCGCCGGTTCCCGGATGAACTCGGGTATCTGCAACCTGTCCAGCAGGAAGACGCGCAGCCGGTCGATCTCAAATCCGCCAAGATCAAAACCAAGCTCGACGCCGTGACGTTTGGCAAGTGCCTTTCCAGCGGCGTACTGAAACATCTGGTTGCCCAGCCCACCGAATAGCGAAATCCTAATCATTCACGACGGCCTGCGAAATTCGAAGAAGCCACAGGCATAGCTGGATTGCGAGGCCGCAGCCGAAGATGCATTCTCATGAAGAATGCCATCATCCGACACGTAAGAGAAACTGACCAGTTGAAACCGGGAAAACCACGACAGGATCGTTTCCGGCGCAAACACGCGATGGGCATTGAAACAAACACGCTCGCGCCCGATCGGCGTCGTCAGATAGAACTTCCCTCCTGGTGCGACGATGCGCTGCAATTCAAGCGCTGCGAGGCGTGCGCCCTCCCCGTCGATCGGATCGCCATACCGCCCTAAACCGATATGCTCGATCACATGCAGGCAGGACAGACTGGTCAGGGATGCGTCCGCAAACGGCAGCCTGTTGATATCCCCCGCCACGCTGTTCAACCCGCGCTGCCGGACGACGAGCGGCCGATAGTCCACGAAGATTGTCGGCACATGAGCCGAGAGTACACCGATCGTCAGCACGCTCGAGCCGATATCGACGTGCCGGGTCGGCCGGTCTTCGGCCAAGCGACGGGCAAGCCAGTTTCCCTGATAAAAATAATGAGGGTCGAACGGCGTGGTCGGCAACCGATCCGCGAGACAGGGATAGGTATCAATGACCTTGACCGACCATGAGCCGGCTTGCCTGCGAAAGGCTACCCAGTCCAAGAAATAGCGGGCAAAGAATCGCAGCGAGAGGATCTTCCGCCCGTCTACGATCGCTCCGATCCACCGCTTGAGAAATTCAGTCATGGAAGGTCATCAACTTTAAAAGGCCCGTCAAGGCGTCGGTACAATACCGAACAGGTTCAAGCCTCGCACTCACCGATACGAGGCGCAGGAAAAATCCGTCACCAATCGACCTGCAAGACCTGGTTGGCGCCATATCAATGGTGCAAGTCGAGCCCGGATGCTCATTGCACCTCGATAGACACTGCGGCGAAACAGTTTCGATCCCGCTGCGCCGGGGTAACGCGCCATCTCGCGGGCTCGGGCAGAGTAACGCTCCAGCTTGTAGGCAGTCGCCCCCGAAATGGATTTCTGCCCCGCATGCCGCCTGAACGCGCTGAAAGTCATCGGCACGTAGGACGATCGTCCCGCCAGCGACATTCGCAGGAAAAGATCATAGTCAGCGGCATATTTCAGGGTGCGATCGATCCCCTTAACCTGCTCATACAAGCTACGGCGCCAGAAGCAGGCATCCTGCAACGGCGTCCACCCCCCAAACAAGGCCGCCGCTCGCAAGCTCGGAACCCACCCGCAACTATGGCTCAAAACCCGGTTATCGTCCCCTATATAGAAGTCATCGCCGAAAATCATATCGACATTGTCGGTCAGCATCGCGCACGCGGCGTCAAACGCCCCGGTCAAATAAAGATCTCCTGCATTCATCCAGCACAGGACGTCTCCGCTCGCCCGGTCAAATCCCTTGCCGATCGCATCGGCATAGCCGCCATCCGGCTCGCTCACCCAGCCCGTGATCCGGCGCTCGTAACGGCGGATAACATCGACACTTCCGTCGTTCGACCCGCCGTCGACAATGAAGTATTCGTCCCCTTCCCGAAGATTGGACAGGACGGATGTCATGGTATCCTCAAGATACCGGGCCATATTGAAGGATGGCGTGACAACCGAAATCCGCAGAGGCTTCGTCACTTTCGGCAGATTCCCTATTGGATGAGTCTTACACATCAGAGGCGCTGGTGCTGGCCCATCGCGCTCAACACGATACCCTGATAGCGGAGAGCGAAATCCCGCTGCCGCTCATGCAGCTTCGCCATAGCCTCGCTGACGTAGCGCGCGTTCGCATCCGCGTCCCACCGATCCCATGCTCCGGCCATCGCCGCGGCAAGGTCGCGAGGACTTTCAGGAGAAAAGAAGGTCGCACGATCCGGAGCCTGCTCGCGATGAACCGGTATATCGGAGAGGAGAATAGCTTTTCCCATCGACTTGGCTTCTTCGACCGTCGTACTCCAACCTTCGAACCGGGAGGGATTAATGACCGCAACCGCATGCCGCATGAAACTCATCAAGTCCTGATACGGCACAACACCAAATGGCTTGAAAAGATGCTTCACACCGAGTTTATCGGCAGCATCCAGCAAAGATGCGAAATAATCCGGTTGCCTGGGGTCATGGGTGTTGCCTGTCGCGATCACCTCAAACGATCGCCCCTGTTCTCTCAGTAACGCAACCGCCTCAATAACCAACATGTGGTTTTTGTGAATCCAGAACTGGTTCGGCAAATGAAAGAACTTGTCGCCGACGCCATATTTCGATCTCAGATCATCCTTCCCCATTAACTTCACGGGTGGCGGCACGGCAGCAACAAAAGGCAGCACCGCAGTCACCACACCGTCTTGCGCACCCGCGCCACGCAAATCCGACAATGCCGCCTCGCTGCTCAACAACAGAATCGAAGCATGACGGCATGTATGCAGAAGGTTGCGCCGACGCGATGCACGCTCGGCCGCCGAGAAAAACTCGGGAAACGAAAGCTCCTGAAAATCGGGAATCCAGGCAATGCTGGGGATCGCCGAATGTTTTCCGAGATAACCCGAATGCGACAACAGACTGATCCCGCACGACCGCAAAGCCCACTCAAGGAGCAAGTCCCGTCCCGTCAACAACTGCATCGCCCGACGGGACTTGCTGATAATTCCCGGCGCATCAAGCAACGGCAGATGAAGGATGCCAACATCGGGGAATTGCTCCTTCAGAACTTCATAACCGAGCCTGGATGTCACCAGGACAGGCTCAATCTTCCGTTCCGACAAATCTCTGATAGCTGAAAACAGATTACGATAATAACTCGCGCCACCAAGCCAGTTGGTGCCGGCAGATGCGTGCAAGAACCCAACCCGTATCACGCTATCGCCCCAAAATGCTTCGGGCCCATGAAACGTAGTCGGCCAACCCCGTCGCGAGATCTTTCGTGGGCGCCCAGTTCCATGAGCGGGCGCGCAAGATATCGGCCTCATAACCGGGTGGATCTCCCTGACGCACCTCTCCGGAAAAGGTCACTTCAGGCGCACCCGGCCAAAGATCGCGGATACGCAGGAGGGCATCCGATACGGCAACAGAGCTTCCGCTTCCTCCGTTAATGATCGGCGCTTCGCTGGATGCCCGCCCCGCAGATACATCGATCAGGCGCACCGTGTCGTCAATATGGAGCCAGTCCCGCCGCTCAGTCCCGTTTCCGCCGAACTTGCCGTCGCCGCTCGCAAGCTTGCGGCAGGCATCCCAAAATAACTGCTTCTGCAGACCGCGGCCATAGATCGAAAAAAGCCTGACAATTGAAATCTCGAGTCCTTCGTTAACACCAGCTTGCCGGCTCTTTTCCTCAATCATGCATCTGCTCTCACCGTAAGGCGAGATTGGGTTAAGCGGCGCATCTTCATCGATCGGCAATCGATGGACCGCGCCATATACGGCTGCGCTGGATAACATCACAAGACGTGGACGCCGACGTTGGCGACACGCGAAATCCAGGACGTCCGCCGCAGCGCCGACGCTGTTGCGGAATTCAGCATCCCGATCGTTGAATGAGCGACCCACTATGCTGCTGCCCGCACAGTGGACAATAAGGTCAACAGGCTCCGTCAAACGGTCGAGGATATCGCGCGCGACGTGGCCGGAGCACCAACGATGGAATCCGATCCGTTCCATATCATTCGCCTCGACATCGCCATGGCCCACTCCGACGACACGATAGCCTTGCGATCGCATGTAGCTTGCAACATGGCGGCCAATGAACCCGAGGCCACCGGTGACGAGGACTGTTGCCGTATCTGTCACGACTTGCGCACATCAACGAGTGGCAGCATCTCGAGTATCCGCTGCTCCTCGTCAAACGACAAGAAACTCAGATGTCCGTTCGCATCCCGCGCCTCGCGAAAAGAGGCGCGAACATAAGCCTCCGAAGCGCTTAACCTCGGGAGGATTTCAGGCCGCACATCCTTGCGGACGAAAAATGCATTATTCCCCGCCGAATTACAGCCGACGAGCGCATAACCCTTTTCCTCTCCGAGTCTGCTCAATGCCGCCAGGGAAGCGCCGTAATAAATCATGGAGGGATGCGCCTTGCTGCGCAGGAAGCCTGGATCGTAGGGTATCGTGACTTCCCTTTCGGCGCCAAAGCGGGAGTTGTATTCGACAACCACGACGCGGGGGCTGACGACATCGATCGCTTTCCAGACCCAGTAGTCATTGCCGTCGATATCGACCGACAGAATGCCGATGTCGCCCTGAATTCCTTTAGAGCCTATAATGTCGTTTATGTTATCGGATGTAATAAACGCATGCTCTGCATGAAGAGTGTGCTGCCAATAAATTTCGCTCCGGCGAATGCTCTCGAGATTCTCCGCACTGCCATCAATGACAAGTCCAGACCAGTTATTGTTGATCAGTAGAAAACGCGTGTTGGATTCTGAGTAGTTCTGAACACCGAACTCCACAAAAATGCGACGCTCAATCGGAATGTGCCGAACAAGAAACTGAAGAATTCCGTCCTCGCCCCATTGCGAGAAGGCACGGAACTCCGCCTCGCGAAAAGTCCTCGCGCCCAGAGTCTGCCGGGCTTCGATGCGCCCCACCGCCTCTTGCAGCAGCTCGATGCGCCGCTCAAGTGTATTAATGCGCTGAAGCTTGTCCCTCAGATGTTTTATGATCCACACAGAATTGTCCCAGATTTATCAGGATGCCTTGGAAGCAACAAACGTATACAGGCGACCCGGCACATCAAGCGTCGCGCCGTATAACTTCAGAGCAAAATCGGGGACCCATCCAGGACCCGGCAGCAACAATCGACGAGCGATGCGGCGTTTGTATTCGGCGCGAGAATCGGGAAAGGCATTAATATCGCTCTCGAGCGGGTTGTAGATGCGATCGATGGCAAGCCCCGCACTCTCGATCGCCGACCGATAGATAGCGAGCCTGTAGGCGTTCTCTCCGCCAAAGAGCCGGTGCAGCGGATGATTCTCCAGAAAGATCGGACGGTCTTCCTCGCGCGTGAGCACAGGCTCGCGCGTTGCGATAAAACGCCCGCCCGGGCGGAGAACTCGCGCCACTTCACGACACAATCGATTGAGGTCGACCGCATGATGCAGCACGGCACGACAATGGACCAGATCGAAAGCGCCGCTCTCGCATTCGAGCGACTCGCCAAAGCACTCGACAACCTCGATTGGCGTACCGGTAATCCGGCTCAGTTCGCGGATAGCCCCTGCTCCCACGACATTGCTGGCATCCGGTTCCGCGGCGGTGACACGCCATCCCGCCCGCGCCAGCGCATACGCGACAATCCCCCGGCCCGAACCGATATCAAGAGCTCGCCCCGATCGGGGCGGAAGCAGCCGTCTTAGCGCATCCCACTCGGTGCTCTGCTCATATCGCTCCGCAGCCCGCTGAACCGGGTCGTCGTAAAAGCATGAAAGAACCAGCTCGGCCTGACTTGGATCGTCACGCAACGACTGGACGGCCTGCTCCCACGAAATCAAGTCGCAGCGTTCGGATTCCATGCTGGAATTTCCAGCGCCGCTCATTTGATGCACACGAACCACTTTCCAACCGAAATATTGTCATTCCAGCTAGAATCAAAAACGAAAACCTCGCGAAATGCCTGTGAGAATTTTTCCATCCACCAGTCCACCGAACAATTGTGCATGCTTTGATACGTCTTCAGCCATCCCTCGTTCTGGCCGGATCGCGATGTCGGAACCATATGGAAGGACGCGACCCTCGTCACCCTTGCGGCTTCCGATATCGTGTCCGCAAGACCCTCGACGGTAAAGTGCTCAAGCGATCCAATCGAGTAGGAAAAATCGAATTCCTGATCCGAATACGGCATCCGGGTCGCATCGCAGATCGTGAGCCGCTCCTTCGATATCCCCGCGTCGATGGCCTTGCCTATCAACACATCGGAGATATCGCACCCGTGAAGCTCAAGACCCGGCAAGCGGCCAAGGCGCTTCATCACGGCGCCCGTTCCGCAGGCAATATCGAGAACCCTTCCCGAGCGAGCAGACATCAACAACTGAATTTCCGCCCACGTCGTTCCCTCTCCCCATTTTTCGAGAAGCTCCGCCATCTCGGCATCCCAGTAGACATCGAGATCCTGATGACCTGCGGATGCGGAAACATCACGCGCCGATGCTCTGCGCCTGGTGGCAACCAGAACATTCCACAATATTGGCGGACAAATCGCCCGCGCGAGTTTCTTCACGTTCTCAGCCATGCCTTCAGCCTCTGAACTCCCGGCCATCTTTTCCTGCCGCGCCCTATCGATCGCAAAAGACCCTCGATCGCGTTCATGCATTCGCGATCGACGACGAAATCCCGTGGCAGATCGTTTGAATGGAAGCCTTGTGACACCGGCACTTTGCGATTGAGGTCGGCGTGGCCGGCCCCGTGCGTGCCTGAACCGTCAAATCCGATGTTCTCGACCAGAGACGATCCGGGATACAGGGTCAGGCCGCCTCGCGCGAACACAGAAAGATACCATCGAACTCCCCAGGAATCGATCGCACCCCGCAACTGCTGCTCCACCATTCCGGAGTAGTCGTAAGCGCCATTCAGATCAAAGCGATTGCGAAACTCAGGATCCGAGCGCAGCAACACAACCGCGGATGCTTCCTTGTCCATCGACTTCCAGGCGCGCGCCCAGGTCGCCCAACCCCATGTGGTTGTCAATGGAAGAAAGCGCGGACGCCCCTCACCCTCACATCCAGGGAAAAGATAGCCTGACAACTGATACACCTGCGGGCTGCCGGCATAGCGGTCGAGCCCGGCATTCATGTAATCCAGGAACTGTGGCGCCACCACCAGATCATCTTCGAGAACAATGACGCGGCCGGAGGATTCGCAGATATCGGATACTCCTGCGATAATCGAATTCGCAAGGCCGATGTTCCTTTCTTTCGATTCGATCCGTACCCGCTTAAATCCCGTTACAGCACCTGCGATCTTTCGGACTTCTTTGACCAAGGCTGCATCGCGCGCATCCTTCGGACCATCCGCACAAATGATCAGATCGCTCCGGCTCGCAAGCGGATTGGCCGCGAGGGCATCGAGTGTACGGCGTGTATGCTCCGGACGGTTGTATACGAACAGAGCGATGGGAGCCAAGTCCGACACGTCAAGTCATCATTTCTGAAGACGCCACGTTCGGTCCATCTTCATAGATCAACGTGTTCAAGGTCTTCCCAATCAGGTGATAATCCATCGCCGCAACAAAGGCGTGGATCGGATCATTCGCAAGCGCCGTTGCGGAGCGTTGACGCGCCTCGACAAGCAGGACGCGAGGCCGGAATTTCTTCCAGTCTCCCGAGTGCAGAACGGCCAGATCCATCCCCTCGACATCGATGGAAAGAAAATCGATCCGCCGGCCCGGCGGAAGATATTCGATCAGCAGATCGTCGAGTCGACGTACAGGCACTCTGCGTTTCTCGATCAAGCGATAATCCGGCAACAATGCCCTTTCTTCCGCAAGGCTTGCATCAAACGTATTCAGCGCCGGCTCGTTGAAGACGTGATACGTCAAATCACCCATTACATCCGAGACGCCGACACACACATTGATATCGGACGGGCGCTCTCGCCCGAATGCCGCGATCGCATCGGGATTCGGATCGATGTTGATTCCCGCCCAGCCGAGACGGTGGAAATAGCAGGTGTTCGAGAAACGAAAGGGATGGTGCGCGCCGACATCCACATAAAACCCCGAACGCTGTCCCTGGAACAGCCGCCGCAGGATCATATCCTCGCCGTCCTGCGAATAGGACAGATGCACAAACGGATCCATTCTTTCGGTCAGATAGCGCATTACGGCCATCGACCACCCGGGAATCAGCCTCCTGATCATGGACATGCGCCGGCGCCGGTCTACCAGGGGTTCAGGGGGAAAGCGGATGTCGCGTCTTTTCGCAGGAAATCGGCAGCGATCATCTCGTTCGGATGGAAGGTGAACGGAAACGAGGATTCATGATAACGGCGGGCAATCAGGCGATAGCTCGGATGCCACGTAAACATCCTCGACCATTCCATCTTGTACGACCGTATCCCCTGTTTGTGTGCGTAATCATTGCTGAAGGGAACGGGCGCAAGAAAATCGTAAATCGCCAGAGCCCCGCTATTGGCAAGCACCCGATCGGCTTCCTTCGCTATGGTGAAATGGTCGGAAACATCGCACAGATACAGGCAGAACCCGAAAATGACGAGGTCGAAATGACCGTCGGGAAAATCCAGACGGTCGGCCGTACCCACGCGGACGTTCAGCTCGGGATCGCGCGCTTTCGCGGCTTGAACAGCATCGGATGACGGCTCCACGCCCCAGCATCCGCGCCAAGAACATTGCGTATGGCCGACAGCCGCGCGCCATTGGCACAGCCTATTTCGAGAACCCGGCGCGGCGTCATGCCAAGACCGGACAACCCCGCGACCAGTGGATCGCGCGCGGCGTCGAACTCCTTCATATTCCGCAGGAACCAGGCGTCGCCCTCGCCGCCGAGAAATTCGCTCTTTTGATCTTGCTTCGGCAACCTAAGCTCGCTTTCTTTCGGGAACGCGATCGGCTCCCGACAAATGACACCAGAGCCTGCTGGAGGCTCTCGACTCGGCAACGGGAAACAAAACGTCGGCAACTTCGCGCAGCGCGTCCCGCAATGCCGCTGTTTCTCTTTCCAGCGCGTCCGGACGCGGGGAGCCAATATCGACGGCGCTCAATGCCGACGGCATCGCCTGCTCGATCGTCGCATTGATCCTGCCCGTCTCACCGAGTTGCGGGTGCCGCCGGGCGAGGTCCTGACGCTTCTGATAATCCCTGTCCAAGGTTCTCCTCAAACGATTGAGGACGCGTCGGGGAAATGAAAGACGGGGATTCTCCTTCCGCGGATAGCTGTCGCCCAGAAAAACCGTAGCCTTGACGAACTCCAGCGCCAGCCAGCGGTAAGCACGGCGCGCCGTCTCGAAACTCCAGCCATCCCGCAGCGCCCGGTCGATGGCGGCGAAATAGCTTCTCTGGTCCTGGCCGATATAATTGACGTCCGCGGGATATTGCGGCAAGTCGCGCGAATAGATCACCACGGGAATTCCAAGCATCGCCATCTCCTTCCCCGCGGATGACCATGCATTCAGAAAGACATCGGTCTGGCCGGCCAGATCATAAAGGGAGATGTTGTCGTCCGGCCAGTTCACGGCGGCATTGACCGGCAGATCAATCAGCTCCGTTTCCAGCATCTCCGCATGTCGGGACTTTCTGCGCTCGCGACGGTTCGGAAACTCTCGCGGATGAACGCGGATGATCAGAAACAGATCCGGCCTTTCGCCAACATAAGCGACGACGGCCCGGATCCAGTCGATCTGATCCGGGAAAATGGCTGGCGGCCGCGGCGGCTGCGCGCCTGTCACGGCAACGGCCATCTCCTCATCGTAACTGCTCATCGTCGCCACGATGATTTTCTGTTCGTGTCCAATCCCGAAACGCGCGCGCAGATCAAAAACCCCGTCCTGCTTCCGGCTCGAATAGACAAAGATATTGCGTCCGCTCAGCAGTTCCTTGAAATGATCGGTGACCAGTGAAATCTCCGCCTGCGTGCAGGGCATGTCCATAAAACGGGGCCATTGGCGCAGTGTCTCGTCAATCCAGTCGATGGTGGTGCCGCGCCCCAGTATCATCGTCTGAAGGCGATTGGACAGATTGGCTCCGGCATGAAGGAAATATGCGGGTATTCCTTTAGCCTCGGCGACCAGCGAAGCGGCGCGATTTACGGAATACAGGCCGTTGTAGACGATCAGTCGATCCGGCCGGCAATCCGCAATGATATTGGCCGTCGCCTTTAACGCAAACAGCGTGTTCCGCAATTCGATCAGATATTCGTCCCACTCGGCGTCGCTGAATGCGAGATCGAAGCGTTTATACCGCAGAACGATCTGGTAGACGGCAATCCGTCCGACCGGCAGGCCATCCACCTCCAAGGTCTGAACCGAATTCCTGTCCGCGCCATCGACGATCCTGTCGATTTCAGCCAGGTCGTTCTGCGTCAGGGATTGGCGCAAGGAAGGTCCGGAAAATCCGAACGAAGCCGTCAGCAGCTGATGGTTCGACACGCATTTTGCGCAAATGGCCGCCCGCTGCTCGACGGGGCTTGCCGGGGTCAGCCGCTCTCCCGCCATCGGGATGCAAAACCGATCGAAGATGCGACCGCAACTTGCATAGACGATCTCATGCCCTCCCTGCCGCAGGGCATCCGCGATCAGGGCTTCGGGAAACGCGTGCACCCAGGTTGCAGCATGGGGCGCGAAGACAAGAATCTTCATCGAAATACGGGATTTTCACGCTCGAACGACAAAGCCGCCATCAGAATTCAGCCAACCTCGGAGGCGCGGTCGGCCGGCCGCATCCGTCCGAACAGAAATTCCGCAAGCTGGAGGTCTTCCTGCGTGTCGATATCGATCGCCTTGTATCGCGGCAACAGATAGCCGACATACCCGGAATAATCGCCCGCGCCGGTGCTGTCCAAAACGGACTGCGCCGGATGAATGTAGAACGATCCGGTGTCGTAATAGGCCGGCGCGATGTCCTGCGAGCGCACCGCCATCATGCCGGCGTCGAGCGGATCGAGCCGGCCGTCCTCGCGCCGCCGGAACGCCCACTCCACCGGCACCGGAAACGGGGTCACCGACATGACCGAACGGCGCATCTGTTGCGACGAAAAGAATTCGGCGGCGCCGGCAAGATCCCCGGCCTCGATCAGCGGCGCGCAAGCCATCAGCAGCCAGACCTCGTCGTATGTTTTGCCGAGCGCCGCGTAGGTTTCGACCACGAAACGCAGCACCGGCATGAGCGGCGTATGATCGTCGGCGAGTTCGTCCGGCCGTGGAAAATCCGGAGGAAACCCGAGATTCTTGACGACATTCGCAATGCGCGCGCTTTCCGTCGAAACATGGATCGTCTCGAACAGCTTCGAACTGGATGCGGCCCGCAGGATGTGTCCGATCATCGGATGCCCGCAAAAATCGCGGATGTTCTTGTCCGGAATCCGCTTCGAGCCGCCGCGCGCCGGAATGATCGCTAGCCGTGACGGCATCGGCGCCTCCTGCAAGTGAAACACCACATCGGTTACGCGATCAGATCCCATTGCAGGGCCGTTCCGCGGGCAATCCGCTGCCGCGCCCGCATGCCCAGAACCTGCGGCAGATGTTTCGGCGCGAGCCCGAACCCCGGCCGGATCACCCTGACATTGTCGCGCGAGAGCGCCTCGTTCGGCTGAATGTCCCGCACCGCATAGATCGAGCGGCGAAACACCACGGTGTCCTTCTCCACCGCGGCGCGGTCCTCCGCGCCGGTGCCGAGCGCCGCGAAGACCGACGCCACGCCCTTGACCAGCGCGCGGAGTTCGGACGGCTCGAGCGAGAACGCCGCGTCCGGCCCGCCGTCGGCGCGGGCGAGCGTGACATGCTTCTCGATCACGCAGGCGCCCAGCGCGGTGGCCGCGATCGCCACTTCCACGCCCAGGGTGTGATCCGAAAGTCCGATCGGACAGGCGAACTGCTGCGAAAGCTGCGCGATGCGTTGCAAATTCGACTGATCGATCGGCGTCGGATAGCCGCTGACACAATGCAGCAGAACGAAGTCCCTGCCTCCCGTCTCGCGAAAGGCCGCGACGGCCTCGGCGATCTCCTGTGGCGATCCCATGCCCGTCGAGATAATGACCGGCTTGCCGGTCCGGGCGACGCAGCGGATCAGTTCGAGATCGATCAGCTCGAAAGAAGCAATCTTGTAGGCCGGCGCGTTCAGCTCTTCGAGAAACGCCACGGCGGATTCGTCGAATGGCGACGAGAACACGCTGATCCCCAGCTCACGCCCCTTGGCGAACAGCGGAGCATGCCACTCCCACGGAGTCTGGGCTTCCTGATAAAGATCATAAAGGCTGCGCCCGTCCCACAATCCGCCCTTGATCTGGAAATCCTCCAGATCGCAGTCGATCGTCATCGTGTCGGCGGTGTAGGTTTGCAGCTTGACCGCATCGGCGCCGCACGCCTTCGCCATTTCCATCAAGGCGAACGCACGCTCGATCTCGCCGTTATGATTTCCCGACAGCTCGGCGATGACGTAAGGCCGGTAACCGGCGCCGATCTTTCGACCGGAGATGGAAATGGCAGGATTTATCATCAGTAAATCTCGCGAATATGCACAAAAGCTTCCGCAGCAGCGAAACCCGATTCCGCGCCGCGCCAACGCGCCAGTGCCTCAAGAGCCAACGCAGAACGCGGATGCGGGAATGAACGCATTTCCTGCGCATAAGCTTCAATCGCACGCATTTTAACGTCCATAAATTGCTCTATATCCACATAGGTCGTCGGCGCAAACGTCCGATTGACGGATCTGTCGCCCCATTCCGTGCTGGAAGGTACTTCAAATGATCGGATTTTTTTCACGTTCCCACCTGAGATGGGACGAAACGCCGTAATAACGGCCTCATAGACACGACGATGATCGATATTCAGGTCACCGGCCCAGTGGGTATAAATGACTGAAGGCTTGATCTTCTTACCGACGGCCTCAAGAGCTTGAACCAAATCAAGCAAATCAACCTTATCCAGCCGGTTATCAGGAAAATCCAGATAGATCGGCGCCTTTGCACCAAGAATATCCGCCGCGATCTGCGCCGATTTATTTCTCAGAATTGTATCGTTTTCATACCGGGCATCGATTGAACTGAAGCGGGCTCCCACCCCATCAGTGAAGAACAGAATGTGCGCCTCATCTCCGTCTTTCACATGCCGCGCGATTGTTCCTCCACAACCAAGGACTTCATCGTCCGGATGAGCAGCAACGATCAAAACGATATCATGACTCACTGGTCTGCGCCTTCTCAGAACGAGGACGAATCAAAACTTGCGCCTCAATATCCTCACCGATCAATTTGGCCTTGCGGAACTCGATACGCCAGTTCGCAAAATCAAGAAAAGCGGCAGGATATGTTTCCGCGTCCAACATCCGAATATGATCAAAGAGTTTTTCCGATGATACTTCGGCAGGCAACGCACTTTGAACAGGCGTTCTACGGGTGAAGAATACAGGAGACCCCAATTGCGGAGAGGGGTGCGGCTGCTCGGCAGCAATGTCGGCCATCATGGAAAAGACCAGCTTTGCAAGCCGGTTGAATATTTCTTCTGCGCTTCCACAAAGAGCCAAAGGCCTCTTCATATAAACCGGCCCGGCGTCGATCTCTTCGACCATTCGAATTGCAGATACCTGCGTTTCCTTGTGGTCGCGCAGAATCAGATTCTGTAACGGGCTGCCACCCCGCCCGTAAGGAAGGTCCGTCATATGAAAAAGGACGCATTCGGCAGCCTGCAGTATCTCAGCAGGTACTTTCCATGACCAATGGGGGAAGAAAATATAACGAGGCTTGATCCGCAAAACCGTATCGAGCGTGAGTTTCGAAGGCTGGTCGATCAGATGCCATTCTCCGGGCCGCCCCGTAACGAAACGCTCATACTCCGACAAATTCCATGGCTTGGTCGTCGCGACTACAAATGAGGTCATCGGAACGGTTTCCCAAAGTACGAAGATGCGCTTTTAGAAAGCGCCGGGACGGAACGCCATCCATAACCTTTCGGCATAAAACCAGCTTTGGTGAAAAGTTGCTCGGAGCCGATATTTCCGGGGAGCACCTCCGCTCTCAATTCACAATCCGAAACTAGGCGCCCGGCTAACTTCAATGCGGCAAGTCCTATTCCCCGACCGCGAAATGCCGAACCAGTAACGAGTGAAATATCGAACGATCGCGGAGCAACATAATCGAGTCGCAGACTACCGACAGGCTGGTTCTCGCATACAATGATGTTTAATAAACAATTTTTATCATTCAAACGGTCGGCAAACCAGAGAGAATGCTCCCGATGCGTCGGGACGACCGGACTCCGCATAAAACGGCGTGTTTCGGATTCAACCTGCCATTCGTATGTTATTTCCAGATCGTCCTCTGCCGCAGGCCGCAACCAGACTGCCTTGCCTCCTGCAGTTCGTTCGGGCTGAAGCCGCATCGCAACGCGGCTCGCGCCGCGCCCGTCGCAGATGCGGGCCGAGCGCGCCGCGAGAACGGCGAGCCTGTTCAAATCCCGACCGAATTCCGCAAGCAGGTCGGCGATGATCGTCGACGTCACCCCGCTCGCCGGTCCGAGCGAAACCGCCACTCCCGCCTCGGCAAGATGCGCGCAAATCTCCGACTGATTGTCCGCGATCACCGTCATGACCGACGGCAGCCCGAGACAGCAGCGCTCCCACGTCGTCGATCCCGCGGCCCCGAAACAAAGGTCGGCGCGCGCCATCAACCCGGCCATCGCATCGGTGCCGACATGAAGCGTTATCGTGTCGTGTCTGTCCGCAATCGATTGGACGGATGCCAATTTCGGCGCGCTCGCCCCGAGCACGACGTCGACGGTCAGGTCCAGCCCGTTCTCGAGAATCCCCCTCAGAACAGTCTCGGTGACATTGGCCGGATCGGTAAGGCCCACGGAGACCAGCACGCGGTTCAGAGCCGGCGCGCTTCCGGTTCGTCGCATCAGGGATTCCGGCCGCGCCGCGGCGAACTCCGGCCTCAGCAAAGCATAGGAGGAGCCCACGATCCGCCCGCTTTGCGCCGGAATTAGCCCCTCATAAGCGGCAGCCGTCCGTCCCCATGTCTGGTCAAGCAACAGATCGCAGTCATGCGGCCGATTGGCCAGATCGTCGATGACGAAAATATGTCCGGCCCAGGAACGGCAACGGGATTCCACAGACGCATCCCAGCCGTAGTGATCGACAACAAGCCAGTCGCAACCGTCCGGAACGGCCTTGCGGAGAGTTGCGGCGTCAAGCGGCGCGGCAACTTCGACAAGGCGATGGCCCGATTGGCGAAGGACCGGCACGGTCGCCACCGTCTGCGCCGTGCTCGCGAACACGCATTCCGACCCCAGACGCTGCAACTCGTCGGCCAGCGCGAGACAACGCATCACATGTCCCCCGCCCAGCGCAGGGGACGCATCGGCACGAAAGACCATCACAGGCACGGTCGCAAGCTCACCCAACCATCATCGGCAGCCGATCTAGCGTGTGTCCGCCACGAATTTGCGGAACACCGGCCGGGTCGGCTCTCCGATCAGGAGTCCGTCGATTCCATGGCGCAAGGCATGCCGATACACCGCGCACGACTGGTCGAAGGCGTCGAGGATCTTCACCACGTCTTCATCCGTGTGCGAGAAGCACGCCATGAAAATGCCCTGGAACAGAATGTTCCGGCCGATCATTTCCTGCATGAGAAGCGTCCGTAGCGGCAGCGAAACCGCGCCGCTCTCGTCGTTGCAGATCAAGACGACGCGCCATGGCGCCGCATGGATCTTGATGGCGTCCTCCAGACCGTGACGCGCCACCAACTCACGCATGCCCTTGGCCACCGCGGCGACGATGCGGCGCTGATGCCAGATCACGTCGTGCGAGCGATACGTCCGGACCACGGCGCGCGCCGCCGCCAGCGTATGGGCCTCGCCGCCATGCGTGGACGACAGCAGAAACACCCGCGGCCGCTCCTGCTGCCGAATTCCGCCCAGATCCATGATCGCCGCGCGGCCGGTCAAGGCACAGAATGAAAAGCCGTTTCCGACCGCCTTGCCCCAGGTCACCAGGTCCGGGGTCAAGCCGATTCCGACATACGCCCCGGGAAAGCCCGAGCGAAATCCGGTCACCATTTCATCCACGATGAAGACGGCGCCATTGCTTTTAGCGATTTTCTCCACCGCGCGGATCGCATCGGGCGGCGCGTGCAGCACCTCCTCGGGTTCGGAGATCACGCAGGCAATCCGGTCGGGATAGGCATCGAACAAGGCCTGAAGCGTTTCAGGCCCTGTCGAGTCGTACGTCACCGAAAAGCTGCGAATGCCGTCCGGCACGCCGGACCTGACGGCGGTCGATCCGATGAACCAGTCGTCGAAACTGTAGAACGAATGATTGCCCGGAAACGCGATCAATTCCCGCCCGGTATAGGCGCGCGCCAGCTTGACGGCGGCTGTCGTCACGTTGGAGCCGTTCTTGGCGTACTTGATCCGGTCCATCCCCGGTGTGAGCGCGAGAAACTCCTCGGCAAGATCGAGCTCGACCGAGGCCGGACGTTGAAATGCGGCGCCACGTTCGAGCTGTTCGCGGACCGCATCCAGAACCGGCTCATAGGCATGGCCGAGACTGATCGCCCCCAGCGCCAGCGCGCAATCGACATACTCGTTGCCATCCGGATCCCAGACCCGGCTGCCCTTGCCGCGAACGAAGGTCGCCGGAGAAAGCGCGGGAAACTGGTCGTCGCCCTTGGAATAAGTATGCGCGCCGCCGACAATAAAATCATGCACCCGCGCCCGGTACTCGTCGGATCGGGTAAAGGTCGTGGCGGTCCTTGGCGAAAGGTTGGTCATCGGGCCATGATCGTCGTTATACGCATTTGCCATCGAGAAACTCGGGTTTGATCAGTGACGTAAAGGAGACGGCCAGCGCGACGGGTCGAGATATTTCGCATCGATCCCCTGACCGATGCTTGCGGCCGCGTTCGTTCGACCGGCGCCACGGGCGGCGGCCTGATGAATTTCCCGCAGTTCGGCCAGACTATTGACGCCGACGACGGCCACATCGATATCGCTCAGCCCCATGACATGGCCGAGACACGCCGCCAGCGGATCGCAGCCCGCCTCGGCCCATGACGCTCGCAACGATGCCAAGGTCGCCTGCAGCGGCGCGAAGAACGTGGGCAGCGCCGACGGTTGCATCAGCAGCAGGCCCTGCAGAAACACCGAGCGCGCGTGCACCTCGGCGCCGGCGGATTTCAGCCGCCTGAAGACCGGCGACAACAACAGCCGCGTGTCGAGAACATTGAACGGCGCCTGAACAAGGCCGGGGGTGAAGCGGCTCTCGACCAGCTGCAACTCCTTGTCGCCATAGACGGAGGCTCCGACCAGTCCCGCCCATCCCCGGGTCTTCACCTCATCGAGAGCCTCGACGATGATTTCCCAGCCGGGCCGGGCAAGGTCGGCCGCGCGATGAAGCAGAAGTCCATGAAGACGATCGGTCCGCAATCGGTCCATCGACTGCGCAACCGCATCCAGAATTTCCGTCTTGGTCTCACGCCGGACAGGGGCGTCCCCGAGCGGCGGGGTTTTCGTGACGATCCTGAACGAATGCCGCGGGGGCAGATGCCGCCCGATCAGCGTTTCGGAATTCGGATAGGCGAACGCGGTGTCTAGATAGCCAATGCCGAGATCGGCCGCGCCGGCCAGGATGGCGGCGATCTCCGCCTCCGCCGGCTGGCCCCGGTCATTCGAAATGCCATAGTGCATTCCGAACTGCACGGTCCCGAGCCCCAGACACGCGCTCATTTACAGGCCAAGCGCTCGTTTGATCGAAGACACCACGTACTCGACATCCTCGTCCGTCAATCCCGGATGCATCGGGATCGACAGGCACGCCTCGTAATAACGCTCGGCCTCCGGACAGCCGTTGCTCTCCGGAGAACGATCCTTGGCGTAGTAGGGAAGCCGGTAAACCGGAATATAGTGGACCTGCGTTCCAACGCCGGCCGAACGCAACGTGTTCATCAGAGCGCTGCGGGTCGTGTTCAGCTTCTTGAAATCGAACATCATCACATAGAGATGATGAGCGGAGCGCGCACGCAACTCGGGAGCCGATTGCGGCAATCCGATTCCAGCTAGACCCGAAAACGCCTCGTCGTAGCGGGACGCTATTTCACGCCGGCGCGCGATGAACCGATCCAGCTTCGCGAGTTGCGCCATCCCCAACGCAGCCTGAAAATCCGTCAGGCGATAATTGAAGCCAAGCTCCTGTTGCTCGTAATACCATGGCTTCGCAACACCGTCCTCCAAAGCGCCTTCAGCGACGAACAACGACGGATCGCGCTCGATGCCGTGGCTCCGCAGCTTTCGCAGCCGCCGGGCAAGCGTTTCGTCGTTGGTCAGGACGGCTCCGCCCTCACCTGTCGTGACCGTCTTGACCGGGTGAAACGAAAAGGTGGTCATGTCCGAATAGACGCAGGAGCCGACCGGCTTTCCGCAAGCATAGTCCCCGCCCAGCGAGTGGGCGGCATCCTCGATCACCACCCGGCCTTTTGAGATATCGCGGATTTCCGGCGCGGCCGATGCCAGTCCGGCCAGGTGAACGGGGATCACGACCTTCGTTTGCGGCGCCCGGCGAAGCGCCTGCCTCAGCCCGTCTTCCGACATTCCGAGCGAGGCGGGATCGACGTCGACAAAGTCGACCGCGCCGCCCGCATAGCGGATGCAGTTGGCGGACGCCGCAAATGTGACCGCAGAGGTCAGTCCCAAATCCCCCGGGCCGATGCCGGCCGCAAGGCATGCGATATGCAGAGCGGCCGTGCCGTTGCTGACGCTGACCGCATATCGCGCGCCGGCCCGCTCGGCCAAAGCGGCCTCAAATCGCTCGACGGCCGGACCCTGCGTCAGAAAATCGCCGCGCAGAACATCCACGACCGCGCCGATGTCGGCGTCATCGATATTCTGGCGGCCGTAGCCCAAGAATTTTCGCGACACGAGGTCTACTCGATTACGGCGCGGAGTTGCTCGACATCGAACCAGCGATCATTGGTGTTGCTCGCATATTCAAAATCGGCAGGAACCAGCTTGCCTTCTTCACCCGCATAAGTGAAGGACGCATCGTCATCCCACATATGAGTGGTCGGAGCGATAATATAGTAATCCTTGAATTCGATCGTATTGCGCGCATCATCACGCGTGAGCAAAAGCTCGTGCAACTTCTCACCGGGCCGGATGCCGACAATCTCCTGCTCGCTGGTGGCGCTCACCGCCCGTGCAAGATCGGTGATTTTCATGGACGGAATCTTCGGCACGAAGATTTCGCCGCCGCGCATCAGCTCGACGCATCTGTCGACAAAGGCAGCGCCGTCGGCGAGCTGAATCCAGAATCTCGTCATCGCGGCATCGGTGATGGGCAATTTCTTGCCGCTATCCCTCAGCTTCTTGAAATACGGAACAACGCTTCCACGCGATCCGATCACGTTCCCGTAGCGCACCACCGCGAAGCGGGTCTGGCTGCTGCCCGACAGATGATTGGCCGCCACGAACAGCTTGTCGGAGCAGAGCTTGGTCGCCCCATAGAGATTCACCGGGTTGACGGCCTTGTCGGTTGAAAGCGCAATGATCTTGCGCACCTTCTGATCAATGCACGCATTGATAATATTCTCTGCGCCCATCACGTTGGTTCTGATGCACTCGATGGGATTGTATTCGGCCGCGGGGACGTGCTTCAGCGCGGCCGCATGCACCACGATCTGGATGCCGCTCAGCGCGCGATTGAGACGCTCCCGGTCCCGGACGTCTCCGATGAAATATCGCATCTGCGGAGCGTTGAACTTCTGCTGCATCTCGTACTGCTTGAGCTCATCGCGGGAAAACACGACGACACGCGCGGGGCGATGATGTTCAAACAATCTGCGGATGAAGGCCTGGCCGAAGGAGCCCGTGCCCCCGGTGACGAGAATATTTGCACCGTCAAAAGAACTATTCATATCTGGCTTCACATCGCTTTGCTGTGGTGACCCACCCGAAATCGGCATTGTAAATCGGGAATTTTCCCATGCTACCGCAGTCCGGGTGACTCTGAAGACCCAGACCACGTCGCAGATATCGTTATGCCGCAATACCCTCCGCGAGGGTTCAGGCCGCGGCTATGCAATCCGAGTCGAGAACGACGCGGACCTTCTGTCCCAGAAGATCCAGAAGAATCGCAACGCGATCGCGCTCCCCCGAACATTCGAAGAAACCGAAATTGTCGGTAAACGCGCCGGATACGATCCGGACCTTCTCCCCCTGGCTGAATTGGACGCCACGCTCCATCTTGATGAAGCCCTTATCATCCTCGCGCAGCACCAGCGACCGGACCACCCCCTCAGGCACCAGAACAGGCCTTTCGCCATTCGTCACCAGCCTCGTGACGCCGAAGGTCGACTGGATCGGCCGCCATCGCTGCGCCGACAGATCGGTGCCGATGAAGAGATAGCGCGGGAAAAGCGGGGCCGCGACGTAGTCTATCTTGCGCGCATGATGGCGGCGCTTGAGATAGCGCGGAAGATAGACTTCATAACCCTGATGGACGAGGTGACGGGCCGCCTTGTTCTCGAGGTTCGGATGCGTCTGGGCCACAAGCCAGTCCGCGGAGGTCAGAACAGTCATGACCCTGCCCTAACTACGCTTTGAGTGCGAATGCCGAGCATCGCCGGCACGAAGACGCGCTCTGCGCCATAGGCGTCAACGGCGGCCTCGCACATCTCGCGCGCGCGGTCGACCTGCGTCACGATCACCGCATCAAAATCCGTTTCAACATCCGCGAAAGCCGGAACGACCGCAACTCCCGCAAATCTGCGCTGGTCCGCGAGAGGATCCACAATCGCGACGATCCTCACATCGCTTTCCGCCGCACAGAGAAGCGCAACCTCGGCGAGATCCGACTTGCCCGCAAGAACCAACTGATGGAAGCCGCGCCCCCGCGCCGCATCCAGGACATGGGCGCAGTCCGCTTTCGCGCGGCGGAAAAATTCGAAAGACGCCGACAGGTAATTGATCGTGAGCCGGGATTTCTCAGCGAAGCCCTGCCGCGTCAGATAATAAGCGTAACGGCGAGCGGGCGCGTCGCCGACCTTCACGAGGCCTTTCTTGATGCAGCGCCTGAGATATGCGTTCACAAGTCCCAGAGCGATACCAAGTTCGGCCGCCATATGCCGTTGCGACCGGGCGCCATCGACCTCCACCGAGTTCAGGAGGTCGAGGACGATCCTATCATTCGTTCTGCTGTCGCTCTGCGGAGCGCGCGCCATCGAACTCTCCCTCGGGCCGCCACACATAGCGCGTTCATCGAATGAACGTCAAGCACCTATTCTTTTCATAAGATATTGATCTCTAATGCATTTAAAAAACAGCATAGATGCTTAAACCGGTAGCACGGGACCCGGCGGTGGTCTAAATTCGCCTGAACCATAGCTCCACCCACACCCAGTCCGGCCGGAATGACTCCCTTCAGGAAAGTATTTTCGTTACTCAATCGGCTAGAGCGCCGGAACGCGGTCATCCTCGTTCTGATGATGCTTCTCGGCATGATGCTCGAAACACTGGGAGTGGGTATCGTCATTCCGGCGCTGGCCGTGATGCTACAGAGCGATATCGGAGCGAAATATCCCAGCGTCCAGCCGCTACTTGCCTTTTTCGGCAACCCCACCTCGGCGCAGCTTCTTGTCGCGGTCATGATGGCGCTGGTGGCGATCTACGCCGTCAAGAACACTTACGTTTTTTTTCTTGCGTGGCGACAAATGCGCTTCGCATTTGAACTGCAGGCGGACCTCGCAAAACGGCTTTTCAATATTTACCTGCGGCAGCCTTACACATTCCACCTGCAGAAGAACTCAGCCCAGCTCATCAATAACGTGACGAGCGAGGTCAACGTATTCACGCTCGTCGTGAACAGCTCGCTCACTTTTGCCACCGAAACCCTCGTCCTGCTCGCCATCAGCGCCCTCCTGCTGACAGTCGAACCGATCGGCGCCATCATCGTCGTGGCCGTGCTCGGCATCGCCGGGGGAATATTCCATTATGCGACGCGATCCCGCCTGACCAGATGGGGTGAAGCGAGACAATACCACAGCGTTTTACTGGTCCAGCATCTCCAGCAAGGCCTCGGCGGCGTCAAGGACGTCAAGCTGATGGGGCGGGAGGTGGAATTCGTCAGACAATATGCCGTGCACAACCAGGCCAACGCACGCATCGCCGGACTGCAAACATTGATGCAGCAATTGCCAAGGCTATGGCTTGAGCTGCTGGCGATCGCCGGTCTGGCAATTCTCGTTCAGACCATGTTGATCCAAGGGCGGGACCTCACTACCATCGTCAGCACGGTCGGACTTTTCGCAGCAGCCGCGTTCCGCCTGATGCCGTCGGCCATGCGAATTATAGGCTCGATTCAGACATTGCGTTTCAGCATGCCTGCGGTGGATACGGTTTACAGGGAGCTTCAGTACGACGCACCGACTCTCCACGATCCCGCGCGCAACCTGCCGCCGCCGGCCTTCGAGCGCGCCATTCAACTCCGCGACATCGCGTATCGATACCCGAATGCCTCGTCCATGGCGCTGGACAATCTGTCGATCACAATTCCAAAGGGCGCATTCGTCGGCATCATCGGCCCGAGCGGGTCGGGAAAAAGCACGGCTGTCGATCTTATCCTCGGCCTGTTGACGCCCACGGCGGGACATATCACCGTCGACGACCGCGACATTCAAACCTGCCTGCGAAGCTGGCAGAACAATATCGGCTATGTTCCCCAATCGATCTATCTGACGGATGACAGCCTGCGCAGAAACGTCGCCTTTGGCCTGCCCGATGCGCAAATCGACGACGATGCAGTACGTCGCGCGCTAACGGCCGCTCAGTTGATGGAGTTCGTATCGACCCTTCCGGAAGGCCTGGAAACCGTCGTTGGAGAACGCGGCGTACGGCTCTCGGGCGGCCAGCGTCAGCGCATCGGCATTGCGCGGGCTCTTTATCACAGCCCTGGCATCCTCATTCTGGATGAGGCCACCAGCGCACTCGATAACGAAACCGAAACAGAGGTGATGGAAGCGGTGCTGAATTTGAAAGGCAAGAACACGATTGTCGTCGTTGCTCACCGTCTTTCGACCGTCGAGAATTGCGACCGCCTTTATCGGATCGACAAGGGGACGCTGGTCGAGCAAGGCACCCCGGCCGAATTCGGCATCGGCAGGTTGACCCACACCGCCTGAATCTGAACGATCAAAAGACGGATCCGGTCGTCAGGTCAAATCTAGGTAGGATCGCAGACTGGCGCAGACCGACGTGGCGTTCGAACGCGCATCGAACGATGCGACCAGACCGGCATAGTAAGGATCGACGACACCGACCCCGGCCTTGGTCAAAAGAGCATTCAAAGACTCAACCGTCAGCTCCGCAGCGGGAGGCAGGTTTTCCATGAACGCCGTGAACGTGACCCCGCTTCGATACGGCGTGACGCCCTTAAAATCGCGATACCAGGCACGGCCAAACGCGAGCACCGGCTTGCCATAAAACAAGGACTCCCATCCCGCCGTCCCGGTGATGAGCGCCACGCCCTCGCTTGCCTTGATCAGGTCCCTGGAGGAGAGTCCTAAATCCACCAGCCGGACGTTCTTGAGCGCGGTGAGGCGCTTGAAGAACAGCGGCCCCCGCTGCATTTCGGTCTGCTTCGGATTGTCCTTGACGTAAATCCAATAGCCCTCCGGCAACATCCTGCTCAGAATTTCGAGCGCGCTGAGCTGATCGGCATATGCGCCGCCCAGCGCCGATGTCGTCAGCTCGGGTTGCAGGTGAAGGGGAAAATAGATATACCGCTCTCCCGCTTGCGCCGCCGAGGTCGCCGAGCGAACATTCTTCCGATAGCGCGCCGCGTAATAATGCCTCATCGCCGCGACCCGAATGCCGCGAGGATTGCGCAACGTCTCGCCAATCAGATCGCGGAGGGAATAGGACTCGTCCTCAATATGATTTTTCATGTAGGACCACGCCGCCGGGAGCGAATAATCCACTCTCTCGGGCGCAGCAATCGTCGGGCCGCGTTCAAAAGCGCCAAAACGATCGATATCCGAACAGATAAAGAAACGGTTCGGGATCAGCGACTGGTAACACATCACGGTCTTCAGACCGAGATACTTCGCCACAAGATAAAAAACATAATCGTATCCCTCATGCGGGATGTTCGAGAACATCAGAACGCCGATGTCATTGTCCTTGATAATACCATAGCTCACGTGGAACATGAGCATGAACGCATGCCAGGTTTCCGAAACGGATTCCGCGACGTAAGGATATCGCCGGGAGTAGATATCGGAAAAGGTCGCAAAGAAAGAACCCGCATACGCAAGACAATCCGACTGCTCCTGCGACAAAGCCGGACAATGCACGTCGAGCGTTAGATATTGCAGGGAACTCCACTTGATATCGGCCGCCGCGTCCTCGGAAATCACGAAGCGGACGTCGAATTCGCGCCGAAGTTCGTCAAGAATCTCGCCCTCGAAACCAAGGACCAGCGCGGGAAGATCTGATGGGTGCATGATTCCTAACAAACCGAACGGAGGGGCTTCAATGCTTCAGTGAACAAATGCTTCAGTGAGCATCGGACAACACTAAATAAGGTGAGAGTGAGAGTGATACCGCTACCAGCCGTGGACCGGCAAGCATCCCGGCCTGAAGGCAGCAAGTGCAGAGGCCTCACGAATTTCCTATCACCTTCGATGAGTCTTTTGCTCCAGAATATCCGGAAAGAATTCTTGCCTCAACCCACGAGCGGATTGCCCGTCTGTCCTCGATGAAGCGGGCAACAAATTTTGAAAAAACCATTGCCGCCAGCAACCAACCGAAACCGGTCATGTATTCAGCCATCGGCTCGAATGGATGAACGATCAGACGGGTCAGACTGAATCCGAGCAATAAAATCGGAAAATGAACCAAATAGAGTGTGTACGACCAGTCAGCAGTGAGAGCCAGAAGCCTTGCGACCCGACCAGGATCAGCCGCTGGCGCACGCCACATGATCAGGGCCAGGATTGCGATGCCACCACCAAGAATGGTTTCAGGGCTGCGCAATAAAAGCCGATTCCACAGGTCATGCGACGCAATCAGCATTCCAGCGGAAACGCCAAGGACAGCCACACAGACACAGGCCATAGAATTCAACCGGTATCCGGCGGCATATGAAAGACCTGCCGCGAAGGAGAGTCCCCACAGACCACCGAAAAGGAGAAAACCGGGATCGCCCTTCATAAACAATAGAACGGCGGATACCGCCACGGCCGACCACGCAATCAGGCTGCGATTAAACCACGCATGTCCCCAAACTGCGGCCAGCAAATATAGCCAACACTCGATGCTGAGAGACCACAATGGCCCGTCGAAATAGAGAGATTTTCCAATCCCGTCCAGGATTCCATAGAACAACAGAATCGTCCAGATGAAGGCTCGCTTATCGATAAAGGCGGTTTCTCTCGCTATATCGACGTCAGACGGCAGTCTGTAACTGATCGAACCATAAAGATTGAGAAAATGAATAACGGCGACAATCGTCACACTCAAGGCCACCGCAAAATAGTAGGGCGGAAGGAGCCGATAGAATCTCGCTTTGAAAAACCCCGCAAGATCAAAATTGCCATCACTGTCTCGTCGCGCACTCATGCTAAGCGCAATCATAAAACCGCTGAGTGCAAAAAATATCACGACAGCATATGTCGCAGCCAGTCCGCCAACCTCCGAAACCTTGTTAGAATATCCGACTGAATGAACCACCCAGATTTGGATGTAATGCGCTACGGCGACAACAATAGCGGACAGACCTCTGACAGCATCCAGATCTTTTGAAACCCGCTCTATCATTCTTACCGCTGCATAACTCGAGGATATATTGCACGATACACATTGTCCCATCCATCCTCAACGACGATGCATGATATCATTCTTCATGGGCTGCCAGATGGATTCTGCCGCGAGATACCCGCCTCCCCACACCGCAACAGCGGACTCCCGTCGCCGGGACGGCGGTCGGCCAACAGCACAAAAAAAATCCACCCTCGATGCACGCTTCACGGCATTGACCGCCTTACGCACCGAAGATCCCTTGCCATAGCCGCAATCGAGCGTCGCGTTCGCATCGTCACCATACAGATACTTCAGGATGCTGAACTGTGCGCTGACAGGATAACTCAGCGTCTCGCTAAGAAGCGGGATTATCCTGCACGACTCCTCCCAGCATTAAATCATGACATAGAGCGCCAGAGCTTTGCAGAGCAGCTTCGGCCACACCCTCTTTTTACAAGCAAGAACACGCGCAGGCAGAATATCGCCTTCTATCCCGGCACCGCCGAGCATTAGATTCTCCATGGACTACGATCTTGAAAACGAAGCTTAAGCGTCGCTGTAGAATAAAGATAATCAGCTACTGCTCAGGGTGGATAAAATGAAAGGATTCTCAATCATAGACCATGACAAGCAGTCACACTTGCCCTTTCTATCGAAGTTCGCTCTATATGTCGTTTTAGGTATATAAATCTCGTTCTGAGGTCACCATGTTGCGACAGACTTTGCGGAAAATTCCATTTGCCAGAACGGCCAAGCATTATGCCGAGTTGGGGCAGCTCCTTCTTGGATTTGGCCGCGTCATTTTGAAATCGCATCCTGACGTTCGGATGCAAAAATTGTTCATGAGCCAATTCAAGCTTTTCGTCGGCTCCCTGCAGTCTCAGGAATTGCAGGCATTCTCAAAGTCAACAGCAGACAGCAAAGCCAGCTACAGCGCGTATGACGATCGCGATATACGCGATTATGAAAACGGCGAACACCTCATGCTCATCAACAATGAGCTGAAACTGACAACCTGCAAGATGCAGCACGAACTATGCATGGCTGCGCTGTTCGAACAGATCGATCCCATCGTTGCGACAAAGGACAATATTACAATATTGGAAGTTAGAGCGGGCAACTGCCTGAACATCGCGTCCCTCATCGCGCGATATGGCGATAAAATTTTGATCTCCGGTATCGATATCGCAGAGAACCGCATTCGGATCGGACAGGACCGCCTCGGAGAAAAAATTAGCGCCGCGAGGCTATCCGCACAATCCATAACCGATCGAACATCGTTTTCCGACGGCGAGTTCGATGTCGTTTATAGCGTTCATTGCCTGGAACAAATCGCCTATGATACTAAAAACGCACTTCGCGAAATGAATAGAATCTGCCGCGGCAAGATTGTGATGCTTGAACCTGTGTTTGAGAACGGCACAGCTCTTCAGCGACTATATCTGATTTTGGCAGACCACGTTCGGATGTTGCTCAAAAGTATCCACGAACTCGGTCTGCCGCTCGTCCACAATGAAATTCTCAGCTTACAGGCAAATCCGGCTAATCAGACCTCGGTCTTGGTCATTGATAAGTTAGCTCAAGATGCTTCAACGGTCAGGACATAGCCAGGACACAGCCCTCAGCACTTCCTATTCCACGCGTGTTACCGCTCCGCGGGATCGTACAGCCAGAAGAACGTCTTGTGAGTGGCCAGAGACTCCGCAGGCAACGCCTCACAGATCGTGCAACCGCCGCTCCCACGCCAGCGCGTGGGTGACGATGGTGTCGAGATCGTCATACTCTGGGACCCAGTTCAGGTCGCGGCGGAGCGTGGCAGTATCGGCAACAATCGAAGCCGGATCGCCGGGCCTGCGCCCGGCCAGCCGCACCGGGAAGTCCGCGCCGGAAATACGCTTCACGGCATTGACCACCTCGCGCACCGAATAGCCCTTGCCATAGCCACAGTTCAGCGTCGCGCTCGCGCCGCCGCCACGCAGATGTTCCAGCGCGCTGAAATGCGCGCCGACCAGATCGGTGACATGGATGTAATCGCGGACGCAGGTGCCGTCGGGCGTCGGATAGTCCGCGCCATAAATGTCGAGGCCGTTCCGGATGCCCAGCGCCGCCTGCACCGCAGCCTTGATGAGATGTGTAGCGGCGCGGGTCGACTGGCCGCAGCGCAAAGCGGGATCCGCACCGGCCACGTTGAAATAACGAAGCGCGACATACTGCATTCCCCACGCCGCGGCGATGTCCTGTAGCAGCAGTTCGGTCATCCATTTTGACGTGCCATAGGGCGACAGTGGCTGCGGCGACGTCGCCTCGCTCACCGGCGTCTGCGCCGGATTGCCGTACACTGCGGCGGTGGAGGAAAACACGAAATGGCGGACGCCGGAGCGCGATGCAACGTCGATCAGTGCGAGCGACCTGGCGGTATTGTTGGTGTAATAGGCCGCCGGTTTCTCCATTGAGTCTGGCACCACCGAGGAAGCAGCAAAATGAATAACCTCGTCCACTTTATGGGTTTCGATCAGGCGCGACACCAGATCGACATCACCGACATCGCCTTCGAAGAAAGGCACCGATGCCGGAACGACACTGCGGAATCCCGTCGCGAGATTATCGAGCACGACCACCGGCACCCCACGGTCGAGCAGACCGAACACCATATGGCTGCCGATATAGCCAGCCCCGCCTGTCACCAAAATGGCCATGAATCGAGGTCCAGTCCTAATACCCGAGAAAATCTTAGGCTCGTGACACCCCGGGGTCGTGAATTTTTATGCGCGTCTGGGACTCTGTATTATTGCGTCCATAAATACAAATCGTGCAACGCGGTTGCCTCCCAGGGCGTCATTCGGACTTGCCGAACCTATAGTATCGCGCGTATTCGAATGGCGATTTTCCGCAGCTTCCGCTAAGAGACCGGACATCGTAATCCGTACCAGCGACTGAGCGAGCACCCTTTGAACCAGACCCGTCCGATCATTCTTTATGTCGTCTCGGAAGACTGGGTTTTCCTGGGGCATCGCCTGCCGATCGCCTACGCCGCCCGCAATGCAGGGTTCGACGTACATGTCGCGACCCGGGTCACCGATAAGGCGGAGGCGATCCGCCGCGCCGACTTTACGCTTCACCCTATCCCCTACCAGCGCGGCACGCGCTCGATCTTCTCGGTGCTCACCACCATCCGTGCCCTTCGCCGGCTGGAGCGCTCGCTTGCTCCCGCCATCGTCCACCATTCCAGCCTGCAAGCCAGCGTCTATGGCTCGCTTGCGGCAAGCGGCAGCGGGCGGCGCCAGATCAATGCCCTGACCGGGCTGGGTTACGCCTATACCTCGCAAAACCTCGATGCGCGTCTGCTCAGACGTCTCCTCACGCCGCTGCTTCGCTTCTTCCTCAACAGGAAAGAGAGCATCACGCTGGTGGAAAATCCCGACGACCGGGCCCAGATCGAACAACTCGGGATCGCCCCGGAGCGCATCGCGATGATCCTCGGCGCGGGCGTGGATACTGACCGCTTCCAGCCTCTTCCCGAGCCGGAAGGGCCTATCACCGTGGGGTTTGCGGGACGGCTGCTCACCGACAAAGGCATCCGGGCGCTGGTGGCCGCGCACCGGCTGCTGCGCGAGCGCGGCCTTGATATCCACCTCCTGATCGCCGGCGCCACCGATCCGTCCAATCCCGCCTCGGTCTCCGAGGCAGAAGCTGCATCATGGAATCATGAGCCCGGCATCACCTGGCTCGGCCAGATCGACGATATCAAGGAGTTGTGGGCGAGATCGCATATCGCCACCCTGCCCTCGCATCGCGAAGGCCTGCCGGTCAGCCTGATGGAAGCGGCAGCCTGCGGCCGCCCCCTGATTGCCACCGATGCGCCAGGCTGCCGGGAAATCGCGATTGCGGATCGCACCGGCCTGCTGGTGCCCGTCGAAAATCCCGCTGCACTTGCCGATGCCATCGCGACGCTAGCCGCCTCGCGCGAGCTGCGGCTGCGCTACGGCAACGCAGCGCGCGCGTTCGTGGTCGAACATCTGTCGGCGGAGGTGGTGGGCAAGGCGATCGTCGAACTCTATCGACGTCACATGGCGCGTTAATCAAGCGGCAGTCATCTCGCAACAAGGCTCTTGTCGCAAGCGCTTACCAATGCACATGCTGGCTCGGCACGATGAAGGACGTCTCGGTCGGCTGATCGGCCGGCTCGAAATAGCGATAGCCCGCGATCAACAGACCGAGCAGCGCAAGCACCGTGAGGATGTCGATCAGCCGCTGGTTGCGCCAGCCATGATCGGCGCCGCGACCACCGGGCGCATGGCCGGGCAGAGCCGGCCTGAACAGCCCTTTCCCCGCACTCCCGTCGTGGGCCGGCTCGAGACGCCTCAAGCCGCTTCGGGATCTGTCGCCTGCGTGAGAACGGCCCGCGTGACGCGGAGCCCTGTCGGTCTCGTCCAAGGATCGTACTCCTCGGCTACTGGAGCCACAGTATCAATGCCTACGTTACACCCGGTGTTCCGTTTGCGTCCGCAGCAAAATGCATGGCCGGAAAGCGTCCGCCGCCGGCCTGCGATCGATCGGCTCCCTGCATCACCGACCCGGTGCGCGGAGGAAGGCGGCGCGCGTGCGGCGCCGTTATTTCTTCAGGATGGTGTTCGGCCGGCCCTTTTCGACCATGTCGATCACCAGCAATTTCACCGTGTCCGCGCCGGTGTTGGTGCCGTAGTGCCACTGATCGACCACCTCGACGATGAAATCGCCGGGCTTGTAGTCATCGCTCTTGCCGGTATCGGCATTGGTGACGCGGAGCGAACCGGCCTGTACCAGCGCATAGCGCGGAAACGGATGCTTGTGCACCGGTAGCACCGCGCCCGGCGCGATCTCGTAAGTGGAGACGATGACCTGCGCATCCTTCTGCGGCAGCACAATCGGCTGGCCGCTTGCCGTGGTCGTGGCGGAGAGCACGAGGCGTACGGTGACAGGCGCTTTCGCACCAGCCGCGACATCCGGGCTCGCGCCATGGCTGTCGGCATGGCATGGCGAAGCGAATGCCAGCGCCGCAACAGACAGTGCGGCGAACAGTGATTTTCGTTTCATCGATTTCCCCCCATCCGCGCCACTATAGATAACGTGCTTGGGCAGGGAAGCCGCAAGCAGCGCTTAGCGGCGGATCAGGACAACACCGACGACCAGAAGCACCGCGCCAAGCAGCCGGACCGGACTGACGGCATGCTTCTCCAGTCCGAACGCGCCGAAATGATCATAGGCGAGCGAGGCCAGCATCTGCCCGGCAATCAGCAGTGCGACGAACGAGGCCGCACCGAGCTTCGGCACCAGGAAAATCGCGAGTGCGATGAACAGCGCTCCAAGCGCGCCGCCGCTCCACAGCCACCATGGCGCGCCCCGCATCATCGCGAGCGAGGGCACCGGATCACGCACCGCCAGCACGAATGCGATCATGCACAAGAGCCCGACAATATAGCTGGCGACGCCAGCCCAAGCCGCCGACTGCAGCACACCGCGCAGATTAGCGTTGAAGATTTGCTGGGTAATAACCCCGACACCGGCGATGGCGGCAAGGAGAGAGAGGACGATGGTTGTGGGCATGGGAGCCTTGCTGCAGGATGAGCGATGGATGATCCGGACGACATTCAGGATCGCCACTGAGCCATACAATCATTGACGAGACGTGTCATGATCATCGCCTTTCGTACTTTAAAGCTTACCTCAGCTGTCGCACGCGACATCCGCATCGATATTTTCCAACCCGAGGAAAAACGGTGCGTGGACGTGCCGCTATGTGATCGGATGGCCTGACCAGCCATGGGAGAGTTCTGCAAGCGGACAAGACTCCATCCAGGCGCTGATCTGCGCCTTGCAGAAAATCGGCTGCGAGCTCTATGCCAGCGAAGCCAATAAATCCGGTCACCTGAGTTGGGACAACTGGCAGGGCTTCGGCTTCCCGGTGCCGCAAAATGCGCGCGATGTTCTGATTGGCGATGACGCCCGATTCCTTTGAATGAATCCGAGACTTCACCTTCAATACCTCACCTTCGGAAACCACTCTTTGCCCCGGCCTTCCGGCGTCATGTCGAGCAGATTCCAGAGTGGATCGGCCAGATCGCCGGCGCGGTGATGCTGTCCAGGCACGGACGGAGCGAAGGCCATTTCAGATCCCCAGAAGTGGCGGATGGTCCCACCATCCTTCTTGAACACGTTGAAGATGGTCTCGTCCCAGTCCTCGCCGGCCGGCACGTTGTGCTGCGCGCGCATGCTTTTCGAGAACTTCGAGGTATCGCCAAAATAATCGGCGTCGTAACTGTTGCCGGCCGTCGAGATCAGCGACATGTGCCCCCAGCCGCGCTGATGCGCCCACGCGGCAAGACGCGCGATCGGCGATTTTGCCACGACGTGAAACGCCACGCGCTGGGACAGATGCCGCGCGGCACCGTCGATGCCGTCCAGCAGATGCGTGCAGCCCGGACAGGGCGATGTCCGCTCCGGCCCGTACATGAAGCTGTAGAGGATCAGCGTGTCGTGCGGACCGAACAGCTCCGACATCTTCACTTTCTCGGGCATGACGGTTTCGCCGATACGCTCGAAGACGTAATCCCGCGGCACCTTGCCGCCCGGCGGCAACGCGCGGCGCTGTGCGGCCACGGCTTCGATTTGCGCGCGCAGCCTGATCTCCTCGTCGAGCAGCGCGTTGCGCGCGGCGCGATACTCGGCGCTTTCGTTGGGAAATTGCAGATGTTCCATCGCCGCCTCCGAATGCACTGGCTGCTTTCGAAAAAACATCGTCACGGAACGAGGGTTCCTCAAGACGGCTTACAGACGTGGCTCGCCTCGGCTATGAGCCGCCCACGCAAAAAGCCCCGCCATTCCTGGCGAGGCTCTGGGACGCCCGTTTCAGTACATCCGTGAAACAAGGCGTGAAATCCGTTGCGCGTCCCGGTACATCCGCGGTGACTGCGCTGTCGAATTCCTAAATCATGCGCTGCAATCGTCACCACAGGATGACAACAGCGCGGCAATATGTCGGCTTAAACGAGCGCCAGATTTTCCGCGCTGGTCTTGCCGCGCATCTTGTCGGTCTTGGCTTCGAATTCCACTTTCTGGCCTTCGGCCAAGCCGCTGAGGCCCGCGCGCTCGACTGCGCTGATGTGAACGAACACATCGTTGCCGCCATCGACGGGCGCGATGAATCCAAAACCCTTCTGACCGTTAAACCACTTCACTGTACCGATAGACATGTGTCTCTTCTTTCCAATAGACGCGCGACTGCGCGCTCACGCACCATGCGTGAGGTATCCAATTTTCAGCATCGTCTTTGGGAAAGGAGCCTGGCGGCGCGTTAACAAAAGAAGGGCCAGCAATCGAATAAAGTCATGCATAGCACAAGAATGATGGAACTCAAAGGGATCAATTGCGTTGAATCGGTGGCAGCTTTGCCTTCCGGCGACCTGCCACCTCCCCTGTCGAGCAACAGCTAAGGAGTTGTTATGACCAAAACGATTTCGCCTGCGGCAACCGCGCGCAATGAACGCATGCGTCTTGCGGCAGAGAATGGCGCCATCGCTCTTGCCGAGGTGCGCGCGCGGGATATCGCGGTGCGCAAGAATATGGAGCGGCTGCGCGCCTTGCGGCTGGAAAAGGAAGCCAACGAATCCTCCGCGGAGGAAGCTCCGGCGCGCAAGAAGCGTAGCGCGAAAAAGAGCGTTGGAGTGCCGGCCTGATCGGCGTGGCCGCATCGCGCAACGAAGTGGCAGTGAGCATATAGTGAGAAAACGAAAGCCCCGGATCATTCCGGGGCTTTTGTATTGAACACTGTCCTCGTCATCACCGGCCTTGTCCCGGCTATGACGCATTCTACCTAACAGCTTCGGCTGTGCGGCTGCGATCAATACCGATAATGCGCGGCCTTGAACGGGCCTTCCTGCTTCACGCCGATATAGTCGGCCTGGTCCTTGCGCAGTTCGGTGAGCTTCACGCCGATCTTCGACAGATGCAGACGCGCGACCTTCTCGTCGAGCGACTTCGGCAGCACGTAGACTTCCTTCTTGTACTTGCCGTCCTTGTTATTGGCGTAGAGCTCGATCTGCGCCAGCGTCTGGTTGGTGAACGAGGCCGACATCACGAAGGACGGATGGCCCATCGCGTTGCCGAGGTTCACGAGGCGGCCTTCCGACAGCAGGATGATGCGCTTGCCGTCCGGGAAGGTGATCTCGTCGACCTGCGGCTTGATGTTGTCCCACTTCAGGTTCTTCAGGGTCGCAACCTGAATCTCGTTGTCGAAGTGGCCGATGTTGCAGACGATGGCGCGATCCTTCATCGCACGCATATGCTCGATCGTGATGATGTCCTTGTTGCCGGTCGCGGTGACGAAGATGTCGGCCCGCGGCGCGGCGTCTTCCATCGTCACGACTTCGTAGCCTTCCATCGCCGCCTGCAGCGCGCAGATCGGATCGATCTCGGAGACCATGACGCGGCAGCCGGCCTGACGCAGCGAGGCGGCCGAGCCCTTGCCGACGTCGCCGAAGCCCGCGACCATTGCGGTCTTGCCCGACATCATCACGTCAGTGCCACGGCGGATGCCGTCCACCAGCGACTCGCGGCAGCCATAAAGATTGTCGAACTTCGACTTGGTGACGCTGTCATTGACGTTGATCGCCGGCCACAGCAGCGTACCGGCCTTCTGCATGTCGTAGAGGCGATGCACGCCCGTGGTGGTCTCTTCCGAGACACCCTTGATGCTGTCGGCGATCGCCTGGAAGTAGCCCTTCGGCTTCTCCTTGAGCTGCTTCTTGAGCAGCGCGAAGAACACTTCCTCTTCTTCCGAACCCGGCTTGTCGAGGAACGCGGTGTCGCCCTTCTCGGCGCGCAGGCCGAGATGCACGTACATGGTGGCATCGCCACCGTCGTCGAGGATCATGTTCGGGTGGCCGCCGCCGTGCCAGTCGAACAGCCTGGCGGTGTAGTCCCAGTAATCCTTCAGCGTCTCGCCCTTCACCGCAAACACCGGAATGCCGGCGGCGGCGATGGCGGCGGCGGCGTGGTCCTGCGTCGAATAGATGTTGCAGGACACCCAGCGGATGTCTGCGCCGAGCGCCTTCAGGGTTTCGATCAGCACGCCGGTCTGGATCGTCATGTGGAGCGAGCCGGCGATACGCGCGCCCTTCAAGGGCTGCTTGGGGCCGTATTCCTCGCGCGTCGCCATCAGGCCGGGCATTTCGGTTTCGGCCAGCGAGAGTTCCTTGCGGCCGAAATCGGCGAGGCCGATGTCGGCGACGATGTAGTCTTTGCCGTTGGTGGCGGTCATATGTGTAATTCCTAAATCTGTTTCAGCACGGAGCGGCGTCGTTGTGCCCTCTCCCCTTGCGGGAGAGGGCGACACGGGCGTCGCGACAAACTCATTTGGGTGAGGGGGGCGTTCTTGCGTTTGGAATAACCCCTCACCCGCCCTCACTTCGTTCGGGCACCCTCTCCCGCAAGGGGAGAGGGAAGTTGAAGTCACACCGCCTTCTTCAGCGCATCGGCGAGGTCGGTCTTCTCCCACGAGAAGCCGCCGTCGGCGTCGGGCGTGCGGCCGAAATGGCCATAGGCCGCGGTGCGGGCGTAGATCGGCTTGTTGAGGTCGAGGTGCTTGCGGATGCCGCGCGGGGTGAGATCCATCGCATTCGCCACCGCCGCCTCGAGCTTGTCCTCGGAGACCTTGCCGGTGCCGTGGGTGTCGATGTAGATCGACAGCGGCCGCGCCACGCCGATGGCGTAGGCGAGCTGCAGCGTCGCCTTGTCGGCAAGACCGGCGGCGACAATGTTCTTGGCGAGATAGCGCGCGGCGTAAGCAGCCGAGCGATCCACCTTGGTCGAGTCCTTGCCGGAGAACGCGCCGCCGCCATGCGGGGCCGCGCCGCCGTAAGTGTCGACGATGATCTTGCGGCCGGTCAGGCCGGTGTCGCCGTCCGGGCCGCCGATGAAGAACTTGCCGGTCGGGTTGATGTGCCAGATGGTCTTGTCGGTGATCCAGCCTTCCGGCAGCGCCTTGCGCACGTAAGGCTCGACGCGCTCGCGCACCTGCTTCGAGGTCATGTCCTCAACCAGATGCTGGTGCGAAACCACGATTTCGCGCACACCGACCGGCTTGCCGTTCTCGTACTGCACGGTGACCTGGCTCTTGGAGTCCGGGCCGAGCACCTTCTCGACACCGCTGTGGCGCGCTTCGGAGATCAGGCGCAGAATCTTGTGCGCGTAATGCAGCGGCGCCGGCATCAGGTCGGGCGTCTCGTTGGTGGCGTAGCCGAACATGATGCCCTGATCGCCCGCGCCCTCCTCGCGATTGGTCGGCTGCTGGGCATCGACGCCCTGCGCGATATCGGCGGACTGCTCGTGCAACAGGATTTCGATGTCGCAGGTCTTCCAGTGGAAGCCCTCCTGCTCGTAGCCAATGTCCTTGATCGCATCCCGGATTACCTGATCGAGCTGCTCCTTCGGAACCTTGGGACCGCGCGTCTCGCCCGCGATCACCACCTTGTTGGTGGTGGCGAGCGTCTCGCACGCCGCGCGGATCGCCCAGGGATCGAGACCCTGCTTCGGACCCTCGCGGAAAAACAGATCGACGATCTCGTCCGAGATCCGGTCGCAGACCTTGTCCGGATGACCTTCGGACACCGATTCAGAGGTGAACAAATAAGACGCGCGCATCTAAGCTCTTCCCTTCCCGCTGGACCGCCAGCGGTCCGTTCGTCAGTTTTGTGAAAACCGTCAATCGCGCCGCCGCGATATGACGTAGGACTCATCGTAGAACCACAACCCGTTATGCTTGCGCAGCACGTCCCCGGTGGCGTCGAGATAACGGCCGCTCTGGGTCACATCCGTCAAGCGCTCGTCCTCGATCTGAGCGACATACACCGCCGCATTCCAGGCTGCAAAGGCCGTCGAGGTGCCGATCGCCCCGGTGACCTCGTTGGGCAACGCCTCCATGTCGTAGCGAAAGATGGAGCGGTTATCCGCATAGGCGTTGAAGTTCAGATCGCGCCCGGCCGAGCCCAGCTCGTATTTCACCGCGCGAAGTAGCTCATGGCGGCTGACGGAGAAAGGGTTTTCTCCGGGCCAGACCGCCTGGATGATCTCCATCCCCGGATCGTGGCCATAGGAGTGAATTCCGATCAGCCGCCCGCCGGCCCGCAGCGCCCGCGCCAGCGGCGCGATGATGCGCTTGGCGCGGAAGGCGAGCGAGGATTTGGCCCGGTAGGGCTGGGAGGCGATCACGAGGTCGAAATTGGCCTCCACCTTGCCGGCGCGCGGGATGACCGAATCCAGCAGGAAGCGGTGGTCCTCGCGGTAGAGCACGATGACGATCGGCCGCTCATAGACCGGCATGCCGGAGCGCGGCGAGACGCTGGCGCGCCAGTTTTCCTCAAGGAACGGTTCCAGCGCGGCGATCTGAGCCTCGAACTCCCCCGAGGATGAGCCGGTCAGCGCCACCTCGCGCCAGATCGTGGCCGCGGCGGCAGCCGGCGATTTCGGGGTCAGCCAGGGCGCCTCGGCGTAGTGCATGTTGGTAAGCACGAACACCGTGGCCGGGTGCTCGAACAGGCGGTCCGGCACCTTGTCGAGGGTCAGCTTGACGTCCTCGAGGCTGATCTCCTTGCCGGCCACGTAAAACGGCATATGGGGAAACCGGCTGTGCATCGAGCGCATCACCCGCGCCAGTACCGTGCCGTCCCCCACCCCGGCGTCGAACAGCCGCAAGGCCGGTGGGCGAGGATGAATGGACGAGAGTTCCAACGCAACACGTTGGGCAATCACCCGTTTCTCGCTGCAGGTATGGACAAAGAGCAGATATTTCTGCCGGTTCTCGAAAAACCGGAAGTTTCCGGTGGGATCGCGCCGCTCCAGCGGCGGCTCCGGCGGGCGCGGCAACGGCGCCCCGTCGGCCAGAAAGGCCTTGATCCGGTCGAGCGTATCCACCGTGATGCGCTTGCCCTCGCGCAGCCGCTGCACCAGTTTGCCGTCATTGACGGCGCGGCGGCCAAATGTCGATTCGGCCATGCCCACCTCGCGGCAGTAGCCCGAAATCTCGGCCAGCAGTGCGTCGTTTTTCATGAGGTGGGCGGCTTCCGGGGAGTGGGCAGACCGTATTGACGGCGTCCCCTCTACCACGCCTTTCCCACGATTAAAATGACCGAAAACACCAAACCGGGGCAGAATGCCTCAAATCTGTGGGTCGTGATCCGTTTGTGAAGACAATGAAGCCGACAGGGGCAACCAGACGCGCGTCCGAGCCAATCCTGGGGCGCGTGTTAGGGCGTCCCCGGCAAGCAGTTCAGCCCGCAGCCAGACCCAAGACCTCGCCCGCAACGGCGCAGGTCTTGGCGACCTCGGAATCGGTCAGGGTGGGATGGACCAGAAAGGCGAGGCCGGTCTCGCCAAGCTCACGCGCCACCGGCAACCGCCCGGCAGGCCGCCAGCCGGTGCCCTCGAACGCTGCTTCCCGATACACCTCCGACTGCGAGCCGTGCAGGCAGGGAACGCCGCGTGCGACGATCTCCGCGATGATCCGGTCGCGGCTCCAGCCGGAGGCGAGACGCTCCGGATTCACGAACGCATAGAGGCGATAATAGGCATGCCGCGCGTGGGAAGGCACCTCCGGCACCCACACCACGTCGTGGCGGCGCAACGCTACGGCGATCCGGCCGGCGATCTCGCTCCGCCGCGCCAGCCATTGCGGCATCCGCTCCAACTGCACGAGGCCAATCGCCGCCTGCATTTCCAGCATCCGCGCATTGGTGCCGAAGCTGTCATGGACCAGGCGCGGCCCAGCGGGATGCGCGCGCTCATAGACCCCTTGCCAGCTTTTGCCGTGATCCTTGAACGACCACATCGCCGACCACAACGCCTGCGAGTTGGTGGTGACCATGCCGCCCTCGCCGCCCGTCGTCATGATCTTGTCCTGGCAGAACGACCATGCGCCGATATCGCCGATCGCGCCGACGCTGCGCCCCCTGTAGGTCGCACCATGCGCCTGCGCGCAGTCCTCGATGACGAACAGGCTGCGCTCGCGCGCCAGCGCCATGATCGGATCCATGTCGCAAGGCATGCCAGCCAGATGTACTGGGATCACGGCTTTGGTCTGCGGCGTCAGCACTGCCGCGACGGTTGCGGCGGTGATGTTCTGCGTCTCGCGATCGACATCAGCGAAGATCGGCCGCGCTCCGGCCAGCACCACCGAAGAAACAGATGCAATGAAAGTGCGCGGCGTCACGATCACATCGTCGCCCGGACCGATCCCCAGCGCCTTGAGCGCGACATCAAGCGCCAGCGTGCCGTTGGCCAGCGCCACCGCATGGCGCGTACCGACATAGGCAGCGAAGGCGTCCTCGAAGCGCCGGCACAGATCGCCGGTCCAGTAGTTCACCCGCCCCGAAGCCAGCACCTCGGATACGGCGGCGATCTCTTCGGGCGAATAGCTCGGCCAGGGGGAGAAGGGGGTATCGAGCACTATGATCTTTCCATCGGGCGCGCCGGCACGCCAGTGACGACCTGTCCGTCGTCAACATCCCTGACGATGACGCTGCCAACTCCGGCGACCACATTAGCACCGATCTTAATGTTGTGGCGGACCGAACTGCCGGTCCCGAGCCAACTATAGGTGCCGATCTCGACCGCACCCGACAGATGCACACCGGGCGACAGATGGACACCATCGCCAAGCCGGCAGTCATGATCAACGCTCGCCCCGGTATTGATGATGCAGCCTTCGCCGATTCCGGCGCCAACATTGACGACACTGCCCGCCGCGAGAAACGAGCCCACGCCAATCGTGGCGCGCCGACTGACACGCGCGGTCGGATCAACAATCGTAACCAGCTTCGCGGAGGCCGTACGCAACCTGTTCAGGTGATCCATGCGCAGACGATTGTCGCCGAGCGCCACGATGATTCCGTCAAACTCATCCGCCAATGACAGCAGATCAGCGAACTTGCCCGCGATATCCCAGTCGCCAGTCTGGCCTGTACGAGTTTCGTCGAAAAACACCACCGACCAGCCAAGTTCGGTCGCACTATCGGCGACCACGCGGCCATGTCCCCCGGCGCCAATAATTGCGAGTCGTCTGCTCACTTGCCTGTAAACCTCTCGGCAGTCGCCGCATTCTCAGCCGTTATGCCCTCGCGCCGCAAGGCCGTCATCAACGTGCGCGCAAGAATTCGAAGATCGAGCGCCAGCGAGCGATGATCGACATACCACACGTCCAACCTGAACTTCTCTTCCCATGACAGCGCATTGCGGCCATTGACCTGGGCCCAGCCGGTGATACCCGGCCGCACTTCGTGCCGGCGCATCTGCTCGGCCGAATACAGCGGCAGATACTCCATCAGCAGCGGACGAGGCCCTACCAGCGACATCTCGCCCTTCAGCACGTTCCACAGCTCCGGCAGTTCGTCGAGACTGGTGGAGCGCAGCAGCTTGCCGAATTCAGTCAGCCGCTCGGCATCGGGCAGTGGCTCGCCGTCCGCTCCCCGCGCATCGCGCATGGTGCGGAATTTAAGCATCTCAAAAGGCTTGCCATGCAGGCCCGGCCTGACCTGACGAAACAGAATTGGGCGGCCGAGTTTCATATTGACCAGCAGGGCGAGTATGAGAATGACCGGCGACAGCAGGACAAGCCCCAGGAGCGCCGCCGTCACGTCTAGCGCCCGCTTCATCGGGCCCTCTCCTGCCTCACGCAATCGCTCAAACACACGCGGTTCATCGCGAATACTTCGGGATCATGGCCTACCCCATATCCGACCAGCCTCTCCCGGTCCGTCTACTCTGCCCGGTTGCCCCCGGCAACCCTGCCGGGTTTTGGGTATCTTCTTAGCGATGCCTGCCTTCCCGATCCGGGTCCTTCACCCGCGCCACGGTGGCGAATTCGATATTGCGGTTCTCGCCGCGCTCCACGGCAACCTTGCGCAGATAGATGTTCTGGATCACCTCGCGGGTCGCCGGATCGATCTCGACCGGTCCGCGCGGACTTTCCCATGCCATGCCCTTCATCGCCGCGAGCAGCGCCGCCCCGTCCGTCCTGCCATGGGTCTTGCGGATCGCCTGACAGATCAGGTGCATGCCGTCATAACCCGCAACCGCCATATAGCCCGGCCGGTCGCCATAAGCCGCGCGATAGGCGGCGACGAAATTGCGGTTCTCCTGTGAGGGATGCGCCGCCGAATAGAAATGTGCGGTGATGACGCCGAGCATGTCCTCGCCCATGTTGGCCAGCGCGTCGTCGTCGGTGAGTTCGCCGGTGCCGATCACCTGGATCTTGAGCCCGCTGGCACGGAACTGCTCCATGAACTGATGACTCTGACGCGTCGGCACGAACACGAACAGCGCATCGGCGGCGGCTTCCTTGACCTGCTCGAGCAGTGGTGCGAAGTCCGGCTCGGACAGCGGCGCTTTCCATTCGCCGGCGATCTCGCCGCCCGCCGCCTTGAAATGCTTGCTGAACACCGAGAGCGCGTCATTGCCGGGCGCGTAGTCCGCGATCAGGATCGCGACCTTCTTCAGTTCGTGCCTCGCCGCCCAGTGCGCCAGCGTCGCGGCCGACTGCGTCAGCGTGCCGCCGCTGCGCACGATGAAAGGCGAGCGATCGGTGATCAGCGAGGTACCCGCGCCCATCACCACCTGCGGAATGGCGGCCTCGGTGGCGAACGGCGCGGCGACCGCGGCCGCCGGCGAGGTGCCGAAGCCGGCCAGCAGCGCCACCTTGTCGTCCGCGATCAACTCTTTCGCCGCCTGCCGTGTCTCGTCAGGCACAGCGCGATCGTCCCGCAGCACGATCTCGATCTTCTTGCCGTCGATGGTGTCGCCGTTCTGCTCGAGATAAAGCCGCACCGCGTTGTCGATCTGCTCGCCGGTCGCAGATTCATTGCCAGTCATCGGCAGGATCAGGCCGATCCTGATGACCTCCTGCTCCTGCGCCCTGCCCGGCACGGCCATCAGGCCCAGCGATGCAGCGAGTCCGCCGCAAAGCAGGAGACGCCTGGACAAACGCGCCGCCGGCCGGCGGGCCCGGCTTGGTTTGGCACGCGGGAGTGGTTCACCCCACCGCGATGGAATCTGGCTCATGGCCGTGACATGCCGCAGACACTGCAATGGCGGATCGATAGCCGCTTTGCCGGGCGTTTGCACCATTTATCGCAGATAATGACTGCATGCGGGGCTCTGGACAGCCCTCCTCATCCGGCTAAAGTCCGCGCGGGCATCCGATCCCGGCACGGCCCATCCCCCACCACATGGCCACCGTCGCGGGAGAGCTTCATGGGATTGCTCAGGGTGTTTCTTGCCCTCGCAGTCGTCGCCGCCCACCAGCCTCCCCCGACCGGCTTGCTGCGTTTCGTCGGCGGCCAGATGGCCGTGGAGATCTTTTTCATCATCTCCGGCTTCTACATGCAGATGGTGATGACCTCCGGCCGCTATGCGACGGCGCGCGATTTCTACATCAGCCGCGCCTTGCGCATCTTTCCGGCCTACTTGCTGATCGCCGGCGCGGTGCTGCTGGCCACACCCGGCTGGCTCGCGCAGGTGACGCAGCTTGGCGTCGGGCCGGCAGTCCTGCTGCTGCTCTCGAACGCGATCCTGCTGTTGCAGGACATAACCCTGTTCCTGTCCGGCAATGGCGGCGGCCTGTCCTTCACCGCAAACGTCTTCGCTGACCCGCTGCCGCTATATCCGTATCTGCTGATCCCGGTGGCATGGACGCTGGCGCTGGAATTGTATTTTTATCTGCTGGTGCCGCTGCTGGCGAAACGCAGCGACCGGTTTCTCATCGCGCTCATTGCCATCACGACCATCGCGCGCGTCATCACCTATCTCGCCGGCCTCAACAGCGATCCGTGGACCTATCGGTTCTTCCCGTTCGAGATCGCGCTGTTCCTGTGCGGCATGCTGGCCCAGCGTTTCCATGCACGCACCGACTGGCAGGCGTTTCCGCGAGAAAAGCTGTCCCGCATCGGCTGGATCTGCCTTGCCGTATTCTGCCTGTCGGGACCGTTTCGTCCGTCGCGCATGGCGATCTTTCTCGTCGCGATGGCATGGACATTCGCCATTCCCTATCTTTTCGAGCTGACGAGGCGCTCACGGATCGACCGCGCCATCGGCGAACTGTCCTATCCGGTCTATCTGGTGCACGTGCCGCTGATGGCTTTCGTCATGCCGCAGATCAAACAGACGTTGCCGGCGCTCGGCATCATCCCCGATTATTTCGTGCTGGCGGCGCTATCGCTTGCCACCGCCTTCGCGATCTGGTGGCTGATCGACCGGCCGATCGATGCGTGGCGTCATCGGATGCTGGCAACATCAGGCCATGGCGCTTCAAACCTGAACGCATCAGAACCGCGCCGCCAGTTCGAGTCCTGACGGCGATTTTTCACGGATTGACCGGTTCTGCCCTGTTCCGGAAATAACGCGATGAAATCGCTTTTCCCATCTTGATAAAGCGACTCTCGATCAGCGGCGTCGTCACATAGTAGCTCACCCAGAACGACAGCAGGGCAACCAGTGGCACTGCAAGCTCCGCCGGCACAAAGATCACCGAGCGCAGCCGCGCCGGAATCCCTGCAAAATCGAAGTGGAACAGATAGATCGAATACGAATGCTGCCCCAGGGTTTCGAGCACCGAGTTTTTCAATCCGACCGACAGGACAAGGAACGAGAAAAGAAACAGGAACGCCACGACCTTTCCGAACTGGAACGGAAGAGCGCAGGCCATCAGCAGCAGAATGCCGACGACAGGCACCCGCTTCTGCTCAAGGATTTCGAACAGGATAAAGCCGAAGCCGAAACAGATGATCTGGTTTGGCAGCCAGAAGTCGCAAAACAGATCGACAAGATATTTCTGGGATTCCGGATAGCGTGGATAGAGCGCAGGCAGCACGAGATTCTGCGCCGCATATTGACCGGCCAGATAGATCACCGCCACGAGCACGTAAGGCGCGATCGACTGGCTGCCCTTCGCGCGCCTGAACAGATAGATGAACAGCGGGAAGATGAAATAGAATTGCAGCTCGACCGCAATGCTCCAGCCGCCGGGGACAACCGAATTGAACGAGGTCGGGGTCAGCCACTGCAAAAGCGAGAATGTGAGCAGGATATCGGTCAGGCTGACGCCGTCGGGCGCAAAGTAGTTCGCATGAAACCCCTTCCTGATGACGTACATCAGGGCAACGGCCCAGAACAGCGGCACGATCCTGAAAAACCGCCGCGTGTAGAATGCAAGGATCGTGTTGGCGGTGACCTCCCTCCCGAAGGTCAGCATCATCGTATAGCCGCTGATGATGAAGAATAACTGGACGCCGTACGGCCCGTAGCCGACGAAATTATTCGTGACGGTGAAATATCCCGGCGAAGCCTGCCACGTATGAACCAGGATGACGAGAAGGATCGCCACCCCTCTCAGTAGATCAAGCGATTCATTGCGGTTTGATGCAGGAGCCACGCCGGCGATCTCTCCCAAACAATCAATCCGTGAACACGATGGTCTTGCGGCCGTTGAGGATGACGCGATCCTCCAGATGATAGCGCAGGGCGCGCGCCAGCACACGGCGCTCGATGTCGCTGCCCTTGCGCACCAGGGCTTCGGCGGAATCGCGGTGGCTGATGCGCTCGACGTCCTGCTCGATGATCGGGCCCTCGTCGAGATCGCCGGTCACGTAATGCGCGGTGGCGCCGATCAGCTTCACCCCGCGCTCATGCGCCTGATGGTAGGGCTTGGCGCCCTTGAAACCCGGCAGGAACGAGTGGTGGATGTTGATGCAGCGGCCCGACAGCTTCGCTGAAAGATCGTCCGACAGCACCTGCATGTAGCGCGCCAGCACCACGAGATCAGATTTGGTTTCTTGAATGAGAGACCAGACCGCCGCTTCCTGCTCCGGCTTGGTCGCCTTGGTGATCGGCAGATGATGGAACGGAATGTCGCCGAATTCGACGCCCTGATAGATCTCGCGCGGATGGTTGGAGACGATCGCGGTCGGGATCATCGGCAGTTGCATGTGCCGCCAGCGATACAGGATATCGACCAGGCAATGGTCGAATTTCGACACCATCAGCAGCACGCGATGCGGCGCGGCGCGGTCACGGATTTGCCACGTCATGTTGAAAGGCTCGGCGATGGCGCGGAAGCCACCCCGGATCACCGAAAGATCGGACGAGCCGTTGGTCGGCGTGAACATCACCCGCATGAAGAAATGGCCGGTCTCGGTGTCGTCATACTGCTGGGCGTCGAGAATGTTCTGGCCACTGGCGAACAGGAAGGTCGAGACCGCGGAAACGATACCGGGGCGGTCGAGGCACGACAGAGTGAGGACGAATTGCTGTTCGGACATGGTGACGATCTTTTGCTGATAATGGCCGGCGGAAGGACGAAAATCCGCCCTGCTCTAGCATCGCTTCGGCCGCTCCGCCAAGCGCAGGCAGGCCGGCCTTGGGCTAAATTTGGCGGACGCGCGGAACGCATGCCCTCCCGCACGCTTTTGAGATATGATTTCGGCTGCAACAGCTAAAAATACCACGAGCGAGTTCTTCCATGGCGGACAGGCTGAACGGTCATCGCATTCTCATTCTGGAAAGCCGCGAGGAAGCGCAGTTCTCGCGCCTGCTGCGCGATCAGGGCGCCGACGTGGTGCAATGCCCGATGTTCACCATTCATGACGCGCCGGATTCCGCGCCGGTGGAAGCCTGGATCAGACGCGCGCTCGAGACCCCGTTCGACGATCTGATCTTCACCACTGGCGAGGGCCTGCGGCGGCTCCTCAAGCTCGCACGGGCACTGGATCTCGATCAGGCATTGATCGCCGCGATCGGACAAGCGCGCACAATTGCGCGTGGACCCAAGCCCGGCAAGGCGCTGCGCGAGATCGGACTTGCGCCGCAGGTCACGACCGAGACGCCAACCTCGGAAGGCATCACGCAGACCATGGCGGGCTTCGATCTCACGTGCCACCGCGTCGGCATTCAGCTATACCCCGAGAAGGATCACGCCAAGCTGCTGAACGCGCTCCGTCAGCAAGGCGCGAGCGTCGATCCGGTGCTGCCTTACGTTTACGACGCGGAAGCCGCCGATCCTCATATCGTGGCGGCGATCGACGAGATGGTGAGTGGACGGATCGACGCCATCGCGCTGACAAGCTCGGGACAGGTCCGCCGCCTGATCGACGCGGCGCGCAAGCATGGCTGCGAGGAGCGTCTGCGGCAGGGACTCGCGATGACCCGCGTCGCCTCGGTCGGCCCGGTGGTGTCGGACGAATTGAAGGCGCATGGCTTTCAGACCGATATCGCGCCCGCCGATGGCGCGTTCTTCATGAAGCCGCTGATCAGCGCGATGGCCGAAAAGTTGGCAAGGATGCCGCGGCGGGCGCAGGCTTAAGCCGTCGCGACCTGCTCGGTGAGGAAAGCCTGATAGGCGCGCGCGATGCCGTCTTCCAGCGCGGTCGAGGCGCGCCAGCCCAGCGCGGCGAGGCGGCCGACATCGAGCAGCTTGCGCGGCGTGCCGTCGGGCTTCGACGGATCGAACACAATCTCGCCTTTGTAGCCGACCGCCCCCGCTACCACGCGGGCGAATTCGCCGATGGTGATGTCCTCACCGGTGCCGATATTGATCAGGTCCGCGCCGGAATAATGGCGCATCAGATGCACGCAGGCATCCGCCATGTCATCCACGAACAGGAATTCGCGACGCGGCGTGCCGGTACCCCACACCGTGACGCTCGGCGCATTCGCGACTTTCGCCTCATGGAAACGGCGGATCAGCGCGGCGACCACGTGACTGTATTCGGGATGATAATTGTCGCCCGGGCCATAAAGGTTGGTCGGCATCACGCTGATGAAGTCGCTGCCATACTGGGCGCGATAAGCTTCCACCAGCTTGATGCCGGCGATCTTGGCGATCGCATAAGGCTCGTTGGTCGGCTCCAGCGGCCCGGTCAGCAGCGAATCCTCACGCAGCGGCTGCGATGCAAGGCGCGGATAGATGCAGGACGAGCCGAGAAACATCAGCTTCTCGGCGCCGTTTACATGCGCGGCATGGATCACATTGGCGGCGATAACGAGATTGTCATAGATGAATTCGGCGCGCAGCGTGTTGTTGGCGACGATGCCGCCGACTTTCGCGCCGGCGTGAAACACCACCTGTGGCCGGTTCGCCGCGAACCAGCGGCTGACCGCCGCCTGATCGCGCAGATCGACCTCGCTGCGCGGCACGGTGAGGATCCTGACGTCCTCGCGCTGAAGCCGCCGCACCAGCGCGCTGCCGACCATGCCGCGATGTCCCGCGACATAGACGCTCTTGCCTTTCAGCTCGAAGGGAACAGGGGCCATCGCGTCAACCGCTGTTGCGCAGACCGGCGGAAATGCCGTTGATGGTGATCTGAATGCCGCGCAGCACCTGCGGATCGGGATCGTTCGCGCGATACGCCTTCAGCAATTCGACCTGCACATGGTTGAGCGGATCGAGATACGGGAAGCGGTTGCGGATCGAACGCTCCAGCAGCGGGTTGCCGGCCAGCAGGCGATCCTGCTGCATGATCTCGAGCAGCACGTCGATCGAGGTCCGCCACTCGACGCGGATGCGGCGGAAGATGATCTCGCGCAGCTTCTTGTCGGCGACAAGATCGGCATAACGCGATGCGATCGCGATGCTGCTCTTCGACAGCACCATGTCCATGTTCGACAGCAGCATGCGGAAGAACGGCCACTCGCGGTAAAGCTCCTGCAGGAACGCGATGCCCTTGTCCGGATGCCTGGCGATCCATTCCTTCACCGCCGTGCCGAAGCCGTACCAGCCCGGCAGCATCAGGCGGCACTGCGCCCAACTGAACACCCACGGGATCGCGCGCAGATCCTCGATCTTGCGCGTCTTGGTGCGCGAGGCCGGGCGGCTGCCGATGTTGAGAGTCGCGATCTCGTTGATCACGGTAGAGGACCAGAAATACTCCTCGAAGCCGTCGGTCTCGTAGACCAGGCTGCGATAGGCCTTGTAGGCAAGCAGCGACAATTCCTCCATCGCAGCGAGATATTCCGGGCGTGGCGCGGCCTGCTGCGGCTGCAACAAGCTTGCTTCCAGCGTCGCCGCCGCGAGGATTTCCAGATTCTCGCGGCCGACTTCCGGGTTGGAATATTTCGAGGAGATGATCTCGCCCTGCTCGGTGATCCTGATCTGGCCGTTCACGGCGCCGCCCGGCTGGGCGAGGATCGCTTCATAGCTCGGCCCGCCGCCGCGGCCGACCGAACCGCCGCGGCCGTGGAACAGGCGCAGGCGCACGCCGTGCTTCTTGAACACCTCAACGAGGCTGATCTCGGCCTTGTAAAGCTCCCAGCCCGAGGTGACGAAGCCGCCATCCTTGTTGCTGTCGGAATAGCCGAGCATCACCTCCTGCACGCCGCCGCGGCTGTCGACCAGCCGGCGATATTCCGGCAGCGACAGCATGCGATCCATGATGCCGGCGCAGTGCTGCAGATCCTCGATGGTCTCGAACAGCGGCACGATGTTGATGCGGGTGTGCCCCGCCGGATCGACCAGCCCGACCTCCTTGAGCAGCACGGCGATCTCCAGAAGATCGGACATGCCCTCGGTCATCGAGACCACGCATTGCGGAATGGCGCCCTCGCCGAACACGGCGTGGGCCTCGGCGGCGGCGCGCAGCACCGCAAGCTCGCTCGTTGTCTCCTCGCCATAACTCGCGAACGGCGACACCAGCGGCCGCGCGGTGCACAGCTCTTTGATCAGGAGCGCGCAACGCTCCTCCTCCGGCATCGCCTTGTAGTCGAGGCCCGGCGTCACCGTCTCGAACAGCTCGGCGATGGTGCGCTCATGCACCGCCGAGTTCTGCCGCAGATCGAGGCTGGCAAGGTGGAAGCCGAAGCAGTCCACCGCGCGGCGCAGCAGCCGCAAGCGGCCGCGCGCGATGATGCCGGAGTGATTCTCGATCAGCGAGCGGCTGATGGTTTCAAGATCGCCCTTGAATTCCTCGACGCTGGCATAGGGGTCGGCCTTGCCGACCGGCGGGCGACGGGTGCCGACGCCGAGCGTTGCGGCAGTCGCCGCCAGACGCGCATAGATGCCGGAGACCGCGCGGCGATACGGCTCGGTGCGGCGATGGGCGGAAACATCGGGCGAGCGCTCCGCCAGCGTCTGCAACTGCGGCGAGACGTGGACGAGCTGGACAGCCAGCGACAATTCGCTGCCGAGCGCATGCAGCTCGTCGAGATAGAAGCTCATGATCTGCTCGCACTGCATGTGCAGCGTTCCGCGCAGCACATCGGCGGTGACGAACGGATTGCCGTCGCGGTCGCCACCGATCCAGCTTCCGGTGCGCAGGAAGGAGGCGAGCGGCGCGTCGCCCTCGCGATCGTTCAGCTTGCGGTCCGGCTGCAGGCGATCTTCCAGCGCGCAGAGCAGGCGCGGCAATTGCCGCAGGAAGGTGTATTCGTAGAACGCCAGCCCGTTCGCCACCTCGTCGAACACCGTGAGCTTGGTCCGGCGCAGGATGTTGGTCTGCCACAGCATCAGCACGGCGCGGCGCAACTGCTCGTCATTGGCGTCGAGCTCGTCCGCCACCATCAAGGTGCGGTCGCGCTGCTCCAGCAGCATCGCGATTTCCATTTCGCGATCGATCGTGCTCTTGCGGCGTACTTCGGTTGGATGGGCGGTGAGCACCGGCACCACCAGTGCCGTCTTGAAGAAAGCGCGCAGCTCATCAAGGCTGAAGCCGGCGGCGCGCGCCCGCGCGATGGCACCGGCAAGGTTGCCCTCCTGCCGCTCGGCCTCCGCCGGGGTCTGGCTGCGGGTCTGGCGGATGTTGTGCTGGTCCTCGGCGATATTGGCGAGATGCGAGAAATAGCTGAAGGCTCGGACGATGCGCACCGTCTCGCGCGTCGGCATGCCGTCGAGCATCTTTTCCAGTTCGCGGCGGGCGTTCTTGTCTTCGTCGCGATGGAAGCGGACCGAGGTCTGGCGGATCCGCTCGACGACGTCGAACACGTCCTCGCCTTCCTGATCGCGCACGGTGTCGCCGAGAATGCGCCCGAGCAGGCGGATGTCGGCGCGCAGTTGCGCGTCGTCGTCCTGAGCAGGGGGCGCGCTCTCCGCCCCGCGATTGAGCACGTCGTCGGCGCGGCCGGCCGCCGGCATCCCGGCAGAATCCCCGCCGGCTGCGGTTTCGGACACGGCTCCGGCGGCACCGGCGAAAGTCTGGGTTGACGACATGGCTCACTCTGAAAACTGGGCTGGCTTTCAGTCGCAATTTTTCAGGGCAAGCGCAAGGTGCGGCGGCGGCTTTATGGCCGCCACCTGCCCTCATGTTGGGCCAACGTGTTGTCAGGTTTAACGCGGCACGGCGCCGCTTGAGAGCGTCTTACGACTTCCGGGCGTCCTCCTTGGACGGCGAAGGCTGGGTCGCGCTCACCGGGTCCGAGGCGGGAAACGTATCGCGCAGGCCCTTGTCGAGTTCTTTCTTGGTCTTGCGATCTTCGGCCAGCGCGGTCTTGACGTCCTCGGCATGCTTGTCGTGCGGCGCAGGGTTGAATTTCTCCGACATCTGAAACCTCGTCCTCGTTCAAGCCACATGCGCGGGCGCGCAGGTGTCAATCGACAGCACCGCGAAAAGTTCCACGCGCCCGCATCGTGTCGCAGCTTCACGACTTCGTTTCGCACCAGCCGGAACCTTCATATCGCTCGCAGGTTGGCGCGGTGACTCATTTCAATACGCCTCACCTGCATGGAGGATCATCATGAACACCGATCGCCTCACCGGCGCCGCCAAATCTGCCGCCGGCAAGGCCGAAGACGCCTTGGAGCGCGTCACCGACGACGCCGTCAACGAAGCCTCGGCCCGTCTGCGCAAGGCGGAAGGCGTCGCGCGAACGGTCTACGGCCAGGCGGCCGATGCAGCGGGCGAGCTTGGCGAGAACGCCGCCGATCTGACGCGGCAGGCACTCGATGCCGGCGGTGACTATTATCGCCAGGGCCGTCGCGCCATCGCCTCCACCATCCGGCATCAGCCGGTCGGTGCTCTGCTGGCGGCAGGCGCGGTCGGCTTCGCACTTGCGCTGATGCTGAGCCGCCCGCCCCGCCGTCGGCGCTGGACCGCGTATCGCTGAAGGGCGCTCAGGATGCAACGGCGGCGGCGAGCGCATCGGTCTCGACGATGACCGACCGGCGCGCGCCCGGCCGACCCTGACGACTCCGCCATTTGCGAAGGAAGCAACAATGCCCCGTTTTCTTGCTCCGGTTCTCATAGGCCTTGCCGTGGTCATGATCACGGCCAGCGCGCCGGCACAGACGGGCGGATCATCAACCGGCGGCACGGGCTCCGCCGGCGGCACATCCGGCACTGGTCTTGGCAGCGGTCCGCCCGCCGCGCCACCGCCCGGCACCAACAGCCTCGGCACCGCGCAATCGTCCGGGGGCGGAGGTCGCGGCGTGGGCGGAACGTTTAAGGAAGACCCGCGCGACAAGGCCGTGGACAAGAAAATCAAGAGCATCTGCAAAGGCTGCTAGAGCTGCGCGAAACAGCGCACGGCGGCGGCGAATTGTCTGCAAGTGCGATGGTCAAGCGGGGCCCTGCGGTGTATCAGAGGCGGCATTCCCGCTTCTTTCCGCACGGAAATCCGTCTTGCCGCAGACCCTGCCCTCCAAACCGTTCATCGATGTCCTTGCCGGCACCAGGCAGGCTGTGCCGCCGCTCTGGATGATGCGGCAGGCCGGGCGCTATCTGCCGGAATATCGCGAGGTGCGGGCCAAAGCGGGCGGCTTCCTCGACCTCTGCTTCAATCCGGATTTCGCCGCGGAAGTCACGCTGCAGCCGATCCGCCGCTTCGGCTTCGACGCCGCGATCATCTTCTCAGACATTCTGGTGGTGCCCTACGCGCTCGGGCGCAACGTACGCTTTGAAGTGGGCGAAGGCCCGCGACTCGATCCGCTCGACACGCCGGACAAAATCGCGACGCTGCCGCCGCGCGCCGACGGCACGAAATTCGCGCCGGTGTACGAGGCGCTGCGCCGCGTCCGCGCCGAGCTCGATCCGAAGGTAGCGCTGATCGGCTTCTGCGGCGCGCCGTGGACGGTCGCGACCTACATGGTCGCCGGACAAGGCACACCGGATCAGGCCCCTGCCCGATTGCTGGCCTATCGCGAGCCGCAGGCGTTCGCCAAAATCATCGACGCGCTGGTTGAAAGTTCGATCGGCTATCTGCTCGGTCAGTTGGACGCCGGCGCCGACGCGCTGCAGATTTTCGACACCTGGGCCGGCGTGCTGCCGCCACGCGAATTTCAACGCTGGTCAGTCGAGCCGACACGGCGCATCATCGCAGGCGTGCGCACAAAGGTGCCGAACGCGAAGATCATCGGCTTTCCGCGCGGCGCGGGCGCGCTGCTGCCCGGCTATGTCGAGGCCACCGGCGTCAACGGCGTCAGCATCGACTGGACGGCCGAGCCGGCCTTGATGCGCGAGCGCGTGCAGAACAAGGTCGCTCTGCAAGGCAATCTCGATCCGTTGGCACTGATCGCGGGCGGCGATGCGCTGGACCGCGCTGTGGACGATGTGCTGGAAAACTATGCGCAGGGCCGGCTGATCTTCAATCTCGGTCACGGCATCCAGCCCGAGACGCCGATCGCGCATGTCGAGCGCATGGTGAAGCGCGTGCGCGGGTATCGGGGCTAGTCAACACTAGTCCGAGATACTTGTCCCGGATGCGGTGCCGCTCGGAGCCAGGGATATCGTCGTCATGGCCGGGCTTGACCCGGCCATCCACGCTTTTCCTTGCAGATCTTTCGTGAAGACGTGGATGCCCGGCACAAGGCCGGGCATGGCGGCATTGCATAGAGCTATTGATCTATAGAGTCTCGTCCGACCGGACTGTGAAGAAGAAAAGATGCGCTTACTCACACCGGCCTGGTGCGCTCGATGATCGCCGCCGCGCCCTTGTCGAGCAGATCCATCGCCACCGCGCGGCCAAGCTCGCGCGGCCGGTCCGCCGGTCCCGTCCTCATCGCCTCGATGAAACGGTCGCCGGCCTCGTCCAGCACCGACGCGGTGAGCGACATCACAGGTCCTTCAATGGTGGAGAACGCGGCGATCGGCGAGTTGCAATGGCCGTTGAGCACCCACAGCACCTCGTGCTCGGCATCGGCGCTGGCACGCGACACCGGATCGTCGATTGTCGCGAGCAGGCCGCGGGTCTGCCAGTCATGCGCAGCGCATTCCACGGCGACGATGCCCTGCCCCGCCGCCGGCAGCATTTCCTGCGGCGTGAACGCATGCACCATGCGGTCGATCAGGCCGACACGTTCGAGACCCGAGCGCGCCATGATCAGCGCATCGGCGGGGCCGACCTCGTCGCCGCCCGGCAGACGCTGCATCTCGCGGCCGTCGAGCTTGCGGATGCGGGTGTCGGCGGCGCCACGGAAGTGGATTACCTCGATCTCGGGAAACAGCCGCCGCGCATAGGCGGCGCGGCGCACCGCATTGGTGCCGATCTTGTAACCCTTGCCACGCGTGCGCTTGAGATCATCGAGAGTCACGCCGGGGCGCACCACCAGCGCATCGCCCGGCGGATCGCGCGTCAGCGTGGCGCCGATCACGAGACCCGGCGTGTCCTCATTGCCCGGCATGTCCTTGAGCGAATGCATCGCCGCATGCAGGGTGCCATTGCGCACGGCCTCGCGGATCTGGGCGACGAACGCGCCGCCCTTGCCGCCATGGCTGAGCAGCTTGCTGGTCTGGTCCTGATCGCCGACCGTCTCGAATTTGACGATCTCGACTTCGAGCTCGGGAACGGCGCGCTTGAGATGGCGGGCGATCTGCTCGGTCTGCGCCAGCGCCATGGTGCTCTTTCGCGTCCCGATCCGCATCGCAATTGTCACCACGCCCGCTCCATCCCACGCCGCGGGACGCCGCCGCGGCTGGGCCTGTCATAGAGGCTCAGTGCAGATGGATCAATGGCGTGAACAGCAGCGCAAGGCGGCTGCGGCAACGACCGCAGCCCCCAAGGGAACGAGGCCGCCTTAGCTGCAGGCGAGGCTCAGCGCGCCGACTTCCTCCGGGTCGAGCCCGGTCAGATCGCGATAGACCTTCGGCGCGGTCGCGCCCTCGGTGTTGAACAGCAGCACGCGCGAGGAGGAATCGAGGCCGACCAACGCGGCTGCGTCCTTGTTCTGGGTGAGCGCAATCAGACCGGCGAGACCGGCGCCGCCGCTTTCTCCGGCGACGATACCCGCAGCGCCGGAAGCCGGCCGCGCAAGCTGCTTCATCACCGCGATCGCTTCCTCATCGGTCACCGTCATATAGGCGTCGACAACGCGGCTCAGAATTCCCCAGGCGAGCAGCGAGGGCTCGTAGCATTCGAGCATCGCCATCACCGTCGGCTCATGCGCCTCGATCTTCACCGGCTTGCCGACGCGGTTGCTCTCGAACAGGCACGCCGCGCGATCCGGCTCGACGATGATGAATTTCGGCCGGTTCTTGCCGAACGTCGCGGTGAGATTGGCCGCGACAGCGGCGGCGAAGCCGCCAACGCCCGCCTGCAGGAAAACGTGGGTCGGCGGCTGCGGAAGCTGCGCGATCACCTCGGACACCATTGCGGTGTAGCCCTGCATCACCAGACGCGGGGTGGTCTCATATCCCGGCCATGAGGTGTCGGACACGATGAGCCAGCCTTCGGCGTGGCACATGCGTTCGGCTTCGGCGACGGCGTCGTCGTAATTGCCGGGAACGTGAATCAGCCGCGCGCCGAACCGCGCGATGGCATCGACCCGCTCCTGATTGACGTTGTCATGCACGAAGATGCTGGCCTTACAGCCGACGAGGTTGGCGCCCGCTGCGACCGAGCGGCCGTGATTGCCGTCGGTGGCGCAGCCGACCGTCATCTGCGCGACCAGCGCGCGAATCTTCGGGTTCAGCAGTTCGGACGGCGAGACCTCGCGCTCCAGCACGCGGCTCACCTCTTCCAGCACGAGACGCACCACCGCATAGGCGCCGCCCAGCGCCTTGAAGCTGCCGAGGCCAAGACGGCTGCTCTCGTCCTTGATGTGGACGGAGTGCACGCCGAGCGAGGTCGCCACCTCGCGCAGGTCACGCAGCGGCGTGGCGCGGTGGGTCGGCAACATTTCGAGCATCTGCGTGACCCCGGCCGCGGCCTCAGGGCCCAGCATCTCGCGGTCGATCGCCAGCAGTTCCTTGCCGAAATCGGGGTGGTGGTTCGCTTCAAACATTGAGAAATCCTCTGGTTTATGCAAATTTATCCCAGAACTACTGGATTTTCTCGGCTATCTTGCCGGATCTCTCGCAAAATTTTTGCATTTAATTGGGGCGATGGGCAATGAAGGCTTATGAACTCGACGCGTTCGACCTGAAGATCCTGGAGCACCTGCAAATCAACAACCGCACCTCGCTTCAGGACATCGGCCAGGCCGTCAATCTGTCGGCGGCGGCGGTGCAGCGCCGGGTCCGCCGCATGGAGGATGCCAAGGTCATCCTGTCCAACGCCGCGGTGGTGGACCCGCGCGCGGTGGGGCGTCCGATCACGCTGATCGTCGAGGTGCAGCTCGACAGCGAACAGGCCGACATCCTCGATGCGGCGCGCATCGAGTTCGCCTCGGTCCCCGAAGTGCAGCAATGCTATTACGTCACCGGCGATGCGGATTTCATCCTCATCATCACCGTGAGCAGCATGGAAGAATACGCCACGCTCAGCCATCGGCTGTTCCTGGCGAACCCGAACGTCAAGCACTTCAACACCAATGTCGCGATGAACCGCGTCAAGGTCAGCCTCAGCGTGCCGGTCGATCGCGCGAGTGCGCTGCGCTAAAGCATGATCCCGAAAACCGGGGTCCGGTTTTCGGGATCATGCAAAAGATAAACGGCGCCTCTGATCAACGAAACTGAATCAGAGTCAGGCGCACGCAACGCAGCCGGACGTCAGCCGCCGAGATAAGCCTGCCGGACGTGATCGTTGTCGATCAGCTCGCTTCCCTTGCCGGACAGCACGATCGAGCCCGCTTCCATCAGATAGGCGTAATCGCACATCTCAAGCGCGGAATAGGCGTTCTGCTCGACCATCAGCACCGTGGTGCCGGAGGCGCGGATGCCGTCGATGATCTCGAACACCTGCTCGACGATATTGGGCGCGAGGCCGAGCGAAGGCTCGTCGAACATCACAAGCTTGGGCTTTGACATGATAGCGCGGCCGATCGCGAGCATCTGCTGCTCGCCGCCGGACATCGTGCCCGCGACCTGACGGCGACGCTCGGCGAGACGGGGGAATTGCGCGAAGATGCGCTCCTTGTCCGCTTCCATGGCGTCGGTATCCGAGCGCAGATAGGCGCCCATGTCGAGATTCTCCTCCACCGTCATGTCGGGGAAGACGCGGCGGCCTTCGGGACAATGCGCGATGCCGCGGGCAAGGATGTCCCGCGCCGAACAGCGCGTGATGTCCTCGCCCTCGAACACGATGCGGCCCGAAGACGAAGCCAGCACGCCGGAAATGGAGCGCAGCGTCGTGCTCTTGCCGGCGCCGTTGGCGCCGATCAGCGCGACGAGCTGTCCCTTCTCGATGGACAGCGACATGCCCTTGATCGCTTCAACCTTGCCGTAGCGGCAAACAAGATTACTAATCTCTAGCACGCTTCTTGGCTCCCTGGCCGAGATAGGCCTGAATGACTTCCGGATTGCCTTGAATGGCCGCTGGCGGGCCTTCGGCGATGATGCGGCCGTAGTTCAACACGACGATGCGGTCGGAAATGCCCATCACCATCGGCATGTCGTGCTCGACCAGCAGGATGGTGACGCCCATGCCGCGCACCCGATCGAGCACACGCATGAAGGTCGCGGTCTCCGAGGCGTTCATGCCGGAGACCGGCTCGTCGAGCAGCAGCATCGAAGGATTGGCCGCGAGCGCGAGCGCGACGCCGAGCAGACGCTGGTCGCCGTAGGACAAACCGCCGGCGAGCTCCCGCGAACGGTGCGCGATGCCGACCAGATGCAGGATGTCGGCGGCCTGCGCGCGCAGTTCCTCCTCGGACTGCCGCTCGCGCGGCAGCGCCAGCAGCGTGTCCCACAGCCGCGAGCGGCCGCGCAGATGCAGGCCGGTCAGCACGTTCTGGAACACGCTGATCGACTGGAAGACGCTGGTGCGCTGGAAGGTGCGCACGAGGCCCAGCGCGGTGACCTGATGCGGCTTGAGGCCGTTGAGCGACGTGCCGCGATAGCGGACCTCGCCCTTGGTCGGCTTCAGAAAGCCGGTGATGATGTTGAACGCCGTGGTCTTGCCGGCGCCGTTCGGGCCGATCAGGCTCAGCACCTCGCCCTCGTTGACCACGAAGTTGAGATCCGAGATTGCGACCAGACCGCCGAAATGCACGGCGATGTGCTCGACCGTCAGCGCCGGCACTTTCGGCTCGGAGGCTTTGGCTGCGGCCATTTGCAGAACGTTCATGGCTTCACCGGCTCCAGCGTTGCATTCTTGTCTTCGGTCACGCCGAACCACTTCTCGATCGCCGGCACGATGCCCTGCGGCAGCACGAAGACGATCAGGATCATCAGCGCGCCGTACAGGATCCACTGCAGTTCAGGCGTTGCGAACGAGCGGGCGATCACCGGGATGAACCCGAAGATCAGGCCACCCACGATCGGGCCCGCAAGCGTGCCCTTGCCGCCGGTGATCACCATGATCACCATGGTCACGGTGTAGAGGAACATGAACACATCGGGATCGATGATCCGCAGATAGTGCGCATAGAGGCTGCCGGCCGCGCCGGCGATGCCCGCGGAGATCACCGCCGCAAGGATCAGATAGCGCGTGACGTCGATGCCGACGGAGACGGCAAGCGATTCATTTTCCTTGAGCGCCACCATCGCACGGCCGACGCGCGACTTGGTCAGGCGGCTGATGACGAGCTGGCAGATCACGCCGACGCCGAGCACCAGATAGAAGTTCTCCACCTTGCCGTAGAGATCGACATAGCCGAGGCCGGGCAATCCGAACGTGAACGGCGGGATCGAGGTCAGCGCCAGCGGGCCTTGCGTCAATTCCACCCAGTTGAGCGCGACGAGGCGCACCACTTCGGCGAAGGAAATCGTGACGATCACGAAATAGGCGCCACGCACCCGGAACGACAACTTGCCGACCAGATAGCCGAAGATGCCGGCGATCACGACACCGAGCACGAAGCCCATCCACACCGGCCATGGCTCATGCACCACCCGGATGCCGCCGATCAGTTCGACGTCGAAGCCGAGCGAAGTCAGCGCGCTGACATAGGCGCCGATGCCGAAGAAGGCGACATGGCCGAGGCTGAGCTGACCGGTATAACCGAGCAGCAGATTGAGGCTCATCGCGGCAATGATGAAAATGCCGGTGGTGATGCAGGCGTTGAGCAGATACGGATCGTGCAGCCAGAGCGGGATCGAGGCAAAGGCCAGCACAACAAGCCAGGGAAAAAACCGCTTCATCCGATTCGCTCCGCACGCGCGAACAAACCGGTCGGCTTGAACATCAGCACCAGGATGATGATCAGGAAACCCATCGCATCGCGATAACCTGAGGAAATGTAGCCAGCCCCGACTTCCTCGGCGAAAGCGAGGATGAAGCCGCCGATGGTGGCACCGCCGATGCTGCCGAGGCCGCCGAGAATGACGATCGCGAACGCCTTGAGCGATGCGAGATTGCCCATCTGCGGCGAGATCACATAGACCGGCCCGAGCAGCGCACCGGCCGCAGCCGCGAGGGCGGAGCCGAGGGCGAAGGTCGCCATGTAAATGAACTGGATGTTGACGCCCATCAGCGAAGCGGTGTCGCGGTCCTGGAAGGTCGCACGCATCGCCTTGCCGAGCTTGGTTCGGTTGATCAGAAGATACGATCCCGCGATCAGCGCCAGGGCGGCGACAAACACGAAGATACGAAGCCACGACACCGAAATCGGCCCCAGCACCAGCGCGCTTTCGCCGAACGGCGTGTTCACCGACTTGGCGACGCCGCCCCAGATATACTGCTCGGTGTTCTGCATCACGATCATCGCGCCGATCATCACTAGCATCGTGGTGTCGATATCCGCGCTGCGGATCGGCCGCAGCAGAATGAACTCAATCGCGGCACCCAGCGCGCATCCGAACACGATGGCGATGACGAGGGACGCGAAGAAATTCACGCCCAACAGAGCCGAGGCGAGATACACAAAGTACGCGCCGAAAGTGTACAGTTCGCCATGCGCGAAGTTCACCACGCGCATGATGCCGAAGATCAACGTCAACCCGATCCCGAGCAGCGCGTAGGTGCCGCCGAGGATGAACATGTTGACGATATGCTGAAGAAACTGGTCCATTCCGATCACGAAGCTTGAGGAATCTGCCGGGGTCGAGGGCCTTGCCGAAAGCAGGCAGGCGGACGCCGTCGCGCGGCGTCCGCCTGTTGCCGTCAGAGCTTGGGATGCGTGACCTTGCCGTCGACGATCTTGACCAGATAGACGTTGGGCTTGCTCTGCGCGCTCTCCTTGCCCGCAGGACCCGCCTTCTCGAACTTCACGGTGCCGTTCAGGCCCTTGACGTCGACATGCCACAGCGCCTCGGTGATGGCGGCCGGCTCGGCCTTGCCAGCCTTCTCGATGCCCGCGACGATGGTGCGAATGCCGTCATAGCCACGGAAGCTTTCGGTCGTGCCGGCGAAGTTGAAGCCGCGCTTCTTCCACTCGCTGATGAAGTACTTCGTGGCATCCGGATTCGGAGTATCTTCCGGCAGCCAGGGCAGGAACGTGGTCAGATGCATCGAGTTGTTGGCGGCGACGCCGGCCTGCTCGATGAGCTGATCCGGATTCTGCGACGCGCCGGTGGTGATGATCTGCTTCTTCAGGCCGAGCGCGTGGGCCTGCTTCAGCACCAGGGTCAACTGCTCGACCGCGGTGGTCACGATCAGCGTGTCGGCATCCGACGCCTTGATCTTGGAGAGCTGCGCCGTCATGTCCTGAGCGGACTGGTCCATGATCTCGACGAGACCGACCGTAACGCCGTTGGCCTTCAGCACCTTGCCGAAGTCGGCGGACGCGCCGCGACCCCAGTCGTTGTTGATGACCAGGAAGTCGGCTTTCTTGATGCCGAGCTTGGGCAGCATCGGCTGGAAGGCGTCCGCTTCGATCGCCGAAGGCGGCGAAATGCGGAAGATGTAGGGATTGCCGCTGGTGGTGATCTTGCCGGACGACGAGGTCTCGACCACCATCGGCACCTTGTATTCCATCAGCTTCGGCATCACCGCGAGGGTGAGGCTGGAGCCCCAGGCACCCATCATCACCGGCACCTTGTCACCGGTGATCAGCTTCTCGGCAACCGCCGCAGCTTCGGTCGGATTGCTCTTGTTGTCCTCGATGACGAGTTCGATCTTCTTGCCGAGCACGCCGCCCTTGGCGTTGATCTCGTCGGCAGCGATCTTCGCACCGTTGACGACATAGGTACCGGAGGCCGCGAACGGTCCGGTCAGCGGCTGGTTGACGCCGATCTTGATCGTCTGTGCGGATGCCTGTGCGGCAAAGCTCGCGGCAAAAGCCAAAGGAAGAAATAATTTGATTGTGCGGTCGATACGCAAGTTCATTGAAGCCTCCTCCAATTCGTTCGTTCTGCGCTGAGCAAGCACCATGCCAACTTCTTTGGTTGGCGTTGACTCTTGGGCAACGGGGTCTGATGGTTACTCCAAGTCATACTAACTTTAGAATGATAGAACATCATTCGTAAAGCGAAAAGATGCCGGACTCAGCAATTCGGCACGTTCACTGCCAGCCCGCCTCGCGATGTCTCCTTGTATTTCGCCTGCATATCCGCGCCGGTTTCCATCATCGTCTTGATCACCTGATCGAGCGTAACATGGTGCGAGCCGTCGCCGCTTTGCGCAAGTGAAGTTGCATTAATGGCCTTCACCGCGCCGAACGCATTGCGCTCGATACAGGGAATTTGCACAAGCCCACCAACGGGATCGCACGTCATCCCGAGATGGTGCTCCATGCCTATTTCGGCGGCATTCTCGATCTGCCGGCTGGACCCGCCGAGCGCGGCGGTCAGTCCCGCGGCCGCCATCGAACAGGCCACCCCCACCTCGCCCTGGCAGCCGACCTCGGCGCCGGAGATCGACCCGTTCATCTTGAACAGCGCGCCGATCGCGGCCGCCGTCAGCAGGAACGTCCGCAGACCCTCATGCGACGCGCCGGGGCAATGGTCCCGGTAATAACGCAGCACCGCGGGGATCACCCCGGCGGCGCCATTGGTCGGCGCCGTCACCACGCGGCCGCCTGCGGCATTCTCTTCATTCACGGCGATGGCAAACAGGCTGACGAGGTCCATCGCCTCGATCGACCATCCGGTGTTGCGCTGGCGCGCCGCTTCATACCTCGCCTTCAGCGCGCGGGCCCGCCGCTTCACCTTCAGTCCGCCGGGCAGTTCGCCTTCGGCTTGCAGTCCACGCTCGATGCACTCGAACATCACGTCCAGAATGGCATCGAGCCGCGCCAGCACGCTGTCGCGGCTCGCCTGCGCGCTTTCATTGGCCAGCACGATCTCGGCGATCGACAGGCCGGTGCGGTCGGTCAGCGCGATCAGTTCCGCCGCGCTGCCAAAGGGAAACGGCACCACGACGCCGGAGGCCTCCGCCGCCGGATCGTCGCCTTCCCGATGGATGAAACCGCCACCCAGCGAGTACCAGGTTTCCTCGCGCAGCGTGGCGCCTTCGGCATCCAGTGCGACGAACCGCATGGTATTGGGATGGGACGGCGGCACGGTGTCGAAATCGAACACGATATCGCGCGCCGGATCGAAAGCGATGGTCTCGCCGGCCGGCAACCTGAGCTGGTGCGTCTGCGCGATGGTTGCCACGATTGCGTCCGCCTGATCGGGATCGAGGGTATCCGGCAATCGTCCCGACAGACCGAGAACGATCGCCTTGTCGGTGGCGTGGCCCCTGCCCGTCCAGGCCAGCGAGCCGAGCAGGACCGCGCGCAGGTTCTTGATCCGGGCGCGATCCTCATCATTGAGCCCCGCCACGAACGCGGCAGCGGCCTTCATCGGCGCGGTCGTATGCGACGACGAAGGGCCGATGCCGACTTTGAAAACGTCAAAAACGCTGATCATCGCCGGCACCGGAAAAGTGTGCGGTTACTTCTTCTTGTAGGCCCTGAGCTGCGGAATGACTTCCTTCGCGATCAGCTCGACCTGATCCATCTGATACTTGTAAGGCACGAAAATGATCTTCTGGACGCCTGCGTCGATATGCGCCTTGAGCTGCTCGACGCACTCGTCGACCGAACCCATGACCGCCGCGTCGCGCGAGCAGTCGCTGTTCTCGGGGAAGTCCCATTCCTTGTTGAGCCAGTCGAGCATATCGGCCTTCACCGCGTCCTTCGACTTGCCGATCATGATCGGCAATTGCGAGCCGTTCAACAGCTTGTCCGGATCCTTGCCGCCTTCCTTGGCGAAGTTGCGGATTTTCGTCCACGATTTCGTGAACGCCTCGGGGGTGTAGAAATAGGTCAGCCAGCCGTCGCCGACGGTGGCGGCGCGCTGCAGCACCTTGTCGACATAGCCGCCGATCAGGATCGGAATGCCCGGCTTCTGCACCGGCTTCGGATACATCACGGCAGCGGAGATGTTGTGCTGCATGTACTTGCCGTCAACCATGTGCTCCGTCCAGAGCCGGTTGAGGATTTCCAGGTTCTCGTCCATCAGCTTGCCGCGCTTCTCGAACGGAATGCCCATGGCATCGAATTCGCGCTTGTACCAGCCCGAGGCCATGCCCATGACCAGACGTCCGCCGGAAAGCTGGTCCATGCTCGAAAGCTGCTTGGCGAGCGCGACCGGGTTGCGCAGCGGCAGCACCAGAATGCCGGTACCGAGCTTGATCTTGGACGTGCGCGCGGCAATCGCCGTCAGCGTGGTGAGCGAATCCAGGATCGGGAAGTTCGGATCGACGCCCAGCAGCATGTGGTCCCAGACCCACAGCGAATCGTAGCCGAGTTCCTCGACGCGCACGCCGTAGTCCACCAATCCCTTCGGGTCCGGCATGTTCGGATAGGCGACGAAATTGCGCGCGGCGATGCCGAACGTGTTCGAGAGCATTGTCATTGTTGTTCTCCCCTTGAATTACGCGATGAAAAGACGATCAGGGTCGAGCGTCCTGAGCGTCGTCAGTTCCTGGATGGATGGCGGCTCGGTGACGCTGACATTGTCGTCGAACGCAAGATCGAAGCCGGTGTTGTCCTGCAGCTCCTCCCGCGTCACGCCGGGATTGAGCGCCAGCACCTTCATCTCGCGGCTCTTGTCGTCGAACGAGAACACCGCAAGCTCGGTGATGACACGGAACATGCCGCCTTCCGGCAGCCCGCTCTCGGCGCGGCTGTTGCCGCCGCGAATGAAGCCCGGGCTGGTGATGAAATCGACTTTCTCCACGAAGCGCCGCTTCTCGTGCTTCATCGCAACGATCATGTTGGTAAGGCTGGAGATGTCATTGCCGCCGCCGGTGCCCGGCAGACGGGTCTTGGGCTTGGCCGGATCGCCGATATAGGACGAGTTGAGATTGCCGTAGCGGTCGATCTGCGCGCCGCCCATGAAGCCGACATCGACATAGCCGCGCTGCAACAGCAGCAGCACGTCGGCGCTGCCCAGCACCATGTTGGCGCGCTTGGTGCAGCGCTGGTCGTTGGTGGACGGCGGCAGTTTGCCCGGCTCGACGAAGGCGCCAACCACCCCACCCTCGAACAGGATGGTGAGGCCGGGACAATGCAGGCGCTGCGCCAGCGTGGCGGCCAGCAGCGGCGTACCGATGCCGGCGAACACGATCTGCCCGTCCTTGAGCAGGCGTGCGCTCAAGACCGTGATGATCTCGGATGCGGTGTAGGTAGGTGCTTCAGTCATCGAAAATGCTCCGGCCACGACGGCTTGCGGTCACGATCTCCTCGACGCCGATCATCGACAGGAATTCGTTCCACGACTTCGGCCCGTAGACGTAGTCGTCGAGATACTTCTTCATGCCGCCGATCGGATCGCCGTTGACCTGCGCGACATACTTTTCCATGTGCTGCATCATCGGCTCGTAGATGCCGAAGCACTCATGCGGCGCCGAGCCGTAAGGCACCTCGACCACCGCATCGACGCAGAAGAACGGGATCTTGGTCTGGTCGGGCGCGCGGCGGATCTGATCGTTGGAGACGATCCGCTCGGTGGTCAGAATCACGCGGTTGGCGGCCATCGCCAGGTCGATGTCCATGAACTGCAAGCCGTCCATCTGCGCGTTGCCATAGGCATCGCAACGCTGGACGTGGATCAGCGCGACATCGGGATTGAGCGCCGGCACCAGCAGCAGCTTCTCGCCGGTGAACGGACAATCGGACTCCTTGGCCTCGGGCCGCTGCGTGGCGACATCCGAACCCAGCATCGAGCGGATCGGAATGAACGGAACGCCCATGCCGCCGGCGCGATAGCGCATGCCCATCGCCATGTGGCTCCACTCGTCGTAGCGGCACGCGCCGCTCTCGACATGATGGCGCATCACCTTGGACAGGCCCCAGAGGATGCCCTGCGCGAACCAGCTCGTCTCGATGTGGTTCGCCGCGCCCGAACCGAACAGCAGATCGCCATCGGTCGAGATGATGCAGCGCGAGCAGGACAGGTCCTTCTTGCGGGCGCGGATCAACTGCCAGATCATCGCCATCGGGGTGCGCGACATGGTCGAGCCGCCGATACCGACCGACATGCCGTCGCTGACGAACGATGCCGCCTGCTCCAGCGTCACCACTTTTTCGCGCAGACTGCGATCGCGGCGTGCCAGCCGGCTGCGCAGTTCCTTGTAAGGTTGGACCTTCCCGGGCTCCACGTTGCTTCCCTCGTTGTTCGTGCGAATTTGCATTAAGCCGTCACGCCGGCCTTGGCGTTGAACTGTTCGATCAGGCGATCCCAGGCCGGAATGTCGGCAACCAGCCCTTCCCAGAACGACTGATCCTTGCGGATGTCGAAGTCCTCGACGCTGACGCCCTGCTGCTCGACCCAGGTGTAGTAACCGAGGTTGAAGATCCGCTTGCGCAGCGCGTGGGTCAGCTCCATCACGTTGTCGTCGGCCAGCGCCTCGAGGCAGGAGCCGAAGATCTCGCCCGCGTTCACCTCGTCGAAGCCGCCGGCGTAATGTTTGGCCAGATAACTCTCGCGCTCGCTGTCGTAGAGCGTGGCGTTGTCGGTCGCGATGGTGACGACGACATCGTTCGGACCGTAGTCGAGATGCTTCGCGAGCTTGATCGAAGCCGCGATGTTGGCGAAGCCGGAGATGCCGACATCGTCGAACGCCGCGAGCAGCGCGGCATCGAGCTTGCGGCGATTGCGCAGATAATCGCGACCGGTTTTGCTGCCGAACAGCACGTTGAGCCGGTCGCTGACGCGGTCCGATACGCCGATCACGACATCGGTGTTCATCACGTTATGGATGAACGGGATGTGCTTGTCGCCGATGCCCTGGATGTTGTGCTCGCCATAGCCGTTGCACAGCATGGTGGGACATTCGGTGGCCTCGACCGCGGCGATGCTGGTGCCGTGATGTTTCTTGAGATAGTCGCCGGCGGCGATCGTTCCCGCCGAACCCGTGGCCGACACGAAGGCCGCAAGACGCAGACTGCCGTTCTTGCCCTTCAGATCTTCAAACGCATGCTCGCAGGCGCGGCCGGTGCAGGCGTAATGAATCACGTAGTTCGAGAACGAGGAGAACTGGTTGAGGATGACGTTCTGCGCGTCAGCTTCCAGCTCGGCGCATTTGTCGTAGATTTCCTTGACGTTGCTTTCGGTGCCCGGCGTGCGGATGATGTCTTCCGGATGCGAGACCCACTGCTCCAGCCAGTCGAACCGCTCGCGGCTCATGCCGGCAGGCAGCACGGCGATGCCGCGGCAGCCGAGAATGCGCGACACGGCGACACCGCCGCGACAATAATTTCCGGTCGAGGGCCACACCGCACGGTGATGCGAGGGATCGAACCGCCCCGTCACCAGTTGCGCCGCCAGCGCCGAATAGGCCGGCAGCACCTTGTGTGCGCCGATCATCGGGAAACGGCGGCCGAGCATCACCACAATCGGCGCCTTCACGCCGGTGAGTTCCGGCGGCAGCACGAAATAGCCGGGCACATCCGTCCGCGCCTTGCGGTCGCGATCGTTGTACCAGTTGATACGCCAGAGGTTTTTCGGGTCCGGCTGATCCGGCCCGACGCCTGAGAGCGATGACGGAATGCCGGCAGCCTGCGCCAGTTGCGTGAAGGTCGGCATCACGACGCCGAGTTCCCGCGCCCGCGCCGCGGCGCGATCGCGCTGCGCGACGTCGACGACTTCCGGACGAACCACTGAAGAACTCACGCGAGCCCCCTCTCTCTTAAGAGATACTATCATTAGTATCTTAGGATGTCGAGCGGGCGGTGGAGAGTTTTCCCGCGCGGTAGCTAATGGCAGGGCGCCGCCTGGGCCGGCGCCGGCCGGATGCCCGAGGCGGCGGCGAACGAACGGTCCCGCAGGGCGTCCGGTGCAGTGCCGTAAAGCGTGGTGCGCTGGTGCGGCACGCGGCCGGCAGCATAGATGATCGCCTCCATTGCCTGCGGCGTCATCTCCTGACCGTGCGAGGCACCGGCCGAGCGCGAAATGGTCTCGTCCATCAGGGTGCCGCCGAGATCGTTGACGCCGGCCGACAGGCAGCGACGCACGCCTTCAGCGCCGAGCTTGACCCAGGACGCCTGGATGTTCGGGATATGCGGATGCAGCACGAGCCGCGCCACCGCATGCATCAGGATCACTTCGCGGAAAGTCGGACCGCGCCGCGAGCGGCCCTTGAGATAGATCGGCGCTTCCATGTGCACGAAGGGCAGCGGCACGAATTCGGTGAAGCCGCCGGTCTCGATCTGCAGGTCGCGGATGCGGATCAGATGCCGCGCCCAATGCTCGTAGCGCTCGATGTGTCCGAACATGATGGTCGAGGTCGAGCGGAAGCCGAGCCGGTGCGCGGCGCGCATCACGTCCAGCCATTCGTCGGTGCGAATCTTGTCGTGGCACAGCGTGTCGCGCACCTCGTCGTCGAGGATTTCCGCCGCCGTGCCCGGCAGGGTGCCGAGTCCGGCCTCCTTGAGCCGCGACAGGAAGTCGCCGACCGGCACGCCGAGCGTCTGCGCGCCCTGATGGATTTCGAGCGGCGAGAACGCATGCACATGCATCTGCGGCACCGCCGCCTTCACCGCGCGGCAGATCTCGAGATATTTCTCACCGGTGTAGGACGGATGGATGCCGCCCTGCATGCAGACTTCGGAAGCGCCCCGCGCCCACGCCTCGCTCGCCCGCCGCGTGATCTCCTCCATGGCAAGATCGTAGGGCTTGCCGCGCAGGTTCTCGCTCATCTTGCCTTTCGAGAAGGCGCAGAACTGGCACTTGAACGAGCAGATGTTGGTGTAGTTGATGTTGCGCGTGACGACGTAGCTCACGGTGTCGCCGTTCATCTGGCGGCGAAGGTCATCCGCCGCGCGGCAGATCGCGGCGAAGTCGTCGCCGCGGGCGCGGAACAGCTCCACGATCTCGCTTTCGCCGAGCGCGATGCCGCGCTCCACCTTCGCCAGTGCCGGCGCGATGCGCGAGGGCGTGACGACATGCGGCGCCTTGTCGAGCAGAGCGGCCTCGCGCGCCGGCAACGCCATCACGCTGCCCGGACACCAGTCGTCGATGCGCGGCGCGCCCTCGCCATCGACCAGATCGTACACCGCCTTGCGCAGCCCCTGATCGATCCAGCGCACGGGATACTGCGCGTAGGACGGATAGATCGCGAGGCGTTCAGTCAGGTTCTTGCCGGCGGCGCGGGTCGCGGCTTCCAGCACGCGCAGATGCGGCCACGGCGCTTCGGGATTGACGTGATCGGGCGTCACCGGAGAAACACCGCCCCAGTCGTTGATGCCGGCGGCGACCAGACGGCCGAGCGCGCCGGGGCTGAGGTTGGGCGGCGCCTGAATGTTCATCGCAGGCTCGAAGATCAGTCGTGCGATGGCGATGGTCCACAGATGATCGTCGAGGTCTGGCGCGGCGGCGTCCGCCATGCGCGTGCCGGGCTTGGGCCGGAAGTTCTGCACGATCACCTCCTGAAGGTGACCGTAGAGATCGTTGAGATCGCGCAGCGCCAGCAGCGAGTCGATCCGCTCCTCGCGCGTCTCGCCGATGCCGATCAGAATGCCGGAGGTGAACGGGACCGCGTGCTCGCCGGCGAGACGGATGGTTTCGATCCGCGCCGCCGGCTGCTTGTCGGGCGAGCCGTGATGCGCGGCGCCCTTCTGCATCAGCCGCTCGGACACGCTCTCCAGCATGATGCCCTGCGACACCGACACCCGGCGCAGCGCGACGATATCCTCACCATTCATCAGGCCGGGATTGATATGCGGTAGCAGCCCGGTGCGCCGGAACACTTCGCGCGCGGCTTCCGCCAGATAGGACAGCGTGGTGGGATGGCCGAGCTCTTCGAGCTCTTCGCGCGCGATGCGGTAGCGCAGTTCGGGCTTGTCGCCGAGCGTGAACAGCGCCTCCTTGCAGCCGGCCGCCTTGCCCGCCTCGGCGATCGCGACCATCTGCTCGATCGACAGGAATGCCTTCTCGCCGGCGCGCGGCGGATGGGCGAAGGTGCAGTAGTGGCACACGTCGCGGCAAAGCTGCGTCAGCGGAATGAAGACCTTGCGCGAATAGGAGACGTGGTCGCCATGCGCGAGGTCGCGGCGCGCGGCGGCGACCTGCATCAGCGTTGCAAGATCCGCATCGATCAGCGCAAGCGCTTCGTGCCGGGTCAAACGGCGCTCCGGCGAGAAATCCAGCAGCATTGATGAAGCGCTCATATCGCCCCTCCCCGGCTTTGCAGGACGGGCCGTCCCAATCGCGCGTTGATATTCAGTTCGTCGAGAAAAGCCGATGTCCGCGATCCGAACCGCCGCGGCGCGGACAACAGGTCGTCGGGTCGGTCCACATCGTGGCCGAGGCCTTCGAGATGACACACCGCAGGGACGATGCCGGCGCGGCGCGCCGCGGCCTGATGCGCGTGAAAGCTGCCATCGCCAAAGCACGGCGCGATCGCAAAGGGATCGGTCATCGCAAGACAGTTGGTGCCGCCATCGCGCAGGGCCGGCACCAGCACCATCGGCTGCCCGACCATCACGCGGAGCATGGTCTGCACGTCCGCCACCGTGGCGAACGGCACGTCGCCGGGGACGACCATCGCGCCGGCATCACTCTCGCGGGCGACCGCATGAAGGCCTTCGCGCACCGCGTCGTTGACGCCGGTCTCGGCGATGTCGGTGACAAGCCGCACGCCGAACGGGCGCACCTCGCGGGCGACCGACGGATCGCCGCAGACCACGACGATACCGGCCAGTTCATCGACGGCGCTGAGCACGCTCATCACGTCATGCAGCATCACCCGCGCAAGCTGCGCGCGCTCGGCGCGCGTCAGCACCGATGCAAGCCGCATCTTGGCGCGGCTGAAACGCTTGGCCGGCACCACGGCCCAGACCTGATCTTCGCTGTCGCGCGGCAAGATCATCGGTCGGCTCCTTCCGCGTGCGAAGACTGCTCGCGCAGTTGCATGGCGAAATCGGCGCAGGTCCGCGCCAGCCGGACGCGATCCTCCAGCGTCCGCATCAGGGTCGGCGCGACACAGACCGGAATATCGAGCGCGGCCGCATCGGCGCGGTCCGATTCATCGATCACCATGCCATCGATCAGCCCGGCGTAATGCGCGGCCAGCGCGCGAGAATCCGCAGGCACGCCAAGCTCCGCCATGATCTTCGCGGTCGGCCCCTTCACCGCCTGACCGCCGATCAGCGGCGAGACGACGACGACCGGCACATCCGCCTCCTTCAGCGCGGCGCGCATGCCCGGCACCGCAAGGATCGGATCGATGCTCAGATACGGATTGGACGGACAGACGATGATCGCATCCAGTCCGGGATTGCGCAGCGCTGCAGCGACCGCGTCCGACATCCGCGCCCGTTCTGCACCGCGGAATTCCAGCCGCCGCACCACCGGAATACACTGCTTCTCGACGAAGTAGCGCTGGAACGACAGCGCGCCGGCCGGCGTGATCACCGTGGTCTCGACCCGCTCGTCCGACATCGGCAGAATGGTCGCGGCGATGCCGAACCGTTCGGCGACATTGCGCGTGAATTCGGTAAGCGAAATGTCGGCGCGCAACTGGCGCGTCCGCTCGACATGCATCGCCAGATCGCGGTCGCCGAGTTGAAACCAGGTCTCGCCGCCGAGTTCGTGCAGCGCCTTCATGAACTGCCAGGTCTCGCCGGCGCGGCCCCAGCCACGTTCGAGATCGCTGCGGCCGCCGAGCGTATAGAGCACCGTGTCGATGTCGGGCGAGACATGCAGTCCGAGATGCTCGAAGTCGTCGCCGGTGTTGACCACCACGCTCACTGCGCCGCCATAGGCACGCTCGAGCCCGAGCGCGAGCTTGGCGCCGCCGACGCCGCCGCACAGCGCCACAAGGCGCGGCGCGCAGGAGGATGGCGGGCGGGTCGCGTTCATCGGAATTTGTCCTTGTCGCGAGGGCGCACCAGCGCCGATGCCGGCCGCTCCGGCGCATTGAACTGAAGGCCGCGCACGATCACGACCGGCAGGCCTTCGGCGGCCTGCCCCATCACCAGCGAGGCGCCCGCCGCGATCTCGTCGGCGGCGGCGATCTCCGTCACCTGCATCGGCCGGCCGAACATGTCCGGCGCGCCGATCATGTCGATCAGCGCCGGCACGCCGGCCGCGCCGAGCGCGACGCCGACCACGCCGCTGCGCCAGGGACGGCCGAAACTGTCATTGATGATGACGCCGACGCTGGTGCCGAACGCCTTGCCGAGACGCTCGCGCAGCATCGCCGCCGAACCGTCGGGATCCTTCGGCAGCAGCAGCACGCGCTCGCTGTCGCCGGACTGGCTGATATTGGAGTGATCGACGCCGGCATTGGCCATGACGTAACCGAGACGATGGGCGACGATCAGGACGTTGGTCCAGGAGCGCACCACTTCGGTCGATTCCGACAGCACGATCTCGACGTAGCGCGGATCCTTCTCGATCTGCGCGCCGAGCGCCAGCGCCTTCTCGGACGGCACCACGTCCTTGAGCGCGACGTAGCGCCCTTCCGCCTTGGAGACGATCTTCTGCGCGAGGACGACGATATCGCCATCCTCGAGCGTCAGCCCCACCGCCTTGATCGCATCGACGATCACGCCCGCGAGATCGTCGCCGGGCTCGATCTGCGGAATTCCAGGAACGGCGAGATAGCTGACGCTCTTGATCATACACTCACGATACGGTTACGGCAGACCGGTGATCCGGATACCGGCACCGGGCACCTTGTACTTGCGATTGATGCCGATGAGAATAGAGGTCAGCGCCTCGGCCGCCGCCGAATTCGCCAGCACGCCGCCATCGACGCCGCGCGTGGCGACGACATCGGCAAGCCCGATCACCAGTTCGCGCGCGTCCTTGTCGTTGCTGAACACCAGCACGTCGCAATCGGCGCGGTCGCCGGCATGCAGCTTGCTCGCGCCGACATTGTGGAATGCGGAGACGACGCGCACGCCCTCGCCGAGCAGCCGCTGCGCGATCTGCGCCGCCGAGCCTTCCGGCGGCAACTGCACGGTGGAGACCTTCGGCGGCACCAGCGGCACCGCGGCATCGACCACGATCTTGCCCTGCGCCACATCCTTGATCTCGAGCAGCGAGGCTTCGTGGTTCGAAAACGGAACGGCGAGCACGATCACATCGGCCGCCTTGGCGGCATCGGCGTTGCTCTTGCCCGAGGCGTTGGCGCCGAGTTCGGATGCGAAGGCCTGCGCCTTCTCGGCGGAGCGTGAGCCGATCACCACCTGATAGCCCGCGGCAAGCCAGCGCTTCGCCAGTCCGGAGCCGAGGTCGCCGGTGCCGCCCAGGATCGCAATGATCGGTTTCGATGTCTCAGCCATGCTTTTTCTGCTTCCCGTTCAATCAGTGGACAATAATCAGTCGAATGTCATTTCCGGCAGCGGCACCAGCTTGACGCCAGCCAGATCCAGCGCTTCGCGCACATGCCTTGCGAGTGCGATCGCGGTCGGCTCGTCGCCATGGACGCAGAGCGTGTCGACCTTGCAGGGGAACGTCTTGCCGTTGCGCGAGGTGATGGTGCGGTGAACGACCATGTCGACCACCTGCTTCGCCGCCACTTCCGGATTCTTGATCACCGCGCCGGCCAGCTTGCGCGAGGTCAGATTGCCGTCGTCCTCGTAGAGGCGATCGCAGAAACCTTCGCGCGCAACCTTGAGGCCGAGCGCACGGCCAGCCTTCTCCATCTCCGAGCCCGCCAGCGCGACGTAGATAATGTCACGATCCACCGTCTTGATGGCGCGGCCGATCGCCATGGCATAATCGCTGTTCTCGGCGGCCATGTTGTTGAGTGCGCCATGCGGCTTGAGGTGCGTCACCTTGACGCCCGAATACGCCGCCAGCGCCTGCAGCGCGCCGATCTGATAGGCCACCATGTATTCGAGATCGTCGGGCCGCATGTCGATGCGGCGGCGGCCGAAGCCCCACAGATCGTTGAAGCCCGGATGTGCGCCGACCGACACGCCCTCGCGCTTGGCATCGGCGACGACCCTGCGCATGGTCAGCGGATCGCCGGCATGAAAGCCGCAGGCGATGCTGGCGGAATTGATGATCTTCAGAATGCTGGCGTCGTCGCCGATGTCATAGGCGCCGAAGCCTTCCGCCATATCCGCATTCAGATTGACCATGGTCGACATTCGGCCCTCATCATCCTTTCAGGGGCGCCAGCCGCAGCCCGTTTCCGGGCTCTCAGTCACAAAGGTACTATCATTAGTACCTTAATACAACTGCGATCTGCGAGCACCTTGCGTTTCCCCCGGACGCTTAAGTCCGGCGGCCGGTGATCTTGGCCCATAACATCTTGAATCGCGAGGCGATAACCGAAAAGACCAGCGAGCCCGCATCCAGTTCCGTGACCACCGGCGCAGCACCGGTGCCGCCCGACGCCTGATGCGACAGCTTGGCTTCGAGGTTCTGCACGAAGGCGCCGATCAGACGGCCGGCGACGTCCTCGACCAGTCCCGAACGGCTGAACTGCGCCAGCATGCCGGTCAGCGTGAAGCCGATATTGACGTCCACCCGCGTCTGGTCGGGATTGTCGCCCGGCTTGACCGCGTAGCCGATCAAACCGCGCGTCGCCGAATTGCTGCGCTTGTCCTTGCCGGCGCCGTCGATGGTGCCGGTGCGGGTGGCCTCGTCGCGCGAGACATCGGCGACGCCCTGGAATTCAGCCGAGATCGGCCCGACCTTGACCTTGATCAGTCCTTCGACATGGCCGTCTACCGGATCGCCGGCGAGCGAGGCGCCGGGCAGACACGAGGCCACCTCGGGAATGTTGCCGAAGAAGTCCCAGACTACATCGACCGGATGCGCGACCGTGAAGCTCTGGGTGAAGTTGGTCTGCGGCTTCCAGTTGGCATCCTTGCGCGGCGCGGCCGATGCCGCGGCAGAGGCTTCCTTCGCGGCAGCGGGCTTGCTCGCCGCGGCAGGCGCAGCCGCGCGCGCTGTCGCTCCGACGGCGACCGGCACGGCATGGCCCGAGCCGGACGGGCCGAGCGACGTGCGGTTGCCGTTCGGAATGGCGGCGATGCCGCGGGCGCGGCGCGCCTCGATGACGCGCTGGATCGCGCGGGTGATGCCGACATAGCCGGTGCAGCGGCACAGATTGCCGCTCATCGCGACGCGGATGTCGTGCTCGGACGGCGCGTCCATGCGCAGCACCACGTCGCGCGCCGAGACGACCATGCCCGGCGTGCAATAGCCGCATTGCAGCCCGTGCTCGGCGGAAAACGCCGCGCGCAGTTCGCGCGCGATCTCGTCATCGTCGAGACCTTCGATCGTCGTCACCTCGGCCTGCTGACAGGCGATCGCGAAGGTGATGCAGGAGCGCGTCGGCACGCCGTCCACCAAAAGCGTGCAGGCGCCGCAAACGCCGTGCTCGCAGCCGATATGGGTGCCGGTGAGGTTCTGGGTCTCGCGCAGGAAGTCCGCAAGATGGGTACGCGGCTGGATGTCGGCACTGACCGGCTTGCCGTTGACGATGAGATTGACCGTGCTCATGCTGATCGCGCTTGTTCGAGGGCCCGCCGCAACGCGGTGATATGAGTTTGTCTGTCGATCGGGTCGGTCATGCCGGACGCCTTGATCACATCATCGACAGCCTTGCTGTCGAAAGCGGCTTCCATCCGCTCGGTGCGGCCGTCTCCGATGATGTTGCCGGCCTCGGCGACGACGATCGGCCGCGTCTCGGTGGCGCCGATCACCACGCGGCTGACGCCGCGCTCCGGATCGGCCATGAACGAACCGATGGCGTGGGCGAACTCGCCGGTCTTGCGGCAGGTTTTGTAGTAACCCCAGCGCGCCGAGCCGCTCAGTTTCGGTACACGGACCGCCACCAGCATCTCGCCGGGCTGCAGATCGGCCTCGAGCGCGCCGAGCATGTAATCCTCGACCGGGATGACCCGCTCGCCGCCCGGTCCGCGCAGCACCACCTTGGCGCCGACGGCTGCCATGATCGAGTGCCAGTCGGCGGACGGATCGGCATGGGTGAGGCTGCCGCCGATGGTGCCGCGATTGCGCACCGCGCGATAGGCGATGCCCTTCGCCACCGTGGGCAACGCGCCGCGCGTCACATCGGGCACGCGCCGGTCCTCGACGTCGGCATGGGTGATGCAGGCGCCAAGCACGATCTCGTCGCCGCGATCCTCGAAACGGCGCAGTTCCTCGATGCCGGTGATATCGACCAGAAGATCCGGCTGCACGAGGCGCATGTTCAGCATCGGGCCGAGCGACTGGCTGCCCGCCATGATCTTCACCATCAGGCTGTCATCGGCGATCAGCTTGAGGGCCGCGGCAACGTCGCCCGGACGGGCGTAATCGAAATTGACCGGTTTCACGCCGACACTCCCTCGGCGGCCTGCGCACGCTTGTTGTTTTTCGCTTCCTGGATGGCTTCGAGCACGCGGCGCGGCGTCATCGGCGAATGCAACAGCTCGACGCCGAACGACTTGAGCGCATCGTTCACCGCGTTGCCGATCGCGCCGGGCGGCGCGATGGCGCCGCCCTCGCCGAGGCCCTTGACACCGAACTGCGTGTAAGGCGCCAGCGTCTCCATATGGCCGAGACGCGGCGCGGGCACCTCGGTCGGGCCGGGCAACAGATAATCGGCGAAGGTCGATGCCAGCGGCTGGCCGGAGGCGTCGAAATTCATTTCCTCATAGAGCGCAGTGCCGATGCCCTGCGCGAGGCCGCCATAGATCTGGCCATCCACCACCATCGGATTGATCAGCTTGCCGCCGTCCTCGACGATGACGTAGTCGACAATCTCGATGTCGCCCATTTCCGGATCGACGGCGACGACAGCGACATGCGTCGCATAGCTGAACGTTCCGGAATCGCGCACCGGCTTATAGCCGATCGTGACTTCAAGGCCGCGCGGGTCAACCGTCGGCGGCAGATCCTGCGGACGCCGGTACCAGGTGTGCGCGATCTCCTGCAGCGTGACGCTGCCCGACGGACCGACCACCGCGCCGTCCACCAGCTCCACATGTTCGACATCGGTCTGCAGCAGATGCGCGCCGATGCCCTTGGCAAGCCTGGCAAGCTCCTTCGACGCCGTCGCCACCGCGCCGCCCGCCATCACCGCGCAGCGCGAGCCCCAGCTTCCGGTGGAATACGGCGTGTATTCGGTGTCACCGTGCACCAGCTTGATCTTGGCGACATCGATGCCGAGAATCTCGTTCGCAACCTGCGGCAGCGTGGTCTCCATGCTCTGACCGTGCGAATGAACGCCGACCCGCAGTTCGAGTCCGCCGTCCGGCGTCATCCGCGCCGTGGCCTGCTCGTGGCCCGGCACCATCGGAATGCCCCAGCCGGCATAGACCGACGTGCCATGCGCGCCCTGCTCGCAATAAACCGCAAGACCGACGCCGATCAGCCGCCCGTCCGGCTCCGGCTTCTTCTGCCGCTCGCGCAGCGCCGGCAGATCGATCTTCGCCAGCGCCTGACGCAGCGATTCCGGATAGTCGCCGCTGTCGAAATGCTTGCGGGTGATGTTGTCGAACGGCATCTGCTCGGGGCGCACCAGATTGCGCAGGCGCACCTCGTAGGGCTCGAGGCCCGTCTCGCGCGCGATGGCGTCCATCATCAGCTCGATGGCGTAGCACACGCCGGTGCGCGCGACGCCGCGATAAGGCAGGATCGGGCATTTGTTGGTCGCGACCGACCAGGTCCGGCACCGGTAGGACGGAAAATCGTATGGGCCCGGCAAGATGCTCGCCACTTGCGCGGCTTCGAGGCAGGCGGAAAACGGATAGGACGAATACGCGCCGGAATCGACCGTCGCCTCGCATTCGACGCCACGCAGCTTGCCGTCGCGATCGGCATAGACCGTGATGTTGTAATGATGCTCGCGGCAATTGGCGCCCGCGGTCAGGTGCTCGCGGCGATCCTCCAGCCAGCGCACCGGATGGCCGCGATGCATCGCAAGCCAGCCGAGACAGACATCCTCGGTCAGCAGAATGCCCTTGTAGCCGAAACCGCCGCCGACATCCGGCGAGATGATCCGCACCTGGACCTGTTCGAGCCCGAGGCATTCGGCGAGCCCGTTGCGCACGATATGCGGCAACTGGCTGCCGGTGTGGAGCACGAGCTGCTCCATGCGGTTGTGCCACACCGCGACCGTTCCCCGCCCTTCCATCGGCGCCATGCACTGCCGGGCCGTGGAGATTTCGCGGCTGATCTTGATCGGCGCGTCGTAGGCGGCCTCCATGTTGACGTCGACGAACGTCTCCAGAAAGATGTTGTCGCCCCAATGCTCGTGCAGCAACGCAGAGCCAGGCTGCCGCGCCAGCAGCATGTCATGGACCGCCGGCAGTTCCTCGAAATCGACCTCGACCGCTGCGGCGATGTCCTCGGCTTCCGCCCGCGTGTCGGCCACGCACATCGCGATCAGCTCGCCGACCTGACGCACTTTCTCGAAAGCCAGAATCGGCTGGTCCGACGGCTTGAATCCGGTCAGTCCGGAAACCGCGCGAATCGGTTTGACGCCCTCAAGATCGGAGGCGATGAAGACGGAGTCGCGGTATTGCGGAGGGATGCGGATGTCGCGGATGCGGGCGTGCGCGAGCGGACTGCGGACGAAGGCGACATCGCGCATGCCGGGCAGCCTGATGTCGCCGACAAACTCGCCACGCCCTCGCAGGAGACGGTCGTCCTCCTTGCGCAGAAGGCTTACGCCGATGCCCTGGCCCGTCATGTTGCGCTCCCGCCGAATGTCACGCCCGGGAATTCATCCTATTTTTAGGATGATAGCAAGAGTTCGTTTTGATCGGCCTGTCGAAAGCCGAAAAACCGCCCGAAAACGCGGCAATTTCAGGACGTCAGTCCGAAACTCAATGCGCCTTGCGGGCCTTGCGCCCCACGAGCTTCACGGGGGCGGAATGGCCATCGGCCCGCTTCTTGCGATCGGCCTTGGCGCCCAACAGATCGATCCGCAACTTGATGCAGTCGCTTCGATAGATGATGTCGGCGACATAGATCGCAATGCCCTTGTCGTCAGTCACGATGCAGCGGCACTGCATGGTCGGCGAGCCGAGCGGGATCTTCATCAGATCCGCGATCTCGGGATCGGCACTGCCGACCACCAGCGTCTCATGCGCTTCGCCGAGCAGGATATCGTCCATCGCATCGATGGTCGGTAGCGCCGCGGCGACCATGAACCGCTTGGCGTTCTTGTCGAAAATATAGCGCGCCAGATGCAGATGGACGACCGAGTAAGGCTCGTCGTTGCGATACTGCACGCTGCACAGCCGCACATATTCAGGCGCGAGCTGTCCGTCACCGTCTTCGAGCTGGGGCGGAGGACAGTTTTTCTCCACCGTGATGGTCTCGGGAACGTTGTCCTCCAGCGAGGTCACGAGGCTGCTCCAGCTCGTGGCAAGCTGCAGCCAGTGCCGATCCTGGGTGGTTTTGGAAACGAAGGTCCCGCGCCCCTGACGGACGTCGAGCAGTCCCTCTTCGTTCAGCACCTCGACCGCCTGACGCACGGTGACGCGCGCCACCTCGAATTCGCGCTCCAGTTCCTCGAGGGTGGAGATCTTCTGACCCGGACTCCATTGTCCCGACTGAATCCGGTGCCGCATGATCGAGGCAACCTGAATGTAAAGCGGAACCCTACTCCTGTCGTATGATTTGAGAAGTTTGGAGGCCATGAAACATCTTCAAAGTGAATTCGAATGAGAGCGACGCCGATCTGAAGCGCGTCCGGCCGTCATGACTCATCCGGACGGCCGCAACAGTCCATAGAGCCGTTCATACAACGAAAGACCGCGATGACGAAGAAAAAATCAGGGCCGGCCCACCTTATGAACCGACCACGATCTCCTCGCCCAGCGCCGCACCATGTCGTTCTTCAGACCGAACAGATCGAGCGCGACTTGTTAGAGACGATCGAGTTCGAAGATCGTCGAGGTCATCTCCAGCTGCCGGCTGACCGGCTCACTGATCCTGAGAACCTCTTCGGGATTCGTCCTTTCCGTACTCTCGATGAATCCACGCAGGCTTTGATTGTCCCTCGCCAAGCGCCGCCTCCGTCTTTCATCCTCATGTCTTCATCTTATATGTTAAGTTGAGGACGACAAGAAGAAGGCCGCTCAAAATTCTTGCTGATTTGCGCCGGTTTGCGCAAAGCATCGGTATCGCAGTGCAAACACAAATTGCCGCCGCAGCGTGGCAAGATGATATCCCGCGTCGTGGCGAGCGCGCAGGAAAACCAATGAAATCAGGCGGTGCTTACGAGACGCGCGGAAGGGAGCGCAGCAGCGTCACCAGATGATGATCGGGAAACTCGCTGCCCAAAATTTGCGCATAGGTTTTGAGACCGAATGCCGCGGCCGCCTCCGGAGCGTCCGGCACGCCGAGATCGCCGCGCGCAGATTGCATCGTGATGTGCTGCAGCCGCTCGGCCTCCAGTTCCTGCGCCTTGACGCGCTGACGAAGCTGCTCGACATCGGCGGCCGGCCAGGCCGCGTCGGGAGTCTTGAGGAAACGGCGGACGCCGCGCAGCGGCCGGACAACGTTCTCTTGCCAAGCTGTGATCAAATCGATCACACTGGCTATATCGTCGGCACTCAATCGCCGCCCGCAATGCGCGCGCCAGAGCAGATAGAGCACCAGATTGACGTCCATCCCCAGCCGATCCTGCAGATCGAGGCACGTCTCGGCGACCGATGGCGCGGCATAAAATGACAGCGAAAAATTCCAGAACGATGTTGCGGCGGTTTGCATATGGCGGCTTTCGGCTCACAGGCGGCGGCGACAGGTTATTTTGCGTTGGACCCGACACACAATCCATGATTTTCCCGGGGTGCAGATTGAGAGAGGCAGTGGGCACGATGCGACATCCTGTCCGTTCGCCCAGCCTCGTCCCATTCTCGCGCCCTTTAAGATAAGACCGCGGTATCGCCATGACGTACAGACAGGTTCAGCCCAGCGCTCCTTCCGAAAACCTGACCGATCGCATCACCGCGATGCTGCGGCAGGATATCATCGGCGGCAAATACGAGCCCGGCATGCAGCTTCCGGCCGGCAAGGATCTCAGCCAGTTCTTCGGGGTCAGCATCACCGTGGTGCGCGAGGCGCTGTCGCGGCTGAAATCCGACGGGCTGATCGCCTCGCGCCAGGGCAAGGGCGTGTTCGTCGAGAACGATGCCAAGGCGCGCCCCTTCCGCCTCTCGACGGCGGGCTCGCCGAACGCCCTGTCCCATATCTTCGAACTGCGCATGGGCGTCGAGGTGCAGGCAGCCGGACTCGCGGCCATGCGGCGCACGTCGCGCGACCTGAAGCAAATGCAGAAATATCTCAAGCAGATGGAGCCCTCCAAGAACAGCTTCGAGCAGGCGCTGACCTCCGACCTCGCCTTCCATCGCTCGATCGCCGAGGCAACGCAAAATCCGCTGATCGTCTCCTTCGTCGAGTTCCTGCAGCCGCATCTGAAGGAATCGATCGCCACCGCGCGCGCCAATTCGGCCAAGAAACCGGCCACCCAGGCGACGGTCTACAAGGATCATTGCGATATCTACGAGGCGATCGCCGCCTCCGACGAGCGACAGGCGCGCATCGCCGCGCGGCGCGTGCTGGAGCGGAGCGTGCGACGCCTCCGTGCGACCCCGGAGCGCTGAGCGGGCCTCAAATTATCCACTCTGTGATACTATCATTCCTATTATAGTATGATATGGTCCCGACCCTGTCCGCAGCAGGGGCAAGCCCGCCGCGGCGCACAGACACACCAGCCCGGGGCCGTGCCAATGACCGATACCAACCGCCAAAAGATCCTCGACGCCATCGACAAGAATCGCGACAAGGCGATCAACTTCCTGCGCGACATGGTGCGCATTCCGAGCGTCACCGGCGACGAAGCCGCCATTCAGAAATTCCTCAACGAGTATCTGACCAAGATCGGTCTCGATGTGGATATGTGGGAGACCAACTGGGAGGAGCTGAAGAAGCACCCCGGTTATCGTCCGGTGGATCGCGGCTATGAGGGCCGGCCCAACATCGTCGCCACGCTGAAGGGCACCGGCGGCGGCAAGTCGCTGCTGCTCAACGGCCACACCGACGTCATTCCGGTTGGCGACGGCTCGGGCTGGAGCGACGATCCGTGGTCGGCTTCGATCAAGGACGGCCGCATCTATGGCCGCGGCTCCTGCGATATGAAGAGCGGCGTCGCCAGCCACATCCTCGCGGTGGAATTCCTCAAGGAGCTCGGCCTCACCCCGAAGGGCGACGTGCTCATCAACATCGTGATCGACGAGGAAGTCAGCGGCCACGGCACGCTCGACACCGTCGCCCGCGGCTACAAGGCCGACGCCGGCATTTCCGGCGAGACCAGCGACCTTGCCGTGCAGCCCGCCTGCATCGGCCGCATCTGGTTCGAGATCGAAATCCAGGGCAAGCCCGCCGGCATTCAGCAGCGCTATCTCGGCGTCAGCGCCATCGAGCTTGGCTACAAGATCGTCAAGGCGGTGCAGGAGCTGGAGGACCATCGCGTCGCCACCGTGCGCCACCCGCTGTATCCGAAGCCGCTGGATTCGCTGCCCTGCATCATCGGCAGCTTCCAGGCCGGCAACTATCCGAGCGCCTTCCCGGCGACAGCGCTGCTCAAGGGCTCGATCGGCACCGTGCCGAGCGAGGACCACGAAGGCGTCAAGCAGAGCCTGGTCGATCAGATCGCACGCGTCGCGGCGACCGATCCGTGGATGAAGGATCATCCGCCGAAAGTGCGTTTCGTCGGCTACGACGCGCAGGCTTCCGAGATTCCGCGCGATCACTCGATCGTGCAGACGGTGTCGCGGACCTACACCGAAATCACCGGCAAGCAGCCCGTGATCAGCGGACGTCAGGGCGCGGCCGACACCCGCTTCCTCAATCTGTACGCCGATACGCCGACCGTGATCTTCGGACCCGGCTCGACCGCCGTGATGCACTCCGACGACGAGTACGTCTCGATCGAGGACTACATCACCGCGATCAAGGTGATGGCGCTCAGCATCTACGACTGGTGCAATACGGCCAAGTAAAACTGGCCAACTAAATCCCGGTGTCGGCCTGCCCTCAGACGGGCATGCCGCTCCCCTCTCCCAAGAGAGAGCACCTGAGGCGCGGACTTTAAGTCCGCGCCTTTTTTCTTTCCACGCCCGCCCCCGTTCCGGACCAGCGGGCGCCTTCCGCCGGAACACAACGGACCGCTATCGGCAAATCCGGCTCCGGTGCTAGAGTGGCGGTCCGAAGGGACCCACGCTTTCCATGCTGCGCATCGCCCGACAACTGACCTGGCGCGAGGGTCTGTTCTCGATCAAGACCTTCATCGCCGCGATGCTGGCGCTTTACATCGCCTTCCATCTCAACCTGTCGCAGCCGAGCTGGAGCGTCACCACCGTCTATATCGTCTCGCAGCCGCTCGCCGGCATGGTGCTGGCGAAATCGATCTACCGCGTGCTCGGCACCCTGATCGGGGCGACGATGTCGCTGGTCTTCGTGGCGCTGTTCTCCAATTCGCGCGAACTGTTCTGCCTGGTGCTGGCACTGTGGATCGGGCTCGGCGTGTTCGTCTCGATCTACCTGCGCGATGCGCCGCAGGCCTATGCCGGCATGCTGTCGGGCTATTCGGCGGCCATTATCGGCCTGCCCGCCGTGCTGGCGCCGGACACCGCGTTCGATTTCGCGGTGGCGCGCTGCCTTGAGATCATGCTCGGCATCGCCTGCGGCACGCTGATGCATCACGTCGTATTCCCGCAGCGCGCGGGCGATGCGCTGCGCAAGGCGCTCGACGCCACGCTGCCGACCATGGCGCGCTGGGTGGGCGATGCGCTGCGCGGCCAGGAAGGCGAAGCCAAGGGCCTTGCCGACCGCCGGCAGGTGATCTCCTCCGTGGTCGCGCTGGATTCGCTGCGCACCTTCGCCATTCTCGACACGCCCGAGATCAGGGCGATCGACCGTCCGATCCGGCAATACCAAGGCAAGCTGCTTTCGCTGCTGGCGCTGCTGGTGTCGATCTATGACCGCTTCGCCCTGCTCACCCGCATGCAGCCGGCCACGGCGTCGCGGCTGCGCCCGCTGCTCGAACGGGCCGCAGACCATATCGCCGCCTCCGCCGCCGATGCGCAAGCCGGTCTCACATCTGACACGGCCGTGGAACGCGAACGCCTCGCGGCCGACATCGCCCGTCATCTGCCGTCGCAACACGATCTTCGCGCCGATCCGCGTTCGTTCCTGGTGCGTTCGATCCTGCTGCGGCTGCGCGACGCCATCGTGCTGTGGCACGAGACCGTGCTGCTGCGCGTGCATATGGCGAGCGGCTTTCACCCGCTGCAATCGACGCCGGCGCCGGCGCAGCTTCCCTATCGCGACATCCAGTTCGCTTTGATCGCCGGAGGTATCGCCGCTGCGACAGTACTCATCGCCAGCGTGTTCTGGATCGCCACTGCATGGCCGAACGGCCCGACCGCGGTGACCTTCGCCGGCATCGTCTGCGCCATCATGGGCGCGCGCGACGATCCCACCGCCGCTACCATGATCTTCCTGAAGATGAGCGTGGTCGGCGGCGCGATCGCTGCTGTCTACCTGTTCGGCGTGCTACCGACCCTCAACACCTTTCCGGCGCTGGTCGTCGCGCTGGCACCGTTCTATCTCGTCAGCGGCCTGTTCCTGGCGGTGCCGTCCGCCATCGCCTATGCGTTGCCGCTGATCCTCAACGGCGGTGCGCTGATCGGCGTCTCCAATGAGATGAACTACGACTTTGCCACCTTCATCAACAGCTTCATCGGCTATCTGGCCGGCATCGGCATCGGCGCAGTGGCGCTGCGTCTATTGCGTCCGCTCAGCGCCGAATGGGCGGTGCAGCGCCTGACGCGCGGCATGATGCGCGATCTGGCGCAGATCGCGGCAGGCAGCGCCACTTTCGATCAGCGCACCACTTTCGAGAGCCGGATGTTCGACCGCATCAACGCGCTGTTCGTGCGGCTCGACCCGATGATCGTCGAACAGCGCGCCGCTATGCAAGGCGGTCTCGGCGGGCTGCGTATCGGTCTCAACATCCTTGCGCTCAAGACCTATCGCGCCAGCCTGCCCGCTGTCGCCGATGCCGCCGTCGCGAGCGCGCTGGAGGCCCTTGCGGATCACTTCGAGCGCCTGGCGCGGCACAATGCGGGCGGCATGCCGCTGCCCCTGCTGCGCGCGGCGCGCGAGCGTATCCTCACGCTCGATGAAGCCACCTTGCTGACGCAGAGCGCCGAAGCGCTCTATAGTATCGAGATGACGCTCGCGCAGCATGCCGCGTTCTTCGGCCTCGTCCCGGCGGGCGATCCTGTCGCCGCGACCGAATCCGATCCGGTGCCGACATGATCAAGGAAATCAATCTCGATGGCGTATTCCTGCCGCCGCTGCTCGGCTATTTCTTCGGCGCGGCGCTGGCATGGTATGCCCTGCGCTATCTGTTGCAGCAGGCCGGCGCCTATCGCTTCATCTGGCATCCGCCTTTGTTCAATACCGCGCTGTTTGTGATCGTGCTGAGCACGTTCGTCGCCTTGATGCTGTGACGCCGGAACCTCTCATGCCAAGCAAAATGTCGATCATTCGTGTTCTCGTTACCGTCACCGCGGTTCTCGTCGCCATCGTCGCGGGCTGGTATCTGTGGCGGGTCTATGAGGAAAGCCCGTGGACCCGCGACGGCAGGGTGCGCGCCAATGTCGTGATGGTTGCGCCGGACGTAGCGGGCGCGGTGATCGACATCCGCGTCAAGGACAATCAGGAAGTGAAGATCGGCGACGTGCTGTTCACGGTCGATCCGGCGCGCTACCAGCTTGCGCTGGCAGCGGCCGAGGCCGCGCTCGCCGGCGCGAAAAGCCTGCTCGACCAGCGCAAGGAGGAGCAGGACCGGCGCGAGCATCTGAGCTCGGCCTCGATCTCGGCGGAGGCGCTCAATCAGGCCCGCACCGCGGCGCTGTCGGCACAGGCGAATTACGATCAGGCGGTTGCAGCGCTGGGCGTCGCCAAGCTCAACCTCGCCCGCACCGAAGTGCGCGCGCCGGTCAACGGCCATGTCACCAATCTTCTGGTCGATCGCGGCGACTATGCCACCGCGGGCCGCGCCATGCTCGCTATCGTCGACAGCGACTCCTATTACGTCGCCGGCTATTTCGAGGAGACCAAGCTGCGCAGCATCAAGATCGGCGATCCGGCGTCGATCCGGCTGCTCGGCTTCAGCGCGCCATTGGACGGTCATGTCCAGAGCGTCGCCCGCGCCATCACCGATCGCGACAACGCCATCGGCAACGACCTGATCGCCAACGTCAACCCGACCTTCAGTTGGGTGCGCCTCGCCCAGCGCATTCCGGTGCGCATCGCCATCGACCGGATTCCCGACGGGATCACACTCAGCGCGGGCATGACCGCGACCGTCGTGGTGACCGCACCCGGCAACGATCGCTCCGTCAAGCCGCCGCGTTGAGCGCACGGCATGACAGACCGGCGCGGCGCGGCAATTCGCGGCCGCCGAACCGGTTTTGCCCTCCGGGCCAGTTGTTGTAGAACAGGCCCCGCAACCAGCCGGCGAGAACATTCAGGCCCGTGACCACGCCTTCTGCCACATCCGATGACTATTCCTACGATGACCGCCTGCGGCTGGGCATCGAGGGCTCCGGTATCGGCACCTGGGATCTCAATCTGTCCACCCGCGAACTGATCTGGTCGCCGGTCACGCGCCGGCTATTCGGGCTGCCGCCCGGCCAGAGTGTCGATTATCCGCTTTTCATGTCGTTGCTCGCGCCGATCGACCGGGCGCGCACCGAACAGGCGATCGAGCAGGCCGTCACCCTGGGCCGCAATTTCGATCTGCAATACCGCATCGCCTCGCCGCTCGGATCGGCGCACTGGCTGCGCGCGCGCTCCAGCCTCGTCACCGGCGCCGACGGCATCCAGCATCTGTGCGGCATCGTCATCGACATCGACGAGCAGAAGCAGCTCGAGGAAGCCCTGCGCACCCGCGAGGGCCATCTGCGCTCGATCCTCGACACCATTCCCGACGCCATGATCGTGATCGACGGGCGCGGCGTCATGCAGTTCTTCTCCAGCGCCGCGGTGCGCCAGTTCGGTTACACCGAGCAGGAGGCAATCGGCCAGAATGTTAGCATCCTGATGCCGCAGCCCGACAGCGGCCGCCATGACAGCTATATGGAGCGCTATCTGCGCACCGGCGAGCGGCACATCATCGGCATCGGCCGCATCGTCTCGGGCAAGCGCAAGGACGGCACCATCTTCCCGATGCATCTGGCGATCGGCGAGACGCGCTCCGGCGGCGAGCCTTATTTCACCGGCTTCGTGCGCGACCTCACCGAATATCAGCAGACCCAGGCGCGGGTGCAGGAGCTGCAGTCCGAACTGGTCCACGTCTCGCGCCTCACCGCGATGGGCGAGATGGCCTCCGCGCTCGCCCACGAGCTCAACCAGCCGCTGGCCGCGATCAGCAACTACATGAAGGGCTGCCGCCGCCTGCTGGCGGCCGAGGACGACGATCCCGCCCGGCAGAAGATCGAATCGGCGATGGACCGCGCCGCCGAGCAGGCGCTGCGCGCCGGCCAGATCATCCGGCGGCTGCGCGACTTCGTCTCACGCGGCGAATCCGAAAAGCGCGTCGAGCGCATCTCCAAGCTGATCGAGGAAGCCGGCGCGCTCGGCTTCACCGGCGCGCGCGAACAGGGCGTGTCGCTGCACTTCAATCTCGATCCCGATCATGACCTCGTGCTGGTCGATCGCGTGCAGATCCAGCAGGTGCTGGTCAACCTGTTCCGCAACGCGCTGGAGGCGATGGCGCACTCGGAACAGCGGATCCTGGTCGTGACCAACGTCAAGGTCGCCGACGACATGATCGAGATATCGGTCTCCGACACCGGCCACGGCATCGGCAAGGAAAACGAGTCCAATCTGTTCCAGACCTTCTTCACCACCAAGGAGACCGGCATGGGCGTCGGTCTTTCGATCAGCCGGACCATCGTCGAAGCCCATGGCGGGCGGATGTGGGCCGAAACCAATGCCTCCGGCGGCGCGACATTCCGCTTCACGCTGCCGGCCGCGACGAGCGAAGAGTTGAGCGATGCCACCTGAACCCACCGTGTATGTCATCGATGACGATCCCGCGATGCGGGATTCGCTGGATTTCCTGCTCGATGCGGCCGGCTTCCGCGTCAAGCTATTCGATTCCGCGGTGAGCTTTCTCGACGCACTGCCCGATCTCGGCGTCGGCTGCGTGGTGTCCGACGTGCGGATGCCCGGCCTCGACGGCATCGAGCTGCTGAAGCGGCTGCAGAGTGACAACAAGACGCTGCCGATCATCATCATGACCGGCCACGGCGACATCCCGCTCGCGGTCGAGGCGATGAAACTCGGCGCCATCGATTTCCTCGAAAAGCCGTTCGAGGACGAGCGGCTGATCGGCACCGTCAAGGCGGCACTGCGCAAGGCAACGCATCAGCAGGAGGGCGAGGCGGTGACCGCCGACATCGCGGCGCGGATCGCCAGCCTGTCGCCGCGCGAGCGTCAGGTGATGGAGGGGCTGGTCGCGGGCCTCTCCAACAAGCTGATCGCGCGCGAATACGACATCAGCCCGCGGACCATCGAGGTCTACCGCGCCAACGTGATGACCAAGATGCAGGCTGGAAGTATTTCAGAGTTGGTACGGCTCGCAGTGCGTGGAGGACTGCTCAAGGATTGACCCAGGTCAACGCTTCGGCGCCGAAAACCTCTAGTTTCGCCAGATGTTTGTGCAGCCAAACGTCCCGAAGCGTCAATGAGTTCACCGATTTACAAATCGACGATCTACGTGATCGATGACGATCCCGACGTGCTCGGCTCGTTGCGCTTTTTGCTGGAGGCCGAGGGCTTCGAGGTGCTGACCTTCCGCACGCCGACCGCCCTGCTCGACCGCAACACGCCGCGGCATGCCGACTGTTTCGTGATCGACTACAAGATGCCGGCCATGAACGGCATCGACCTGGCTCTCCATCTGCGGGATCTGGACATCACCACCCCGATCATCCTGATCACCGGCTATCAGGACGAAAGCATCGAGAAAAAGGCCGAGGCGGCCGGGCTGCACCACGTCCTGCGCAAGCCGCATCTGGAAGAAAGCCTCGTCTCCCATATCCTGCAGGCGATCGAGGGTCCGTCGCTCGGCCTCTGATCCCCGGCGACCTCCGGTAAACCCCTTAGGGGACGGCCCTTAAGGCATGGAGCGAAATACCGCTCGCGAAAAAACAGGAGCACAGTTCCGCCATCCGAAGCACAGGAGACGGCACCATGCTCGCACCTTCCACCAGCACCATTGCTCCCGCCCTCCCCCCGCTTGGTTCCATCGCGGGCAAGTGCACCGCTCCCGCCCTCGCCACCGACAAGTTCGGCGCGATCCTCGGACGGGCCGGCATGGTCGGCACCGACTTCTGCTACCGCAAGGACGAGGAAATCTACGGCGAAGGCGAGCCTTCGGAATATGTCTATCAGGTGGTGAAGGGCGCGGTGCGCACCTACAAGCTGCTGTCGGACGGCCGCCGCCAGATCGACTCCTTCCATTTGCCCGGCGACGTGTTCGGCCTCGAATCCAGCCCGACCTGCCGCCTGACCGCCGAAGCCATCGTCGACACCACCATCCGCCTCGCCAAGCGCAGCAGCCTGGAACAAGCCGCCGAGGTTGACGTGCAGGTCGCATTGCATCTGTGGTCGCTGACCGCGGGCCACCTGCGCCATGCCGAGGATCACATGCTGCTGCTCGGCCGCAAGACCGCGATGGAAAAGGTCGCGACATTCCTTCTGGAAATGGACCGCCGCCTCACCGTTGCCGGCATGATGGCGTTGCCGATGACCCGGCGCGATATCGCCGACTATCTCGGCCTTACGCTGGAGACCGTGTCGCGCACCTTCTCGCAGTTGCAGAGCCAGGGCGTGCTCGGGCTGACCGGCGCCCGTCAGGTGGCGCTGCGCAACCGGCAGTGCCTGCGCAACATGGACGCGTAAGGCTCACGCAAAGCACGTTTTTCTTCATGGCCGGGCTTGTCCCGGCCATCTACGTCTTATCTTGCTGATCGTTCGTGAAGACGTGGATGCCCGCGACAAGCGCGGGCATGACGATGTTGCACGCTTCGTCTAGACTTTACGTTAGAACGCGCGCCATTTCGGCCTGTTGAGGCCAAGCTTCGGCGCGGGCGCCGGCAGGCTGGCCCAGATCCGCGCGCTGACGACGACCAGCAGCGCCACTGCCGCCGCAACAATCAGGATTCCTGCCCAGATGGACATGGCAATCACCTCCGTCTGTTCGCAGCATCGGTGATTTAGCAGAAACGGTCGTTGCGGCGGATCAAGCTCCCGTTAAACGAGCCGGTCACGTTGCCGCACCCGCCGCCCGCCACACCCACGGCGTGTTTCATTGAGACAGATCAAGGCGCAGTTCCACGCAATGTGTCATGATGAAGATTCATGGACAAAATCGTGGGCACGGCGATGATAAAGCAGTGGTACGCGCGATGGCGGGCCGAGCGCGAATAGAAATCCCTCGAGCGGCGGCGGCGCGCCGAGATCGCTTCCGAGATCGGATTGCCGGAAGACTTTCTCGCGCGCCTGATGAGCTACAGCGAACGCAGCAGCGACGAGCTCTATCAGATGCTCACCGCGCTCGGCCTCGACGCGCAGGACGTCAGAACGCGCTATGCGGCGCAGCTTCGCGACATGAGTGTGCCCTGCTCCGAATGCACCACCCTTCAGCGCTGTCGCCGCGAACTGGCGGCCGGCACCGCGCACGCGAACTATCATGACTTCTGCCCGAACGCGGCGGCGCTCGACGAATTGCAGGGCGAGATCTGGTGCGACCGCAAGGAGCGCCGGCGCAAGCGCATCCATCCGCTCGCGCGCCATTCCAGCGCGTGATCATGGGACCGCGACGGGGCCGCCGCTCAATAGATTGAAGCTTAAATCCCAACGCTCAGGCCGGAGTGCGGCGCGCTCAGGCGACCGCATCGATCCGGCCGGCCGGCGCCATTACCTTGCCGAGCCAGCGATTGATCGTGTCGAGGTCGTCGGGCAGCTCGATGGCGAATTCGCCGGCGAAACTGCGCCATGCCGGCAGATGACGCAGCGGCACGCCGATCAGCACTGGGATGCCGCGCTCCAGCGCGCTCGCCACCAGATCGCACATGCCGCCGCCATCGACCTCGACCTTGCCGAACTTGTTGAGCAGCACCAGCGCGGTGTCCTCGCCCAGCGTTGCCTCCACCTTGGTCGCGGCCTGAATCAGCGCCCCAACATCGAGACGGCAACCCTGCGCCATCGCGCCGCGATCCTCGAAGATCACGGTGCGGTCGCCGGTGACGAGATTTTCCAGCAGCACGTCGCATTCCTGACCCGGCGCGGGGTCTTCGACCACCGGCCGCTGCACCACGCCGGCAAGCGCGAGGCCGCGGCCGCGATAGGCCGCCACGATGGCGTCGAACAGCGCCTCGGGGAATTCCTCGTCGGGATAGACCACCGCGCCAACCGTGGCGATGGTGTCCTGATCAAGATCAGGTGCCGGGACGGTATGCCTTGCAAACATCTGTGTTGACCTCGATGGGACGGGCGCCGATCAGATCCAGACAATAAGGGATCGCGGGGAAAATTGCACCCAGGCAGACGTCGATCGAGGACGGCCGCCCCGGCAGGTTGACGATCAGGCAGCGGCCCCGCGTTCCGGCCATCTGGCGTGACAGGATCGCGGTGGGAACCTGCGCCAGGCTGACCTGCCGCATCAATTCGCCGAAACCGTCGAGCTCGCGCTCGATCACCGCCCGCGTGCCCTCCGGGGTCTGGTCGCGCGGCGCGGGACCGGTGCCGCCGCTGGTGAGGATCAGATCGCAGCCGTCACCATCCACCAGATCGGTCAGCGCCGCCGCGACGCTGTCGGCGCCGTCCGGAACGACCCGCAATAGCGAGGTCCAGGCCGAGCGGATCACCCGGTCGAGAAAGGCGTTCACCGCCGGTCCGCTGATATCCTCGTAAACACCCTGACTGGCGCGGTCGGACACCACCAGAATGCCGATCCGCGTCACCTCGCTGGCGACCGCCGGCGCTGCCAATGTGTCGGTCGCAACACTCACGAACAACCTCCGTGGCCGCCGCAGGTGCAGCCCTCGTGAGGCTCCGCCGGCGCGAGGGTCGCCTCGTCGCGCTTGAGCGACCAGTCCACCATGTAAACGAGACAGCCCGCGCCGGGATCGGACGCGCGCTCCAGCACGTTCATCAGCCCGAGCCAGTCCTCGCTGCCGGCAAGGCCGGCGAAGCGCCGCACCGCGCCGGAGGCATATTCGCCGAGCGTCTCGTCGAAGCGGCCGGTCATGGCGTTGACCCGCGCCAGTAGTACGATATCGCCGCAGGCCACCAGCGCCTCGGCGGCCCTCGCCTCGTCATCGAAATCGCGAATGAGTGTGCCGAGCTGCATGCCGCCCTCCTACTGGACCAGAGGCGAATCCGCCGCCACCAGCGAGATGCCCTTGATGTCGGCACGCCCGGCGAGGATCGAGATGTATTGCGCCAGCGCGCGATGCTCGACGCAGGCCGTGAGATAGCCGGCGATCCGCTCCCTGGCGAGTTCGAACGGCATCGTCTGGCCTTCGGCGCGGCGATCCATCCGCACCACGTGGTAGCCGTAGCGCGTCTCGGCGATCGTCAGTTCACCCGGCTGCATCCGTTCCAGCACCGCCTCGAATTCAGGCACGGTCTGGCCGCGCGCGATCTGGCCGAGCCGCCCGCCTTCCACCGCCGAGGTCGAACACGCCGAATGGTTCGACGCGAGATCGGCGAAAGCGCGCGGATCGGTCTTCACCGCCGCAAGGATGGTCTCGGCGCTGTCGCGCGCCGCAGCGCGTGCCGCCTGATTGCCGCGCGGCGCCGCGATCAGGATATGCGCCACCTCGTAGAGGTCGCCGCTGCGGAAGCGTTGCAGGTTCTGCTCGTAGAAGCGCAGACAGGCCTTCTCGTCCGGCTCCGGCGTTTTCACCTCGCGTTCGACCAGCGCGCGCATCGCGGCTTCCTCGGCGGTCTCGCGCCGTCCCTCCGGATCGCACAGCGCCTCGGTTTCGATGCCGAGCCGCGACGCCTCCTGCAACAGCAGCTCGCGCACCACCAGCGCACGCGCCGCCGCCTGCCAGGCGAGAATCGGCTTTTCGGCCGGATGATTCTGCACCTCCTGCGCGATCGCCTCGCGCGGGATCACGACGCCGTTGACGCTGATCGCCTTGGGCTTCGGCAGGGCACTGGAGACCGAGCAATCCATGACCTTGTCCTCCTACTCCGCAGGCTGGATCGGCGGCGAGGAATGCATCCGGTTCGCCGCGACCGGCACCGTTGCACCGGGACGCGCCCGCACCACCTGATAGCCGCGGCGGCCGAGATACCAGACCGGCGCGCTCCAGATGTGGACGAGGCGCGTGAACGGAAAGACGAGGAAGATCGTCATGCCGAGCATCAGATGCGCCTTGAAGATCGGATGCACGTCCAGCACGTAGTTCGCGGCATCCGGCTGCAGCGTGACGATGGCCTGCGCCCAGTTCATGAACCTCACCATCTCATGGCCGTCGAGATGGCCAGCCGACAGCGGAATGGTGGCGAGGCCGAGCAGAAGCTGCGCGAACAGGATCAGCAGGATCGCGGTGTCGCCGAACGAGGACGTGGCACGGATGCGCGGATCGAACAGACGGCGGTGGGTGAGCAGCGAAATGCCGACCAGGCACATCAGGCCGGCGATGCCGCCGGCGGCCATCGCCAGCACCTGCTTGAAGCCGTGCGAGATGCCCATCATGTCGAACACCCAGATCGGCGTCAGCAGACCGACGAAGTGGCCGCCGAAGATCACCAGAATGCCGACATGGAACAGGTTCGAGCCCCACATCAATTGGCGGCGGCGCAAGAGCTGGCTCGATCCGCTGCGCCAGGTGTACTGCTCGCGGTCGAAGCGCACGAGACTGCCGAACAGGCAGACGATCGCGCACAGATACGGATACCAGCCGAAGGCAATGGAATTGAGTGTCGTATACATCCGTCCCTCCTTCTCAGGCTGCCGGCGTCTTGATGGCGCGCGAGGCATGGCGCAGCCGCGACTGCAATCCGTCGCGTCCGCATGACGATTGGCTCTGCGCGGCGGGGCCGAACTTGACCTCCTCCTCTTCCCACGCCGCATCGAGCGCGGCGAAGTCCATCGGATCAGGGTCCGGTCCCTTCAGCAGTTCCTCGACCGCCTCGCGTTCGGGCTTGGCCTCGGCGATAGCGACCAGCGCGTCGAACACCGCCTTGTAGGCCGACTTGCGCCGCTCCAGCCGCTCGGCGATGGCGGCGAGGATGTGCGCGGGTTGCGCCAGAAGTTCACGCGCCGCTTCCACCGGCTGGGTGGAGAGGAATTCGAGGAACAGCGGAATGAAGTCCGGCAGGTCGTTGGCGGTGATGAAGAAGCCGGCGTTTTCATACAGCGTCTTCAGATCGACCATGGCCTGGCCGCGGTCGCGGCTCTCGCCATGGACATGCTCGAACAGATGCAGCGCCAGCGAGCGGCTGCGGTCGAACAACAGGCCGTAGCGCTCCTGCAGATCGTAGAGATCGCCGGTCGCAAGCTCCTCGATCAGCACATCAAGCCTCTCGCGCATCGCGAGCGGCACCAGCCTTTCCTCGTCGAGCACGACGCCGAACAGCGGCGCGGCGGCGATGAGGTCTTCCGAAGGGTACGTCAAAAGCGCCGACAGGACCTTGAATGTCTTCATGACGCAATCTCCATCGGGTTCTTGGCCTTGCGGGGCGCGCCGAACAGATTGGTTTCGGTCTCGCCGCCGCCGCAGCCATTGCCGAACGAGAAGCCGCAGGAGCCGCGCATGTCGTAGGCGTCGGCGCCGAGTTCGCGGTGCGCGGTCGGGATCACGAAGCGGTCCTCGTAATTGGCCAGCGCCATGATCTTGTACATCTCGTCGATCTGCGCGCCCTTGAGGCCGACGCGGCCGGCGATGGCTTCATCGATCACGCCGTCCACCGTCTTGGCGCGCATATAGGCGCGCATCGCCAGCATGCGCTCGAGCGCCAGCGCCACCGGCTCCTCGTCGCCGGCGGTCAAGAGATTGGCGAGATAGCGCATCGGAATCCGCAGCGAGCGGACATCCGGCATCTCGCCATCGAGGCCGATCTTGCCGGCGGACGCCGCCGAGGTGATCGGCGACAGCGGCGGCACGTACCAGACCATCGGCAGCGTGCGGTATTCCGGATGCAGCGGGAACGCGACTTTCCACTCCATCGCCATCTTCCAGATCGGCGAGGCCTTGGCGGCTTCCAGCCACGCATGCGGAATGCCCTGACGCTCCGCCTCCGCGATCACCGACGGATCGTTCGGATCGAGGAACACGTCGAGTTGCGCCTGATAGAGGTCGCGCTCGTCCGGCTTGCTGGCAGCCTCCGCGATGCGGTCGGCGTCATAGAGCACGACGCCGAGATAGCGGATGCGGCCGACGCAGGTCTCCGAGCACACCGTCGGCTGGCCCGCCTCGATGCGCGGATAGCAGAAGATGCACTTCTCGGACTTGCCCGACGACCAGTTGTAATAAATCTTCTTGTAGGGGCAGCCGGATACGCACATGCGCCAGCCACGGCACTTGTCCTGATCGATCAGGACGATGCCGTCTTCCTCGCGCTTGTAGATCGCACCCGACGGACAGGAGGCGACGCAGGCCGGGTTGAGGCAGTGCTCGCACAGCCGCGGCAGGTACATCATGAAGGTGTTTTCGAACTGGCCGTAGATGTCCTTCTGCACGCCCTCGAAATTGTAGTCCTGCGAGCGCTTCGAAAATTCGCCGCCGAGGATTTCCTCCCAGTTCGGGCCCCACTGGATCTTCTCCAGCCGCTCGCCGGAGACCAGCGAGCGCGGCCGCGCGGTCGGCATCGCCTTCATGTCCGGCGCATTCTGCAGATGTTCGTAATCGTAGGTGAAGGGCTCGTAGTAGTCGTCGATCTCCGGCAGATCGGGGTTGGCGAAGATGTTCGCCAGCACCCGCCACTTGCCGCCGATGCGCGGGGCGATCGAGCCGTCGCGCCGGCGCACCCAGCCGCCCTTCCAGCGCGTCTGGTTTTCCCAGTCCTTGGGATAGCCGATGCCGGGCTTGGTTTCGACGTTGTTGAACCAGGCGTATTCCATGCCTTCGCGGCTGGTCCAGACGTTCTTGCAGGTCACGCTGCAGGTATGGCACCCGATGCACTTGTCGAGATTGAGCACCATGGCGATCTGGGCACGGATTTTCATTCTGCAGCCTCCAGGCTTGCGCTCGATGCGGCGAGCGGCTCGTCCAGCCAGTCCACCTTTGCCATCTTGCGAACAACGACGAATTCATCGCGGTTGGAGCCCACGGTGCCGTAATAGTTGAAACCGTAGGCCTGCTGTGCGTAGCCGCCGATCATATGGGTCGGCTTGAGCACGACGCGGGTCACCGAGTTATGGATGCCGCCGCGCTGGCCGGTCTGCTCGGAGCCCGGCACGTTCACGATCTTCTCCTGCGCGTGATACATCATGCACATGCCCTGACGGACGCGCTGCGACACAACCGCGCGCGCGACCAGCGCGCCGTTGGTGTTGAACACCTCGATCCAGTCGTTATCGACGATGCCGGCGTTCTTGGCGTCGATCTCGCTCATCCAGACGATCGGGCCGCCGCGTGACAGCGTCAGCATCAGGAGGTTGTCGGTGTAGGTCGAGTGGATGCCCCACTTCTGATGCGGCGTCAGGAAGTTCAGAACGATCGGCTTGTTGCCGTTCGGCTTGCGGTCGATCACCGGGCGCACCGAATGGGTATCGATCGGCGGGCGGTAGACGCAGAAGCCCTCGCCGAACGCCCGCATCCACAGATGATCCTGATAGAGCTGCTGACGGCCGGTCAGCGTGCGCCACGGGATCAGCTCATGCACGTTGGTGTAACAGGCGTTGTAGCAGACGCTTTCCGATTCAAGCCCCGACCAGATCGGCGAGGAGATGATCTTGCGCGGCTGCGCGACGACGTCGCGGAAGCGGATTTTCTCGTCCTCCTTCGGAACGGCCAGATGCGTATGGTCGCGTCCGGTGAAGGTGCCGAGCGAAGTCCACGCCTTCACCGCGACCTCGCCATTGGTCTCCGGCGCAAGCGAGAGCAATACCTCGCAGGCGTCGATATCGGTCTCGATCTTCGGCAGGCCCTGCGTCGGCCCCTCTTCCGTCACCACGCCGTTGAGGCGCTTGAGCAGTTCGACCTCGTGCTCGGTGTTCCAGGTCATGCCCTTGCCGTTGTTGCCGAGCTTGCTCATCAACGGACCGAGCGAGGTGTAGCGCTTGTAGAGGTTGGGATAGTCGCGCTCGACCATGGTGACCGCAGGCATGGTCTTGCCGGGGATCGGCTCGACCTCGCCCTTCTTCCAGTCCTTCACATCAAGCGGCTGCGCGATCTCGCCCGGCGAGTCGTGCATGATCGGGGTGAGCACCACGTCCTTCTCGACGCCGAGCACTTCCGGCGCGACCTTCGAGAACGAGCGGGCGATGCCCTTGTAGATCTCCCAGTCGGACCGCGACTCCCACACCGGATCCACCGCGGCGGTCAGCGGGTGGATGAAGGGATGCATGTCCGAGGTATTGAGATCGTTCTTCTCGTACCAGGTCGCGGTCGGCAGCACGATGTCCGAATACATGCAGGTGGTGGACATGCGGAAGTCGAGCGTCACCAACAGGTCGAGCTTTCCTTCCGGCGCGTCCTCGTGCCAGACCACGTCGGACGGCTTGCGCCCGCCGATATGGCCGAGATCCTTGCCGATCACGCCATGGCTGGTGCCGAGCAGGTGCTTGAGGAAATACTCATGCCCCTTGCCCGACGCGCCGAGCAGGTTGGAACGCCACACGAACAGGTTGCGCGGCCAGTTCTTCGGATTGTCCGGGTCCTCGCAGGACATCTTCAGCTCGCCGGACTTCAGCGCCTTGGCGACATAGTCCTTGGCTTCCATGCCTGACGCCGCGACCTGCTTGCCGACCTCCAGCGGATTGGTCTGAAGCTGCGGCGCGGACGGCAACCAGCCCATGCGCTCGGCGCGTGCGTTGTAGTCGATCAGCGCGCCGTCCCACGGCCCCATCGGCGCGGTCGGCGACAGCACGTCCTTGACGTCGAGCGTCTCGTAGCGCCACTGGTCGGTGTGCGCATAGAACGCCGAGGTCGAGTTCTGCTGGCGCGGCGGACGGCTCCAGTCGAGACCGAACGCGAGCGGCACCCAGCCGGACTGCGGCCGCAGCTTTTCCTGACCGACATAATGCGACCAGCCGCCACCGGACTGGCCGACGCAACCGCACATCACCAGCATGTTGATGATGCCGCGGTAGTTCATGTCCATGTGGTACCAGTGATTGAGGCCAGCGCCGACGATCACCATGGAGCGACCCTTGGTCTTCTCGGCATTGCGCGCGAATTCGCGCGCCACCGTGATGATCTGCTCGCGCGGCACGCCGCTGATGGCCTCCGCCCAGGCCGGCGTGTAGGGCTCGACCTCGTCGTAGCTTTTCGCGATGTTCTCGCCGCCAAGCCCGCGATCGACGCCGTAATTGGCGAGGAACAGATCATACACCGAAGCCACCAGCGTCTCGCCATCGGCAAGCTGCAGCGTCTTCACCGGGATGTTGCGCGTCAACACACTCGGATGATCGGTGCCGCGGAACTGGTCGTGCTCGCGATTGCCGAAATACGGGAAGCCGACCTTGGCGACATCGTCCTGAATGTCCATCAGCGACATGCGCAGCTTTGTCTCGCGCGTGCCCGAGGCCTTCTCCTCGAGATTCCACTTGCCCTTCTCGCCCCAGCGGAAACCGATCGAGCCGTTCGGCGCGACGATCTCGCCGCTCGCCTCGTCATAGGCGACGGTCTTCCACTCCGGATTGTTGGCTTCGTTGAGACCGCCGACAAAATCGGAGGCACGCACGAAGCGGTCCGGCACGTAGTGATCGCCCTGCTTCACCAGACGCACCAGCATCGGCATGTCGGTGTAGCGGCGCACGTAGTCGTCGAAGTACTCGGTTGTCTTGTCGATATGGAATTCGCGCAGGATGACATGGCCCATCGCCATCGCCACCGCCGCGTCGGTGCCCTGCTTCGGCGACATCCACATGTCGGCAAATTTCGACGCCTCGGAATAGTCCGGACAGATCACCACGCTCTTGGCGCCCTTGTAGCGCGCCTCGGTATAGAAGTGCGCGTCCGGCGTGCGCGTCTGCGGCACGTTGGAGCCCCACAGGATCAGGAAGCCGGCATTGTACCAGTCGGCGCTTTCCGGCACGTCGGTCTGCTCGCCCCAGGTCTGCGGCGAGGCCGGCGGCAGGTCGCAATACCAGTCGTAGAACGACATGCAGACGCCGCCGAGCAACGACAGGTAACGTGCGCCCGAGGCGTAGCTGACCATCGACATCGCCGGGATCGGCGAGAAGCCGAACACGCGGTCGGGACCGTGGGCCTTCACGGTGTAGGCATTCGCCGCGCCGATGATCTCGTTGACCTCGTCCCAGCTCGCGCGGACGAAGCCGCCGAGACCGCGACGTTTTGTGTAGGCGGCGCGCTTCTCGGGATTCTCGACGATCGAGGCCCACGCCGCGACTGGGGTCAGCGTCGCGCGCGCGGCACGCCAGAGCTTGAGCAAACGCGAGCGCACCAGCGGATATTTCACGCGATTGCCGGAATACAGGTACCAGCTATAGCTCGCGCCGCGCGGACAACCGCGCGGCTCGTGATTGGGCAGATCGGGCCGCGTGCGCGGATAATCGGTCTGCTGGGTTTCCCAGGTGACGATGCCACCCTTGACATAGACCTTCCACGAGCAGGAGCCCGTGCAGTTCACGCCGTGCGTGGAGCGCACGATCTTGTCGTGCTGCCAGCGCTTGCGGTAGCCGTCCTCCCACGTCCTGTCTTCGGTCGTGGTGATGCCGTGACCGCCGGCGAATTCGGTTCTGGTTTTCGTGAAGAACGAAAGCCTGTCAAGAAAATGGCTCATCAGCCTCTCCTTACTGGGCCGGTTGGGCAAGCGGTGCCGTCGCACCCCGCCGCTCGACGTCATGAAGCAGGCCGCCCTTGCGGGTATAAACGGCCCAGGTGATCACTACGCAGGTGACGTAGAAGATGAAGAAACCCCACAGCGCACCCTCGACGCCGCCGCTCAGATCGATCGACGTGCCGAAGGATTTCGGGATGAAGAAGGCGCCGAACGCCGCGATCGCCGAGGTGAATCCGGTGATCGCCGCCGATTCCTTCTCCGCCTGACGCACGCGCGTGGCGGCATCGGCCTCCGGCATCAGACGATCCATCTCCTTGCGCATGATGTTGGGGATCATCTGGAAGGTCGATGCATTGCCAACGCCGGTGGCAAAGAACATCAGGAGGAACATCGCGAAGAATCCCCAGAACGCGCCGGGCTGCTCCTTGATGCCGGTGAAGTAGAGGATGCCGAGCACGCCGATCATCATCACCACGAACACCCACAGCGTGACGCGGCCGCCGCCCCACTTGTCCGCGATCCAGCCCGTCGCCGAGCGCGACAGCGCGCCGACCAGCGGCCCGAGGAAGACGAACGGCAGCACGTTGACGTTCGGGAACAGGATCTTCGCCAGCAGCGGGAAGCCCGCCGAGTAGCCGATGAAGGAGCCGAACGTTCCGGTGTAGAGCCAGCACATCACCCAGTTGTGCTTGCGCTGGAAGATCACCGCCTGATCGGCGAACGACGCCTTCGCCGAAGCGATGTCGTTCATGCCGAACCACGCGGCGAAGGCGCTGGCGGCAATGAACGGCACCCAGACGAAGCCGGCGTTCTGCAGCCACAGCGGCACCTGCCGGCCTCCCTCCGTCACCATCACCGGATCGCCGCCGAACCAGCCGAGCACGCCGGCGGTGATGACGAGCGGCACCACGAACTGCACCGTGCTGACGCCGAGATTGCCGAGACCGGCATTGAGCGCCAGCGCGTTGCCTTTCTCCGAACGCGGGAAGAAGAAGGAGATGTTCGCCATCGAGGAGGCAAAGTTGCCACCACCGAAGCCGCACAGCAGCGCCAGCACCAGGAACACGACATAAGGCGTCGAGGGTGTCTGCACCGCATAGCCGATGCCGACCGCCGGGATCATCAGCGACCAGGTCGCGAGCGTGGTCCACAGCCTTCCGCCGAAGATCGGCACCATGAAGGAGTAGAACACCCGCAGCACGGCGCCGGAGATACCCGGCAACGCCGCCAGCCAGAACAGTTCGGACGTGGTGAACTTGAAACCGACTGACGGCAGCTTTGCCACCACCACCGACCAGACCTGCCAGATGGCGAATGACAACAGCAGCGCCGGGATCGAGATCCACAGGTTGCGCCGCGCGACGGCGCGCCCCGTCTTCTCCCAGAACTCGCGATCTTCCGGCCGCCAATCCGTGAGCACGGCGCCCGACAGCGCGCCGACGTGCTCCGGCTTGTGGATCTCCTCCATTTCGGGAAGCTGCGGCAGCTTCTTCAGCGCCTCGCCGGCGACGCCGCGCTCCATCTGCCGCACCGTCAGATGCATCCAGAGCAGCGAAACGGTCACGATCAGGAACAGCAGCATGAAGCAGCTGGTCCACAGCCCGGTGAGATCGTTCAGCGCGCCAAAGGCGATCGGCAGCACAAAGCCGCCAAGGCCGCCGATCATGCCGACCAGACCGCCGACCGCGCCGACATGCTTGGGGTAGTAGACCGGGATGTGCCGGAACACCGCCGCCTTGCCCAGCGCCATGAAGAAGCCGAGCACAAACACCGTGACCGTGAACGGCACCACGCCCATCTCGAGATGGAAGCTGACCGAGCCGGTCACCGTGCGCACGGTATAGTCGGTCGGCGGATAGGACAGGATGAAGGTGCAGGCGACGCCGACCAGGAAGGTCCAGTACATCACCCGCCGCGCGCCGTAGCGGTCGGACAGATGGCCGCCATAGGCGCGGAACACCGACGCCGGGAAGGAGAACATCGCCGCGACCATGCCGGCGGTCTTCAGATCGACGCCGTAGACCTTGATCAGATATTGCGGCAGCCACAGCGCCAGCGCGACGAACGCACCGAACACGAAGAAATAATAGAGCGAGAAGCGCCAGACCTGGATGTTCTTGAGCGGCGCGAATTCAAGCCACGCGCTCTTCGGCTTCTCGCCGCGCTCGCGCCGTGCCTTCACCACCGGATCTTCTTCGGAGAAAATCCAGAAGATCACCGCCATGATGGCGAGCGCCGCCGCCCAGATCTGCGCCACCGCCTGCCAGCCGAACGCCACCATGACGAACGGGGCGAGGAACTTGGTCACCGCAGAGCCGACATTGCCCGCGCCGAAAATGCCGAGCGCGGTGCCCTGCTTGCCCATCGGATAGAACCGCGAGACATAGGCGACGCCGACCGCGAAGGAGCCGCCGGCGATGCCGACGAAGAACGCGGCGATCAGGAATTGCGGATAGGTCTGCGCCCAGGTGAGGAAATAGGTCGCGATCGCGCCCGCGAGCATCACGACGGTGTAGACGCGGCGCCCGCCATACTGGTCGGTCCAGACGCCGAGGACGAGACGGATGAGCGAACCGCTCAGGATCGGCGTGCCGACCAGAAGACCAAACTCGGTCTCATTCAACCCGAGCTTCTGCTTGATGCCGATGCCGATGATGGAGAAAATCGTCCAGACAGCGAAGCAGATCGTGAACGAGATTGTCGAGAGCCACAGCGCCCTGCTCGGCTCCGAGCTCGGCGAAACTGAGGAATGCATGGTCGTCTCCACATGAGAGCCCGCACGGATCGGGCATGGAGACATCACAGCATCGGGGAAAATAGGAATTGTGCTGCATCAATATCAGACAGATAAAATAGATGCATTGCACCAAAAACGCTCAAGTATATCGCGATGCGACATAACGTGACGTCATTCGTATGACAGAGCGCAACCTGCGTGTTGATATAAATCAACCAACGGCAATGCGCAGCAAATCATCACCATCACCAGACGACAACGCCGGTGTCGCTGCTCGCGGACACCGGCGTTCGGCCTGAGAACAGAAAAGAGCGGCAGGTCAGACGCTCACTTCACCACGATGGTGCCAACCATGCCGGCTTCGCGATGACCGGGAATGAGGCAGGCATATTCGAACACGCCGGCCTTGGTGAATTTCCAGAGCAACTCGCCGGTCTTGCCGGGTGCAACCTGCTTCGCATTCGGGTGGTCGCCGTGCGGCATATCCGGATTCTTCTTCATCTCCTCGCCATGGGCGAGGTTTTCCTTCTCCGTGCCGAGCACGATCTCATGCTGCAGTTCGCCGCGGTTGCGCACGACGAACTTAACCTGCTCGCCCTTCTTGATCTCCAGACGCGCCGGCTCGTACAGCATCTTGCCGTCGCCCTCCGCCATCACGATCTCGATCAGCCGCGCCGGCTTGCGGGCCTGTCCCGGCTCGCCGGCGGCGAAGTTCTCGGCGTGATGATGATGGTCGTCATGGGCCATGGCCGCGCCAACGCCGGCCCACATCATGCCTGCGCCCGCGGCACCCGCCATCGCGGCGATGGCAAGACCCGCGATCATGCTGCGGCGTCCGTTCGTTCCGTTCGTCATAGAGTCTCTCCTTCAGGGTCTTCGATGTGAAATCTAGAAAGCTTCCGCCGCAGCGGTATGGCCGGATGCTGCGGTCTCCTGCCGCAGCCGCTCCAGCGGCTCCTTGCCGAAACGCAGGAACAGGATCGGCGTCAGCACGGCGTCGAGCAGCGTCGCGCTGATCAGGCCGCCGAAAATCGTCACCGCCACCGGATGCAGGATCTCCTTGCCCGGCGTCGCCGCGTCGATCAGCAGCGGCACCAGCGCCACGCCCGCCGACAGCGCGGTCATCAAGACCGGCGTGACGCGCTCAAGGCTGCCGCGCACCACCAGCTCACGGCCAAACGGCATGCCCTCCTGCACCGCGAGGTTGATGTAATGGCTGATCTTGAGGATGCCGTTACGCGCGGCGATGCCGGTCAGCGTGATGAAGCCGATCATCGAGGCGACCGACAGCGGCTGGCCCGCCAGCCACAACGCGATCACCGATCCGACCAGCGCCAGCGGCACATTCCCCATCACGATCAGCGCCAGCGCCGCCGAGCGGTAGCGGCTGTAGAGAATGGCGAAGATCAGCGCCAGCGACAGCAGCGACAGGATGCCGATGGTGCGGCTCGCCTCCTCCTGCGCCTGGAAGGTGCCTTCGAGGCGGGCATGGAAGCCCTCCGGCAGTTTCGTCGCATCGATCACACCGCGGATCGCGGCCACGATCTTCGCCGTGTCGGTGCCGCTCGCGGTGTTGGCCAGTACCACGGCACGGCGGCGGCCGTTCTCGCGCAGGATCTGGTTGGGGCCTTCGGTCTCCTTGATGTCGGCGAGCTGTCGCGCCGGCACCCACCCGGCCGGCGTCTCGATCAGAAGATCGCCGAGCCGCTGCGTGGTGCGCAGCGTGTCGGGCAGCCGCATCACCACGTCGAAGCGGCGATAGCCGTCCACCACGCGCGAGACGATGCGGCCGTTGGAAAGCCGGCTCAGTTGCTCGACCACCGCGCCGGGCTGCACGCCATAGAGTGCGGCGCGGCCGTAATCGACGCGGATTTCAAGCTGCGGAATCAGCACCTGCTTTTCGACCTGCAGATCGACCAGACCCGGAATGCCGGCGAGCTTTTCGCGCAACGCCTCGGCCGATGCACGCAGCCCGTCGAGATCGTCGCCGAAAATCTTCAACGCGAGTTCGGCGCGCACGCCGGACAGGATGTGGTCGAGCCGGTGCGAGATCGGCTGGCCGACATTGATCGCCGCCGGCAGCACGCCAAGCCGCGCGCGCAGATCGGCCACCACCTCGGCCTTGGAGCGCGACGACGGCTTGAGATCGATTTCGAGATCGGAGGAATGCACGCCCTCGGCGTGCTCGTCGAGTTCGGCGCGGCCGGTGCGGCGTCCGACGCTCTTCACCTCCGGCACCTCCAGCACCAGACGCTCGGCGATCAAGCCGACGCGGTTGGATTCGGCGAGCGACATGCCGGGATTGAAGGCGAGATTGATGGTGAAGGTGCCCTCGTTGAACGCAGGCAGGAAAGCGCGCGGCAGCAGCCACGCCGCGGCGCCCGCCGCCATCACCGCCGCCACGGCGGCGACGATCACCATGCGCTGATGCGCGAACGCATGACCCAGCAGCGCCGCGTTGCCGCGCTTGAGCATGCGCACCAAAGCGCTGTCGCCGTGCTCCAGCCGCTTTGCGCTTGGCAGCATGTAATAGGCCATCACCGGCGTCAGCGTCACCGAGACCGCAAGGCTGGCGAGAATCGAGATGATGTAGGCCTGCCCCAGCGGCGCGAACAGCCGCCCCTCGATGCCCGACAGCGCGAACAGCGGCACGAACACCAAAACGATGATCATGGTGGCGTAGACGATGCCCGAGCGCACCTCCTGCGAGGCCGCGACGATGACATCGAACACCGGACGCGGCTCGCTCAGCGCGCGGTTCTCGCGCAGGCGGCGGAAGATATTCTCGACATCGACCACTGCGTCATCCACCAGTTCGCCGATGGCAATCGCGATGCCGCCGAGCGTCATGGTGTTGATCGACAGCCCGGCGAAATAGAAGATCACCGCCGTGGTCAGGATCGATACCGGAATTGCGGCGAGCGAAATCGTCGTGGTCCGCCAGTTCAGCAGGAACGCGAACAGCACCACCGCGACCACGAGGCCCGCTTCCAGCAGCACGCGCTCGACATTGCCGATTGAGGCCTCGATGAAATTGGCCTGCCGGAACACGATCTGGTCGGCGCGCATGCCCTTCGGCAGCGAGGCGGTGAGCTCGGCCAAGGCCTGCTCGATCTCGCGCGTCAGCGTGACGGTATCAACATTGGGCTGCTTCTCGACCGAGACGATCACCGCGGGCTTGCCCATGTAGCCCGCCTCGCCGCGCTTGACCTTCGGCGCGAAATCGATGGTCGCGACCTGGCGCAGATAGACCGGGCTGCCGCTCACCTGCGCCACCACCACGCTGCGCAGATCGTCGAGGCTGGTGGTGCGGCCGATGTTGCGGATCAGATATTCGCGCGAATGCTGGTCGGTGAAGCCGCCGCCGGTGTTGACGCCGAACTGACCGAGCGCCTGCTCGACCTGCTCGTAGGTGACGCCGAGGCTGCGCAGCGCCGGCGGATTGGGTGCAACACGATATTGCCGGACCTCGCCGCCGATCGGGATCACCTGCGCGACGCCGGGAATGGACAGCAATCGCGGGCGCACCACGAAGTCGGCCGCCTCACGCACCTCCATCGGCGTCGCGGCGTCGCTGGTCATCGCCACCAATAGAACCTGACCCATCAGCGAATTGATCGGCCCCATCTGCGGATTGGAGCCGAGCGGCAACTGGCTGCGGATCATCGCGAGGCGTTCGGCGATCTGCTGGCGGTTGCGGTAGATGTCGGTGCCCCAGTCGAACTCGACATAGACGATCGACAGGCCGATGCCGGAGATCGAGCGCACGCGGGTGACACCCGGCACGCCGTTCATCTGGGTCTCGATCGGGAAGCTGACGAGTTGTTCGACCTCCGGCGGCGCAAAGCCTTCCGCCTCGGTCAGGATGGTGACCGTCGGCTTGTTGAGATCGGGAAACACATCGACCGGCAGGCGGCTTGCGCTGAAGATGCCGAGCAGCACCAGCACCAATGATGCAGCCAGCACCAGCAGACGATTGCGCAGCGCGCTGGTGACGAGAAAGCGGAACATCGGACGCCCTCCTTACCGCACCTGACCGAGCAGTTCGGCGCCCTGCACCACGATGCGCCTGCCCTCCTCCAGCCCGTCGGCGACGAAGACGCGCTCGCCGTCCAGCGGCTCGGTCCGCACCACGCGCGGCACGAACTGCTCGGCGGAGACATGCTCGTAGACCACGTCCTGACCGCTGCCGTTGCGCACGATGCTGGCGCGCGGCACCGCGATGCCGTTGCGCTCGTCGGTCGTCGTCACCAGCACGGTGACGAACTGCCCGGCATGCAGGCCGGCATTGTCGCCTTCCACCGCGAACTGCACCGGGATCGACTGGTTGCGGCCGGCGAAACCCGAGCCACGGAAGGCGAGCGGATAGCTCTTGTCCTGTCCCGAGCGCGCGAAGGCGCTGTGAATCTGCGGCACCGCGTCGATGGTCAGCGCCTCGACCCATAGCCGCGCCGGATCGACGACATTGAAGATCACCGCATTCGATGGCGCGATCTGTCCCGCCACCGGCACGCCCTCGGCGATCACGCCGTCGACCGGCGCGATCAGGGCCTCCGGCTCGCGCCGCGCCTTGTCGAGCGCCGCGCGGCGGTCCTTCAGGCCCTGCAATTCGATCCGCGTATCCTCGAGCTGCGAGCGCGGCACAGCGCCGCCCGGCACCAGCGTCTCGTAACGTGCGAGGCGCCGCTCCACGATCGACATCTGCTGATCGAGTTCGCCCTGGCGCTGGCGCATATCGGACAGGTCGATCGCCTGAATCGGCGGCTCGACATAAGCGAGGATATCGCCCTTCTTCACCATCGAGCCGAGACGCGGAAAACCGCCCGGCGGCGGCGACAGCCGTCCGCCGACGGAGGCCTGCACATAGCCGCTGGCATTGGGATCGGGCATCACCCGGCCCGGCAGTTCGATGGCGCGGCGCTGCACCGCCGATTGCGTCACCATGCTGCGGATCGCCAGAATGCGCTGCGTGCTTTTCGGCATGAACACCGCGCCGTCGGCGAGCCGCTTGGCAGCGTCGCGCGCGATCTCGTTCGGCGCGGCATCGCTCGCGCCGTCCTGCCCCTCATGCGCCGACAATGGCGACGGCGCGAAGCTCGCCAGCATCGCCGCCAGCGCGAGCGTCAGCGCAACGCCGGCCGGCCGGCGCGCCCGCCGCGCGACGAGATAACCGATCACGGCGCCGATCAGCCCGGCGATCAAAACAAGCGCCAGGTTATGGCGCAGCCAGTCGGCGAGACCGCTGCCTGCAACCTGCGCAGGCTCCTGACCGTCCGCGGCGGGAATGACCAGCGTGAGCGGCAACAGATCGCTGCGACCGCCGCGCGTCACCGTGACGTCGAGATCGTAGCTGCCGGGCGTTGCCGTCCATGGCGCATGGATGTGATAGGGCACGCCCGATTTGCTGCTCGCCGCATGCGTGCCGGAAGGCGTCTTCACTTCGACGCTGGCGTCCTCCACCGGCGCGTTACTGGCGAAATCGTCGAGATAGAGCACGATCTCGCCGCTCTGCGCGACGGCGACAAGCTCGTAAAGATCGGAGGCAACCTCGGCGCGCGGCGCGGCATTGGCGGCCGGAGGTGGCGCCGCCGCCGCGTGGTCGTGTCCCTCATGGGCCGACAGCGGCGCGACCAGCACAAAACCGAGCAAAATGGCAAACACGATGGCCGCGCCACGCGCAGCACGAATTCCGCAGAGCATTGAAAAGTCCTCGTCTGATCAAAAGCAGCCAGACACGGCCCGCGAGGGCCGGCGGCATGACAAACTCAGACGAGGGATCGAGGAGGTTTGCGCAGGGCTTCAGGATCGACGCCCGCGACGGCGGCCGGCGGCGCGAAGCCGAGCATCAGCGCACGCAGCGGCGGCGGCATTCCGCCCGGTGGCACGATGATGGCAAGGGCCGAGCCGCAGCAGCTCACGCCCGGGCCGCAACAGCCGACGGCGCAGCCGCCGGTGTCGATCGGATCGGCCGGCGATTCGCCCGAGGCAACGCGCAGCTCATGCACCACACCGCGTTCGGCGGCCGGAGCAGAAGTCTCATCAGCGGCGACGTCAGGCGCAGCGGCGGCATGGCTCGGCGCGACATGCACATGCCCGACATGGACATGACCGGCCATGGCATTATGGGCCTGCGCGGCGGGCACAAGCCAAGGCGCGGCGATCAGCGCGACCGCCACGGCCAGAACCTGCAATGCATAACGAGCGAGACCCATGGCGGCAGGCTATCACACCGCTTTGCGGCCTGAACAGGGCAGCCGTCCCAGCGCGTCCTCGAATCCAGGAACCCGGGTCCCGCACCGGCCGCATGGCCTTCAAAAATCATCCACAATGCAATCGGATATCCCGCTCTGGCAGGCATAAAAACTCATGCCACATTGCTGGACATCGCCGGATCGCTTTGCTAAACGACCGGCTCTCGACGCGGTTTTCCCGCGCGGGCTTCCATCAAATTGGGCGCATAGCTCAGTTGGTAGAGCAGCTGACTCTTAATCAGCGGGTCCCAGGTTCGAGCCCTGGTGCGCCCACCAATTTGATGATCCTGCCGGCCGCAGGCCGGAATCCCCAAAATCCTTTCAGGCGTTCGGGCAGCCCACCGGACAGGCGAAAGCCGCCGAATCCGGCGGCTTTCCTGAGGTGACAGGGACTTGGGCCTGCTTATCGGGCCTGCTTACAGCCGCTCGGAGCGGTCGGGACGCGGGCCGCGATCGTCACGGTCGAAATGGTGGCGGAAGCCATGCTCGCCGCCGCCATGGCGGAAGCCGGGGCCCTTCCAGAAACCGCCCAGCCGCTCCATCCGGGTCAGCATGGCAAGCCGGCGCTTCTGGCCGTCATCGAGGCTCTTGTAGAGTGGCTCGGCGGCATCGGCGATCTTCTTCAGGCTCGCCGCCTCGGCTGCCATGGTATCGGCCCGCTCACGCAGCCGCGCGAGTTGATCGACCGGCGGGCGCTCCGCCGGCTTGGCGTCCTTGTTCTGCTCGCGCTCGGCGCGTCGCGCCTCCCACTCCTTGGCCCGCGCAGCGGCGCGATCCGTCCGCTGCTTGGCGAAATCGCGCACCGCGGTCTCGACCGCCGGCCAGTTCTTCTCCTGATCAGGCGTCAGCTTCAGCCCGGCCTTCACCGCCGCGATTCGCGCATCGACGAACGCGGCCCGGTCCTCGACGCTCATGCGATGATGCATGCGATCGTGCGGACCGCGATGCTGCGCATAGACCGCGCCCGTGGTCAGCAAGGTTGCTGCGGCGACACCGGCAAGAAAGATCTTCTTCATGGCACTCTCCAGTTTTGATGCCATGAAGATGACAGCGCACGCGCCGCATTCAACTTAAGCTTTCGACACGTTGCTGAACGTGCGTTCATCGTCACGATCGCGTGTAAAAAAGCGTCGTGCTGTATGCTTCCTCCCTCCCTCTCCCGTTTGCGGGGAGAGGTGAAGAGGGAGAGTCATCACCAAGCCGTCATGGCCGGATTTATTCCGGCCATCCACGTCTTACTTCATCAAAGGATCGACAAGAGAGGCGTGGATGGCCGGGACAAGCCCGGCCATGACGAGATCCCAGGAAAATCTCCACCTCTAACGCGGCGATCAATGTCCCGCCGCAGCGGCCGGGATGTCGCGCTGGCGCTTCATCACGATCTTGTTCAGCGCGCTGAGATAGGCCTTCGCCGACGCCACCAGCGTGTCCGGATCGGACGCGCGCGCGGTCATCGAGCGGCCGTCCTGCGACAGCCGCACCGACACCTCGGCCTGCGCGTCGGTGCCTTCGGTGACGGCGTGGACCTGATACAGCTCCAGCTTGGCCTCGTGCGGCACCAGCGCCTTGATGCAGTTGAACACCGCATCCACCGGGCCGTTGCCTTCCGCCTCGTCGATCCTGACCTTGCCTTCCACTTCCACCTTCATGGTGGCGCGCTGCGGACCGTGCGTGCCGGCGATCACCGACAGCGACACCAGACGGATGTGATCGTGCGAGGTCGCCAGTTCCTGATCGACCAGCGCCTCGATGTCCTCGTCGTAGATGTCCTTCTTGCGGTCGGCCAGCGCCTTGAAACGCACGAACGCATCCTGCAACTGGTTCTCGGCCAGCTTGTAGCCCAGCTCTTCCAGCTTGTGCTGGAAGGCGTGGCGGCCGGAATGCTTGCCCATCACCAGCGAGGTCTGCTTCACGCCGACGCTCTCCGGCGTCATGATCTCGTAGGTCTGCGCATTCTTCAGCATGCCGTCCTGATGGATGCCGCTCTCGTGCGAGAACGCGTTCCGTCCGACGATCGCCTTGTTGTACTGCACCGGGAACGAGGTCGCCGCCGACACCAGCTTGGAGGCGCGGGTCAGCATCGTGCTCTCGACGTTGCACCAGTACGGCATCACGTCGCCGCGGGTCTTGATCGCCATCACGACCTCTTCCAGCGCGGCGTTGCCCGCCCGCTCGCCGATGCCGTTGATGGTGGACTCGATCTGGCGCGCCCCGCCTTCGACGCCGGCCAGCGAGTTGGCGACGGCCAGACCCAGATCGTCATGGCAGTGCACCGAGAAGACCGCCTTGTCGGCGTTCGGCACCCGCTCGCGAACGGTCTTGAACATCCGCCGGTACTCGTCCGGCACCGCATAGCCCACGGTGTCCGGCAGGTTGATGGTGGTGGCGCCGGCCGCGATCGCGGTCTCGACGCACTTGCACAGATAGTCGATCGGGGTGCGGGTCGCATCCATCGCCGACCATTCGACATCCTCGACCAGGTTGCGGGCCTGCGTCACCGTCGCGGTGATGATCTCCAAGACTTCGGCCTCGCTCTTGCGCATCTGGTGCGCCAGATGGATCGGCGAAGTGGAAACGAAGGTGTGGATGCGTCCGCGCCGCGCATGGCGTACCGCTTCGCCGGCGCGGGCGATGTCGCCGGGAATGGCGCGGGCCAGACCCGCGATCACCGCGTTCCTGGCGTTCTTGGCGATCTCGGCGACCGCCTCGAAATCGCCGACCGAGGCGATCGGAAAGCCGGCCTCGATGATATCGACGCCCATGCTGTCGAGCAGTTCGGCAACCTCCAGCTTTTCCTCATGGGTCATGGTGGCGCCGGGGCACTGCTCGCCGTCGCGCAAGGTGGTGTCGAAAATGACGACGCGGTCTTTTGCCGACGCGGCAGAACCGGACGTGTTGGCGGTGGTCATGGATCAATCCTTTGGTCAGATGCGCCGCTTAAGGGCGCTCGGGTTTCGATGCTTCATCCACAATCCCCTGAGTGCCCAGGCGCGCGCCCGGACGGCCCTCAGGGGCAAATAAGAAGCAGAAGCCCGGCAAGGCGGCGCGACGCGGGAACCGACGCAGTCTCGCGCACGGGCGAACGCACGGCAAAACCGGCGGCAACCGCCACCGTGTCCCGCAGTCCGACCCTGATGCCGTGACCTGTCATCATTCGACCCAAACGCCTTCAAACCTTTTGAGCGCCATCACCTGAGCGCCATCGCTCGAAGTGATGATCCGTCCAAACCGTTGACGGATCGTTATCCATCCTGGCCGCCCAGCGCCTGCGGTGTTCTAGACGAGAACGGGCGGCTATCGCAACGCCAAAAAGGGTCAGCTACCCTGCCCCTTTTGCAGTCCCGTTGCCGCTGCCGGCGCGGCTCGCGGGCTTTGCAGCCGGGGCCGGTTTGCGGCGTGCGCCGGCACGGCGCGGGCCTTCCTTTTCCAGCGCCACGCGCGCCTTCTCCAGTTCCGCCGCCGTGCCGTCGGCTTTCTTCGGAAACTGCAGATTGAGCTGCTCCAGCGCGGTGACGATGGCCGAACTGATGACCAGCCGGGCGAACCATTTGTGATCCGCCGGCACCACGATCCACGGCGCATGCTTTGCGGCGGTGTGGCGGATCAGGTCCTGATAGGCCGCCTGATACTTGTCCCAGTAGCCGCGCTCGGTGACATCGCCCAGCGAGAACTTCCATTTCTTCGCCGGCTCGTCGAGCCGGTCGAGGAAACGCTGGCGCTGCTCCTCCTTCGACAGATTGAGGAAGAACTTCAGGATCACCGTGCCGTTGCGCGACAGATAGCGCTCGAAGCCCGAGATGTCCTCGAAGCGCTCGCGCCAGATGTTCTTGGTGACGAGCTGCGCCGGCAGTTTCTCCTTGGCCAGCACCTCGGGATGCACGCGCACCACCAGCAGCTCCTCGTAATAGGAGCGGTTGAAAATGCCGATGCGGCCACGCTGCGGCAGCGCGATGGTACTGCGCCAGAGAAAATCGTGATCGAGCTCCAGCGAGGTCGGCTGCTTGAAGGCGTGCACCTCGCAGCCCTGCGGATTGACGCCGGACATCACATGCTCGACCGCGCTGTCCTTGCCCGCCGCATCCATGCCCTGAAAGATCAGGAGCAGCGACCAGCGGTCGTCGGCGTAGAGTTTTTCCTGCAGATCGCGGATCTTCTTGCGGTTGGCATCGGTGATGCGCTTGCCCTCAGCCTTGCTGAGGCCGCCCTTCTCCGCCGGCTTGTGCGACTTCAGATGGAAATCGCGCGAGCCATCGATGGTGAACGGCTCAACATAGGGCCTCAGCCCGGCCGCGCTGGCGTGCCTGTCCTTGTGATTGGCCATGGTCCGGCGCCGCTCCTGTTTCCGGCTCCAACGCTATACGCAGGCCGGACGGCGCGCCAACGAAAAAGGACCGCGCCGGGGCGCGGTCCTTTCAACATTACCTGTAATGTTGATTTAATACGCAGTTCACATTCCTGCGGATCAGTTCTTGGTCTTGTCGACCAGCGCCTTCTGTTTGATCCACGGCATCATGTCGCGCAGCTTCTCGCCGACCGCCTCGATCTGGTGGGCGTTGGCGCGTGCGCGCGTCGCCTTGAACGAGGATTGGTTGACCTTGTTCTCCAGCATCCAGTCACGGGTGAACTTGCCGGTCTGGATGTCGTTGAGGATGCGCTTCATCTCCGCCTTGGTTTCCGGCGTGATCACGCGCGGACCGGAGACATACTCGCCGTATTCCGCGGTGTTGGAGATCGAGTAGTTCATGTTGGCGATGCCGCCTTCATAGATCAGGTCGACGATCAGCTTCATTTCGTGCAGGCACTCGAAATACGCCATCTCCGGCGCGTAGCCGGCTTCCACCAGCGTCTCGAAGCCGGCGCGGATCAGTTCGACCACACCGCCGCACAGCACGGCCTGCTCGCCGAACAGGTCGGTCTCGCACTCTTCCTTGAACGAGGTCTCGATGATGCCGGCGCGGCCGCCGCCGATCGCCGACGCATAGGACAGGCCGAGATCGTGGGCGTTGCCCGAGGAATCCTTGTGAACCGCGATCAGGCACGGCACGCCGCCGCCACGCTGATATTCCGAACGCACGGTGTGGCCCGGGCCCTTCGGCGCAACCATCAGCACGTCGATATCGGCGCGCGGATCGATCAGGTTGAAGTGCACGTTGAGGCCGTGCGCGAACAGGAGCGCCGCGCCGTTCTTCATGTTGTCGTGCAGGTGATCGCGGTAGATGTCGCCCTGCAGCTCGTCAGGAGTGAGCATCATCACCACATCGGCCCACTTCGCGGCTTCGGCGACGTCCATCACCTTGAAGCCGGCGGCTTCGGCCTTCTTCGCCGATGCCGAGCCCTTGCGCAGCGCGATCGCGACGTCCTTGACGCCGGAATCCTTCAGGTTCAGCGCATGGGCATGGCCCTGGCTGCCGTAACCGATGATGACGACCTTCTTGCCCTTGATCAGGTTCAAGTCGGCGTCGCGATCGTAGTAAACCCGCATCGTTCTCTGCTCCTCGTCGGCCTCGATTGGCCATGGCGTGCTGTCTGGGCGGCCGGGGGCGCCCCTGGAAAATCCGGCCAAATTCCGGGGTTGTCTAATGCATTTCCCGGTGAAGTGAAATCGCGTTTTTGCAGGGCCCGCCTGCTTTACATGCCCTCCGGGCCCCGGCCGATGGCGGCGACGCCGGTGCGCGACACCTCGATCAGACCGAGCGGCAGCATCAAGGCCACGAACTGGTCGACCTTGTCGGGATTACCGGTGATTTCGAACACGAAGCTCTCGATGGTGGCGTCGATCACGCGGGCGCGGAAAGCTTCGGCGAGGCGCAGCGCCTCGATACGCGGGTCGCCGACGCCCTTCACCTTGACCATCGCCAGCTCGCGCTCGATCGAGCGGCCGGTCAGCGTCATGTCCACCACCTTGTAGACCGGCACCATGCGGTCGAGCTGGTGCTTGATCTGCTGGATCACCATCGGGGTGCCGGTGGTGACGATGGTAATACGCGACATGTGCTTGTGGTGCTCGGTCTCCGACACCGTCAGGCTTTCGATGTTGTAGCCGCGGCCCGAGAACAGGCCGATCACGCGCGCCAGCACGCCCGGCTCGTTCTGCACCAGCACCGAGAGCGTGTGTGTCTCGTTCGGATCGTGCCGTTCCTCGATGAAATAGGCCGAGGCCGGCTGTTCAGTCGTATCGTTCGCAACCATCGTCACACCAATATCCTATCAAACCAGCGCCTTGCCGCCGGCAAACGCTGCCGCGGTCGCTTCGTCATTCGCTTCCGCGGGCAGAAGCATTTCGTTATGGGCCTTGCCCGACGGGATCATCGGGAAGCAGTTCTCCAGCGTCGCGACGCGGCAATCAAAGATCACCGGCTTCCTGACCTTGATCATCTCCTCGATCGCGCCGTCGAGATCGTTCGGCTTGATCACCTGCATGCCGACGCCGCCATAGGCTTCGGCCAGCTTCACGAAATCGGGCAGCGCTTCCGAATAGGAATGCGACAAGCGGTTGCCGTGCAGCAACTGCTGCCACTGGCGCACCATGCCCATGTACTGGTTGTTCAGGATGAAGATCTTGATCGGCAGATCGAACTGAACCGCCGTCGACATCTCCTGCAGCATCATCTGGATCGAGGCATCGCCGGCGATATCGATGACGAGACTGTCGCGATGCGCGACCTGCACGCCAATCGCCGCCGGGAAACCATAGCCCATGGTGCCGAGACCGCCGGACGTCATCCAGCGATGCGGCCGCTCGAAACCGTAGAACTGCGCCGCCCACATCTGGTGCTGACCGACTTCGGTCGTGATGTAGGTGTCGTGGTTCTTGGTCAGTTCGTACAGACGCTGGATCGCATATTGCGGCAGGATCACATCGTCGTTCTTCTTGAACGCCAGCGAATTGCGCGCGCGCCATTTGTTGATCTGCGCCCACCACGCCTTGGTGTCCGGCTTCCTGGCCTCTGCCTTGAAGACATGCAGGATATCGCCCAGCACATTGGCGACGTCGCCGATGATCGGCACATCGACACGGATGTTCTTGTTGATCGAGGACGGATCGATATCGATGTGGATCTTCTTCGAGTTCGGCGAGAACGCATCCGGACGGCCGGTGACGCGGTCGTCGAAGCGCGCGCCGATGCACAACATGACGTCGCAATCATGCATCGTCATGTTGGCTTCGTAGGTGCCGTGCATGCCGAGCATGCCGAGCCAGTTCTTGCCGGAGGCAGGATAGGTGCCAAGACCCATCAGCGTCGAGGTGATCGGGAAATCGGTCGCGGCGACGAGTTCGCGCAGCAGCCGTGTCGCCTCCGGACCGGAATTGACGACGCCGCCGCCGGAATAGATCACCGGCTTCTTCGCCGACGCGAGCAGCGCCACCGCCTTGCGGATCTGGTGCGCGTCGCCCTTCACGCGCGGCGAATAGGAGATGTGGACGTCCGACTTGCGCGGCTGCGTGTAGGTGCCGGTCGCGAACTGCACGTCCTTCGGGATGTCGACGACAACCGGACCCGGACGGCCCGTGGTCGCGACATAGAAGGCCTCGTGCAGGATCTTCGCCAGATCGTTGACGTCGCGCACCAGCCAGTTGTGCTTGGTGCAGGGACGCGTGATGCCGACCGTGTCGCACTCCTGGAATGCGTCGTTGCCGATCAGATGCGTTGGCACCTGACCGGTGATGCACACCAGCGGAATCGAATCCATCAGCGCGTCGGTCAGCGCGGTAACCATGTTGGTGGCGCCGGGGCCGGATGTGACCAGCACCACGCCCGGCCGGCCGGTCGAGCGCGCATAGCCCTCGGCGGCGTGACCCGCGCCCTGCTCGTGACGGACCAGAATGTGCTCGACATCGTCCTGCTGGAAAATCTCGTCATAGATCGGCAGCACCGCGCCGCCCGGATAGCCGAACAGATGCTCGACGCCATGATCTTTCAGCGCGCGCACCACCATGGCGGCGCCGGTCATCTGGTTGGGATCGTGGGTCTTGTTCTGGCTCATGGTTCGCTCCGGTGCGCCGTCGGGCGCTGTCGTCAGTCCGTCAATGTCATCATCTGCCGGCATGGTGCCGGGAATTAAAAAAGGGCCCGAAAGGCCCTTTGCACACCGCCTGTCGCAGGATGGCGTCAGCCACCCCCGGCGGTGTGCCGAGTTACGACGACAATAAGATCTTTGGTAATTTTATTGCGCATCGACAGCTCAGTATTTCCAAAGGTTGCGCGGTTATATCTTCCATATTCCGGAAGTCAAGTCCGCAGCGAGCTGAGATTAGCCCCTTCCGCGTCTCTGAGAGAGTGCGAAATGGCATGGGAGAGCCACGCGTTAGCCTCAGCAGGCGGCACCCAGGCGAACTCTGCAAGCTGGTGACGGAACCAGGTGAATTGCCGTTTGGCGTAGTGCCGGGTGTCGAGCTGGCCGATCCGGGCCGCCTCCTCCCGCGTGATCTCGCCACGCAGATGGCGGATCAGCGCCGGCACGCCATGGGCCTTCATCGCCGGCAGCAGCGGATCGAGCCCGCGGGCTGCCAACGCCTCCACCTCCTCCAGCGCGCCGCCCGTGAGCATGTCGGTGAAGCGCCGGTCGATCCGCGCATAGAGTTCCTCGCGATTGGGCGCGAGAAACACCGCCACTAAGTTGTCAGCTGACAACAGCGGCGGCAGGCCCTCGCCGTGCCAGTCGGCCAGCGTCCGCCCGGTCGCCTCCACGACCTCGAGCGCGCGGGCGATGCGGGTACGGTCGCGCGGTTTAAGGCGCTGGCCGGCCTCCGGATCGCGCCGGGCAAGCTCCGCATGCAGCGCTTCGACCCCGTCGCGCTCCATGCGGGCGCGGACCGCCTCGCGGATTTCGGCAGGCACCGGCGGCACGTTCGACAACCCCCGCGTCAGGGCCTTGAAGTACAGCCCCGAGCCACCGATGAAGATCGGCAGCCGGCCGGCAGCCCGCGCCTGCGCCAGTTCCGTGGCCGCCACCGCGACCCAGGCGCCGGCGGAGAAATTCACCGCGGCATCGATCGTGCCGTAAAGACGGTGCGGCGCGCGCTGCTCCTCCTGCGGCGTCGGCCGCGCGGTGATGATGCGCAAATCACGATAGACCTGCATCGAGTCGGTATTGATGACCACGCCGCCGGTCGCCTCGGCCAAGGCGAGGGCCAGCGCCGACTTGCCGCTGGCGGTCGGCCCTGCGATAAGCACAGCCTTCGCATTGTCCTGGCCCTGGCTCACATCCCCGCTCATGTCTCTGGTCGCCACGCTGATCTGCAACCCCGCGCTGCCATCGCTGAACAGCACCGTCATCGATGCCGCGCAGGCGGTGCTGCCTTCGCCCTCGGCGGCGACGTGGCTCGACGAGGGCATCGCCGCCGATATCACATTCACCAGCGACGAACATCCCCGCATCCTCGCCGACCGGCTGCGGCGCGCCTTGCAGACCCTGCCGATCGACGTGGTGGTGCAGCCGCAGCTCGCCCGCCGCAAGAAGCTGTTCCTCGCCGACATGGATTCCACCATGATCGGGCAGGAATGCATCGACGAACTCGCCGACTATGCCGGGCTGAAGGCGCATGTCGCCGCGATCACCGAACGGGCGATGCGCGGCGAGATCGAATTCGAGCCGGCGCTGCGCGAGCGCGTCGCCCTGCTCAAGGACCTGCCCGTCGGCATCGTCGATGACGTGCTCGCCAAGCACATCACCCTCACGCCCGGCGGCGAGATGCTGGTGCGGACCATGCGCGCGAACGGCGCCTATACCTGTCTTGTCTCCGGCGGCTTCACGCTGTTCACCAGCCGCGTCGCCGCAATGATCGGGTTCGAGGAAAACCGCGGCAACGAATTGCTGGTCGAGGACGGCAAGTTCACCGGCCGTGTCGGCGAGCCGATCCTCGGGCGGAGCGCCAAGCTCGCAACGCTGGTCGACCTGCGCGAGTCCTTCGATTTCGACACCATCGACACGCTGGTGGTGGGCGACGGTGCCAACGATCTCGGCATGATCGAACAGGCCGGCCTCGGTGTCGCCTATCATGCCAAGCCGGCGGTCGCTGCCGCCGCAATGGCGCGGATCGATCATGGCGACCTCACCGCCTTGCTGTTCGCGCAAGGATACACGCGCCGCGAATTCGTCAGCGCCTGATTTTCTGGAAGGCCCGATGACCGACGTCACGATCTATCACAACCCCCGTTGCGGCACCTCGCGCACCACGCTGGAACTGATCCGCGAAGCCGGGACTGAGCCGCACATCATCGAGTATCTGAAAGATCCACCGACCCGTGCCGAGCTGACCGGCCTGCTGCGGCGCGCAGGCTTGAAGCCGCGCGATGCCATCCGCGCCAAGGAAAGCCTCTACCGTGACCTGAAGCTCGACGATCCGGCGACAAGCGACGACGCCCTGCTCGACGCCATGGCGGCTCATCCGATCCTGATCGAGCGGCCGCTGGTCGTCACCGCCAGGGGCGTGCGGCTGTGCCGTCCGGCCGATCTGGTGAAAGAGCTGCTGGCCTGAATTTCCCGGCACACAAACAACGATGGCCGGAACAGGTCCGGCCATCACAAATTAAATCGTGTGAAAGGGTCAGTTCACGCCGAGCGCGACGAACCGCAATTCACCCGCGCCGTTCGAGACCAGCAGCAGGATCGACTTCTTGCCGTCCTTCTTGAGTTGATCGACGCGGTTCTTGACGTCGGCGGCATTGGCGACGCTCTCCTGCGCAACCTCGACGATGACATCGCCGGCGCTGAGCCGCTTCTCGGCCGCGTCGGAATTGCCGTCAACGCTGACGATCACGACGCCCTTGACCTTGTCCTTGATCTTGAAGCGGGTGCGCAGGTCCTTGGTCAGCGCGGCAAGATCGAGGCCGAGCGCCTTCTGCGTCACCAGCTTGTCGCTGTTCTCAGGAGTCGACGATTTCACCGAGGCTTCGACCGGCTTCTCGCCATCGTCGAGACGGCCGAGCGTCACCTTCCGCGTCTCTTCCTTGCCCTTGCGCACGATCACAACATCGACGGCCTTGCCCACGGCCGTATCGGCCACCGCGCGCGGCAGGTCCTTCATTTCCTTGATCGGCTTGCCGTCGAAGGTGACGATGACGTCACCCGGCTCGATGCCGGCGGGCTTGGCCGGACCCTTGTCGTCAACGCCGGCGATCAGCGCGCCGCGCGCCGGCTTGATGCTGAGGCTCTCGGCGATCTCGTCAGTGACCTGCTGGATGCGAACGCCGAGCCAGCCGCGGCGCACTTCCTTGTACTGACGGAGCTGATCGACCACCGCCGTGACCGTCTTCGAGGGCACGGCAAAGCCGATGCCGATCGAGCCGCCCGAGGGCGAGATGATCGCGGTGTTCACGCCGACGACCTCGCCGTCGAGATTGAACAGCGGTCCGCCCGAGTTGCCGCGATTGATCGCAGCATCGGTCTGGATGTAGTTATCGTACGGGCCCGAATTGATGTCGCGGTTGCGCGCCGAGACGATGCCGGCCGTTACCGTGCCGCCGAGGCTGAACGGATTGCCGATCGCGATCACCCATTCGCCGAGCCGCAGCTTGTCGGAATCGCCGAACTTCACCGCGGTCAGTTTCTTCTCCGGCGGCGTGAACTTCAGCACGGCCAGATCGGTGCGCTTGTCCTTGCCGATCAGTTCGGCGCGGATCTTGCTGCCGTCATTGAGGATCACGTTGATCTCGTCGGCGTCGGAGATGACGTGATTGTTGGTCACGACAATGCCCGAGGCATCGATGATGAAACCGGAGCCGAGCGAGTTCACCTTGCGCGGCTGCTTCTGCTCGCCCCCCCGGCGGTTCTTGAAGAACTCGTCGAAGAACTCGTTGAACGGAGAATCCGGCGGCAGTTGCGGCCGGGCCTCGCGATTGCTGCCACGCCCCTCGCTTTTCTGCTCGCCATTGCGGCCCTCGACCGTCTGCGAGGTCGAGATGTTGACCACCGCGTCGATCACCTTTTCCGCCACATCGGCGATGCCGTCGGGGCCGCGCGCCTGGGCAGGCGCCGGCGCCAGAAGGCCCGTAGTTCCGAGCATCAGTCCGGCGACCAGCGCGGCGGAACGCATGCTTCGGCTCAGTTGCGAAATCGCGTCGGACATCACGAAAAAGTCTCCTGAAAGAGCTGACGGTTTGAGACGCAGACTGCGCCGGAAGACTGTCCGGGCGCAAGCATTCCCGCCGCCCAGCCACCGCACGATTGCGGCATCACCAAGGTGCCCGAAGCGCCCCTAGCTTCCGTATCGGATCGCCCCGACCAGGATCAGGCCGAGAACCGCCATCGCCAGTCCGAGGGTCCGCAGCAGCGTTTCAGGGGACTCCAGCACGTTTTTCATGGCGTTCCGCATCATGCTGGGGAACGCCGCGAACAGCAGCCCCTCGATCACGAACACCATTCCGATCCCGACCAGAAAATCCCGGATTGCCATGTGCTTGCCCTTCCGAGACGTTCGGGAGACTTCGGATTAACGCTGCGGAGCCGCAGCCGGCTTTCCAGCCGGGTTGGCAAAGAAGCGGAAGAACTCCGAATCCGGGCGCAGCAGGAAGCGGGTGTCGTTGCTCTTCAGGCTGGCCTCGTAAGCACCCATCGCGCGATAGAACGCGAAGAACTGCGGGTCCTTCGAGTAGCTCTCGGCAAAGATCCGGTTACGCTCGCCGTCGCCCTCGCCGCGGATCTGCTCGGCCTGCGAGTTCGCCTCGGCGATGATGACGGTCGCCTCACGATCCGCCTTGGAACGGATTTCCTGCGCCTTCTGGCCGCCCTGGGCGCGGAACTCGGCTGCCTCGCGCTGGCGTTCGGTCTGCATGCGCTGATACACCGCCTGGCTGTTCTGGTCCGGCAGATCGGCACGGCGGATGCGAACGTCCACTACGGCGATGCCGTAGCCATCGGCCTGCTTGTCGAGCTGTTCGCGAATGCGGCCCATCAGGACCTCACGCTGGTCGCGCACCACCTCGATGAAGGTGGCCTCGCCGAGCACGCGGCGCATCGCCGCGTTGAGCAGCGCGGTCAACTGGATGTTGGCGGCGGGGATGGTGCCGACGCTCTGATAGAAGCGCAGCGCGTTCTTGATGCGGTAGCGCGCGAAGGCATCCACCACGAGCCGCTTCTGGTCCGACGCAATCACTTCCTGCGACGGATTTTCGAGGTCGAGAATCCGCTTGTCGATGCTGATCACGGTGTCGATGAACGGCACCTTGAAGTTGAGGCCGGGTTCGATGACGACGCGGATCGGCTCGCCGAGGCGGACAACGAGCGCCTGCTCGGTCTGCCGAACGGTAAAGAGCGAGCTGTAGCCGATCACGATCGCGAGCAGCACGACGACCAGCGCGACAATGCCTGAGATTCCGGATTTCATCGGCTTGCTCCGCCCTGTTGTTGAGTCGCAGGCGGCGTGCGACGACCAAGTTCATTCAAAGGCAAATACGGCACCACACCCGGCGAGGACGACGACGCGCCCTGATCGAGCACCAGCTTGTCGGCATTGCCGAGCACCCGCTCCATCGTCTCCAGATAGATGCGCTCGCGGGTGACGTCCGGCGCCTTCTTGTATTCGTCATAGACCTTCAGGAAGCGCGCGGTCTGGCCCTTGGCCTCGGCCACGGCCTGCTCCTTGTAGCCTTCCGCGCCCTGCAGGATCTGTGCGGCGCGGCCCTTGGCGTCAGGCACCACGCGGTTGGCGTAGGTCTGCGCTTCGTTCTGCAGACGCTCGAGGTCGGCGCGCGCTGCCTGAACGTCACGGAAGGAATCGATCACCTGCTGCGGCGGGTCGACCTTCTGCATCTGCACCTGCTGGATCAGGATGCCGGCGCCATAGCTGTCGAGCGTCTTCTGCATCAGCTCGTGCACGGCGGCTTCGGTGGTGTTGCGCGCGCCCGTCAGGATCGGCTGGATGTTGGAGCGGCCAATCACCTCGCGCATCGCGCTTTCGGCCACCGCCTTCACGGTGCCTTCCGGATTCTGGATGTTGAACAGGAAGTCGCCGACGCCGTCGGGCTTGATGCGCCAGAGCACGGTGAAATCGACATCGACGATGTTCTCGTCGCCGGTCAGCATCAGGCTCTCTTCCGGCACGTCACGCATGGTGCGGCCGCGGCGCGCCGGATCGTCCATTAGAGTCATGCCGATGTTCAGCGTCGAGACGCGCAGCGCCTTCGGCAGCATCACGGTCTCGATCGGATACGGCAGATGATAGTTCAGGCCGGGCTGCACGGTGCGCACGTGCTTACCGAAGCGCAGCACCACGCCGAGCTCTTCGGACTGCACGCGGAAGAAACCGGACAGGCCCCAGATCGCCAGTGCCGCGACCAGCGCCAGCGCGATGCCCATGCCGCTGAAGTGCCCGCCGGGAAGCAGTTGCTGCAGCTTGTCCTGACCACGGCGCAGCAAATCCTCCAGATCGGACGGATTGGGACCGGACGATTGCGGCCCCGAACCCCAGGGGCCCTTCGGACCCGGACCCCATGGGCTACCGCCCTGATTCTTCCACGGCATCTATAGTCTCCTTCGCGCGGGGTGCGATGGCCTCGCGAGTTCCGCACGGCTTTATATGGGACAGCCCCCGTCCTTACAACGCGCGTTGCAGGACCCTAAGCAGCTAAGCCGCGAGGGGAATTTGTCAATGCAAACATCGCCCGACGCGGTTAACGCGGCATCCGGCGCCGATATGTCACATAGGAGAAATCGGCCGTGTCACGGTCGGCGCGATCATGACGGACACGCGCCGTCTCGGTCCACCGATCCGGATCAACTGCTGCGAAAAACGTGTCGGCCTCGGGCCGGTCGTGCACCTCGGTGATTTCGAGCCGATCGGCACGCGGCAGCCATTGCGCAAAAATGTCGGCACCGCCGATCACCATGATTTCAGTGACAGATCGTCGCAGCGCATCACCCACAGCAATGTCATGGGCCGCCTCCAGCGAGCGCGCCACCACGATGCCGGCGGCGCGAAAATCCGCATCGCGGGTGATGACGATGTTGGTGCGACCGGGCAGCGGACGACCGATCGACAGAAAGGTCTTGCGGCCCATCACCACCGGCCTGTTCAGCGTCATCGCCTTGAAGCGCTTCAGGTCGGAGCCCAGATGCCAGGGCATCGCATTGTCGCGGCCGATCGCATGGTTCTCCGCCACAGCGACCACAAAGACGATCTCAGGATCGGATTCGCGCGATGCGCTCACACCGCGACCTCGGCCTTGATGTGCGGGTGCGGATCGTAATTCTCGAGCGTGAAATCCTCGAAGCGAAAGCCGAAGATATCCTTCACCTTCGGATTGAGCCGCATGGTCGGCAGCGGACGCGGCAGCCGGGTCAATTGCAGACGCGCCTGATCGAGATGGTTGGAATAAAGATGGGCGTCGCCGAGCGTATGCACGAACTCGCCGGGCTGCAGGTCCGTCACCTGCGCGATCATCATGGTCAGAAGCGCGTAGGACGCGATGTTGAACGGCACGCCGAGAAACACATCGGCCGAGCGCTGGTAGAGCTGGCACGAGAGCTTGCCGTTCGCGACATAGAACTGGAACAGGCAGTGACAGGGCGGCAGTGCCATGTGATCGACATCCGCCGGATTCCACGCGCTGACGATCAGACGCCGCGAATCCGGGTTGGTGCGGATCATCCGCACCAGTTGGGCGATCTGGTCGATGCTCCGCCCGTCCGGTGCGCGCCACGAACGCCATTGCGCGCCATAGACCGGGCCGAGATCGCCATTGGCGTCGGCCCACTCGTCCCAGATCGTGACGTTGTTGTCTTTCAGATATTTGATGTTGGTGTCACCGGCGAGAAACCACAGCAGCTCATGGACGATGGCCTTGAGCGGCAACCGCTTGGTGGTGAGCATCGGAAAACCGGCTGCGAGGTTGAAGCGCATCTGATGGCCGAATACGGACAGCGTGCCGGTGCCGGTACGGTCGTGCTTTTCGACACCGTCGCTGAGAATGCGCTCCAACAGGTCCCGGTACTGATGCATCGGCTTGCCAAGTTGCCCCGGGCGACTCATGGGCCGCGGGTCCGTCCACTGGGCGGAAAATGGCTCCGGCAGCCCAAAACAACAAGGGCGGGATTTGCATCCCGCCCCCGTTATCACCGTGTTCCGGTGAATCAGTTCTTCGCCGACGCCTTCAGGACCGGGGTCCAGCGCGCGATCTCGCTCTTGACGAGAGCGGTCAGCGCCTCGGGCGTACGCTCGGCCGGCTTCGGAATCACGCTGCCAAGCTCGAGCAAACGCTTGCGCACGCCTTCATCGTCGAGGGCCTTGACCAGCGCCGCATTAAGCTTGGCGACGATCGGAGCAGGCGTATCCTTCGGCGCGAAAATCGCGTTCCAGGCCTGCACCTGGAAGGCCGGCAGACCGGCTTCCGTGGTGGTCGGCACGTCCGGCAGCGACGGGTTACGCTCAGGCGTTGCGACGGCATAGGCCTTGACGGTGCCCGCCTTCACCTGCGGCACGGCGTTGACGATCTGGTCGCACATGTAATCGACCTGGCCGCCCACCAGCGCGTTCATCGCCGGACCGGTGCCGTTGAACGGAACGCCGGTCGGCTTGATGTCGAGCACCGAGCTCAGCAGCGAGAACGACGAATGCGCGACCGAGCCGACGCCGGCATGCGCGACGTTGAGCTTGTCGTTGTTCGCCTTGATATAGGTGACGAATTCCTTGAGGTCCTTCGGCGGGAAGTCCTTGCGCGCCAGGATAATGATCGGCGTACCGGCCACGAGGCCGACCGGCGCGAAATCGACATCGGGCTTGTAGGCCAAATTCGGATAGAGCGCGACGGACGCGGCGTGCGTGCCCATATGGCCCATCACCACGGTGTAGCCGTCCGGCGAGGCGCGCATGGCGCGCGTCGAACCCGTGGTACCGCCAGCGCCGACCACGTTTTCAATGATGAAGGTCTGGCCCAGCGTCTGCTGCATATGCGAGGTGATGATGCGCGCGATGACGTCGGTTGGACCACCCGCCGCGAACGGCACGATCATCGTGATATTGCGGGTCGGATAATCCTGCGCCTGCGTCGGCCCCACCATGGCGCCGGCGGCAGCAAGGACTGAAAGCCCGCAGGTCGCGAGCAAGCGTTTCAATAGTTTCATGGTATTCATCCTCCCAGAGCCCTTATTGACGCCGGCTATTTCCGGCGCCGTTTTTTGTGGCCACGGAACAAGCAACATCATCCCGTGACGCGAGTCCATAGAACGACAGTCTGAGCCCGCGGCCTCGCAGCCGCGACGCTACGCCGCATCCCTAGTTCTCGGATTCAACGAACACCTCGTCGCGCTTCTTGCGCAGGGCCGGCAGCAGCGCCAGCACCAGCAGCGCGACGGCAATGCCCATCAGCACTGCCGACAGCGGCCGCGTGACGAACACCGACCAGTCGCCGCGCGAGATCAGCAGCGCACGGCGCAGGTTCTCCTCCATCAGCGGACCGAGCACCATGCCGAGCAGAAGCGGCGCCGGCTCGAAATCGTGCTTCACCAGCCAATAGCCGATCAGCCCGAACACGCCGGCCAGCACCACATCGGTCGGCGCGTTGTTCACCGAATAGATGCCGATCGCGCAGAAGATCACGATCGAGGGGAACAGCAGCCGATACGGCACACGCAGCAGCCGCACCCAGATTCCGACCAGCGGCAGGTTGATGATCAGCAGCATCAGGTTGCCGATCCACATCGAGGCGATCATGCCCCAGACCAGTTCGGGCTGCTTTTGCATCACCTGCGGACCGGGGACGATGCCGTGAATGGTCATCGCGCCGACCATCAGCGCCATCACCGCGTTCGGCGGAATGCCGAGCGTGAGCAGCGGAATGAATGAGGTCTGCGCCGCCGCGTTGTTGGCGCTCTCCGGCGCCGCGACGCCGACGATCGAGCCGCGGCCGAACATCTGCGGCGTTTTCGAGATTTTCTTCTCGAACGTATAGGCCGCGAACGAGGCGATCACCGCGCCGCCGCCCGGCAGAATGCCGAGGATCGAACCGAGCACGGTGCCGCGCAGGATCGCCGGGGCCGATTCCTTGATGTCCTTCTTGGTCGGCATCAACCCGGAGATCTTCTGCTGCACCAGTTCGCGATCCATCGACGCGCCATGGTCGAGGTTGCGGATGATCTCGGCGAAACCGAACACGCCCATCGCCACGGTGGCGAAGCCAAGGCCGTCAGCAAGCTCGGGAATATCGAACGCCATGCGCGAGGCGCCGGTCTCGATGTCCGAACCGACCATCGACAGCAGGACGCCGAACACGATCATGGCGAGCGCCTTGAGCAGCGATCCCTTGGCAAGGACCACGGCAAACACGAGGCCGAGCACCATCAGCGAGAAATATTCGGCGGGCCCGAAGGCCAGCGCCAGCTTGGTGAGCGGCGCACCGAGCAGCGCGATCAGGAAGGTGGCGACGCAGCCGGCGAAGAACGAGCCGATGGCGGCGATGGCGAGCGCCGGACCGGCCCTGCCCTTCTTGGCCATCTGGAAGCCGTCCAGCGCGGTGACGACCGATCCCGCTTCGCCCGGAATGTTGACCAGGATCGAGGTGGTCGATCCGCCATATTGCGCGCCATAATAAATGCCGGCGAGCATGATCAGCGCGCCGACCGGCGGCAATCCGAAGGTGATCGGCAGCAGCATCGCCACCGTGGCGATAGTGCCGACGCCGGGCAGCACGCCGACCAGCGTGCCGACCAGCGCGCCGGTCAGGCAGAGCAGAAGATTGGTTGCGGAAAACGCGACGCCGAATCCCAGCGCGAGGTTTGCGATAACGTCAGACATCGGAGCCTCACCGCAGGATGCTGGGATACAGATCGAGCGGCAGCCCGAGCGCATAGGGGAACAGCAGACTGCAACCGAGCGTCAGCAGTCCCCCGACGATAAGGGTCTCCTTCCACTTCATCTCAGGCGTGCCATACGCAGCGATCATGAAGCTCAACATCGCCGAGACCACCAGACCGAGCGGCCGGATGGTGACGGCAAACGACAGGATGGCGACGGTGACGAAGAACAGCCCCCGAACTCCGTAGCGCTGCAGCGGCTCGCCCTTCACGAACAAACCGGTGAGCGCGATGCCCGCGCCCATCACCAGCAGCAGCACCGCGAACATGCGCGGCGCGGTGCCGGGACCGAATGAGAACCCGCGCATCCCCGGCAGAGTGCTCGACGCCCACAGCGCGAACAATGCAACACCCATCAGGACGATGCCGCCCCAGAAATCCTGCGGACCTTTGATGCGACTTGAAGATACAGTTGGATCGGTGGCGCTGCCCGGCGCTTCACTCATTGACGTTCTCCCAGCCTCGGATGGGCTTTTTGCCCGTTGTTGTCGAAGGGCTTTTTGCCCGTTGTTATTTGTCGCACAGGGTGACCCGTGCCGGTCTCTTGATTGATGTTTTTATGAGACGAGGCCAGCAAACCCCAGACATCCTCCAATAGCAAGAGCCCAAAGCGGATTCAAATTAGTCCATATAGCGACCACTGCCGCAGCGGCCGTGATCGCCATGCCGATCCACGTCTGATCGACGGTTAGCACCAGAATGTACGCGCTCGCGCACATCAGCCCGATGGCCACAGGAACAAGCGCCGCCTGCAGCAACGCCGGCCATGGCGAATGGCTGGCCCGCTCGAACATATTGCCTACAAAGTAAGCGAACATCGCCGATGGCCCGCACATCGCCAGCGTCGCCACCACGGCGCCGGCAAGGCCTGCGACATGATAGCCGATCAGCGTGACAATCAGCACATTCGGCCCGGGCGACAATTGCGCAATCGCAAACATGTCGGCGAATTGCGCATCGTTCATCCAGTGATGGACCTCGACCGCGATGCGATGCATTTCGGGAATGGTGGAGTTGGCGCCGCCGACCGCGAGAAGCGACATCAAGCCGAATGCGACGGCAAGACCAACCAGCGTGTCGATGGGATTGTTCATGCCGCGTTTCGCCGCCGTGATATATAAGTGACGGCGATGCCGAACGGCACCGCAGCCAGCAGCACCGGCGGCAGGGGCCAGCGCACCAGCCCGATCGCAACGAACACCGCCGCCATCAGGAGCAGCGCGACCGGATCGCGACGCTTCAACAACGGCATCATCATCCGCACGGTCACGCCGATGAACAGTCCGACGGCCGCGCACGACACGCCGTTCAGTGTGCGTTGCAGCGCGGGGATTGCGCCATAAGTCGAATACAAAACCGCGAGCAAGGTGACGAGCAACACCGGCGGTCCCAGCAGGCCGGTGAGCGCGGCGATGCTGCCCGCGATGCCGCGAAACCGCGCCCCGAACACCACCGCAAGATTGACGATGTTGGGACCCGGCAGGAAATGGCACAGCGCAAAGGTCTCGTTGAACTGATCGGGCGTCATCCAGCGATGTTGATCGACAATGGCGCGGCGGGCCCAAACCAGCACGCCGCCGAAACCGGCCAGCGACATCTTGGCGAATGAGACAAACAGCGTGAGTAGGCCCGGCGGTGCCGCCGGGGTACTATGGGAGCGGGAACTGGGCGGGAACGAATCTGGCGGCGCGCTCATGGCGCCGATTTAGAGTGTGGACCCGTCCGGCACACAATTCATTTTGCCGTCATCCACATCCATCGGACGGGCGGCCCGGCCTGGCGCACACAATAGCGGCCACGCCTCTTTTTTCCTGCCCGGTTGCCGCCTATATTGAGAGAGCCGGTTCGCCGGCTATGGAAATAAATGGCCGTCGTAATAAACCATTCGGACCCGGGGGCAGCACCCGGCGCCTCCACCAAAGCCCGCACCTGCAATCCACGGGCAGGCTTCGGCGGGGGCGAAACAGGATCGACGAGGGCGTAAAGGACTCGCTTTTTCCCGGTATTGTTCCGCCGTTATCGGGCTCTACAATAGTTGCAAACGACAACTATGCTCCGGTTGCTCAGGCTGCGTAACGCAGTTTGAAATACCGACTTAAAGTCCTAGCGGAATAAGCCCCGCTAGGCGGGGTTCGGAGGCACCTGGCAACAGAAGCCTCCACTTCATCTCTTCAGTCGCTGTCTCTTTAGGCGCTTTAAAAACTAGTCGCTTTCAAATCTCGTCGGGATGCGCTTGACGCCTGTTCGGCAGCTCTTCAAGAACCGGATCCGGTCTTTGAAAAACCCTGCCGCACCGCGTCAAGATTACTGACCTCGGGATCGCAGCAGGCTAGCATGGATACAGATGAGCGAATCGTCCGATGCCGGGCGGATTGGCCAATAACGGAATCGAACGATGGCAACCGACCTGATCCGCTACGACGTCCTCACGCGCGACGCCTTGCGAGGAGTGTTGCGGCAGGTCCTGACCGATGCCGCCGCACACGGCCTGCCCGGCGAGCATCATTTCTACATCACGTTTCTGTCGACCGCCGACGGCGTCAAAATCTCGCCGCGCCTGTTGTCGCAATATCCGAAGGAAATGACGATCATCCTGCAGCACCAGTTCTGGGATCTGGTGGTGGCCGAGGATCACTTCGAGGTCGGCCTCTCCTTCAGCGGAATTCCCGAACGTCTCGTGGTGCCGTTCAGCGCGATCACGCGCTTCTTCGATCCATCGGTGCAGTTCGGACTGCAGTTTGAAACCAGCGACAGCGCCGCTGCCGAACCTGCGGCCACATCCGAGGCCGCCGCAGCGAGCCCGGACACGCCTGCCGCGACCACCGACACGCAGGACGGCCCCGACGAGCCGCCGCATTCGGGCGGCGGCGCGGAAGTCGTCCGGCTGGACCGCTTCCGAAAGAAATAAACCGGCCACCAAAACTCCATCAGAAGCGCAGGGTGACTGCCGCTTCTGCGCCGGACCGGATGTAGTTCAATCGCGCTCTGCGTGACAGGAGGCATCATGGGCGACGCCAGCAAATCCACCCGCACCGAGACCGACACGTTCGGCCCCATCGAGGTCGAGAACGATCGCTATTGGGGCGCGCAGACCGAACGCTCGCGACAGAATTTCAAGATCGGCACGGAGCGCATGCCGCTGCCGCTGATCCGCGCGCTTGGCATCGTCAAGCTTGCGGCTGCACAGACCAATGTCGAACTTGGTCTGCTCGACCGGCGGCTTGCTGACGCCATCATCCAGGCCGCGCGCGACATTCTCGACGGCAAGCTCGACGATCATTTTCCGCTGGTGGTCTGGCAGACTGGATCGGGCACGCAGACCAACATGAACCTGAATGAGGTCATTGCCAACCGCGCCAACGAGGCGCTGGGTGGCGCGCGCGGCGCCAAGAAGCCGGTGCATCCGAACGACCACGTCAACATGAGTCAGTCGTCGAACGATTCCTTCCCGACAGCGATGCATATCGCGGCGGCGGAGCGCATCACGCATGACCTGATCCCGGCGCTGGAAGAACTTCTCGGTGCGCTGCGCGACAAGGAGAAGGCGTTCGCCTCCATCGTCAAGATCGGCCGCACTCACACTCAGGACGCGACGCCTCTCACGCTCGGGCAGGAATTCTCCGGCTATGCCGCGCAGGTCGAAAGCGCGATCGCGCGACTGCGCGTGACGCTGAACGATCTTTATCCTCTCGCGCAAGGCGGCACTGCCGTCGGGACCGGACTCAATGCCAAGCCGGAATTCGCCGCGTTGTTTGCCAAACACGTCGCCGCGATCACCGGTCTACCATTTGTCACGGCGCCCAATAAATTCGAAGCCCTGGCATCCAACGATGCGTATGTGTTTGCGCACGGCGCGATCAACGCCGCGGCGACGGGACTGTTCAAGATCGCCAACGACATTCGCCTGCTGGGCTCCGGTCCCCGCTCGGGACTCGGCGAATTGATTCTGCCGGAGAACGAGCCCGGCTCGTCGATCATGCCGGGCAAGGTCAATCCGACCCAGTGCGAAGCGATGACCATGGTGTGCTGTCAGGTATTCGGCAACCACACCACCGTGAGCGTCGCCGGCAGTCAGGGTCATTTCGAATTGAACGTGTACAAGCCGGTATTGGCATACTGTATGTTACAGTCGATCCGCTTGCTGTCGGATGCGGCGCGTTCGTTCACGGAACATTGCATCACGGGAATCCGCGCTGATGAGAAGCGTATCAATGAGTTGATGCAGCGTTCGCTGATGCTGGTAACAGCGCTGGCGCCGAAGATCGGCTACGATAACGCGGCGAAAGTTGCAAAAACCGCACACCACAATGGAACAACACTCCGAGAAGAAGCTGTCCGACTGGGCTATGTTACCGGCGATGAGTTCGATGCACTCGTTCAGCCTGCCAAGATGATTCAGCCGGGATAGCAAAAAATTCTCTGTTTCGCGCATTCCGTTCTGTTTTGCGCAGTCGAAGATGAACGAGCCAAATACATTTGAATGTGTCGGCTCAAACGCATCGATAAGATCGAGAGTGTTGCGTAAACACCGTTTCGGTGTGATATGTTACATATAAGACTAAGTGAACATTTCCATACACAGGAACGTCGTTCCTATTTTAATTTCGTAGAGAAGACGCGCCAAAGATGCCGGTCTTGGTTGCCTTGTCGAAGATCAGGGGAGCGTAATGGCAGACCTGATCAACCTGAAAAAATTCAAAAAACGTGCCGAGCGAAACAAGGCTGCCGTGGCGGCCGAAGTCAATCGCGTCCGGTTTGGCCGCACTAGGGCCGAGAAGAACGTCGACGAGCACAATGCCCGTCGCGTCGAACATTTCCTTGATCAGCATTTTCTTGATGACGGGAAGAAATCATGAAGTCACCTGTCGTCAAACGATCCATTGTCGTCGCAGGTCACAAGACCAGTGTCAGCCTTGAAGAAGCGTTCTGGAGCGGGATGAAGGAAATCTCATCAGCGCGCGACATGACATTGTCGGAGCTCGTCGGCGAAATCGACGGCGGGCGGCAGCAGGGCAATCTGTCTTCTGCGATTCGTCTGTTCGTGCTTGACTACTTCCGGTCGCGCGCAGCGGATCAGCCGAAGCTGGACGGCGCGCAAAATCCTCATCACGCGGATCAGGCGAGTCCGTCTGTCGATCCGTGAAATCGCGCAGGCGCTCCGCATCATCGTGACGTCTACTTAGGTTGTTGACCGAATACCGGCAACGACGGCGTTCGGCTATTATGTACCTGCTTCGCTAGTGTTCGCGTTGATGCGGACCGACATCGACCTGGCGCGCAGGATATTCTTGCGGCTCGGCGATCGTTCGACTCCGCCGTCCATACTCACATGCCTTTGAACTGCCGTCTGGCAACGTTGCGGCGCGCCTGCGCTTGCCACCCGTCGTCTTGCGCGCCGAAATGGTGAAGGAGCCGACTATGTTCAGCGATACCCTGCGCTCGACCGAAACTCATCACGACGTGACCAAGGAGTTCGCGGTAGTGAAGCGATCGGTGGTGATCGACGGTCACAAGACCAGCGTCAGTCTGGAAGACGCTTTCTGGACCAGTCTGAAGGACATCGCTTCGCGTCAGGGCATCACGCTGTCGATGCAAATCTCATCGATCGACGAAAAGCGCCGGACCAGCAATCTCTCCTCCGCGATCCGGCTTTTCGTGCTGGAGCATTTCCGCACACGTGCCAATCGTCCGCTCTATATCGGCGAGCGGCAAAGCTCGCCGAGCCTCGTTCCGTAACCGCAAAATCAGAATGCGGCGCCCGGTGCGGGCTGGCGCGGCTTCTGCGAATGCAGGGCGCCGGGCGCGGGACGAATATTGATGGGCGGCGGCAGCGGCGCGACTTGCTTACCTGTCGCCTGAACATTGGGAGCCCGGGGCGGCACGACCGGCTTGGGCGCGGCAGGCCGGGATACGTCTGGTTTGGGCGCGATATGCTTGCGCGGATCGCGCGGCGGCAGCCGCACCTGCTCCGGCGCCAACGGAGCATCTGACTGTGGCGCATCGCTCTGCTGTGATGGCTTAGCCACGGGCGCCTCGTTTGGCGTGACCAGCAGAGGTGTGGCGTCCTTCCTGCCTTCGAGTTGATCGAGCCGCCGGGTTTCGCGATCGACCGCACGCAAGGCCAGCCACGATGACAGCGCGGCAACATCAATTTGCCTGTTCAAACCATCGGGCGTGCCGTGCAGAAAAAGCTGAATCTCAGGTCGAACCGTCGGCGTTCCGAGTGTCAGCGATGCAAGGCTGGCGCGAAGATCGACCTGATCGGCTGGAATGTCATAACCACCCGACAGCACCACGCGCGCCTGATCCGTCTGCACGGTAGTCGGATCGATCCGCAAGCGTCCGTCCCGAATTCCGAAAGACATCTGCGCCGATGCCACCGGGAAACTGCTCTTCATCAGCGCGGGGCCGGTAATCGCGGCAAGCCGTGTGTCATCCATCAGAAGACCGGCATCGCTGGCCTGAACCGCAGCATCGAATGCGGCCGGATCGAGCCCGCTGATCTGCGCGCTCTCAAGCGTCAGCACGCCGCCGCCCGACAACGCATTGGACAAGGCCGCGGCGCTGCGGCCTTCACTCGCCAGCGTCATCCGCAGCGAGGCCTTTCCGCCCGGCATCGCCAGGTTGCGATATTTCAGGGCAGCGCCATCCGCGCCCGTCAGTTGCAGTTGCGCATTCAGTGAGGTGTTGGCGGCATCGCGCTTGCTCGTGATCTGCGCGTTCGCGATCCCCCCACCGATAGTGCCTTTGAACTGATCGACGGACAGAGACGAGCCGTCACCGCGCAGAACGCCCGCGAGATTCTTGATCTCAATGCCGCCGGGCAACGATGCACGCGTAGCATCAAACGTCAGATTTCCGCGCCAGCCTTGCAACCAGCCCGGACCCAGCGGCTCATTGGCCTCCCGCCCCGAGGAGCCGAGCGCTACGCCGGCCACCGCGCCGAGATCCAGTGCATCCGTTGTCAGCGCGCCTTCGATTGTCGCAGGCTCACGTAAAATCTTGAGATGGCCTCGCGCATGTGTCGCTCCAACCGTCGCATCGAGATCATTGAGGTTCAGCACGCCGCCTGCGACCGCAAGGCGGGATGACAATCCCACGATGAAAGCCGACCTGAGGTCGAACAGCGGCGCAATATCAAGACGGCGCGCATTCAAGGCGGCTGTCGCAGTGGATTGTTCCGCCCATGGATCGCCTGTGCCCTGAACATCGGCATCAAGGTCATCACCGACGAGCTTGACGTCGAACTTCAGGGGCGAGCGCCATGTCCCGCTGGCATTGCCCTCAAGATGCAATGATCCACGGCCAGCGACCATGCGATCGAGCGCGAGCAATCCAAGCAATCCACTGCCCTGCTCGGCATCGATCCTGGTCTTGAGAGTCACGGGGCTCTTGGGTAGCGCACCGAGATCAAGACCCGTCTCGGCATGAAAGGCCGATGATGTGGCGACGCTCGCCTCTGCCTTGATCTGCGGCGCATCAATCGCAAGCGTGGCGCGCGCATCCACCTGTCCCGTGCGCTGTTGCGACTTGCTCATCTCGACGGACAGGCTGGCGTTCGCTTCTCCGGGTGGAACGCTCAGCGCACGCAGCCGCTCGACGATTGCCGGCACCTCCTGCGGAATGAAACGTTTGAATTGCTCGAAGGACGGTGCCGTCGCGTTCAGACTGAGCGTGCCCAGCGCGCCAACACGATCGAACAGACCATAACCGCCGACGGCAAGCTTGCCTGCGCCGCCGATCTCCAACCGGTCCAGCGATATTGCCTGCGGACTGTACGCAAACTGGAGGTTGACCGGCCCGAGATTTTCACCGCCCAGAGTGGCATCGGTGACATTCAGCGATAGTTGCGCCTCCGAGGGCAGCAGATTTTGCGGCCCGACCAGCAGACGCGCCAGATCGCGCACCTCATCGGCGTTGAATGCGGAAGATGTCAGATCGGCCTGCAACGCCGATCCTGCCAACGCAACACGACCTTGAAGAGAATTGCTGCCAAGCTTGGCCTTCGCTGTATCCACGGCAACCAGATCGGATGCGACCGTCAGCGTGCCGCCAAGCTGAAGCGGCAATTCGCGGGTAGCGGTGGGCATGCTTCGCCCTGCGAGCCAGTTTGCCAGAACTATGATGTCGCCCGATCTCACCTCGAGCGGACCGGAAAAACGGGAAGTCTTCTGCGATATCGCGACCGCTCCGCTCGCCGTCACTTGCGTATGACCCGGCGCCTGCAATTCGATCCTGTCCACCGTCCAATTGCGCGCATCGCTGTGCAACCGAGCGGCAAGATTGCGAAGCGGCCGGCCGCCGAGCACGATTTGCTCGACATCGATCCCGATCTGCGTTGGCAGCGGAGCCGAAGGCAATGCGGCAACCAGCACGCGCAGTTTCGGGATCAGCCGTGGCACGGTTTCCTGCGTATCGCTTCTTGCCTCCAGCCGGTCAGCATCAAGTTGTGACGCGGACAGTTTCACCTGCGCGCGCGGCGTGGCGCCAAACAACGCCTCGGTCGTGCCCGTGAGCTTGAGACCCACGTCATCTGCGCCATAGGTCAGATCGACCTGATCGAATACGGCGCCCGCAGGATTCGTCTTGCCTTTGGCAATGAGCTTCCATGGATGGCCGGCATGGCCTGCGAGCGTCACCGCGCCGTCGAAACCGGGACTGCGCGCATCCAGCGTCAGCACGCCATCGAGGTCAGCGCCGGGATTACGCTCACCCTGATCGAGCGTGAGGCGCAGCCTCGTCCCCTTGCCGTCGGCAGTCTGCCCGGTCGCCAGCCGAAACGGCGTAAGGGCGCCGGCGATCCGCACCGTTCCCTCGCCGCGCAGGCTGGCGGTGAGACCGCGTACATCGCCCTTGAAGGTCAGATCGTCCAGATCGACATGCGCACCGCTGCCCGCATCGTGCAGATCGACGCGACCAGTCAGATTGAGTCGGTCAACGGTCAGCGCACCGAAATTGAATCCGCTTTTCGCCGAAGGCCAGTCGATCCGGCCCTGCCGGTCGAGTCCGATATCCAGCGCCACGCCATCGAGCGTGAGTTCGCTTGCGCGCCATTCGCCGCGCAGCAGCGAACCGAGGCTGAATTCGACGTCCAGCTTGTCCGCGCTCATCCGGCTGGCATCGGCCTTTGCTCCGATCGACAGCGACCGCAAGCGCAGCACCGGCGCCGGCAACAGACGCGCATCCAGCGCCCCCGAGACACGCACCGGCGCGCCGATGATCCGCGAAGCCTCCGCCTCGAACTGCGGCTTGTACTGATTCCAGTCGATGAAGAACGGACCGACCAGCGCCGCGATCAGCGCGACGATGAAAGCAATCGCCAGTCCAAGCAGCGTCGTTTGCAAAACCTGTCCCCGGACATTCCGCGCGCAATCAGGCCCCGGCGCGCATGCGCTGCCATCATAGTGAGAAGTGTGGCGAAGTCACAACGCCTTGTGGCGTGCAGAACATCGCGCTCGCGTCCCACAGCAACAGGTCCTGCTGCTAGAGCGATATGGGAACAATCTTGCCGGGATTGAAGATACCCTGAGGGTCAAGCGCAGTCTTCAACGCCCGCATCGCTTCGACCGCCTCGGGACCAAGCTCGGGTGTCAGATATTTCTGCTTGCCCTGCCCGATCCCGTGCTCGCCGGTGCAGGTGCCGCCCATCGCATGCGCGCGCTCGACCAGGCGATGCAGGAAATCCTCCGACTGCTCCACCTCCGCCGGATTGTCCGTGTCGCACAGCATGAGGCAGTGGAAATTGCCGTCGCCGACATGGCCGACAATCGGCGCCAGAAGACCGGAACGCGCGATGTCCTCCTCGGTCGCAACCAGACATTCGGCGAGGCGCGAAATCGGCACGCACACATCGGTGGACATGGCTTTGATACCCGGGCGAAGAGCGCTCGCTGCCCAATAAGCGTCGTGCCTTGCCTGCCACAGCCGGGTCCGATCCTCGGGCCGCGTGGCCCAGGCGAAGTCGCCGCCGCCGCATTCCCTGGCAATGTCCGCGAACATCCGCGACTGCTCGGCCACATCCGCCTCGGTGCCGTGGAATTCGAGCAACAGCAGCGGCGTCTCCGGCAGCGTCAGTTTAGAATAGGCATTGCAGGCGCGGACCTGCGACACGTTCAGCAGTTCGATCCGCGCCAGCGGAATGCCGGTCTGGATCGCCAGAATGGTAGCGTCGCACGCCCCGCGCAGGGTCGCAAACGAGCACGAGCCGCCCGCGATGCTTTGCGGAATACCGCGCAGGCGCATGGTGAGTTCGCAGATGATGCCGAGCGTGCCTTCCGCACCGACAAAGAGGTGCGTCAGATCGTAGCCGGCGGAGGATTTGCGCGCCCGCGTGCCCGTGGTGATGATCTCGCCATCGCCGCGCACGACTTTCAAAGCCAGCACATTGTCGCGCATGGTGCCATAACGCACCGCATTGGTGCCCGACGCACGGGTGGATGCCATACCGCCAAGCGAGGCGTCGGCCCCGGGATCGATCGGAAAGAACAGGCCCTGATCGCGCAGATGCTCATTCAGCGCCTTGCGCGTCACGCCGGGCTCGATCACGCAGTCGAGATCCTCAGCATTCACCGCGAGGATCCGGTTCATCTCGCGCAAATCGATCGAGATGCCGCCCATGGGCGCGTTGACCTGACCTTCGAGCGAGGTGCCTGTCCCGAACGGAATCAACGGCACGCGATACCGCGCGCAAATCCGCACCGCATCCTGAATATCGGCGGTGGACTGCGCCATCACCACCGCATCCGGCGGTTGCGGCTTGATCCAGCTGGTGGTGTGGGCGTGCTGCTCGCGCACCGCCTGCGACGTGATCAGGTGATTGCCGAACCGCGCGGCCAGGGCTTCGATGGCGCTGGAAACATCGCGTTCGGACGATGCCCGCGAAACCTGCGGAGAAGAAGAACTGGAAAAAGCCACGGCCGTTCGCTCGTTATCGGAGGTCACGGACCGTGGCTTATGAAACCCGGCCGGTCAAGCTGGCCGGCCGGGTCACAATTCAAGAGACGTCATACGTTCGATCGACCGCGAAACAGTCCGACCAGCGCGGAGACCACGAAGAGGATCACGGCGATGAAAAAGACGATCTTGGCGATCTCGATCGACGCGCCTGCGATGCCGCCAAAGCCCAGAAGGCCCGCGACCAGCGCGATAATCAGGAAAGTCACAACCCAGCTCAACATGACAGGTTCCTCACGATGTTTCGTTGCGAGGACGCCGCAGCGGCCTCTCTGGAAAACCAATCCGGAGCGAGGGAGGAAGTTCCTGGACTGAAACTGGCTAAATCACGACAAAATCGGCGATTTAGCTGGAACAAACGGGCCCTGAAGGGATGCAGGTCTCTTCCCTGCGGACCCGCGGATTTCGGGCTGTCGAAAGCGTCCACAAATCCCTATATGGAACACAATCCTGATATGAAGGCTCCCTTTCACCACCCCATGGTGCCATCGTGGGGATGAAACCGAATCGCATGACCGAGCCCCGTAAATTGCCGCCTCTGGACGTTCCTCTGCATCAGCCTGCCGCGGGCGGAATCGCCGCGCGCGCCCGGGCTGTCGCCGCCCCGCAATATCTCGCGACGCTCAATCCGGAGCAGCGGGCCGCGGTGGAGACGCTGGACGGGCCGGTGCTGGTGCTTGCAGGCGCAGGGACCGGCAAGACGCGGGTGCTGACCTCGCGCATCGCCCACATCCTCAGCCAGGGCCGCGCCCGGCCCTCGGAGATCCTGTCGGTCACCTTCACCAACAAAGCGGCGCGCGAGATGAAGCACCGCCTCGGCGAAATGCTGGGGCAGGCGGTGGAAGGCATGCCGTGGCTCGGCACCTTCCATTCCATCGGCGGGCGCATCCTGCGCTATCACGCCGAGCTCGTGCAGTTGAAGGCCAACTTCACCGTGCTCGACACCGATGACCAGATCCGCCTGCTGAAACAGCTTCTGCAGGCCGAGGGCATCGACGACAAACGCTGGCCCGCCCGCATGCTGGCCGGGCTGATCGACGGCTGGAAGAACCGGGGCCTGACGCCCGCGCAGGTGCCGGCCGGCGAGGCCGCCGTGTTCGGCAACGGCAAGGGCGGCAAAATCTATACCGCCTATCAGGAGCGGCTGAAGATCCTCAACGCTGCCGATTTTGGCGATCTGCTGCTGGAGAACATCCGGCTGTTCCGCGAGCATCCCGACGTGCTGCGGCAATATCAGAACCGTTTCAAATTCATCCTGGTGGACGAGTATCAGGACACCAACGTTGCGCAGTATCTGTGGCTGCGCCTTCTGGCGCAGGCGCCGTCGAGTGCGAACCGCGCCCCTCTTCCCTCTCCCCTTGCGGGAGAGGGTGCTGAGCCGCAAAGCGGCGAAGCGGGTGAAGGGTTGAATGCCGCGCTCTTGGAGGAAGCCCCCTCACCCGGCTCGCTACGCTCGCCACCCTCTCCCGCAAGGGGAGAGGGAAAGGCTGTCCCTCACGCCGCCCCCAGAAACATCTGCTGTGTCGGCGACGACGATCAGTCGATCTATGGCTGGCGCGGCGCGGAGGTGGACAACATCCTGCGCTTCGAACACGATTTCCCCGGCGCCAAAGTGATCCGCCTCGAGCGCAACTACCGCTCGACCGGCCATATCCTCGCCGCCGCCTCGCACCTCATCGCCTACAACGAAGGCCGGCTCGGCAAGACGCTGCGCACCGAGGACATTGCCGGCGAAAAGGTCACGGTCACCGGCGCGTGGGATTCGGAAGAGGAAGCGCGCAGCATCGGCGAAGAGATCGAGCAGTTGCAGCGCTCCGGACAGAAGCTCAACGAGATTGCCATTCTGGTGCGCGCCTCGTTCCAGATGCGCGAATTCGAAGACCGCTTCGTCACCCTCGGCCTGCCCTACCGGGTGATCGGCGGCCCGCGCTTCTATGAGCGCGCCGAAATCCGCGATGCGCTGGCTTATCTGCGCGTCATCAACTCGCCGGCCGATGATCTGGCCTTCGAGCGCATCGTCAACGTACCCAAACGCGGCATCGGCGACGCCACCGTGCAGCTCCTGCACGACATCGCACGCAAGCGCCGCATTCCGCTGACCGAAGCCGCCCGCGCGATCATCGAGACCGACGAACTCAAGCCGAAGGCGCGCGGCAGCCTGCGCGACGTGCTGGCAAATTTCGACCGCTGGCGGGCGCAGCGCGATGCGATCCCGCATACCGAGCTGGCCGAAGTCGTGCTCGACGAGAGCGGCTACACCGAGATGTGGCAGAAGGACCGTTCGGCCGACGCCGCGGGGCGCCTCGAAAACCTGAAAGAACTCGTGCGCTCGATGGAGGAATTCGAGAACCTGCACGGTTTTCTCGAACACATCTCGCTGGTGATGGATCGCGAGGGCGACGGCAACGAGGATGCCGTCTCCCTGATGACGCTGCATTCGGCGAAAGGCCTCGAATTCAACAACGTCTTCCTGCCCGGCTGGGAAGAAGGGCTGTTTCCGCATCAGCGCGCTCTTGACGAGCAGGGCCGCGCCGGGCTCGAGGAGGAACGCCGCCTCGCCCATGTCGGCATCACCCGCGCACGCCGCCGCGCCATGCTGTATTTCGCCACCAACCGGCGCATCCACGGATCGTGGACCACCACCATTCCCTCGCGCTTCCTCGACGAACTGCCGGCCGACAGCGTCGAGATCACCGAATCCAAGGGTGGGTCCGGCTGGGGCGGCGCGGGCGGCTTCGGCGCCTCGCGTTTCGACAACATTGAGACGTTCGGTTCGAGCTACGCGACGCCGGGCTGGCAACGCGCGCAGGCCAACCGCGCCCGCAAAGACGGCTTCGAGGAAAGCGCGACGCGATTCGACACCTCGTCTTACGGCACATCGCGCGGCCGCAAGCCGTTGACGATCGAAGGCGAGCTGATCGCCAAGTCGACCGGCACGGTGTCGGACTTCTCCGTCGGCGACCGGGTTTTCCATCAGAAATTCGGTTACGGCCGCGTTGCCCGGATCGACGGCAACAAGCTCACCATCGCCTTCGACAAAGCGGGCGAAAAGAAGGTTGTCGATAGTTTTGTGACGCCGGCCTAGCACAGGCAACCGCCATCCTCGCCTCTTGTATCGTTACGTCCCCGTCTTTATCTGTGCGTCTTCCTCCGCAAAGATCGTTGCATGTCCATCATCTCCGTTACCAATCTCTCCAAGACCTACAAGTCTGGCTTCACAGCGCTGAAGAACATCAATCTCGAGATCCTCAAGGGCGAGATTTTCGCGCTGCTGGGCCCGAACGGCGCAGGCAAGACCACGCTGATCAGCATCATCTGCGGGCTCGCGATGGCGAGCGAGGGCAAGGTCACCGTCGGCGGCCACGACAACGTCACGGACTACCGCGCCGCGCGCGAGCTGATCGGACTGGTGCCGCAGGAATTGCACACTGACGCATGGGAGACGCCACTGGCGACCGCCGCATTCAGCCGCGGCCTGTTTGGCAAACCGAAGGACACGGCCCGGGTCGAGAAGGTGCTGAAGGACTTGTCGCTGTGGGACAAGCGCAAAAGCCAGATCATCACATTGTCCGGCGGCATGAAGCGCCGCGTCATGATCGCCAAGGCGCTGGCACACGAGCCGCAGATTCTGTTTCTGGATGAGCCGACCGCGGGCGTCGACGTCGAACTGCGCAAGTCGATGTGGCAGGTGGTGCGCGAACTGCGCGACGCCGGCGTCACCATCATCCTGACCACGCACTACATCGAGGAAGCCGAGGAGATGGCCGACCGCGTCGGCGTCATCAACAAGGGCGAGCTCGTTCTCGTGGAGGACAAGACCACGCTGATGCGCAAGCTCGGCAACAAGCAGATGACACTGCATCTGCAGGACACCCTTGCTGCCATTCCTGCCTCACTCAGTGTTTACAATCTCGAACTCAGCGAAGATGGCCACGAACTGGTCTACACCTACGACGCGAAAGGCGAGCGCACCGGCATCACCACGCTTCTGAACGACCTGTCCGCGGCTGGAATCCGGTTCAACGACCTCAACACCACGCAAAGTTCACTGGAAGAGATTTTCGTCAATCTCGTCCATCGGGCCTGATCCACGGCCCTGCAATTCCCGCTTCGACCGCACCCACATGAGAATATGTCGATGAACATCCACGCCATCGCCTCAATCTACAAATTCGAGATGGCTCGCACCTTCCGCACCCTGCTGCAAAGCGTGGTGTCGCCGGTGATCTCGACCTCGCTCTATTTCGTAGTGTTCGGCTCGGCGATCGGCTCACGCATCAGCGACATCCAGGGCGTCAGCTACGGCACCTTCATCGTGCCCGGCCTGATCATGCTCTCTGTGCTGACCCAGAGCATCGCCAACGCCTCGTTCGGCATCTATTTCCCGAAATTCACCGGCACGATCTATGAATTGCTGTCCGCTCCAGTCTCGGCTCTGGAGGCAGTGATCGGCTATGTCGGAGCGGCGGCCACGAAATCCTTCGTGCTCGGCCTCATCATCCTTGCGACCGCCGGCCTGTTCGTGCCGCTCAAGATCGCCCATCCGGTCTGGATGCTGTCCTTCCTCGCTCTGACGGCGATCACCTTCAGCCTGTTCGGCTTCATCATCGGCATCTGGGCGGACGGTTTCGAGCAGTTGCAGGTGGTGCCGCTATTGATCGTGACGCCGCTGACTTTTCTCGGCGGCAGCTTCTATTCGATCGACATGCTGCCGCCGACCTGGCGGCTGGTTACGCTGTTCAATCCGGTGGTCTACCTCGTCTCCGGCTTCCGCTGGAGCTTCACCGAGATTGCCGACGTCAGCATCCACCTCTCGGTCGGCATGACCTTCGCATTCATGCTGGCGTGCCTGATCGCGGTCTGGTGGATTTTCCGCACCGGCTACAAGCTCAAGCGCTGAGCGCAGGTCAAAACAAAACGCGGAGGCCGATAGCCTCCGCGTTTTCGATATTTTCCAATTCTTAGTAGTGGCGACGATGATAATGGTGCCGCCGGTAATGACGGTGCCGGTGGCTGCGCGGAGCACCGACCACGCCGCGAACGCCGCCGACCACACCGCCCACGCCTGCACCAACCGCGCCGCCGACCACGGCACCCACCGGGCCTGCCGCCCGATTGCCCCGGCGGGCACCCTCTTCGGCACCGCCGATGAGGCCTTGCGCATGGGCTGCGAACGGGATCGCCATCAGTGTCAGGAAAGCCAGCGCGAACAACCACGCCCTGCTGCCGAGGGCCGGCAGCGCCGTCGCCGAAAGAGCTGATTTCATTTTGAATCCTTTTGTCGTGACAAACGAATGCAAGCCTTAACGCCGCAGGTGACGAAAAGGTTCCAGCCGCGAGCAACGTCGTTCATATTGGCGGGAGGAAGCGCTGTTCATGGTGAGCGCGCTCGCCGCGTTAACGAATTCAATGCCCGATCTGTGATCCTGCGCCCGCTGGAAAAAGCCACGTTCGGTGTTTAACTACGCAATCCCCGGCCTACCGGGATTATGAGTATCGTGGAGAGTGGTCACATGCGTTCGCTCTGGATTGCCATCCTTGCCGTGATGGCAAGCGTTCCTGCCGCGCAGGCCGCCATCCAAATTGACGTCAACAAAGACCTCCAGCAGATGACGGTCTCCGTCGATAACGTACCGCGTTACACCTGGCCGATCTCCAGCGGCAATCCAAGCCACGAGACCCCGAACGGCAGCTTCCGTACCTTCCGGATGGAGGAAGACCATTACTCGAAGGAGTTTGACGACGCGCCGATGCCGCACGCGATCTTCTTCACCAAGCAGGGTCACGCCATCCACGGCACCGACTCGGTGAACCGCCTCGGCACACCGGTCTCGCATGGCTGTGTGCGACTGTCGCGCGCCAATGCGCTGACGCTGTGGAATCTCGTCAAGCAGGAAGGCGTGCTCAACACCACCGTGCGGCTGACCGGCTCATCGCGGGTGGCGCTGGCACGCAATCCGAAATCGCGCACCGCGGTTGCGGCGCAGGAGCGCGAGCCGCTCACCCTCGCGCCCGGCAGCATGTACGACAATCCCAGCGCCGACGATTCCTACAGTAACAGCGCTTCGCAGGACCGCATCTACCAGACCCGGCGACCCTATTACAGCAACTCCGCTGATGCCAGCGACCAGCGCTACCCGCAGTCGCAGCAGCGCCGGCTTTATCCCGATCCCCGCGCGCCCGGCCGCTACATCGAGGAGCGTAGCGACAGCTATCCCGGCTATCAGCAATATTATCCGGGCTATCAGGCCCAGCCCCGCCGCGGCTATGGCTACTACAGCTACGACTGACGGGCGTCATCGCGCCCGCGCCGCGTTACTGATCGCCGTCGCGTAGCCGCCGCCACACCGCGCCGAGCACGTTGGAATAGTCATCGGTCCAGACACGCTGGCCTTCGGTGGCTTCGGTCAGCACCCATTTCCCGTCCGAAGCCAGCCGGCCGACATCGGCCTCCTCGCGGGCCGAGATCACGACATTGGTGGTGAAGATGTATTCGCCGTCGCGGCCCGAGTCCTCGTTGTAGACCCAGCTCTTCAGATCGTTCTCCTCGGCAATGCCGACCACGACGCTGGCAAGTTCGAGATGCCGGTTGGAAACATGCATCAGCACCGCGCCCTGCGGCGCCAGCTTGTCTTTGTAGATCTCCATTGCCTCTTCGGTCGCGAGATGAATCGGGATCGCATCCGACGAATAGGCATCGACGATAATCAGATCGTAGGCGCCATCCGGCTCCTTGGCGAAAGTCAGCCGCGCATCGCCGATCACCGGCTGCATGTCGGGCTGGCAGGCCTGCACATAGGTGAAGTATTTCGGATCGCGCGCGGTATCGACCATGGTCTGGTCGATCTCAAAGAACTTCCAGTTCTCGCCCGGCTGCGACGCGCAAGCCAGCGTCCCGGCACCGAGCCCGATCACTGCGACCTGCAGCGGCCCGCTTTTGCGGGCGCGGATCGCCTGGATCGCCTGACCGATACCGCCATCCTTGTGATAATAGCTGATCGGCTCCGGCCGGCCGGTGATCGGCGTGCCGTCGTCGTTCTGGAATTTCTCGGCGCCGTGAATGGTCGTGCCGTGCATCAGCACGTGATACTGGCCGTGCGGTGTCACCACGATCTTGTGGACGCCGAAGAAACTGCGGACGGTCTCGACCCGCCCCTCATCGGTCGGATAAAGCCGGATCAGCGCAAGGCCGAGCGCCACCATCACCGCAAGGCGCCAGCGATCGATCCGGAGCACCACCGCCTGCAACACGGCAGATGCCGCGACGGCACCCACCAGCCAGACCCGCCATTCTTCGAAGAACGTCTGGGCCTCGCCCTCGCGGAACGACAGCGCCATGACGACGCAAATCACCGCCACCACCGCGAGCCAAAGCCAGTTGCTGCCCGGAATCGCCGAGCCGTCGCGCGGGCGGCACAATGCGGCAAGCGCCAGCAGGATCGGGTATTCCGCGATCCACGAAAAGGTGTATGGCGCAACGAGCCCGGCGAACAGGCCGCCGACCATGCCGCCGAACGACAAAGCGACATAGAAACCGGTGAGATGCGAGGCGGCGGGCCGCGTCCGCGCCAGTTCGCCATGACAGGCCATCGCGATGACGAAGAAACACAATTGATGCCCGCCCAGCGTGAGCAGCAGGTTCTGCTCACCGCCGATCGCCAGCAGCACCATCACGCCGGCGATGGCGAGCGGCTGCAGGTGCAGCATCCAGGCATGCGGCAGCAGCGGCCGCGACTGGAACACCAGCACCCAGGTCAGAAGATAAAGCGACAGCGGCAACACCCAGAGCAGCGGCGCCGCCGCAACATCGGTCGAGATATGAGCCGTCACCGCGATCAGCAGGCCGGACGGCACCGCGGCCAGAAAGATCCAGCGCGCGCGCAATAGCCAGCTCGGTGCGGGCGCCTCGCCCCCGCTGGCCGCATCGGTTGCCACACTCACCGGCGGCGAGCGCACCAGCAACACGCCGCAGGCCGCGATCAGCAGGATCAGCACGCCATAGCCGGCGGTCCAGATCAGGTTCTGCGCATGCAGCGTCAGGATCGGCTCAAACAGCACCGGATAGGACAGCAGCGCAAGGAAGCTGCCGATATTCGAGGAGGCATAGAGAAAATACGGATCCGGCCCATCGGGATGGCCAGTGCGGACGAACCAGGCCTGCAGCATCGGATTGTTGGCGGCGAGCGCGAAAAACGGCAGCCCGATCGACGCCGTGAACAGGCCGAGCAGCCAGAACGCATAGCCGCTGGAGGGCGGCTCGCCCCATCCGCTCGCGATCGACAGCGGCAAGGTCAGCAGCGCCAGCAGCAGCAGCGCAAGATGGATCACCACCGGCGCAGTCCGGCTGCGCAGCGTCATCAGATAATGCGCATAGGCATAGCCGGCGAGCAGCAACGACTGGAAGAACACCATCGCCACCGACCACACCGCCGGCGAACCGCCGAGCCGTGGCAGCACCATTTTCGTGAACAGCGGCTGCACGGAAAACAGCAGCAGCGCGCTGGTGAAGATCGCGGCGGTATAGACCGCAAGGACAAGCCTGTTGCGCGAGCCGGAAGTCGAACTCGCCTCGGTCAGCGGCACAGATGTCATGAAAACTCCGGATGACCGGCAATTGCCGGCACAGGGGTGCGAACGCGATTGGATCACAGCGGCGCTGCGGCGGCAATAACATGCGTGTGAAGACACGCCGATGTCAGAAATCGCTCGCGCGAAAAACCCGGCCCGACTAAAAGTGCATAATGGATTACGACGCACTGATCATCGGCGCCGGCCATAACGGCCTCACCTGCGCGGCCTATCTCGCGATGAACGGGCTGCGGGTGAAGGTCGTGGAGCGGCGCAAGGTGGTCGGCGGCGCGGCGGTGACGGAGGAATTCCACCCCGGCTTCCGCAATTCCGTTGCGGCCTACACGGTCAGCCTGCTCAATCCGCAGATCATCGCCGATCTCGATCTGGCCTCCCATGGGCTGCGCATCGTCGAGCGCCGCGCGCAGAATTTCCTGCCCGCGCCCGATGGTGGCAGCTATCTGCTCACCGGCGAGGGCCGCACGTACCAGTCGCTGGCGAAACTCAGCGAGCGCGATGCGCTGCGGATCGACGATTTCAACCGCGAACTCGAGAGCATCGCCGACGTGCTGCGCCAGTTCGTGCTTCGCGCGCCGCCGAACGTGGTCGAAGGCCTTACGTTGAACGCGTTCCGCGAGGCTTACAACGCGCTCGAGACCGGCAACATCCTGCGCCGCCTCACCATCGAGCATCAGCGCCTGCTGCTCGACCTGTTCACGTTGTCGGCAGGCGAGATGCTGGACGACTGGTTCGAAAGCGATCTCCTCAAGGCACTGTTCGGCTTCGACGCCATCGTCGGCAACTACGCCAGTCCGTACACCGCGGGCTCGGCCTATGTGATGCTGCATCACGCTTTCGGCGAGGTAAACGGCAAGAAGGGTTTGTGGGGTCATGCCATCGGCGGCATGGGCGCGATCACACAGGCCATGGCGGCGTCCGCCCGCAGCCATGGCGCGGAGATCGAGACCGGTGCCGGCGTGCACGAGGTCATTGTCGAGCGCGGCCGCGCCCCCGGCGTGGTGCTCGACGACGGGCGCACCATCCGCGCGCGCTATGTCGCCTCCAGCCTCAATCCGAAGCTGCTTTATACGCGTCTGATCCCGCCCGACGCATTGCCGAAGCCGTTCCTCGAGCGGATGGGTAAGTATCGCAACGCTTCCGGCACCTTCCGCATGAACGTGGCGCTGTCGGCGCTGCCGTCCTTCACGGCGCTGCCCGGCGGCGGCGGCCATCTCACCAGCGGCATCATCCTCGCACCGAGCCTCGGCTACATGGACCGCGCCTATCAGGACGCCCGCACCCAAGGCTGGAGCCGCGAGCCGGTGGTGGAAGTGCTGATCCCCTCCACGCTCGACGATACGCTCAGCCCCTCCGGCGAGCATGTCGCCAGCCTGTTCTGCCAGCATGTCGCGCCCGAACTGCCGGATGGCAGCTCATGGGACGATCATCGCCATCAGGTCGCCGACCTGATGATCTCCACGGTGGACCGTTACGCCCCCGGCTTCGCCGCCAGCGTGATCGGCCGCCAGATCCTCACCCCGCTCGATCTGGAGCGGGAGTTCGGCCTCATCGGCGGCGATATCTTCCACGGCGCGCTGACGCTGAACCAGTTGTTCTCCGGCCGCCCGATGCTTGGCCATGCGGATTATCGCGGCCCGCTGAAAGGCCTCTATCATTGCGGCTCCGGTGCGCATCCCGGTGGCGGCGTCACCGGCGCGCCGGGTTATAACGCCGCGCAGACCATCCTGCGCGATCATCAGGCGATTTTCCTTTAGAAGCTTGTTGATAAGGCTGTCCATAAACTGTGGACAGGCACTGGATAAGTCTGTTGAAAACTCTGCTGACAACCCCTGATCAAAGGCCGGGGAAAGCCTGTGTACAGCCTGTTGAAGAACACGGGACAGGCTGTAAACGGACTATGGACAGGCGGTGGAAAATTACGCACTTGAGGGCCCCTTGATCCGGATTTCACCATGAGTTCCCCTGCCCTTTCCAGCCCGTCGATGACCGCCGCCGCCAGCCGCGTGACCTGCGCAATCGGCGACGAGCGCACCGCAAACCGGATCGTGGACACCCTGTCGGAGAGCGTCGACGACAGCGACGTCGCCGTCGCGGCGTTCGAGCGGCCGGACGGCCGCTGGGACGTGACGATGTATTTCGCCGCACCGCCGAATCAGGATGCCGTCCGTCACTTGATCCTGCTGGCCGCCGGTCCGGAGATTGCCGGCACCGCCACCTTCGACACCGTCGCCGCGCAGGACTGGGTCCGCAGCAGCCTCGAGGGGCTGGCGCCGGTCCATGCCGGACGCTTCATGGTGCATGGCCGGCATGATCGCGAGCGTTTGCCGGCCAACAAGCTCGGCATCGAGATCGAAGCGGCGCTGGCTTTCGGCACCGGGCATCACGGCACGACGCGTGGTTGCCTCCTGCTGCTCGATCTGGTGCTGCGCCAGCGCACGCCGGAGGGCGTGCTCGATCTCGGCTCAGGCACCGGTGTGCTGGCGATCGCGGCCGCCAAGGCGCGGCAGCGTCGCGTTTTCGCCAGCGATATCGACGGACGCGCGGTGCTGGTGGCCCGCGAGAACGCCAGACTCAACGGCGTCGGCCATCTGGTGCATACGGTCTGCGCCACCGGCTTTGACGCGCCATCCTTCGCGGCCGAAGGACCGTTCGATTTGGTGCTGGCGAATATCCTCGCCGCACCGCTGCGGCGCCTCGCCTATCCGATGAGCCGGCATCTGGCGCCTGCGGCTTTTGTCATTCTCTCGGGATTGCTGCCGCATCAGGCCGGCAGCGTCGTCGCCAGCTACCGCACCCACAACATCAAGCTGGTGCGCCGGCTCCAGCTCGACGGCTGGACCAGTCTGCTGCTGCAACGCATGTAATGCGCACTTTGCCCGTTCAGTGGCCACGCCTGCGGTCTGCCGTCACATCCGTTTCAGCAGGGCTGGTGAAGCGAATCTCGCGCTTGGCCTTCAAAAGCTCGTTGGCCTGACGCTGCAAGCGGGCTTCGGTGAGCCGATCGAGCAATTGCACGATCACCCCACGCGGCTTTGCCGTGCCGATCTCGGTGCTCTTGCGGCCCGGCGGCAAGATCCTCTCAAAGGAAAAGGTAGCCATATCGGTTCTCCCGTTCCTGGGCGGACACCCCCTTCGCGGCCGAGGGTGACACAGGAACTCATGAAGGTGGCGTTCGTTCCCCAAGCCGGTTCCCGATGGCTCGCCTTCCCTCCGGTCACGGTTTACAAAGCATGGTTCATGCCAGCGCGGATCGCCTGGCGCCTTTAAGGTCGCGCGATGTTTGAAGCCCAGTTCCAGACGTTTGAAGATCCCGAAAGCGGCGTTGCTCTCACCGCACGCCTCGCGACGCTGCGTGAGGAAATGTCGCGGCGGCAACTGACCGGCTTCATCGTCCCGCGCGCCGACAGCCAGCAGAACGAATATGTTCCCGCCTCCGACGAGCGTCTGGCCTGGCTCACCGGCTTTACTGGATCGGCCGGCCTGGCGATCGTCCTCACGCGCGAGGCGGCCCTGTTTGTTGATGGGCGCTATACGTTGCAGGCCTCGCAACAGGTCGACACCTCGGCCTGGCAAATCGAACCGCTGGTCGAACCGCCGCCGGGAACCTGGCTGACGCGCCACCTCGAGGCCGGCGACCGCTTCGGTTTCGATCCCTGGCTGCACACTTCGGCGGCAGCAGAACGGTTGGCCAAGGATTGCGAGAAGGCGGGCGCCGAACTCGTCGCCGTCGACAGCAATCCCATCGATGCGATCTGGACCGAACGGCCTGCCCCGCCGCTCGGCGCGGTGACTATTCACGATCTGAAGTTTGCCGGCGAAAGCGAAACCGACAAGCTGGCGCGGATCCATGATGAAATCGGAAAGCTCGGCCTTGATGCGCTGGTGCTGTCGGATTCGCATGCGGTCGCCTGGACCTTCAACATCCGCGGCGCGGATGTTGCGCACACGCCGTTGCCGCTGTCCTACGCGCTGCTGCCGGAAGACGGCCGTCCGACCGTTTTCATCGATCACCGCAAGCTGTCCAACGAGGCGCGCAGCCATATCGAAGCCAGCGCCACCGTCGCCGAGCCTGATGCGTTGCTGACGGCCCTCACCGGGATAGCCACAGGCGGCAAGATCATCGGCCTTGATGCAGCGACCGCCGCCGACGCGCTGAGCCGCGTCGTTACCGCAGCCGGCGGCAAGCCGCAGCGCGGGCCTGACCCGGTCGCGCTGCTCAAGGCCGTCAAGAACACAACCGAAATTGCCGGCTGCCGCACCGCGCATCGCCGCGACGGCGCGGCGCTGGCGCGCTTTCTCGCCTGGGTCAGCCGCGAGGCATCATCCGGCACGCTCACCGAAATCGACACGGTCGAGGCGCTGGAAACGTTCCGCCGCGAGACCGGCGCGCTGAAGGACGTGTCGTTCCCGACCATCGCCGGCACGGGACCGAACGGCGCTATCGTGCATTACCGCGTCACCCGCAAGACCAATCGACGCATCGTGCCGGGCGATCTCTTGCTGATCGATTCCGGCGCGCAATATCAGGACGGCACCACCGATGTCACTCGGACCATCGCCATCGGCGAGCCGACCGCCGAGATGCGCGACCGCTTCACCCGCGTGCTGCGCGGCCACATTGCGATTGCGCGTGCCGCCTTCCCCGACGGCACGACCGGCGCGCAGCTCGATACGCTGGCACGGCAGTCCCTGTGGCAGGCCGGACTCGATTTCGAGCATGGCACCGGCCATGGCGTCGGCAGTTATCTGTCGGTGCATGAAGGGCCGGCGCGCATCTCCAAGCTCGGCATCACGCCGCTCAAGCGCGGCATGATCCTCTCCAACGAACCCGGCTACTACAAAACCGGCGCGTTCGGCATCCGTATCGAGAACCTCGTGCTGGTGACGGAGCACACCATCGCGGGCGCGGAAAAGCCGATGAACGGATTCGAGACGCTGACGCTGGCGCCGATCGACCGCAGGCTGATCGATGTCGGACAACTCAGTCAGGACGAGATCAAGTGGATCGACGACTACCACACGCGAGTGCGGTACGAGATACGCCCGCTGGTCGATGAAGCGACCAAGGTCTGGCTGGATGCCGCGACCGCGCCTTTGCAGCTAGGATAACGCGGTAAGGCAATTACGCGCCGGTCAGCGCCAGCCACTCGTCCTCGGTCAGCACCGTGACGCCGAGCTTCTTGGCATCGGCAAGTTTTGAGCCGGCACCGGGACCCGCGACGACATAATCGGTCTTCTTCGACACCGAACCAGATGTCTTGGCACCGAGCCGTTCGGCCGTCGCCTTGGCTTCCTCGCGGGTGAACTTCTCGAGCGATCCGGTGAACACCACGACCTTTCCGGCCACCGGAGAGTCGGTGCGGGCCTTCTCGGCATCCTGCACCGTGATTTCACCGAGCAGATCGTCCATTGCCTTGACGCTGTGCGGCTCGGCAAAGAACGCCACGATCGCGTTGGCGACGATGGGACCGATGCCTTCGATATCGTTCAACTCGCGATAGGCGTCGCTCTCCTCATCCTTGCTCGCCGCGATCATCGCCGCACGAAACACCTGCACATTGCCATAGTGTCGCGCCAGCAGCTTGGCGTTGCCTTCTCCGATGTGCCGGATGCCGAGAGCAAAGATGAAGCGGTGCAGCGGGATGGTTCGCCGCGCGTCAATGGCCGCGAACAGATTGCGCACTGACACCTCGCCGTAGCCTTCACGCTCGGCAAGCTTCTTCACCGCGCGCGCATCGCGCTTTTGCAATGTGAAGATATCGACCGGCTTCATCACAAGGCCGTCCTGGAAGAACTCCTCGATCTGCTTGTCGCCGAGACCGTCGATATCGAACGCATTGCGCGCGACGAAGTGCTTCAGCCGCTCCATCGTCTGCGCCGGGCAGGCCAACGTGTTGGTGCAGCGGCGCACCGAATCTTCGCGGCCCGTCTTGGGATCGGCCTCGCGCACCGCATGGCTGCCGCAGGCCGGACAGATGGTCGGAAAATGATAGGGCTTTGCGGATTTCGGACGCTTGTCGGTGACAACGCTGACGATCTGCGGAATGACATCGCCGGCACGCTGGATCACCACCGTGTCGCCGATACGGATGTCGACGCCGTCGCGGATCGGCTCGCCGTCGCTGCCGATGCCCTTGATGTAGTCCTCATTATGCAGCGTGGCATTCTGCACCACCACGCCGCCGACCGTGACCGGCGCGAGCTTCGCCACCGGCGTCAGCGCGCCGGTGCGTCCCACCTGAATCTCGATATCGTTGAGGATCGTCGTCGCCTGCTCGGCGGCGAATTTATGCGCGATCGCCCAGCGCGGATTGCGCGAGACAAAGCCGAGCCGGTTCTGCCAGTCGAGCCGATCCACCTTGTAGACCACGCCATCGATGTCATAGGGCAAACGCGCACGCTGCTCGCCGACCTTGCGATAGTATTCCAGCAGAGCATCGACATCGGTGCACAGCGCCATCAGCGGATTGACGACGAACCCTGCTCTGTCCAGCCACTTCGCCATGCCGAACTGGGTATCTTCCGGCATGCTGCTCATCTCGCCCCAGGCATAGGCGAAGAATTTCAGTGGACGCGAAGCGGTGATGGCGACGTTCTTCTGACGCAGCGAGCCCGCGGCCGAGTTGCGCGGATTGGCGAACACGGTTTCGCCCGCCTCCTCCTGCTTCTTGTTCAGCTTGAGGAAGTCCTCGCGCAGCATATAGACCTCGCCGCGCACCTCGCAGACCGCCGGCACATGACGGCCCTTCAGTCGATGCGGTACGTCCTTGATGGTGCGCACATTCTCGGTCACATCCTCGCCGACATAACCGTCGCCGCGCGTCGCCGCCGTGACAAGCTCGCCCTCGACATAGCGCAGCGACAGCGACAGGCCGTCGATCTTCGGCTCGGCGACGATCGCAGGAACCTCATCGAGTTTGAGAAACCGCCGGACCCGCTCGACGAAGTCAGTCACGTCCTCGTCGCTGAACGCATTGCCGAGCGAGAGCATCGGCACCGCATGCTGCACCTTGGCGAAAGCACGGGAGGGCTGCGCGCCGATCTTCTGCGACGGCGACTCGCTGCTCACCAGATCGGGAAACCGCGTCTCGATGGCATCGCTGCGCCGGCGCAGCGCGTCGTATTCCGCATCCGAAATCGTCGGCGCGTCTTTCTGGTAGTAGCGCTCGTCATGCAGGGCGATTTCCAGCGCAAGGCGCTTCAGCTCGACCTTGGCCTGCGCCTTGGTGAGCTTCTCGACCTCGACCAGCGGTTTCTTCGCTTTCGTCGCCATGACCGTTCGCAATCAGGCCGTCGCGGCGCGCAGCAGCCGCTCCGCCGCAGCGCGCGCCTCGGCGGTGATCTCGGCGCCGGCGAGCATGCGCGCGATCTCCTCGCGGCGATGGTCGGCGGCCAGTGCATCGACACGGGTGGCCACGCGCCGGCCCCTGTCGAGCGCATCCTTGGAGATCAGCAAATGCTGATCGGCGCGTGCCGCAACCTGCGGCGCATGCGTTACCGCCATCACCTGCACCTTGTCCGCAAGGCGCGCCAGCCGCGCGCCGATGGCATCCGCCACCGCGCCGCCGACACCGGTGTCGATCTCGTCGAACACCAAGGTCGGCGCCGAACCGCGGTCCGACAGCACGACCTTCAGCGCCAGCAGGAAACGCGACAACTCGCCACCCGATGCAACCTTCATCAAGGGCCCCGGCTTGGTGCCGGGGTTGGTCTGCACCCAGAACTCGACACGGTCGAAGCCCTGCGGACCGGGCGATGCCGCATCGGTTTCGATCTGGGTGATGAACTTGGCGCGATCGAGCTTTAGCGGGCCGAGCTCGGCATTGACCGCCTTGTTAAGCTTGTCGGCGGATTTCAGCCGCGCGGCGGACAGCTTCTGCGCCGCCTCGTCATAAGCCTTGTCGGCGGCGCGCACCGCCTTCTCCAATTCCTTGAGCCGGTCTGCGCCGGCATCGATCAGGGCGACATCGACCTTGAATTTTTCCGCCAGCGCCGCCAGCGCATCGACCGGCGTGTTGTATTTCCGCGCGGCGCGGCGCAACGCGAACAGGCGTTCCTCGATCCGCTCCAGCTCCAGCGGATCGAAGTCCGCCGCCGCAATGGCCGCGCCCAGATGCTGTTCGGCTTCGGCTAGCGAGTTGAGCGCGTCGTCCATCGCCTTCACCGCGTCCTCGACCAGCTTCGGTGCCTGCGCGGTGCGGCGCTCCAGCCGGCGCACGGCGGCGGCCAGGGCCGCGACCGGCGATTGTGGGCCGCCGACGGCAGCCAGCGCCTCGCGCAGATCTTCGGAGATTTTCTCGCCCTGCATCATCGCGGTGCGGCGCTCCGCAAGCTGGGTCTCCTCCCCGTCCTGCGGTGCCAGCGCGATCAGTTCGTCGGAGGCGTGACGCAGATAATCGGCATCGCGCGCCGCACGCGCCATGCTCTCGCAATGAGCCTCCAGCGCCTGCCGCGCCGCACGGCGCGTCTCCCATAAGTCCTCGACGGCCGCGACGTTCTTCTCAAGGCCGGCAAACGCGTCGAGCAGCCGCCGATGCGTGGCAGTATCGACCAGCGCCCGCTCGTCATGCTGGCCATGGATTTCGACCAGAGACGCGCCGATTGCTTTGAGGGTCTGCACGCTGATGGTCTGGTCGTTGAGGAAGGCGCGGGTGCGGCCGTCTGCGAACTGCACCCGGCGCAGGATCATCTCGCCAGTATCATCGAGACCGTTCTCGCGCAGGATCGCCGCCGCCGGATGCTTTTTCGGCACGTCGAACACCGCGGTGACCTGTCCCTGCTCGGCGCCGTGGCGCACCAGACCCGCATCGCCCCGCCCGCCCAGCGCCAGCGCGAAAGCATCTAAAAGGATGGATTTACCCGCCCCGGTTTCGCCGGTGAGCACCGCGAGGCCTTTGGAAAAATCGATGTCGAGCCGTTCGATCAGGACGATGTCACGGATCGAAAGACGGGCCAGCATGAAGAGGGATCCTAACCGAGGCCGAGCTTCCTGAATGCCTTGCTGATGTAGGAACCCCGATTCTCCTGAGGCTCCACACCGCCCGACTTTACAAGATTGTAGGCGTCTTTGTACCAGCGGCTGTCAGGAAAGTTGTGGCCAAGCACGGCCGCCGCCGTCTGGGCCTCGCCGACAATGCCGATCGCCATGTAGGCCTCGGTCAGACGCGCCAGCGCCTCCTCGACATGACGCGTGGTCTGATACTGCGTGACCACCACCTTGAAGCGGTTGATGGCTGCAGTGTAGTCGCGCTTTTCCATGTAATAGCGGCCGACATTCATCTCGCGACCGGCGAGCTGGTCCCGCGCACCCTCGAGCTTCTTCTTGGCCTGAGTGGCGTATTCCGAGGTCGGATACTTGCGGACCACTTCTTCCAGCGCGGCGATTGCTTTCTCGGTGCGCCCCTGGTCGCGGGTCACATCGGGGATCTGATCGTAATTCGCCGCCGCGATCAGATACTGCGCATAGGCCGCATCGGGGCTGCCCGGATGCAGGCTGATATAACGGTTTGCGGAGGAGATGCATTCGTCATAGGCGCCGGCCTCATAGGAGGCATAGGCCGACATCAGCAGCGACTTGCGGGCCCAGTCCGAATAAGGATGCTGGCGGTCGACCTCCTCGAACTTCTTCATCGCCGCCTTGCGGTCGTGCTTCTCGTTCATGAGGTACAAGCCCTCATTGTAGAGCTTGTCGGCCGGCTGATCGACGAAGGTCGTGTCGTCCTTGGCGAAGAACTTGTCGTAGAGGCTGCCGGTGCCGCAGCCGCCGAGCGGCGCAGCAAGCGCCATCAGGCTCACAGCCAGCAGCAACCGCCTGGCAACGCCGTGCCCAACCTGGCGTCCGGAAAGATTACGCGTTTTAACCGTCATTCGTTTCGCAGACCCGACTAGAGCAACCGAACTGGCGCGGATCGCCGCGCGTTGCGAACATCGCCATATCCCGGCGGCGCGCCGAGCGGCTTATGTAGCTGAAAAAGAGTTTCCGACCAACCGGATAGGCAGACATTTCGCCCGGAATAAGGCGGTTGTCACACGCTCCCGACGGCCATGGTGAATGTCAAATCCGGCAGCGCAATCAGCGGGATCAGGTCACGTCCGGGGCATAGGCCGGAGCCACGATGCCGCCTCCCAGCATGCCGCCGACCACTTCGGCCGCGGTCCGCGAACGGCGCGCCGGTTCGGCTTCCACCACCCGCCAGGCATGACGGTCGGCAAGCAGCGCGGTGAGCACGGCATGGTTGAGCTTGTGGCCACCCTTCACCGAACGATAGAGGCCGAGCAGCGGCAGGCCGGCCAGCGCCAGATCGCCGATCACGTCGAGCGTCTTGTGGCGGGCGCACTCGTCGGCATAGCGCAGGCCCTCAGTATTGAGCAGACGGTCGTCGTCGAACACCACCGAATTGGCGAAAGACGCGCCGCGCGCATAACCGGCGGACCAAAGGCGGGCGACATCCTTCATGCAGCCGAACGTCCGGGCGCGGCAGATGTCGCGGCGGAACGCCTCAGGCGTCAGATCCAGATTGAAGGCCTGACGGCCGATCAGCGGATGAGTAAAATCGATTTCGACCTCGGCGCGGAAACCGGCGGCGTAGGGCCGCAGTTCGCCAAGCGATTCGCCGATACGGACCTGGATCGGCTTGAGAACCTCGAGGAAGCGGCGCGGAGCGGCCTGCTGGACGATGCCGGCGCGATCGATAGCGGCGACGAAGGGGGCGGCACTGCCGTCCATGATCGGAATTTCGGGACCATCGACCTCGATGGTGGCGTTATCGACACCCATGCCGCGCAAGGCGGCGAGAACATGTTCGGCGGTCGAGACCAGCGCACCTTCGCGGTCGCCCAGCACCGTGGCGTAAGCGGTGGCGGTGACAGCGGAGGCAACCGCCTTCACCTCGCGCTCGATGCCATCAACGGTGCGGATAAAAACAAAGCCGGCATCGGTACCGGCGGGGCCGAGAATCAGGGTGACGGGAGCACCGGAATGAACACCGACGCCCGTCAAGGTGACGCGCGTCTTAAGCGTTGTCTGCCGGCTGAATTTCATCCCAACTTCGCCCAGTTCTTCATCCGACTTCGGATCATGCAACCGTATGGTTGAAGCGTGGTGGCTCAGGCCTTCTTCCAGAACCTGCCGGGCCAAACGACCCTGACGGCTTTGTCGGCTGAGCTGCTCCCCGCTGTTTTTCGACCCGTGTCGTCCCCCAACGTGGGTGGACCTTAACGTATGCCACGCCAAGCGCCACTCACGCTTGTTTACTGATTGTTACCCCAAACCCGCCGCAATCCAGCGCCGTATTGCCACAATCGGATCGTGCACTGAACGACCTTAGGAGACGATCCTCACGTTCCAGCAGAACAATATTATTCTTCAAATACAGAACCTTACGCAAAGCAGTCCAGAGACCGACGAAGCTGGATGGCAAAGGCCCCGGCGAATTCCGCCGGGGCCCTGCCGTTGCCGGATTGTTACAGTCCTTAGCTGGACTGGCGTCGCAGAAACGCCGGGATATCGAGGTGATCGTCAGCCTGCGCCGGAGCCACAGGCGCCGGACGGCCGTGCGAATCAAGACCCTGCGGAGCGGGTCGGCGACCGTACTCGGACACCGGCTCACCACCATACTGCGCCGGGATCGGACGCTGCGGCTTGCGCTCGGGAAGCGGCGGCATCTGCGGCATCGCGGGGCCGGATGTGCGGGCCGCGATCGGCGGCTCCGACTCCTCGTCGCGACGGCCGAGGCCGACATTGGCCAGACGCTGCAGCAGCGAGAGCCGCGCCTTCTGCGGATGCTCCTCGGCGGTCTCTCCCCGTGCCCGGCGAATTTCATTCTGGGCGGGCATCGGCAGTTCTTCAAAGTTCGGCATGCGCGGCGCACGCAGCGGCACCCGCTCGGCCGACGGCGGAATGAACGCCGACGGCGGGGCCGGCTCACTCACATCCGCCTTCTCTTCCCGCTCAGGGAACAGCGACGGCTTCGGCTGAATCGCACGGATGCTGACATCGCCATAGGCAGCCGGCTGTGTCGGCGCCAGCGGCGCAGATGTAGGCGGCGAAACGGCTTCGGCGATGGCGGCCAGAGCAACGCGATCGATCTGGTCAGGGGTGGCGCGGGCGGCGGCCGGAGCCACATCGGCCTGACGGGCCGCTTCCTTCGCCCGCTCGGCCATGCGCTGGTTGTCAGCACGCAGACGGGCGGTGAGTTCGGCGAGACGGCTGTCCGGCGACGAGGTGGTCGCGGCTGCCGGCGCGGTGGCGCGAGCCGCGATCACCTGATCGATCCCGGTCGCCACCACGGAGACCCGGATTAGGCCATCGAGCGCCTCGTCAAAGGTCGCGCCGACAATGATATTGGCGTCGTGATCGACTTCCTCGCGGATGCGGGTGGCAGCCTCGTCGACCTCGAACAGCGTGAGGTCCTTGCCGCCCGTGATCGAGATCAGCAGGCCCTTGGCGCCCTTCATGGACGAATCGTCGATCAGCGGATTGGCGATCGCGGCTTCGGCGGCGGTCAGCGCACGCTTCTCGCCGGTGGCCTCGCCGGTGCCCATCATGGCCTTGCCCATCTCCTTCATCACCGCGCGGACGTCGGCGAAGTCGAGATTGATCAGGCCTTCCTTGACCATCAGGTCGGTGATGCAGGCGACGCCGGAATAGAGCACCTGATCGGCCATCGCGAAGGCGTCAGCGAAGGTGGTCTTTTCGTTGGCGACCCGGAACAGGTTCTGATTCGGGATGATCAGCAGGGTATCGACGACCTTGTGCAGTTCGGCGATGCCGGTCTCGGCCGTGCGCATGCGGCGCTGGCCCTCGAAGTGGAACGGCTTGGTGACAACGCCGACGGTCAGGATGCCCATCTCGCGCGCGGTGGCCGCGATGACCGGCGCAGCACCGGTGCCGGTGCCGCCGCCCATGCCGGCGGTGACGAACACCATGTTGGCGCCCGACAGATGATCCTTGATCTCGTCGATCACCTCCTGCGCCGCGGCCGCGCCGACATCGGGCTGCGATCCGGCGCCGAGGCCCTGGGTCACCTGCGTGCCCATCTGAACGATGCGTTCGGCCTTGGACATGGTCAGGGCCTGCGCGTCAGTGTTGGCGACGACGAAATCGACGCCCTGCAGCCCCGCGGTGATCATGTTGTTGACCGCGTTGCCACCCGCGCCACCGACGCCAAACACGGTGATCCGCGGCTTCAGCTCGCGGATATCAGGAACGTTGAGATTGATGGTCATGTTTGCCTCTCGATTACGCGCGCGCGCTGCCACTTCGGCGCAGCGCCGAAGACGTTGATGAAAAAATCCGCTCCGGAACTGCCGTCATCAGAAGCCCTCGCGAAGCCATCGTCCGACCTTTCCGAAATAACCTGTAGTCCCTGTCATGAGCTGCCGCGTATGCCGCGGTTCAACGTGTTCAAGATGAGCGAATTGCGGATAGACCAGGAGCCCGGCCGGCACCGCGAACGATGCGCCCTTCGCTTCGTTCGGCAGGCGGCCGAAGCCGAGCGGGCGGCCGATGCGCACGGGACGATTGAGGATGCGGCCGGCAAGCTCCGGAATGCCGGTCAGTTGCGCGGCACCGCCGCTCAGCACGACCCGCGCCCGCGGCTCTGCCGCAAAGGGGGAATCCGCGAGCCGATCCCTGACCATTTCAAAAATCTCCTCGACCCGCGGCCGGACGATGCTGGCGATCGTGGCGCGGGAGACGACCTGCGGCGCGTCATGCTCGTGATCATCAACCGTCGGCACGCTCATCAATTCACGCGCGTCGGACCCTCCGGTCAGCACCGTGCCATATAACGTCTTGATTCGCTCGGCATCCGCAATGCAAGCGCCCAGTCCGCGCGCCAAGTCCATCGTCACGTGATGGCCGCCGAGCGCAAAGCCGCTGGCATGAACGAACTGGCCGTTCGAGTAGGTCGCGATCGTGGTCGTACCCGCGCCCATGTCGACGACGGCGGCACCGAAGTCTGCTTCATCGTCGGTCAGAACGGAAAGGCTGGCGACGTAGGGGCTTGCGGCCATCGCCTCGACATTCAGATGGCAGCGCTCGACCACCAGCATCAGATTCTTCGCGGCGGAGGCATCAGCGGTCACGACATTCATATCGACGCCGAACTGCCGCGCTACCATGCCGCGCGGGTCACGAATCCCCTTGACGCCATCGAGCGAGTAACCGACCGGCAGCGCATGCAGCACGGTGCGGCCCGCGCCGGTGGCATGGTGCATGCCCGCGCCGATCACCTTGTCGATGTCGGACTGGGCCACCGCGCCATTGCGGATCTCGGCGGACGCTTCCATCAACTGGCCGCTCAGGCGACCGGCCGAGACCGACAGCAGGACCGATTCGACCCGGACCTTCGCCATCTTCTCCGCCAGCGCCACGGCATGACGCACCGCATGCTCACACTCGTTGAGGTCGCTGACCGCACCGGCCTTCACGCCCCGCGCCTGAATATGGCTCATCCCGATCAGTTCGACGGCATGGCTGCGGCCGCGCAGCGTCTCGCTCGGCGAGCAGGGCGTCAGCCGCGCGATCAGGCAGGCGACCTTGCTGGTGCCGATGTCGAGCGCCGCGACCAGCGCGGTTTTGTTGGCCGGCATCTGGCGGGTTTTCGGGGTCTGTCCGCGATCGAGACTGGTCATGCGTTGCCAGCCTTCTTCGGTTTCTTGTCCTTGAGCAGATCGTCGCGCGCCTTGGCGGCGTCATCGGATAGCCGCACCGTCAGCCGGTCCGGCAGCCGTGCATCGACCGCGGTGATATCGCGCGAGAACAACTGCTCCTCGCGATCAAGCCTGGAGAGCGTGGCAAGCGCCTTCTCGACACCGTGCTCGGGCAGCCGGACGTCCAGCCCGTTGGCAAGACGCAAATTCCAGCGCCGCTCACCGACGAACACGATCGCCTTCACGGCGGATTTGACCTGCGGATAATCCGCCAGCAGATCGAGGAAATTCTTGGCGCGGGTCTCGGCCCCCTTGCCCACCACCAGCGGCAGCGACACGAACCGTCGCGCCACATACGGCTCCAGCACGGTGCCGTCCTCGGCGATCACCGACAGGCGGCCGTCCTGCTGCCACAGCGCGTAGGGCGCGCGTTCGGTGACATTGATCTGAAGACGGCCGGGGTACAGCTTTTGCACGGTTGCATCGGCGATCCAGGGATCGGCCTTCAGCCGGTCGCGCACCGTCGCCGCGTCGAGAAACAGCAGGGACGAGCGGCCATTGACGCCGCCCACCGCGAGAATTTCATCCTGGGTCAGTTGCTTGCGGCCGGTGATGGCCACCGCCGTGATCTGAAAGCCGACCGCATTGGCGGCGGCGTTGCGGGTGTCGCTCAATGCACCAGCGACGGTGTCGTAATAGCCGCCCTTGAAGACGCCCAGCAGGCCAGCGCCCAGCAGCAACGCAACCGTGGCTGCCGTGCCGATGCCACGCGGCAGCCGGCGTTCGAGCTTTGCGATCAGATCGTTACGATGGATCTCGTCATACGCCGGGCCGGACGACGGCGTCGCCCGGGCGCGCGCCCGCGAAGCCCTCGGAACGGCCTTTTTGGTCGGATCGGACCGGCGCTGCGGCGCTCTTACCGACCGAGAGAGGCGTCCTCCACCATCCATTGCACAAGCTCGTCAAATGTCATGCCCGCATAGGCTGCAAGCTCTGGAACAAGTGACGTCTCGGTCATGCCGGGCTGGGTGTTGACCTCAAGGCAGACAAGTCCCCCCGTCCCCTCGATGCGGTCGTCGTAGCGGAAATCCGCCCGGCTTACGCCCCGGCAGCCAAGCGCCAAATGCGCCGCCAGGGTTAACCTTCGGACTTCCTGGTAAACAAAGGGTAAAATAGGTGCAGGCAGGACGTGTTTTGATGCGCCTTTTGAATACTTTGCCTCGTAGTCGTAGAATTTCACCAGAGGAACAATCTCGATCACCTCGCTGGCCTCGCCCTTGATGACGGCGCAGGTCAGTTCCTTGCCGGCGACGTATTTTTCGACCAGCAATTGATCGCCATGGGGCCAGTCGTCCCGGAACAGCTCCTGCGGCGGGTAGTCGTGCTCCTCGGTCACGATGAACACGCCGACGCTGGAGCCGTCGGCCACCGGCTTGATCACGTAAGGCGGGGCCATTGCATGACCCTTGGCCACCTCGGCGCGCGTCAGGGTCAGCCCTTCGGCGACCGGAACGCCCGCGGTCTTCATCACCGTCTTGGCAAGATCCTTTTGCATCGCCAGCGATGAGGCCAACACGCCGGAATGGCTATAGGGAATCCCGAGCGTCTCCAGCACACCCTGAATGGTGCCGTCCTCTCCGGGCCGGCCATGCAGCATCACCAGCGCGACATCCGGCTTCAAGGCATCGAGCACCGTGGCGATGTCGCGCTTCATATCGATTCGCGTGACGCGATAGCCCTTGCGCTCAAGCGCATTGGCGCAGGCGGCGCCCGAGCGCAGCGATACCTCGCGCTCCGAAGACCATCCCCCCATCAAAACGGCGACATGTTTCGCTGCGGTCATCGTGTCTCCTTTTGATTCTAACTACGCTGATTTGCCGAATCGACCAAGAGGCTGCGGCGGTATCGAGGGGTTCGCGCGTCCGCGATCTGCATATAGACTCCTGCAACGCGATTCTGCCTGCACGACACGCAACTTTCAGCGACGGTTCACGTCATGATCAGAGCCTGGCTCGACCTTCCTCCGTTCGGAATTTTCGTCTCGCTCGGCGTGCTGTATTTCGGCACGGTGCTGCTGCTCGGCATGCTGGCGTTCCGCTCGCCGCTGGCGCGCCCCGTGCAGTCGCTGAATGGCATCGTGGCGCCGTTTTTCAACGCATCGGCGGTGCTGTTCGCGCTGCTGGCCGGTTTTCTTGCCAATGATGTCGGCGATCGCAGCCGGCAGGCCAATCGGGCGATGCAGACCGAGGCCGGCGAGCTGCGCAATGTCTACACCCTCTCCGTTGCCTCGCTGTCGGACATGGCGGCGATCCGCACCGCCTGGAAAGCTTATGTCAATTCCGTCATCAGCGACGAATGGCCGGCGATGGCGCAGGGCCGCGAATCGCCACGCACCTCGGCTGCCTATGACGAGATGCTGAACAAGATCAGCGACCCCGGCAATGCCCGCGCCTCCGGTGCCGCCGTGCACGCTGCGCTGCTGAACGCCGCGGTCCGCGCAGGCAACGCGCGCAACGAACGTCTGGCGTTGGCGTCCGATCACACCAACGACCTGAAATGGATCGTCGTGATCGTGCTCGGCCTCATCACCCAGGTCTCGATCGGGTTGGTTCACCTGGAGCGGCCTCGCGCATTCATAACCGCGCTTGCGGTGTTCGCCACCGCCGCCGTGATCACGCTGGGCTTTGTCGCGTTGCAGGAATATCCGTTCTACGGCGCATTCCGCCTCTCGCCCGGACCGCTTGAGGCTCTCCGCACGCTTGGCGGCGCCTGAGAAAGCCCTTAGCTGAAACGCTCAGGACTCTAAGCTTTCGCCACGCCGATCCGCTTGATTTCCCATTGCAACTCGATGCCGGAATGCGCCTTGACGCGCGCCCGCACCGTCTCGCCCAGCGTCTCGATGTCATGCGCGGTGGCATCGCCAGTATTGATCAGGAAGTTGCAATGCATGTCCGAGACCTGCGCGCCGCCGACGCGAAACCCGCGCAGCCCGGCGGCATCGACCAGCTTCCATGAACTGTGGCCCGGCGGATTCTTGAAGGTGGAGCCGCCGGTCTTCTCGCGGATCGGCTGCGCGGTCTCGCGATGCTGCTGCACCTCGTTCATGCGCGCGCGAATGGCTTCCGGATCGGCCATCCGGCCGCGAAACAGCGCCGAGGTAAAGACGATCGACGGATCGACGCCGTTGCCGCGATAGACGAACTTCATTTCCGTGTTGCTGAAGGTCACCTTCTTGCCGCTGCGCGTGACGCCCCGCGCCTCCACCAGCACGTCCTTGGTCTCACCGCCATTGGCACCCGCATTCATCCGCAGCGCACCGCCGATCGAGCCGGGAATGCCGAAATAGAATTCCAGTCCGCCGATGCTGGCGGCCGCCGATGCTTCCGCGACGCGTTTATCGAGCGCGGCGGTGCCGGCGCGCACGGTGTCCGCCTCGGTTTTGATCTCACCGAAACCGCGCGGCGACAGCCGAATGACCACGCCCTCGACGCCGCCATCGCGCACGATCAGATTGGAGCCGACGCCGATAGTGTAGACAGGAATTTCCGCCGGCAACCTCGCAAGAAAATAAGCGAGGTCGTCTTCATCGGCCGGCGTGAACAGCACCTGCGCCGGCCCGCCAACCCGAAACCATGTCAGCGGCGCCAGCGATTCATTGCCGAGCAGACGCCCGCGCAATGCCGGCATCGCGGCCTTTAACTGTGGCACCAGATCGGGGAAACTCATGACATTGCTCCGGCAAGCCAGGCATCGAGCGCGCGGCGGCCAGCATCGGCAGTCACCTGCCCGGTCCGCGCCACCTGTTCGCGCAAGAGCGGCGGCGAAACCTTCGCCTGAGCCAATTCGCAGGCGTGGCCGATCAGCCAGCGCTCCAGCGATCGCGGGTCGGTCTCGATATGGAATTGCAGCCCAAGCACGCGCGGGCCGATCGCGAATGCCTGATTGGGACAGGCTTTCGTTGACGCAAGCCGCGTCGCGCCGGGCGGCAGGTCGAGATTGTCGCCGTGCCAGTGCAGCACATCGACATCTGCAAACGGCGCCAGCACCGACTGCTTGCCTTCGGCCGTCAATTCGATCGGCGCATAGCCGATTTCCTTCGCCGGCCCCGGCGCCACGCGCGCGCCGAGCGCGGTCGCGATCAATTGCGCGCCAAGGCAAATGCCGAGCGTCGGCTTCTGCGCGGCAAGCCGCCGACGCAGGATGTCGATCTCGCCTGTCAGAAACGGATAGGCCTCGGTCTCATAGACCCCGATCGGCCCGCCCAGCACCACCAGCAGATCGGTCTCAAGCAACGCATGCGCGTCGAACGGATCAATCCCCGCATCGACATAGGAAAGCTGGATACCGCGGGCTGCGAGCAGCCCCTCGATCACGCCGGCATCCTCAAAAGCAAGATGGCGAATGGCAACGCATGTCGTCATGGCATCGTCCAAAGTCCCGACGGGACACCTTCTATCGCAACGCCTTCAGTTCATCCGGCAACGCATAAGCCCATTGCGTGATGTTGCCGGCGCCGAGACACACGACAAAATCTCCCGGCTTGGCGACATCGCGCACCAGGGTGGCAAGCTGCGCCGCGCCCGGCAACGGAATCACCTCGCGATGGCCATGCGCGCGCAAGCCAAGCACGAACGATTCCTTGTCGATGCCGGGGATCGGCGCCTCGCCTGCCGGATAGACATCCGCCACGATGACGGTGTCGGCATCGTTGAAACAGGTGCAGAACTCCTCGAACAGCGACTGCAGACGGGTGTAGCGATGCGGCTGCACCACCGCGATCACCTTGCTCTTGGTGGAATCCCGCGCCGCCTTCAGCACGGCTGCGATTTCCACCGGGTGATGACCGTAGTCGTCAATGATGGTGACGCCGTTCCATTCGCCGGTGCGGGTAAACCGCCGCTTGACGCCGCCGAAACCAGCAAGCGCCTTGCGAATGGTATCGTCGGCGAGACCAAGCTCATGCGCCACGGCGATTGCCGCCGTGGCGTTCAGCGCATTGTGCCGGCCCGGCATCGGCAGCACGAGATCGGCGATCTCATGCGTTGCATCGGTCTTGCGGTTGCGGAACGTGACCTTGAACTTCGAGCCGCCGGGGAACGGCGCCAAGTCGGTCAACCACGCATCGGCCTGCGGATTCTCGCCATAGGTGATGATGCGGCGGTCCTCGATCTTGCCGACCAGCGCCTGCACCACGGGATGATCGATGCACATCACCGCAAAGCCGTAGAACGGCACGCTCTCGACAAAGCTGCGGAATGCGTCCTGCACGGCCTCGAAGGTCTTGAAGTGATCGAGATGCTCGGGATCGACATTGGTGACAACGGCGACGTCGGCCGGCAGCTTCAGGAAAGTGCCGTCGCTCTCGTCGGCTTCCACCACCATCCAGTCTCCGCCGCCGAGGCGCGCATTGGTGCCGTAGGCATTGATGATGCCACCATTGATCACGGTGGGATCGAGATTGCCGGCGTCGAGCAACGTCGCAACCATGGAAGTTGTGGTGGTCTTGCCATGGGTGCCGGCAATGGCGATGCAGCTTTTCAGCCGCATCAGCTCAGCCAGCATCTCGGCGCGGCGCACCACGGGAATGCGCAACGCGCGGGCCGCCATCAACTCCGGATTGTCACGCTTGATCGCGGTGGAGACCACCAGCACATCGGCGCCGTTGACATTCTCGGCATTGTGGCCAACCTCGACCTTGATGCCCTTCTCGCGTAGCCGCAGCACGTTGGCGTTCTCGGAGGCGTCGGAACCCTGCACCGTATAGCCGAGATTGTTCAGCACTTCGGCAATACCGCTCATACCGATACCGCCAATTCCGACGAAGTGAATGGGTCCGATTTCGCGCGGCAGTCTCATGAAGGAATCTCATTCTCGTCATGTCCGGCTTCATGCCGGGCACCTACGACTTTCTTCAAACAGACGGGGATGGCCGGGACAAGCCCGACCATGGGGAAAAACACCAAATTCCGATGATCCACCGCGGTCTCAGCCGATCTTCGCCACTTTCGCCACCAGATCGGCCAACCGCTCGGCCGCATCGAGCGTGCCGACAGTCCGGGCTCCGGCCGCCATAGCGGCAAGATGCTCCGGTTCGGCCGCCAGCGCGGAAATTTCCGCTGCGAGGCGGTCCGGGGTGAAATCGGCTTGCGAAATACGAATCGCGCCGCCCACCGACGCCAGCACACCGGCATTGGCGAACTGGTCCTGATCGATGGCGCCCGGCAGCGGCACCAGAATGGCGGGGCGCCCGATCGCCCCGAGTTCGGCGACGGTGCCGGCCCCAGACCGCGAGATCACGAGATGGGTCGAGGCCAGACGCTGCGGCAGATCCTTGAAGAACGGCGCAAGCTCGACATCGATCTTAAGCCGGTCATAGACCTCGCGCACCCGCACCATGTCCTCGTCGCGCACCTGCTGCACCAGACTGAGGCGATGCCACAGCGCTGGCTCCAGCCGCTCGATCGCGCTGGGGACGATATCGGCCATCACCCGCGCGCCCTGGCTGCCACCGACGACAAGCAGCCGCAGCGGTCCGGCCACATCAGGCACATTATAGGGCACGCTGGCGGCGGCCAGCACATTAGGCCGCATCGGCATGCCGGTGACAGTAGCCTTGGCGGCGAGCGCAGGATCGCGGTCGAACACGCCCGGCAGCGAGGTCGCGATCGCGCTGACACGACCGGCGAGAAAGCGGTTGGCGCGGCCGAGCACCGCATTGGCCTCATGCACGATGGTCGGCACGCCCATCAGGCGCGCGGCCACCAGCGGCGGCAGCGTCGGATAGCCGCCGAACCCTACCACAGCGGCAGGCTTCAATCGCTGGATCAGCGTGAGCGCCTTCACCGTGCCCGCGCCCAGCAATGCGCCGGTGCGCGCGAGCGACCATGGCGTGCGGCTGCGCACTGTCTCGCTCGGCACCACGTCCATCATGTCCTGCGAAAACAGACCGCCGTAGCGGATGGCGCGCGCATCGGTCACGAGGCGCACGCGCACGCCGCGCTTCATCAGAACCGCGCCGAGTGCTTCCGCCGGAAACAGATGGCCGCCGGTGCCACCGGCGGCGAGCAAGACAAGAGGAGCGCCCGCCATGGTCTTGAGCCAGTCAGGCGTAGGCGCGAATGGCGTTGGAATCGCCGATCGATTCCATCTCGACGCTCGGGCGCTGCCGCGTTAGTGCCAGCAGCATGCCGACGCCGTAAGCCAGCGAGATCATCGACGAACCGCCATAGGAGATGAACGGCAGCGTCATGCCCTTCGCCGGAATCAGATGCAAATTCACCGCGATGTTGATCGCGGCCTGGGTGCCGAACATGATCGCAAGACCGGCGGTGGCAAAACGCGCAAACAGGTCTTCCGTCGCATAAGCCCGCGACAGCGAGCGCAGCACGATGAAGGCGAACAGCGCGAGCAGCGCAAGGCACAGGATGATGCCGAATTCCTCGGCCGCCACCGCGTACACGAAGTCGGTGTGGCTGTCCGGCAGAATGCGCTTCACGGTGCCCTCGCCCGGCCCCTGCCCGAACCAGCCGCCATGCATGAAGGATTCCATCGCCAGATCGACCTGGAAGGTGTCACCCGACGCCGGATTCATGAAGCGCTGGATGCGCCCCGCGACATGCGGCACCAGCAGATAGGCGCTGAACAGACCGATACCGGATGCGCCGATCAATCCGAACACCCAGATCATCCGCATGCCGGCGAGGAAAAACAGCGTGCCCCACACCGCCAGCACCAGCATGGTCTGGCCGAAATCCGGCTCCATCACCAGCAGCGTCACCAACATCATCAGCAGACCGAGCGCCATCGAGGTCGCCGGCATTTCCGGACGCCGCGCCGATTCGGAGAACAGCCACGCCACCAGCACGACGAAAGACGGCTTCGCCGCTTCCGAAGCTTGAATGTTGACGCCCAGAATGGTGATCCAGCGCCTGGCGCCCTTCACCTCGGGGCCGAACATCAGCGTCGCCACGATCAAAACGATGCTGAGAGCGAAGACGATCAACGCACTGCGGCGGATATGCTTCGGCGACAGGAACGAGACGCCGATCATCACGATGACCGACGGGATCAGGAACAGCACGTGCCGGTTGAAGAAGTGGAACGGATCGAGCCCGATCCGCGCCGCGACCGGCGGACTCGCGGCCAGCGAGAGAATAACGCCGGCGATGATCAGCGCCATCACGGCGGCCAGCAACAGACGGTCGACGGTCCACCACCATTCGCTGAGCGGTGTGCGTTGTTCGCGGGAGATCATGATGAAGCCTCCTTCACGGGCTCGACCGAGCCAAGGGCCAGAACCAGATCGCGGAATCGATCGCCGCGCTTTTCGAAATTCGGAAACTGATCGAACGAGGCGCAGGCCGGCGACAGCAACACCACCGGCGCAGCAAGGCCGGACGCCGCGGCATCGCGCAGCGCATCCGGCACGGCAACTTCGAGCGTCGTGCTGATCTCATGCGGCACGGAGCCGAGCGTCGCGGAAAAATCCTGCGCCGCCTCCCCGATCAGATAGGCCTTGCGGACGCGCGGAAAGAACTCGCGCAGGGATTCGATGCCGCCGGTCTTCGGCTTGCCGCCGGCGATCCAGAAAATGTCGTTGAACGACGACAGCGCCCGCGCCGCGGCATCGGCGTTGGTGCCTTTTGAATCGTTGATAAAGAGCACGTTGCCCTTACGGCCGATCTGCTCCATGCGATGGGCAAGGCCGGGGAACGTTCTAATTCCCCGCGCAATGTCTTGCGGACTCACATGCAAATGCCACACCGCCCCGCATGCGAACGCAGCATTCTGCGCATTGTGCAGGCCGCGCAGAGAGCCAACGCCTCTCAGATCGGCAAGAACTTCCGCCTGGTCCTCCGTTTGATTGGCTCCCTTTGAGACAATCTCGGTACCGCGCAGGTAATAACCCCAATCAAGGGGCCGCTGGACCGACACAGGAATAACGTGACGTCCTTCGATGGCCGAAAGCCGCCGGCCGATCTCATCGGAGTATTTGTCGTCCACACTCACCAGTGCCAGTTGTGCACCGGCCACCAGCCGCCCCTTCACCTCGGCGTAGTGCTCGATGGTGCCGTGACGATCGAGATGGTCCTCGGTGACGTTGAGCAGGATGCCGACGGTCGGATCGAGCGAAGGCGTGAGATCGATCTGGTACGACGACATCTCGATCACATGCACGCGCCCTGCCGCCGGAGGCTCCAATGACAAGATCGCAGTGCCGATATTGCCGCCCATCTGCGCGTCGAGCCCGGCTTCGCGCACCAGATGCGCGATCAGCGCCGTAGTAGTGGACTTGCCGTTGGTGCCGGTGATGGCGACGAACGGCGCATTGGGTGCATGACGTCGCCGCTCGCGGCAGAACAATTCGATGTCGCCGATCACCTCGACGCCGGCGGCCTGGGCAAGCTTCACCGTCCAGTGCGGCTCGGGATGGGTCAGCGGCACGCCGGGCGTCAGCACCAGCGCGGCAAAATTCGCCCACGAAACCGTGCGCAGATCCGCGGTGATGAAGCCGGCCTGCGCGGCCTGCGCCAGTCTGTCGGTGCTGTCGTCGCCGGCGATGACTTCGGCGCCGCCTGCCTTCAGCGCATGACAACTCGCAAGGCCCGAGCCGCCAAGCCCGAACACCGCGACCGTCTTGCCTGCGAAGCTGGTGACAGGAATCACGACATCACCTCAACTTCAGCGTGGACAGACCGGCGAGCGCCAGCATCACCGAAATAATCCAGAACCGGATCACGATCTGCGGCTCGGTCCAGCCGAGTTGCTCGAAGTGGTGATGGATCGGCGCCATCTTGAAGATGCGCTTGCCGGTGAGCTTGAAGGACGCCACCTGCACGATGACCGACACCGCCTCGAGCACGAACAGACCGCCGATCACCGCGAGCACGATCTCGTGCTTGGTCGCCACCGCGATCGCACCGAGCATACCGCCCAGCGCCAGCGATCCGGTGTCGCCCATGAAGATCGAGGCCGGCGGCGCGTTAAACCAGAGAAAGCCAAGCCCGGCGCCGAGCACCGCGCCGCAGAGCACGGCGAGTTCGCCGGTGCCCGCGACATAACGGATCTGCAGATATTCGGCGAACACCGCGTTGCCGACGAGGTAGGCGATCATGCCGAAGCTCGCCGCCGCGATCATCACCGGCACGATGGCAAGACCATCGAGACCGTCGGTCAGGTTCACCGCATTGCCGGCACCGACAATGATGAACATGCCAAAGACGACGTAGAACCAGCCGATGTTGAGGGTGAATTCCTTGACGAACGGAATCGACAGCGCCGTCACCGACTGATCGCGGCCGAACCACACCACGCAGGCGCAGGCGATTAGCGCAATGATGCCTTCGACCGCGAGCCGCAGACGGCCGGAGAAGCCGGCGTCAGTCTGTTTGCTGACCTTAAGATAGTCGTCATAGAAACCGACAAAGCCGAAGCCGAGCGTCACCAGCAGCACAATCCAGATATAGGGACTGCGCAGGTTGGCCCATAGCAGTGTCGAGACCACGAGACCGGACAGGATCATCAGTCCGCCCATGGTCGGCGTACCTTTCTTGGTGACAAGATGGGTCGGCGGCCCGTCGGCGCGGATCGGCTGTCCCTTGCCCTGCGCCAGGCGCAGATGATCGATGATCGATGGCCCGAACATGAAAACGAACAGCGCGGCGGTCACCATCGCTCCGCCGGTGCGGAAGGTGATGTACCGGAACACGTTGATGCCCGGAATGGTGCCAGCAAGATCAGTGAGCCAATAAAACATTCAAACCGCCTATCAATCGTCAAACGATGCCTTGCCGGGAAACCGCTTTTCGAGTGCCGTCACAATTGTTTTCATGCGAGAGCCGAGCGAGCCCTTGATCATGATCGCGTCGCCCGCACCGAGCGCCACCACGACCTGAGATTCCAGTGCGCCAGACGTCTCGGCATAGCCTCCCTTCCGTGGCGAAGGAAGTGCATCCCACAAAGAACGCATCAAAGGTCCGCAACAGAACACCGTATCGATCCTGTTGGCATCGATCGGCGCAACAAGCCCGCGATGCAGATCGGGACCGCCCGCGCCCAGTTCGAGCATATCGCCAAGCACGGCAATGCGCCGGCCGCGCGGGCCGACCTCGGCCTGACCGAGCACATTGAGCGCCGCCGCCATCGAGGCCGGATTGGCGTTATAGCTCTCGTCGATCAGCGTCACGGTGCCATGATCGAGTTCGAGCAACTGGCGCACACCACGTCCGGCCGCAGGCTTGAACTGCGACAGCGCGAGCGCGGACAGCGCGAGATCCGCACCGACCAGCGAAGCTGCCGCCAGCACCGCCAGCGAATTGATCGCCATATGGCGGCCCGGCACGCCGATCTTGTAGGTCACGTCGTGACCCAGAATATTGGCGTGCACTGCCGAGCAGATCGGATGCAGTGCGACGTCGATCAGCCGCGCCTCGGCGGCCTTGTCTGCGCCGAACGGCACAATGCGCGATACGCCGACGCGCTTGGCCTGCGCGGCCAGCCGGGTGAATTGCGAGTTGTCGGCATTGAGCACCGCCGCGCCGCCGGGCTCGATGCCGCTGAAGATCTCGGCCTTGGCATCGGCAATCGCCTCGATCCCGGAGAAGAATTCCAGATGCACCGGCTCGACCGTGGTGATGATCGCCACATGCGGCCGCACCATCTTCACCAGAGGCTCGATCTCGCCGGCATGGTTCATACCGATCTCGAAAATCGCGTATTGCGCCGAGGCCGGACAGCGCGCCAGCGACAGCGGCACACCCCAGTGATTGTTGAACGAGGCGACCGAGGCATGAGTCTCGCCCTGCGCGCTGAACACGCTGCGCAGCGCCTCCTTGGTCGAGGTCTTGCCGACCGAGCCCGTCACCGCAACGATCTGCGCGGTCGAGCGGGCGCGCGAGGCTCGTCCTAGATCAACAAGACCCGCAAGAACATCGGGCACGACCAGCAGCGGCAGATCGGTGCCAAACTTCGCGCGATGCGACTGTGCGATCACGGCAAGACCCGCACCGTTCTTCAGCGCCGCCTCGACGAAATCGTGACCGTCATGCACGTCGCCCTTGATGGCGAAATAGGCCTCGCCCGGAGCAACGGTTCGACTGTCGATGGAAATGCCTCCGATAGCATCAGGCAAGGCGCCGCCGCGCGCCGCGTGCATCACATCCGCCATCGCCGCAACGGTCCAGAGCGGTTGCGCGGTCATACGGCAACCTCCGCCAGCGCCGCACGGACCGCTTCATGATCGGAGAACGGCAACACCTTGTCGCCGACGATCTGTCCGGTCTCGTGCCCCTTGCCGGCGATCAGCAACGCATCGCCAGGCTGCAACTGTTCGATCGCAACGCGAATGGCTTGCGCGCGGTCACCGATCTCCTCCGCACCCGGCGCAGCAGCCAGAATGGCGGCGCGGATCGCGGCCGGATTTTCGCTACGCGGATTGTCGTCGGTGATGATGATCGTATCGGCGTTCTGCGCGGCAATCGCGCCCATCAGAGGACGCTTGCCGGTGTCGCGATCGCCACCCGCGCCGAACACCACGACCAGCTTGCGCCGCGCATAAGGCCGCAGAGCCTCCAGCGCCTTGGCGAGCGCATCGGGCTTGTGCGCGTAGTCGATGAACACCGGCGCGCCATTGCGTTCGCCAACATATTCAAGCCGACCCTTGGCGCCTTCCAGTTTCTCCAGCGCGGCGAACACCCGCTCCGCCTCGCCGCCGGTGCCAATCGCAAGTCCGGCCGAGACCAGCGCGTTCTCGATCTGGAATTCACCGACCAGCGGCAACCGCACGGTATAAGCGCGCCCTGCATGCTCGACCGAGATGATCTGCGCGAAACCTTCGATTGCCGCGCTACGCAGCCGGATGGCCTCGCCCTGGCGTCCCACCGTCATGATCTGCAGCCGCCGCGCATGGGCCGCTTCGATCACCGCGGGCGAATGCTCGTGATCCGCCGCAATGACCGCCGGGCCGCCCTCGGCGACAAGATCGGTGAACAGCCGCAGCTTCGCCGCGAGATAATGCTCGACACTCGGATGATAATCCATGTGGTCGCGCGACAGGTTGGTGAACGCGCCGGCGGTAACGCGGACGCCATCGAGCCGATATTGATCGAGACCGTGGGAGGAAGCTTCCAGCGCCAGATGGGTCACGCCTTCGCCAGCGATCTCATCCAGCGAGCGATGCAGCGAGATCGGATCCGGCGTGGTGAGCGATCCGTAGACCGTGCGCGCCGGCGAGACGAGACCGATGGTGCCGATACTCGCAGCGCTATGGCCGAGATGCAGCCAGATCTGCCGCGTAAAGGCAGCGACGGAGGTCTTGCCGCTGGTGCCGGTGACGGCTGCAATCACCTGCGGCTGACGCGGATAAAATCGCGCGGCGGCCAGCGCGAGCGCCTTTCGCGGATTGGGGCTGGCGATAAAGGCGACACGGTTGTCGTTCGCGGGCAGCCGGTCGCTTACCACGGCAGCCGCACCCGCCGCGATGGCCTGATCGACGAAGCGCGCGCCATCCGTCTTCACACCGCTTAAGGCGAAAAACACGTTTCCGGGCTTCACTGCGCGGCTGTCCACAGCAAGCCCGGTGACGGCGACCTCGGCGGCCTGCGCATTCACCACGGCATCGCCGCTGAAAAGATCGCGAAGTTTCATTTGCTCCTGCCGGTCGGCGCCTCGGTGCGGTCTGGCGCCTACCGATTCTCCCTGGATGTCGCAAGAATAAGGCGTTCGGACGGCGGCAAATCGAAGCGCGGCGCAATTCCGAGCAGCGGTGCGATGCGGGCAATCACCTTGCCGCCGGTCGGCACCGCATTCCAGCCCGAGGTGATGAAACCGTGGGTTTCGGGGAGCGGCTGCGGCTCATCAAGCATCACCAGAAGCTGATAGCGCGGATTGTCAGCCGGCAGGATCGCGGTGAAGCCGTTCAGCACTTTCTTCTTGGCGTAACGGCCGTTGATGACCTTCTCCGCAGTGCCGGTCTTGCCGCCGATATAATAGCCTTTCACATCCGCCTTGCGCGCGGTGCCGACTTCGGCATTGAGGCGCATCAGGAAGCGCATCTTCTCGCTGGTCTCGGGCTTGATGACTCGCTTGGCAAGTTTCATCGCCTCTTCCTCGCTGCGCTTGAGGAAGGTCGGCGGAATGAGATAGCCGCCGTTGACCAGCGCATCGATGCCCATCACCGCCTGCAGCGGGGCAACCGCGATGCCGTGGCCGAACGCAATCGTCACGGTGTTGAGTTCACCCCACCGGCGCGGCAGCAGCGGCGATGCGCTTTCCGGCAGTTCGGTGCGCAGGCGCGTCATCTGGCCCATTTTGGCGAGAAACGCCTTATGCCCCTCGACACCTTGCTGAAGCGCGACACGCGCGGCGCCAACGTTCGAGGAGTAGGTGAAGACCTCCTTGATGTTGATGAAGCGGCCGAGCGGATGGTCGTCGTGAATCTTGAACTTGCCGTAGTGCAGTGGGCCGCGCGCATCCACCATCGAGTTGAGGTTGATCTTGCCGGAATCGAGCCCCATCGCCAGCGTGAAGGCCTTGAAGGTCGATCCCATCTCATACACGCCGGTGGTCAGGCGATTGATGCGATCCGGATCGTTGGCCTCGCGCGGATTGTTGGGGTCGAAGTCCGGCAGCGATACCATCGCCACGATCTCGCCGGTCCGCACATTGCTGACGATGCCGGACGCGGCCTTGGCCTTGAATTTTTCCTTGGCCTTGAGCAGTTCGTCGCGCAGCGCATGTTCAACGCGCAGATCGACCGCAAGCTCGATCGGCTCCTGCTGACGATCATTGGCAAAGCCCGCGCGATGCAGATCGGCAAGACCATTGCCGTCGAGCCATTTCTCGATACCGGCGATGCCCTGATTGTCGATGTTGACGAGACCGATCAGATGCGCGACCTCCGCGCCGGTCGGATAGACTCGCTTGTTCTCGCGCAGGAAGCCGACGCCCGGCAGACCGAGACGAAACACGTCTTTCTGCTGCTTCGGTGTCAGTTCGCGCTTGAGCCAAACAAACCCCTTGCGGGACGACAGGCGGTCGCGCACCTCGCCGACATCGAGATCGGGCAGCGTCGCCGTGAGCAGCTCGATCGCCTCGTCCTTGTCGATCAGGCGACGCGGCTCGGCGAACAGCGAAGAAGCCTTCACGTCGGTCGCAAGGATCTCGCCATTCCGATCCAGAATGTCCGGACGCGCGGTGGCGATGGCATCCTGTGACGCGGTCCGCCGCGTACCATGGCTGTCGCCGACCACCGCATACATCACAAGGCGGCCGGCAATGATGGCGAACACCGCCGAGAATGCGAGGATCGCAAGTCCGACGCGCGCGCGCGCCTTGGCGGCACGGTCGACATTACGGCCATAGAGCAGCGTCCGGATCAGGCGCTGCCGCCACGGCTCCGCGGGCCTTTCGACATTGAAAGCCTGGTCCGTCACCGGGCACCCTCCGGCGCTGGAATGGAGCTCGTAATATTGTCCTGCTCAACAGTCTCGATCATCTTGCCGATCGGGTCCGGATCGTTCGGCCTGATGAAGCTCGGCGGACGCGGCGGCAGATTCTTGAGCTGACCGAATTGCGTGGCCTCGACCGGACGCAGATCGAGATGGCGCTCGGCCAGACCCTGCAACCGTTTGGGCGAGGACAACGTCGCCCATTCGGCACGCAAGGCCGCGATATGGTTGCGTTCCTCGCGGATATCCGCGCGCAGGCGCAGCACGCGCTCGGTGCGCACCGTGGACTCCATCTTGATCCGATAGACATAGGCGGCGGCGAACACCAGCGCGCAGATGACGAAGAGGTGGATGAGTCTCACGACCGCCCTCCCCGCATCACATTCGCCAGCCTCGGCCATCCGAAAGCAGCATCCTCGGCGTGAGCCGGCGCATCGGTACGCTCCGCTGCGCGCAGCTTGGCCGACCGCGCGCGCGGATTGGCGGCAATCTCGGTCTCGTCCGCCACCACCGGCCGCTTGGTCAGACTCTTGAAGCTCGGCGCGGCCTGCTCGGCGACCGGCAGATGCCGCGAGCCGCCGCCGCTCTTGCTGCGCGTGCCGATGAAATTCTTGACGATGCGGTCTTCCAGCGAATGGAACGACACTACCACCAGCCGCCCGCCCGGCTTCAGCACGCGTTCGGATGCCGTCAGCGCGGTTTGCAGTTCGTCGAGCTCTTCGTTGATGAAAATGCGCAGCGCCTGAAAGGTACGGGTTGCCGGATGAATCTCACCGGGCTTGCTGCGTACCACCCGCGAAACGATATCGGCCAGCGCGCGTGTCGTGGTGATCGGCGCCTCGCTGCGCGCCTTGACGATGGCCCGCGCCACCGCGCGCGAGTGGCGCTCCTCGCCGAAGATATAAATGACATTGGCCAGATCGGCTTCCGACGCGCTCGCCACCACGTCGGCAGCGCTCGGACCGTCGTGCCCCATCCGCATGTCGAGCGGGCCGTCATTGCGGAACGAGAAGCCGCGCTCGGCGCGGTCGAGCTGCATCGAGGAGACACCGACATCCATCACCACGCCGTCGACCTGCGGCACCCCCTGATCGGCGCAGACCTGTGCCAGATTCGAAAAGCGGTCCTCGACCAGAGTGAGACGACCCTCTGACCGATCGACCAGATCGAAACCTTCGGCAATCGCGGTGCGATCGCGGTCGATGGCGATGACGCGGGTATCGGGTGTCTCCAGAATGGCGCGGCTGTAACCGCCGGCGCCGAAGGTCGCGTCGACATAAACGCCGCCGGCACGAGGCGCCAGAAACGCGACGGCCTCGCGGCCGAGAACGGAGATATGGCGCGGCCGGTCCTCCTGGGTCATGGCGCACCCGGTCGGCCGGCGCAGCACCGGCCATCGCATGGAGACCTGACGCGTCCACGCTGCGCGCAGCCCACCGCCGCGACGGACGCCCGACCTGTCGCCCCTCCAGAGGCGCCTTTCGGCGAAATCGCGTCGCAAACAGCATGTCTGCATGGAATTCCAGAGCCTGCCATGGAAATCTTGAGCACCACAGGAACCGCGATTGCTCGAATTCGGGCGCGATTCTTCACTCTTCAGTAACGGTAATTATTATTAAGGAATGGTTGACGGCGCCGGTTCGGCGCCACGATTCCCGTCCCGGACATTTTTGGCGAGACAATGCGGCAGTGGATAACACCGCCACCGCGGAACCTCGGCAATTGCGTCCGTTTTCTTTGGGGCGATACTCATACAAGCGGCGAGTGCCGCCGCTGTCTTGCCCTGTTTGGTTGTCACATGTCGCTTGAATCGTTTGCGTTCGCGGAACTTACCGGAAAGCCCGTCAAGTTCCCGCTCCCCCGAAGGCTCAAGAGCGACATGGATTGCTTTATGCCGGACTCGTCCGTCGTTTCCGACGTGATGCCGTCCGTCAATTTCAATGACCGTAACGGCGGTCGCGAACCCGATATGATTGTGCTGCACTACACCGGCATGTCCGACGCCGAAGGCGCGCTCACGCGCCTCACCAGCGCCGGCACCGATGTTTCGGCGCATTATGTCGTGATGGAAGACGGCAACATCCTTCAACTGGTGAAGGAAAGCGCGCGCGCGTGGCATGCCGGCGCGGCATTCTGGGCCGGCGAGACCGATATCAATTCGTGCTCTATCGGCATCGAGATCGTCAATCGTGGCCACGACCTCGGCTATCCGGACTTTCCGCTGCGCCAGATCGCGGCCGTGATCGCCCTGAGCAAGGGCATCATGCTTCGCCGCAACATCGCGAAGCACCGCGTCCTAGCTCATTCGGATATCGCGCCGGCCCGCAAGAAGGACCCGGGCGAGAAATTTCCCTGGCGGCTGCTGGCCGATTCCGGCGTCGGCCATTGGGTCGAGCCTGCGCCAATCGTGCACAGCGAGCACAAAATGCTCGGCGCGAGCGGCGAGCAGGTGCTCGCCTTGCAGCGGGGCCTTGCCAATTACGGCTACGGGATCGAACTGACCGGCCAGTACGACAGCACCACGATGGACGCGGTGGCTGCGTTCCAGCGTCACTTCCGCCCCGAGCAGGTTGACGGCATCGCCGATCACTCGACGCTGATGACGCTGCAGAACCTTCTGGCGACTCTGCCCAAGGAAATTACCGTCGCCTGAGCGGATTTTCGCTCCGCAAAGCTTCTTTCCCATCATCGGGGCCGGCGCACCGCTTGACGCGGCGCGCGCAAATCGTCATGTCGTCGGTGTCAGTCGGCCGGACGGCCGCTCCTGCAAGGATCGAAAGGTCGTGGGGGAGGAAAGTCCGGGCTCCATCGACATACGGTGCCGGATAACATCCGGCGGGGGCGACCCCAGGGAAAGTGCCACAGAGAACGAACCGCCTTCATCTCGATGAGGGCAAGGGTGAAAAGGTGCGGTAAGAGCGCACCGCGTCGCTAGCAATAGGGACGGCATGGCAAACCCCACCGGGAGCAAAACCGAATAGGGACGGCAGCGCGAAAAGTTCGCTCTCGGGCGATAACTTCGCAGGGCGATGTCAGGCCCGCTGTCCGGGTAGGTTGCTTGAGGCGCAAGGCGACTTGCGTCCCAGAAGAATGGCCGTCACGTCGGGCTGGCTCACGCCGGTCCGGCCCTCCAGAACCCGGCTTACAGGCTGGCTGACGTCTTTATTAACTCTGTATGAACTCACTGTTACCTGTCATGTGAGCAGCAACGAGGGGTCCGGCGCGAACACGCCGGGCCCCTCGCCACATTTGCAACGCGGTAGAGTTAGTGCGCGTCGGCCGCGCCGGCGCCGGGCTTCGGCTTGCTGACGAAGATCGAGAGCAGGCTGAGCCCGAGATAGAACAGGGTCAGCAGGAAGAACGCATCGGCATAGCTCATCACCACCGCCTGACGATGCACCAGCAGTGAGAGCTGCTTGAGCGCCATCATCGAGGCGTCGCCCATGCCCTGGAAGCGCTGGGTGAACGAGTTGAGCAACTCGACCGCGGAGGCATTGCCCCAGTTCACCGCATCATGCAGCCGGCTGATATGCAGGTCGGTGCGGTCGTCGAGCACGGTGTTGATCAGCGCGAGCCCCACCGCGCCGCCGAGATTGCGCGTCAGGTTGAACAGGCCGGAGGCGTTCTTCATCCGCTCCGGCGGCAGCGTGCCGAGCGCGATGTTGTTGACCGGGATCATCGCCAGCATGATGCCGACGCCGCGCAGGATCTGCGGCCAGAGCAATTCGTAGAAATCGTAATCCTTGGTCACCCAGGTCATCAGCCATGCGCCGGCGGCGAACAGCACCAGACCGGCGCCGATCATGGCGCGCGGATCAACCTTGTTCATCAGGCGCCCGACCAGCGGCGCGGTCAGGAACATCGCGGCACCCGACACGAACATGGTCTCGCCGATCATGATCGGGCTGTACCCGCGCACCTCGGCGAGATAGCGCGGATAAAGATAGGTCAGGCCGTAGAGGCCCATGCCGACGCAAAACGAGAACAGCGAGCCGATCGCGAAGTTGCGGTCGGTGAAGGCGCGGATATCGACGATCGGCTCCTTCGCCGTGAGCACGCGATAGAAGAAGCCGATGCCGGACACCACGCAGATCGCGGCGCAGATCGCCACCGAATCATCCTGCAGCCATTCGTATTGCGGGCCTTCCTCGAGGACATATTCCATCGCGCCGAGAAAACCGGCCATGGTGATCAGTCCCCACCAGTCGAACCGCGACAAGAGGTCGAAGTCCGGCTTGTCGAAATCGACCAGCGCCCAGACACCGAGCGTGATGCCAATGCCGGGCACCACGTTGATGAAGAACAGCCAGTGCCATGACATCGCATCGGTGATGTAGCCGCCGATGGTGGGGCCGATGGTCGGCGCCAGCGTCGCGACCAGACCGATCACCGGTGTCACGATGGCGAATTTCGAGCGCGGAAAGATCGTGTAAGCGGAGGCGAACACCGTCGGGATCATGCCGGCGCCGAGGAAGCCCTGCACCGCGCGCCACAGGATCATCTGGTCGATCGACGAAGTGAGACCGCACAAAAAGCTCGCCGCCGTGAAGCCGCCGGCCGACAGCGCGAACAGAATGCGGGTGCCGAACGCGCGCGACAAAAATCCCGACAGCGGAATCGCGATCACCTCCGCGATCAGATAGGAGGTCTGCACCCACGACACTTCGTTGGAGGACGCCGACAGGCCGGCTTGAATCTCGGCGAGCGAGGCCGAGACGATCTGGATGTCGAGGATCGACATGAACATGCCGAACACCATGATGATGAACGCCACCATCCGGCGCGGATCGATCCGCTCCGACGCTTCCGGCACGGCGCGCGAGGCGCCGCCGCCCTGCTCCATTGTGGTGCTCGCCATGGTCGATCCTCAGAGTCTCGCCAAAAAATGCGCGCAGCTTTTTCAAGCTTCCGAATTCGCCGGCAAAGATGTCCGGCCTGTCGTCATGGCCGGGCTTGTCCCGGCCATCCACGCCTTAGGAGCAGTTGAGGTTGATTTGAGTTACCGTCATTGCGAGCGAAGCGAAGCAATCCAGCCTTGTTAAGATCCTCTTTCTGGATTGCTTCGTCGCTTTGCTCCTCGCAATGACGGTGCATTGATCGAAACTCAATTCGTCGCTCTCCAATAGCGATCAGCAGGAAAGGCGTGGATGGCCGGGACAAAAGGGCGTTCACGCCCGTCTTCAACGGGCTATGCCCGGCCATGACGGAACATGCTTACGTCACTTGATCGTGCCGGCCTGTGCGCCGCTCGGCGGCTTGGTGTTGACGCTGACAACGACCGACATGCCGGCGCGCAGCAGGTTCTCATGCGCCACGTCGCGCGGAATGCTGATCCGCACCGGCAGGCGCTGCACGATCTTGGTGAAATTGCCCGTGGCGTTGTCCGGCGGCAGCAGCGTGAACACCGAACCGGCGGCCGGCGCGACGCTCTGCACCGTGCCGGTGATCTTGCGGCGGCTGTAGGCATCGACCGAAATGTCGACCTGCTGCCCCGGCCGCAGACGGGCCAACTGCGTCTCCTTGAAATTCGCGTCGATATAAACATCGTCGAGCGGCACCAGATTGGCGAGCCGCTGGCCGGGCTGGATGTAGTCGCCGGAATTGACCAGACGGTTGGAGAACACGCCATCGACCGGCGCACGGATGGTGGTGAACGACAGATCGCGCTCGGCCTTCTCCAGCGCCGTCTTCAGTTCGGCAAGCTGACCTTCGGCCTCGGCCTTCTGCGCCTTGATCACGTCGATCTGCGCCTCGGCCGCCGCGAGCGTCGCCTGCGCACCTTGAAGAGTTGCAACTGCCTGGTCGCGTGCCGCCTTGGAGGTGTCGTACACCGCCTTCGAGGCAAAGCCCTTGTCGTTCAGGGTCTGCTGGCGCTGGAAGTCGGCCTCGGTGCGCTGGATCGCGGCATTGGCGGAATCGATCTGCGCCTTGGCCTGCTCCACCGCGCTCTCTTGCGCCACCGCCTGACGGCCGATCCGCGCAATCGTCGCTTCCTGCGTCGCAATCTTGGCGCGCGCATTGTCCGCCGCGATCCGGTAGTCGCCGTCATCGATCTTGAACAGCAGATCGCCGGCCTTCACCGGCACGTTGTCGCCGACCGCGATCTTGGCGATGTAGCCCGGCACCTTGGCGCCAACCGTGGTGTTGTTGGCGCGGACATAGGCGTCGTCGGTGCTGACCATGAAACGGCCGACCGTCACATAATGAACGCCGAAATAGGCCGCCGCGAGCGCGACCAGCGCACCGAGGCCCATCAGCAGCTTGCGCTTGCGGCCATTGGCGGGCGCCTTCTCCGCAGCCGCTTCCGAGCCCGCCGGCGGGGCATCGCCGGCGGGAACCTCGGCCTGGCGGCGGGCGGCGGGGTCTTCGGTCTCGAAATCCTGTGCGGAATCGCGCGCGGCTTCGCCGGGCTCCTGCCCGGGCGGGTCACGATCCGGCCGGACAAGCCGGGCGATCCGATTGCGTGCTGAGCTGGCCATCTGTCGTGGTTTCCCTACTCATCCGAGGCGTCGTGGCACCCCTGAGGGCCTGCCCGGCGTCCCGCACCTGCGACATTCTCTACCATTGACCGAACGGTTCGGTCAATCTATTTAGGGAGAACCGCTGAAAATGCTACCCCCTCCCGAAAAAGGGGTTAGGGTTCCAGTTGCAGGAAGCTTTCCGTATGAACGCCGCCCCCAACCTTCAGGTTCAGAGCCGGGATGATGACAGCGCCAAGCGCCGCCAGATTCTCGAGGGGGCCCGCCGCGTCTTCATGGATCTCGGCTTCGACGGCGCCAGCATGGGCGAAATCGCCCGCGCCGCCGGCGTGTCCAAGGGCACGCTCTACGTCTATTTCACCGACAAAAGCGCGCTGTTCGAGGCGATCGTCGAAAAGGAATGCCATGACCACGGCATCACCGCGCTCGATATCGAATCGAAGGATGCCGGCAGCGCGCTGCGCCTGCTCGGCCAGGCCTATATGGAAGTGCTGTGCCGGCCCGAGGGCGGCTCCGCCGTCCGCACCGTGATGGCGATTGCCGAGCGCATGCCCGATCTCGGCCGGCAGTATTACGGCAACGTGCCGGCGACCTGGTTCGGCAAGCTCGCGGACTATCTGCGCACGCAGGTGAAGGCCGGACATCTCGTGATCGAGAATTGCGACCTCGCCGCCGCGCAGTTCATGCTGGCCTGTCAGGCCACGCTGTTCCTGCCCTTCATCTTCCAGGTCCGGCCGCCGCCGTCGAGCGAGCAGATCGCCAAGGTGGTGGACAGCGCCACGCGCATGTTCCTCGCCGCCTATCGGCCGCCGGGGAAGTCGTAGGCGCGAATAGTCTTGCGTCATTGGTAACGCCGTCATCACCGGGCTTGTCCCGGTGATCCACGTCTTCACGAAGCTTCGGCAAGAAAGTCGTGGATGGCCGGGGGCATCAGGGCGTTTACGCCCGTCCTTGACGGGCTATGCCCGGCCATGACGAAAGCAGGTAGCTTTTCCGATAGCTCGCGTGCCCCGGACGCGGTGCGACATGAAATGTCGCTCCGCTGAGCCGGGGCCGTTCCACACTCGGAGTTTGTAACGGTCCCGGTTCTGCGAAGCAGCGTTACACGCTGCATCGCGCCCGGGACACCTCAAACTCAAAGTGAAATCAGTTGCGGTCGCGGATGTGGGACTCGTCCTCGATGCCGTCTTCATCCGCCGCGGCCTTGGCCTTGGCGCTCATGGTGCGGCGGCCACCGAGCGAGACCGAGCCGGTGACACCGACATCGCGCATGTCGCGGCCGGCATAGCCGCGCTGCTTCATCGCGCGCGCCGCGACCTCCTCGCCCGACACCGCGGCCGGCTTGCAGATGACGCGGCCGCTGGCGCGGCGCATCAGATCCACATGAATGTGATTGTAGTGATAGATGTTGGCGCCGGGCGCGAGCACGGTGGTGAACTCGCGGCAGGCGCCCGCTTCCACATCGCGCAGGAAGCCCTGCTCTTCCGGCAATCCCTTCCAGCCATCCTGCACCGAAATGCGCCGGCCGTCAGACAATGTGAACGCGGCGATGTCGAGCGCGTTGCCAAAGGCGTGCTCGGAAATATGCGCGTTCGGATTTCCGTTCATGCCGCGGCAGGAATAGGCGGAGATCTGCTTGATCTCAACCACGCGTGCGCCGAACCAGCGGATCGCGGCGGGCTGCACGCTCTCGTTGATCCAGCGATCGAGCACCGAGACGATCGGGCACGCCAGCGTCGCGGTGGGCTTCAGCGCGACAGGACCGACCGCGTTCACCGGATTGCCGGGGCCGAGCCGCGGCTGCGAATAAGACGGCTGCGCGGAATAAGAAGGCTGCGATGGATACGGCGCGCGCTGCGGCGATGCGCCCGGATAACGCGGCGCGGGCTCGTCAATCGCCGCGGCGTCCATATCATCCGGCGGCGTGACGCCCGGCGCGTTCAGCGATGTCGGCGCTGCGGATGGCGCCGGCGGATAGGACGGCGATGGATAGGACGGCTGCGCCGCTTGCGGGCGCGTGTTGGATTGCTGCTGATATGAGTTCTGCGCCGGCTGCGAGATCGGCCAGCGCGGCTGGCCGGCGCCGATGCTGCCGGGCGGACGCAGATCGTCGGCATAGCCGAGCGAACTGTTCGCCTCGCCGAACGCTGCGACCTTGAGCGGGAATTGCGCGCCGCATACGCCGGGGCCGGAAATCGGATTGATCCGCACCAGATCCGGCGTCTCTTTCACCGCACCCGATTTCAGGCATGCGGCTTCCGCCTCGGCGCGCCAGGGTTCGCGTTCTGCCTGGAAGAAACCACGGCCGCAACCCGCCAGCGAGACGAGGACAAGGGAGCCGACAAGATACAAACGAACTCCACGCGTCATGCGCGCACGTTCGGCGAATAAACTTAAAGACTTATCAACGCGTTGTTTTTCAGGGATTTTTAACCATGCCGCAGTGCCGCGATCCACAGGCCAGCCGATAGAACAGCGGGTCTGACCTTTTTTGACCGGGAACGGCTTGGTAGCCTCACGCGTTGCAACGACCAGCGACGCGAACCTGGGAGCCTTCCATGACTTTCGGTAGCAGTCTGAGTGTCGTGACGGCCTATGTCGCATGGCCCTTGTCGGAGCGATCGTGCTGGGCCTGCTGTAGCCTTTCCGCCGTCAAATCCTGTTGCAAAATCTGCCCTTGCCCGGGCGCCTCGGCTATGCCGGGGCGCGTTTTCATTTAAGATCGGCACGGGGCGCCCTCGCCATGAGGGCGGAACGTGGGGCGAGACCGCGGCGTGACGCGCAAGGTATGGCTATCGGCCATCGGTCTGCTGTGCGGCGTGCTGCTCGGCATCGCCGACGGCCGCGCTCAGACGCAGACGGACGCCGCGCCGGCAAGCGCCGCACCAACGAATTCCAACGTGCTGCCGGCGGCGGGCGAGCCGATCGGCAATGTCGCCACGGTGAGCGGCAGCGCGACGCTGTCGCGCTTCGGCAATTCCATGGCATTGAAAGTCGACGACGACATCTATCTCGGCGACACGCTGCAGACCGGGGCGGACGGCGCGCTCGGCATCACCTTCAACGATGCGACGACGTTCAACCTCAGCGCCAATTCCAATATCGTGGTCAACAACTTCATTTATGAAGACGGCGGCAGGAAAAATTCCGCGCTGTTCAATGTCGCGCGCGGCACCATCGCGTTCGTCGCCAGCGCGGTGGCCAAGACCGGCAACATGACGATCACCACACCGACCGCGACGCTCGGCATTCGCGGCACCACCGGCGTGATCGAGGTGCCGGACAACGCCACGCCGGGCGGCAACGATGTCGCAATCAAGCTCTATCCCGATCAGGACGGCCGTGTCGGCCGCATCGAGGTGCATGGCCGCGACGGCGCACGGCTCGGCCTCTTGTCGCAGGCGGCGAGCGGCTTTGCCATTCGCGCCGGCATGGGCGGGCGCTTCATCGCCGCGCCGCTGCAGATTTCCGCGCAGCAGGCGATGCGCGACCGCGGCTTCGTGCGACAGTTGCATGCCTCGCAGGGCATCGGTCGCCAGATCGTGACGCGGCAGCGCGAATTGCGGCAGCAGAATTTCTCGCGGCAACCCGGCATGCAACGTCCGGGCATGCAGCAGCGCCAGCCCAACATGCAGCGTCCCGGACAGCAGCAGCCGAACATGCAACGGCAACCGGGCCAGCCGCAGCAACCCAACATGCGCCAGCCGGGACAGCCGAAGACGCCGGGCAACATGCGGCCGGGCGCAACGCAGCCACCGGGCACGACGCGTCCCGGCGCATTGCCGCCACACGGCGCGAGAACACCGGGAATGCAACCGCCCGGCACACGAACGCCCGGAGGAATGCAGATCCCCGGCACCAGAGCGCCGGGCGCGATCCAGCCGCCGGCTGCGCGGACACCCGGCATGATCCCGCAGCCCCGTTCGGGATTCCCGGCGATTCCCGGTCTGCCCGGCCAGCGCTCCGGATTGCCGAACATTCCCGGCCTGCCGCGCTCCGTCACCACGCCCACCGCGCCACGCCCACCGCGCCACGCCTGCCATCGACGCAGCGTGCACCGGGCCTCCAGCGTACACCCGCGATGCCACGCGCGCCGCAGGCGCTGCCGAAACGGCTGCCGCTGCCGCCCGGCACAAAACCGCCAAAAGAAAACCGCTAACGCGGTTTTGCATCTGCCGCGCTCTGGTGCATTCTCGCGCCCCTGATCGGAACGGTGAGCGGAGACAGGATGCGGCTGAAACACGTTGTGCTCGGGGCGGCCGTGCTCGCGGCATCGTTCTACGCCAGCCTGAAGGCGATGGATTATCTGTGGCCGCGCGCGGTGCAGAAACCGGTGCTGGCGAAACTGCCGCCGCTGCCGCCGGTCTCCCGCAAATCGGAGATCGTCGCGCCGGTCGCCATCGCGCTCTCCACCATCGGCACCGCGCTCGACCGCGCCGCGCCACGCGATTTCGGCGGCAAGGCCAATAATCCGGTCAGCCAGATTCTCTCCAATGCCGACATCAACTGGACGGTGTCGCGCGGCCCGTTCGTCACCAGCGCGGCGCAGAACGCGCTGACGGTCTCGACCCCGCTCGAAGGCAAGCTCACCGTGCTCGGCTCGCTCAATACCGCCGCCGGCAGCCAGATCAACAATGCCATCGGCAATCTGCTCGGTGGCGATGCCGCCAAGCGGATCGGCAACATCTCGATCAAGTCGATCAATGCCAATGCCGCGATCCGCGGCGCGGCGGCGATGACCGCGCGGCCGCAGATCATGCCGAACTGGCGCATCGATCCCAATCTTAGCGCGCAGGTCAATCTCGGCGACACCAGCCTCACGGTCGCGGGCGCCAGGGTCGCGGTGCCGGCGCAGGTCAAGCCGATGCTCGACAAGACCGTGAACGAACAGATCGAGCGATTGCAGCAGCGGCTGCGCAGCGACAACACGCTGGAGCAGCGCGCGCGGCGCGAATGGGACAAGATGTGCCGCTCGATCGCACTGCCGCCTGCCGCCGCGGGCCTGCCGCCGCTCTATCTCGAAATGCGCCCCGTCAACGCCTTCGCCGCGCAGCCGCGTATCGATGCCCGTAACGTCACGCTGCTGCTCGGCCTGCAGGCCGAGACGCGGATCGTCGCGGCGCAGACCAAGCCGCAATGTCCCTTCCCGGCGACGCTCAACATCGTGCCGCCGACCGATGGCCGCATCAATATCGCCGTGCCGATCGATCTGTCGTTCGACGAAGTCAGCCGCATCGTGCAGTCGCAGCTCAAGGGCCGCAGCTTTCCCGACAATGGCGAGGGGCCGGTCAGCGTCACGGTGAAGAGCGCCGCCGTCGATGCGGCGGGCGATCGCCTTCTGATCTCGCTGCTGGTCAACGCGCGCGAGAAGAAAAGCTTCTTCGGCTTCGGCACCGACGCCACGGTCCGGATCTGGGGCCGCCCGGTGCTCGAGCCGCAACAGCAGATCCTGAAACTGACCGATCTCGACGTCGCGGTGGAGTCCGATGGGGGCTTCGGTCTGGTCGGCGCGGCGGCGCAGATGGCGACGCCTTACCTCAAAGACGCGCTGGCGCAGAACGCCACGATCGATCTGAAGGCGCTTGCCGCCAATGCGCAGCAGAAGCTGGCGGCGCTGATCACCGACATGCGCGCCAATGACGACGGCCTGCGCATCGAGGCCACCGTGACCAACCTGCGGCTCGGCGACATCGCCTTCGATTCGAAAACGCTGCGCGTGCTTGCCGAAGTGTCGGGCTCGATCAACGTGGACGTTACCGCGCTGCCGCGCTGATCGCCGCAGGCGGTATGCGCCAAATCTGCCGCCGAATGCGGCTTCAATGCGTCTGGAGCCCCGATAAGTCACTGAAATCCAGTGGCAAATCGCGTGACATGATCTCTCCACAATCTGCCTGCAACACGCCCTTATCGCGTGTCGCACGAGATGCGGCGCAACGCCCGCACGGCCATTGCAAATCATGACGATTGCAATTGACGGCCTGCCGGGCTCTCAGACCTGAGGACTTGCCATGAAACGTCTGGCGCTGGCCGCCTTTGCGGTGCTCTCCGTGATCCCGTCGGCCTTCGCGCAAGGCGCACAATATCAATCCATGGTCGAAAGCCACGCCGCCGCCAATGGCCTGCCGCCCGCTCTCGTCCATCGCGTCATCATGCGCGAGAGCCGCTACAATCCGCGCGCCGTCAGCCGCGGCAATTACGGAATGATGCAGATCAAGCTGCAGACCGCGCGCGGCCTCGGCTACACCGGCACCGCGCAGGGCCTGCTCGATCCCGAAACCAATCTGACCTATGCGGTGAAGTATCTTGCCGGCGCCTATCGCGCCGCAGGCGGCAACTCCGATCGCGCCGTGCGTTATTACGCCAGCGGCTATTATTACGCCGCCAAGCGCCAGCGCATGATGAATGCGAGCGCCGAACTGATGCCGATCAACCTGCTCGAGCAGACCACCGTCGCGCCGCCGCCGCGGCGTCACCGCCGTCATCACCGGACGATTGCGGACTGATTTTTTCGCTCGGACAAAATCTTCATTGGTCATGGCCGCACGGGCACAATAGCTGCACCGTCATGCCCGGGCCTGTCCCGGGCATCCACGTCTTAATCGGGCCTTCAACAACGCAAGGCGTGGATGGCCGGACTAAATCCGGCCATGACGACATGATGGTTGGCGCAAGCACACGCGCCAGAGTGTCGTGTTGAGGTGCACCGCAAACGTGTCCCGGGCGCGCCGCAGCGTGCAACGCTGCCGCGCAAAACCGGGACCGTCACACACTCCGAGCACGGAACGGCCCCGGATCAGCGGAGCGTCACTGCGTGCCGCGCCGCGTCCGGGGCACGAACCTCTTTCAAATCGCCGCTGCGGGATCCTGCGATTGCGTAATGGGTTGCGGGCGGCCGTTGTCGTCGATTGCGACATAGGTGAAGTTGCCGTCCGTCACCAGAATGATGTCGGTCTCGTTGCGCCGCTGCACCCAGGCCTCGACATGCACGGTGATCGACGTGCGGCCGACCCGCACGGTCGAGCCGTAGACCGAGACCACGTCGCCGACAAAGACCGGCTTGCGGAACGTCATCGCCTCGATGGCCACGGTGACGTTGCGTGTCAGCGTTGTCTTGTAGGCGAAGATCGCGCCGGCAAGGTCCATCTGGCTGAGCAGCCAGCCGCCGAAGATATCGCCGTTCTGGTTGGTGTCGGCCGGCATCGCCAGCGTGCGGATCGACAGCACGCCCTGCGGGCCGGTCGGTGTCGGCGGCGCACCGCGAATGCTTTGCGTGTCACTCATCGCTCAATCTTCCGGCTGCATCAACGAAAGGTCATCCAGCCGGCATCCGGCTTGAAACGGTCGCCATACTTCGCCGCCAGCGTGGCGAGCGCGTTGGAGACGTTCTCCGGCCCGCGCGTGCGTGCGTAGTTGAGCGGGCCGCCGCGGAACGGCGCATAGCCGGTGCCGAAGATCATCGCGCCATCGACCACGTCGGCGTTATCGACGATGCCCTCGCGCAGGCAGGCGACGCAAACGTTCGACATCGGCAGGATCAGGCGGTCGATCATTTCCGGCGTCGGCTGCACGGCGGGCGGCATCTTCTGCACCTTGCCGTCCTTCCAGTGATAGAAGCCGCGGCCGGTCTTGCGGCCGAGCTCGCCCTTGTTGACCTTCTCGCGCAGCCAGTCCGGCGCGGGCGGCAGCGCGTCACCGAATTTCGAGCGCAGCATGTCGCCGACCGCAAGGCAGATGTCGAGGCCGACCTGATCGGCGAGCTCGATCGGCCCCATCGGCATGCCGAACTTCTCGGCGGCAGCGTCGATGGTGGTCTTGTCGATTTTCTCGTCCATCATCACCATCGCTTCCAGCATGTACGGCGTCAGTGCGCGGTTGACGAGGAAGCCCGGCGAACTCTTCACCGGCAGCGGCAGGCGGTCGATGCCGCCGACAAAGCGCATCGCGGCGGCCAGCACCTGCGGATCGACGGTGTCGTGGCTGACGACTTCGACAAGCTGCAGGCGCGACACCGGATTGAAGAAGTGGATGCCGACCAGACGCTCGGGATTCTTCAGCGTGGTGCGCAGATCCTGCAGCGGAATGCTGGAGGTGTTGGTAGCAAGAATGCAGTCCGGCTTCATCACCGGCTCAAGCCCGGCATAAACCTTCTGCTTGAGCTCAAGCTTTTCCGGCACCGCCTCGATGATCAGATCGGCATTGCGCACGCCCTCGCCGGTCAGATCCGGCACCAGACGGTCGAGCGCATCGCGCACCAGAATCTTCTTGCGGATGATCTTGGTGTAGAGATCCGCCGCGCGCCTGATCGCACCGGCGATCGGCTCCGGCTTCATGTCGGCGAGCGTGACGCGCAGGCCCTGATTGGCGCACCAGGCGGCGATGTCGCCGCCCATCGCGCCGGCACCGATGACATGGATATGGCGCATGGTGTTCTTGCCGCCGGCGAGCTTCTTCATCTCGTCGCGCAGGAAGAACACGCGGATCAAATTCTGCGCGGTCGGCGTCACCATCAGATCGGCGAACGAAGTCTTTTCCGCGGCCAGCATGGCACGGCGGTCGCCGCCATGCTTCTCCCACAAATCGATCAGCGCGTAAGGCGCAGGGTAATGTTCCTGCGGCGCGGTCTTCCTCGCTTCGCGGCGCATGCGCGAGGCCAGCAACTTGCGCGCCGGCGCGAAATTCATCAGCGAGACCAGTGCGCCGGGCCTGGCGCGCTTGAGGCGGCCGAACACCGCGTCCTTCACCGCGGCACGGACATGACGCTCCTGCGTCACCGCATCGACAAGGCCGAGCGACTTGGCGCGGCGCGCATCGATGGTCCGTCCGGTCAGCATCATGGTCATCGCTTCGACCGGATTGACCAGATGGGAAAAGCGCGCACTGCCGCCGAGGCCCGGATGCAGACCGAGCAGCACCTCCGGGAAACCGAAGCGGGCATTGTCGACGGCGATGCGCATGTTGCAGGCGAGTGCAATCTCAAGGCCGCCGCCGAGACAGAAACCGTGGATCACCGCGACCGTGGGAATCCGCAAGGCTTCGAGCCGGTCGACGATCTGGTGGCCGCGATGAAGCTGCGATTCCACCGCGCGCGCATCGCTGATGCCGCGAAACTCGGTGACGTCGGCGCCGGCGATGAAGCCGGAGCTTTTCGCCGAGCGCAGCACGAGGCCCGACGGCCGCTCGTTTTCCAGCGCGGTCAGGATCTGGCCGAACTCCTCGATCATCGCGCCGGACAGCGTGTTGGTGCTGGCGCCCTCGCGGTCGAACAGCAGCCAGGCGATGCCGTCCTCGTCGCGGGTCAGTTTGAAATTCGGCGACGAACTCGGCTGCGGCGCGGGACCAAGCTCAAGCACCCGATCCTTCAGAACGTCCATGATCTTGCTGTCCATGACCGTTCCTTACACCGTTTCAATGAGCATGGCGCCGCCGAGGCCGCCGCCGATGCATTCCGTTGCGATGCCCCGCTTGGTGCCGAGGCGTTTCATGGCGTTGACCAGATGCAACACGATACGGTTGCCGCTGGTGCCGACCGGATGGCCGAGGCTGATCGCGCCGCCATCGACATTGAGCCTAGCGTGATCGATCTGCCCGGCCGCGCCGGGAAGGCCGAGCACGTCGCGGCAGAATGTCTCGTCGTTCCACGCGGCAAGGCAGGCGAGCAACTGCGCGGCGAACGCCTCGTTGATCTCCCAGGTGTCGATCTCCTGCAGCGTCAGATTGTGCTTCTTCAAGAGTTTTGTCGCCGACATCACCGGGCCGAAACCCATGATGGAAGGATCGAGCCCGGCCCAGGCGCTGTCCTTGATCACGGCCTTCGGCGTGAGACCGTGCCTGGCCACCGCCTCCTCGGAGGCAAGGATGGTCCAGCACGCGCCGTCGGTGATCTGCGAGGAATTGCCCGGCGTCACCTGCCCCCACGGCCGCTCGAAGGCGGGGCGGAGCTTGGCAAGCTTCTCCATCGAGGAATCCGGCCGCACGCCGTCATCGTGATCGTAGAACTTGCCGTCGCGCGCGAACGCAATCTCGACCTCGTTCTTGAGATAGCCCTGCTCCTGTGCGCGCGCGAGCCGCTGGTGGCTCTCCACCGCATAGGCGTCGGACTGCTCACGCGTTACGCCCATCAGATGCGCGACCACCTCGGCGGTCTGGCCCATGTTGAGGTCGGTGACGGGATCGGTCAGCCCGCGCTCCAGCCCGATCACCGGATTGAAATAGGACGGCCGCACTTTCAGGAAGGCGGCGAGCTTGCTGAAGGTGGTGCGCGCGGTAGCGAATTTCGCGAACCAGCGCACGCCCGATTGCGGAAACACCAGCGGCGCGTAGCTCAGCGCCTCGGTGCCGCCGGCGAGGATCATGTCGGCGTCGCCCGCTTCGATGTAGCGATAGGCGGTGTCGATCGATTGCATGCCGGAGCCGCAATTGATCTGCACCGTGAAGGCGACCATGTCCTCGCCCATGCCGAGCCGCAGCGCGGCGACGCGCGCCGGGTTCATCTCGTCGGCGATGACATTGACGCAGCCGAGGATGACCTGATCGAACGCTGATGGTGCGAACGGTTGCCGCGCGAGCAGCGGACGTCCCGCCTGCACGGCGAGATCGACCGGCGTGAAGGGTCCGGGGCCGCCTTGTGCCTTGAGAAAAGGCGTTCGGCTGCCGTCGATAATATAAACAGGGCGCGCCATCAGCTTGCCGCTCTTTCAGGGGTTGTCTGTTTCGGGTGGGGTTTCTGGTAGATCGGCGACAGCGCCTCAGGCGCGAAATCGTCGACGTTGATGACTTTCGCCACAGCCTCGTGCACCGCCTGCATGCGCTCGCCTTCCTCCGGCGTGAGAATGCCGCGCTTCACCGCTTCGTTCCAGTCGCGCACGCGCGCGGCGCGCAATCGCTTCTCCAGCGCGTCATTGGCGGCGACCAGACGGAAGGCACGCTCCAGCCGCGCCAGCGGGCCATCGTCATCGGCCGGCGACTGATAAAGACCGGAGGTGAGCCGGTCACGCGCCGCCGACGGCTCGAGCACCAGTTGCGCGCAGCGATGCACCACCCGGTCGGACGGGCCGAGCGGATTGGCGCCGAGCGGCTGCACGATGAATTTGAGCAGCCACGCCACCGGACGGTTCGGCAGATTGGCCAGCACTTCGGCGAAACGGTTCTCGATGGTGCGGATGCCGTTCGCCATCACCCATTGCAACGCGGGGAGATCCTCCGGCTGGCGGCCTTCGTCCTCCCAGCGCTTGAGCGCGGCGGAGAGCAGATAGAGTTCGGAGAGAATGTCGCCGAACCGCGCCGACAGCATCTCCTTGCGCTTGAGCGCGCCGCCGAGCGTGAGCAGCGCCATGTCGGCGCACAGCGCGAACGCGGTGGAATAGCGCGAGAGCTGACGATAATAGCGCGTCGCGGCGCCCGCCTCCGGCGCCGGCGCGAACAGGCCGCCGGTCCAGCTTCGTCCCCAGGCGCGGAACAGGTTGATGAAGGCATGGCCGACGTGCTTCCAGAACGCAGTGTCGAACGCCTCCAGTCCCGCCTTCTGGTCCGGATTGCCGATCGCGTTGATCTCGTCGAGCAGATAGGGATGCGCGCGCGTCGCGCCCTGCCCGAACACGATCAGATTGCGCGTCAGGATATTCGCGCCTTCCACCGTGATCGCCACCGGCACCGAGCGATAGAGATTGCCCATGTAATTCTGCGGGCCGTCGATCACCGCCTTGCCGCCGTGAATGTCCATCGCGTCATCGACCACGATGCGCAGCCGCTCGGTGGCGTGCAGCTTCATGATGCCGGAGATCACCGCCGGGTGCTTGCCCTGATTGAGCGCGGCGCAGGTCAGCCGCCGCGCGGCGTCAAGCTGATAGGCGGTGCCGGCGATCCGCGCCAAGGGCTCCTCGATGCCCTCGAACTTGCCGATCGGCACATGGAATTGCTCGCGCACGCGTGCATAAGCGCCAGCGGTGCGCGCGCAATAGGCCGCGCCGGAGGCCGACTGCGAAGGCAGCGAAATGCCGCGCCCGGCGGCGAGCGCGCTCATCAGCATCTTCCAGCCCTGGCCGATGCGCGCCTGCCCGCCGATCACGTAGTCCATCGGCACGAACACGTCCTTGCCCCAGTTCGGGCCGTTCTGAAACACCTGCATCGCCGGCAAATGACGGCGGCCGATGCTGACGCCGGGCAGATCGGTCGGAATCAGCGCCACGGTGATGCCGAGGTCGTCCTGATTGCCGATCAGATGATCAGGATCGCGCGCCTTGAAGGCAAGACCGAGCAGCGTCGCCACAGGCCCCAGTGTGATGTAACGCTTGTGCCAGTTGAGGCGCAGGCCGAGCACCTCCTTGCCCTCGAACGTGCCGTGGCAGATCACGCCGGTATCGACCATCGAGGCGGCGTCCGAGCCGGCATCGGGACTGGTGAGACCGAAACACGGAATCTCGCGGCCTTCGGCAAGACCCGGCAGCCATTTGTCCTGCTGCTCTTTGGTGCCGAACTTCATCAACAGCTCGCCCGGCCCGAGCGAGTTGGGCACCATCACGCTCACCGCGGCAGTGATCGAGCGCGACGACAGCTTGCGGATCACCTCGGAATGCGCGAACGGCGAGAAGCCGAGACCGCCGAATTCCTTCGGAATGATCATGCCGAGGAATTTGTTGCGCTTGATGAAGTCCCACACTTCCGGCGGCAGGTCGCGCCATTCCCAGGTGACTTTCCAGTCGTCCACCATGGCGCACAGGTCTTCGACCGGGCCATTGAGGAAAGCGACTTCCTCATCGGTCAGCCTGGCCGGCGCGGTTGCCAGCAGCTTCGACCAGTCGGGATTGCCGGTAAACAAATCTGCGTCCCACCAGACATCGCCCGCTTCCAGCGCCTCGCGCTCGGTATCCGACATCGAGGGCAGCGCCTTGTGAGCCCAGGCAAAGATCGGTCGCGTGAGGACATCGCGGCGGAAGGAAAAGCTCATGGACGATCCTCTCTTCAGAAGGTCTGACCGGGTTCAACGCGTGGGACCTGCGTTCGCCTCAAGCCAGACCGACATCCGGCTGCGGAACGCCGGACGGTGAACTGCCAAAATCAGCCTATACGTCTAAATCCTGACAAATCCTGATAGCCCCCGTCTGCGATACATCAAATGTCTGCGGCACGCCAAAATCCACACACTCACTCCGATATAGATGCCTCACTTATACAGGAAGCCGCTGATTCTTTCAGGTCTCTTCCGCCCCTCCATCATCACCCGATCTTGAACATCTCTTGATATGTCAGGTCGCCGCACCGGCCCGAAAAACCGCTCGGCATCATTATCCCGTCATGACGGGCCTACCGCTGCCGTCGCGGATTCGGCAGAGCCGGAAAAGTTTCATCACGATCGTGCGCCATGACGCGATTATGACGCAGCATACATCTCACCGGCAAGGAACCTGCACGGCCTATGCGGGTTGTCGCGGCGAACTCACCGCATAGGAGATTGTAATGGGTAGTCTGACCGACAAGTTGAAGGGCAACGCGAACGAGGCGATCGGCAAGGCCAAGCAGGGTCTCGGCGAAGCGACCGGCTCGGCGAAATTGCAGGGCGAAGGCGCGCTGCAGGAAGCCAAGGGCCATGCCCAGCAGGCGGTGGGCGATGCCAAACAGGCCGCCAAGGATGCCGTCAACAAGGCAGCCGACGCCGCCAATCGCAAGCTGTAATCACGCAGCCATCGCGATCAGCGAAAGGCCGGTCCCATGCGGGCCGGTCTTTCTGCTGCGTGAGGATATGCGGCTGCGAGTCATGTGCGCCGCCGGCGCATGAACACGCCACGCGCCTACAGCGCGCCTTCCGCTTTCAGCACCTCATGCGCGGCCTTGAAGGCCTCGAGCCCCGCGGGCACGCCGCAATAGGTGGTGGCGTGAATCAGAATCTCCTTGATCTCCTCAACGCTGACGCCGTTGGTCAGCGCACCGCGCACATGCAGCTTCAATTCGGCCGGCTGTTTCAGCGCGGTCAGCATCGCCAGATTGATCATGCTGCGGGTCTTGCGATCGAGACCCGGCCGCGCCCAGGCATGGCCCCAGCACCATTCCGTGGTGATGGTCTGAAACGCCATCATGAAATCGTCGGCCTTGGCGATGCTGCCATCGACATAATCGGCGCCCAGCACCTCGCGGCGCACCTTCAGGCCCTCCTTGAACTTCGCGCTCTCGCTCATCGTCAGTCCTTTTGATCGCCCGTTCCGGGCTTGATGTAGGTCAACGCCATTTCACACCACCGCCGCGATAGTCGGCAAGCGAATCCTTGATCAACGCTTTCCTCAGGCCGTAGCCAAACATGCAGCACGTCACCGGCATTCTCGCCGCCGCATTCCTCGCCGTCATGGCAACGACCGCCGCGCAGGCCGCCTCGCCGGCCGAACAGCGCGGCAAGACGCTGGCGCTGACCTATTGCGCCAAATGTCACGCGATCGACCGTCATTCGGAAAGCCCGTTGAAGATCGCGCCGCCGTTCCGCACGCTGCACACCAAATATCCGGTCGAGGAGCTGGGCGAAGCGCTCGCGGAAGGCATCGACACCGGCCACCCGACCATGCCGATGTTCCGTTTCGAGCCGGATCAGGTCAACGATCTGCTCGCCTATCTGCGCACGCTGGAATAGCGCGGCCGCCTTACTCCGTCATTGCGAGCGAAGAAATCCAGACCTCATCCTGAGGAGCGTGTAGCGCGTCTCGAAGAATGAGGTCTGGATTTCTCGATATGACAGCCTCATGGTTCGAGACGTCGCCATAGCGCGTCGGAAGACGCGCGTAAACGCGCTATTGGCTCCTCCTCACCATGAGGGATTGCGCTGCTCGCCGCTCTCGCTCTCGCAATGACGGTGGCCGTTCAGCGTTTGGCGAGATCCAGCGAAACCAGACACAGATCGAGATCCTCCGCGCTGGTCTTCACTTCGAAACCGAGCTTGCGGCACATGTCCAGCATGGTGGTGTTTTCCTGCAGCACCTCGCCGGAAATCCGCTTCAGCCCTTCGGCGCGCGCGTAGTCGATGATCAGCTCCATCAGCACCCAGCCGAGGCCGCGTCCCTTCAGATCGGAGCGCAGCAGAATGGCGTATTCGCCGCTCTCGTAGATCGAGTCGGAATGGATCCGCACCGCACCGATCATCTCGCGGGTCTGCTCGTCGAGCGCGATGAAAGCCATGGCACGGGCGTAGTCGATCTGGGTCAGACGGGCGATGAAGGCATGGCTGAAATCGCGCACCGAGGAGAAGAACCGCAGCCGCAGATCTTCCGGCGTGACATGGTGGAAGAACTCACGCAGCAGCGGCTCGTCGTCCGGCCGCATCGGCCGGATCAGGACCTCCCAGCCGTCCCTGAGCACCATGCGGCGCTGCCATTCGGACGGATAAGGCCGCACGGCGAAATTGGCGTTGCCGGGCCCTGAGAATTTGCGCTCGGCGGCGCCGACCGCGACGCGCACATCGACCGCCAGCACGCCGTTCTGATCGGCCAGCAGCGGGTTGATGTCGAGCTCGTGCACCTGCGGCACGTCGGCGGCGAGTTGCGCCAGCTTCACCAGCGTCAGCGCGACCTCGTCATCCTTCACCGCCGGCACGTCGCGATAGGCGCGCAGCAGGCGCGAGACGCGGGTGCGGCCGATCAGGTCGCGCGCCAGCACCATATCGAGCGGCGGCAGCGCCAGCGCCTTGTCGTTGATCACCTCGACGGCGGTGCCGCCGCGGCCGAACACGATCACCGGACCGAAGGTCGGATCTGTGGCGATGCCGAGAATGAGTTCGCGCGCCTTGGTCCGCAGCACCATCGGCTGCACGATGAAGCCGGACAGATGCGCGTCGGGACGCCGCTCCTTGGCCCGCGCCAGAATTTCGGCAGCAGCGGCGCGCACCGCGTCCGCACTGGTGAGGTTGAGCACCACGCCGCCGATGTCGGATTTGTGGACGATGTCGCGCGACAGTACCTTCAGCACCACGGTCTGGCCCTGCGCGAAGAATGGCGCGGCGAGCTTCGCCGCCTCCTCCGCGTCGGCGGCGGCGAGCGTTGCGACCATCGGAATCTGGTAGAGATCGAACAGACGCTTGATCTCGATCGGGTCGAGCCAGTGGCGGCCATCGGCCACCGCCGCCGCGATCACCGCGCGCGCCGCTTCCGGGTCCGGCTCGAAATTCGCCGGCAGGCTCGGCGGCACCTCGGCCAGAGATTCGACCACCTCGCGGTGATGCACCAGATGCATGAAGCCGCGCGCGGCATCGTCCTCGGTCGGATAGTTGGGAATCGCGGCGTCGTTGAACACCTTGTTGATCGCCTCGTCCGCGCCGACCCACACCGCCATCACCGGCTTGTCCGAGGTGCGTTTCTCGCGGTCGGCAATGACGACGCCAGTCACCCTCGCGGCGATATCGCTCGCCTTGGCGATGGCGGTCTGCACGTTCATCACCAGCACGGCGTCGTTGTCGGGATCGGCGAGCAGCACCTTGAGCGCGGCGGCGTAACGCTCCGCATCGGCATCGCCGACAATGTCGATCGGATTGGCTTTCGACCACGTCGGCGGCAACACCGCATCGAGCCGCGCGCAGGTCTCCGGCGAGAGCGCCGCCGGAATGCCGCCAAGTTCGACCAGACGATCGACCGCGAGCACGCCAATGCCGCCGCCATTGGTCAGGATCGCAAGACGCTTGCCCTGCGGCGGCCGGGCGCGGCCCAGCGTCTCGGCGCAATCGAACAACTCGCGCAGGCTGAACACGCGCAGGATGCCGGCGCGGCGGAACGCGGCGTCATACACCGCATCCGATCCCGCCAGCGCGCCGGTATGGGTCGCAGCGGCCTTGGCGCCCTGCGCCATGCGGCCGGACTTCACCACCACGATCGGCTTGACGCGCGCCGCGGCGCGCGCCGCCGACATGAATTTGCGGGCGTTCTTGATCGCCTCGATATAGAGCAGGATCGCGTCGGTCCGGGTATCGAGCGCGAAAAAATCCAGGAGGTCGGCGATATCGACGTCGAGCTGGTCGCCGATCGAGACGATGCCGGAGAAGCCGACGCCCTCCTGCGCCGCCCAGTCCACCATGCCGGTGGCGATGGCGCCGGATTGCGAGATCAGCGCGAGGTTGCCGGGGCTCGCCATGCTGGCGGCGAAGCTGGCATTGAGATGGACGCCCGGCATCATCACGCCGAGGCAGTTCGGCCCGATCAGCCGCATGCCGTGAGCACGCGCGGCCTCGTTGGTGCGTTCGGCGAGCGAGCCCGGCCCGTGGCCGAGCCCGGCAGTGACGATCACCGCCCCGGCAACCCCGCGCCTTGCCGCTTCGGCAATGATGTCGGGTACCTGCGGCGCGGGCGCGGTGACCACGATGAGATCGGGAACGAACGGCAGTGCAGCAAGATTCGGCACCGTCGCCATGCTGTCGATCTGCGGATAGCGCGGATTGACCACGCCGAACCCGCCGGCAAAGCCGGCGTTGCGCAGATTGTTGAGGATCGCGCGCCCGACCGATCCCTGGCGCGGGCTTGCTCCGATCAGCGCCACCGCTTGCGGCGCCAGCACGTTGTTCAGGCGATAGGTTGACATCTGCTCACAGCAATGGCGCGGGTCGGTTGCATGCTTCGACAAGGTTTGCATGCATTATGCCAGAAATCATGACGCACGTTCCATCCCTCTCCCACTTCGTGATGACGGCCACGAATTCCGGTCATGATTCCATCACAACCCTACACGAAGCTTGCAGCCTGCGACGAAAAGACCATCACGAACGGTTCTAATGTTGAGCCCCATCAAAGTCCTGTCACGTTGTCCGGGATTGATAGCAAGATAACCGCCGGAGGCCGACAATGCCCAAGCTGCAGCCAATTCCCGAGACGGACGAGACATCCCTCCCCGAGGAGACCACGCCGCTTGCCGATGCGACCCAGCGCGGGCTGGAGCTGATGCTCGCCGCGCAGCAGGCGATGTTCGAGGAGATCATCCACACCCGCGACGACGCGATCGAACATGCCATGGTGCAGGCGCGCGTGTCCGCCGAACTGATCTCGAAGATCGCCGGCGCGCATTCGGTCAAGGACGTGGTGAACGCGTGGAGCGAATGCAGCCAGCATCAGATCGACGTGCTGACGCAGGACAGCGAGCGCGCCATGGGCCATGTCCGCAATCTGGTGGAATGCTCGTTCGCCCTCGCGCGCGCGGCAACGCGATCCGGCCCCGGCCAGCCCGCGGCGAGCCCGTCATGACAATGCGGGTGCGTCGGCCGGCTGCATGAAGCGGCGCAGACTGCGCCAGTTGCTGACGACGAGGCCGATGGCGGTTGCGCCCCATACCGCCAGCGCGACCCAGACCATCACCTGCGAGATCGTGCGCAGCGGCGAGAACTCGACCGCGAGCGACAGCCGCAGGCTCGCCAGCGCATACATGCCGAGCGGAAACACCAGGCTCCACAGCATCGGGTTGTAGCTGATCGGCACGCGGCAGACGACGTGCTTCCACAGACCGAACAGGATCAGCATGGGAATCCACCAGGTGCCCCAGGCCCAGATGATCAGCGTCATGCCGTCGATGAACGGGCGCATCGCATAAAGGAACGGCAGCCCGCTGTCGGTCATGATCAGGGTCGAGCCGGCATTGGTCGAGATCGCGGCCGCGCCCATCACCACCCAGAGCAGCGGCGTGATGTCGTCGGGACCGACATCGAAAAAGAAAATGCGGTGCGCGAACAGCACGATGAAGATGCCGTAGAGCCCGAGCCCGACGCCCCACAGCATGTGGATCAGCACGAACACCGAGCGACTGAGATCGCCCATCGCAGGCGCGACCAGCGTACCGAGAATGACCAGGGATTCGGTGCCGACGATCGCGATCAGCCAGCCGCCATGCACGACATTGGCGCCCTGCGTGGTGTTGATGAAGATGAGAACGCCGAAGCTGAAATAGATCAGGAAGAACCACATCGCCAGCGCGAACAGCCACAGGCCCAAAGCGGCGGTGGCATAGCCGCGCAGATGCAGGCCGACGCCGAACACATCGGTGCCCGCGACGATGGTGAAGAACGCGAACACCAGGCGCGGATTGACGAGATCGGCCAGCAGTGCGGTACGAAAGCGAAACAGCCGCCACATCGTGATGGCCAGCAGCCAAGGATAGGCGAACAGGTTGAAGGTGAACAGCGCGGCTGAATAATCGCGGAAGCCTTCGAAGAACAGCGCGTTGGAAATGATGCCCGTGGCCATCACCAGCGCGAAGCAGCCGGGATAGAGCGTCTCGATGCGGTGATCGAGCCACGCCGCCACGCCTGGCGCGGATGCGCGCGACGCCGGATCATTGCGAGGTTCGACAGACTGCATGGGCTTAGCTGAAGCTTGCCGACGCGGCAGCCAAACGCTGCGTCCGCACCGGACTGACATTCACCAAACGGCGAGGAAGGCCCGTAGCTATGACATAGGCCCCGGCGCGACGCAACGCCGGGCACGGCAGACGCAGATGACGTCTTGAAATGATAGCGGAAAACCGGCCCCGAGGGGTTGCGGAATATCAACGAAGCATGCGCAGGCCGGTGCACACGCTCACATTCGGCTCACATATATAATGTGCACGCGTCAGTGCGGCAGCGCACCTTCCGGCGCGTGACCGTTGCCGAGCCGCGTCGGCAGTTTGCCGCCGTTCGGCCCGGCGCCATCCGCCGCCCGCTCCGCCGCGGCCAGCAGCATGGCATTGACCTCCTCCATGCCGCCGAGCTTGATCAGTATGGTGGCGAGGCTCTTGAACACCTCGGGCATGGCGGGGTTGAGTTTCATCACCTTGCAATAGGCCTCGACCGCTTCGCTGTATTGGCCGAGCGCCTCGCAGGATTGCGCCAGACACAACCACGACTTGACGTTATCCGGCCGGATCGTGGTCAGCGTATCGAACAGCGGTTTGGCGCGGCGATGCTCGCCCTTGGCGGCAAAGAGCTGTCCGAGACGGTGGATGGCATCGGCGTTCTCCGACTCCACTTCGAGGATCTGGCGATAGCCGCGCTCCGCCTCCGCCAGCTTGCCGGCCTGATGCAGCTCGGTGGCGCGCTCCAGCACATCGGGAATGGTGCGGCGGTCGATCTTGCCGCCGAGGTTGAGCCCATTTTTGGTGGATAGCACCATGCACTTGATATGCCGCTCGGTGACGCCGAACGGATATTTATAGGTCTCGTTGCCGCGCATGAAATCATATTCGGAAAAGCCGCTCGCGATGGCATGGCGGATACTGTAGGCGTGCATGATGATGCCGGGCGACGGGCCCTCGAAGGTCTCGTCGCGCCCGGTCATGTAGACCATGAAAGCGCGTTTGCGCGGATCGATCATGGTCGCAAGCGCGCCGACCATCCGCTCGCCGTGCCAGAAGGTCGGGATGAACAGCAGCCCCGACTGGAAGCTGCGCGACAGCATGATCTTGTTGGAGCGCACCAGGCCGCCGATCGCATCGCCCTTGCGCGACTTCCATTTGGTCTCCCACAGCGCCAGCAGACCATCGAGATCGCGCTCGTAGGTCTCAGGTGTGGCGTGGGTGATGCGGAATTCGCCCTCGCCTTCGGCATGGCGCATCACCCGCCGGATGTTGTGCCTTGTGTTGGTGCTGAGCCCGGCGAGATAGCTGTCCCAGTCAGCGGGCAACGTCACGTAAGGACAGATGCAGTTGTTGATCTTGTCGACCTTGCCGGTGCGGTCGAGCAGACGGGTCTGAAAACCCGATTTCGGGAAATGCGCCAGGAACAGGCGCAGCCTGTTCTCCGACATCAGGAGGTTTTCCAGATTGATCGCGGCCCAGCGCATCTGCTTGAGATAGCGCGCGAGCGCCGGCACCGCCTTGTGCTCCAGCTCCGGGCTGCAGACGATGCCGGTGTAATCGGCGGCGAAGTTGCCCGCCATGTTGACCTCGTTGCGGATGTGACCGTCCACCACCTTGGTCTGCAGGCGCAACGGGAAAAACGCGACATAGGGCGCCTCCGCCGCCTCGCTCTCCTTGGCGGCCAGCACGAACCACGGCCCGCTGAGGTGCGACAGCCACCCCATCAGCCATTTCCACGACAGGAACACCCGCGCGTCGGGATCGGCGTCATAGACCGCGTTCCAGTTCTCTTCCAGCTTCGTGAAAGCCGGCAATGTCTCGATGACCTCGATATGCACGACACGCCCTCGCTGTTTGCCATGAACGATCAAATCTGTCTTCGTCGCGACGCTCTCCTCACCGCTCGCGGAACGCGCGCGACATGCTGTCGTGGATCGGCTTGACGATGTACTGGAAGAAGGTGCGCTCCGAGGTCTTGATGTAGACCTCCGCCGGCATGCCCGGCGTCGGGCTGAAGCCCGGAATCGCGGCGACTTCGGCAGTGTTGAGCCGCACCCGCACGATATAGATGTCGGTCGGCCCGACCTGCTGCGACTTCTTCTCGTCCGCCAGCGTATCCGCCGACAGATAGATGACATCGCCGGAGACCATCGGCGTGACGCGCTGGCTCAGCGCCGTGAGGCGGATGGTGGCGTGCTGGCCGTGCCGGACGCTGTCGATGTCCTGCGGACGGACCCGCGCCTCGATGATCAGCTCATCCTTCAGCGGCAGGATCTCCATGATGTTCTTGCCGGCCTCGATCACGCCGCCCTGGGTGTGATAGCGCAGCTTGACCACGACGCCGCGCACCGGCGCGGTGACGCGGACGCGGTCCAGCACGCCCTTGGCGCTCAGCATGCGCTCGCGGACGTCGGCGAGCTCGCCGCGCACTTCGTGGAGTTGTTCGACCGCGGTCTTGATCGCGGTCTTGCGCACGCCGTTGATCTGCTCATAGGCCCGGGCGATGCGCTCCTTGGCATCGCCGATGTCGCCCATGATGCGTCCGACCTCGCCTTCAAGGCTCGCCTGGGTCCGCTGCAGCACCAGAAGCTCCGGCTTGCGCACGAGGCCGGTCTGCAGCAGATACTGTTTGGTCTCGACTTCCTCGATGATGAACTTGATCTGGCGGCGGACGCCTTCGAGCTGAACTTTCGAGCCCTGAATGCGTTCGTTCAGCGCGTTGATGCCTTCCGTGATGCCGGCGATGTCGGAATTCATGTTGGCGCGGCGAGCGGCGAAGGTCATCTGCTGGCTGTCCAGCATGTCCTTCACCTCCTGATCCCTCGCCGCCTGCGTCAGCTCATCGGGAAATTCCAATGCCTGCTGCTCGCGCATTTCCGCCTGCAGGCGCACATCGATCGCGGTGAGCCGGATCATGCGCAGATAGAGGCGTCGCAATTCGGCGCGCGGCGCGGTGTCGTCAAGCTCGAGCAGAAGCTGCCCCTGCTCGACGGTGTCGCCCTCGCGCACATAGATGTCGCGGATCACGCCGCCTTCGAGATGCTGGATGATCTTGTTCTGACCGGTGGCGACGAACACGCCGGAGGCCACCACCGCGCCGGCGATCGGCGCCATATTGCCCCAGACGCCGAAGCCCATCACCATCAGCGCCATGATGATGGCGCCGGCGATGGTCGGCAGTTTGGTCGAGCGCGGCAGCGAGTCGTACCACAGCGCCTCGGCCGGCAGTTTCGGCACCGTCAGCTCCTTGCCCGTCATGACCGCTCTCCCCCAATTCGGCCCGCCTGAGCGCGGACCGCCTCATGAATTCAACATCGGCGGACCGTCCGGCCCGCCATTCGTCGGCTTGCGGCCGCTGATCAGCGGAATCATCTCGTCGCGGGTGCCGAGCGCCTTCACCGCGCCGTTGTGCAGGATCATGATCTTGTCGACGCTGCGCAGCAGCGCGGCGCGCTGGGTGATGGTCACTACGGTGATCTTCTTTTCCTTGGCGCGGAGCAGCGCCTTGGCCAGCGCCCGCTCGCCATTGGCGTCGAGATTGGAGTTGGGCTCGTCGAGCACCATCAGGCGCGGATTGCCGTAGAACGCGCGGGCCAGCCCGATGCGCTGGCGCTGCCCGCCCGACAACGGGCTGCCGTCCATGCCGACGATGGTCTCGTAGCCTTGCGCGAAGCTTGAGATCATCTCGTGGACGTCGGCGGTCTCGGCGGCGTCGAAGATGTCCTCGTCCAGCGCGTCGTCGCGCATGCGGGCGATGTTGGCCTTGATCGAGGCGGGAAAAAGCTGGATGTCCTGCGGCAGATAGCCGACGCTTTCGCCGAACTGCCGCGCGTCCCAGTTGCGCAGGTCCATCATGTCGAGCCGGACGCTGCCGGCGGTCGGGATGATCGAGCCGACCAGCATGCGCGCCAGCATGGTCTTGCCGGTGCCGGAATCGCCGACGATCGCCATCGACTCGCCGGGCTGCAACTCGAAGCTGATGCCGTTGAGAATCACCTTCTTGGTCGGCGGCGGCACATAAAGAATGCGCTCGACGCTGAGATGGCCTTGCGGTCGCGGCAGGCGAAGCCGGTCCAGATTGAGCGGCGAGCTTTGCAGCAGCGACTTCACCCGCGCATAGGCGGACTTCGCCTGCACGAAGCCGCGCCAGCCCTCGATGGTGCCTTCGAGCGGCGCCAGCGCGCGGCTCGCCACGATCGAGGCGGCAATGATCATGCCGCCGGTGAGCTGGCTTTCCAGCGCGAGCCATGCGCCCCAGCCGAGAATGGCGATCTGGGTGCACAGGCGCAGGAACTTGGACAGGCCGGTCATCAGGATGTTGAGATCCTGCCCGGCGACCTGCGCCTTGAGGGATTCCACCGTCTCCTGACCCCAGACCTGCACGCCTTCCGGGATCATGCCCATGGCATTGATCACCTGCGCGTTGCGCGCCATCGCCTCGGCCTGAAGATTGGCGCGGGTGCCGAACGCATTGGCACGAGTGAACGGAATGGCGGTGATCTTCTGGTTGATCAGCGCCACCACCACCAGCGCCGCGCCCGACGACAGCACGATCAGGCCAAGCTGCGGATGGATCAGAAACACCACCGCGAAATAGACCGGCGCGACCGGCGCATCGAACATCGTCAGCAGCACCGGGCCGGTGATGAAGGCACGCAGATGCTGCAGATCGGCCAGCGTCTGGAATTCGCGGCTGGAACCGCCCTGCGCCGCCTTCGCCGCCGCGCTGAGCACCGGGCCGCCGAGCCGCGCCTCGGTCTCCACCGCGATCCGCATCAGGATGAAGCGGCGCATCATGTCCATCAGCACATGCGCGCCGATCGCAATGACCACGATCATAGTCAGCATCACCAGCGTGTCGGTGCTGCGGCTGGTGAGCACGCGGTCCGACATGTTGAACAGATAGATCGGGATCGAGAGCACGAGGATGTTCACCGCAATCGAGAAGATGCCGACGGTGACGAGATTGCGCCGCGCGTTGCCGAGCCCCTTGCCCAGCACGTCGCGGAATTCCCTTTCGCTGGAGCGCCGATGCAGCGGTGTCGAACCGCCGCCACCGCCACCACCCCCTCCTCCGCTGCCGCCATTCGGCCCGGAGCCGCCACCACCCGGCGCGAGCGCCGGTGCATTGCCGTTTGCAGCAACCGTACCCTGCACCGGCACGCGAGCATCGATCCGCGCTTCCGGCGTCGCTCTGGCAGTCTCTGGTGATGGGGAATTGGAAGTGGCATCGGCGGGAGGCGTCGCAACAGCCGGCTGCCCCGGCGTCTCCTTCTGCGAGGGCGAGGGATCGATGCATTCGGGCGCAGACGGCTGCGGTACGGGCGGCGCAAGATTCGCGATCTCGGGCCGCGCCGGGAAAGACAGAACCTGCGCGTTGCGCGGCGCGGTGGCGGATTTGTCGTTCTCGCCCTCGTTCGGCGTGACAGGCGATCCGTCGCTGCCGGCATCCTTGTCGCTGCTCCAGGTCATATACCTGCTCCGCGCCTGCTAATGCGTCATGCTCGCCATCGGGTCTTCCTGAACCGGCACGGTGGTGACCGGCACCACGGTCGGAGTGGCGGTGTCGTCGTGGCCGTCATTGACGAAGGCGATCAGCTCCGGCACCAGCGAATGGGTGTCCTGCGCCAGCACATGATCCTTGTCGGACGGGAGCAGATTGGCCTGCACCAGAATGGTGTCGCCATAGGTCTGGCCGTTGACGTAGGTGTTGGTGGCGCCGACATCGATGATCGCCGCGTCGTTGCTGAGATTGTTCTGGCCGGTTGTGACCGACTGCGTCACCGTGCCGTCCGGGTGATAGTCCAGCGCCGCCTGCGAGGGCTGGTTCATGAGCTGGATGATGACGTTGACGTCGGAGGTGACGTTGGTCTGCCAGATCGCATTGATGTCGTAATAATCGCCCTTGACGTAGAGCACGTTGAACACGCCGCCGGAGCCGTCGATATACTGGCCGTAGGACGGATCGAGCGTGGTCTCGCCGTTGCCGACCGCGGTGACCAGGCTGTTCACGTCGTCGTTCATCGGCTTGAAGTTATCGTCGCCGTAATTCTCGATGGTCGCAGTATTCTTCAGTTCGTTCTGGCCGGAGATCACCGACTGCGACGGATCGACGCCGCCATCGGTCATCATCCGGATCAGATCGTTGTTGAGCAGGATGTTGTTCTGGAAGATCACGTTCATGCCGTGATAGGCGCCTTCCACGATGATCAGATCGTAGTGGATCGATCCGTCCATCAACTGGGTCAGGTTGCCGAGTTCGTTGAAGCCGCTCCAGGCCTCGTAATGCGTGTCCGCACTGTTCTGCACGACGATGTCGTTGTCGATCAGATAGTTCATCTGCACGATGGTGTGGATGTCGTAGTAATTGCCGTCCACCACATCGACATGCCATTGCGGCCCGGCGAAGAAGGCCGGCAAGCCGTCATAGATACCCGGATGCTGGACGAAATCGGCGATGTTGTCGGCCTTGTCGCCGCCGCTGTCGATCGTCCCGGTGCCGTCACCACCGCTGGTACGGATAAAATCGTGATCCATCGTGGTGTTAGTCTGGAAGATGGCGTTGGTCTTGTAGTAGTCGCCCATCACCACCATGGTCCGGCCGGACTCGGTGAGATCGATGATCAGCGCGGCGTTGAAGCTGATATTGCCGCCGGCCTCGGCCCATTGCCCAAGACCGTGGCCGAGATCGGGTGCCGGCGCGGGGTCCTCGACCGGCGTCTGGTCCGGTGGCTCCGGCGGCGGTGTCTGCAATTCACCATTGAGGTAGTAACCGGGCTCGACCGAATGGGCGTCCGGCGCGCCCTCGCGCGCCGACCAGTCGGCATCATGCGCGGTGACGAAATCGGTCACGCCGCTGTTGCCCTGCTGTATCCACCAGTCCTGCGGAATGTGATCGTTGGCATCGTCCGCCATGCGCTGCAGCGCTGCATCGCTATCGACCAGGATCTTGGTGGCGATGGCCTCCACGTGGCCGTCAACGTCATCGACTCCGAGCAGGCTGTCATTGTCGAGCATGATGTTGTGCTGCTCGATCTGGATCATGCTCTGCTCGCCACCGGTCTCGTAGCGGACGGTGATGACGAAATCGCCCCCGCCACCGCCGCCACTGGGCGAAGGTATCAGCAGCTTCGGCAACCGCCCGCCGAAGATATCAGGATCGAAATCGGAGAGTTCGCCGGCGAGAGCCTTGATGGGATGAGCGCGGATGAACTGGAGATCGTCGAGCGGGGGAATGGTGGGCGTGCCACTGCCGTGACTGTCGAGTTCGTCGGGATCGGGCTTGTTGTCGTAGTTCGCCAGCTTGGCGGTGTAGTCCTCGGGCTTGTTCCGATAATACGCCTCGTCGTAATCGAGGCGGTCCCGCGCGATATCGTTGATGATCTGGAGATAGCCCGCGAAGTGCCAAATGACTTCCGTTACGCCGCCGGGCACCATTGGACCCTCCATCGTCAGGGAGAAAAGCGAACCCTTACCGGACCCAATCGCGACAAAACTTCGATGTGATGAGGTCGAAAAGAACCCGCGCGGCGGTTGCCGCGCGGGTCTCGTTATCGGTTACCCGAGATCATGACTGTCTTGCAGATCATGTCCGGCATTCTGCATGGTGATGCTGTTGAACTGGATGTTCGCACCCTGGGTGATGGTCTGGTTGAACGCATCCTGGGTGATGGCCGCATCGGCGCTGGCCACCGCACCGCTGGCGGTATCGCCGATCACGTCGCCGATCTTGGCATCCATCTTGGCATCGCCACCCTCGGCCTTGGCGTCCATATGGAAGCCGCCGCCGGGGTAGTCGCCACCGTTGAAGGACACGGTCGGGCACGACACATGGTCGTTATCGACGAGGTTGTTGACCTGATCGACATTGAACTGAGTGCCGCCGCCGCTGAGGGTCTGGTTGACCACATCCGGCATGATGACGCTGTCATGGATGTTGTTGATGCCATGCAGGTCGATCACCGGGCTGCTCAGGCCGTCGGCCTTCAGATCGAGATCGAGGTCGACCTTGACGTCGACATTGACCTTGTTATCGACGGTGTTCTCGACCTTGTTGTCGACGCGGTTATCGAGATCGTTGTCGACCCGATTTTCGGTCTTGTTGTCGAGCTTGTTGTCGATATCGTTGTCGTTGCTGTTCTTGTTGAAGTTCTTGTTGTCGTTGCTGTTGTCATTGTTGTTGTCGTTATCGTTGCGACTCTTGGAGTCGAGCGATTGCACAGCATACTGGGTCTCGCTCTGCCCCTGATTCTGGGTCTGAGACTGGCTCTGACTTGGCATCGTGGGAGGCGACGGGGGTGACGGCGGGCCCTTCGGATCGTCATCATGACCCTTGTGGTCGTCGTACGGAGGCTTCTTGTTGTGTGACGAGCTGCCCATGACGAACTCCTGTTCGTTGAGGAGCATCGTGACGGCCTCGGAAATCGCTGATCTTCTACGTCTGCGATGACCAATGCGTCCAGATGCGGGTGGATCTGTCGGTCATTCCGACTGCGCCTTCCCGCAAATTGCGCGGGAAATTGCATCGTCAACGTTGCGCATCTCAACGTCACGGAATAGCCGCACATTCGGGCATCGCGGCGGGACTTAAGCGTTAGAGGGTGTCATCCGTCCGAGGGAGGATTTGCGGCGAGAAGTCCTCAGCCGGCTTGCCGCATCAGCCTGAGGGATGAGGAGGTCCGTCGAATGCGGGAGACGGGCGGCGGCTTGCTCAGCCATTCGGGTGAGAAAAGGAACCCGATCTTCATGGCGCTAATGGTGGAAGCTTACACGATGCCGCCGCAATCGCATTGGGATTGATCAATCGGCGAAGAATTCTCCCCGCAATCCACTGCACGTTCCTCGTCTCTGCAAACGGAAAAAGCGCGATCGCCAGATCAGGACGTCCTGCCGTTGGCGCGGACGTGACTCTCCAGGCGCGGCAGGAAGTCCCAGATGTCGCGATTGATGCGCGCCATCTCTTTCGTCGCCTTGATCATCTCGCGCAGACGCGCATCGTCCATCGGCTTCATCTCGCCGAACTGCAGATTGTCCCTGGTCTGCACGATGCGCATCGACTGGGTGTGGGTGATCTGGCCCTGCGCATCGACGATATACATGCAGTGATTGAACTCGTTGCGGATGTGCGTGGTGTCGTTGAAGCGTTCGATGATCTTGGCCAGCGCCTTGTCGAGCGTCTTGTCCTTGATGGTGATCCTGGCAAGACGCTGGATGAGATCGAGCCGCGCGCGCGTGGTGTTGAGCGTGGCAAAGGTCAACGCCGCCGATTCCTGATCGGTCTTGAGCAGGATCATCAGCACGTAGATGAACAGGCTCTCGTTGTTGGTCCAGTTCGAGACCAGGTTGCCGATCAGCGCGAGCACCAGCGTGCGGCGATCCGCCGACGCCGGCGCGGACGCCGCAAGGGCCTCAAAATCCGGCTTTGGCGGCAGTCGGCTCGATACCATGGCGATCGGTCCATGCCTGTTTTCGTCTCTGGAGCAAGAGGCGCGGAGCGATGTATGATCCTGCAGGTTCTGCGACAACACAAGGCGGCATCGAGGCCTGCTTCGCGAAATGACAGGCCGGGAGCACGAAAGATGTGGCGCTGGGCGAGCGATTTGCCGAGAACGCGCCGGGCGCGGCGGGCAGCCTGCGCGCTGGTCGTCCCGCTTGTCGAACGCAGCCGGCGGCGGCTTGGCGTGATCGCGGACGCCACATGGTCCGACCCTTACATCGTCGGCTTCATGGTGATGCTGATCACCATCATCGCACGCATGGAAGCCGGCAAGATCGGAGACCGTGCGCTCTGTCTGGTGCAGGCGAAGGCGTGGGACGAGATCACCGCGCGGCCCAGCAACATCGGCGAAGACGTGCTGCTGTTCAGCACCGCGCGCAATCGCGATTTCGAAAGCGGCTGTCGCAATGCCGGTGCCTTCGCCTCGCTGCTGCTCGGCGGTTCGCTGCTGTCCGGACACCTCCCTACGGGACCCCAGGACCACTCACCGGACCTGCGCGACGCCGCCGAACCGGCGGCGCCCGTCGAGCGCGACGACATCACGGCGGCATGGGAGCAATTCTTCGAAGCGCATGTCACGACAACGCCGCCGAGCCTCTACACAATCTCGGGAGGAATCGCTCTTTAGGCCATCTTCCGAACGAAAAAACGAAAGCAGGCATTTGTAACGGTTGGGAATTTTGCGGTTTCAGCAGCGTCGCGAAACCTCGATCGGGAAAATTCTGCTTCCGCAAAAAAGCATTGCAGCTTTGCGGAAAGCTTGGTTATCTACATTCCCCGACTTAAAGTTCGAATAAATTGCAGATTGATGTGTTCCGCATAGAAATTGGTACCGCGTTTCAGGCATACCAGTAGGGGCGTATCATGAGTATCACGGGTCATCTGCTCTTTCATGAGAGACGGAGCGCGTTAGGCCAATCGCTCAGGCAACTAACGCATAATAATTCTCCGAACTCCGCCACATCCGGCTTCATTGCATCACATCCCGATAACGGTCCGAACTGCAATCCGCCGCTCTGCGATCCGCCTTCGAGCGAAGCCTCTCATAACGATCCGCCAAGTTGCGCTCCACCGGGCGGTCATCCAAAGCAAATTTCGCTCAGGCAAACGGCCGACAAGCGGCCTCCCCCGAATTTCATCGGCCTTCATTACACCCAGACATCGTCCCTCAGGCCTCGCGCAGTCCCGCTTCAATCCGACAAGCGCACCGGCTCCCAGAGCAGCAGGCCTTCCGCGCAAGACGCGACACCTCCCCGGCGCTCACGTCCGATCCGTATCCTCGCTGATTCATCACCACCGCGGTCCGGCGAGGTCCCTCACCTCAACGCCGCCAATGGACTCGACCACACCTCGACCGTCGAGGACAGACACGGCATCGTGGTGGTGCATCATCGCGCCTTCTTCCGCGACTGTTTCGTGCGCTGCCTAGAGCTCTCCTACAAGAGCCACAACATCTTCGCTTTCGCCAACATCACGGCGTGGCGGCAATCGAGCGCCCAGAATGCCCTCACGCCCGCGGTGATCGTGTTCTTCGTGGACGGCGCCGATGCCCAGAGCACCGAGGATCTGAGCTATCTCGAAACCGCGGCCGCGAACGTTCCGGTCGTGATCATGTCCGACATCGACGACGCCAACCACATCATGCGTGCATTGAAAGGCGGCGCGCGTGGCTACATCCCGACCAGCCTGCCGTTCAATGTCGCGGTGGAAGCGGTCCGCCTCGTCGAAGCCGGCGGGACGTTCGTTCCAGCTAGCAGCTTCGAGATCAATCGCGACAAGTCCACGGCGCCGCCGAAGGCGGCGGAACTGCTGACGGAGCGGCAGATGATGGTGGTCGAAGCGCTATGTCAGGGGATGGCCAACAAGCAGATCGCCTATGAGCTGCGCATGAGCGAGCATACGGTGAAGGTGCACTTGCGCCATATCATGCGCAAGCTTCACGCCCGCAACAGAACCGAGGTGGCGGTGCTGACCAAGGATTTTTTCTGACGGCTGAGCATCTAACGCAAACGGCTGCTCCACGGCGGCGAGGAGTCGCTGGATTGCGATCGCCATCGCCGCGCATTCGAGTTCCCATGTTCAGGCGCGTCCCTGAATCGGCATGGTGAGCAGTTCGTTGACGGGCGGAGCCGAAGCCGCCATGCGGAAAATGGTCTGCAGCATGTCGATGTCATTCGCTCCCGACGGCTGCCAGCCACAGGGGCATTCGCCGCGCCGATGGCTGTCCGCCACCTGCCGGTAAACCGCACCGAGCGCGCCGGCCATCGCATTCATCACCGCCATCGGCGTCAATCCCGATGCATTGAGCGCGCGGCAGAACGCCGCCATCATGGCCTGATCGAGATCGGAACGAACGCTCTCGCGATCCGCAATGTCCATCACATCCTGCTGCTCCAGCATCCGCTCCTCCCTGATCACGCCATGCGCCGGTCAGGCGCAAGACGACCAGTAAGGGTTCAGGGAATGAGGCTCAACACGTCACGGCCAGACTGGAATTAGAAGACCTCCACAGTCGCCACGGCCCCGACGGATGTACAGCCGGCCCTCAGGGCCAGCAGGGACCGCTCTTGGTATTGGGACAGGTGGTGGTGTCGTCGGATTTCGCTCCGGTGAAATCCGCCTCGCCGATATCGGCGAAGCTGAGATCCGCCAGCGCGAGATCGACTCCGCGCATATTCGCGAAGACCATTTGCGCCGAGAACAGATCGGCGCCGCGCAGATTGGCACCTTCGAGGTCCGCCCCTTCGATATCCGCCCGGCTAAAGCGTGTCTCGACCAGGCTTGCGGCCTTGAGGTTGGCGCCGGCCAGCGAAGCCATGCCGAGAAATGCGCCATCGAGACTGGCCTTCTCGAGATTGGCGCCGCGCATGTTCGCATGCATCAACTGGGCCTGGGCCAGATCGGCATCGTGCAGATCCGCGCCTTGCAGATTGGCGCCGTTGAGCATCGTTCCGCGCAGATTGGCTTTCGCCAGACGGGCCCTGGTCAGATCGAGGCCGGTCAAATCTTCGCTGGACAGATCGCACCCTTCGCACGCTCTGGTTTTGACAAGCTGTTCCCGGGCGGCCGGATCGGCCGCTGCCGGCACGGCGAACCAGACCGCCGCAAGCGCCGCGGCCAGAATCCGAAGACCCGATTGCGATGTCATCATGCCATGCCGCCCCACCCGACTGTTCCGCTCAGTGCGACTTCAGCGCAAAACGCGCCTGCAACGGGTCCTCGCCGGGCAGCGTCACGTTGACCAGTACACGCATGGCGCCGTGCTTGATGTCCGGATTGCTGCCGCTCATTTCGTTCTTGGCCGCCGGCTTCAGCGGCACGTTGATCCGCTTCTCGCCGATCGTGACGGTCGCGGCGCCCGTGGCCTTTTCCGTCCCCTGCGCGACATTGCCATGATCGGTCAGCCAGACCCGCACCTGGCCGTCCTTCACCACCAGTTCGACATGATAGTTGCCGGCCGCGCGCACCGAGCCGCCATGGTCCCCGACCATCTTGGCCATGTCTTCTTCCGAATGGGCGAACGCAGAATCGGGCGACGCCGCGCTCCACCCCGCAAGTCCGATGACGATCGCTGCCGCGAACGCCTGCCACCGTGCCCATCCAGACAGACCCGTTTTTCTCATCGCTGTTCTCCGCACGATATTCCAAGTGAATGCGGCACAGCCCGAAGGCTGTGCCGCGTCCGATCACACCGAGGTGCTGCGCGAGGATTTGAGCCCTTCCCACGACTCCGGCACCACGACGTGGTCGTGATGGCCGGCGGCGCTGGGAAGCCGCGCGACGACTTCGTTGGAATCGGCGTGGATCACCACGAGACCAGACTGGCCACCCTGGTTACCGCTATAGACCGTGGTGATGTACTGGCCATCCACGGTGCAGTCGCAGGTGTGCGGATCGGGGCCGGTATCCCACTTCGCCACCACCTTCCACGTCTTCGGGTCCACCTTGCAGATGAAGCCGTTGTTCGGCTTGCGCGCCCAGATGGTGAAGAACGCCCAGCGCGAGTCCGGCACGTTGCCCATATGCAGCGGCAGGTACTTGTTGCCGAAGCCCTCTACGAACGCTTCCTTCTTCCACTTCCTCGGATCCGGATCTTCCGAACGGAAGACGGCGATGTTGTTCTGCAACACGTTGTTGCAGGCCAGGAAGTACTGACCGCTGGTGATGAAGCCCGCTTCATGCAGCGGGGTGAGCACTGACGGCACCGAGAAGGTCCAAGTGTAACCGGACTGCTTCACCAGCGGGAAGAAGTCGGGCGAGCCCTTCGCGGTGGACACCAGCGCGAGCGGCTCCCAGGTGTCGGTGTTGACGATCACGCAGCAGCCATGACGCCGGATCAGGATCGCCCCGAGCGGCAAGGTCGGATGCCAGGTGAAGGCATCGACGAACACCGCAGTCGGGTCGGCCGGCATCAGTTCCTCTCCGAGCATCGCCTCATGCGAGGTCTTCATGCCCTTGCGTCCCTGGAAGTCGAACTTCTTGGTCGAGCTGTCAGGGAAGACATGCGAGACGTTGATCTGACGCGCGATCGGATCGTAGTCGGCACGGAAGGCTTTCACGATCTTCGGATCGTCGTCGATCGTGGTGATCAGAACCATGTCCTTCTGGCCGTCCGCGAAGGCGACATACTTTTGCGCATTCGGGCCGACACCGATGGAGACGTGAACACCGAGCGCCATGCCGGTCGTCGCCGAGATGTCGTTGACGACGTGGATCGAATTCTGCGAGCCCGATCCGTCATAGCGCATCTTGAACATCTTGAAGTCGCCACGGTTACGCCACTGCGGAGAGTTTTCGTTGATGTAGGGCGCACCGGGCGGCTGCATGGTCTGGTAGAAATCGAAACTCTTATAAGGGTCGGCCGACGGCATCGCCGCGATGTGATGCGGAATCGGCATGTCGATGCCTGCAAGCCCGTAATTGTACCAAGCCAGCGTCTCGGGACCGGAAAGATCCATGGCCGACACGGTGCCGTTGTACTTGCCCGGCAGCAGGACGACGTTGCCCTTGAACTTGCTGAACAGAGAGTGCTGCGCCTCCTTGCTCATATCGCCGACAGCACCGAAAGCCGACGACATCAGTCCCGGTCCGCCCATCATGCCCGCGGCAGCGCCTGCACCGACGCCCCGCAGCAACGTTCTTCTTGAAATGCTCATCTGGATGATCCTCTCGAAACGAGTTTAGATATCGCCCGGTTGCCAGGCGTGCTGACCCACGAAAACCTTCTCGACCTTGCCGTCGGCGCTCACCAGATAGCTGGTGGGCAGACCACGGAAGCCGAGCCGGTTCGACAGTCCCTTCGGATCGAGAGCATCGTTCGGAGCAACAAACATCGGAGTATTGATCTTGCTTTCACGCTTGATCACGCTCAGCGTGCGTCCGGTTTCAGCAATCGCAGCACCCGGACCGCCCATCAGCGCCACACCGACAGTGTCGGCATTGAGAAACACGACCTGCGTGCCCTTGGTCTTTTCGGCGATCGCATTGATCTTGCCGAGTTCGGCGACGGAGGCCGGCGCGGCCGAGATGAAGAAGGTCACCAGCGTCTTCTTGCCCTTGATCACCGAGCCGAAATCGACCTTCTTCGCATCCTCGTCATAGACCCCGATATCAACCGGAAAGGCATCACCCGGCTTCAGGCCGGCCGGAAACACTTCACCACCCACCTGATCGGCCGACGGGAAGATGCCGTCCTTACTGTCGGCCTTGACCGGCGTGGAAACGGCGAGCACGGCCATCACCGCGGCAACGGCCCCCGTCAAAGCAAAATGCGCCAGCGCGCATCCTCCCTCGCGCCTTACGGCGCTTATCAGTGATCTCATTTCGTTGAACCCCTCTCGCCACTGAATGTGTTGAACTCACACACGGCCAGAGCGTTCGCGAATGCGAATGCTCCACCGCACAGGAGACTTAGCAAAAGGCGTACCAGCCGATCTGGGCGCGACACTTCGTCCTTCGCACAGAGGAGAAAGTGCTTATTTCCACGGGATTCGCAGCGGTTCTCGCAACGTCTGCTTTTTGTCAGCAGGAAAGCGACAGGCGGTTCACGGAACGCGAAACGGCCTCGTTTCACAACGAAACGCGATGAGCATCGCTCGCACACGTACGGCGATACGCATCATCGCAACGCAACACATTGCGTGATGCGCATCGACGCCATCGCCAATTTAATTGACTGGATGTATCTGCTGCCGCGCTTCAATGCGTCGGCTTGGGCGGAGCGCTCGCATGGCTGCTGCCGCGCGAGGGTGTGGCGCGCTGAATATTGTGCTGGCGAATCTTGCGCCACAGCGTCGTGCGGCCAATCCCGAGTTTTTTCGCCACGTCGCTCAGCCGGCCCTCGCCGGCAAGAGCTGCCTCGATCATCGCACGCTCGGAACTGCCGAGATCAAGCTGCTGCCCCGCCGGCGCGCTGTGGCCCGATGCAAGGAGCTCTTCCGGCAGCGCATCGACATCGATCACGCCATTGGGCGCGACAAACACCACCATCTGCTCCACGAAACTTTCGAGCTGACGGATGTTGCCCGGATAATGATAGGACAGCACCAGATCGAGCGCCGCCGGGGTGATGGTCAGCGTCCCCTTCTGATGCCGCTTGACGTAGGTCGCGAGCAGGCGATCGACCAGGACGCGCAGATCGTCACCGCGTTCGCGCAGCGGCGGCAGATTGATGCGAATGCCGTTCAGCCGGTAGAACAGGTCGGCGCGGAAATCGCCCTTCGCAATCAAGGTTTCGAGATCGCGGTTGGCGGCGGAGATGACGCGGACATCGATCTTGCGCGGCCGATTGGAGCCCACGGGCCGGATTTCGCGATCCTGCAGAACGCTCAGCAGCTTTGCCTGCATGCCATGCGACAGCGTATCGACCTCGTCGAAAAAGATCGAGCCGCCGTCGGCTTCCGCGAACAGGCCGACACGATTCTGCGTCGCGCCGGTAAAACTGCCCTTGGTGTGGCCGAACAATTCGCTTTCCAGCAACTGCTCCGGCAGGCTGGCGCAGTTGATGCTGACAAACCGCCGGGACGCACGATTGCTGAGATTGTGGATCTGCCGGGCGTAGCGGCTCTTTCCGGTCCCCGTCTCGCCGCTGATCAGAACGCTGAGATCGGTCCGCGCGACGCGATCGAGCCGGTTCTCCACCGCATGCATCGCCGCTCCTGCGACGATTTCACCGGCATTCTCTTCCTTTTCCTTCGCCGCCGCGCGATCGAGCTCCACCGTCGAAGCCGGCGCGCCATGGCGATACTCGTAGGCGTTCCGGATTTTCTCGACGATGTCCTTTTCCTTGAACGGCTTGGTGACGTAATCGAACGCGCCGCAGCGCATTACCTCGACCGCGGAATCGATCGACCCGTAAGCCGTGATCAGAATGAAGGGCAAATCGAGATCGCGGGTCTTGATCGCCTTCAGAAGCTCGACGCCCGTCATGTTGACCATCCGCAGATCGGAGATCACCACATCGAATGTATCTTCCTGAAGCACGCGCAGCGCCTCGACGCCGTCGGCCGCCTGCGCGGTTTCGATCCCGGCGTTCTCAAGCAGCAGCGCAAGGCTGCGGCGCGCACCGATCTGATCATCGACTACCAGAACTCGTATCATTTCAATCCTGCATTCAGGGCATCAACTGGCCAGAGTCAAAACGGGACTGCGTTTCTCGACCGGCAGGACCGCATCGTGCCTGAGCGGAACCCTGACCGCGAAGCACGTTCCGGACGGATGCGCCGACCAGATCCTGATCGCGCCGTTCCAGCTCAGAATCAATCGCCGCACGATGGCAAGGCCGACACCCGCGCCTTCCGAGCGGCCTGTCACGAACGGCTCGAACACCTGCTCGCGCATGACCGGAGGAATGCCGATACCGCTATCGACCACGGCGATGAAAATCGACGAAGCCCGCTGGCGGACCGTCACCTTCACTTCGCCTTCCATCTCGATGGCCTGAATCGCATTCAGAACGAGGTTCAGCACCACCTCATGCAGGCCGTCGCTATCGAACATCACGGCCCTGCCGTCGCCGCGATAGGTCGCCGAGATCGTCACGGCCAGCTCCCGATTCACCACATGGCGGCGCATGACCTCGCACACCTTCTCGATCGCGGATTCCAGGCGGACCGGTTCGATCCGGATCGGCCTGGGCGATTTTCCGACATTGAGGAAGTTGGTCGCCAGCCGCTCCAGCCTTTTCGATTCATCCTCGATGATCTCGAGCGCCGCTTTCGCCTTCGGCTGCTTCAGCGCCGCCCCGCGCAGCACCGCCGCGCAGTTGACGATGGCGCCGAGCGGATTGCGGATTTCATGCGCCACCGTGGCCGCCATTTCACCGAGCGCGAACAGCCGCTCGGCCGTCAGCTTGCGTTTCTCGGCCTTGAGCAACAGCAGATTGGCGGCGCGCAGGTCCTCGTAGATCCTGGCGTTCTCCAGCGCGAGCTCGAACTGGCGGATCAGGAGATGGCCGTTCTGCTGGGTTTCGGCGCTGAACTCGATCGGCTCGTTGCGGAAGAAGATCACGATTCCGGTCAGGTCGTTTTCCTCGACCAGCGGCAGGATCAACCGGACCGCACTGCGAGCCGACAAGGTCTCATCCAGTACGGCGCGGCTCTCGGTAGCAGCCTCAAGGTCGCTCCCGTTCCGCCACATCATGCCATGCCGCTCGCGGCCCAGCTCTTCCAGCAGGCGAGCGCCGGCCTCCGTCTGCAACCAGGACAGCAGATACTCTCCCTCGGCCCGATAGCCGGAGCCGCATTCCTCCAGAGAGAATGCGGCGCTGGCTTTCGTCCGATACAGCACCGCGACGCCGTCGCTATCCAGCAAACGTCCGCCTTCCCGGCAGATCATCGTGCGCACCACCCGGTGGTCCAGCGTCGAGCGCAGGATCAGCGAAACATGCAGCAATCCGAGCCGGAACAGACAAGCCTGATTCCACTTTTCATACATCAGCGTGTTGCTGAAGATCTGCCCCATTTCGGCGGCGATATCGGAGAGCGGCTGCCATTTGTCGGCCAATCGCTCCGGCTCGGCGATCGGCACCGCGACATAGCCCAAGGGATCGTCATGCGCCCGGAGCGCGAAGCGAAGCCATGCCTGACCTCCTTCGTGATGCACCGACAGCCAGCGCACCGCGGTGCCGCCGTCCTGCGCGAGCTCGGGTCGCGGCGCTACCGACACGCACCAGTCATCGCGCTTGCGGCCAAAACGGTTCTGGCTTTCCCCGACTTGATCGGGCGGCGCATACAAAACGAGCTCAAGGCATGGGAAATCCGTGTATTTGCGCAGCGTCTCAGCTACCACCGCAAGCGTGGCGTCAAGACCGAACGAGCTCGACGCCTTGTTGATCATCCAGTTGCGGATCTGCAGATCATCGACCAGACGGCTGAGGCGGACATGGGCTTCAGCCAATTCCTCATTCTTCAGCAAAAGCTGCCGGCTTGAGGAATCCGCGAGTTTTACCGCACCGACATAGCGGATGATGATGATAATGAGGGTCACGAGATAGAAGACGGCCTTGACGAAATGCCAGCCCCACCACACCGGGTCCCACAGAGACGAGACCCGGAACATCGTCACGCCCACGGCGAACAACAGCAGCTCGGCGGCAATCACCAGCGAAAATGCCGTCATCCGCTCGCCATAGAGATGGAAGACCGACACCGCGATGACGGCGAACACCCCGCCCGCCAGCGCATGCATCAGATGCGAGAAGGTGTCGAACTCCTGCTGGCTGTGGGTCGGTGCATTGAGCGCGAAATAGATCGTCATGCCGGCGATGATCACCGTCAGCGAGATCAGGACATCCCGACCGGCGCGGACGCTGCGTTCCTTGTAGCTCGCATAGAGCTGCACCACGGCGCCCGCCAGCATGAAGGCGGCGCCGGTCGCCACCGACAGCGTGTGAAACATCACGAAAACGCTGACCTGCGTGAACGGGTTGGTCACCGCGTGCAGCAGATCAAACATGCCCATTGCCAGGAACGAGCCACCGAACAGGCCGCTGGACAGTTTCCGGGTATGAAGCGCCGCGATGAGCAGGAGGCTTGCGATCAGAAGCGCAACCACGCCGCAAAACAGCTCGACCATCGTATGGACGGCGACGTTCGGGCCAAGATTGAGAAAATCAAGGCTGGTTACGGCATCTTGCAGGCCCATCGCCATTTGCTTCCGTACAGACTTCACAACTACCGCGGACGATCCTCATCGATCCGCGTTCTTCCATCCGGTACTCAACCAGACAGAATCATCAGGATAGCCCGACACCGGCCGATGGAGACAGCTCGGCGTATCGATTCCGCAACCGCGGCCATCTGTTCATCATCCAGACATAGCTCGCAGGCAGAACGAACAAACTCAGCAAAGTCGAAGATCCCATTCCACCGAGCAGAACGATGGCCATCGGCCGTTGCAACTCCTTGCCGACGGGATCGCCCAACAACAATGGTACTACGGCAAGGCCGGTCGTCAACGCCGTCATCATGATCGGCAGCATGCGATCCATCGCGCCATGCATTGCAACAATCTTCTGGTCGGAAACGCCGGGTGCGGAGAGCTGATCGTAGCGCGACATCAGCAGAAGACTGTTGCGCGTGGCAATGCCGACCAGCACGATCATGCCGACAAGTGATGGAATATTGAGCATCTCGCCGCTCACGAACAGCGCGACCACGCCGCCGATCAACGCAAACGGCAGGTTGAGCAAAACGAGAATCGCCAGCAGGGGATGTCTGAACGCAACGAACATCAGAACGCAGATCAGCAGCACGACAGCGGCGCCGGCCTGCAGCAGGTTCTGGGTCGCGCGTTGCTGGGCCACATAGTCCCCGCCGAATTCCAGCGTGTAGCCCGGATCGAGCCGGACCGTCTCGCCGATCTTTCGCCTGGCCTCGACCACCACGCTGTTGAGATCGCGGCCCTGGACGTTCCACTGCACGACCGAGCGCCGCGCGCCATCGTCCCGGTTGATGATATAGGGCTCGCGCACGACCTCGATCTTCGCGACCTGACGCAGCGGAACCACCGCGCCCTGCGGGCCGGGCAGCAAAAGATCGGAAATCGCGTCGATGGTCTTGCGGCCCTGCTCCGAAACCCTGACCACCAGATCGAAAGCGCGATCCGATTCCAGCACGCGCGAGACCGCGACGCCGTTCAGCGCCTGCCCGACCTGCTGCACGACCTCGCCCGGCGTCAGGCCGAACATCGCCGCCGCTTCGCGATCGACCCGGATATCGACGCCCGGCCCGAGCACCATCGGTTCGGCCTGCAGATCGACAACGCCCGGCGTGCCCCTCACCGCCGCCAGCACCTCCTGCTGCTTCTGCTGCAGCACCGCAAGATCGGTGCCGTGGATCTTTACAACCACCTGCGCGCGAACGCCGGAGAGCACTTCCTGCATCCGGTGCACGATGAACTGCGAGACATTGGCGATGACGCCCGGGACATCCGCGAGACGGTCGCGGATCGCCCGGATCACGGTGGCGGCGTCCTCGACATCGGGCTTCAGCGTGATGTCGAACTCCGAGAAATTGACCGGCTGGGCGTCTTCGTCGAGCCGCGAGCGGCCGGCGCGCTGGGCGATGCTCTTGATGTCCGGCATCGCACCGACCGTGCGGACGATCTGGCTGCCGACTCGCAGGTTCTCGTCGAGCGAAGTGCCCGGATTCATCGTCGTTGCCACCACGATGTTGCCTTCGGCGAATTCGGGCAGGAAGGAACGCCCGAGAAACGGCAGCATCGCCAGCGCGAGAATGCTGAGGCCAAGGCTGATGGCGATCAGCAATCCCGGCCGGACGATCGCCCATTTCAGGGCACGGTGATAACGCACCAGCATATGGCGCGACAGACGGCTGGGCCGATAGCGATCGGCGCCGTTCTCCCGGGCCAGCAGATAGAAACAGAGCACCGGCACCAGCGTGAGCGCCACCAGCAGCGAACTTGCGACCGCCGCGATATAGGCAATCGCCATCGGCGAGAAAATCCGCCCCTCGATATCCGAGAGGGCAAAGATCGGCAGAAAGGCGACGATCACCATCAGCGTCGCGAACACCACGGAATTGCGGATCTCGCTCGAGCCGTGGAAGATCAGCGATACCAGCGGTTCCTGGCTCTTGCTACGCGCCCGCTCGCGCAGGCGGCGCAGGATGTTCTCGACGTCGATGATCGAGTCGTCGACCACCTCGCCGATGGCGAACACCAGACCGCCGAGCGTGAGCGCGTTGATGCCCGCGCCCAGAAACCAGAGCACCAGAATGCCGGTCATCAGCGACAGCGGGATCGCCATCAGGCTGATCAGCGTGGCCTGCCAGCGCGCCAGGAACAGGAAAAGCACCAGCATGACGATGATCGAGGAGTGCAGCAGCACATCCTGAAGATTGTCGATCGACCGCTCGATGAAGCTGGCCTGACGAAACACGTCCGGAACCAGTTCGACATCTTCCGGCAGGGACTTCTTCAATTCCGCCAGCGTCTGCTCGACGCGATGGGTGACCGCGAGCGTGTCGGCACCCCACTGCTTCGAGATCGTCCCGATCACCGCATCCGCGCCGAACACTTGCGCCGCACCGCGCCTGATCTCGTCGCCGATCTTGAGGGTCGCGACATCGTTGAGGGTGACGGGCGTTCCCTCCTTCACGGCCACGAGAGTGTTGCCGATGTCGCGCAGGCCGCCGGCCATGCCGTCGGCACGTACGAAATATTCTTCCTCACGGGTCGGATGGACGAACGCGCCGGGCGCCACCGTATTGGTCTGCTGCGCGGCCTTGGTCGCCGATGCGAACGGCAGACCGAAGCCCGCCAGCTTCCCGGCATCCACCTCCACCTGATACTGCTTGACCCCGCCGCCGATCGACACCACGGACGCCACGCCCTGATTGGCCAGCAGGCGATTGCGGAAATCCCAATCGACCAGACTGCGCAGCTTGCGCATGTCGGCCGACGGCGACCAGTCGATCAGCGCGAATTTCTGCAGCCAGCTCACCGCCGAGGTGATCGGCATCAGTTCGGGCACCGAGGTGCCGGGCGGCAATTGCGCCTGGGCAAGCTGCAGGCGCTCCTGCGTCAGGGCGCGGGCGCGGTAGACATCGCTGTTGCCGCGGAACACCACCACGATGCGCGACAGGCCGATCGAGGAATGGGAGCGGATCTGGGCGATATCCGGCATGCCCTGCAGCGACACCTCGAGCGGATGAGTCACCAGCAGTTCGATGTCCCGCGCCGAGAAGCCCGGCGCTTCGGTCTGGACCTGCACCTGCGGCGGCGCGAATTCGGGAAAGACGTCGACCGGCATCGCCCGCATCGCCACCAGCGAGCCACCGGCGATCAGCACATAGACCAGCAGCACCACGATCCGGTTACGCAGCGACCAGGAGATGATCCAGTCAAACACTCCGCAAACCCTCCCTTACGCCCCGCAACTCGCGGACGCTTCCGGCTCCTTCTCCTGCAGACGATAAGCCCCTTCCAGAACCATCTTGCCGGAGGTGACAACGCGCTCGCCTGGCTTGACGCCTGAGACGCGGATGTAATCGCCCGCGGCTTCCGCCATCTCGATATGACGACGCTGGAAGATGCCGGGCTTGATCTCGATGAAAACGATCGGCTCGATGCCCTGCCCCGCTACCGCCTCGCGCGAGACCCACACGCCCGGCGGGCGGCGCACCTCGATCCGGGTCTGCACCATCTGGCCGGGCGCAAACGCGGAGGCGGCGTCGCCCGTCAGCCGCGCAACCGCGCGTGCCATCAGGCTGGTCGGCTCGACGTCGGGCCGCACTTCCGCAATGTCGAGCGTCACCGGCGATCCCGACGGCATCTCCACCAGCATCGGCGAGCCGGCGCGAATCGCGGCGGCGCGATCGGCCGGGATATAGGTCTCGATCCACGGCGGCGCGGACGACGGAATCATGCGCAGCAGGGCTTTGCCGACCACGACGAAGTTCTGCATGGTCTTGTCGCCGGCATTGACGAGCTGGCCGGGCTGCACCAGCACATCGGTGATGATGCCGTCGCTCGGCGCGCGCACCGAGATACTCTCGACCACCTTGCCATTCTTGGTCAGCGCGTCGATTTCCTCCGCGCTCATGCCCCACCACACCAGATTGTCGCGCGCATCCGACAGGTAAGCCGGCAGGCGGCCCTCCTCCTTGAGAATGGCCTGCTGCTCTTCATTGTTCAGGAGCGCCAGATAGGCCTTCTGCGTCAGCAGAAAATCCGGGCTCGACAGTTTCGCAACCACATCGCCCTCGCGCACCGCGGTCTGCGGCCGCACCAGGACCTGCGTGACCTGGCCGCTCAGATAGGCGTTGACGTTGAGGACCCGGGTCGGATCGGGAATCACCCGGCCGAACGTGCGGAACGAGGCATTCGTCTGCGTCTCCGATGCGCTCTCCATCGCGAGCAGCCCGCCGCTGCGGCAGAGCATCACCAGCGCGTCGCGCCGGTCGGCCCCGTCCGGCGCGTGATGGGAGTGGCCGGCATGGGTCGAGACGCCATGGGAGAGACCGGGCCCGGCGGACCACGCCACCGCCATCAGGACGAAGAGTGCCGCGGCAATTCTAGTCATGATCCGGCTCATGAAGTTCGCCAAAGGACACCCTGACAATCCCGCCGATTCGCAACCGCGCGGCGTCGGCCTCATCCGGCTTGATCCGCACCAGCCTTGTCTGGCTTGCCGCAACCACCAGCGGCGCGATCTGATCGATCGTTCCCTGAACCGCGGTGCCGTCACCGAGCGATACAGTGGCGGCAGCGCCATCTTGCAATGTCGCCGCGATCCGGTTCGGCACTTCGGCTTCGACCGTCAGGGCAGCATCTTCCGCCACGCGCGCGACCGTCACGCCGGAGGCGCTGAACAGACCGGATTGCGCGCCGGCATTGATGATCTCGCCGTTCACCACCGCGACATCCAGCACGAAGCCCGCGACCGGCGAGCGGACCGCGACCGTCTTCACGGTCGTGTGGCTCTCCTCGATCGACTGGACATCGGCGGGCGACAGCCCTCGCCATTCGAGATTGATCCGCCCTTCCAGAATCTTCTCGTTGCCGGTGACGCTGAAGGCCTGCATCGCCTCGAAATTGCGGCTGGTCTCCAGAAACGTCTTCTGCACAGTCTCGAGCTCCGGACTGTCGAAGCTCATCAGCACGTCGCCCCTGGCGACGCGGCGGCCGGGATAGGTGCCACTGATATCGACAATGCGAGCATTGACCTTTAGCACAACGTCCTGCACCCGGCGGGGGTCGACCCGCACGGTGGCACGGAACGACGGCGGCTCGTCATGGCCGCCGCGCGAAAGATTCGCCGGCCCGCCGCCGAACGCGCCGGGATCGGAATGGGCCATCGCCACGCCCGGTGCGAGAAGGACCATCAGGCTCAAGGCCAGCATCGCATGGCGGGCAAGGAAGGACCGGCTACGGGCGCACATAGCTCCAGCCTTTCTCCTGCAGAGCCATGATGTAGGCCACGCCGGTCTGTACGATCTCGGTGCGAGGCACCAAGGTAACGGGATGGCCCTCCTTGCGCTCCATCGTCTGCAGGGTGTTGCCGCAGGCGATGAAACGGACGCTTCTCAGACTGTCGCCGACGGATTTGATCCGCGCCTTCACCGGCGAGGTGTCATCCCGCAGCATGTGCAGACCGGCACCGTAGGCGATGACCTCGATATCGACGTCCTCGCCGATCTCGCTGTAGTGCCGGTCTACATTCACCGCATTGTCGAGAGCGAGGCGCATCGCCGCCGGGTCGTCCGCCGTCACCTGGATGATCAGATGATGTGTCTTGGGCCAGTCATCGGCGGCGCGCGCTATTGCATCGCCAGCGAAAAGAGAAGCCAGACATCCTGCTGCGAACATTCCCCTGCGCGTGATGCGCGTCACTTCCTACTCCTGCGGCTACTTCTTCTGCTGGTCGATGTAATCCGCGATCAGATCGGCCGCGGCATCGGCAAACAGATCCTGAAACATGTGATCGGCATCGGCGACAGTCTCGACCTTCACATTCGGCTGCGCGGCCGCGACCTTGCCGATCTTGTCGGCGACATCGCGGACCAATTCGTCCTTCTGCGCCGCGATCACCAGCACCGGCAATGAGGTGACCTTGGTCAGCGAGGCCTGGGTCTCGTGCGGCGGCTTCTCGTCGTAATAGGACAGGATGCTCTGCGCGCTCGCCTGCCCGCCCTGGCACATGAGCAGGCCCGGCACCGCGATCAGCTTGTCGCTCTTGTCGCCTTCCGCGCGCGCCGCCTCGATCGCCTTGTCGGCCGCCGCGCCATACTGCTTGCGATAGGCAGCCGCGGCGGTCGCCACGGCGTCGGTCGCCGGCGCCATCAGGATCGCGCCGCGCAGATCCATGTTGCCGCCGTTCGCGAGGGTGTAGGCCACCTGCGCGCCGCCACGGCTGTGGCCGAGCAGCCAGATGTTACGCGCGCCCTCGCCGCGCAAATAAGCGAGCCAGGCTGCAATCTCGCCGCCGGCATCGCTGAAGCGGTGCCGGTGCGGCACCTCGCAATTGTACATGCCCTTGCGGCTGTCGACGCCGAGCGACAGCGAGACCGCGAGCGTCGAAAATCCCTTGTCGTTCAGCGCCGTCGCCATCTGCTTGATGGTGCTCATGTCCTTGTGTGCAAGGGTGCCGTGCACCAGGACAATCCAGGGCTTGTCGTCGCGCGCCTTCGCGGGTGTCGAAACGGTGCCGAGCAGCGTCAGTCCCTGATGCTTGAGCGTCACCTCGCGCTCATCCGCAGCGGCGGGGCCGCCGGACGCGAGATAGACAGACAACAACACGCCGCAGACGAGCCGATTCACTTTCATCACAGTCCTCACTGTTCCGGGGGAGAAAGGGTCATATTGCCCAAGAGGGCCGATCCTCTCCCGGATCAAATCGTCACACACCCCCCGTGTCCGCCATTGCATTGGCGGGCACGGTGAGGCAGAGCCGCTTCAGTTGCGGACCGCTGGCGTTTCGACCGGCAGGCCGGTGCCGCGATAGGCGATGTAAAGCTCCAGCGCCAGGAACTCGTCAGACAGCGGCGCATAGGGTTCGGCGCGGATGTCGAACATGCAGCCGTAGAACCGCTGATGCACCGGCACCATGTTCTGCGCCGCCAGACGATAGGTCGGGAAACCGTTGATCTGGCCCTGGCTGACATAATCTGAGCGCAGATACTGCCCGTAGTGCTTTTCATGGCAGCTCGCGCAGGACATATCGAGCTGTCCGTTCCGCTGATAGAACAGCGCCTTGCCCTTCTCGAACCACGGCTTCATCTCGCCGTCGATCTTGACGTGGACCGGCTCCGACTTCCCCTGGGCCTTGATAAAGGTGGTCATCGACGTGAGCGGTTCGGTGTTGAACTTCCACGGCTCGGCCTTCATCTCGTTGGTGCGGCAGATGTTGATCCGCTGCTCGACATTGACCGGCTTGCCGAGCTTCGCATCCCACTTCGGATAGGTCGCGGCGACCGACTTCATCGTGGTAGCGGCGTCCTTATGACAACTCGCACAGGACTTGCCTGCGGCCCCTTCCGCCGTACTCCAGAGTTGCGCGCCGCGCTCGACCGCGAGCATGCCGGGATTCTCGATCTCGTCATTCTGCAGCGCCTGGGTTTCCTTGGTCCGGTATTCAAAGCCGGAAATGATCTTGGACAGCGGATGGCCCGGCGGCGCCTTGATGCCCTTCTTGTCGTCATTAGCGGCCACCCCTGACACCTGCCCCAGCGTCAGAGCCACGGCCATCCCCATCAACGCGATGTATTTTACATTCTTGAACATTCAGCTCCCCCAGCCACAGGCCACATGCCAGTTTGTTTGTTCGTATCGATCCCGGTCATGTCACCGTGATCGCCTGCTCGTCGCTGTAGACGCTCCCGTCATCATCGACCCAGGTGAATTTAAATGTGCCGGACTCTTCGACCCGCGCCGAAAACTCCAGATATGGATTGGACGACACCGCAGGAGCGATATCCGCCGAGAACACCGGCGCGCCGTTGAACGTCACCGAGAGCTTGTTGATGATATGGCGCGGGATCACCTTCCCCGCGGCATCCTTGCGCTGCCCCGATTCCATGATGTGCGAGATCAGCGTCTTGATCTGAACGACCTCGCCTTTCCTGGCCTCTTTCGGGATCTTGATGCGCGGCTTGACGCCCTCTGCCATGTCTTCACCCTTTCCTTAATTCAGCGCCCGTCAGCCGCCGCAGCCGCCGATGGTCACCTTCACCATCTTGCGATCCACGAAGAACGAGCCGTCACTCATGGCCGCGACCGCGATGACAGTCTGGGTCTGCGCCAGACGAATACGCGCGGCGGCCTGCGCCTTTCCCGACATCGGTGAGAAATTAAAGGTGATGAGGCTCGGCATCGGATTGCCATCCGCGGCAAGCAGAACGGATTTCACATAGGCATCCTTGGTCATCGGACTGTCCACCACGACCGACACCGGGACCATGTTGCCATTTTCGGCGAGCTCGGGGATGGTGAGATTGACCCGGCCTGTCTTGACCTCCTTGCCGCCGGTGAAATCGGCAATGTATTTGGCCGTATCATCGGCCGCCGCGACCGCGCTCCGGACAGACACCAGCGACAATATCGCCGCGCCCTGCACCGCCGCTCCGATCATCCTGCGCCTTGTCAGATGCCCCATCTCACACCTCCATCGCCTCTTGCGGGCTCATTCCTTCAGAGTCTTCAGGAAGGCGACGACGTCCTCCACCTGCTGCGCGGTGAGCATCGGCTTGTCCTGAAACTCCTTGCGAACGCGATGCATGCCTTCGGTGCGATAGAAGCTCGGCATCGCCGTGTCGTCGAAAACCTTCTTCGGATCGACGACGATCATCCGCAGTTGCCCTTCGTTCCAGCGGCTCGCAACGCCGTCCAGCGTGGGACCGACATCGCCGTGGAACGGCTCTGCCTTGAGTTTGGTAACCTGATGGCACGCCAGGCAGTTGCCGAGCTTGCGGTCGGCTATCGTGGCTGCGCCGTTCGCCGGATTACCGGCCTGCGCCGTCAGCGGCTGATCAATCGATCCATCCTTGATCTTGATCGGCACCAGTTGCTCGGCCGCAGCAGTCCCCGCCACCGCGGCAATGACGACCGGAATCACCAGAAAATATTTTTGCATCCTCAGCACGTGCCCCCTCACCACTTCATCGTGTTTTTCGGAACGCCGTTCGCGAAACACAGTTGAGAGTCCGCGGCGACGTTCGTTTGGTGTGGTAAGAGCAACTCCCGTGCCAAGAGATGCCGGCACGCGTGCAAGACGCGACCTGAGATCATTTCACGATGGTTGTGTCGCCTGGTTCGTGCGAATTGCGCAGAGAATCGCGAGGATTCCGGCAACTCCGGACGTTCGCTTGCAATGAAAGCGGTCAATCAGCCGGCCGCGACGAACATCATCCGGCGCAGCAACAAATTACTGCAGCGCGAAAGATCGCGGTTTTCGTTTCAACGACGAAACCATCACGTTCCAGCGTGAAACGAACGTCCGCAACACGAGGGCGATGCATGACGCGCGGCGCAAAGTTCGCCGTGCTCTCATGTCATGATTGAATCAGGAATGCCGCAACGCAACGCGATATGGAAGGGCGTGTGACTGCGCGGGTCTTCGCCTGAAGCGTCAGTCGCCTTGCGCTTTCAGATAGCTGCGGAAATCGCCGCGCTCATAACCCTTCTCGCGCACGAACCGGAACAGCGTCAGAAAATGCGTGGGCTTGAGGTAACCCGGCAGCCGCGCGACTTCCCGTTTGTCGGGCGACTTGTCGACGATCTCGGCGAGGTTTTCCGGAAAGAACTGGAATGTCGGCGTGAAGCGGATGTTGTATTTCTGGCTGAACTGCTTCTCGGTCATCTTGGTGCCGTCGAAATCCGTCACCTCGCGGTTACCGATTACGTTAAGCTGCACGATGGCGAAATTGTTCTTCACGTAATACTGGATGGTGGGATCGGCGAAGTTGACGAAATGCGTTTCCTTGCAATAGGGGCAGCCTTTCAGCTCCCACATGATGGCGAACCGCTTGTTGTTCGCAGTCGCATCCGCCAGATCGTCCCGCAGATCGAGAAAACTGTTGATGAACCAGGGCTCGGAATAAAGCCCATCGTCGGTCAGCACAGGCGCTGACTGCGCGCGACCGGCCGAGCCCGCCAGCATCATGGCGCTTCCGGAGACAAGAACCTGACGGCGTGAAATCATGGTTTCCTCGTTCGCATCATCGGTCCCAAGCAGGCGCTCTGGACAGCGAAGGCGCTATCTCCCCGCTGCCATAACCTATCCCGCATCAGTGAGAAATCCATACACATCCTCTTGAGACAACAAAAGTACTCTTGCAGGGCTGGCCTGAATTTTTCATCTGACATAGGCTTCGCCGACACGTGGAGTCCTGGTTCATGTCGATCTACAAGAATCTGTCTGTTGTGTTAGCTGCTTGCGCGATTTTTACCGCTGCATCCGCGACCGCCGGAGATCTTTCGAACTTCAACGAAGCCGTCGAGAAGGTGGCCGCCCACAACCGGGTTGCGACAAATTATCTGCGCACCGGCAATGCCGATCTTGCGGCGATCGAGGTCGACGACATGCGCAGTGCCTGGTCGAAGCTGGCCAAGCAGTTCGAAGGCAAGACGCCCGACGCCTTCGCGGACAACGCCCTTTATGCTGACCTGCTGCAAAGCACCGCCGTAAGGATCGACAAGACGCTCAGCCTGATCGACAGCGGCGATTTGCCCGGCGCTGCGAAGGAAACCGTCGAGTTTCGCGAGAAGCTGTCGGCGATGCGCCGCGCTTCCGGCCTCTATATCCTGGCCGACTGCGTTCTCGACGCCAACAAGGCCATGGACGAATTCTTCGTCTACAAAACAACTCTGCCGCAATGGGGCGACAAGGGCGTCAAGGCCGACGTGCAATCCAAGGCCGCCATCTATGGCTACCTGCTGCGCCGCTGCGAAGCGATGGCGACGCCTGCCGTGAAAAACGATCCAGAGTTTCGCCGCCTTATCGACGGCGCGCTCAACGGCTTGAGTTTTGTGCCGCAGGCCGTGAGCAACGAAGACAGCAACCAGCTCTATCGCGTGCTGATCGAACTTCGCTCGTTCGATAATCTGCTGTTCTTCCGTTTCGGCTAGATCGCGACCGGCAAAAACGAACTGCTATTTGGAGAGGGCCACGGGCCTGCTATCCGTGCTGCAAATGAAAGCCAGCGGGTCGAACACGGCTTTCTCCGGCGCGAACAGATGTTGAAGAGCCAACATCAGGATCACGGCTCCGGTCGTGCCGCCCAGCAGCAGCGCCACCAGTTGTCGATGAGTAGACCGGACATTCATGTCGCGACACACCCCTCAAGACCTTGTTGATGCTAGCAGGCGAACGTCATCCGGTAAAATTTCGACGCGCCGGCCGTGAAACATGTTTCATTCGTTTGAAACAGACATGCGACGGCCGGAACACAAATCATTCGGCGGCGTCCGGCTGATAGCTCCATGACGGCTCGAACCGGCGCCAGACGTCGGCCAGCGCGTTCACCAGCGTATTGAGCATCGTTTTATCGTGGTGCGACGACGGCAGGATACGCAGATGTGCCGTATCGCGCGGCATTGCCGGATGCCCGGTCGGGCGCAAGTAAAGGTCGAAATCGGAAAGCAGGGTGTCGCACATCGCCCGTGCCACGGCGATATCGCCCACCGGCAAAGACAGGATGTGACTCTCCCCCGGCCCCACCGGCAATGCGGCCTTGGTCAGTTCGGCACGCAGAATGGCGGCATTCTGCGCCAGCTTTTCGCGCTCCCAGGACGACTCCTTGAGATGGCGGATCGCCGCGAGGGACGCCGCGCATAGCGGCGGCGGCAGTGCGTTCGTGAACGCATACCCCAGCGCATAGGAGCGAAGCGCATCGACCAGCACGGCGCGCCCGGCAATGTAGCCTCCGAGACACCCATAGGCATGGGCCAGCGTACCCTCGACGATGTCGATCCGTGACGCCAGTCCCTCCCGCTCGGCCATGCCGGCGCCGCCCGTGCCGCAGATGCCGACCGCATTGGCTTCGTTGAGATAGGTGATCGCGCCGAAGCGTCGGGCGAGATCGCAGATCTGGCGGATCGGCGCGACATCCCCGCTCAGGGCATAGATACTCTCGAAGGCAATCAGCGTCGGCCGGCCGCGCTCTTCCCGGAGAATCTGCTCGAGGTGCTCAAGATCGTTGTGCCGCCAGATCCGCTTCTTGCATCCGGACTTCGAAATCCCCTCGATCATCGAATGATGATTATGCTCGTCGGAGATCACGAGGCAGCGCGGCACCAGCCTTGCGACCGCGCAGAGGCCCGCCGCGTTGGCGACATAGCCGGACGTGAACAGCACGGCCGCCTGCTTGCGATGCAGATCCGCAATCTCCGCTTCGAGATCGAGCAGCATCTGATTTGTGCCGCAGGTGTCGCGCGCGCCCCCCGCCCCGGCACCAGCGTGCAGCACTGTCTGCACCATGGCGCCGATGACCTTCGGATGCTGGCTCATGCCAAGCTGATCATTCGAGCACCACACCACGATGTCGCGCGGGCCATCGGGCGAATTCCATGTCGCGTAAGGAAAGCGGCCCGGAATCCGCTCGACCGACATGGAAGCGCGATAGCTCAGATCGTCGCGGCGCTTGTTGGCCGCACAGGCGAAGAATTTCTCGTGCCGCATGCGGGCAGCGAACGCACTTCCGGTCATTGTCACGCCCCGCTCCTGCATCGTGTCGGGAGTTGCAACAAGACTGCACAGTTCGAATAACCCGTCAAAATTTTCGCAAAAAGGATTCGCGATTCGCGGCGCGCTTATGAAACGTCTGTTTCGTTTGAAACACCATCGATGCAACATCGCGCAAAAAAACGGCACCGGCAGTGAACGCAGATGCTCTGCGTCTGAGGGCTGAGAATTATCGTCTCGTAACTTTGGCACTCGCTTCTCGTGGAAAGCCGCGCCGCCTTCCTTGAAGCTCACTGACTGCCGCCAGCAGTAGTCCATGAAACCGCCGGAAGCGAACCCGATATCGGCACGCGCGTGAGCATCATCGATCTCGACCGGGAAACCATCGCGCCTCACAAGGCGCGGACCTTGCCGCAGGAAAAATCAAAACCCATCGCCAGAGCAAACACGGGATTATCAGAACGACCGTCTGGCTCACTCATCCGTGCTGAATTGTGCCGGCCGCGATAACCACCGTTGTCGATATTGTCACGGAGGATACTCAGCCGGCCGCCACATCGGCTGCACATGACGCCTGCCACCGGAGCAGCCCAGTCGGCCAGCGCCGTACGCCTCCGGGACACCTAGACTTGAAGCCTGAAATAATTGGATTTTTTGGTAGCGAGGGAGGGACTCGAACCCCCGACCCCAGGATTATGATTCCCGTGCTCTAACCAGCTGAGCTACCTCGCCGAATGTCCCAACCGGGCCATGCGGCGGGTCGCGGACGGCGGCATATAAGAAGGCACCCAAATGCCTGTCAAGCAACGTCGACGTCTTTACAGGATCATTTCGGCCGGACGTTGGGATCGCCGCCGGGGCTGCCGGGCGGCGGGATCACCGGCATGGTACCGGTGTTCGGCGCAGGGGCGTGCATTTCAGGGTCGACACCAGCCGGCGGGCACAAAACGCCATCGGATTTTGCCAGTTTATCGCCCAAGGGCTCACTGCTTTGCCCCTTCGTCTTGTCCGAAGGCGCAATGCTGCCTTCCGACGGCATCGCCTGGGTCGGGGCGCAGTTTCGCTCCTGCGTGGCGCGATCGGGATTGGGCGGCGCGGTGCGCGCCGGCGGAGTTGCCGGTGTCGGCGGCGCTTGAGCCAGCGCCATTGCCGGGACGGCCGCGATCACAATAGACAAGAGGCAGAGTTTTACTCGCATGCCGGTGCAACGGCCCCGGCGCAGGCAAGTTCCGCGCAAGACGCGCCCGATCAGGCTTTGCGGTAGCGGATCAGCGAGAAATGTCCCATTGGCGGCATCGGCCGCCGTTCGATCAAGGCAACACCGCCATGCCGGTGTTCCCAATCCTGCAAGCGTGCCCACGGAAATTCCGGCCGCCAGCCGAGCCGGCGCGCCAGCGGCGCGAATGCGAGTTCGAAAATCCGGCGCGGACCGCTCTCCGCGCCGATGTGATTGACGAGGATAAGCTCGCCGCCGGGCTTCAGCACCCGCACGAAATCGTCCAGCGTGGCTTCCGGATCGGGCACCGCGGTGATGACATATTGCGCCACCACCGCATCGAACGAGGCGTCGGGGAACGCGAGGTTCTTCGCATCCATCACCGACAGCGATTCGACATTGGTGAGATTGAGATTGCGCACCCGCTCCTGCGCCTTGCGCAGCATCGGCTCGGAAATATCGACGCCGCACAGACGCGTGCTGCGCGAATAATCCGACAGCGACAGCCCGGTGCCGACGCCGACATCGAGCACCCGGCCGCCGATCGCATCCGCCACCGCGATGGTGGATTTGCGGCCATGATCGAACACCGCGCCGAACACCAGATCGTACACCGGCGCCCAGGCGGCATAGGCCTTCGCCACCCCCGCGCGATCGATATCATTGCCCATATCTGTTATGCCGCTTTTCCAGCCTAGCCTGCCGCCAGCGACTGCGGCGCATGCGTCGCGAATTTTGTCGCAACGTCGTCGCGATGCGACGCGCTCTTGATGAAGCCGCCGCCGAGCACACGCGCCTGCCCGTCCGGCGCGTCATAGAACACGCAGGCCTGACCGGGCGACACGCCCTCCTCGCCTGCGACCAGTTCGACCTCGCATTCGCCATCGACCAGATGCAGCCACGCGGGCTGCGGCGCGCGGGTGGAGCGCACCTTGACGAACACCTCGCGTCCATTGCCGACCGCGTGTTCGAGCGTGCCGCCGCCGATCCAGTTCACTTCGCGCAGCACGATCCGGCTGCGCTGCAGCGCCTCGCGCGGACCGACGATGACACGCCGACGCGTGGCATCGAGCTCAAGCACGTAAAGCGGTGCGTGGCTGGCGATGCCGAGACCTCGGCGCTGGCCGACCGTGAAGTTCACGATGCCCTGATGGTGGCCGAGCACGCGGCCGCCTTGGTCGACAATGTCGCCCGGCTCCATCGCGTTCGGCTTCAGCCGCTCGATCACATCGGTATAGCGGCCGGTCGGCACAAAGCAGATGTCCTGGCTGTCGTGCTTGTCGGCAACTGGCAGATCGAAGCGGCGCGCCAGTTCGCGGGTCTGCGCCTTGGTCATGTCGCCAAGCGGAAAGCGCAGATGGGCAAGCTGCTCGGAGGTGGTGGCGAACAGGAAATAGCTCTGGTCACGCTCGGGATCGGCGGCACAGACCAGCGCACGCGAGCCGTCCGGCTGGCGACGCGAGGCGACGTAATGGCCGGTGGCCAGCACCTGCGCACCAAGTTCGCGCGCTGTCGAGAGCAGATCGCGAAACTTGATCGAGCGGTTGCACTCGATGCACGGCACCGGCGTCTCGCCATGTACATAGCTCTCGGCGAAGCGATCGATCACCGATTCACGGAAGCGGCTTTCGTAGTCCAGCACGTAGTGCGGAATGCCGATCCGCGCGGCGACATCGCGCGCGTCGTGAATATCCCGACCGGCGCAGCAGGCGCCCTTGCGATGGGTGGCCTCGCCATGATCGTAAAGCTGCAGCGTGATGCCGACGACATCGTAACCCTCGGCCTTGAGCAGTGCCGCCGTCGCCGAGGAATCGACGCCGCCGGACATGGCGACAACGACCCGCGTGTCCTGCGGGCGTCCTTCAAGATCAAGGCTGTTGAGCATGGCCTGGCAAATCCGGATGCGATGATGGAGCGGCGTCGCCGTCACCCTCCATATATGAGGCTCTTTATTATAGAGCGCACCCCCGTGAGGCAATTGGAACGCACAAGCCGCGGCAAAACTTGCCGCCGGGCAGAATGCGCAGGGGGCCCGGCGACCTTCTCAACCAGTTAATCCATTGAAATATCTATAATTTTATGTCGCAGTAGGCTGGCCCGGTCCTTGCTCCTCTGGTCCGGGGATGATTGTGAGAGGTTGCCTGTGTCCAGCGTTAATCCGGAAGCCGCCGTCGCGCCGTCGTTTTATGCCGCCCGGCCGAAATCGCCGCAGGCGGGCCCCTCCACGTCGGCGGATTTCGCCCATCTGGTAGATTTGAACGCCGATGCTGACAGCAACCAGCCTGCGCCGTCGCGTGACGCGCCCGCAGCCCGGGCCGACGAGGCCCGGCCGGCGCATCCGGACGACCAGCCGCCGGTGACCGGCGTCCATAAGCACGCCCACCATCCGAAAAAGGCCGACGGTTCGGACAAGACAGCGGCCAAGGATGGCGACGGCGATGGCACCCAGGCCGATGCCGATCAGGCCGTGGTCGCCCAGACCATAACCACAGACGGCAGCGCGGGGGTTGTCGTGCCGGCAGCCGTCATCATTCCGGTTGTCACCGCGCCCACTGACACGCCGGCCACGGCCGCAACTGGTCAGGAGACCACGGCGCCCGCCGTCTCCGCCAATACACAGGCCGCAGCGATCGCCAGCGCAGAAGTGTCCACGTCGAAGACGGACACCGGGCAGACGATCGATCCGGCCACCGGCCTGCCTGCCGCACCGGCGGCTGAGGCAACATCCGAAAACACCGCGGCCAGCACACAGTCGGCCACCGAGGCCGAGCTCCCGCTTCCCGCCGAGACGGTGATCGCGCCGGCCGCGACGAAGATCGCAGCGCCGAACGCGAGTGCGGTGAAGGTCAAGACCACGTCCGGCGACAGGTCCGCCACGACCGATAGCGTGGCGACGGCTGATACGTCCGGCCCTGCGGCAACGAAATCCGCCGCTACCGCCGCGCCCCCCGATGCGAAGGTCCCTCCCAAGGACCAGCACGAGGCGTCCAACACGCCCACTGCCAGGACCGAAGCGGGCGAGGCCAAAAACGACGCGCCGGAGTCAAAACCCGCGTCCACGGCGGCAACCGCGCCGGCCTCGACCCATGCCCATACTCCGACTTCGACTCCGCAATCTGCGTCGGTCGATCCGGTTCAACTCGGTAACGCCGCCCTGCCGCTGCAGCAGCCCACGCAGGCTGCGAACACACAGTCCTTCGCCGCCCCGGCACCGCAGCTCAATGTCGCGGTCGCCGCGAACAACATGGTGCCGGTGAGCGGCCTTGCGGTCGATATCGCGCTCAAGGCGGCGGCCGGCAACAGCCGGTTTGAGATCCGTCTCGATCCTGCCGAGCTCGGGCGGATCGACGTGCGTCTCGACGTCGACAAGCACGGACAGGTGACCTCGCATCTCACGGTCGAGCGCCCGGCGACGCTGGACATGCTTCGCCGCGATGCGACGCAGCTTCAGCAGGCGCTGGAGAATGCCGGTCTCAAAACCGGCGACGGCGGTCTGCAATTCAGCCTGCGCGACCAGTCCTTCGCCGGGCGCGACGACAACGGCCAGTCCGGCCGCAACGCGCAACGCCTGATCATTTCGGAAGACACCACCGTGCCCGCGCAGGTCGCCGGCATGAGCTACGGCCGCGCGCTCGGATCGAGCACCGGCGTCGACATCAGGATTTGAGGAGAGACGCATGGCCGTCGATGCCACATCGCCCATCATTCCGACTTCCGCGGCCGCGTCGACCACGACGAGCTCGAGCTCATCGAGCAGCAGTTCGAGCACCACTGCCGCCGGCCTTGCCAGTAATTTCCAGACCTTCCTGACGCTGCTGACGACGCAGTTGCAGAACCAGAATCCGCTCGACCCGCTCGACACCAACCAGTTCACCGCCCAGCTCGTGCAGTTCGCGCAGGTCGAGCAGCAGCTCAAGATGAACGATCAGATGTCCTCGCTGGTCGCGCTGCAGAAGACCGCGCAGTCCACGCAGGCGCTGAGCTTCGTCGGCCAGACCATCGGCGTCGATGGCAGCACGGCGTATTTCAACGGCTCGGCCACCTGGAATTTCAACGCGCCCTCGAGCTCGACCGCCACCATCACCATCACCAACTCCGCCGGTCAGACGGCCTACACCGGCAGCTACGCGGTGACCGCGGGCAATGCCAGCTTCATGTGGGACGGCAAGGGCAATGACGGCACGGAGTGGCCGGCCGGCGACTATAAGATGACGGTGACGGCAAAGGACGCTTCGGGCAACGACGTCGCCATCTCCACCGAGGTTCAGGGCGTGGTGGATTCCGTCGATCTCACCGCAAGCCCGGCGCTGCTGTCGATGGGCGGCAAGAACTACACCGTCGATCAGATCAAGCGCGTGGTGCGCTCGAACTGACATCCACCTCTTTCGCATCTGTTTGTTCCGCCCGGCCTCCGCGAGGGGACCGGGCGGTTCGTTATGAGGCGTCTCGAAGGAGAATCGTATTGGAGCCTTGGGCTTAGGCAAATTTTAAGCCCGGAGGGGTAGCGTGTTCCCACGAGTTCAGTAGTTCGAGTTTGTGAGTACGCCATGACAGAACCCCACCGCCCGAGGGTGAAGTACGTCATCGGGCCTGACGGCAGTCCGCTGACCATCGCGGATCTTCCCGCGCCCGGCACCAAACGGTGGGTGATCCGCCGTAAAGCCGAAGTCGTTGCCGCGGTGCGCGGCGGCCTTCTCTCCCTGGAGGAAGCCTGCAGCCGCTACACGCTGACCGTGGATGAATTCCTGTCCTGGCAGTTCTCGATCGACCAGCATGGTCTGGCCGGACTGCGCACCACCCGAATCCAGCAATACCGTCAATAAAATCATTGCCGTAGCGATTTGCTTCAAAAGCCGGTCTCGCCCCCCGAGACCGGCTTTTGGCGTTGGTGGAAGCCGCCCGAGCGCTGCAACGCTTGCGAATTCAATCAAAGGCCGCGCATCCGCTCCCCAAAACGGTCACCAATTTCACCAAATGAACACGTCCGTTAACCGGCGTTAACCATATAGAAACCATACCTAGGCAAATTCTGCCCAGTCGGCATGTGAGGCCGAATCTGGGGCGGGTTCGTTGCAAGGGCTGGTGGCATTCCTTCGGGGTCTGGGTGCGGCGCGCATGGCGTCCATGGTGGCGGTCACCATGGCGCTGCTGGGCTTTTTCGCCTTCGTGACCATGCGCGTCACTGCGCCGCAGATGATCACCCTCTATACAGACCTCAGCTATGACGACTCCTCCGCGGTCATCAAGGAACTCGACCGTCAGGCTATCCCCTACGAGATGAAGAACGACGGCGCCGTGATCATGGTGCCGAAGGACCGCGTCACCAAGCTGCGGATGAAGCTCGCCGAGAGCGGCCTGCCCAAAGGCGGCGGCGTCGGCTACGAAATCTTCGACAAGTCCGACACGCTGGGCTCGACCAGCTTCGTGCAGAACGTCAACCACCTGCGCGCGCTGGAGGGCGAGCTCGCCCGCACCATCAAGTCGATCGACCGGATTCAGGCGGTGCGTGTCCACCTCGTCCTGCCGGAACGGCCGCTGTTCTCGCGCGAGAAGCCGGAGCCGTCGGCCGCCATCGTGGTCCGGGTGCGCGGATCGCTGGAACCGCAGCAGGTCCGCGCCATCCGCCACATCGTCGCCTCTTCGGTCAACGGGCTGAAGGCGCAGCGCGTCTCCATCGTGGACGAGACCGGCCAGTTGCTGGCCAACGGCTCCTCGGATGACGCCGGCCTCGAGGGCGTCACCGGCGACGAGCGCCGCGCCGCCTATGAGAACCGGATGCGCAACCAGGTCGAGGCGATCGTGTCCTCGGTGGTCGGCGCCGGCCGCGCCCGCGTCCAGCTTTCCGCCGATTTCGACTACAACAAGATCACCCAGACCTCCGACAAGTTCGATCCCGAAGGCCGCGTGCTGCGCTCCAGCCAGTCGCGCGAGGAATCCTCCTCGACCGCCGAGGCCAAAGACGGCCAGGTCACGGTCAACAACGAACTGCCGGGCAATCAGGGCCAGGGCGGCGCCAACGCCGCCAAGGACCAGAGCAAGAAGAGCGAAGAGATCAACAATTACGAGATCTCGCGCGTCACCAAGACCGAAGTCACCGAGGCCGGCCGGGTCAACCGGGTGTCGGTCGCCGTGCTGGTCGATGGCAGCTACAGCAAGAACGACAAGGGCGAGACGGTTTACGTGCCGCGCCCCAAGGAAGAACTCGACCGCATCGCCACGCTGGTGCGCTCGGCGATCGGCTTCGACCAGAAGCGCGGCGACCAGGTGGAGGTCGTCAACCTGAAGTTCGCCGAGGCGCCCGCGACCGCCCCGCTGGCGGAGCCCGCCGGCCTGCTCGGCATGTTCCAGTTCACCAAGGACGACATCATGTACTTCATCGAGCTCGGCGTGATGCTGGTGCTCGGCATCGTGGTGGTCTTCATGGTGATCCGCCCGCTGGTCAGGCGCGTGCTCTCCTCCGAGCCGGTCAAGAGCCTGACCGAACCGATGCCTGAACTGCCCGAACCGGGCGCGCATCAGGGCGCCGGCGGCCCGCCGCAGATCGGCAACAACGCCACCGCGCAGATGATCGACGTCGCGCAGGTGCAGGGTCAGGTCCACGCCCAATCGGTGCATCGCGTCGGCGAGCTTGCCGACCGCAATCCCAATGAGACCGCCGCCATCATCCGGCAGTGGCTCACAGAACCGGCATAACGTCCCATGGCATCCGCACCCGCTCTCACCAACCAGTCTCAGGATATCGCCGGCGTCGTCGCCACGCTCGCGAGCCGCCAGAGCAACCGCGAGCCGACCAAGCCGATGAGCGGCCCCAAGCGCGCCGCGATCATGATGCTGGCGCTGGGCGAGCAATATGGCAGCAAGGTGTGGGCGCTGCTCGACGACGACGAAGTGCGCGAGCTGTCGATGGTGATGTCCTCGCTTGGCACCGTGGAAGCCGACGTGGTCGAGGACCTGCTGCTCGAATTCGTGTCGCGGATGTCGGCCTCCGGCGCACTGATGGGCAATTTCGACGCCACCGAACGGCTGCTGCAGACCTATCTGCCCGCCGAGCGCGTCACCGGCATCATGGACGAAATCCGCGGCCCCGCCGGCCGCAACATGTGGGAGAAGCTCTCCAACGTGCAGGAAGAGGTTCTCGCCAACTACCTGAAGAACGAATATCCGCAGACCGTCGCCGTGGTGCTCTCCAAGCTCAAGCCCGAGCACGCCGCGCGCGTGCTGGCGATCCTGCCCGAGGACATGGCACTCGATGTCGTGGGCCGCATGCTGAAGATGGAAGCGGTGCAGAAGGAAGTGATCGAGCGCGTCGAACAGACGCTGCGCACCGAGTTCATGTCCAACCTGTCGCAGACCCGCCGCCGCGACGCCCATGAGGTGATGGCGGAAATCTTCAACAATTTCGACCGCCAGACCGAAACGCGCTTCATCACCTCGCTCGAGGAAGAAAACCGCGAATCCGCCGAGCGGATCAAGGCGCTGATGTTCACCTTCGACGATCTGGTCAAGCTGGACGCCGGCTCAGCGCAGACCCTGATGCGTCACGTCGACAAGGACAAGCTCGGCATCGCGCTCAAGGGCGCCAACGACGCCGTGCGCGAGTTCTTCATGAGCAACATGTCGAGCCGCGCCGCGAAGATGCTGCAAGACGACATGGCGGCGGCCGGACCGGTCCGCCTGCGCGACGTGGACGAGGCCCAGGCGCTGCTCGTCAACCTCGCCAAGGATCTCGCCGCCAAGGGCGAGATCATGCTGCAGAAGAACCGCGCCGACGACGAGCTGGTGTACTGATGGCCGCACCCGCCAAATTCCTGTTCGACGTCGATTTCGCGGTCCCGGACGCCGTGAAAGAGCGCGCCGCGACCGATTCCGAGATCGCCCAGCGCGTCGCCGAGGCCGAGGCGCGCGCTTTCCGCGCCGGCTTCGATGCCGCGCAGCACGAGGCCAAGGTCGAAAGCGACCGCCGCGCGGCGCTGGCGCTGGAGGAGATCGGCCTTGCCATCAGCCGGATCGCCGCCGGCCTCGACCAGATCGAAAACCGGATGGAGACCGAGGCCGTCGATGTCGCGGTCGCCGTGGCGCGCAAGCTGTGTCACGAACTGATGGCCACCGAGCCGCTGAGCGAGGTGATGGCACTGGTGAGCGACTGCTTCCGGCACCTGACCTCGACGCCGCACCTTGCGGTGCGCATCAACGAGAATCTCTACGAAGCCGCCAGGGAGCGCATCGAGGCGCTGGCCCGGCGCAGCGGCTTCGAGGGCCGTCTTGTCATTCTCGCCGAACCGGACATCGCCACCGGCGACTGCAAGATCGAATGGGCGGACGGCGGCTGCACCTTCGAGCATGAGGCCGTCGAGGCCAAGATCAACGAACTCGTGGGACGCTACATCGCATCCCGCAATCAGGCCGATGCGTCGGCCATGGGGAACTGAGCCATGAGCGACAACGATTCCGAGGTACCGCTCCCGGATCTCAACAGCGCGGACGCGCCGCCGGTCGATCCTGCCGCGCTTCAGCCGGAAGAGGATCACAGCACGCGGATCGCCTCCGATCTCGAAGCGGTGTTCGACGTTCCGGTTCAGGTGTCGGCCGTGCTCGGCCGCTCCAAGATGGATGTCAGCGATCTTTTGAAGCTCGGCCCCGGCACCGTGCTCGAACTCGACCGCCGCGTCGGCGAAGCCATCGACATCTACGTCAACAACCGCCTGGTGGCGCGGGGCGAGGTCGTCCTGGTCGAGGACAAGCTCGGCGTCACCATGACCGAAATCATTCAGGCGGAGCGCGCCTGACGCGCACCGCCCCTAAACCGACGCCGGAAATGGCGCGATCCATAACAGGAGCAAATCATGCGGCTTCTCATTGTTGGCACACTGAAAGGCCAGCTCACCACCGCGACCAAGATCGCCATGGAGAACGGCGCGACCGTGACCCACGCCGAGAACTCGGAGCAGGCGATGCGCGTCGCGCGCGGCGGCAAGGGCGCTGATCTGCTGCTGGTCGATGTCGCCGTCGATATCCGCGATCTGGTGATGCGGCTCGAGGCCGAACACATCCACGTGCCGATCGTCGCCTGCGGCATCACCACCGATGCCCGCGCCGCGGTCGCCGCCATCCATGCCGGCGCCAAGGAATACATCCCGCTGCCGCCCGATCCCGAGCTGATCGCCGCCATCCTCGCCGCAGTCGCCAACGACTCGCGCGACCTGATCTACCGTGACGAGGCAATGGCGCGGGTGATCAAGCTCGCCCAGCAGATCGCCGGCTCCGAGGCCTCGGTGATGATCACCGGCGAATCCGGCACCGGCAAGGAAGTGCTGGCGCGCTACGTTCACACCCGCTCCGCCCGCGCCCGCAAACCCTTCATCTCGATCAACTGCGCGGCGATTCCGGAGCATCTCCTCGAGTCCGAACTGTTCGGCCACGAGAAGGGCGCGTTCACCGGCGCGATCGCCCGGCGCATCGGCAAGTTCGAGGAAGCCAGCGGCGGCACGCTGCTGCTCGACGAAGTCTCGGAGATGGACGTACGGCTGCAGTCGAAGCTGCTGCGCGCGATTCAGGAGCGCGTGATCGACCGTGTCGGCGGCACCAAGCCGGTGCCGGTGGACATCCGCATCATCGCGACCTCCAACCGCAATCTGAATGACGCAGTGCGCGAAGGCACCTTCCGCGAGGACCTGCTGTTCCGCCTCAACGTGGTCAATCTGAAGCTGCCGCCGCTGCGCGAGCGCCCGGCGGACATTCTCGAACTGGCGCAGCACTTCGTGCAGAAATACGCGCAGGCCAACGGCGTGCCGGTGCGGCCGCTGTCGGCGGAGGCGCGGCAGGTACTGACCGCGAACCGCTGGCAGGGCAACGTCCGCGAGCTCGAGAACACCATTCACCGCGCGGTGCTGATGGCGCAGGGCGACGAGATCGGCCCCGACGCCATCCTCTCGCCGGACGGCGACCGGCTCGATCTCACCAGAACGCCGCCGGCTGTCGCCCACGCCACACTTGCCGCCGAACAGGTGACGCGCGCGCTGGTCGGCCGTACCGTGGCGGATGTCGAGCGCGACCTGATCCTGGAGACGCTGAAGCACTGCCTCGGCAACCGCACCCATGCCGCCAACATTCTCGGCATCTCGATCCGCACGCTGCGCAACAAGCTCAACGAATATGCCAGCGACGGCGCGCCGATCCCGCCGCCCGGCTCGGGCGAGCTGCGCGGCGTCGCCGCGGCCTGATCGCCGCGACCAACTCACACAACAACGCCGGCGTGGATGAACCTCCACGCCGGCGTTGTCGTTTCCAGATGTCTCAAACCCGCGCCGGGCGATCCGAGCGCTCGAAGATGATGCCGGGCGGAGGCTCGTTGGCGGCCTTGTAGTTGCGATAGAGATTGATCGCGAAGGTGGCGAACACCACGAGGATGAGGGCCGAGACCGTCAGCACGAGAATGCGTCTGGCCATCGTCATGCTCGGGCGGTGAGGCGCGGCATCGCTCGAACCGTCAGGCCGGCGCAAGCTGGGCGGTACGCGCGGCCTTGTGCGCGACATGGCGCTGGCCGAGCCAGAGCAGCGGTACCACGATCAGTTCCATCACCAGCGCGATCAGCGTGCCGAAGCTCGGCGTCGGCCGCAGGATAAATCCGTAGAGATGTGCCAGACCGCCAACCACGATCAGGAATGACAGCGTGGTCATCCGCTCGCTATGGATTTCGATCCGCGGCACCGTTGTGATGAACATCACGCCCATGCCGGCGGCGATGGCGGACAGGAAACGGAAGAGATTGTCCACCGAAAGGGATTCGCCGCCATGCAGGAACTTCGAACCGAGCAGCACGCCCGACAGTCCCACGGCGAGCAGCACCAGCGCACAGAAGATGATGGCTGCCTGCAGACATATCCGTTCCATGGGCCGCTCCTTTCGCCTGAGGAACTCGATGGCATGGTATAGGATGAGGCGATCCCGATGGCGAATGGAAGTTCACTAAAGGGCTCTCACATTTTCGCGCAGCTTGATATGCCGTGCTGAGTGCGGCCCCAGCGATTCGCACCGCACTTCATCCGCAAAGATCTCATGACCGTCTTCACGCCACATCAGGATCAAGCGCTTGCCGCCGTCGCCGCGTGGCTGAAGGCAAAGCCGGGCCGCGGAAATACCCCGCCGGTATTCCGTCTGTTCGGCTATGCCGGCACCGGCAAGACCACGCTGGCGCGCCATATCGCTGAAGGCGTTGACGGCGAGGTCAAATACGCCGCGTTCACCGGCAAGGCCGCGCTGGTGATGCGCAACAAGGGCTGCGAGGGCGCATCCACCATCCACTCGCTGATCTACCGCACCCGCGAATCCGGCGAGGAGCAGCCGAGCTTCGAATTGTGGGACAACGCGCCCGCCTCCAAGGCTAGACTGATCATCATCGACGAATGCTCGATGGTGGATGCCGAACTTGGCCGCGACCTGATGTCGTTCGACTGCCCGCTGCTGGTGCTGGGCGATCCCGCGCAGTTGCCGCCGATCCAGGGCGGCGGCTTCTTCACCAGCGCCGAGCCCGACGCGATGCTGACCGAGGTGCATCGCCAGGCGCAGGACGATCCGATCGTGCGGATGTCGATGGCGGTGCGCGAGGGACGCGCGCTGGAAACCGGCCGGTTCGGCGACAGCGAGGTGGTGCGGCGCGACGCGCTCGACCCGGACCGCGTGATGGCGGCGGACCAGATCCTGGTCGGCCGCAACAACACCCGCCGCGCCTACAACATGCGGGTGCGTCAGAAGAACGGCATCGAGGAGACGCTGCCGGTGGCCGGCGACAAGCTGGTGTGCCTGCGCAACAACCGCAAGAAGGCGCTGTTCAACGGCGGGCTCTGGCGGGTGAAGGCGCGCGCGCAGTCGAAGTCGCGCATCATCACCATGCGCATCACACCTGACGAGGATTTCGGCGCGCGGCTGACCAAGGTCTCGGTGCGCGCGGACTGCTTTGCCGGCGGCATCGAGGACATCCCCTGGGAGCAGCGCCGGCCCTATGACGAATTCGATTTCGGCTACGTGCTGACGGTGCACAAATCCCAGGGTTCGCAATGGGATGACGTGGTGCTGTTCGACGAGAGTTTTGCGTTTCAGGACAGCCGTGAGAGGTGGCTTTATACCGGCATCACCCGCGCGGCAAAACGCCTCACAGTGGTGGTTTGAGCGGGGCGCAATACGGAACTTTTGGCGATGTGCTAGGTTTTACCCTGTTAGAATCGCAACGGAAGGATCACCATGCGAACCGCACGACTTCTCGCCATCGCCCTGCTGGCCGGCACGACCGCCCTCACCTTTTCCGGACCCGCAACATCCGCTCCGCTGACCGGCGCGGCGGCTTATCTTGCCGGCGCAACCTCGGCCAGCAATGATGTGACGAACGTGCAGTACCGCCGTTATCACGGTCATCATCATGGCTATTACGGCCACCGTCGCGGCTACGGCGGCACCGCCGCGGGAGTCGGCATCGGTCTTGCGGCCGGCGCACTGATCGGCGGCGCCATCGCTGCCTCGCAGGCTCAGGCCCAGCAGAACGCCGCCTACTGCGCCCAGCGCTATCGCTCCTACGATCCGGCGTCGGGCACCTATCTCAATCGGGACGGCAACCGCTATCCCTGCCCGTAAGATCTATTCTCACGACAGGCGACGTGACGAACGGGCCGGATTCATTCCGGCCCGTTTGTCATGTCATGAACTCATGAGCGGATGGGCAGCTCCAAATGACAGCGGACGTCAGGCGACGCTGCGCTGGTCCTGATCAACCTCACCGGTACCGATCTGCCGTCGCAATTCATCCTCAAGAAATTCATTGGCGATAATGAGCGCACGCAAGGTGCCGCGCAGGTCGCCGCCGCAGACCGCGATCGCGCTGTCCACCGCGCGCTCATAGCGATCGAGATCATTCCGGCAGACAGGCTCGAACATGACGGTCTCCGCTTCCGATAAGTGATGTCCATCCACGTTATGTCGATTCTTACTGTTCTCTATTTGTTCTTATTGTTCGCAAGCTGTCAATCGAAGCGTTGCCGCTGTCCACCGGGACGCTGATCGAACGATCGTCCCACCAGAGGCCAGCACCATGGCATCGCGCTGTTGATGCCTCTCCACAGTCGCGCCCTTCCTTCACAACTTTGTGTCGCCGGCGTCGGTAACGGCTCATGGGCCCACGGCGTATCTTCGGCGTGCTCTTCCGCAGTGGCGCTCCGCCACAAGCGTCCGCGCATCGCCCAGAGGATTTCCATGCTCACACCCGGCATCAAACGCGTCTCCCTCGCTGCCGCCACGCTCGGCGCGGTGGCGCTCGCATGGTTCACCGTCGCGCCCTCGCTCGCCTCCGAAGAGCCTTTCATCATCCCGCCGCCGCAGACCGATAACGCGCCCGCCTCCACCGGCCTCAAGACCGCGGTGATCGCCGGCGGCTGCTTCTGGGGTGTGCAGGGCGTGTATCAGCACACCCGCGGCGTGGTGCAGGCGGTCTCAGGCTATGCCGGCGGCACGTCATCGACGGCGAAATACGAACTGGTCGGCAGCGGCACCACCGGTCATGCGGAGGCGGTGAAGATCACCTACGATCCGCAGAAGATCAGCTACGGCAAGATCCTGCAGATCTATTTCTCCGTGGTGCACGACCCGACCCAGTTGAATCGCCAGGGACCGGACACCGGCACGCAGTATCGCTCTACGATTTTCACTTCATCTCCGGAGGACAAGAAGATCGCCGAGGACTACATCGCCCAGCTCAACGCCGCGAAGGTCTACAAGAGGCCGATCGTCACCACCATCGAGCCGATGAAAGGCTTCTATCCGGCGGAGGATTATCACCAGGACTACCTGACGCTGCACCCCAACCAGCCCTATATTGCTTTCAACGACATTCCGAAGATCGAAAACCTCAAGAAGGTTTTTGCCGAAAGCTATCGCGACAAGCCGGTTCTGGTGCGCGATGCCAAGACGACCACCAACTGATCGGGACCACGAGGAACGATGACCACCAAGCCAACCTCCAGGATCGAGAAGTCCGACGCCGAGTGGCGCAGCGAACTGTCGCCGATGCAGTACCGCGTGCTGCGCGAGAAGGCGACCGAGCGGCCGTTCAGCGGCGAATACGACCACACCTTCGAGCCGGGTACCTACGTCTGCGCCGGCTGCGGACAGCCGCTGTTCACCTCCGATGCCAAATTCGATTCCGGCTGCGGCTGGCCGGCCTTCAGCGCACCCGCCGCGCCGGACAGTGTCGAGGAAGAACGCGACACCAGCCACGGCATGGTCCGCACCGAAGTGCTGTGCTCGCGCTGCAGCGGCCATCTCGGCCATGTGTTCGACGACGGCCCCGGCCCGACGCATCTGCGCTATTGCATCAATTCGGCGGCCATCAAACACCAGCCGAAATAGTCGGACGGCCAGCATTCACACACCGGTTCCGTCCGCCGCCACCGCGCCGGACGGCATCCGTTTCATATCCGCCGCGACCAAATTGGATTCCGGACAATGGAACGCGATCTCTAGCGCGTTGAAAATCGGGAATTTTTACGACCGACCGCGCGGCCATGCGGCGTTGGCCGTTCATCATGTCGCGATTCACGGGTCGCATTTCGCGAAAAAAGGCCTATATTGAACTGTGCTGAAGTGACGCAGCATCGAGCCACGTTGCTCATGCGCAGGATTGGCTCGTGCGCAAGATTGCTTCGCCTTTTCGCAATCATCCTTGAAGAACGCAAATCCTTGCGACGCAGGATTTGCGCCCCAACAAGAAGGCCAAGACGATGGCGGGATTCAATTACAACACCGCAGCCGAACTGTTTCCGGCCGCGATCCGCAAGAAGAAGCGCGCCGGCTTCACCTATCGCCGGTTCGGCACCGCCGCCGAAGCCGTGCTGTTTGCCATTGAACAATTGCCTGCCGATTCCCTGAACGGCGCCTATCTGCAAGTGGACGAGGCACGCTTCGACCAGAGCGGCATCCGCTCGCTATATGAGAGCAGCGATTTTCCGCTCGAACGCCGGCCGCGTCCGGAGTCGGACGCTGTTGCGGACGCCGACAGCAAGAGCACTTAAACCCGCGCTTCGCGCCCGCTTATGCGCGGGCGCCCGCATCAATCCATCCGCGGCTGCTTGTCCATCCAGCGCCGCAGGATTCGCATGTTGCGCATATTGGCGCGGAACATGACGTCGAACGCGTCGCCCGCGAACGGCACCAGCCCGACCACGCCATCCAGCGCGACATTGCCGAGCATCCGCGCCACGACATGGGCCGGCGCGCCGAGTGCGCGGGCCTCGCGCACGATCCAGAGCGAGATCGCAGTGGTCAGCAGATCGCCGACCACCGGAATGAGGCCGATCAGCCCATCGATGCCATAACGCACCTTGGTGCCCGGCAGGATGAAGGCAACATCCAGCAGACGCGCTAAGGCCTCGAGCCGCGCAAACCGCTGCTCGCGGCTCAGCGGGCCGAAGGAAATGTTGCCGAAGACGTGGGCGCCGAAACCGTCCTGAAAGCCGCCCGGACCGCCGAAGTCACCGAACGAACCGCCGGGGTGCACCTCGTTGCCATCCTGGTCGATGATCTTCGGGCCACGGGATTTGCCTCCCGCAGCCGCATGCACATTCGCGGCATTGGCCCGGGTGAAAAACGTGTCGGTCATTCAAGGTTCCTGACAAGCTGACATGGACTGCCTGCAGATAGTCATACGACAACCCGGCGCAAGCATCGACGGTTCCTGCCTGCACAATCCGGTAAATTTGTCGCGCAACATTCCCTTCGCCAAGGCGAAAAGCCGGCGGAAATCAGGCGCTGGCGCGGAGCGGCGGCGACACCGCAGCATTCAGCGGGGTCGAGTCATAGACCGCGTAACCGTTCCTGCCATCGCGCTTGGCGGCATAGAGCGCACGGTCCGCCGCGGCGATCAGCCGGTCCGGGAATTTGGCAATCTCCGGCCGCCATTGAGCAACGCCGATGGACGTCGAGAGAGCGATCTGACGGCCCTGCCACTGCATCGTCACCGCCCGGCACGCTTCGAGCACATGCCGCGCGATCATCGCGCCCTCGCGCAGGGTGGTTTGCGGAAGCACCACGCAGAACTCATCGCCGCCCATGCGCGCCAGAAGATCCCCGGTCCGCAACCGCGACTGGGCCGCAAGAGAAAACTGCCGCAGGCACTCGTCGCCCGCCGCATGGCCGTAGCCGTCATTGATGCCCTTGAAGCCGTCGAGATCGAGAAGCAGCAGCGCGAACGGCTCCTGGGTCTGCTGGGCGCGGGCGCATTCCAGATGCAGGCGCGCAAGCAACTGGCGGCGATTGGCGACGCCGGTGAGGTCGTCGAACAGCGCAAGATCGGCGACCTCGGCGCGCAGACGATCGATCGACAGCAGCACGAAGCCGAAATTCCAGGCCATCGCCAGGAAGACCAGCGCCAGTACCAGCACGGTCTGGAACGGGCTGAAGCGGAGCATTGACACTTCGCCGCCCAGCAGACCGATGGCCGCGCGAAGCAAATTCACAGCAATGATCAGGACACCGACCACGGCGGCAAGCCGCGCGCCCGGCCGCCCCTCGCCCCGCACCACCAAGAGGCGCAGCGACATCACAATCGGAATCGACTGACAGAAGAAATAGATGCACAGCCGCAGCGCAATGCCGTGATCGGCAAAGACAGACAGGCCGAGCCCGGCAAAGCCGCCTACGACAATCGCCAGGCTCGCCCGCCACGAGATCGGCAGGCCGTAAAAGCGCTCGATGCCCATCGTGACCACGCAACAGGCGAGGATCACCAGCGTGGCGGCGATCCACAGCGGCAGAAACGGATCGATCGCCACGCGCAGCAGGGAGATCAGGCAGGCGGCGGCGAGGATGAGTGCGCCGGCGGCCCAGTAACGCGCGGCCTCGAAGTTCGGATAGCAGCGCCCGACATAGATCCACACCACGCCGAGCGCGACGCAGTTGACGATGAAGACGATCCACAAGGTGAATACGCTCAGCATGCGCGCTTTCCGTCGAACGGCGACGATGGCTTCCAGAAGCTCGTCTCCGCGCAGTCAGATCATCGCGGGTCCCGAGCGGGCATGCCCACCTTGCCAGTGGCCCGCTTAACGAACCCTGAGCGGGATTGGGAGATTCCTCGATGTGGTTGTGGATTGATGAAGACGGCCGCGCATGCGCGGATGTCGTCGCCTCTTGCTTCCAATCGCAACAGAATCAATGGCTCAGCGCCGATTTTCGCTGATTGTTAACCGTAGAGGTGCACAAGAGAGCCAAGCAGTTGCCCACAGCTAAACTGTGAAACATCGATTTATCCACGACAAGGCGTCGCGAATCGGTTCGGATGATTCTGAGGCTGCGAGACCGGCCCTCCGCCGAGCAAGCCTCGCATGACGTTATCGTCAATTTTAAACCTGAGAGGTTCTTATGGCGAAGAAAGCCAAGAAGGCGAAGAAGACAGTGAAGAAGGCCACCAAGGCCAAGAAGGTAGCCAAGGCGAAGAAGGCTCCGAAGGCCAAAAAGGCGAAGAAGGCCAAGAAAGCCAAGAAGGCCAAGCGCTAACGAAAACGGCCCGGGTGAACCTCACCCGGGCCGTCAAACATTCAGGCCCACATGTCGGGCCACGTGGACATCGCTCCGAGCTTATTCAAAGCCCTTTTCAATCCCCATCCCGACATCCCAAGCGTTGGCTTCAAGCGCTTCCGCTCGCTGAGAGCGCACCGCGCGTCTCATCATCGTTCGCCCGCCGCGAAGCGTCCTAGCGCCCGATCAGCCGGTCGGCGAAATAGGCGATGGTCTTGCGATAGATCACGGCCCTATTCCACTCCCGCATCGCCTCGAAATTCGCCGAGCCCTCATGATAGTCGCCGCCGGCGCGCCAGCCCGCGGTCTTGAGCAGGTTTGCGGTGGAGGCCAACACATCCGGCACGCTGTGGCGCAGATCGACATGGCCGTTGCCGTCGAAATCGACGCCGTACTTGATGTAGCTCGAGGGCAGAAACTGGGTCTGGCCGATCTCGCCGGCATAGGCGCCGACCATGTCGCGCAGGCCGAGGTCGCCGCGCTGCACGATCTTCAGCGCCGCGAGCAATTCGCCCTGAAACAGCTCGGTGCGGCGGCAGTCATGCGCCATGGTGGCGAGCACGCGAAACACCGGCAGCTTGCCCATGTCGCCCTTGCCGAAATCGGTCTCAAGGCCCCAGATCGCCACGATGATCTGCGGCGGCACGCCGAACTGCCGTTCGATGCGCGAGAGCAGCGAGGCATGACGCTGCAACATCGCCTGCCCGCCCTTGATGCGCACCGCGCCGACGCGGGTGGCGACATACTGCTCGAAGGTCTTGTTGAAGGTGCCGCGCTGGCGTCGGTCGAACGCCAGCACCGCGGGGTCCTGCGTGACGCCGCCGAGTGCCTGCGAGATCACCCCGGAGGAGACGCCCGCAGCCTGCGCCTCGCGCGAGAAGCTGGCGACGAAGCTGTTGAAATCGCCGCCGCATTGCGCGGCGAAGGCGGGAGAAGCAGCGCAAGCCGCTCCGATGAAGCCAAGCGAAACAGCGAGACGGGAAAATGTGCGCATGAAAACCTCTTTGCAGCCTCTGGTGGCCCGCGGCGTGAAATTCCGGATGTCTTTATAGCACGCTGAATCGGGGCGGGAGGATGACGCGATCAACGGCAGCGCGCGCGGGCCCGGCCCAAAAGATGTGGCCTTGCGTGTGACCTGATGCAGAAACTGCTTCACACTTTTCGGGGTCATGCATCATCACCCCTGTTGTTTGAAAGGCGCGGAGATGCCGAAAATCTTTGTCCGTCTTTGCCCTTAAGAGGGCGCACGGAACGCCGGACGCGAGGTGCGACGAGCGCAGTCGGCAAAAGTGGAAACCGGTCTTGCATTCGGCCGCGCAGATTTATTTAAATTGCGCATGGCCTTGTCGCCGAACCGCTCACATTTCGGCGGACCATGCGTTGAGCCTCATACGCGATGAAAACAAGCGCATGAGCAAGTCGCCACGAAAGCACCGGACATGTCCGGCGTATCGCCGACGATTGCACGAAGTCGGCGCAGGCGTGATTTCGATACGCAGTGGGAGTCATGGCTTGCTTTGCATGACTCGATCAGCGCCATCGAACGCTGCGGCGCGAACCACCGCATCCCGCCCCGCAGACCGTGACGATCGCGAGCTGCCCCTGTCAGTTGCATGGAATGTATAGGAACGTATACCTATGACAAATTGGATCAAGGGACAAATTAACCGAAACCTTGGAATGTGCTGGTCACGACTGTTAAGAAATTGTTAATTCGCCCAAGAGTTGTAACAGGGCGCGGCCGCATTCTGCCGTCAGTTATTATGCGCAATCCCAACAGCTTATACTTTGGCGATAATTTACACGTTCTGCGGACACATATCCGGTCAGAAAGCATCGACCTTATCTACCTCGATCCTCCATTCAACTCGAATGCTAGCTACAACATTCTGTTTCGAGGCCCGACCGGCGGAGAATCTCAAGCACAAATCGAGGCGTTCGATGACACTTGGCATTGGGGTCCAACTGCAGCAGACGCTTACGATGATGTCTTACGGTCGGGATTACCCGTTGCAGACTTACTAAAATCATTGAGGGCGTTTCTAAAAGAAAATGACATGATGGCTTATCTTGCCATGATGTCTGTACGACTCATTGAATTACACCGCGTCTTAAAACCCACCGGAAGCTTGTATTTGCACTGTGACCCAACTGCGAGCCACTATCTGAAATTAATTCTCGACGGCATATTTGGCCCCACATGTTACCGTACGGAATACAGTTGGAAACGCTCTTCCGCACATAACGACGCGAAGCAAGGACGAAGGCAGGCAGGGAATATTCGCGACGTTATCTTCTTTTATTCAAAGAGCCCGTCTGAATGGACATGGAATTGGCTCTATACGCCTTACGATGATTCCTATGTTCGCGATTTTTATAAATACCAAGATAAAGCAACCCAGCGGCGCTATCGCATGGGGGATCTTACCGCTGCAAAAGAAGGCGGGGACACAAGATACGAATGGCGAATTAAAAGGCGCCTTGACGGAGACTGGGAATCCGATATCGACGCCGACCATTTAAAACCAAAACCGGGATGGGAATACAAAGGTGTTCTTCCATACGGAAAACGAATTTGGGCATATTCATTCGAGAATATGGTGAAATTCGCGAATGCGGGTCGGATTGCTTACGCCGGAACAGGCTTTCCTAACTACAAACGCTACCTGGATGAGATGCCAGGCGTTCCCCTTCAAAATAATTGGGGCGACATAAAACCGATTGGTTCAAAAGAGCGCCTCGGCTATCCAACACAGAAGCCAATTGCGTTACTCGAGCGTATTATTGAATCGTCCAGCAATCCTGGCGACGTAGTCCTTGATCCTTTTTGCGGCTGCGGCACAGCTGTCCATGCAGCCGAAAAGCTAGGACGAAAATGGATTGGGATAGACGTTACATTTCCAGCCATCCAAATAGTAAATGACCGCATCAAGTATCATCATCCCGTCGCACAATACGATATCCGCGGCATTCCCACGACGGAGGAAGACGCTAGGGCGCTCGCCAGCTTAGATAAGTTTCAGTTTGAATTCTGGGCAGTTGCTTTGGTTGGCGCCCATTCAAGATACGGCAAGTCTCGTAGCGACCATGGAATTGACGGTCAATTTTACTTCAAGTTAGACGCGAAGCGCGATGGCACAGGCCTAATCTCGGTAAAAGGCGGGAAAAATCTTTCCCCTTCCATGATCCGCGATTTGCGCGGAGTGCTGGAGCGCGAAAGCGCGCAAATGGCCGTGTTTATTTCAATAGAAAAGCCAACCACGCAAATGCGCGCCGAAGCAGCCAGTGCAGGATTCTTTGAAAGCTCGCAGGGAAAACATGAACGCTTGCAGATTAAAACAATTGCCGAACTGTTGGGTGGCAAAGGTATCGACTGCCCATTGCAATATACTACTGTAACCATGGCACAACGAGGCAAAGAAGTTTTGCGCTACGAACAAAAGAAGACAGCCATCGAGCCAATGCAGCTACTTAAACAACGAACGCTTCTTTTGCCGATATCAGGTGGCTACTCCACTAACAAAAAGGGGCAGATCAATATGCCGATTGAAACACCCCAGTCAAAGAGACCTAATAAGCGAGCACGAAAGGCAAGTTGAGCCCTCACGTCTCCGTTTCCTGTTGCAAAATAAGACGACGGACCTTTCGGCCCGCTGTTTTGTTTGATTGGTTGCCGGGTCAAGCCCGGCAACCACCAAGACATAAGTCAGTTTTGACTTATTTTAATTATCCAAGAAGCTTCGCAGCTTTCTCGACCTTGACGGATGCTTCAACTTGCTGAGCGCCTTCGCCTCGATCTGACGGATGCGTTCGCGTGTCACCGAGAACTGCTGGCCGACTTCTTCCAAGGTGTGGTCGGTGTTCATGCCGATGCCGAAGCGCATGCGCAGCACGCACTCCTCGCATGGCTTGGGCCTTTCATCACCAACAGCAGAACCTTTATGCTGCGGGGCGCCGTGCACGGCCGAACAAAAAATTGTTCTGGGTCAACCTCCGTACGGCGAAGCCTGTAATTATCATTCAGCGACAGGACACAGGTTCGTGGCTGCAAAGCGCATTCTTCTGGAAGTGGGAACGGGTAACGACTGGCATGGAGGCAGCTACACCAAGGCTGCCGTCCGCGCGGTGGAGGACGCTATCCATCACAGTTCGCTGGTCCTGCTGAAAACGCTCGATCTCGATCCCGACAAGATGCTGGTCGATGTCAAGATCGGCGTGCAGCAGCCGGAAAAGGTGGATCCCGCCGCCGTGAAGGCGGTTCTGCCTCACGGGCAGATCACCGTCGAGGTCGTCAAGGGCGGCCTCAACGCCGCCAACACCGGGCCGGATGACATCTCGATTATCGCGGTCGCCGCGATCACGGTTCACCTCGATCTCGCATAGAGCCGCTCCTGAACCATTCCGAGGTCGTTCGATCACTCGGTTTCTGGATTCACGACTCAAAGCAAAAACGGCGGCCCTTTCGGCCGCCGTTTTCATTTCAGGTCCCGCTTTCGCGGGAACGACACTACGAAATGCAATTAGTTGTCCAGGAAGCTTCGCAGCTTTCTCGACCTTGACGGATGCTTCAACTTTCTGAGCGCCTTCGCCTCGATCTGGCGGATGCGTTCGCGGGTCACCGAGAACTGCTGGCCGACTTCTTCCAGCGTGTGGTCGGTGTTCATGCCGATGCCGAAGCGCATGCGCAGCACGCGCTCCTCGCGCGGGGTCAATGACGCGAGCACGCGCGTCGTGGTCTCGCGCAGGTTCGACTGGATCGCCGCGTCGATCGGCAGGATCGCGTTCTTGTCCTCGATGAAATCGCCGAGGTGCGAGTCTTCCTCGTCGCCCACCGGCGTCTCCAGCGACAGCGGCTCCTTGGCGATCTTGAGAACCTTGCGCACCTTCTCCAGCGGCATGCCGAGCTTTTCGGCCAGTTCCTCCGGCGTCGGCTCGCGGCCGATCTCGTTGAGCATCTGGCGCGAGGTGCGCACGATCTTGTTGATGGTCTCGATCATGTGCACCGGGATACGGATGGTGCGCGCCTGGTCGGCGATCGAGCGGGTGATCGCCTGCCGGATCCACCACGTCGCATAGGTCGAGAACTTGTAGCCGCGGCGATACTCGAACTTGTCGACCGCCTTCATCAGGCCGATGTTGCCTTCCTGGATCAAGTCGAGGAACTGCAGGCCGCGGTTGGTGTATTTCTTGGCGATCGAAATGACGAGGCGCAGGTTGGCCTCCACCATTTCCTTCTTCGCCTGCCGCGCCTCGCGCTCGCCCTTCTGCACCGAGTGCACGATCTTGCGGAATTCGCCGATCTCAAGGCCGGTCAGCGCCGCGAGCTGCTGGATCTCGTGGCGCAGCTCCTTGATGCGGTCCTTCTCCATCGCGACGAAATTCTTCCAGCCCTTGGCGGCGAGTTTCGAGACGCGGTTGAGCCAGCGCGGATCGAGCTCCGAGCCGGTGTAGTTCTTGAGGAAGTCCTCGCGGCCGACGCCGTGGCTGTCGCCGAGGCGGAACAGGCGGCTCTCGTAGGATACCAGCTTCTTGTTGATGTCGTAGAGCTGCTCGACCAGCGAATCGATGCGCGCCTGGTTGAGGCGCAGCGACTTCACCTCAACGATGATCTCGTCCTTCAGCTTCTTGTACTTGCGCTCCTGCGCGGGCGAGAGCGTCTCGTTCTGAAGCTGGTTCTGGATGTCCTGCTCCTGCAGGCGGCGCAGCTTCTTGTAGCTGTCGGCGATGCGGTCGAAAATTTCGACCACCTTCGGCTTCAGCTCGGCCTCGATCGCGGCGAGCGACATCTGGTTCTCGAACTCGTCGTCCTCGTCCTCTTCGGGCGCGGCGGGGCCTTCGCCCGCGGCAGGCGCGGGACGGAAGGGGGTCGGCGAAGGCGGCGCGGCCGGCGGCGCAGGCGCAACAGCGGCGATCACCTGCACGGTGCCGTCGCCGTTGACGACCGCGTTGGTCGGTTGACCGTCAGGCCCGGTGGGGCCGGCGATCATGGCCGGGTTCATGTTGCTCTTGGCGTCGGGCCCGGCGTAGGTCGCTTCCAGGTCGATGATGTCGCGCAGGAAGATCTTTCCTTCGTTGAGCTCATCGCGCCAGATGATGATGGCCTGGAAGGTCAGCGGGCTTTCGCACAGTCCTGCGATCATCGCCTCGCGGCCGGCCTCGATGCGCTTGGCGATGGCGATTTCGCCCTCGCGCGACAAGAGCTCGACGGTGCCCATCTCGCGCAGATACATCCGCACCGGATCGTCGGTGCGCTCGCCCGGCTCGGACTTCTTGGTCTCGGTGACAGCCTTGGAGGTGACTTCGACAAGCTCGTTGTCGGTCTCGTCGTCGGCTTCCTCCTGCTTTTCCTCGTCCTCGCTGTCGGCGTCGTCGGCCTCGGACACGTTGATGCCCATGTCGGAGAGCATCGCCATGATGTCCTCGATCTGCTCGGGCGAGGTGGTGTCGGAAGGCAGCACTTCATTGAGCTGATCGAAGGTCACGAAGCCGCGCTTCTTGGCCTGCTTGATCATCTTCTTGACGGCAGCGTCGGACAGGTCGAGCAACGGGGACGGCGCGTCGGCGCTGTCCTTCTCGGGAGCATCAGCGGCCTTCTGATCCTTCTCTTTGTCCTTGAGAACTACCGTCTTCGCCTTGGTGGCCATTCACTGCTCCTGAACGCGCTTCATGCCGGGGACGTCGCCGCCCCGCGTACTGAATTCCTGCATCACGGCACGGTCGGCTTGACGCCATCCGGCCTGCGATTATTCAAAACACGGTCGACCCGAGAACCGGTGCCGGGCCATGCCGTCTCATGCTGAAAGGGCGGCGCACAACAGCACCACCCCGAATCGGTTTGTAACCGCTGGCTCGTGTTGTGGCCCCAAGGCCGTTAAGCTCCAATTAACCCTGTTTCTGGGGGTAAATCCTCGTTTTGGCGAGTCTTTTTCGCGCCTGCCGACCGTGGATTCCGCCATCTTCATGGAACCCTGGTCAGCTCCGGCGGCGCCCGGAGGATTCTCCGAACCCCTCGATCAGTGCCTCGGTGCCGTCAACCTCCGCGAGCCGGGCTTTGACGTCACGCAGCCATTCGTGGTTCGCCTCACTGGCCTCCTGTCCAAGCGCCAGCTCAGCGTCTTTAAGCTCCCTAAGTAAGGAGTGAAATTGTCGATGCAAGGCAATGAGTTGGCGCCAGGTCGAAAGAACGTCCTCCTGGGCCGCGCCGGGCTCGGCGCCCCACACGTCCCGGGTCGTGATGGCTTTCTCAACCCGTTGTAAAATATCGGAGAATCCGGACGTGGCGAGATCGGCGCGCATCTTCTCGGCCTGCTGCTCCGGGCTGCTGCCGCGGTGATGATCCTGCGCGAAAGCGGCAATGATGCCCGCGCGCAGACGGTGAGCCTCGGGATGGGCCAGCTCCAGCGCAGCGATTTCCTCAAGATGATCGCCGAGCAGCCACGGGTGATTGATCAGCGCGTGCAGGATCAAGGCCTCGCGGCGGGACATCGCGCTGCGCTGGCCGCGCATGATAGGGCTCGACACCAGATGGGGACTGGCGGGCTGGTAGGACTGGCGGCCGTTGAAGCGGCTGGCTGTGGATAGCGCGGGTCCGCGCCCGCCCCGTGCCGCCCCGCCGGACTGAAATGCGCCGCGCGGCGCGAAACGCCGACCCGATTCGCCGCCATAGCCGCCGCCGGACCGCCCGCCCCGGAACGGTCCATTGCCCTCGGCCGGCGCGAACATCTGCGCGAGGCGCTGGGTGAAATCCTGCCGGTAATAGCGCCGCACCACCTCGTCGCGAATGCCATTGCTCAATTCGTTGATCCGCGCCTCCAGCGCTGCGCGCCGCTCCGGCGTCGCGAAGCTGCCGCCGGCGATCTCGCGCGACCACAGCATGTCGGCGAGCGGACGCGCCGCCCCCATCACCTCCTCGATCGCGGCGCGGCCTCCGGAGCGCGCCAGATCGTCGGGATCCTGCCCTTCCGGCATCAGCGCAAAGCGCAGGCTCTTGCCCGGCTGCAGATACGGCAGCGCGAGGTCGGCGGCGCGGAAGGCGGCGCGCTGCCCGGCGCTGTCGCCGTCGAAGCACAGGATCGGCTCATCCGCCATCCGCCACAGCAGCGCGAGCTGGTCCTCGGTCAGCGCGGTGCCGAGCGGCGCGACCGCGCCGGCAAAGCCCACCGTGACCAGCGCGATCACGTCGACATAGCCTTCGGCAACGATCAGCGGCGCGCCGTCATGCACCGCCTGACGGGCGGCAGCGATGTTGTAGAGATTGTGCCCCTTGTGAAACAGCGAGGTCTCCGGCGAATTGAGATACTTCGCCGGGACGTCCTTCTCCAGTGCGCGGCCGCCGAAGGCGATGATGCGGCCCCGCTGATCGGTGATCGGAAACATCACGCGATCGCGGAAACGATCATAGGGCACCGGAATGTCGTCACCGTGGATCAGCAAGCCGGTCTCGATCATGTCCTCGACCGGAATACCGAGCTTGCCGAGATGCTCCTTCAGCGCGAAGCGATCCGCCGGCGCATAGCCCATGCGAAACCGCATTTGCGTCGCCGGCTGGATCGAGCGGTCGGCGAGATAGCCGCGCGCCTTGGCGCCGGCACGCGAAGCCAGCGTGTCGGCGAAGAATTTCGCGGCCATATCCATCACGTCATAGAGCGTCTTGCGGCGCTGTTCGTGCCGCGCGGCATCCGGCGACGCCGCCGGAATCGGCATACCGGCCTGCGAGGCCGCGGCCTCCACCGCCTCGATGAAGCCGAGGCCCTCGGTTTCCATGATGAAGTCGAAGATGTTGCCGTGCTTGCCGCTGGCGAAGCAGTGATAGAACCCCTTCTGGTCGTTGACCGTGAAGGATGGCGTCTTTTCCTGCTTGAAGGGAGAGAGGCCCTTGAACTCCTTGCCGGCGCGCTTGAGCTTGACGCGGCGGCCAACGACTTCCGAAACCGGAAGCCGGGCGCGCAGTTCTTCAAGAAATTGGGGCGTGAAGCGCATCGATTCGAGGTGCCTTTGCAACCGACCATGAATATAGGACGCCCCGGACGCTGGCCCAATGGATCGCAGGCGACCCGATCGCGGTGCCCGCTATTCACAGGCTGTTGACCGGTGGGCCGCCCTAACACCCGCCCGCCGGGCTTTGAAAGATGGCGCGGCCCGCGTATCCATGCCGCCCCGATTCCCGCCTGAAAGTTCCGATGTCTGCACTGCCTCACGAGGACGCCACTGAGAATCCCGGCTCCTGGATCATTCTCGCGCTCGCCGTCGCCTGCGGCGCCACCGTTGCCAATCTCTATTACGCCCAGCCGCTGATCGGGCCGATCAGCATCTCGTTCGATCTCGATCTCACCGCGGCCGGCCTCATCGTCACCATGCTGCAGCTCGGCTACATGCTGGGCCTGATCTTTCTGGTGCCGCTCGGCGACCTTGTCGAGAACAAGCGGCTGATCCTGATTGCGCTCGGCGCAGTGATCGCCTGCCTGATCAGCGCGGCGTTCGCGTCCCGCGCTGCCGTCTTCATTGTCGCCTCGCTGCTGATCGGCATGAGCGCGACGGCAACGCAGATGATCGTGCCGGTCGCGGCGCATCTCGCACCGGCCCGCTCGCGCGGCCGGATCGTCGGCACGGTGGTGAGCGGGCTATTGTTCGGGATCCTGCTGGCACGGCCGATCTCGACCATGATCGCAGGCCCCCTCGGCTGGCGTGCGATGTACTGGATCTCGGCAGCGGTGATGCTCGCCGTTCTGATCATGGCGGCGCTGGTGCTGCCGCGCCGGCGGCCCAAGCCGGGCCTCAACTACGTGACGCTGATCACCTCGCTCTGGGGCCTGATGATCGCAACGCCGGTGGTGCAATGGCGCGCCGCCTATCAGGGCTTGCTGTTCGGCGCCTTCAGCGTGTTCTGGACCGCGATTCCCTTCCTGCTGCAACAGCCGCCGTTCTCGCTCGGCCACATCGGACTGTCGGCATTCCTGCTGAGCGGGGTTGCCGGCGCCTTTGTCGCGCCGCTGTCGGGGCACCTCGCCGACAAGGGACACGGCGACGCCGTGACGCTCGGCTGCTTCACGCTGGTTGCCGTCAGCTCCGTGCTGACCTTCATCGGCGGACAGGGATCGCTCGCTTTGCTGGTGATCGCCGGCATCGCCCTCGACGTCGGCGCGCAGGCCAACCTCGTGGTCGGGCAACGCGCGATCTATAGCCTCGCGCCGGAGATTCGCAGCCGCGTCAACGCCATCTACATGGCGCTGTTCTTTCTCGGCGGCGCGGTCGGCTCGGCGCTGAGCGGCATCGCCCTGTCACATGGCGGCTATGCCACCGTCAGCCTGTTTGGACTCGGATTCGCCGCGATCGCATTCGCATTATTCGCGCTCGAAAAAGTCCGTAGCCGCGGGTAATATAGATACTGAGGGCCGCAAACCGGAGGCTGCCTCCATGGACCAAGTCGCCCCATCCGCACGCACGCACGTGCCAGACCTTCTTGCGCCCGAAGAACCCTATCCCGTGATCGAGGCGAACACCGCCGGCGCCTCGCCGTTCTTCTTCACTTGCGATCATTACGGGCGACACATTCCCCGCGGCCTCGGCCATCTCGGACTGCCGGCGAGTGAACTCGAGCGCCATATCGCCTGGGACATCGGCATCGCCGGCGTTGCGATGCGGCTTGCGCGGATGATGGACGCGCATTTGATCGCCCAGCACTACTCGCGTCTGGTGATCGACTGCAACCGGCCGTTCGAGAGTCCCGGCTCGATCCCGCTGCTCAGCGAGGCAACCACGATTCCTGGCAACAGCGGCCTGAGCGCCAAGCAGATCGCGGCGCGGCGGCAGGAAATCTTCACGCCCTATCATGCGCGGATCGCGGAGTCGCTCGATGCTCGCGTCGCGCAGAAGCGGCCCACCGTGCTGATCTCGCTGCATTCGTTCACGCCGATCTATGCTGGCATCGAACGGCCATGGCATGTCGGCACGCTGTATCAGCACGGCCACGGCCTGCCGCATCTGCTGCTCGAACTGCTGCATGCCGAAGGCGATCTCGTGGTTGGCAACAACGAGCCCTATTCGGTCAGCCACGCCACCGACTACACCATTCCGGTGCATGGCGAGCGCCGTTCGCTGATCAATTCCGGCATCGAGATCCGTCAGGATCTGATCGCCGACGAGCGCGGCCAGCAGCAATGGGCGGAACGGCTCGCGCGCATTCTGCGCGAGATCGAAATCCGGCTGTTCGCGAAGGATTTTTCGCGCCGTTAGGGAACGTCCATCACCCGCGATCGCTGCATGTCGCGCCTTCGACGCGAGCAAAATGATGTCGCTTGACAGGCAACCATTTGGTTGCCTATTATTCTGACCATGGATGAGGTCTTCAAGGCGCTGGCCGACCCTTCGCGGCGTTCACTGCTCGACAGGCTTCATGCCCGCAACGGCCAGACGTTGCTCGAATTGTGCGACGGCCTCGCCATGACACGGCAGGCCGTGACCAAGCACCTTGGGATTCTGGAAGCGGCGAACCTCGTCACCACGCTGAGGCATGGCCGCGAGAAGCTGCATTACCTCAACCCGGTGCCGATCCACGAGATCGGCGAGCGGTGGATCAGGAAGTTCGAGCGCGACAAGCTGGTCGCGCTCAGCACCCTCAAGCGGCAATTGGAGAAGCGTGATGAGTAAACCAGAATTCGTCTACACGACCTACATCAAGACCACGCCGGAAAAGCTCTGGCATGCGCTGACCGACAAGGCCTTCACCGAAAAATACTGGTTCTGCTGCTCGCTGACATCCGACTGGAAGGTCGGCTCGCGGATGCATATGGACCGCGACGGCGAGGTGAAGAACGAATGCGTCATTCTCGAATCCGATCCACCGCGACGGCTGTCCTATAGCTGGCTGTCGGTCCACGACGAGGAGATGAAGAAGGAAAAGCCCTCGCGCGTCACCTACCTGATCGAGCCGGCCTATGACGGCGTCAAGCTGACCGTGATCCACGAGGGCTTCGCGGAAGGCAGCAAGACGTTGCCGAGCATTTCCTCGGGCTGGCCGCTGGTGCTCTCCTCCCTCAAGAGCATTCTGGAGACCGGACAGCCGATCTCCTTCGAGCACGCACAGGGCGAGCCATGAACATCGACGCGTTCAAGCCCACCTTCGTCTACGTGATCTACATCGCATCGACGCCTGACAAAGTCTGGCAGGCGCTGACCACGGATACGCTGAGCCGGCAATATTTCTCCGGCTTCGGCGTCGAACTGGAGGAGAAGGTGGGCGGGCGTTTCGTGGTGCGGGCGCCAGACGGATCGGAGCACATCACCGGCGAGGTGATCGCCTGCGATCCACCGCGCCGGCTGACGGTGACATGGAACGTCAACTGGCCGGGCCTGATCGAAGCGCTGGGCTCGACGCTGGTGACCTACGAGATCGAACAGACGGGCGATGCGGTCCGCCTGACACTGACGCAGGCCAACGATCGGCAGATCGACGACGACATCCTGTCCGGCGGACGCGCGGGATGGCCGGCGATCCTCTCGGGCCTCAAGAGCCTGCTCGAGACCGGCAGCGCGCCGGCGATCCGGATGGAGCCGCCGCGCCGCATGCTCGACGCGTTGTGCAAGCTCGGCATCAAGACGCCGGGCTGAGCTGTTATCGAAGCGTGGATGAAGAGAAGGAATTTCGGAGAAGCACACTGCTTCTCCGAAGCGCGGGCTAGCCGGTAAGCGCCGCTTTGACGAGGCCGCTCGCCTTGCCGAAATCCATCTGGCCGGCGTATTTGCCTTTCAGCGCGCCGATCACCTTGCCCATGTCCTTCATGCCGGCGGCGCCAGTCTCAGCGATCACGGCGGCGATCGCGGCCTTGACCTCGTCCTCCGACATCTGCTTCGGCAGATAGGTGCTGATCACCGCGATCTCCTCGCGCTCCTGCGCGGCGAGTTCGGCGCGGCCGCCCTTGTCGTAAAGCTCGACCGATTCCTGGCGCTGCTTGATCATCTTCTGCAGCAGCCCGAGGATATCGTCGTCGGAGAGCTGCGGCTTGCCCTGCCCGCGCGCCTCGATGTCGGCATTCTTGATCGCGGAGTTGACCATGCGCAGCGTCGACAGCTTGCGCTCGTCCTTCGCCTTCATCGCGTCCTTGACGGCGGTGTTGATCTCATCGCGCAGCATGACAAACTCCCTGACGCCGCGCTCCGTCGCGCGGCATTGGCCAATATTCACCGGCTGGATTAACTGACCACCTATCTAGGGTCTTTCGCGGGGCGGCACAACAATCCGGTCCCAGTCCTGATCCGGCAGACGCCGCCGCGCGCTGACATCGTCCAACGGCTCTGGCGCCGGCAATTCCTGCGAAGGCGGAACAGCACCCTGCGGCGGCACCATCAAGGCGATGACCGTGATGGAGACACCGGGCTGGCCCCACAGGCTGGTGGCGATCGGCAGCGTTAGGCGGCGGGAGTCGTGCGCGCGCGCTTCGACCTTCTCCATCCAGTTCGTGCAGGTCGGATCGTCGGCGAAACACAGCGCGCTCCAGCCACGCCGCAGCGTCTCGACGCGCGGCAGGCCCCAACTGTACTGGAAGCGGAACGGACGGCTGTAGAACGGATGATCGGGGCTGTAGAACGCCGCGGCAAACGCCAGCACATCGTCGCCGCTGACACGTCGTAGCGGCACGCCATACGTCTCGTGCCACGCGGCGGTGAGAGCCAGCGCCGCCGGCCGGGCGAAGTTACGGTTTTCCTTGAACGCATGCGTGTTGCGATAGAGCGCGTGCAGCGGTGCGGCGAGCAGCGCGCCGACCGACAGCACCGCCATCACCGCGGCGAAGTTGACGGCGTCGCGACGCTGCAACGGCACGCGCGCGGCGCAGACCGCCACGACCACGGCCAGGAAAAGACCCTGCAAATGCCACATCGCCGGCAGGCTGGTACCGAGCGCGAGCGCAGTCGCCGCCGGCACGATCACCGAGCCGATGAACACCAGCGCCAGCAGCAGCAGACCGGACTCCATCCGAACCAGATCCCGCCATTGCGCACGTGGCGTGGAACGCATGACCACGCACCACACCGCGGCAGGAATGAGCAGGTAGCCCGCGATGCCGAGCAGGAATTTGCTGACGAACTGCACCACCGCCACGAACGGCGCGCCGCCGTGAACCTGCATGGCATAGCCGAGCGTATCTCCGCCATTCGTCCTGAGCCAATGCAGATGCGGCGCCAGCACCACGAGGCCGGCCACGATCGAGAGCCACGGCGCGGACGAGCGCAGGTAGGTCATGCGGGCGGGATGCGCCAGCGCGGCAAAAACAAACCCGGCGATCAGGAACAGCGAATAATACTTGCCGAGCATCGCCAGCGCGCACATCGCTCCGGCGGCGAGCGACCACAGCACCGCGCGGCTTTCGAACGAGCGCAGAAAGGAATAGGTCGCGAGCGGCCAGACCGCCAGCAGCACGCTGTTGGCGTTGAAGCGCTGCGCGTGAAATTGATAAGCTGGCAGAAGCATCAACAGCAGCAGCACGATGATGCGGCGATCCCCGCGCACGAAACGCCGCGCGATCAGATCCACCGCGAACAGAGCCAGCGCGGCATTGGTCATTGCCAGCAGATGCATCGACCAGTCCGTCACCGGAAACACGCTGGTCCACAGACCCGCGATCCAGCCCATCAGCGGCGGGTGCTTGGCGTTGCCCCAGGCGAAGTTGCGGCCGAGCGACCAGGCTTCCAGCACATCGGGATGCAGGCTGGCGTTGACATAGGCGATGCAGAAAAAAACGGTCCAGATCGCGATAAAGCCGGCGAGCAACACCGGAATGGCCCAGCCGCGCTCGACTCCGTCGAACAAGGCTTCGAACGGCCGGCGCCAGGAGACTTTATGAGACGTTTCAACCGACAAAGCGGCCATAACGAACCGGAAAAGAAGGGAAAACAACGCAAAGTATACGAGTCCGCACCCTGTTACCTGCTTCGCGGGCGGGGAACAATGAAAACTCGCTGATTCCTAAATAATTTTCGTGCGTTAAGGATCGCCTAACCATCCGGCAGGCAGCGGCGGGGAAACCGTCCGTCCGCCATCCACGATAAAGGGCATCAAAGCCCGGGAAATCGTGCCGAAATGCAACGTTTGTGCTTTGACGACCCGGTATGCAGGGGTTATGTCATGCGCTCATGACAACAAATGATACTTCTTCAGCCTGGCCGGATTTCAAACCGACCGCGCTGCTCGTGCTTGCCGATGGGACAGTGCTGGAAGGCTTCGGCCTCGGCGCGGAAGGCTCCGCAGTCGGCGAGGTCTGCTTCAACACCGCCATGACCGGCTACGAGGAAATCCTCACCGATCCGTCCTACGCCGGTCAGCTCATTACCTTCACCTTCCCTCATATCGGCAATGTCGGCGCCAACGATGAGGATATCGAAACGGTGAACATGGCGGCGACGCCGGGCGCGCGCGGCGTGATCCTGCGCACCGCCATCACCGATCCGTCGAACTACCGCGCCTCGCGCCATCTCGACCAATGGCTGACGGCGCGCGGCATCATCGGCCTGTCCGGCATCGATACCCGCGCCCTCACCGCGCTGATCCGCAGCAAGGGCATGCCCAATGCGGTGATCGCCCACAGCAAAGACGGCACCTTCGATCTCGACGCGCTGAGGAAGCAGGCACGCGAATGGCCCGGCCTTGAGGGCATGGACCTCGTGCCGATGGTGACCAGCACCCAGCGCTACACCTGGGACGAGACGCCGTGGCAATGGGACAAGGGTTTCGGCAAGCAGGACAAACCGGAATTCAACGTCGTCGCCATCGACTACGGCATCAAGCGCAACATCCTGCGCCTGCTCGCCGGCGAAGGCTGCAAGGTCACGGTGGTGACCGCGACCACGCCCGCCGAGGATATTCTGGCGATGAAGCCGGACGGCGTGTTTCTCTCCAACGGCCCGGGCGATCCGGCGGAGACCGGCAAATACGCGGTGCCTGTGATCGAAAAGCTGATCGCATCCGGCACGCCGACCTTCGGCATCTGCCTCGGTCACCAGATGCTGGGCCTCGCGCTCGGCGGCAAGACCGTGAAGATGCATCAGGGCCATCACGGCGCCAACCATCCGGTCAAGGACATGACCACCGGTAAGGTCGAGATCACCTCGATGAATCACGGCTTTGCGGTGGACAAGGACACGCTGCCGGCGAATGTCGAGCAGACCCATGTCTCGCTGTTCGACGGCTCCAATTGCGGCATCGCGCTGAAGGACAAACCGGTATTCTCGGTGCAGTACCATCCGGAAGCGTCGCCGGGACCGCGCGACTCGCACTATCTGTTCCGGCGCTTCACCGACCTGATGCGCGAGAGGAAGCGGGCGTAACCTCTTTCTCGCACCTGACTCAAAAAGCCCGCATCGCTGCGGGCTTTTTTATCGAGATCAGCATCTCATCCTGAGGGGCGCACTCAAAAAGAAGTCAATGTCGGGCGCTTATTGTAGCCGTCATGGCCGGGCACAGCCGTTTGGAAGAACGGCGTCGCTTCGCTCGTCTATGCCCCGGCCATCCACGCCTTTCCTTGCGGATCTTTTGTGAAGACGTGGATGCCCGGCACAAGGCCGGGCATGACGATATTTGCACAAAAGCCCTGAGGTTCTTTTCCGAGCAGGCTCCGACTGAGGATCGGATTTCCTACCCGATCACGCCTCGTTGCCGCCTTCCTGACGGCTCGCCTCGAACAGGAACCAGGTGCGCCGCTCGGTCTCGTCGATGAAGTTTTCGAGAATGCTCGCGGTCGCGACATCCTCATGCTTGTCGGCGACATCGTGCGCCTTGCGCATCGCTGCGGCCATCTTCTTGTTGTCCGCCATCAGCTCGCGCAGCATTTCGCGCGGCGGCACATAGTCCTCGTCATTGTCCTTGATGGTCTTCAGCTTGGCGACCTGTCCGATCGAGCGCAGCGTGGTGCCGCCGATCTTGCGCACCCGCTCGGCGATCTGGTCGGTGGTGGCGAAAATCTGCTCGGACTGTTCGTCCAGCAGCAGATGGTAATCGCGGAAATGCCGGCCGCTGACGTGCCAGTGGAAGTTCTTGGTCTTCAGGTAGAGCGCGAACGCATCGGCGAGCAACGTGTTCAGCGATGCGGAAATCTTGTCGACCGCCGCCTGGGGCAGATCTGTGGGGGTGTCGAGCTCGGACGCCACGGAATTCCTGGTTTTGCTCACGACAAACCTTCCTGTTGGGAAAAATCTTGATCTCGAAGCCGATGGACATTGGCTCCCAATCGCCTTAACGCTTCAGCCCACACCCGGTTCCGGGGGCTGGAACCACCTACATTCGGACGCCCAATGGAAGACTGGATCGACTATTACGATTCCACCCATACGATTTATGTCAGCCGCACTCACCGCGACGCCCATTTCCGGACCATCGCCCGCGACATTGCCGGTTACATCCCAGCCCCGGATGCGGTCGTGCTCGACTATTCCTGCGGCGAGGCGCTGTCGGCGAACGAGGTCGCGGCCGGATGCGGTGAACTGATCCTGACCGAGCCGGCTCCCAATCTGCGGGCCCGCGTCGCCGCGCGCTTCAAGGCTAATCCCAAAATCCGCGTGCTGTCGCTGCAGGAGATCGACGATCTTCCGGACGGCTCGGTCGATCTGGCGGTGATCAATTCGGTCGCGCAGTACATGACCCCCGCCGAGCTCGACGCCGCGCTCATCGCCATGCACCGCGCGCTGAAGCCCGGCGGGCGGTTGCTGCTCGGCGACATCCTGCAGCCCGATGTCGGCGCGTTGCGCGACGCGTGGGCGCTGCTGCGCTTCGGCGCCCGTCACGGCTTTCTGATCGACACCATCATCGGCCTTGTGCGCACGGCGCTGTCGGACTATCGCCGGCTGCGTCAGAACATCGGCTTGCAGCGCTACAACGAGACGGCCATCATCGGCAAGCTGCGCGCGGCCGGATTCGATGCACGCCGCGCGCCGGCCAATATCGGCTACAACCCTGCCCGCATGACCTTCCTTGCCACCCGCTGATCTTCGACCGGGTCTTTGCAAAGGACAGAAACTCCCCTGATGAAGCCCATCACCTCGCCGCTCGTCACCCGTCCGCTGACCGTCGCCGCGCTGCTCGCGTTCAATGGCGGCTTTGTCGACACCGCCGGCTTTCTTGGATTGAACGGACTGTTCGTCGCCCATGTCACCGGCAACTTCGTCACGCTCGGCGCGGCGCTGGTCACCGGCGGCCATGGCGTGATCGGCAAGATCCTCGCATTGCCGGCATTCATGATGGTGATCGCGCTGGCGCGGCTGTCCGGCACGGTACTGCGCGGCGCGCACCTGCCGGCGCGGCGGATTCTCTTCTCCATCAATGTGCTGTTGCTGCTGGCGTTCTTCGTGCTGGCAGTCAGGTTCGGGCCATTCCCCAACGCCGATTCCCCGCTTGCACTGCTGACCGGCCTTGCCGGCATCGCTGCCATGGCGATGCAGGCCTCCGTGCAGCGCGTACATCTGGCGAAAATGCCGCCTTCAACCATGATGACGGGCAGCACCGTGCAGGTGACGATCGATGTGGTCGATATTCTCACCGGGACCCATCCCGAGCAGCAACCCGTCATCCGCAAGCGGTTTCGCCGCCTGCTCACCACCATCGTGGCCTTCACGCTTGGCTGTGCGACCTCTGCACTGCTCTATGCCTATGTCGGCTTCTGGTGTCTGGGCGTGTCGGTGGTGATCGGGATGGTCGCCGCCGTGACACGGGTCGAGGAAGGCGGCACTTGAAAGAACGCCCGGCGGGGATCAGACTGACGACGCTGGGGAGAGTGCCGTGCGTCGTGTCCTGTTCGTCATGGTGGCGTTGAGCGTGGGCGCATGCGCCGCGCGCGATCCTTACGTCACCTCAGCCAATATGACCCCATCCGGCAACTGGAAGATCGAGCGGCAGACCGACCGCATCACCGGCACGCCGCTCGCGAGCGCGCAGATCGTCACCCAGACCAGTTCGAATTCGGCCGATCCGAAGGTGCGGCCGGCGATGCTGCAGCTCACCTGCTTCGATACCTATCCGGTGGTACGGCTGTCGTTCGGATTCAAGGTCGGCACCGGGCCCAATACGATCGTGGGCTATCGCTTCGACGAGCGTCCCGGGCACGACAACATCCCTGTGCGCATCATCGGCGAACATCGCATCGTGGTGATCGAGGATAAAACGGAAGTCGCCCGCTTCGTCAGCGAGCTGTCGCAGTCGGCATCGCTGGTGATACGGATCCGCTCGCTGAATGCGGGGCGCACCACCGCCGAGTTCAAGCTCGACGGCGCGGCCGCCGCGATCGAGGCGGCCTTCGCCGGATGTCCCGTGACGGCGCAGACGCCGCCACGCTCACGCGCAAATTCCTGACAGGCCGGTTGGCCTGCCAGCTTCGGCCTAGCCTTCGCCCGGCGGGTTTTCGTCGCCGATATGGCCGATATGCTTCTGGGTGTAGAGTTCGATGCCGATGCGGCCGATCAGGTCGAGCTGGGTCTCGAGGAAGTCGATATGGCCTTCCTCGTCCTTCATCAGGCTCTCGAACAGATCTTTCGTGACGTAGTCCTTGACGCTGTGGCAGTAGGTCGCCGCTTCCTGATAGAGGTCGCGCGCGCCATGCTCGGCGGCAAGGTCGCACTCCAGGATTTCCTTGACGTTCTGGCCGATCCGCAGCGGATCGAGCACCTGCATGTTGGGGAAGCCCTCGAGGAACAGGATCCGGTCGGTGAAGCGGTCGGCATGGTTCATCTCTTCGATGGACTCCTTGCGCCACTGCTTGGCCATTTCCTTCAGGCCCCAATTATCCAGCAGGCGGAAATGCAGCCAATACTGGCTGATCGCCGTCAGCTCGCTGCGCAGCCCCTTGTTGAGATAGTCGACGACCTTTGGATCACCCTTCATTTCGCACTCCTTTCGGGTTCCAACGGGAACCTCGATCTCTAATTTAGAACGTTTCTAAATCAGATCAAGCGCGAGGACAACCCTTTCGCCGTCGAAAACGGCGTATCGGGTACAAAGCTGGGGATTTCAAGCAGTTGGGAGAGGATCAGGCGGCGGCTTCGGCGCGCAGGAACTCTGCCGGCTCGGGATGAGCGTGGTGATCGTGGCCGTGGTGATCATGGCCCTGCTCGGCATGATTCGCCTCGGCGCTGTGGGGGCAGCCGGCGCAGCAGGACTTGGCGCAGGGGCCGAGAGCTTCGGTCATGATCTGGCGGATGGTGCGGGCGCAACGGCCGCATTGGGCGCTGCAGCCGAGACAGCCATAGACCTGCCCCGCAGTGCGGGCCACGACCTTGTCGCCGGACACGACGCTTCGCACGTCGTGATCGCTGATGACGTTACAGGAACACACAATCATGGGAGAAACTTCGGACCGCTCATGATCCTTAATGGATAGGTCACGGCACCCCGGAATTCAAAAGCAAAACAGTCATTTTGAAGGTATTCCAAACTAGGCCACGCAGCCGCAGCCTGCCAATTCGCCGCACGTTCCCGTCCGCCAATCCGGCAAAAATCCTGCACCGGGATATCAGATGGCACGTGTTGCTCTGCCGCCCAGCCGACACAAAGCGCCGGGCGAACTAAAGCTTTTCCCACCGCAGGTTCGCTTTATGGCGATCACCATTGATGGCCGATTGTTACGCCGGGGAACGATTGGCGTTGAAAATACTTTGTTTTCTGAGGTTCACCGCAAGCTCCCGCAAAAAGACCGGGATTTTTCCTGAAACTTAACCGTCATGATCGCAATTTGGTCACATGCGCCCCGTACGTCGCGCGCATCCAATATCCCAGCAGAAGTGAGATCCATGCGGAAATTGCCGATCGCGATTGCGTTAGTTGCTTTGTCGATGAGCGCCCCGGCTTTCGCCCAGGAAGCCGGACTTGCGGAGCCCGCCGCAAAGCCTACCCGCGTTTCGGTGCTGCGCAGCGCCATAAGCGAGGTTGCCATCCTGCGTTACCGCGCGGCGCTCAAGCTGAAGGCGGATCAGGAAAAGTACTGGCCGGCTGTCGCCAACGCGTTGCGCGCGCTGTCGCGTGAGCCGGTGACGGAAGACGCCGTGCGCCGCGTCGCCCCGCAGGTGCAGCCTCTGCTGAACTCGCTGGACGATCAGCAGCGCCAGGTCGCGATGGGCATCGCGCAGAGGGCCGGCCTGATGCAGTACGCGGCGCTGTTCTGATCGCCGCTCTCAGGACATTCGACCGATTTCATAAATCCGGCCTCGGCCGGATTTTTGTTGTCCGCGTCCTGACTTCCCTGCCGGAAACGATCATGGCCAAAATCCGGCAACACCGTTCAGTCCGCGTTCAACGCTATGCTGCAACCATCCCCGCCGGCTTGCGTTATCGCGCCATCGCAATTCAAAGGGTGAAAGCCATGAGAAAGACGATCCTCGCCGTCGCCAGCGTCGCCACGCTTGTGGCCGCAGCACTGGCAGTTCCTGCGCCTGCCGAGGCGCGCAATGGCGGCGCGGTCGCCGCCGGCGTGCTGGGCGGTCTTGCCGCCGGCGCAATCATCGGTGGTGCTGCCGCAGGCGCGCCACCTCCGGCCTATTACGCGCCCGGCCCGGGCTACGTGGCGGGCCCACCCTGCTACTGGCACCGCGAGCGCTTCTGGGACGGCTATGGCTGGCGCATCCGCCGCGTCCAGGTTTGCGACTGACCGACGTTACAATTCCTAATGAAAGATGAATGACAAAGTGCTCGCGTCGGAAGACGGAGCACTTTGACGGTTGCAACAATCGCGATAAATTACGCGCCAGTACGGATGCGTTCACAGAACCCATTTTGCCCGCGCCGGGCTTGCGGCGTGATCTGAGGAGAGAAAGATGAAGAAGGTTTTTGCTGCGTTCCTCGCGGTCGCGACGATCGCAGGTTCGCTCGCCGTGGAAATGCCTGCGGCGAAGGCCGATGGCGGCCGCATCGCAGCCGGCGTGGCCGGCGGCCTGATCGGCGGCGCGCTGCTCGGCGGCGCGATTGCCAACAGCCGCCCCGCTTATGGCTACGGCTATGCACCCGGCCCGGTCTATGTCGAAGAGCCGGCCTGTCAGTTCGTTCGTGAGCGCTTCTGGGATGGTTATGGTTGGCGCGTTCGTCGCGTCCAGGTTTGCGACTGACATTCGTCCCATCGCTGATCATTAAAACGCCCCGGTGGATTTCCCGCCGGGGCGTTTTGATTTGGCAACTCCTTAAACATTGCAAGCTACAGCTCGAACGAAAGGCGTTGCGTGTCGCGTTCTTAAGTGCGCCACGTTGCCTTTGGTGAGCACACCGGTCGAGGACGAAAAATGAAAGCGTTGTTCTTGGCACTGGCCGCCATGACAATCCTGCCGATGGCTGCAACGGCAGCCGACATGCCGGACTCTCGCCGCGCCCCTGTCCCGCCTCCGGTCTATGGCCCGCGGGTTTACGTTCCGACCTATTGCCGCCTCGCCACCGAACGCTATTTCGACGGCTATGGCTGGCGCACGCGCGACATCCAGGTCTGCCGCTGATCTATACTGCCGATCAGCGCCCCGCCTGCATCGCGCCCAGCACCTCTTCGCTCGGCCAGCAATCGACCTTAAGGCCCGCTTTCTTCTGATACGCGCCGAGCGCCGCGCGGGTTTTCATTCCGGCCTTGCCGTCGATCTTGTCGCCATAGAGCCCGATCTGCGTCAGCCGCTGCTGCATCGCCTCCACAGACGTGGTGCGAAGCTGATGCGAGGCCGACCATGGCGTCGCGAACGACTGGCCGCCAGCCATGCGGTCGGCGAGATGGCCGACAAACAGCACATAGAGATCCGAGAAATTGTACTCCTTGATGACGAAGTAGTTCTGCGTCGTCAGGAAGGACGGGCCGTAGATTCCTTCCGGCTGCAACAGTGAAGCGCTCTGCGCCTGCTCCGCCGCGCTCAGGCGCAAGCCGCGCACCGGCGCAAACCCCTCGCGCAGCCATTGCCCGATCGGCTTGGTCACTTCCGGCACGCCCTGCGTGCAATCGGCGCCGCGCGGCGCGCGCACCTCATAGGCCCAGCGCACGCCACGCTGCCAGCCCTTGTTGACCAGCTGCTGAGCGGCGGAGGCGAGCGCATCCGGCACCGAGCGCCAGAGATCGACACGGCCATCGCGATCGAAGTCGACGCCATGCTTCATCACTTCGGACGGCAGAAACTGCGTGAGACCGACCGCGCCGCCCCATGACGCGCGAAGATCCTTGCGCGTCACCACGCCGCTTTGCAGCAGCTTCAATGCAGCGATGAACTCGCCGCGATACTGCTCCTTGCGGCGGCCGACATAAGCCTGCGTCGCCAGCACGCGGACCGCGTCATATGGCAGGCGATGCCGGCCGAAATCGGTCTCGCGGCCCCAGATCGCCAGAATGATCGGGCCCGGCACGCCGAAGCGCTGCTCGATCGCCTGCAGCGTCGCGGCATGCTGCTGCATCAGCGTGCGGCCATGCGCGGCGAGCCGGGCGATCGAGGCTTCTTTCAGATAGTCCGCCGGCACCTGAACGAATTCGGCCTGCGATGGCGCACCGGTTTTCGGCCGCCCCGGCAACAGCAGATCCGGCAGCTTGTAGTCGGGCTCCAGCCCCCGCGTCTCGCGCTCGAACACCGCGCGCGAAACTCCGGCCTGTTGCGCCTCCGGCCACAGCGAGGCGATGAACCGGGTGAAACCGGCATCGGCGGCGACGGCAGCGGGCGACAATGCGAACAACAACAAGACCGTCATTGCGAGGAGCAAAGCGACGAAGCCATCCACCTCTCGCCTGACAATCACCCGGACTGGATTGCTTCGCTTCGCTCGCAATGACGTGTCCCTTTCGCGGACATCTCTAACGGCCGCATGTCGTCGTTGTGCCGCTATATCAATGGCCGTTCGCGCTCTCATGCTCGAGACCGGAGGAAATGCGGTCGACATAAGCAATACCGACGGCCGAGAGAATAAAAACGACGTGAATGATGGTCTGCCACATCACGCCTTCGGACGTGTAGTTGGTGGTGCGGCCGACGCCGCCGAGATTGCCGGCCTCGATGAAGGTGCGCAGCAGGTGGATCGAGGAGATGCCGATGATCGCCATCGCGAGCTTGATCTTGAGTACGCTGGCGTTGACGTGGCTGAGCCACTCCGGCTCGTCCGGATGGCCCTGCAGGTTGAGCCGCGACACGAAGGTCTCGTAACCACCGACGATCACCATCACCAGAAGATTGGAGATCATCACCACATCGATCAGGCTCAGCACCACCAGCATGATCTGCTGCTCGCTGAAATCGAACGAGTGCTGGATCAGATGCCAGAGCTCTTTCAGGAACAGGATGGCGTAGACGCATTGCGCAACGATCAGGCCGACATAGAGCGGCAATTGCAGCCAGCGTGATCCGAAGATCAGCATCGGGATCGGGCGCAGCGCCGTCCCGGGCGGGGGCAGCGGCGTTTCGGGGGTCATCGACATTGCGAGCTCCAGTATCAGGCAAATAGTGTCTTCAGATGGCGAGAATGTCCGATTCTGCCATGCCGCGCCGCAACGACGTTTAGCCGCAGCATCCTTTGTGGACTGTCATCGGGATGTCGCGCCGCCCGGCGGAACCGCCTGACCGCAAACATCTAGCGGGTCGCGACCAGGAAGAAGCGAGGGAAGCGCAGCAACACCTTGCCGTCGGCCTGCGGCGGATAATTGGCGGCAATGCGCGCGGTGTAAGCTTCGAGAAAGTCCTTCCGCTCCGGAAAATCCAGCGGATCGAGGAACGGACGCAGGCCGGTGCCCTTGACCCATTCGACGATGGTCGCGGCATCGTCGAGCACATGCAGATAATCGGTGCGCCACATATCGATGGTCCGGCACAGCGGGCGCAACGCATCGTAATAGACACCAGGCGACGGCAATACATCGCGCGCCTCGGCGGCACGGACAAGTTGTTCGCGGAACGACGCAAGCTGTGCCACCTCGCGCATCAGCACATGCGAAGGCTGATCGAGATTGTCCGGCATCTGCACGGCGAGCGCACCGCCATCCGGCAGCGATGCGACAAGGCGCTTGAGCTGCGCCAGATGATCCGGCACCCACTGAAAGATCGCATTGGCGAACAGCACGTCAGTACCGGCAGGCGGCACCCAGTGCGCGACGTTGGCCTCGATAAAGGTAAAATCCGGCAGGCGTTCGCGCGCCTGACGCAGCATGTCGGCCGAAGTGTCGATGCCGATGATCCTAGCCTGCGGCCAGCGCTGCGCCAGAAGTTCGGTGGAGTTGCCGGGGCCGCAACCGATATCGACCACCTGCCGCGCCTCTTTGAGCGGAATCTGCGCGAGCAGATCCCGCGCCGGCCGGGTGCGCTCGTCCTCGAATTTCAGATACTGCTCAGCACTCCAGTCGGCCATAGCAGATAGATATCACGCGTCGCGCGTGCTGTCAGTCCGTTTGCGGGACACACTCGATACGTCAGCTTCGCACCTCACCTCGTCAGCTTCTTGTACTTCACCCGGTGCGGGATCACCGAATCCTGGCCGAGACGGCGCATCTTGTCCTTCTCGTAATCCTGGAAGTTGCCCTCGAACCATTCAACATGGCTATCGCCCTCGAAAGCGAGGATGTGGGTGGCGATGCGGTCGAGGAACCAGCGATCATGGCTGATGATGACGGCGCAGCCGGCGAAATCTTCCAGCGCCTCTTCCAGCGCGCGCAGCGTATCGACGTCGAGATCGTTGGTCGGCTCGTCGAGCAGCAGCACGTTGGCGCCGGACTTCAGCATCTTGGCCAGATGCACGCGGTTGCGCTCGCCGCCCGACAGTGCGCCGACCTTCTTCTGCTGGTCCGCGCCCTTGAAGTTGAACGCCGAGCAGTAGCCGCGCGAGTTCACTTCCTTCTTGCCGAGCAGGATCTGGTCGTTGCCGCCGGAGATTTCCTCCCACACTGTCTTCTTGCCGTCGAGCGCGTCTCGCGACTGATCGACATAACCCAGATGCACCGTCTCGCCGACAGTGATGGTGCCGGCGTCGGGCTTCTCCTGTCCGGTGATCATCTTGAACAGCGTGGTCTTGCCGGCGCCGTTCGGACCGATCACGCCGACGATGCCGCCCGGCGGCAGTTTGAAAGTGAGATTGTCGATCAGGAGACGATCGCCAAAACCCTTCGACAGGCCCTCGAAGTCCACCACGTTGGTGCCGAGACGCTCGGCCACCGGAATGATGATCTGCGCGGTCTGGGTCTGCTTCTCGCTGGCCTGCTTGAGCAATTCCTCATAGCGCTGATAGCGCGCCTTGGACTTGGCCTGACGTGCCTTGGGCGAAGACGCGATCCACTCCTGCTCGCGCGCCAGCGTCTTCTGGTGCGCGGCGTCCTCGCGGCCTTCCTGCTCCAGCCGCTTCTGCTTCTGCACCAGCCACGAGGAGTAGTTGCCCTCGTAGGGAATGCCGCGGCCGCGATCGAGTTCGAGAATCCACCCCGTGACGTTATCGAGGAAGTAGCGGTCGTGGGTGACGATCAGGATCGCACCGGGATAGTTGCGCAGATGGCCTTCCAGCCACGACACCGACTCAGCGTCGAGATGGTTGGTCGGCTCGTCGAGCAGCAGCAATTCGGGTTGATCGAGCAACAATTTGCACAACGCGACGCGGCGGCGCTCGCCGCCCGACAGCTTGGTGACGTCGGCATCGTCCGGCGGACAGCGTAGCGCGTCCATCGCCTGATCGACCTTGCTGTCGAGATCCCACAGGCCCTGCGCCTCGATCTCGTCCTGCAGCTTGGTCATCTCGTCGGCGGTCTCGTCCGAGTAGTTCACCGCAAGGTCGTTGTAGCGGTCGAGGATCGCCTTCTGCTTGGCGACGCCTTCCATGACGTTCTCGCGTACCGTCTTGGTCGGGTCGAGCTGCGGCTCCTGCTCGAGGTAGCCGACGCGCGCGCCTTCGGCGACCCACGCCTCGCCGGTGTAGTCCTTGTCGATGCCCGCCATGATCTTGAGCAGCGTCGACTTGCCCGCGCCGTTGACGCCGAGCACGCCGATCTTGGCGTCGGGGTAGAACGAGAGGTGGATGTTATCGAGAACCTTGCGGGTGGGATAAGCCTTGGTCAGGCCCTGCATGAAATAGACGAACTGGCGCGCCATCTTGATCCTTGAAGCCCTTTTGGGAAGCCAAACTGTGCGGGGATGCTGGCGCCTGATGTAGCGACGGCAGCCGGAAAGGGCAACCTTCCAACCCCTCCGGTCACACTTTGGAAAGCTTAACGGAAAGGATTTTCCGCGCTTTTCAGGTCAAATACCGGTTTTTAGTCAATTCGGCCGGAAGCTGGCCTTCTCGCGAACCGCGCTTCGTGCCGCCGCGACAAAAAGTCAGGCCCAACAGATCGTCGAGCAAACGCCATGACGACCCAAAGCGAGCTTCTCCCCAACCTGCGCGCCGCCACGCATGTCACCGTCCGCAGCTTCGTGGCGGAGTTCCGCTCCCTGTGGCGTGAATTCATCGCCACCGCCTTCTGTCCCTATCATCCGGAACGGCATTACATGCGCGGTCCGGGTCCGGCCTGCGCGAGGAAGCGCAGAGCTGCCGCAAGGCAAGAAAAAGCCCGGCACTAGGCCGGACCAAGCCCGGTACGCGCATCGCGGATATCCGCAAGCAGATCGCGCGCAACTATCGCATTCCCGACCTCAACCCGGAAGCGATCGGCGAACGGCTGGGCATGTCCGCGCGATCGATACAGCACACTTTGAGTCAGCACGGTTCGACGTTCAGCACGGAACTGATGGGAGTGAGACTGGAAGCTGCGTTTGGAATGCTCCGAAGCGGCGCGGCCCACCCGATCGCCGACATTGCGTTCAAATGCGGGTTTTCCGATCTTTCAACGTTCTATCGCGCGTTCCGCACGCGTTACGGCAAGACGCCGAATGCCTCGCGGGTAACGAAGTAACTATCAAGATCACCCGGCATAGTCCGGAGTACTCAATGCGTGCATGTGAATACCCCAAAACGAAAATGCCCGCGGCGAGCGCGGGCATTTCATAGTCCGTCTGAAACGATCGCTTAGCGGATCGTGACCGGTGCAGGCAGCGGCGGCACCACGGCTGGCCCCTGATTGGGCACGCCCATCGCGGCGCTCGACTGCGCGTTGTTCATCGCGCCCGGCGCGGCATTCGCCGAAGCGCCATAACCCGTGCTTCCGGTCGAGGCCGGCGGCTGCGCCGCAGCCGTCACTGCGCTCGGCGGCTTGCTGCCCGGCAGCACCACCACGCGGGTGCCTACCTTCACGCGATCGAACAGATCGGTGACGTCCTCGTTCAGCATGCCGAAGCAGCCGGACGAGACAAACTGGCCGATGGTGGATGGCTGGTTGGTGCCGTGAATGCGGTAGACCGTATTGCCCAGATACATCGCGCGCGCGCCGAGCGGATTGCCGTCGCCGCCCGCCATGAAGCGTGGCAGATAGGGCTGACGCTCGATCATTTCCGCCGGTGGATGCCAATCCGGCCACTCGGCCTTGCGGGTGATCTTCTGCACGCCGGTCCAGGTGAAGCCTTCGCGGCCGACGCGGATGCCGTAGCGGATCGCACGGCCACCACCGAGCACGTAATAGAGCTGGGTGTTCGCCGTATCGACGACGATGGTGCCCGGCGGCTCCTTGGTGGCGAAACTCACTTCCTGACGGCGCAGGCGCTCAGGCAATTCCTTGCGCGGACCGGTTTCCGGCTGATCCTCGGGCGGAAGCGATGACAGCACCATCGGCCGACCATCGGCGCCCCGCGCCGGAGCGCCGGCCTGCTGCCCATCGATCGCCCCCGGCGGCCGCATGTCCTGACCATAGCCCGACGCCGTGCCGGGCTGCTGCTGGGCAGGGTTCTGATTGGAATAGATCACAGCGGGACCGGAGCGGCCGTAGCGCGGATCATCCGGCGACATCACCGGACCCTGCGGATAGCCGGGCTGTGCATTGGCCTGCGGATAATTTCCCTGCGGCTGGCCCGGCTGAACGCCACCGGGCGGCACCGAGGGGTGGTAGCCGGGCAGCGGCGCATCCGGGTCATAGCCTGCTTGCGGCGGGCCGGGCTGCTGGAAACCGGGCGACGACAGCGCGGTGGCCCCACGGCCGTCCGGCGCCTCGTCATCATCGAGACGGTCGAAATCCGGAGCGCCTTGCGAGGCGTAGCGGCCCTGCTCCTGATAAGGCGCGGGCTGCATCGACTGGCTGTAACCAGGGGCCGGAGGGTAGTTCTGGGCCGCCGCCAGCGACACGCCGGCCGCGCTTGCCATCAGAACAGCAAAAGTCGTCAAAACACGATTGGACATCATGCCCCTTTATACCCCGAAGCAAACCACCGTAACGTTAACGCCAATTCGCTTATGATCACGGCGCATTCAAGACAAATCCGGGAAAAACCGGGTCGGGAACGCTGACTTTTTCGCGAGATTGCGGCCGCGGGCGCCTCAAACGCCGCAAAATCGCCTTCTGCCGGCAAAATCCGGCAAGGTTCGGGCGATACATGAACAGCCGCGCACGTCTTCCACAGCGTTGCCGCAGGGAACAATCGTTTTTCCCAAACGATCACAAGCGCGCTGCGGTATCCTCAAGGAACCTGATTCGACACGCAGCAATCTCACAGCGGGTCAGTTTCGCCGGCGTGCGCGTACCGCGTTCCTTCTTCCGTTCCCTCGCAGCTAGATCGTCGCGCCCCCGAGCGCGAACAGGACGATATCCATGCTTCCCGGCTTCCGCCTTGTCCTGATGAGCATCGTGCTGGCAGCCTCGGTGCTGATCTTCGGGCTCGGCGCGGCGGCCCTGCTGCGCGCCACCCATGAGGAATTCGTCAGCCTGCCAGCGCGGCGCACATGGTCGCCGCAACCGCCGATCGTGATCGCCGAACAGCCCGTCGAGGCTGCGCCGGCAACGCCGTCGCTGGCGCTGCTCCATGTCGCCCCGCCGCCAGAGGACGAACCGGTGGCCGTGGAGCAGCCGGCTCCTCCGCCGGCGGAGGAGACCAAAGAGGAGATCATCACCGATCTCGCCACGCCGGAGCCGGCCACGCCCGCCGCGCCGGATGAGCCGGCCGTTCCGGAGCCCGCCATCGCCAGCATCGAGGTGCAGCCCGCCATTGTCGACGTGCAGCCGGTCCTGGTCGAAGCCCCGCCGCCGGCTCCTGCGATCAAGGTCGCGGTGCAGCCGGCAAGACATGCTCATGTCCGCAAGGTGGTGAAGAAGAAGCGGCGTGTGGTCCGCCGTATCGTGCGCCACCGGCCCGAGCCGCAACAGGTGCCGCAGGCTACCAATCCGTTCCCGTTTTTCGGCGGCTGACGAGCCTCTCGCTTACGGCTTGCCGGTCGCGACCGGCGGTCCGTCCGGCAGGCCCCATTCCGCCCATGAGCCATCATAAAGCGCGCTTTGCGTGCCAAGCCGCGCCAGCGCGAGCGACAGCACCCCGGCAGTCACGCCCGAACCGCACGAAGTGACGATCGGCTTGCCCAGATCGGCCTTCGCGCCCTCGAAGATGCGGCGCAGTTCGGCGACGTGCTTCATCAGCCCGGTCGAAGGATCGACCAGTTCGTTGAAGGGCACGTTGAGGCTGCCCGGAATCCGGCCCGAGCGGCGGCCTTGCCATGGCTCCGGCGCGCTGCCTTCGAACCGTTCGCGCGAGCGCGCGTCGATCACCTGCTCCTCGCGCGTCTCGACATTGCGCTTCATCTGGCTGATGTGCCGGACGCGCGTCTCGTCGAACTCGGCATGATAGGTCTTTGCAGGCGATGAGACCGTCTCGGCATTCACCGGATGGCCGTCCGCCAGCCATTTCTTCAGGCCGCCATCGAGCACCTTGACGCGCTGATGGCCGAACACGCCGAACATCCACCATGCCCGCGGTGCGCCCATGTAGTCGCCGCGATCATAGATCACCACGAGATCGTCATTGCCGATGCCGAGTGCGCCGATCTCGCGCGCGAATATCGAAGGCGACGGCAGCATGTGCGGCAGCGGACTGTCCCGGTCGGCGACCACGTCGATGTCGAGAAACACCGCGCCGGGAATATGACGCTCCTTGTAGTCGTCGACGGTAAGCGGCGGCCGCATCCCCGGCATGCGATAGGACGCGTCGATCACACGCACGTCGTCATCGCCGAGATGCTCATGCAGCCATGCGGTACTGACCAGAGGATCGCTCATCGGCCTACTCCTTCACGTTTCCCGTTCGGATCGTCCGCTCAAGCCGTCTCGCTCAAGCTTTCGGCTTGCGCGGCTCGACTTTCTCCACCGGACCGCCGGCATTGCGCCACGCCGAGAAACCGCCCTCGATATGGGCGACGCGTGGCAGGCCCATGTCCTTGGCCGTCTTGGTCGCCAGCGCCGAGCGCCAGCCGCTGGCGCAATAGAACACGAACTTCTTGTCCTGCTGGAACACCTCCTTGGCATAGGGGCTTTCCGGATCGATCCAGAATTCCAGCATGCCGCGCGTGCAGGAGAACGCGCCGGGAATCTTGCCTTCGCGCTCGAGCTCGCGCGGATCGCGCAGATCGACGATCACCACGTCCTCCCGTCCGGCCGCCGCGATGGCATCCGCGATCTTCATGGTCTCGATCTCGGCATTGGCTTCTGCGAGCATCGATTTGATGCTCCGGCGGGTCGGCTGCGTCATGGCGTGTCCTGTCGGTTCGAGCAAAATCAGCGTGTCAATTCCCGCATCGCGGCGTCGAGTCCTTCCAGCGTCAGCGGAAACATGCGGTTCTCAAACAACCTGCGGATCATCGCATTGGACTCGGTGTAGTCCCAGTATTTCCGTGGCTCCGGATTGAGCCAGACCGCGTGCGAATAGGTCTGCGTCACCCGCTCCAGCCACACCGCGCCCGGCTCCGGATTCATGTGCTCGACCGAGCCGCCCGGCACCATGATCTCGTAAGGCGACATCGAGGCATCGCCGACGAAGATCACCTTATAGTCGTGCGGATATTTATGCAGAATGTCCCAGGTCGGAATTCGTTCGGTGTGGCGGCGGCGATTGCTCTTCCACACGCCTTCATAAAGGCAGTTGTGGAAGTAGAAATACTCCATGTGCTTGAATTCGGTCCGCGCTGCCGAAAACAGTTCCTCGACCTGCTCGATATGCGCGTCCATCGAGCCGCCGATGTCGAAGAACAGCAGCACCTTCACCGCATTGCGCCGCTCCGGCCGCATCCGCATCTCGAGATAGCCGTGATTGGCGGTCTCGCGGATGGTGCTGTCGAGATCGAGTTCGTCGGATGAGCCCGTGCGCGCAAACTTACGCAGCCGCCGCAGCGCGACCTTGATATTGCGCACCCCGAGCTCGACATTGCCGTCGAGATCCTTGAACTCGCGGCGATCCCACACCTTCACCGCACGGAAATTGCGGTTGCCCTCCTGCCCGATGCGGATGCCTTCGGGGTTATAGCCATAAGCGCCGAACGGCGAAGTGCCGGCGGTGCCGATCCATTTGCTGCCGCCCTGATGGCGCTTCTTCTGCTCGGCAAGGCGCTCGCGCAGCTTCTCCATGAGCTTGTCCCAGCCAAGCGCGGAAAGCTCCTTCTTCTCCTCCTCGGTGAGGTACTTCTCGGCGAGCTTCTTCAGCCATTCCTCCGGAATATCGACCTTCTCGACCGCGTCGAGCAGGCTCTCCAGCCCCTTGAAGGTGGCGCCGAACACGCGGTCGAACTTGTCGAGATTGCGCTCGTCCTTCACCAGCGCGGCGCGGGACAGATAGTAGAAATCCTCGACCGACCGACCCGCGAGATCGGCGTCCAGCGCCTCCATCAGCGTGAGGTATTCCCGCAGGGTCACGGGGACCTGAGCATCGCGCAGCGAAGTGAAGAATTGCAGAAACATGGTGTCAGTTTGCGCACAGGTAACGGGGCGTCAAGGGCAAGTCCCGCGGGGTTATGATGTTCCGTGCCGGAAGGCGAAAACGCAGGTCAGGGTCTTGAGATGCATCTGGACCGGCAGGGGTTTTGCTCTAGATTGGGAGCGTTGGCGTGTTTGTTTGACATCAGCGAGGCTTGAAAGGGAGACTTTTGATGACTGCGGAATCCATTCTTGTCGTCCTTCTGATCGGCGCGATCGCAGGCTGGCTCGCCGGCCTGATCGTGCGCGGCGCAGGCTTCGGCCTGATCGGCAACATTGTCATCGGCATTATCGGCGCACTGGTCGCAAGCTGGCTGCTGCCACGCCTTGGCGTCAGCCTGGGCAGCAGCATCGTACGCGACATCATCAACGCCACTATCGGCGGCGTCATCATTCTTGTCATTCTCTCATTGATCAGGCGCTGACCATTACCTCTCCTTCGGGGCGGCCGGGCCGCGGCCGCCTCTCCTCGCTTGCGACCAACAAGAAACCACAAGGCAGACTGATGAAATTTACCGGGACCAAGGACTACGTCGCGACCGAGGACCTCAAAGTTGCAGTGAATGCCGCGATCGTGCTGGAGCGTCCACTGCTGGTGAAGGGCGAGCCCGGCACCGGCAAGACCGTGCTGGCCGAGGAAGTCGCCAAGGCGATCGGCGCGCCGCTTTTGACCTGGCACATCAAGTCCACCACCAAGGCGCAGCAGGGCCTTTACGAATACGATGCGGTTTCCCGCCTGCGCGACAGCCAGCTTGGCGACGCGCGGGTGTCCGACATCCGCAACTACATCAAGCGCGGCAAATTGTGGGAGGCCTTCACCCACGACGCCCGCCCGGTGCTGCTGATCGACGAGATCGACAAGGCCGACATCGAATTCCCCAACGACCTTCTGCTCGAACTCGACCGCATGGAATTCCATGTCTACGAGACCGGCGAGACCATCAAGGCGGCCAAGCGCCCGGTGGTGATCATCACCTCGAACAACGAGAAGGAGCTGCCGGACGCCTTCCTGCGCCGCTGCTTCTTCCATTACATCAAATTCCCCGACATCGAGACCATGCAGGCGATCGTCGAGGTGCACTTCCCGGGCATCAAGCAGCGCCTCGTACAGGAAGCGCTGCGGATCTTCTTCGAAGTGCGCGACGTACCGGGCCTGAAGAAAAAGCCCTCGACCTCCGAACTGCTCGACTGGCTCAAGCTGCTGCTCAACGAAGATATGACGCCGGAGATGCTGCGCGAGCGCGATCCGCGCAAGCTGATCCCGCCGCTGCACGGCGCGCTGCTCAAGAACGAGCAGGACGTGCACCTGCTGGAGCGCATCGCCTTCCTCAATCGCCGCGAAGGGTGATCGGCTCACGCGGGCTGTTGCGCCGCGAGCGCGAGGCGCTTGCGGAAGGCGCGGTCGCGCTTGAGGTGCCATTCGCGGCTCATCGCCTCCTGACGGGTGGCGAAGCCTTCCGAATGCAGCAGTACCCAATTGCGGCCACGGGTGGAGCGCGCACCGGTGCCGGCATTGTGCTGGGCAAGGCGGCGCACGACGTCATTGGTCCAGCCGACATAGGTGGTGAAGCGGCCCTTGTGCCAGCATCCCAGCACATAGACGAAATTGGCAGGCTGATCGTTCTGACTACCCGGCGCCATCCGCCGACATCCTCACTTCGCAGCGGGCGCTGCTTTCGGCGCGTCCTTGGCGTTGCCCGACGGCGCCTTTGCCGCCTGCAATTGCTCGACGGTCTTCTGCAGCCCCGCCACCGTCGCCTTCAGCGCCTCGATCTGGCGATTGGCGGCGTCGAGCCGCTGCTGGCTGTCGAGCGCGAGCTTGGTCAGATTGGCCTTGAGAAAATTGATGTTGCTCTGCAGGCAGCCTGTCCGCCGCTCCATCGACTTCTCGGCGGTGCAGATTTCGATGCCGGGCACGTCCTGCGCCGCCGCCGGATGCGCCGTCAACGCGAGGGCAAGCGGCAAGCCTTTGAGAACCGATGCAAGTCGTGCCATTTTGCGACGCCTTTCCAAACCGATCTTAACCTTCGGAACGCGGGTGGAACGAACCGCGTCCGAATCAGCGATTCATAGCACGATCGATTTTGTTCACGGCTATATCTTGCGGCACCATAGCGGCAGGTCACCAGATCATGCCACCTGCCTCCCCGCACCGCGCCAACATGCCGCGCCAATTGTTAAGATCGGCGACATGGACCCGTTGACGAATACATTTGGCCTCCCACCTGACATCAGAGCGAGCACTTCCGGAGCAGGCTCATGAGCGGCTGGCAGAACATCGCGACCGCGCCGAAAGACGGCACCTTCGTATTGCTGCATCACGCCAACTGGCCGAACGATGTCGAAGGCTTCTGGCACCGCGGCACGCAGTCCTGGTCGGCCAACAACCGCATTCCCGATCTGGAGAACCGGGTGGTCGGTCCCGAGCCGCCAACGCACTGGAAACCGCTCACCCCCGCCGAGGAAAAATACTAGCGCCCCCAACCCAGCCCATCGCAGCAGCCGGAGAACCCATCATGATCAAGGTGGTCTATGAAGTTGTCGAACATGACGGCGGCTGGGCCTACAAGTTCAACAACGTGTTCTCCGAGACCTTCCCCACCCGCGAGGCAGCGCGCGCCGCGGCGCATGCGGCAGCAGCCGAGCAGCGCGTGCCCGGCTCGACCGAGGTGATCCAGTACGAGGACGAGCACGGCAAATGGCGCGAGGAGACCGCCCGCGGCAACGACCGGCCCTCGACCGAGGTGGCGGGCGACTGAGGATACCGGCCTTCAATGCGTGGTCGGCGGCTTGTCGGCCGGGTCGATCAGCACCTCGCTGAACGGAAATTCCAGCACCATCTCCCCCGCCTCGTCGGTGACTTCGAGGATGGCGGTGATCAGGTCGCGCGGCGCGGCTTCCGGCCGGCCAGCTTCACGCAGCAATTGCCGGATCATCACCCGCGCCACCTCCCAGGCCTGATCGGGATCGCGCAGATCGACACCCTCCGGATCGGAAATCAGATCGCCGCCAATGCGGGTATGAAAGAAATAACGCGGCACGCTTCTGCCCCGAACGTCGCTGCCTTTTGAAAAACCACTGGCACCCCCGCGCCGGCGGCTGTTTTCACGCGGATCATGTGCTAAGCAGCCTCCATGGTAAAGGCTCTGCGCAACTGGCTCGAAACCCACGATCTGCCCGCGATCATCGCCGGCGTGCTCGGCGTCATCACCGTACTGTCGGTCATCCTGGTGGTCGGCGGCTACTGGCTGGTCACGCCCTAGAGCAGGCGCTCGATCTCCCCTTTCAGCGTTTCCGGTTTTGTCATCGGCGCGTAACGCCCCGCAACCTGCCCGTCCCGGTCGATCAGGAATTTGGTAAAATTCCATTTGATCGCTTCCGAGCCGAGCACGCCGGGCCTCGCATCCTTCAGATAACGATAGAGCGGATGCGCAGCCTCGCCATTGACATCGATCTTGGCGAACATCGGAAAGGTGACGTCATACTCCCGTGAACAAAACGAGGCGATCTGCGCCGCGTCGCCCGGCTCCTGCGCGCCGAACTGGTTGCAGGGAAAGCCGAGCACCGCAAAACCGCGCGGCGCATAGGCGCGGTGCAGTTGTTCAAGACCGGCATATTGTGGGGTGAAGCCGCAGGCGCTGGCGGTGTTGACGATCAGCAGCACCTGGCCGGCAAATCTCGACAATGGAATGTCTTCGCCCGCCAGCGTCGTCGCCGAGAAATCCGTCACGCTCCTCATCGATAGCGCCGCGGCTCAGTCAAGCACCTTGTATTTTCTGAACCAGGCCTGCATCTGTGCCCAGGCATCGTCTGCCGCATCCTTGCGGTAGCTCGGGCGATAATCGGCATGAAAGCCGTGCGGCGCGCCGGGGTAGATCTTGAACTCCGCCGTCTTGCCCGCCGCTGCGAGTGCCGCCTTCATCTCTTCGACCTGCGAGGGCGGAATGCCCTGATCGGCTTCACCATACAACCCCAGCACAGGCGCCTTCATCTGTGCCGCAAGCTGCATCGGGCTCTTCGGCCACACCGGATTGGGCGGATCGATCAGCGATCCATAGAACGCAACGCCGGCCTTGAGCTGGCTGCTATGCGCGGCGTACTCCCAGACGCTGCGCCCGCCGCGGCAGAAGCCGATGATGCCGAGCCGGCCGGCGTCACCGCCCTGCGACGCTGCCCAAGCGGCAGTGGCGTCGAGATCGCTCAACAGCTCCGCATCCGGCTTGGAATTGACCAGCGGCATCAGCTTCGGAATCTCGGTGATGGCGATCAGATCGGTGCCGCTGCGGAAATAATAGTCCGGCGCGACCGCGAAGGCGCCGAGCTTGCCGAGCCTGCGCACTACATCCTTGATGTAGGCATGCAGGCCGAACACCTCCATCGCCACCAGAACGATCGGAGGGTTTGCCTTGCCCTTCGGACGCGCGAAATAACCCGGCATCTCGCCGCCAGTCACCTTGATCTTCGCCTCGCCCGTATCGAGTCCCTCGGTGTCCGTCGTGATGGCATCGGCACGTACCGGGCCGGCCGCAAGGGTGTAACCCGCCGCCGTCGCCGCGGACGCCGTCATGAAGCCGCGGCGCGACAACGGCGCTGCTTTGGTAAGGCCGATCAGATCGGAAGTCAGGATCGGTTGAGACGCCATGAACAATCTCCACAATCGTAAATAAAACGAGCCCAAATCTAGGACGCGCCGCGCCGCTGTCCAGACACGTGCGCTTGATGACGCTGCTCGGCACGGCAAAGCCCGCCGCGTTGCCGCGGTGGGCTCGCCATACGATTACGATGACGTTCGCCGGTGCTGCTGCGCCTGCTTAGATCCGGCCCATCAGGACCAGAATCAGCAGAATGACGATCAGCAATCCGAGGCCGCCGCCGCCATAATAGCCGGTGCCGTAGAACGGACCACCGCCGATGCCACTGAACCCGCCAAGCAATGCGATAATGAGAATGATCAGAATAATCGTGCCGATGGACATGCCAAACTCCTCAAGTCTGTGATTTGGCTGTCCAACCGGCGATGCTGCCGTTTGTTCCGGCTTAGTTGTTCGCGAAGGCAGGCCTATGCCCGGCGTGAGCGCAGAGCATGCGCGAGGCGGCCCGGATCGATCCGCTGATTCCAGTCCTCGATGGGAAGCGGCAGGCGGCGACGCCAGTTCGGATGCTCATCGATGGTGCCGGGGACGTTGACCTGATCGATGACGCCGAGCAGATCCTCGATCGCAATGCCCAGCAACCGCGATGGCGTTTCAGACAGAAATCCAAGGACGGCCTCGAATTCGGCGAGGTCCGCCCCACCATGGCCTATCGCGGCATGCAGCCGTGCCACGGCATGCTCGCGCGCCTCGCGCGTCTCGCCCGGATCGAGGCCGAGCGCGCTTTTCACACCGATGTCGTGGACAGCCTGCCAGCCGGCATAAGTCGGCAGATCGTGCGTGTTGAAAGTGACCAGCGCATTCGGCGGATAGCGGCCGGCCGGATGGAAATCACCCGCGCCGTCACGCTCGAACATCATCACCCGATACGACCACAGTCCCCAATCGGCGAGACGGTCGCGAAAACCGTCGGGCACCGTACCGAGATCCTCGCCGATGACGATGCAGCGATGCGCGGCGCTCTCCAGCGCAACGATTGCCAGCATGGCCTCGAACGGCATCTGGATATAGACGCCCTGATCCGCCTTGTAGCCGTACGGCACGACATAAAGCCGGTTGAGCCCCAGCACGTGATCGAGACGGATCGCGCCGGCATGCCGCATCGAGGCCCGCAGCATATCGCGGAACGGCGCGAAATCCGTGGCCTCAAGCCCGGCGGCGTTGTAACCGGCAAGACCCCAATCCTGTCCGGCGGTGTTGAGCTGGTCCGGCGGCGCACCGATCGAAAGCTGGCGCGAGATGGCGCCCTGCTCGTTCCAGGCATCGAAGCCATCGGCTTTGACCCCGACCGCGACGTCGAGATAGAGCCCGACCGGCATGCCGCGCTGCCGGCACAGCTCCGCGCATTCCTTCAGTTGTTGATCGGCACACCATTGCACGAAGGCGACATATTCGATCTCCGCCGCGTCCGGTCCGCGCCGCAATTCGGCCAGCGCGTTCTTGTCGGGCCGCGACCATGGAGCCGGCCACTCCCACCACGGTCCGGTGAATTTCCGCCGCAGGATTTCAAAACAGGCAAAGCGCCACAGCAGATCGCCGCGCTCGGCGCAGAACATCTCGAAAGCGGTGCGCCGTCTCAGCGTAGTCCTGGTCTTGAACTGCTCGAATGCCAGACGCAGCGCCTGCGTCTTCAGCCCGGCGACAGTGACGTAATCGACAAAGCCGGCCTGGCGCAGTCGCTCGATCTCGGACGCGTGCTCGGCGGCGAAGGTCTGCGGCAATTCCGGCAGCCCCGTCACATCAATATAGATCGAATTCAGGAACAGCCGGCTGCTCGGCGAATACGGACTGCAATCGGCCGGATGATCGTCGAATAACACATGCAGCGGATTGAGGCCGATACCCGCTGCACCAGCCTCCGCCGCCCATGCAATGACAGCCTGCAGGTCGCCGAAATCGCCGATGCCCCAATTCCGCGCCGATCGGAGACCATAAAGCTGAAGCGCGAGAATCCATCTGCGCTCGAAATTGCCGCCGAACGCTTTGTCCGGCGCAACGATCAGGCACGTCTGATCCTCTTCGCCGTCTTCTTCAACGGCATGCAGACGGTAAACGCCGTTCTGCAAATTCGACACATCCGGCTGGCCTCGCGCCGAAAGCGCATCGCCCTCGGAAACGATTTGCCCCGCGCCGTCCACCAGTCGCCATGCGCGCATCGGCAGCGAGAGTTGCGACAGGTCGATGTTTTGCCGGCCATCTGCCGCGCAAGAGCGCGCAACAAGAGGACCGCCGAGAAATCCGCCGCGATGCGACGCGCCAAGCGCATCGATCACCCTTTGCAAAGCGCCGGGATCGCTGCTGCGTGTCTGGCCGTTGCCGTCAGTAAAGGTGGGGTCGATGCCAAATCTCGCTGCTTTTTCAAGCAAATCCATTCCAATCACCGAAATTCGCGCACATCGCGCATAGCACCGCTTCAACATTCAACAACGAACGCCGAAATCTGTTCCGATGGAACCTTTCCGCTCCGCTTGGCTTATCAAGGACACCCTTCATGACACCGATCAGGGCGCCTGATGTCCGCATTGCCGCCACTTAAAGAAACGTTTCAAAATTCAGTCGCAAATGCCGGCGCCAGCGTCTTCCACATCGAGGATGTCTATCCACGGGTCGACGACGGCCGCTTCGCGGTGAAACGCATGGTCGGCGATCCGATCGAGGTGTGGGCCGATGTCTTTCGTGATGGCCACGATGTCATCGGCGCCGATCTGGTCTGGCGCGAGGAAACAACGTCGGAATGGTCGCGCACCCCGATGCGCCACCACGGCAATGACCGCTGGACCGCAACCTTCACGCCGGACAAGGTCGGACGCTATCTCTATGCCATCGAGGCATGGACCGACGACTTCGCGACCTGGCGCCGCGGCACGCTTGCCAAGCAGGCGGCGGGGCAGGACATTACGCTTGATGCGCTGGAAGGCGCTGCCCTTGTCACGCGGGCGCAGCCGCAGGAGAAACCCGCCGCCGCACTTCTGGTGAAAGTCTGCGAGACCTTCCTGCAGGATGGCAACATTGCCCCGCTGCTCGGAGAGGATGTCGAGCGCGCGATGGCAGGCAGCCAGGCGCGCGACGATCTTGCCCGCTCCAAGCTCTACCCGCTGATCATCGACCGTCCACGCGCCATCGCCGGCGCCTGGTACGAGATGATTCCGCGCAGCCAAGGCACGGAGCCCGGCAAGCACGGCACGTTCAGGGATTGCATCGCGCGTTTTCCGGAAATCGCCGCGATGGGTTTCGACGTGGTCTATTTCACGCCGATCCACCCGATCGGACGCATCAATCGCAAGGGCCGCAACAACGCGTTGAAGGCAGAGCCGGGCGATCCCGGCAGCCCCTATGCCATCGGCGCGGCGGAAGGCGGCCATGATACGGTGCACCCCGAGCTCGGCACGCTGGAAGATTTCCGCGAGCTCGTGCAGGCGGCGAAGCGCCTCGACATGGAGATCGCGCTCGATTTCGCCGTGCAATGCGCGCCGGACCATCCCTGGCTGAAGCAGCATCCCAACTGGTTCAAGCGCCGTCCCGACGGCAGCATGCGCTATGCGGAGAATCCGCCGAAGAAATATGAGGACATCCACAATCCCGACTTCAATTCCGACGACGCCGGCAAGCTATGGGATGCGTTGCGCGACATCCTCTGGTTCTGGGTCGAACAGGGCGTGCGGATCTTTCGTGTCGATAACCCGCACACCAAGCCGTTCCCGTTCTGGGAATGGCTGATCCGGGACATCCAGTCGCGCGACGCCAACGTGATTTTCCTCGCCGAAGCCTTCACCCGGCCGAAACTGATGAAGGCACTGGCCAAGCTCGGCTTCACCCAGTCCTACACCTACTTCACCTGGCGCACGACCAAGCACGAGTTCCAAGAATATCTCAGCGAACTCACCGGTTATCCGGAGCGCGACTACTACCGGCCGAATTTCTTCGTCAACACGCCGGACATCCTGCCATTTCATCTGCAAAGCGGCGAAGCGTGGATGTTCAAGTCACGCGTTGCGCTTGCTGCTACGCTGTCGGGCAGTTACGGCATCTATAATGGCTTCGAGCTGCTTGAGCACGAACCGATCCCGGGCAAGGAAGAATATCTCAACTCGGAGAAATACGAGATCAAGGTGCGCGACTGGGACGCGCCCGGCAACATCAAGCCTTATATCCGCAATCTCAACATGGCGCGCCGTGCCAATCCGGCGCTGCTGCAGACAGCCAGGCTGCGCTTCCTGCATGTCGACGATGATTATGTGATCGCGTTTTCAAAAACCTCGACGGATGGCAGCAATACCATCGTGGCGGCAATCGCGCTCGCGCGCGAGCCGCGCGAGATCTGGCTGCCGGTCGGCGATCTCGAAATCGCAACCGAAGGCGGACCGAGGCGTGTCGCCGCGCTGGAGAACGCCATCACCGGCGAGCGTCATGGCATCGAATGGGGCGGCATCCGCCTGCGCATCGATCCGGCGCGCGATCCCATGCTGCTGTTCCGCTGTCTGGCATAGGTGGCACGATGAACATCATGTCCCCGCTTGTTGAGACCGCGACCGAGAGCGACGAGCTCTGGTACAAGGACGCGATTATCTATCAGCTTCACGTCAAGGCGTTCGCCGACAGCAACAATGACGGCATCGGCGATTTCGCCGGCCTGACCGAGAAGCTCGATTATCTGCAGGAGCTCGGCGTCACCTGCCTGTGGCTGCTGCCGTTCTATCCCTCGCCCCAGCGCGATGATGGCTACGACATCGCCGACTACGGCGCGATTAATCCCGATTTCGGAACCATGAAGGATTTCCGCCGCTTCATTAGCGAAGCCAAGCGGCGCGGCCTGCGGGTGATCACCGAGCTCGTCATCAATCACACCTCGGACCAACACGACTGGTTCAAGCGGGCGCGGCGCTCGGCCAAGGGATCGAGCGCGCGCAACTGGTATGTGTGGAGCGATACCGACCAGAAATATCAAGGCACCCGCATCATCTTCACCGATACCGAGAAGTCAAACTGGACTTGGGATGCCGAGGCCGAGGCCTATTACTGGCATCGATTCTTTTCGCACCAGCCGGACCTGAATTTCGACAATCCACGCGTGGTCAGTGCCGTGGTGCAGGTGATGAAACGCTGGCTCGATGCCGGCGTGGACGGCTTCCGGCTCGACGCCATTCCCTATCTCTGCGAACGCGACGGCACCAATAACGAGAACCTGCCGGAAACCCATGCGGTGATCAAACGGCTGCGCGCCGAACTCGACGCCTATGCCAAGGGCAAGGTTCTGCTCGCCGAGGCCAATCAATGGCCCGAGGACGTACAGGAATATTTCGGCGACGGCGATGAGTGCCACATGGCCTATCACTTCCCGCTGATGCCGCGCTTCTACATGGCGATCGCGCAAGAGGACCGCTTCCCGGTCACCGACATCCTGCGGCAGACGCCGGACATTCCCTCGACCTGCCAGTGGGCGCTGTTCCTGCGCAATCACGACGAGCTGACGCTGGAAATGGTGACCGACGTCGAGCGCGATTATCTGTGGTCGACCTACGCCAACGATCCGCGCGCGCGCATCAATGTCGGTATCCGCCGCCGCCTCGCGCCGCTGATGGACAACGACCGCCGCAAGATCGAATTGATGAATTCGCTGCTGCTGTCGTTCCCCGGCACGCCGATTATCTATTACGGCGACGAAATCGGGATGGGTGACAACATCTATCTCGGCGACCGCAACGGCGTGCGCACGCCGATGCAATGGACGCCGGACCGCAATGGCGGCTTCTCCCGCGCCGATCCGGCACGGCTTTATGCCCCGACCATCATGGATGCGATCTACGGCTACGAGTCCGTCAATGTTGAGGCACAGTCGCGCAGTCTGTCCTCGCTGCTGAGCTGGACCAAGCGGCTGATCGCGGTGCGCAAGACCAGCAAGGCGTTCGGGCGCGGCACCATCACTTTCATCCGCCCGACCAACCGCGCGACGCTGGCCTATGTCCGCCACTATGAGGACGAGATCATCCTCTGCGTGGCCAATCTGTCGCGTTCGGCGCAGGCCACCGAACTCAATCTCGCGGCGTGGAAGGACCGCGTGCCGCTTGAGATGCTCGGCCGCACCACCTTTCCGCCGATCGGCGAACTGCCTTATCTGATTACGCTGGCGCCTTACGGCTTCTACTGGTTCCGGCTCAACGAGAAGCCGGCGGAGCCGACGGTCACCGACGAGCCCGCGCCGGAATTCGAGACGCTGGTGGTGCCTTACGGCTCGACCTGGATGACCTTGCAGCGCACCCGCATGGTCTTCGAGCGTGACGTGCTGCCGGCACACCTTGCGCGTACGCGCTGGTTTCCGGAGCGCTCGGCGCATGCCATTTCCACCAAACTGACCGCCGCCTTGCCGTTCAGCAGCGAAGGCCATGCCCGGCCCTGGCTTGCGATTTTCGAATCCCGTCTGCATGGCGAGACCGGTCGCTATGCCTTGCCGATGCGGGTCGACTGGGTGCGGTTCGATCGCGAGCGCTACAACCCGAAGGCACTGGCGGCGGTGCGCCAGGCCTCCCGCGAAGGGACGCTGGTCGAGGTCGCGAGCGACAAGGATTTCATCGCGCTGCTGCTCGACAATATCCGCAACAGCCGCACTACGACTGACGATCTCACCGGATCGCTCTCGTTCGAGCCAACCGAGAAGCTGACGGAGATTCCTTCCGCGCCGATCGAAACGGCACGCGCGGTCCAGACCGAACAATCGAACACCACGACGCTGGTCGACGAGACCTATGTGGTGAAGCTCTATCGCAAGCTCGAAGCCGGCATCAATCCGGAGATCGAGATGGGCCGGTTCCTGACCGACATTGCGGGCTTCACCAACACCCCGCCCCTGCTCGGCAGCGTCGAACTGGTGGAAGGCGATACCCGCACTGCCGTCGCGATCGTGCATCGTTTCGTCCAGAACCAGGGTGACGCCTGGTCGGTGGCGGCAGGCTATCTCGACCGCTTCGTCGAGGAGCAGCGCCTGCTCTCGACCGACAACGATCCGCAGGAAACGCAGGAGCAGATCGCGCATCTGCACTATGTGGCGCAGGGCGCCAAGCGCGTGGCCGAAATGCAGCTCGCGCTGGCGAGCCGCCCCGACATCCCCGATTTCAGGCCGGAAGTCGCGACCCCCGAACTGATCAAGACCTGGACCGACGACATTCTACTGCGCGCCGAACGCACGTTCGAAGGATTGCGGCGCCACTACAAGACCGTGCGGGATGGCGATCGCGCCACGATCGATGCTTTGCTCTCCCGTCGCGACAATTTCGCTGCCGAGATCGCATCTCTTTTTCCGACAAACGAGGACACGCCGATCTTCCGCCATCACGGCGATCTGCATCTCGGCCAGTTGCTGATTTCCAAGGACGACATCTTCATCATCGATTTCGAGGGCGAGCCGCGGCGCAGTCTCCCCGAGCGGCGACGCAAGGCGCCGGCGGCGCGCGATATCGCGGGACTGCAGCGCTCGATCGACTATTCGGTAGGCGCGGCGCTGCAACGCGCTCTGCAAGCGGGCCCGGATGAGAGCGGCGAGATCGCGCGCAAGCTGGACGAGTGGCGTAAGACCGCGACTGAAACGTTCTTCACAGCCTATCGCGAATGTCTCGGCCCGGCCCCGCTATGGCCGGCCGCGCCCGGCGCGGCGGAACGGCTGCTCAAGTTCTTCCTGCTCGAGAAAGTGTTCTACGAGATCGAATACGAGCTTGCGCACCGGCCCGACTGGCTGCGCATTCCTCTCAACGGCGCGCTGCGCATTCTTCAAAGTCATCAGGAAGAGGTCGCCTTATGACATTGCCAAATGATGCCTACGCCATCGTCGAAGGCCGTCATTCCGATCCGTTCCGTTATCTCGGATTGCATGTCGAGAACGATCAGAACGTAGTGCGCGCCTTCCTGCCGCATGCCTCGAGCGTCGAAGCGGTGGACGACGAAGGCCGCGCGGCGAAGCTGGCGCTGGTTCATGACGCCGGCCTTTTTGTCGGGCCTCTGCCGCGCAACGTGAAGCGCTATACCTTGCGCGCTAGTTTCGGAGATAATGTCGTCGAGTTGCATGATCCTTACGGCTTTCCGCCGGTGCTGAGCGAGTTCGATCTCTATCTGCTTGGCGAAGGCACGCATCAGCGGCTTTACGACAAGCTCGGCGCGCATCCGATGACACTCGACGGCATCAAGGGCGTCGCTTTCGCAGTGCTCGCGCCCAATGCGCGACGCGTCAGCGTGGTCGGCGATTTCAATTTCTGGGACAACCGCCGCCATGCCATGCGCGTGCGCGGCAACGGCTTCTGGGAAATCTTCATTCCCGGCGTGACCGTCGGCGATCACTACAAGTTCGATATCGTCGGTCCCTACGGCCAGGAACTGCCGCTGAAGGCCGATCCCCTCGCCTTTCGCGCCGAGATACGGCCGAACACCGCCTCGATCGTGTTCGACGAAGAGAAGCTTGTCCCGAAAACACGAGCACCGGCCGACGCCAACGCGCTGTCGGCGCCGATCTCGATCTACGAGGTGCATCTCGGCTCCTGGCGCCGCAAGAACGGCAACGAGTGGCTGACCTATCGCGAACTCGCGGACACGCTGCCGCGCTATGCTCGCGAGATGGGCTTCACCCATGTCGAATTCATGCCGGTCAGCGAGCATCCGTTCGACGGCTCGTGGGGCTATCAACCGACCGGGCTGTTCGCCCCGACCAGCCGCTTCGGCACACCGGACGATTTCGTCACGCTGATCGAGGCCTGCCACCGCGAGGGACTTGCGGTGCTGATCGACTGGGTGCCGGGTCATTTTCCCGACGATCCGCACGGCCTCGGCCATTTCGATGGCACCGCGCTTTACGAGCACGCCAATCCGCTGCAGGGCCGCCATCTCGACTGGGGCACGCTGATCTACAATTACGGGCGCACCGAAGTGGTCAACTTCCTGGTCGCCAATGCGCTGTTCTGGCTCGACCGCTACGGCATCGACGGGCTGCGCGTCGATGCGGTCGCCTCGATGCTGTATCTCGACTACAGCCGTCCGGCCGGCGGCTGGATTCCCAACAAATACGGCGGGCGCGAGAATATCGAGGCGATCGAATTCCTGCGCCGCTTCAACACCGAAGTGTTCGCGAAATTTCCGCACGCCACCACGGCCGCGGAGGAATCCACCGCATGGCCGCAGGTGTCGCGACCGGTGGAGTTCGGCGGCCTCGGCTTCGGCTACAAATGGAACATGGGGTGGATGCACGACACGCTGAATTATATCGGCAAGGACCCGATCCACCGCAAGCATCATCACGACCAGATCCTGTTCGGCCTGCACTACGCGTTCTCGGAAAACTTCATCCTGCCGCTGTCGCATGACGAGGTGGTGCACGGCAAACGTTCGATCCTCGGCCGTATGCCGGGCGACGACTGGCAGCGCTTCGCCAATTTGCGCGCCTACTACGCCTTCATGTTCGGCCACCCGGGGAAGAAGCTGTTGTTCATGGGCTGCGAGTTCGGCCAGCAGCGGGAATGGAATCACGACCGTTCGCTGGACTGGCATCTGCTCGATCAGCCCTGGCATCGCGGCGTGCAGTCGCTGATCCGCGATCTCAACGCGCTGTACCGGTCGCTGCCCGCGCTGCACGAACTCGACTGCGATCCGGCGGGGTTCGAGTGGATCGTCACCAGCGACGCCAACAACAACGTGTACGCCTGGATGCGCAAGGGCAACGCGCCGCGCCAGCGCTGCCTCGTGGTCGCGAATTTCTCGCCCAACGTCTATCACGACTATCACGTCAACGTGCCGTTCCCCGGCCGCTGGAAAGAGGTGCTGAATTCGGATTCGTCCTATTACGGCGGCAGTAATGTCGGCAATGCAGGCCACCTCGAAACAAAGGGAGGGCCGGTGCCTCAACTCAGCCTGACGATTCCTCCGCTCGCCGCGATCTTCCTGGTACCGGAAGAATCATGATGCGCGTCACCGCCGGCAGTCATTATCGTCTCGGCGCGACCTGGGATGGCAGGGGCACCAACTTCGCGCTGTTCTCCGCCCATGCGGAGAAGGTCGAGCTGTGTCTGTTCGACGCGCAAGGCCGGCGTGAAATCGAACGCATTGCGCTGCCCGAACGAACCGAGGATGTCTGGCACGGCTATCTCCACGATATCGTTCCCGGACAACGCTATGGCTACCGCGTCCACGGCCCGTACGAACCGGAGCGCGGCTACCGCTTCAATTGCCACAAGCTGCTGCTCGATCCTTACGCCAAGCGTCTCGCCAACCGCCTGGTGTGGAGCGACGCGCATTTCGGCTATCGCACCGGCAGCGCACGCGAAGACCTGTCATTCGACCGGCGCGACAATGCGCGCGGCGTTCCGAAAGCCGTGGTGGTGGATGAGACCTTCAATTGGGGACGGCACGAGACCCGCCCCTTCGTCCCATGGGCCGACACCATCATCTACGAGGCGCACGTCAAGGGACTGACGCAGATGCGCAAGGACATCCCGCCGAACCTGCGCGGAAGCTATCGCGCGCTATCGTCACCGACGATGATCGAGCATCTCAAGCGACTGGGCGTCACCACCGTCGAATTGCTGCCGGTGCACAGCTTCGTCGATGACCGCTATCTGGTTGAGAAGGGCCTCGTGAACTACTGGGGCTACAACTCCATCGCGTTCTTCGCGCCGGAGGCGAAGTACGCCCCCGACAAGACGCTGGATGCCTTTCGCACCACGGTCGCCCGGCTGCACGATGCCGGCATCGAGGTGCTGCTCGACGTGGTCTACAACCACACCGCGGAAGGCAACCACCTCGGCCCGACGCTGTCGTTCCGCGGCATCGACAATTTGTCCTACTACTGGCTGATGCCGGACAATCCCCGCTACTACGACGACTTCACCGGTTGCGGTAATTCGCTCAACCTCACCCATCCGCGCGTGCTGCAAATGGTGATGGATTCGCTGCGCTACTGGGTCGAGACCTGCCACGTCGACGGTTTCCGCTTCGATCTCGCTAGCACGCTCGGCCGTGGGCCGAACGGCTTCGAGCGCAGCGGCAATTTCCTCGCCGCGGTCCGGCAGGACCCGGTGCTGGCGACGGTCAAGCTGGTCGCCGAGCCGTGGGATGTCGGCCTTGGCGGCTATCAGGTCGGCGGCTTCTCCTCGCAATGGTCGGAATGGAACGACCGTTATCGCGGCACGCTGCGGCGCTACTGGTCCGGCGAAGGCAATCTGATCGGCGATGTGAGTCGACGCATGACCGGCTCCGCCGATGTGTTCAATCACAGTGGTCGCACGCCGCAAGCCAGCATCAATCATGTCACGGTGCATGATGGATTCACGCTTGCCGACCTGTTCAGCTACAACGAGAAGCACAACGAGGCGAACGGCGAGGATAACCGCGACGGCTCGAATGACAATAACAGCACCAATTGCGGTCACGAAGGACCGACCGACGATCTCGGCATTCTCGCGCTGCGCCGCCAGCTTCGCAAGAACCAGATCGCCTGCCTGCTGCTGGCGCAGGGCGTGCCGCTGATTCTGGCGGGCGATGAGGTTGGCAACTCGCAGAACGGCAACAACAACGCCTATTGCCAGGATAACGAAATCGGATGGGTGAACTGGGAGGGCATCAACCGCGAGGGCGAAGACCTCACCGAGTTCATCGGGACGATGACGGCGCTGCGCAATCGCTTTCCGCAGATCAGATCACGGCGCTGGATCAACGGCCGGCAGATCGACGGCTCGTTTGACGTCCTGTGGCTGACGCCGAAGGCGGAAGAAATGCAGGAAGCCGACTGGAATTTTCCGGAAGGCCGCTTCCTGTCCTACGTGCTCGGCCCGCGCGACCGGAGCCAGCAGCCTCTGTTCATCGTGCTCAACGCCGCGCCGGAGGAAATCTCGTTCACGCTGCCGAAGCTGCCTGAGTACCGGGAATGGGACTGGCTGCTCGACACCACCAAGACGCAGACGCCCTCCCAGAAAATCCCATCAGGCGCCGAATCCTCCGCGCCGCCGCGCTCCGTTCTGGCTTTCGCGGGGCTTGCATGAATGACAGCGCCTTCGGCCCGCAACTGACCCGTCATGGCGTGCTGTTCCGACTCTGGGCGCCGAGCGCGAGCCATGTCGAGATCATGCTCGATCGCTGTTACCCGATGCGGCGGGACGAGGACGGCGTTTTTTCCATCGAAGTGCCGGGCGCGCACGCCGGCGCGCGTTACACATTCCGGATCGACGACGAGATCGATGTGCCGGATCCCACCTCGCGCTTTCAGCCCGAGGATGTGCCTGGTCCGAGCGAGGTCATCGATCATGCCGCGTATCGCTGGCGCGCGGCCGACTGGCGCGGCCGGCCATGGCACGAGACCGTGCTGATCGAGACCCATGTCGGCACCTTCACGCCGCAGGGCAGCTATCGCGCGATGATCGACCATCTCGATCATCTGGTCGCAACCGGTTTTACCGCGCTCGAATTGATGCCGCTGGCCGATTTCCCGGGCCGCCGCAACTGGGGCTATGACGGCGTCTTGTGGTACGCGCCGGACAGCGCCTATGGCCGGCCGGATGATCTGAAAGCACTGATCGACGAGGCGCATCTGCGCGGGCTGATGGTGTTTCTCGACGTCGTGTACAATCACTTCGGTCCGGAAGGAAACTATCTCGGCCGCTATGCGCCGCGCTTCTTCTCATCCGCGCAAACGCCGTGGGGCAATGCGATCAATTATCGCGTGCCCCATGTGCGCGCTTTCGCGATCGACAACGCGCTCGCCTGGCTGCGCGACTATCGTTTCGACGGGCTGCGGCTCGATGCCGTCCATGCCATCTCTGAGCCGGGCGAGATGTCCATCCTGCACGACCTCAGCGACGCGGTTGGCGCATTCGCTGCCAGCAGCGGTCGTCACATCCATCTCGTGCTGGAGAACGACGACAATGCCGCGCGACTGCTCGATCCGACGGCCGATCCGCCCGCCGGCCGCTATCGCGCTCAATGGAACGATGACTATCACCATGCCTGGCATGTGCTGCTGACCGGCGAGACTTCAGGCTATTACCGCGACTATCCGAGGCCGCGCGAAGCCATTGCATGCGCGCTCGGCTCGGGCTTCATCTATCAGGGCGAGACATCGGCCCACCGCGAGGGCCGCACGCGCGGCGAGGCCAGCACGCATTTGCCACCCACCGCCTTCGTCAATTTCCTGCAGAACCACGACCAGATCGGCAATCGCGCACTCGGTGACCGACTGGAGACGCTGGCCGATGCAGCCGCGATCGAGGCCGGGCTCGCCATCACGCTGCTCGCGCCGATACCGCCGATGCTGTTCATGGGCGAGGAATGGGGCGCGACATCGGCCTTCCCGTTTTTCTGCGACTTCAAAGGCGATCTCGCCAATGCGGTCCGGCAAGGCCGCCGCCGGGAATATGCCGCGGCTTATCACGCCTATGGCGACGATGTGCCAGATCCGCTGGATGAGGCGACGTTCAGGCTTGCCACGCTCGACTGGGCAGAGCGCGACACCTCCGCCGGCCACACGCGGCTCGCTCTGGTTCGCGATCTGCTGGCGATCCGGCGCAAGGAGATCATGCCGCGGCTTGCCGATGCCGCATTCGGTGAAGCGCGCATTGATGCGCGCAATCATCTTGTTGCGCACTGGCGGATCGGCGGCGAGACGCTGACATTGCGGGCCAACCTGTCCACGGAGAAAATCAACGATAAGACCGCCGACACCGATCATGCCGGACGCCTGATCTGGGGCAAGCATGGCGATGATCTGAAACCCTGGGGTATCGTCTGGATGATCGGAGCGCGCTGATGCCGTCCGCCATCCCGCTCGCCACCTATCGTCTGCAACTCCATGCCGGATTCACTTTCGACGATGCCACTGCGATTCTGCCCTACCTGAAGTCGCTCGGCATCACCCATGTCTATGCCTCGCCCTTCATGAAGGCGCGCAAGGGCAGCCTGCACGGCTACGACATCGTCGATCACAACGTGATCAATCCCGAACTCGGCGGCGAGGATGGCTTTGAACGCTTCAGCCAGGCGCTGAAGGATAATCGCCTCGGGCTGATCCTCGATTTCGTGCCAAACCATATGGGCGTGCATTTCGCCGACAATGCGTGGTGGCTCGACGTGCTGGAATGGGGCGAGGCCTCGCCGCACGCCGCCTCCTTCGATATCGACTGGGACATGCTGCCCTATCGCGCGAAAGGCGGCGTGCTGCTGCCGATCCTCGGCACATCCTATGGCGCGGCGCTCGACAATGGCGATATCGTGCTGCGCTATGATGCAAGCGAGGGCAGCTTCTCCGCATGGTACTTCGAGCATCGCCTGCCGATCGCACCGCAGCGCTACAGCGAAATCCTGCGCGTCGTCGTCAATGAAGCCGGCGCGGCAAACGAGCCCACAGGCCGGCAAATTCTGGATATTGCCGCCCTCTTCACCGGCCCGCGCCACCCAAACCGCAAGGAAGCGCCAGCGCTCAAGGCGGCACTCGCCGCCATTCCCGGCGCGGACGACATCATCACCCGCGGGCTGGAAGCCTATCGCGCGGGCGAGGCACGGCCCGCGCAGACCCAGGCGCTGCATCGGCTGCTCGAGCGCCAGCACTACCGGCTCGGTCACTGGCGGCTGGCGACCAGCGAGATCAACTATCGCCGCTTCTTCGACGTCAACAGTCTCGCCGGCCTGCGCGTCGAGGACGCCACGACCTTCGCCGGCATCCACCGTCTGGTGAAACGCCTGATCGCCGAGCAGAAGCTGCAGGGACTGCGGCTCGACCACATCGACGGCCTGCGCGATCCGGCGCAATACTGCCAGCGGCTGCAACGCTTGATCCGCGACGCGCGCGGCCTCACCCGGCAGCCGTTCTATCTCGTGATCGAGAAGATTCTCGGCGAAGGCGAAGACCTGCCAAAACTCGCCGGGGTGCACGGCACCACCGGCTATGAATGGCTCAACGTCATCACGCGCGTTCTGCTCGACGGCAAGGGGCTCGATGCGCTGGATGAGACCTGGCGGCAGGCCAGCAATGTCGCGCCGCACTTTATGCCGGTCCTGCTCGCCGCCAAGCGGCGCGTGCTCGAAACCCTGCTGGCGAGCGAGTTCACGGTGCTGGCCCGCCTGCTGGCGCGGATCGCCAGCGGACATTACGCGACGCGCGACTTTTCTGCCGACAGCCTGCGGCGCGCGCTCGAACTCTATGTGCTGCATTTCCCGGTCTATCGGACCTACATCACCACTGGGGGGCCATCGGCCCGCGATCGGGAGCTGATCGAACAGACCATCGAACGGGCGCGGTCTGAATGGTTCGAGGCCGACGAAGGCCTGTTCGATTTCCTGCGCGACGTGCTGACTCTGGATCTTGCCAATGCGGCACGCGGCGCGCCAGGCCGACCGCGCATCCGCCGCTTCGCTTTCAAGGTCCAGCAATTCACCGGGCCGATGATGGCGAAGTCGCTGGAGGACACCGCCTTCTATCGCTACCACCGGTTGCTCGCATTGAACGAAGTCGGCGGCGATCCCTCGGCCGGCGCGCTGCCCGCTACCGCCTTCCACGACATGATGAAGGCGCGCGTCCGGCAATCCCCCGGCGGCATGACATCCACCACGACGCACGACACCAAACGCGCCGAGGATGCACGCGCGCGGATTCTGTCCCTCTCCGAACTGGCCGGCGAGTGGACCAGCCTGGTCGGGCGATGGAAGGCGCTGAACGCGCCGCATATCACCACATGGCGCGGCATTCGCGCGCCCTCGCCTGCCTTTGAATATATGCTGTATCAGGCATTGATCGGCGCCTGGCCGGAGACCACCGACGAGAGCTTCGTCGAACGCATGAAAGCCTATGCGCTGAAGGCGGCACGCGAGGCCAAGCTGGAAACGAGCTGGCTCAATCCCTATGAGCATTACGAACGGGGCATCACAGGCTTCATCGAGCGGATTCTCGATCCGAAACGATCGGCCGATTTCCTCGCCTCGTTCACGCCGTTTGCCTGTCGCACAGCTCTGCTCGGCGCGCTCAATTCGCTCAGCCAGCTGACGCTCAAGGCGATAATGCCCGGCGTGCCGGACTTCTATCAGGGCACCGAATTCTGGGATCTGTCGCTGGTCGATCCCGACAACAGACGGCCGGTCGATTTCGCAGCGCGCGAGGCGGCGCTGGCGGCAACCCGTGATCCGGACTGGAAGCACCTGATCGAGACATGGCCGGATGGACGCCTGAAGCTCGCCTGGACCAAGGCGTTGCTCGATCTACGTCATGCGCTCCCGCAGGTCTTCACCCATGGCGACTATCTGCCGTTGCAAACTGACGGTCCGCATCGGAACCATGTCCTCGCATTCGCGCGCGTCCATAAACGCGATGCGGTGATTGTGGCCGTCAGCCGCTGGCTGGCACCGCTGACCGATCAGGGCCGCGTCTGGCCCGCAGGTGCCTTGCACGGCGCGCTCGACGTAAGTGGTTTTGCCATTGAGGTGGCAACGCTCGACGGCGACCGATGGTCGTTCGAAGAGATGTTCAGCGAGTTGCCGGCGGTGGCGGTTCGCGCACGGCGGAAATAAAGGCGCAGAGACCGCCGGATATGAAAAGGCCGTCCGGGAGCTGAAGCCGGACGGCCTAGCGGACGTTGTGCCGATTCACCCGATCGGTTCCCTTCCCCCGCGGATGGCCATTATTTGCATGGGGTGGTTAATGACAAGATACTGAGGACCATACCTTGGAACTATCACCAGGGGAATTTCATTGTCGCAGAGCAGCATATTGTTGCGGCACGGAGATTCGCAGACCCCGATTTTGATCACTCATTGAGATGAGGACACCGTGACCCAGCCGCTGGTTGTTTCGATTCCCCACCGTCTTGGCAAGGACGAAGCGATTCGTCGCATGAAAGCGGGACTCGACACCGTCAACAAGCAATACAACCATCTGCTGCAGGTCAACGAGGAGACCTGGAGCGGCGACCGGCTCGCCTTTCGCGTCACCGCGATGAAGCAGCAGGCCAGCGGCACGCTCGATGTCGCCGACGATTATGTCCGTCTTGAAGTGACATTGCCCTGGCTGCTGGCGCGGCTGGCCAACGGCATCCAGACGATGATTCGTGACAAGGGCCGCCTGATGCTGGAAAAGAAGTGAGCGGCCGAAGCAGCTTCGATCAAAAACCATCCCTCACAAAGACAAGGACCGACGGGAAATGGGTCCCGCCGGTCGATCGTAATTCCACAATGAGCGTGCGACTCAGTAAGTCGCGGTCAGATAGTCGACGATCTTGCCGACATCGGCCTCGTCGATCGGGGCGCCATACACCTTGATCATCTTGTTGACCTCGGCGGTCCAGAAGTCCTTCTTGAACTTCGGGCCTTGTGGTTGGGTCTGGATGTAATCCGCCGAATGGCAGCCGCTGCAATTGGCCACCGCGACGTCGAGATTGGGACCCGGCTTGAGCTTCGCCACCTCCGGCGGCAGCTTGTAGTTGACCGGCTTCGCCTGCAGAGTGCCCATCGCCATCACAGCCGCCGCGATAATGCCGCCGGCCACAAGAGCGGAACGCATCGAACGATATTGCATGATCCGTCCTCCTCTTATGCCGCGGTCACGGTCGTGGTTTCGATGACATTGCGCAGATAGCCCGCCGGATTCCACAACGGCTTGTCCGGCTGCACCTTGCCGCCATTGCTGGTGGCGCGGACCTTGAGGTCGTGCTTGCCCGCCGGCAGCCGCACGGCCAGCGTCCACTCGCGGAACGAGTACTTGCCGAGATCCTTGCCGAGCTTGGCCTGTTGCCAAGTCTTGCCGTCATCGATCGAGACCGCGACTTCCTTGATGCCGGTGCCGCCATCGAAGGCAAAGCCGCGCAGCTTCAGGCGGCCGACCTTCACCTTGGCGCCATTCTGCACGCTGGTGATGAAGGAGCGCACGGTGAAGCGGTTGATCGGCACGGTAGCTTTCGGCGCCGTGCCCGGCTCGACGCAATTGCAGTCATTGTCCGGAATCCGGTACGCCGTCTTCATCCAGAAATTGTCGTAGACCGAGTCGATGACCGTGATTTCGTTGAGGTGCTTGACCCAGTAGGTGCCGTAATAGCCGGGCACCACGAGGCGCAGCGGGAAGCCGTTGAGTACCGGCAGATCCTGCTCGTTCATCGAATAGGCCAGCATCACTTCGCCATCGCGGGCATGATCGAGATCGAGCGCCTTGGCAAAGTCTGGCGTCTTGTCCATCGCCGGACCGTCCATGCCGCCGAACACCACCTGCTTCGCACCCTGCTGGACACCGGCCTTGTCGAGCACAGTTTTCAGCGGCACGCCCTTCCAGCGCGCATTGCCCATCGCGCCGTTGGCGAGCTGGCCGCCGGCGATGCGCGGATCGAAAAAACCGCGGCTGTTGCCCGAACACTGATTGACCGCGACGATCTCGATCGACGGCATCTTCTTGATGTCGGCGAGCGACAGCTTCAGCGGCTTGTCGACCTTGCCCTTCACCTCGACGGTGAACTTGTCCGGATCGATATTGAGCGGAATGTCGGCGAGGTGATAGCGAACGAAGAAGGCATCGTTGGGCGTGATGACGCTCTCGTTGAAGACCGAGAACGGCGTTTCCAGCTGTGGGGGCCGTTCGGTCAATCCGATCAACGGACGTTTCTGAGGATATTTGACAAGCGGCCGTTCGCCGTTGCCGATCGGAAGCGTGATCATCTTTTCCGCGAATGCCGAAAGTGACGATCCGCCAAGCAAGCCACCGCTTGCCAGAAGTGCAGCGCCGCCCTGGAGCACAGTGCGTCTGTTCATCATGGGTCTTCTCCCTGGGACATATTCCCGCAGGACTATTAGACACATGGACAATTCGCTTATTCCAGAAAATTTCCGCGCCGATTCCGCGAAATGAAATTTGTGCGAAAGTTTTTCACGGATTTGGCGATGCATCACGCACGATGCAGAGCAGCATCGCTGGTCATCGTGAACATCGCTACGGACGTACCGCGGGCGTTTCCATCGTCATGCCACGCGCCCGCACCATGAGATACAATTCGAGCGCGACCATCTCCGGCGCGTCGTTGTCGTAAGGCTGAGCACGCGTGCCGATCATGCAGTTGCGCAGCCGTCGCTGCAGCGAGCCGACGCTCTGCCATTCCAGGCGATACAGCGGATAGCCGGTCGGATGGCCCTGTGTCATCGCGGCGCCAGCGAGATGGCGATCCCAGTTGTCATCGTGGCAGTTGGAACAGGACAGATTGAGCTGGCCTTGCCGGCGCATGTAGAGCATTTGCCCTGTCCGGATCGTCTCCTGCAGACGCGGATCGACGCCGCTTGCGATTGGCATGCCACGCGATTGCCGCCCGATCAGCGCAGTCAGCGCCAGAAGATCGCGGCTTTCATAGGCCAAGGGTGTGGCCTGCTGGTGCCGGATGCGGCACAGATTGACGCGCTGCTCGATATCGACCGCGCGGCCGAGCGTCTCGTCGAACGCTGGATAGCGCGCCGCAACGCCGCGCATGCTCGCTTTCGCCTCGCCATGACAGTCGGCGCAGGAACGATTAGCGACGCCCGCTCTGGCATTCCAGACGGCCTCGCCATCGAGCACCGTCAGCATGCCGGGATTGGCGGTATCGTCGTTCTGCATCGCCAGCGTGTCGGCCGACATGAAGGCCGCGCCGGAACGGCGCTCGGCCTGCGGAATCTCGGCTGCCAATGCGATCGCCGCCCACCCGCTTGCGAGCAGCGCAAGCGCGATAAGCAGACGCCGCATCATTCGACGGTGATGGCGGCGGATGCCGTTTGCGAAAAACCCTGATCGCCGGTCCATTGGAAATCGAACGTGCCGCTTTCGAGCGCGGTGGTGCAGAAGGTGACGAATGGATTGGCGGCGATCGCCGGAAACATCTCCATGCGGAATACCTCCACGCCATTATAGCGGCAGGTCAGGCCTGTGATGATGTCGCGCGGAATCACGGCGCCGGTTGTGGTGTGGCGGTAGCCGGTCTCCATGATATGCGAGACCAGCGCCTTGATCTCAATGACCTCGCCGCGCTTCGCTTTGGCCGGAACGTTGAGCAGCACCGATGCCATCAGCTCGCCTCCTCGGTGCAGGCGGCGAGCGTCACCACCACATCAGCGGTGGCGGACCAGAACGAGCCGTCCGACATCTTCGCAATCGCCGTGAGGCGCTGGCTGTCGGCAAGCCGGATCCGGGTCGAGATTTGCGCGCGTCCCGCGCGCGGTCCGAGAAAGAAATTGCCGATATTGGGCTGCGGGTTCTTCTCGTTGAACACGTAGACCGCGACCACATGATCGGCCGCCGTCATCGGGCTGTCGACCGACACCTTCATCGGGACGGTGTTGCCGTTCTCCACCAGCGGCGGCACCTCGAGCGTCACCTTGCCGGGCTGGACCGGATGATCGCCGACCACGGCGCGGATCGCCGCATCCTGCATCGCAGGCGTTGCAAGGACCGGCCGCACGCTGACAACCGGCACCGCGCCCAGCAGCGCAGCACCGCCGGTCAGCGTCAGGAACGTTCGGCGCGTGGGAATTAGACCGTCAGCCATCAACTCACTCGCGCAGTGTCTTCAGATAAGCCACCACATCCTCGATCTGCTCCGCCGACAGGATCGGCTTGCCGGACCAAGCCTGCGCCACCCGTTCAAGGCCATCAACCCGATAAAATGAAGGCATCACTGTTTCCGGATTGAGACGCGAGGCATCGACCATGCGCAGCCGCAATTCGCCTTCGGTCCAGCGGCTGCCGGTGCCCGCGAGGCTGGGTGCAAGATCGCCCTGAAAGCGCTGTTCCGCAAACGGTCCGGAGTGACATAACAAACATGTGTTCGCCCGCGCGACCACGATGGCGCGGCCGCGCTCCGGATCGCCCGGCTGCCCGGTGAGCGACTGCGGGATTTCATCGCCAACAATTTGGTAGGGACGCAAATCCTGCGCCGCCGCCGGCGGGACCAACAGCGCCGTTCCCGCCAGCAACAGAGCGAAACGCCAGCCGCTAGCCAAAGGCCTCGGCCGCGATGGTGCCGAACCAGGCATTGGCATAGCGCGCCTCGTCGGCACGGAAGCTGCGCGGTACCTCCATCGGGCTGACGCCGCCCGCACCCTCGATATCCGCAAACAGCCCGTTCTTCGGCGTATACACGCCGGCCACCGAGAAGCCGTAATCGGGCGAGGCAAGGCTGTAGCAGGTGTTGATCAGCTTCGGCGTTTCCGGCTTGCCGCCACCGATCAGTGTCGCCACCGCCTGCGCACAGGCCTTGGCCTGCGAGTTGGCCGAGAACGCCGATTTCGGCATCGCGCCTGCGATGCTGGCATCGCCGACGATATGGATGTTCGGCACCAGCTTGGATTCGAACGTCACCGGATCGATCGGGCACCAGCCGGAATTGTCGGTGACGCCGGCGATCTGCGCAATGCGCCCGGCGCGCTGTGGCGGGATCACGTTGGCGACCGTCGCCTTGTGCTTGTTGAAGTCAGTGACGAACGTGTTGGTGGACGGATCGACCGACACCACCTGCCCGCCCTTGGATTGCGAGACCCATTCGATCACGCCGGGATAGAGCGTCTCCCACGCCTGCTGGAACAGCTTCTGCTTGGAGAAAGTGTCCTTCGCGTCGAGGATCACCACCTTAGAGCGCGGCTTCTGGGTCTTGAAGTAATAGGCGATCAGGCTGGCGCGCTCGTAAGGACCGGGCGGGCAGCGGAACGGATTGGCCGGCACCGACATCACGAACACGCCGCCATCTTCCATCGCCTGAAGCTGGCGGCTGAGCAGCAGCGTCTGCTCGCCGGCCTTGTAGGCATGCGGCATCTTCGCGGTTGCGGCCTCGTCATAGCCCGGGAGAGCGTCGAAACGGAAATCGATGCCGGGCGACAGGATCAGGCGGTCATAAGGCAGCGTCTTGCCATCGGCGAGCCCGACGGTGCGGGCCTGCGGATCGACCTTCACCGCACTCTGCGCAGCGATGGTGATGCCCTCGGCGGCGATCTTCTTGTAGTCGAACTGCTGCGCTTCGATCTTGCGGCCGCCCGCAATCACCACGTTCGAGAACGGGCACGCGGTGAACATCGGATTCTGCTCAACCAGCGTGATGTCGAACTTCGGATTGCTCCGGTGAAGCGCCCGCGCGGCGCTGGCGCCGCCGAAGCCGCCACCGATCACGACAACGCGTGGCGCAGCCTGTGCGAATGCCGGCAACGGAAAGGTGAAGGAGGCTGCCGCGGCGACGCCGCCAGCCACGAAACCGCGCCGCGAAATGCGATGCTTGCTCATGCTCATCCCCCTCACTTCTGCGCCGCGAGCCACGCCGCGATCGGGCGCAGTTCATCGTCGGTGAATCCCTTGGCGATGCGGTTCATCACGGTCGAGGACCGCGAGCCGTCGCGGAACGCGGCCATCGCGCTCATGATGTCGGCCGCATCGCGGCCGAACAACCGTGGCACGACGGGGGATGCAAGCACCAGCGTCGAATGGCAGCCCGAGCACGCGGTGGCGCCGGGTGGCGGTTCTGATGCCGCGAGCGCGGGCATCGCCCACATCGCCGCTGCCGCTGCAAGAGAAAGTGCAAATCGCATTATGACCCCCTTGATGAAAAGACGGCGGCCTTGCAGCCGCCGTCATCGCTTAAGCAAAAACAATGTCGTGGTTCTTCAACGGCACCGAACGAATGCGTTTGCCGGTCGCGGCAAAATAGGCGTTGAGCACGGCAGGCGCGGCGACACAGATCGTCGGCTCTCCGACACCGCCCCAGAACCCTCCGCTCGGCATCACGATGGTTTCCACTTTCGGCATCTCGCTGATCCGCATCGAATTGTAGGAATCGAAGTTCTCCTGTTCAATGCGGCCATTCTTCACAGTACATTCGCCATAGAACAACGCGGACAATCCGTAAACAAACGAGCCGGCCACCTGCCGCTCGATCTGCGCCGGATTGACTGCAATGCCAGGGTCGGTCGCGGCGGCGATCCGATGGATTTTGATCTTGTTACCGTCCGTCACGGTGATTTCGGTGGCCGCCGCAACGTAGCTGCCGAAGCCCATGAAATGCGCGATGCCGCGATGAACGTTCTGCGGCGCGGGCTTTTCCCAGCCGATTTTTTCCGCAACGGCGTTGAGCACAGCAAGATGTTTCGGATAGTCCGTCATCAGCTTGCGCCGGAAGGCGAGCGGATCCTGCCCTGCCGCATGCGCCAGTTCGTCCATAAAGCACTCGACATAGATCGCGTTGTGATTGACGTTGACGCCGCGCCAGAAGCCCGGCGGCACATGCGGATTGCGCATCGCATGGTCGATCTGCAGATTCGGAATACCGTATCCAAAGGCCGCCTCGCCCGAAGGGTTGAGGCCCTGGAAGGTCACCGGGTCCATGCCATTGACCATCGCCTGCTGGCGCACGCTGGCGAGAATCGACTGGCCGGAGATCCGCATCTGCAGCCCGACGAGATTGTTGCCGGCATCGAGCGCGCCGACCATCCAGCACTGGGTGATCGGATGATACTTGCCGTGCAGCATGTCTTCCTCGCGTGACCATAGCAGCTTGACCGGGGTGCCCGGCATTTCCCTGGCCACCATCACCGCCTGCCGCACATAATCGGTCATGCCGCGCCGGCCGAAGCCGCCACCGAGCATCACTTTGTGCACCTCGCATTTGTCCGCCGGCAGGCCCGAGACTTCGACAGCGGCGGCGAATGCCGCCTCGCCGTTCTGCGTGCCGGTCCACACCTCGCATTTCTCCGGCGTGTAGAGCACGGTGGCGTTGAGCGGCTCCATGGCGGCGTGGTTCTGATAGGGATATGCGTAGGTCGCCTCGACGACTTTCGCAGCGCCACCGATCGCGGCCTTCACGTCGCCTTTCTTGTTGCCGACGAAGGCCGGCTGCGCCTGATCGAGCCCTTCGGCAAGCCACTTGGCAATCGACTCGCTCGAGACCTTGGCGTTCTCGCCTTCGTCCCAGACAATCGGCAACGCATCGAGCGCGGTCTTGGCGTGCCACCAGGTGTCGGCCACCACGGCGACCGCGCTGTCGCCGACACGCACGACCTTCTTGACGCCCTTCATGTTGGCGATCTTGGCTTCGTCGAAGCTCTTGAGCTTGCCGCCAAACACCGGGCAATCCTTGATCGCAGCGTTCAGCATGCCCGGCAGCTTGACGTCGGCGCCGTAGATCATCTTGCCGGTGGTCTTGTCGACGGTGTCGAGACGCTTCACGCCTTTGCCGGCGATGGTCCAGTCCTTCGGGTCCTTCAGCGTGATCTCGGTCGGCGGCGTCAGCCGGCCCGCGGCATCCGCCACCTTGCCGAAAGTCACAGTGCGACCGCTCGGCGTATGGGTAATCACACTATTGGCCGCGCGGCACTCGGCAGGCGGTACCTTCCATTCATTGGCCGCCGCCTGAACGAGCATCATGCGCGCCGCCGCGCCGCCCTTGCGCACATATTCATGCGAGGTGCGGATGCCACGGCTGCCGCCAGTCGAGAAATCACCCCAGACGCGCTTGCGCGCGACGTTCTGGCCGGGCGTCGGATATTCCGTGGTCACCTTCGACCAGTCGCATTGCAACTCCTCGGCGACGAGTTGGGCAAGCCCGGTCAGCGTGCCCTGCCCCATCTCGGAGCGGGCAATACGAATCACCACGGTATCGTCGGGGCGGATCACCACCCACGCATTGACCTCGGGGGCACCTTCGATGGCCTGTGCGCCACGCGACCCGAACGGCAGATCGAGACCGAGCGCAAGACCGCCCCCGAATGCGGCGGAGCCGACAACGAAGCGGCGGCGGGTGAGTGAAATAGGCGTGGCGGCTTTGAACATGGCTTGGGTCATGGCGCCCTCCTCACGCGTTCGCGGCGGCATGGATCGCTTCGCGCACCTGCTGGAAGGTGCCGCAGCGACAGATATTGGTGATGGCCTCGTCGATGTCCTGATCGGTCGGCTTCGGCTTTTCGGTGAGCAGCGCCGTCACCGCCATGATCATGCCGCTCTGGCAATAGCCGCATTGCGGGACATCGTGATCGACCCAGGCTTGCTGGACCCTGGTCAGCCTGTCACCTGTCGCAAGACCCTCGATGGTGGTGATCTCTTTGCCGACCGCATCGCCGAGCTGGATGCTGCAGGAGCGTGTCGCCGCGCCGTCGATCAGAACGGTGCAGGCGCCGCATTGTGCAATGCCGCAGCCATATTTGGTGCCGGTCAGCCCGGCGTTTTCCCGGATCGCCCATAACAAAGGTGTGTCCATCTCGGCGTCGATCTCATAGGTCTTGCCGTTGATCGTGAGGTTTGCCATCGCACTTCCCCGTCATATTGCCAGGCGCATATCGCCTGTTGCGGGCGCACATCGCCCTTGGGCCGGGACGTTGGTCTCAATGTGGGGCAAATCCAAATCAAAACTGCGAGGGCGAAGCCGCAGGCAATCTGCGACAAACGCGACATCATTGCAGTGCGGGATGGTCTGTTCTTGTCGCGGATCGGGAATCACGGCAAGTTTGCGACGGTATTTGGGTGGTTTCGCATTACGGACTTGCGCCACCACAATGGTTCGTCGCGAGGATCATGCGATAGACGATCCTGACCCGGCACGATCGGAACACCGCGATCCGGCTGGCTTCGTATTTGGTTCGAGTCGGAATGCAATCGATGTCGCGCGGATTCTCCGCGCCGATCTTGCGGTGAGGTCCTTGAGGCCCGAAAGGATCCGGCTTGGTTATCCTCGGCTATCTCTACCGTTTTGCCTCGAACTTCGCGTTTCTCGCGCTGGTCTATCTGTCGCTGAATTATCTGACCAAATATAACGAACGCACGGTGATCGCCTTTCTGGTGCTGCTTTATTGCACCATGCGGATCATCTCCACGCTGCGGATGTTTTTCTTTTTCCAGAAGATCGAGCGGCTGGAGAGCGAGGTCCGCAGCATCAACATCGCAAGCCCGACCGAAAGCCAGATCCGCAAGAAGTCGGTTCGGGAGGTCGCAACCCTGCGTCATCAGGGCGAATTGAAGGCCTATATGGACCTTCTGTTTATGACGCTGGTCGTGCTGCTCTGCGTCTCGAAGATCCTCACCGGATAACAGCCGCGGCGATACCGTGCCTTAGTTGGCGCGCGCCTGCACCGCCGATTCCTTCCGCTTCGGCTCGCCGAGCAGCATCGGACCGAACACCGCTCCAAAGCCGAAGAATGCGACTACCCAGGCGAGTGCCGCGATATGCAGCAGGTGCTCGCTCCAGGCCGGATGGACAGCGGCACAAATGCGGGCCAGTGCCGCTACCACCACCGCAGCATAGATCGCCTCGATGGCATGCGAGGCCTTCAGCGGCCGTCCGGTATGGCCGAGACTCGCGCGCGTCATCACGGCGAGCGTCATGACGCCGGCGCCGCCGACCATCCAGGCATGGGCGCCACCACTTGCCGGAACCAGACCAAAGGCGCCGGCACCGGCCAGCAGGAAGCCGAGCGGCAGGAAGGCATAACCAACATGGAGAATCAGCAGCAGGCGGTCACGCAGGACGCGGTCGCCGGCCCAACGCCCCATGCGGATCGCATGCAAGACACCCACTAAAAGCAGCGCCGCGCCGGTGATGTGACTTGCCGGGATCGCGATCCAGAGAACAAGCGCAACGACGGTGAGCAGAAGCGTGGTCAGGTCGAACAGCGCGAACTGCGCCGGCAGGCGCCCCGGATTCTCGCGCGTCAGCCAGTTGCGGGTGAACGCCGGAATGATGCGGCCGGCGATCAGCGAAAGGAGAAAGACGATGACGGCGATGCCGAGCCGGATGCTGTAATCGGCCGCGCCTTCAAGATGCGTTTCGAGGTGGAAGGCGACATTGCCGGCCAGCAGAAAGCCCACCACAACGATCACCTTGAGATTGCGCCAGTTGCCGCTGGCGCAGACCTCGCGCGCGGCAAGGGCGATCAGCATGGCCAGGAAACTGCAGTCCACGATCATCGCGGCGAGCCAACCGGTATCGATCGACAGCGTGACGGCGAAACGGCCGGCGATCCAGAGCAGGACCATGGCCAGCAGCGGGCTGTCCTTGATCGGTGCACGGCCGGTCCAGTTCGGAATCGCGGTGAACAGAAAGCCGGCGATAATCGCCGGCAGGTAGCCATAGAGCATTTCGTGGATGTGCCAGTCGCGCGGCGCGAAGGCGGTGTGCAAACTGAGCTCGCCGTAGAACACCGGCAGCCACACCATGATGGTGAGACCGGCATAGATCGCGCCGAGCAGGAAAAACGGCCGGAAGCCGTAAGACAGAAAGGCCGGATAATGCGGCGCTGCCCCCTGCGAGGCGTTGTTGTTATTCATGATGCAATCTCCCGAACAACCGGGACGATCGCCATTTGGCGGTGAGTCTGCCCGATGTTGCGCACGCCGATCACACGCTTCCGATTGCCGACGGTGTCCAGCATGGAATTCTTTCCGTTTACGCCTGTTCCGGATTGATCCCGGTCAATTCCGGCTCGGATATTATAAATAAGAAATACTACAAAGTCATATTAAAGGACATCCCGAAGGAAAGCCGCCGGCGCAGTGCAACGCCGCCTTGCAGGACGATGCGAGCACAAAAGTAAAGGGATGGACGGATATGCCTGAGGGCGCAATTCAGCACCCGTGGAACGGGTGTCAGATGGTCAGATAGCGTGACGGGTCAGGCCGCAGGCCGGATTCCAAAGTCCTTCGGACTGAGCAGCAGATCGGCCAGAGTGTAGCGGTCGAGCGTCGCCACGAAGGCGCCAAGCGCTTCCTTCAGCGCGCCGCGCAAACGGCAGCGCGGCGTGATCAGACAGTTATTGTTGGCTCCGAAACATTCCACCAGCGCGAAATCCGGCTCAGTGGCGCGAACCACGTCGCCCAGACGAATCTTGTTGGGGCGCTTGGCCAGCTTCAGGCCGCCGGAGCGGCCGCGCACCGCGGTGAGATAGCCCGCGCGGGTGAGCTGGTTGGCGACCTTCATCAAATGAGCGCGGGAAATCCCGTAGAGTTCCGCGGTCTCCTCGATCGTGATCAGACGCTCATCCTGTGCCGCTGCGTACATCAGAATGCGGAGGGCAAAGTCGGAAAAATTCGTCAATCGCATTGCTGAGTCCGATGAATTCAAGTCGGTGAAGTTTAAAAAGTGGCGGACCGTTCGGGTCGAGTTAACTCCAGCGGATCACCATCATGCTCGCCAGCTCTAAAGATACTCTCAATAGATATCTTTGCAAGCAACGGTTGAACCTGCAATATCACTATTGTCCAATCGAGACAAACACACGGCGACAGACATCCCCAGTCCCGATCCGGCGGAACCGGACGCTGGCCCGTTTGCATGCAGATACCTGGGTGCAGCAGCAGCACGCGCCATCCTGCACAGATCGCAAGCAGCACCACTGCGCAAAACCATTCCAGTTTGTTGAACGCAGCAAAAGTGCGCCGGCTGACGTCAAGCGCCTCGCCTGCCTTCAGGCTCGGCGCAACAAACTTCACCGGGACAGCAAGGCATCCAACGCCGATCAACAGATCGGGCTACCGGGACATGGCGAACAGGCCGACAATCGAAACTCGCCCGAACGACCGACATTCCATCTTCCGACTTCCTGGATTGAAAATAAGATGTATAATAAATATATCTTTATGAGCGATCCTGCAACCCGCAAAGTTCGCAGACATATGGAGGCCAGTCCATGTCGCACGCATGTTCATCGGCAAGATCGCCGGCACAGCCCGGCCCGACTGCCCCGATCGAGATCGAGGGCGATACCTTCCATGTCGATGCCGCGGTGATCGGCGATCTGCTCAAGATCGCGCCCGCCGAGGTGCCCGACCTGATGCGCTCGGCAGCCATCACCAGCGTCTGCGAGCGCGGCCTCGACGAGCACGCCGGTCAGTTTCGCCTCAGCTTCTTCTACAAGAGCCGCCGCGTCCGGCTCAGCATCGACGAGACAGGGCGCATCCTGCAACGCTCCACCATCGACTTCGGTGACCGGCCAATGCCGAGGGCAGCGCACGCGCCCTGACTCATAAACCATTGAATGGGATGCGATTGATCAGAGCAAGGCATCGCCGTCGGATGCCCTTGCACTTTCGGCAGATTTTGCCACGATGGACTGTCATGAGTTTATCAAGCGGGGTGACTAAAAACCCCGCGGCAAGATTTTTCGGGAGGATCGTCGATGTTGCGCCAAGTGTCCCAGGCCCTCGCTGCGCTTGTTCTGTTCGCCGCTTTGTCGCCCGCCTCGGCGCAGGCGCCGACAGGAAAGGTCAGCGTGGTGACGTCCTATTCCAAGGACCTCACCGACCCGATCAAGAAGGCTTTCGAGGCCGCGCATCCCGGCGTGACGCTGGACGTACAGAACCGGAACACCAATGCCGGCGTCAAATATCTGGAAGAAACCAAGTCCAACAACCAGGTCGATATCTTCTGGGCGTCCGCGCCCGACGCTTTCGAGGCGCTGAAGGGCAAGTCGCTGTTGCAGGCCTACAAGCCGAAGGCGACCGGCATTCCCGACAAGATCGGACAATTCCCGATCAATGATCCCGAAGGCTTCTATTTCGGCTTTGCCGCCTCGGGCTACGGCATCATGTGGAACGAGCGCTACGTGAAGGCCAACAAGCTGCCCGAGCCGAAGGAATGGCAGGATCTCGCAGGCCCCGCTTATTTCGACCATGTCTCGATGGCGGCGCCCTCGCGCTCCGGCACCACGCACCTCACCATCGAGACCATCCTGCAAGGCGAGGGCTGGGATAAAGGCTGGGGCACGCTGAAGGCGGTGTCGGGCAATTTCCGCGAAGTCACCGAACGTTCTTTCGGCGTGCCGGAAGCGGTCAATTCCGGACAGGTCGGCTATGGCATCGTCATCGACTTCTTCGCTTTCACCTCGCAGGCCTCCGGTTTCCCGGTGAAGTTCGTCTATCCCTCGGTCACCACCATCGTGCCGGCGAATGTCGGCATCGTCGCCAATGCACCGAACAAAGCGGGTGCCGAAGCCTTCATCGAATTCCTGCTGTCGCCGGCGGGCCAGACCATCCTGTTCGAGCCGGGCGTGCGCCGCCTGCCGGTCAACCCGGCGGCCTACGAGAAAGCACCGAAGGACTATCCCAATCCCTTCAAGGACCCGCGCCTCAACTCGATGATCAAGTTCGACGTCAAGACCTCCGAGGCGCGCACCAACGTGGTCGATGCGCTATATGACCAGATCGTCACCTTCCAGCTCGGCGACCTCAAGGCCGCGACCAAGTCGATCGAGGCAGTCGAGACCGCGCTGGCCAAGAAGGACAATGCCCAGGCCCGCAAGCTGCTCGATGAGGCGCGCGCGCTGGTCGCGGCGATGCCGCTCTCCGAGCAGCAGGCCGCATCCGGCGAGATCACCGGCGCGTTCAGCGGCGGCAAGAAGAAGGAAAAGGGCGCGCGGCAGGCCGAGCTCGAACAGCAATGGGCCGCCTTCGCCAAGGAGCATTACGCTCAGGCCAGGGCCAAGGCCGACGAGGCCCTGAAGCTTGCCAAGTAAGCGCCGCATGCCGATCGTCGTGCTGAACACAAGCATCGACCGATGAGCATGACCCTCTCCGCGCGCGCGGTACGCACGGTGAAATGGGGCGAGGTCAGCCTCGCCGCATGCATCGTCGTGTTCCTGATGCTGTTCCTGATCTGGCCGGTGACGACGGTGATCTTCGTCGCCTTCACCGAAAAGGGCTCAGGCGCCTTCACGCTGGTGAACTTCCTCGACTTCGCGCAGACCGACCTGTTCGTGCGCTCGTTCTGGAATTCACTTTATGCTTCGGCGATGGCGGTGGTCTGCGCCTCGTTGCTGGCGCTGCCGCTCGCCTACATCACCACGCGCTTTGTCTTCGCCGGCTCCGGTGTGATCCAGATTCTCGGATTCCTGCCGCTGATCATGCCGCCTTTCGTCGGTGCGGTGGCGATGCAACTGCTGTTCGGCCGCAACGGCACAGTCAATCTGCTGCTAGATGACTGGTTCGGCTTCAAGATCCCGTTCATGGAAGGGCTGAACGGCGTCATCTTCGTGCAGTCGATCCACTACTTCCCCTTCATCCTGATCAACCTGTCGGCGGCGCTGCGCAATGTCGATCGCGCGATGGAGGAGGCCGCGCAGAACCTCGGCTCGTCCGGCTTTCGGCTGTTCCGCCGCATCGTGTTTCCGCTGGCGATGCCGGGCTATGTCGCCGGCGCCTCGCTGGTGTTCGTCAAGGTGTTCGACGATCTCGCAACGCCCCTTCTACTCAACGTCAAGGACATGCTCGCGCCGCAGGCCTATCTGCGCGTCACCTCGATCGGCATTTCCGATCCGATGGGCTACGTCATTTCCGTGGTGCTGATCGTCACCTCGGTGGCGGCGATGTGGCTGTCGTCCTTCGCCACGCGCGGCACCGACTATGCCACCGTGCAGCGCGGCGGCGGCGGGCTGACCAAGCGCAACCTGCGGCCGTGGGAAGCGGTGATCTCCTATATCGTGGTGGCGCTGGTCCTGCTGCTGGTGCTGGCACCGCATATCGGCCTGACGCTCTTGTCCTTCGCGACGATCTGGTCGTTCTCGCCGCTGCCCGATGCCTTCACCACCGCGCATTACGCCCGCGTGTTCGGCGAAAGCTCGGTCTACATCAAGAACACGCTGATCTACGCCTCGATGGCGGGTCTGATCGATGTCGTGGTCGGCACCGCGATCGCCTATCTCGTGCTGCGCACCAAGCTCCCCGGCCGCACCTGGCTCGACTGGATGGCTTCGGCGGCGCTTGCGATTCCCGGCGTGGTACTCGGCATCGGCTATCTGCGCGCCTATTACGGCGTGCAGCTCTGGGACGGCACCTCGGTCGCCTCGCTGTGGATCATGATCGTGCTGGCGCTGGCGATCCGCCGCCTGCCCTACGCGCTGCGCGCCTGCTACGCCGCGCTCCAGCAGATCTCGGTCTCGCTGGAGGAAGCGGCGGAGAATCTCGGCGCCACCAAGCTGCGCACCGTGCGCCGCATCGTCATTCCGCTGATGACCGGCGGCATCGTCGCGGGCTTCGTCACCTCCTTCGCCACCGCCGCGGTCGAACTCTCCGCCACTTTGATGCTGGTGCAGGCCAACGCTGACGCGCCGCTGGCCTACGGCCTCTACGTCTTCATGCAGTCGCCGGCCGGACGTGGACCGGGCGCGGCGCTCGGCATCATTGCCGTGCTGATCGTCGCCGCCTGCACCGTTCTTTCGCAATTCCTGATCGAGCGTGACCGCCGGATCAAAACAGGACAACCATGATGGCCGAGGCAGCAACCGCCGACCCCTCCTCCACCGATCTTGCGATCGAGGCGATCGGCCTGCGCATCGAGGGCGTTGACGTCTCCTATGGCGACCTCAAGGTCCTGAACAACATCAATCTCGACATCAAGCCGGGCGAGTTTTTCGCTCTGCTCGGCCCGTCCGGCTGCGGCAAGACCACGCTGCTGCGCCTGATCGCCGGCTTCGTGCAGGCGGACAAGGGTCGCGTCATGGTCGGCGGCGAGGAGATTTCACGTCTGCCGCCATGGAAGCGCGATGTCGGCATGGTGTTCCAGTCCTACGCGCTGTGGCCGCACATGAGCGTGGCGCGCAATGTCGCCTTCGGGCTCGAGGAACGCCGTGTGCCCAAGGCCGATGTTGCCCGCCGCGTCGAGGCCGCGCTCGATCTGGTCGGCCTGAAGCATCTTGCTGACCGGCGGCCCTCGCAACTCTCCGGCGGCCAGCAGCAGCGCGTCGCGCTCGCCCGCACCATCGCCATCGAACCGAAGATTCTGCTGCTCGACGAGCCGCTCTCCAACCTCGACGCCAAGCTGCGCGTGCAGGTCCGGCGCGAACTGCGCGAACTGCAGCAGCGGCTCGGCCTCACCACCATCCTCGTCACCCACGACCAGGAGGAAGCCAACACCATCTGTGATCGCGTCGCGGTGATGAACGCAGGCGACGTGCAGCAGGTCGGAACGCCGGCAGCATTGTATGAAGCACCGGCCAATCTGTTCGTGGCGAACTTCCTCGGCACCGCCAATATCGTCGCCGGCCGCGCCGTTGGCAGCGGCGAGAACCGTGTGTTCGAGACCGAGAATGGTGTGAAAATTCCGATCACCGCCGATGCGCAGGTCATGGACGGCGCGCGTATGGTGTTCCGACCGCAGGATGTCGCGATCAGAGAAGGCGGGGATGGCGTGCCGGGCCGGGTCAGCTTCCGCGAATTCCTCGGCTCCAGCGTGCGCTATGGAGTGAGCGTCGGCGCGACGGAAGTTGCAGTCGATGCGCCGTTCCGTGCTGGCGACAAGCTCTACGACCTCGACCAGCCGGTCACGCTGACAATCGCGCCACGTTCGATCCGCTGGCTGCTGGCATAAATGAAACGCCGCGCCGACATCGCCGGCGCGGCGCAAACTGTTCTGCCGATGGCCCTCAGACCGCCTGCGACACCACCTTGGTGTTGAGATAGGCTTCGACCGCCTCGCTGCCACCTTCCGAGCCATAACCGGAATCCTTGATACCGCCGAACGGCACTTCCGGCAGGCCAAGCCCGTGATGGTTCACCGACAGCATGCCGCTTTCGATGTCGCGGCCGAGATCGGAGATGGTCTTGGCTGACTTGGTGTAGGCGTAGGACGCAAGGCCGTAAGGCAGCCGGTTGGCTTCCTTCACCGCGCTGTCGTAGTCGCTGAAGCGATTGATCGCCGCAACCGGGCCGAACGGCTCCTCGTTCATCATCCGCGCGTTAAGCGGCACGTCGGTCAGTACAGTCGGCTTGAAGAAGTTGCCGCGATTGCCGATGCGCTCACCACCGGTGCGCAGCTTCGCGCCCTTCGCGGTGGCGTCGGCGGTCAGCGTCTCCATCGCCTCGACGCGGCGGCTGTTGGCAAGCGGCCCCATCCTGACGCCGTCGGACAGGCCGTCGCCAACCTTGATCTTCTCGGCCGTGGCAACGAAATCGTCGACGAAGCGATCATAGATGCTGTCATGGACAATGAACCGCGTCGGCGCGATGCAGACCTGACCGGCATTGCGGAATTTGGCGCCTGCCAGCAGCTTCACCGCGAGGCCGATATCGGCATCTCCGAACACGACCGCCGGCGCATGACCACCAAGCTCCATGGTGACGCGCTTCATGTGACTGCCGGCGAGCGCCGCGAGCTGCTTGCCGACCGCCGTGGAGCCCGTGAACGAGATCTTTTTGATCACCGGATGCGGGATCAGATAGGACGACACCTCGGACGGCACGCCGAACACAAGATTCACCACACCGGCGGGCACACCGGCATCGGCATAGGCCTGCACCAAAGCGGCGCAGCTTGCCGGCGTCTCCTCTGGTCCCTTGAGAATCACGGTGCAGCCCGCCGCCAGCGCGGCCGACACCTTGCGCACCGCCTGGTTGATCGGAAAATTCCACGGCGTGAAGGCTGCCACCGGACCGACCGGCTCCTTGAACACAAGCTGTGTGATGTTCGACGCGCGGGCCGGCACGATCCGTCCGTAGGTGCGGCGCGCTTCCTCCGCGAACCAGTCGATGGTGTCGGCGCCGCCCAGCGTTTCGATCCGCGCCTCAGCAAACACCTTGCCTTGCTCCATCGTCATTGCGGTGGCGATGGCATCGGCGCGCTCGCGGATCAGCGCGGCGGCGCGACGCATGATCTGCGATCGCTCCATGGCGCTCGTCTTCCTCCATTTCTGGAAGGAGCGGTCGGCCGCGCCGAGTGCATCGTCGAGATCCTTGCGTCCGGCATGCGCCAGCGTGCCGATGGTCTCTCCGGTCGCCGGATTGAGCACCGGAATCCGCTTCTCGCTGCCGTCGCGCCACTGCCCGTCAATATAGAGTTGCGTGTCGGAGTATTTCGTCATTCACGTCGCCTTCCTGGTTAGCCCTACGCGCCGGTCAATAGCCCAGCGCGCATCCATCCTTGCGATGATCGGAGCCGCCAAGCAGCGTACCCCTGTCCCAATCAATCCAGACCGCCTGCGCGCCGCCGATCGGGCGCTCCGGTGGCTGAACATTAAATCCGCGGCGCGTCAATTCATCGGTGACGCGCGCGCGAAGCAACGTTTCCATCTCGACCCTGGTCGTGCCCGGCAGCGGAAACAGCCGTGGCAGGTCCATCGCGCTCTGCAGATCGAGACCGTAGTCGAACAGCTTCGAGAGAAAATCGGCGTGTCCCATTGCCTGATACTGTCCGCCCATGACGCCGAAGGTCAAACACACCCGCCCTCCCTCGACCACCATGCCCGGAATGATCGTATGCATCGGCCGCTTACCGGGCGCAATCGTGTTGGGATGACCCGTCTTGATAGTAAACCCCTGCCCGCGATTATGAAACAAGACGCCCGAACGCGGCGCCATCAATCCCGCGCCATAAGGATGGAACAGGGAGTTGATGAAGCTCACGGCGTTGCGCTCTTCATCCACCACCGCGATGTAAACCGTGTCGCGGTGCTCAACGCCTTCATGCTCCGGCAGTTTGTCGATCGCGCGACTGAGATCGATCTGCGCCGCAAGGCGATCGGCCAGTTGATCCGATAACAGATAATCCACCGGCACCTCGCAGGTTGCGGTATCGGCGACATAAGCATCGCGCACCGCATAAGCCAGTCGCGTCGCTTCAATGGCGATATGCAGATTGTCGATATCGAGCGGGTCCGGCTTGGGCGTAAAGCGCGACAGGATGTTGAGGATCATCAGCGCGACCACGCCCTGTCCGTTCGGCGGGCACTCGTAGACCGTGCGGCCACGAAACTGCGTCGTGATCGGCGTGACATATTCTCCTGCCGTGGCGGCGAAATCCTCGCGCGTGTGCAGACCGCCATGGCTGCGCAGGAAGGTCACCATATCGGCGGCGGCCTCGCCGCGATAGAACGCATCCGGCCCCTCGCGCCCGATCGCCTCCAGCGTATCCGCCAGTTCGCGCTGGAATTGCAGCGCGCCGACCGCAGGTGCCTCGTCCTCGGCCAGAAAGATGCGTCGTGTTGATGGATCAGCCTTCAGCAGATTTCGTTGCTTGCCGATGTCGTAGGCGACACGCGGCGTCACCGGATATCCGTTGCGGGCAAGTTCGACAGCAGGTGCCAGCAGTTCGGACAGCGGCACGCGCCCATGATCGCGGTTGAGCCTTGCCCATGCCTCGATCGCGCCGGGCACCGTCACCGCGTGCGGCGACTGCCGCTCGATCGTGGCAATGCCTTCGCGCTGATACCACTCGCAGGTCGCGGCGGCGGGCGCGCGGCCGGAGCCGTTATAGGCGAGGATGTCGGCGGAGCCGCCGCGCGAATACAAGGCAAAACAATCGCCGCCGATTCCGGTCGAGCCGGCTTCGACCACGCATTGCACCGCGCAGGCCGCAATCGCGGCATCCATCGCATTGCCGCCCGCCTTCAGGATCTCGATCGCAGTCAGGGTCGAAGCCGGATGCGAGGTTGCCGCCATGCCCTTGCGGCCAATGGCCAGCGAGCGGCCGGGTGTCTCAAAGTCGCGCATCTGATTTCGTCGGCCTCGCTGATCTCGCTGTCGGATCATCCCGCGCGGACCTCCGCCGGACAAGGCGACGAAAGACAGGTGTCATCCGCGAACACGCATGGCATTCCACCGACAATCGGTCCGATGCAACGCAGTGACAGATCCGTGATTCTGTCCAAACCCCGATTGCGACGCCGCCCGCTTGCTGCTAACAAATTATCATAAATGAATACGTGAATGAACTGCCTCTGGAATGTGTCCACCGAGGTTGCACACCCCGCGGGTATCCCCGGGAGAGCGTGCCGCCTTCGTGGTTCAGCCGCACGGCCATCCGGAGGACGCCATGAAGCATCTCATTCTCTATCCTGCCTTCTGTCTCGCGCTCGGCCTTGCCGCACCGGTCGCCCACGCCATCGATGCCGCCACTGTCCCGAAAATCAAGCAGACCAAGCTCGGGCAATATCTGTCGGCCGAGGAAGCCGCGAAATTTGTCGCGAAAAATCCGGCGGCCACGCTGTTCCTCGATGTGCGCACGCCCGCCGAAGTCGCGTTCGTCGGCATGCCGACTCCCGCGGATGCCAACGTACCGTATGTGGTTGAGCCGGAATTCCCGATCTGGGATGCCGAGAAGAACACGCTCAAGCTCGAACTCAATCCGGACTTCGTGCCGGAGGTGCGGCGGCGTCTGACCGCCAAGGGACTGACGCCCGACAGCAACGTCGTGCTGATCTGCCGCTCCGGCGATCGCAGCGCCGCAGGTGCCAACCTGCTTGCCGAGGCTGGCTACAAACACGTCTATACGGTGGTCGATGGTTTCGAGGGTGATCTGGCCAAGGACGGCCCGAACGCCGGACGCCGCGCTGTGAACGGCTGGAAGAATGCCGGTCTTCCCTGGTCCTACAAGTTGGAAAAGGCGAAGATGTACAAACTCGATAAATGATGCCGCAACGCGTGGGCAGTGCTGCCGTCCACGCGCCAAGGCGCCGCACCGGGCTCGCTGACTCGTCGTGTTTTTTGGCATATAACGTCAGCCAATGAACATTCGCAGGACAGTCCAGGAATCTCGATGACGAACGCCGGCCGCCGCCGCGCCCTTGGCACTTTCATTGGTCTGCTTGTCGCGTTGTCGGCATGGCAGGCCGCGCCGGCAACCGCACGCACGGTTACCGATTCGGCGGGCCGCACGGTCGACGTCCCCGACACCATCACGCGGGTGTTCGCCGCCGGCCCGCCGGCCTCCACCGTGCTTTACGTGCTGGCGCCGCAGGACATGATCGGCTGGGTTCGCGCCCCGCGCGAGGCCGAGAAGCCGTATCTCCTGCCGGCCACGCGCACGCTGCCCGAACTCGGCCGCCTCACCGGACGGGGCGACACGCTCAATCTCGAGCGCCTGCTTGCGGCCAAGCCCGACATCATTATCGACTACGGCACCATCAACGACACCTATCGTTCGCTCGCCGACCGTGTGCAGGCGCAGACCGGGATTCCGTATCTGCTGATCGACGGGCATTTCGAGAACACGCCCACTGCGCTGCGGTTGCTCGCCGATATTCTCGGCGTCAAGGAGCGCGGCGAGACACTGGCGCGCGCCGCCGAGAGCATCCTCGCACGCGTCGACAAAACCATCGCCGACATTCCGGCGGACAAGCGCCCGCACGTCTATCTCGCGCGCGGAACGGAAGGCCTTGAATCCGGATCAAAAGGCTCGATCAACACCGAGATCATCGAGCGTGTCGGCGGTATCAACGTGGTGGAAGGACTGCGCGAGAAAGGCGGCATCGTCCGCGTCTCGCCCGAGCAGGTGATCGCATGGGCGCCCGACACCATCATCACCCTCGACCGCACCTTCAAGGACGCCGTCGCGCAGAAGCCGGAATGGAAAGCGGTGCCTGCCGTAGCGAAGAACCGCGTCTTCCTCGCGCCCGGCCTGCCTTACGGCTTCATCGACGCGCCGCCCTCGCTGAACCGCTTCGCCGGCCTGATCTGGCTGTTGCATACGCTGTATCCGGACCGGATCGACGGCAACCTGCGCGACGAGGTCCGCGCCTTCTACAAGACGTTCTATCAGGTCGATCCCAGCGACAGCGACTTGAACACGCTGCTCAACGGCTCCGGAGGCTGACCCGGTCCCTTGCGCACAGCAACCATCCTTTTCGCCCTCGCCGCGCTCCTGATCGCCGTCGCACTGGTGGCGGCAGGCATCGGCCCGTACCGTATCCCGCCGCAGACCGTGGTCGAGGCGCTGTGGCAGCGGCTGATCGGCGACAGCAACGCAGGCACCGTCGACACCGTACTGTTCAATATCCGCCTGCCGCGCATCGTCGCCGCAGGCTTCGTTGGCGCAGCGCTCGCGGCGGCCGGCTCCGCCTATCAGAGCCTGTTCCGCAATCCGCTGGTCTCGCCCGACATTCTCGGCGTCTCGACCGGCGCGGGGCTTGGCGCGGTAGTCGGCATCCTGCTCGGCTTTCCGGTCGCGATGATTCAGCTTCTCGGCTTCGCCGGCGGGCTCGCCACCGTCGCCATCGTGGTAACGCTGGCGCGCGCGCTGCGATCGAGCGGCGACGTGCTGGTGCTGGTGCTCGCCGGCATCGTGGTCGGCGCGCTGGCGGGCGCCGCGATCTCGCTGGTGAAGGTGCTGGCCGACCCTTACGATCAACTCCCCGCGATCACCTTCTGGCTGCTCGGCAGCCTCGCCGGCATCAAGGCGCATGATGTCGCCGCGACCGTGCCGGTGGTGCTGGTCGGGCTGGTGCCATTGATCCTGCTACGCTGGCGCATCGGCGTGCTCTCGCTCGGCGACGACGAAGCGCGCGCGCTCGGCGTCGAGGTCGGGCGGCTGCGCGCCATCGTGATTGCCGCGGCGACGCTGGTGACCGCGAGCGTGGTCGCGATCTCTGGCGTGATCGGGTGGGTCGGGCTGATGGTGCCGCATATGGCAAGGCTAATGATCGGGCCGCGCTTCGACCGGCTGCTGCCGGCCGCGATCCTGCTCGGCGCCGCCTTCATGATCGGCGTCGATACGCTGGCGCGCTCCGGCGCGCGGATCGAGATTCCGCTCGGCGTGCTGACCGCGATGATCGGCGGGCCAGTGTTCGTCTGGCTGCTCGCGCATAACAGGCGGAAGCTGCTGCCATGAGCCTGCTCGAAGCGCGCGATCTCACTATCGGTTACGGGCGTACCGCAATCGCCAGCGGCGTCAACCTCGCGCTTGAGCCGGGCACGGTGACCTGCCTGCTGGGACCCAACGGCATCGGCAAAACCACGCTGTTCAAGACGCTGATGGGCCTGATCCCGCAACTGGCCGGAACTGTTCGCCTCGACAGCGCGGAGCTGGAGCAACTCAGCCGCCAGAGCATCGCCCGTCACATCGCCTATGTGCCACAGGCGCATCCGACCGAATTCACCTACACCGTGCTCGATCTCGTGGTGATGGGACGCACCGCCTATCTCGGCACCTTCGGCGCGCCGAAAGAAACGGATTACGATGCCGCCACTGCCGCGCTCGACCGTCTCGGCATCGGCGCACTGGCCGAACGCGACTCCACACGCATCTCCGGCGGCCAGCGCCAGCTTGCGCTGATCGCGAGGGCGCTGGCGCAGCAATCGCGCATCGTGGTGATGGACGAGCCGACCGCCAGCCTCGATCTCGCCAACCGCATCCTGGTGCTCGACACCGTGCGCAGCCTTGCCGAGAGCGGTCTTGCCGTGGTGCTGTCCACCCACGAACCCGAACACGCCTTTCTGGTCGCCGATCAGGTCGCGATCCTCGGCCGCGACCGCTTTGTCACCGGGCCGGTCGCCGATGTGTTGACGCCGACACAACTGTCATCGCTCTACGGCCTTGCGCTCGAGGTCGAGACCACGCCAACCGGCCGCCATGTGGTGGGACCGGCTGCACCGAAGGTCGCTGAAGGCACAAAAAGGCCCCTCATATAACTGTCTAGTCGATCGGCCCGCCATGCTCGTCGACGCTGACATACAGAAAACCCCGACTGCAGCGCTCGACGCGAGCCCGCACGCCATAGACCGAAAAAAGCATATCGGCCGTCACCGCCGTCTCCGGCAAGCCCGCGATTTCCAACGCCCCATCCACCATCACGACGATGTTGTCGGCCCAGCGCGCCGCAAACGACAGATCGTGAAGCACGACAATCGCAATACGTCCCTCACTCGCATATTTGCGGACCATGTTCATGACATCGAACTGGTGACCGAGATCGAGCGCGCTGGTCGGCTCGTCCAGCAGCAAGAGGTGCGGCCGCTTGACGATGGACTGCGCGAGGCTCGCCAGTTGGCGTTGGCCGCCTGAAAGACTGTAGAGAGGCTCAAGAGCAAGATTGGCAATTCCGATCTGCGCCAGAGTATCAATCGCCTGATCGACGAACGGATCGCCTCTGGATGCTTTTGCCACATGCAGCGCGCTCAGCATGCCTTCCAGCACCGTCAGGTTTGTCGCCTGCGGAACGCTTTGCGGCATAAAGCCGATCACTTCCGCGCGCTCCCAGGCGGTGAGCCGCAGGATATCGACGTCATTCAGAAGGGCCTTTCCCTGTGCAGGCAGCAGCCCCGCAAGAGCGCGCAGCAACGTCGACTTGCCCGCCGCGTTGGGACCGACCAGCGCGGTCACTTCTCCCGCGCGGATCGGCGGAAGAGTGATGTTGCGGATGACAGGCCGGTTCGGATAGCCGGTGGACAGGGACTCCACCAAAAGCTCGAAGTCGCTCACCAACGCACCCTCCTGCGCAGGATCAGAGCGAAGAAAACCGGCAGGCCGATGACCGCCGTGACAATTCCGATGGGAATGAGAACACCCGGAATGATCAATTTGCTGGCCGTCGAAGCGATCGACATGATCAGCGCACCGGATATCGCGCTCACCGGCAGAAAGAAGCGATGATCTTCACCGATCAGAAGGCGCGCGATGTGCGGCCCGGCAAGCCCCACAAATCCTACGGTCCCAACCAGCGCCATCGATGTTGCTGTCAACAGGCTGATGCGGATGAGCGAAGCAAAGCGCAGCCGATTGATGTTGACGCCCATGCTCCGTGCCCGCTCCTCGCCGAGCCGCAGCGCAGTCAGCGACCAGGCGGCGCGAAACGTAAAAGGAGCAACACATAGAATGACGACCATGACGAAAGGCAGTTTGTCCCAGTCAGCCCGTGAGAGACTGCCAAGCATCCAGAAGACGAGTTGCTGAAGCGCCTGCTGGGTGGCAACGAACTGCAACAGAGCCACCATCGCATTGAAGGAGAAGAACAATGCAATTCCCATCAGGATCAGACTGTCTGTTCCCAGCCCGCGGAGCGTGACCAGGGACTGCAACAAGAGCATTGCTCCGAACGCGAACAGAAAGGCGTTTGCCGTAATCAGCCAGCTTTGGGGAACGCCCGGAAAGCCGATGCCCAGCACAATCGCCAGCGCCGCACCGAAAGCCGCCGCTGACGAAACGCCAAGCGTGAAAGGGCTCGCCAGCGGATTGTTGAGAATGGTCTGCATTTCCGCGCCGGCGAGCGCCAATGCAGCGCCCACCAGAACGGCCGCGATCGCTTGCGGCAGACGAATATCCCAAATGATCGTCGCAACAGGGCGCGGGCTCGCAGCCGGATCGAGGATCGTCCGGACCGTTTCGCCGAAACCGAGCGAAGCTGGCCCCGACGCCACATCGAGAATAAAGGCAAGGATCAGGACGACAAACAGCGCGGCGGACAATATCAGATGCCGCCGCACAATGCGGCGATACGCCTGCGCAATCGCACCGCCACTCTCATCCGGCCTCTTGAGAGGTGAGGCTGCCGTCACGGGCGGTCCACCCAATACGTTCCCTCAAGCGGCACTGCGGAGAATTCATTGAGGCGTTTCATCGTCGCTTCCGGATCGAGATCCTTGAACAACTCCGGATGGATCCATTTGGCGAGCCATTCAAGCGCAACGATATGCGACGGCGAATCGTTGAACATGTGCCACAGGGCATGCGCCCGCCCCGATCTCACGGCGGTCAGCCCCGACAGACCCGGACGCGTCAGAAGTTCGGAAAACCTCTGATGGGCTGCTTTGGCATCGACGCCGGTTCCAAGCACAAGACCACCGCTGCTGGCCAGATGAGCACCGCCGGTGGCGACATACACCATCGGGTCCTTGGCGATAAGATATTCAAGGCTGATCTGGCCGGTCGAGCCCGGGATCACGTCCACTGCCACGTTCCGGCCACCCGCCAGAGAGATGAAGTCATCAAATGTGCCCTTGCCGGAGGAATAGCAGCATTCATTGGAGCCGGCATGCGCGTGCATGAACACCGTCGGCCGATCAGCGTGATGGGCTGCGAGGGTGTCCTTCAAGTAGGAGAGATGATCTTCATAGAATTTGGCAAAGGCCTCAGCCTCATGTTCGCGGCCGATCACTTGTCCGAGAATCCGGATGCTGGGAAGCGTGTCGCGCAACGGATTGGCGAAGAAATCGACAATGACCACCGGAATGCCGGCGTCTTCGAAGCGTTTCACCACCGGGCTTGCAGCGGTCGATCCGCCGCGCATGCCGGCGACATACCAACTCAGGATGGCGACATCCGGCTGCAACGCGAGTGCCCGCTCGACGGAAAAGTTCTCGGGGATTCCGTCACCAACCACCGGCACCTCATCGAGCGCCGGGAATTTCTTTCTGAACAATTCATAGGTGGCCGTATCCTGCCGCCGCATGTCGCTTTGCCAGCCGGCCATGATGCTGACGGGGTCCGGGTGAATCAGCGCCAGTGCCGGCAGATGCCGACCCTGGGCCAGCAGAATTCGGCGCGCAGGCTTGTCCAGAACGACATGGCGGCCGGCAATGTCGGTGATACGAACAGGCGTCTGGGCCTCCGCCGGTCCGGCAAAAACCCCCGCCAGGCAAATCAGCACGAGCGCAAGGCTGCCAAGAACACAGCGGCGAATTCTAGAGATCGCGCCAGGCACAGCGAATACTCCGGCTGATCGCTGCGGGAATGACAGAGACATGGGTCTCTTCCGGCAGTTCCATGAACGAGACATTCAATCGATCGCTTTTCAGAAGCTGAAGCCGCTCCGCAAGGGTGGCCGCATCCTCGACTACCGAGAATTCGGAAGCGGAGTCCGCGAAGGCGCGCGGCATCTGTTCCATACCTCCTACCGTCACCAGCAGACGTATCGCGGCATGGCTGCGACGAATGCGCTCGGCGAAGGCCGCTTCCTGCGTGACGATAGAACGATCATTCCACCAGATCGACGGACTCGCCGCAGTATAGCTCTGAAACAATCCCGGATTGTTGAACAGGGAATACAGAACAAACAGACCGCCGAAGGAGTGACCGAACAGCGCTTGCCGCTCACGATCGATCGGCATCATCGCCTCGATTGCCGGCTTCAGCTCCTCTTCCAGGAAACTCTGGAAATCATCGGCGCCGCCACCATCCGTCTGCGATCCGGATCCATGCGGCGTATAGTCGAAGCGGCGGCGCGCAAGATCCAGCGGCGAAGCGGCAGGATATCCAATCCCGATCACCACGCTTGGCGGCACCCCTGTCACCTCGCTGCGACGCATCTGCAACGTGACGACATCGACGGCCGTGGCGAACATCGCATTGCCATCGAGAAAATAGAGCACGGGAAAGCCCCGCGCCGGCGCAGCTACCGGCGGCTCATAGACGAAGATGCGATAGCTGCGTCCCCGTCTGGACGTGATGTCGAACTGGGATGTCCCGGCAAGCTGAAACGGCGTACGTCGCTCAATGGGTGTGATCGCTATGCTGGTGCCGCTTTTCGTCACGGATCGCCTCGTAGAAATCCTCGCCCCGGTCGTGATCGAGCTTTTCATGATATTCGGGCTCACTCATACCACGACGCCAATAGCCGATGGCCAGAAATTCCCGCCGCCCCAGTCCTCTTTCATCCCGCGCATAGCTGCGCAGCGATCGTACGATCGAGGATTCCGCAGCGAACCACGCATAGATCTTCTTGCCGGAGGGCCACGGGGTGGCACGAACAGCGGCTTCGAGCGTCGAAGCGTCGCTTGCATGGATCCAGTTCAGCATCATGCCTTGAGGGCAAGCCAGCCGCTGTTCTTCGGACCGACCCGGAACCTGGATGAAAACCTGTCCTTCCGCCTCCGGCGGCAATTGTTCCAGAATGCGGGAGATCGCGGGCAAGGCTGTTTGATCCCCAGCGATCAGATACCAATCCGCCGGACGAACCTCCGGTCCTGCCGGCCCGCCGATGCCGATCTTGTCACCCGGCCTCGCCTCCTCCGCCCATGTCGAGGCAACGCCCGCACCATGCATGACGAAATCGATATCCATCTCGCCCGCAGCGCGATCGAGCCTGCGCAATGAGTAGGTCCGGGTCGTCGGCGCCGGATGGCCCGGAGGCATCGCAAGCTTGCCGTCGGGGCCGTGAATCGGCCAGGCGTAGTCTTTGGTGCCGCGCGGCGGAATGACGAGCTTGAGATTGGGCCCTTCCGGAATGCCGTGGATTTCCGTTCCGCCCAAAGTGACACGCTGCATCATCGGCGTGATGCGCTCGACGCGAAGCACCTCCAGCACGCGCATGTGACGATAGCGCTGCCGCCACGGCTGGTCCGTCTTTGCCTCACTCATCGGGGCAACCCTTCCACTTATCACCACCGATATTTCAGCGATCCCATCACGGTGCGCCGGGCTCCCCAGAAGCAGCCGTTCGAAAGTGTGTAGCAAGCCGCCACATACTCCTTGTCGAACAGGTTGTTGGCGTTCACACGCGCGGACCAGCCCTGAAGCTGCGGGTGCGCATAACCGAAGTCGTAGTGCAGACCGGCGTCAAACAACGTCACGGATGGCACAAAGAACGTGTTCGCCGGATCGCCCGCGGAATCGCCGATATAGCGGACACCACCACCCAGACCGAAGCCGCCGAGCGCGCCCTCTCTGAACGTATAATCCACCCACCCCGAAGCCATCGTCGCAGGCACCGCAAAGGGGCGCTTGCCGACATTGACGGCAAGTCGGTCGGCCGTGACCTCGGCATCGACATAGGTGAAGCTCGCGATCACATTCCAGTTGCGGGTCAGCGATGCCTTGGCTTCGATCTCAAGCCCCTGCGAACTCACTTCTCCGGTCTGCAGATAGAACCCGGCATTCAGCGGATCCGGATTGACGACGTTCTGCTGACGAATATTGAAATAGGACGCCGTGATCAGCGCATCGTAACCCGGCGGCTGATACTTGACGCCGAATTCGTATTGACGACCCATCATCGGCAAGAGTGGGGTATTGCCAACCGCCATATAAGGCGCAGGCTCGAACGACGTCGCATAGTTCGCATACGGCGCGAAACCGCTATCGAAGAGATAGAGAGCGCCTGCGCGATAGGTGAACTTGCGATCGTTCTGATCGGTCAGGCTGCGCGAGCCATTGGCAAGCGTCAGCGTGTCGAAATGAATATCGGACGTATCGTGGCGGCCGGCCAGCGACACGGTGAGCCGATCAATCTTCATCTGATCCTGAACATACAGGCCAAGCTGCGAGGACTGCTGGCTCTGATCGGTCTGGAACGCAGCCCGCGGAATATTCTGATAATAGGCCGGGTTCAGCACGTTCAGATTGGGAACGCCACGCGCCTGGCCAAGCAGACGGCGAGCGTCATTGTACTGATAATCGATGCCGAACAGCATCTTGTGGCTGATGGCGCCGGTGTCGAACTTTGCCTCGGCCTGATTGTCGAGAACGACGCCGTTGAACTCTTCGTCCACCGCCGTCTTGGCGCGCTGGATCGCGTTGGGATTTGCCGAACTCACGTAACCGGGATTCGCCGGAATGGCATAAAACTCGCTGGTGACGTGCTGGAAGCGCAGGTTCTGGCGAACGGTCCACGTGTTCGAGACGCGATGCTCCAGCTCATATCCGCTCGAAATCCACTCCCGCTTGTAGCTGTCGTGAGACGGATCCCCGACATAAAAGCTGGTCGGCAGCTTTCCATAGGGGTTGGCTGGAACGCCCGGCCGTCCCGGCAGAAGACCTTGCGCGGGAAGATAATTGGGCTGGAAGCTCTTCGGATCGTTTTGATAATGGGTAAGGACCGTGATCGTCGTGTCGTTGGTCGGCCGCCAGGTCAACGCTGGCGCGAAGAAAATCCGCTGCTCGTCGGTGAAATCCACCGATGTCGATGAGTTCAGGCCGAGGCCTGTCAGGCGATACAGAAACTTTCCTTCCTTATCAATCGGGCCGCCCATATCGAACGCAGCCTGCATCCGGTCGTAGTTGCCGAACAGGAATTCGACTTCATGGAATGGGCGCTCAGTCGGGCGCTTGCTCACCATATTCACAAGGCCGCCGGGATTGCTCTGGCCATAGAGAACAGAGGCCGGCCCCTTGATCACTTCGACGCGCTCAAGTCCGTAAGGATCGATGTTGGGAATCGCGTAGGACACGCCGCGCTGCATCTTCAGCCCGTCGAGAAACTGGACATAACCGGCCGTGAACCCGAATCCGCCAAAGCCGCGGATAAAGATGTCATCGAACCGATTGCCCGGACGCGAGCCGGCGACCACGCCGGCCGTGTAGCGCAGGGATTCGGCCACCGTCTGGGAGCCCTGCTGATCGATCTGTTCGCGCCCCACCACCGAGACCGACTGCGGATTCTCGAGAATGCGAGTGTCGGTCTTGGTGCCGGTCGTGCTTTGCTGAGCGACGTAACCGTCGACCGGTCCCAAGGCGCGCTCGGGAGCACGCAGGGCAGGAGCGGGCATTTCGGCTTCACGGGCAGGAGCCCGCCGGGCCGGCCGTCGCCGCGTAACCTGCGATCGCGTAGCGGGTTTCGGCTTGCTCGCACGCGGCGCCGGTGGTGACACCACGACCGGCGGCAGGTTCGACGAGGGTGCTGCGGACGGCGCGGATGAGTCCGGCCCGCTGCTCTGAGCGTGCAGGCCATGGCCTCCCATCAGGACAAGCCCCACCGACAAACAGGTCCGCGTGGAAGCGGCACGCGCAAACGCAGCCAGTTTTCTTTGCATGATGATGACCTAAGCCCCCAAGTGTACTGAGGGTTTATTAGATTGCGCGAAGCACGCCGCAATCGTTGCCGCTTTCGATATCGGCCACGTTTCTTTCGGTGCAGTTTTGGATCAGTTTAATTCCAATGCTCACGGCTTCCGCAGCTTGCTCGGCGAGATCCCGAACCGCTGCCGGAAGATCGTGGTAAAATGCGCCGGAGAATATCCGACCCGATAGGCGATCTCCGAGATCGCCATATCCCCGCTCGTCAACAGCCGGTGCGCCTGTTGCAGCCGCTGCTCCTGCAGAATGCCGAACACAGTGGTTCCAAACGCCTTGCGAAAGCCCATTGTCAGTTTCGATGTGCTGAGGCCGGTGTCCCGTCCCAGTTCGGCCAGCGATGGAGGATCGTCGATCGCGTTGATCAAACGATCATACGCGGCATGGATGCGCTTCAGGTCGACCGAGGAAAGCTGGGTGTCGTCCTCCACTGACTTCTGCAGCATCGCATTCAAGGCCGAGGCCACCAGCTCGAATCCTTTTCCGGCCAGATACATCGTGCGCATGGTACCGCGCATCGGACAGGTCACGATCTGCGACGCGAGGGATTCCAGCACATCTCCGGTGGAGTAAACGTGCAGCAGCGGCTTGTCGGGCTCGCCGGAATGCCGCATGACCTCTGCCAGATCGATCCCGAGTTCCTCATGCGCAAGGGCCGGCGCAACCTGCACGACGACGAAGCGAAGCGGCGCATCGGAAGCCACCCAATGGACCTTGTTGCTGTCCCGCTCGTTCAGGATGACGCAGGACTGCGGACCGTTGATCTCAAGCAGCGGATGGCCTTCGAGCTTGATGTGCTCCCTTCCGCTCAGGATGACCACGACCTTGAGCCCCTTCTTCAGGGGTCCCGCTCCCGAAATAGCTGCTCCGGGCTCCGTTGTTCCTGCCGAGATGATCAAGCGGTCTGAAAACAGACTGAGATACTGACGAGCACTGACGCGGCTACGTAAATCCGCATTGACCGCAGCCTCGCTCCGCAACTTGGAAATCATCCGCTATGGTCCGCTCACACTCCGGTGCATCAGGACTATAGAGCAAGAAAGCATCGAACAGCGCCCAGCAGGATTAGAACCCTTCCATATGACAAACACGGTATCCGCATCGGGCCCTCGCGCAGCATAACCGGCATCATCCGTACAGTTCCCGCAGACCAAACCCTTCGGATGCGGCCTGAGTTGACGTAAGCGGCGATCAGTCATCGCCCTCGTGATGGCTGACGCCATGTCGCCAATTTTGGAATACATCCAGAAAGCCGCTTCCGTCTCACCCGGTTGACGTGAAGCAATCACTTGATCGGCGAAGTCTGCCAAGAACCATGCAGTTGTTTCGGCCTGCGAATTCCTGGCCGTCGCTTGGTTCTGCTCCAGCGCGATATTCAACGATAACAGCGCGTCGATCACGGGAAGATGCATGAGCGCCGTCGACATCTCGCGCTTCTTTGCCAATACCGATGGACAAGCCCTCAGCAGCGCTTTCCCGTCACGACGTGCGGTCCTGCCGTGGCGTGACAGACAGCCCGTTGCCGAAAATGATATTCCTGCCACCTGGTCGCGTCTGATGTCCCGCCGAGGACCGTCGCGCAAACGGCTGGCGTACATTCACGTCCCCTTTTGCGCCAATCATTGCCTGTTCTGCGCCTTCTATCGCAATGCTCATTCCCCGGGGAGAGCCAGGGTCTACGCCGATCATGTCGTCACCGAGATCGAGCGCGAGGCCGACGAGCCCGGCATCCGCCATCACCCTATTGAAGCGGTGTATCTTGGCGGCGGCACACCGAGCGCCCTCTCAACCCGGGATTTGACGCACATTCTTGATACCGTGCGGCGGCGCCTGCCACTCACGCCGGATTGCGAAATCACGCTCGAAGGCCGCATCATCCATTTCGATGCCGACAAGATCGACGCCTGCATCGCCGCCGGCGTCAACCGTATCTCGGTGGGCGTTCAAACCTTCGATACGGACGTGCGACGTCGTCAGGGCCGGCGCGCCAGCAAGGAAGACGCGATCCGCTTTCTTGCCGGGGTGCGCGATCGCAACCGCGTCGCGCTGGTCATCGATCTGCTCTACGGGCTCCCGGGACAGACGCCGGAGGTGTGGCGCGAAGATCTTCGCATTGCCGCCGATCTCGCGCCGGACGGTGTCGATCTCTATGGCCTCAATCTCATTCCCGGAACGCCGCTGCACCGGGCGGTCACGTCCGGAAAGCTCAATCCGACGACGCTGCAGCATCTCGGCGCGATGTATGAAACCGGTGTCGGATTTCTCGGCGACATCGGCTGGCGGCAGATCAGCAACAGCCACTGGGCCCGAACACCGCGAGAGCGCAACATCTACAATTTGCGCATCAAGCAAGGCGCCGACTGTCTTGCCTATGGCTCGGGTGCCGGCGGCACCATCGCAGACTACAGCTACATCGTCGCCGGCGATCTGCAACATTACGACGCCGGCATTGTCGCCGGCCGCAAGCCTCTCGACGGCATGAGCATCTCGGACGAGTTGGCGGCCGCGCGACATTATGTAACGGCGGGGTTCGAAGTCGGGCAGCTTGATCTTGGCGGCATGTCCCTGCCCCACGTCTCCGATCCGAATGCACTGTTCGCACCGTTGCTGGAACAGTGGCAACGCGCGGGCGTGGTGACCTTGAACGGCGATATCGTGCAGCTCACCACGGCCGGCCGCTTCTGGTATGGCAACCTCATCGCCGCCTTCACCGACATCATCACCAGTACCGCGCCACCGCGCGACTTACGGTGCGACGTCGCACCGCCACTTCCCTATTTCCAGGCAAAAGCAGGACGGACGTCATGAATGAAGCAGTTGCGTCAGAACTCGATCACGTGCGGCAGGAACTTGCCGCCAAGCCGGACGGCGTACTGGAGGCAGTCGCCTCGGTGCATCGTCTGCCGCTCCTGAACGTGGTCCAATGCCTTCCCAACACGATGTGGAAACAGGTGGACGGCGGACATGTCATCGACGTGATGCAGGACATCTCCGGCTGGGGTGCCATCACCTTCATTGTTCATACCAAGGATGCCATCGTCGAATTCGAAGGCGCGCTGCCAAGCGGCACCTCGGGGCACGGCTTCTACAACCTCAAGGGCGGTGGCGGATTGAGCGGACATTTGCGCGCGGCGAACTGTCGTGCGATCGTATTCCTGCGACGGCCGTTCATGGGCACGGAAACTCTGTCGGTCCAGTTCTTCAATGCGGACGGCGAGGCGATGTTCAAGATCTTCGTCGGTCGGGACGAGAACCGCCGGCTCAAGGCCGATCAGGTCGAGGCTTTCAACCGGCTCGAAGCAAAACTGACAGCGGTGATGGAAAGGACTTAAGATGCGCCCGGTTCTGATCTTCGGGGCGAGCCGCGGCGTTGGACTGGCGCTCGCCCGGCTGCTGAGAGAACAGGGCATCCCGGTCACTGCCATGCTGCGCTCGCCGGTGGCAAGCGCCGAGCTCGAAAGCATGGGCGTTCATGTCGTATGCGGAAATGCCTTTTCGCGCGATGATGTGGCGCGCGCATTTGCGAGCAACGATCCTGTCTGCGGTGTGGTATCGACACTTGGCGGCCGCGCGGCAGACGGACGCTATGTCGATGACGAAGGCAACATCAACGTGATCGATCAGGCGGCAGCGCATGGCGTCGGCCGCTTCGTGTTCGTTACATCGATCGGCTGCGGCGATATGGCGCCGTACCGTTCGGAACGAGCCATCGCGGCATTCGGGGCTGCGGTCGATGCCAAGACACGGGCCGAGGAGCATTTGCGAAGCGTTATTCCGGAGGCGACGATCATTCGCCCTGGCGGGCTGCGCTACGAACCGGCGACCGGCCGCGGCATCCTGATCAGCGATCCGCAGATGCATGGTTTCATCAACCGCGAGGATGTTGCCCAACTGGTCGCGCGTGCATTCTTCGATCCGGCAACACACGGTCAAACTTTTGCCGCCGTCGATAGCGACACGGCACGAAGCGGGAATCCCGTTACGCCCTTCAATCTCCGGCCGTGGTCGGAAAGCCTGGCTTCGCCAGCGATATGATCTGACGCCTCATCAAGACGCCAGTCGATTGCGGCACGACATATGCGCTGCGTGTCGACAAGCTTACGCATGAACCCGAAAGAGCTGGCAGCCCTTCCGGGTTCATTCCGTACAGGGTGTGCCTAGAACGTCATCCTCGCCGTCAGCTCGACGCTGCGGCCGATTCCCGGCAGCTCATCGAAGGTCGAACGGTATTCCTGGTTGAGGATATTGTTGAACTGGACGCCAAAGCGGAACCTGCCGCCCTCGCCGAACGAGCCGCCGAATGCGAAGTTGAGCGTGCCCCAGGACGAAAGACTGCGCACGCTCAGCACGCCGCTGTCCATCGATGCGAGTTTCACGCCGCTCGATGCCCGGACAAACAGGTCAGCCCACATCGGCGCATCGGCCAAGTGTCCTTCCCAACGCATGCCGGCACGGCCGGCCAGCGCGGGAGTGTCGCTGTAATAGGTTGACCAGGTCTCGAATTCGAGCTTGCGCCGCATCCACGCACCCGTGACATAGGGTGTCAGATGCGTGTTCGGAATCGTGTATTCCGCGATCGCTTCCAGTCCATACGTGTCCGCGCCGTCGGCATTCACATAGATGAAGTTGGCGGCAGGCGCGCCGGCCGGACAGCCGGCACCGGCGGTGCAAGGCACGCTGGTGATGTAATCCTTTGCCTTGGTGTAGAAGGCCGCGGTGTCGAGAACCAGGCCGCCGGCGTTATAGCGGGCGCCGATCTCGACGTTGCGGGACGTTTCAGGCGCGAGGTTAGGATTACCGTAGGTCAGCACGCCGCGTCCGGCGCTCGAATCCGTGAAAAGCTGGAGCAGCGTCGGCGTGATGTAGCCTTCGGAATACATCGTCCGCAGCGTGGTGTTCGGGATACCGGTATAGGTAACGCCGGCCGACGTCACCACGCGATCGTCATTGCCGGTGCCGAGGCCGGCGCGGGATGCGGTCGTCGTGCGATCGAGCACGGTTTCGGTGTGATAGTAGCGCATGCCGGCGATCAGCTTGAAATGCTCCGCGAAGGACCATTGATCCTGAACGAAGGTCGAGAACGTATTGATCGACGCATCATCGAACGACGACGAAGATGTCGTCGTCGTCGGCCGTGGTCTTATCGTCGTCGCGGTCGTCGACGTTTTCGCCGTCAGGAGATTGTCGGTCAGATAGTTCACTCCGGCGATGGTGTAGTGGTCGGGATGAAACTGCAGATCCACCTGCGCGGTGCCGCCGTAATTGGTATTCGTGTCGTCAGAGGTCGAGGTAACGCCCACCGTGATGGGAGTCGTAGGCTTCATCACCACTTCGTTCCGGAACAGCCGGTCCACGGTCTGGTGGTAGGCATCGATATGAACCTTCCTCACAACCGGACTGATATCGTTGCCGTCGTAATAGACTCCGACCTTGCGCAGATCGCGCTTGGGCAGGTCAATCCTGAAATCGGTGATCGGATAAGTGAGGGTCGACGGGTCGGTCCAGCTTTCGGTCTTGAGCCGATGCTGTTCAGCCTTGAGCGCGATATAATGGTTGCCTCTCTCGCCGAACGTATAGCCCAGATGCGCTGACAGATTGTCGTTGCTGAAGGACGTGCCATCGAGCCGGCCGGTGGATGTGTATTGCCCGACCGGAACCCTGCGATCGCCATGATCGCTCAGCGCGCCCGACAGGCGATAGTCGAATTTGTCCAGCGTTCCGGAGACCGCCGCCCACCCCTGCCAGCCGGCCGTGCCGGAATAATACGCTCCGCCGGTTTCGAGCTGGATCGGCTTGTTGGCACCTCGTTTGGTGATGATGTTGACGACGCCGCCGATCGCCTTCGCGCCATACAGCACCGACGCCGGACCGCGCACCACGTCGATCCGCTCGACATTGGACGGATCCACGAGGATCGGCGTGCCGTAGGTGCTGTGGTCGGTGATCTCCTGACCATCCACCAGAATGGTGACCCGCCGCGAGGATTCGCCGCGAATGCGGATGCGCTTCATGCCCGCCGCAGATGAATCGATCACCTCGACGCCCGGCACGTCACGCAGCATCTCGGCGATGCTTTCCGGCGCCTGTCGCTGGATCTTTTCCTGATCGATAACCGACACTGAGGCCGGGTTATCCTGCACGGAGACCTCGGTACGCGTGCCGACAACGGTGATCTCGTCGAGCCAGGTACTGTTGCCCTGCTGCGCATAGGCGGCGTCGAGAGCAGCGGGCGCCGTGGATAAGAATAATGCGAGGGTTGTGGCCCTAAGAACGCTCCGGCCCGCGCGTATCCGCGTCTCTTCGCTGACGATAATGGTCGCACTCTTCATGATCCGGCCCCTCTGGTCGCACGTGCTCACCCGCCGCAACGCAATCGACGTGTCGGTGAGACTTACTGTTTGTTCTTACTGCGTCTGCGGAAGCAGCTTCTGTGTCGAGGTTGCGCAATAGCGTCCCTCTCCGGCTGCATTTGCCGCCTCACAAGAAGCGACCGATTTGACGTTCGCGCTCTTGTCGTCGAAGGAAATCACATAGGCAAAGCGCTTGGCGTCATCCTCTGCTCCGTGAGCGAACGGCTCGAACTGAGCATCCGAGGAGCGGCAAACCATCTGCTTGATTTCAACGTTGCCTTTTTCGAGGATGCCGCGCACGACGGCCGCGCGCTTCTCGCACTCTGCCAGCGTCGAAGTGTTGACGAAGGCGGCCGACAGTTGCGGGCCGCTGGACATGGTCAGCACGATCATCAGGAAAGCAGACGTCATATCATTCCTCTCTGGCTTCGGGGAAAGCGCCCATCCGGCTCAGAGGAAATGCGCGATGAAAATTTCTGTGTGGCGACGAAAGCCATCATCCCGCCAGACATGAAAGCGGCTGAATTTTCGCGCGGCCACGCCATGAGCGGCCCAGAATGGACTGCGACCATCACTTCCCCCTGACCGCTTTTGACGGTCATTCCCCAATCAGCCGGTGCAACACCGGCGATTCATCGAAGCTCATGTCCCAGCAAAATCGGTGGCGAGCGTTGTTGGCGATAATGCTCACACCGTCAGAGCAACAATGCATGGCAATGCTGTAAAGAGCGGCGCTCTTTGAAGCAATATTTAAAATATATGTTTAGATGAGTTTTAAAACTATAGCGGTTCGCGCAGTACAATAATCAAATTAGTCTTAGTCTAATTTGAAAACACGCACTCACGGCTAACTCTCATCAGATTATTGATTGGCAGAACCACAAGGTATTACCGTTGCGGGCCAGCTTCTGCTCTGCGAGATGCAGATGTGCCGCGTCGCCTGTTGTCGCAACGCTTCGCGAGCTAACGACCAGCGAGCAATCAGCGGTATGATCTGCGGCAACATCCATTTTCCGCCGGTCATCCGTTGAACATGCCATTCGAGCAACGGCAGAAGAACAAGACATCGGCGTCATCGGCGCGGCAGGAGGACTTGACACTGTACCGGCTCAACGCGGCGGCCGTTTCTCTCCCGCGCCATCTCCTTTATCCTTTTCGATCCATCGGTATCTGGAGACGGCCATGCTGAAGCTCAGCTCCGCACACGGGATCATGACCGCCGACATGGCAACGACGACTTTTCAGGTCTTGATCGGCCGCCTGTTGGCCCACATGCGCCTCGGTCTTCTTCTCTCAATCCTTGCCCTGCCATTGTGTTGCGCGAGCGCGGCCGCGGACGACGCGGCTGACATCAGAGCCCGTCTGCAGCAATGGACAGCCAGCTTCAACAGCCGGGACAAGGTCGCGGCCTGTGATCTGTTTTCAAAATCGCTGGTGTCTGACGTTCGCGGCCAGGGCGAGGCCGACTACAACGCACGGTGCGCCATCATCAGCAAAGCGCTCGACGATCCGCAGCGCTCATTTCATTACAGCCTGAACATCAAGGAAATCATCGTCGACAAAACCATCGCCATTGTTCGGCTGGACTGGACGCTGAAGATTTCCCCGGGCGATGTGACCAGCATCGAAACCGGCCTCGATGTCTTTCGAAAAGAGGTCGACGGGCATTGGCGCATCATCCGGTACATGTCTTACAGCAACGAATAATATCCGCGGCTTCGCCCTGCGCAGGCCCCTGCCCTTCGGCCTGCTCGCCGCCGAATATCTGCCGCTCGGAGCCATCGGCGGCGGTAAGACCAAAAGGGTGTTTGATATTGCTGAAGGAAATGGTGGGCGCGACAGGGATCGAACCTGTGACCCCTTCCATGTCAAGGAAGTGCTCTCCCGCTGAGCTACGCGCCCGTTCAACCTCTGCGGCTCCCAAGCTCCAAGGGCTTGGGCACCATGGCCTCCGAGAAGAGACCGAGGTTCCGGCTATCTGACCGCGCGAAGCGTCGCCGCCTCGCCCGCAGTCCGGATGCGAGGCCATCCCTATATCGGCTTGCCCTTTGGGGCGCAAGCCGGGATGTCCGAAAGTCGTCTGGCCGCTTAGAACCGGACCTGATCTCAATATATTGGGCAGAACGGTCTCCGGGGGCAACAGGCATGGGATTACTGGAATTTCTCGGGCTGGCGGTGTTCGCCATCGTCGCCGGCGCTTCGATCGTCTTTCAGGCCGCGGTCAACGCCGACCTGCGCTTTGCGCTCAATTCGGCATCATGGGCGGCACTGATCAGCTATGTAGGCGGTGCCATCGCCATGGTCGTGTTCGTCGCCGTCAGCGGCTCGTCATGGCTGACCGGTGCCGATCTCGCGAAGACATCCTGGCTGTCCTGGTTCGGCGGGCTGTTCGGCGCGGTCTATGTGGTGGCGGCCATCCTGCTGCTGCCGCGTCTTGGCGCGGCGACCCTGCTGGCGCTGTTTGTCACCGGGCAAATGGTCATGTCGGTGGCACTCGACCACTACGGCATTCTCGGCGTGCCGCAGCACAGTGTCGACCTGTCCCGCCTGGCGGGCTGCGCGCTGCTGGTGCTCGGAGTGGTCCTGATCCGGATCTGAGCGGCTCAGGCCGCCAGCATCTTGTTCACTTCGCTGACCAATTCACGCAGATGCACGGGCTTCGCCAGCACCTTGGCGTTCTTCGGCGCCTCCGAATCGGAATTCAGCGCCACCGCCGCAAAGCCGGTGATGAACATGATCTTGATATCGGGATCGAGCTCCGAAGCGCGGCGCGCCAGCTCGATGCCGTCCATTTCCGGCATCACGATATCGGTTAGAAGCATTTCAAAAGGCTCTTCGCGCAGCCTCTGATAGGCTGACAGTCCGTTGTCGTAGGACGACACCTGGAAGCCGGCGTTTTCCAGCGCCTTCACCAGAAAGCGGCGCATATCATTGTCGTCTTCGGCAAGGAGAATCTTGTGCTGCATGGCGCGGGTCGGCATCCGGAGTGATGGAACAGATTGCCCTCTATCTGACTCATAGAGGGTAAATTTCGGGTGAAGGGCCGGCACCTCTTGCCGCCCCGGAAGGGTTTGTAGACAATGCAGAGGACACAGCGCACGTTGCGTTTTCGGCTGAAATCTCTGGCCGGAACGTACGGGTTCGAGGATTGCCGCGACAATGGATGATTTTGACGACGCATTGTCGCCCCCCTTCGAGATTGTCGAGCCCGCGCGCTGGCGCGCGCCGATCATCTTCAACTCCCCCCATTCGGGATCGAACTATCCGGCAAGCTTCATCGCCGCCTCGCGCATCGACCTGCCGGCGCTGCGGCGCTCGGAAGATTCGTTCATGGACGAAATGGTCGAGGGTCTCAGCGATCAGGGCTTCCCGGTGGTCCGGGTCCACTTCCCGCGCTGCTACGTCGACGTCAATCGCGAGCCCTACGAGCTCGACCCGCGCATGTTCGACGGCCGCCTGCCGAGCTTCGCCAACACCCGCTCGATGCGCGTCGCCGGAGGCCTCGGCACCATTCCGCGCGTGGTCGGTGACGGACAGGAAATCTATCATCACCGGCTCGACGTCGAGGACGGGCTGCGGCGCATCGACCTGCTCTACAAGCCCTACCACCGCGCGTTGCGCCGCCTGATCGGGCGCGGCCATCAGACATTCGGCTCGGTGATTCTGGTGGATTGCCACTCGATGCCCTCGGTCGGCGTGTCGCGCGAGGAAAAGGCGCGGCCCGATCTGGTGATCGGCGATCGCTACGGCACGAGCTGCGCCACCCTGATTGCCGACGTGGTCGAGGAGACCTTTACCGGGCTCGGCTATTCGGTCGGCCGCAACAAACCCTATGCCGGCGGCTTCATCACCGAACATTACGGCAATCCGGCAAGCGGCATGCATGCCATCCAGCTCGAGCTCAACCGCGCGATCTATATGAACGAGCGCAAGCGCGAGCGTGGGCCACGTTTCGCCGATGTGGTGATGGCTTTCGCGGTGCTTGCCGAAGCGCTGGCGAAGGTGCCGCTGGACAGCCTCGGGCCATTCCAGACCGCCGCCGAATAAACCGGGATTCGCCTTCCGGCCGGCATCAGTATCGGCAGCATGGCTGGCGCGACGAGCCCATTGTGTGACCTGATCAGTCTCGATCAGCGGGCACGATCGATCTGTTTTTATCGATTGTTGAATCGAAAAATCCGTTTCAAACCAAAACGACCCAACAAGAAAAAAGGGCCACTCGCATTGCAAGTGGCCCAAGTCTAGGGAGGAAACGCCCAAGGAGGGCAGCGATAACGCAAGGCGTTACCGCACCGCAACAATATGCGACCGCAACGCACCAAATGCAAGTCTTATTGAATTTTTATTTATGCGCCAGATGCATAGCAAACTCGGCTACCTCAATGTGTCGCCAATGTGAAAATCTTTCAAAATCAATATTTTGGTAAATCGATCCAACCTTTCAGCCATATCGATTTTTCAAGGCTTCACATTAAAGAATGAATCTATCTATTATTCTACACTCAAGGCACTGATTTTCTGCTTCAGCACTACTTTGCCACCGCTAAAGAATGAACACGCTCAGGATCGCGTGAGCTGGGAATCCATCGTGACGACGGATTGCTCGCTCAGCCAGTTTTCGCTACGGGCAAGAATGGTCTGAGGCCATAGCCCTGCGCCGCCGGCGCGTCGTACAAGCAAGCAGAGGGCGCGCACCGGCGGGCCGACGAGGACATATCGTGACGGTCATCGATTTCGCAGTCTTCATCGAACGGCTGGCAACCGCAGCCGGCGAAACCATCCTGCCGTTTTTCCGCACCTCGCTCTGCATCGAGAACAAGAATGCGGGTCGCGATCTCGATCCGGTCACAGAGGCCGACCGCGCCGCCGAAGCGATGATGCGGCGGATGATCAAACAGACTTTTCCGCAGCATGGCATTGTCGGCGAGGAGTTCGGCATCGAGAACGCCGATGCCGAATATGTCTGGGTGCTCGATCCGATCGACGGCACCAAGTCCTTCATCGCCGGCATGCCGATCTGGGGCACGCTGATCGCGCTGATGCGGCACGGCGTGCCGGCCTTCGGCATGGTGCATCAGCCGTTCATCGGCGAACGCTTCTACGGTGACAACGGCGCGGCGACCTATCAGGGCACATCGGGCAAGCGCCATCTGACGACGCGCCGCTGCGCCTCGCTCGCCGAAGCCACGCTGTTCACCACCAGCCCGCGATTGATGAACGCCGCCGATCTGGCGCAGTTCGAGAAAGTGGAGAAGCAGGTGCGGCTGTCACGCTATGGCGGCGACTGCTACGCCTATTGCATGCTCGCCGCCGGCCATATCGATCTCGTGATCGAGACCGAGCTCAAGCCCTACGACGTCGCCGCGCTGATCCCGATCGTCACCGGCGCGGGCGGCATCATCACCACCTGGGAAGGCACCCCCGCCCAGTCCGGCGGACGCATCATCGCCGCCGGCGACAAACGCGTGCACGAAGCCGCGATGAAACTGCTGCGCGGCTGAATCCTACGCCCGCGCAGCCGCCGTCAGGTGATCGACAAGCTGCTGCGCCGCTTTCGGCAGGACATGACGGGCGCGCGTCACGATCGACAGCCGCCGGTTCGCCCACGGATCGCTCATCCGCACCGCCTTGATCTTCATGGTCTGCGCACAGCGGCGCGCGGCGATGTCCGGAATCACGGCCACGCCGACGCCCGCCTCCACGATCCGGCTGATCGCATCGAAGGTCTTGATCCGGACACGCAGGTTCAACCGCCGGCCAAGTCGCGTCGCGTGAGCGGCGAGATGATCCTGCAACGCCGACCCCTCCGAGAGGCCGACGAAAGGACGGTCGGCAAATTCGGCAAAGCCGATCAGCCGCCGCCGCGCGAGCTGATCGGAGCGGGCGCAGATCAACACCAGCCGGTCGTCGCAGAACGGAAAATGATCCAGTCCTTCGCCCACGACGCTGTCGACGGCGATGCCGATATCGCCGGCGCCGGAAGCAAGCGCCAGAGCAATGTCGATGCTCTTGCGCTCCTCGACATCGATGCTGATCGCCGGATGCCGTGCCAGAAATGGCGCAAGGACACGCGGCAGATGCTCGCTCGCGGCCGATGTGTTGGCGAGAAGGCGGACATGCCCCTTCACCCCGCCAGAATATGACCCGGCTTCGCTGCGCATTGCCGCGACCTGATTCAGCACGAGCCGTGCATGATCGAGCAGCTTCTCGCCGGCCACCGTCAGCTTCACGCCAAGGCGCTGGCGATCCAGCAGCGTGACGCCGAGCGCCTCCTCCAGATGCCTGATCCGCGCGCTGGCGGACGCGAGCGCGAGGCCCACGCGGGCAGCGGCCCGGGTGATGTTGCCGGTCTCGGCGACCATCACGAACAGATTCAGGTCGATCAGATCGAACTGCCGCATCGGCTTGCCCTGCACCAGCCTTCGTCAAAACCGAAGGCTTTCTCCGTAACCTCCACATTGTGCCCGGCGGCCGGGCCGGTCAATGTGCGCGCCATGATCGACCCGATTCTCATTGCCGTTGCTTTCGTTTTCATGCTCGCCGGCTTCGTGAAGGGCGTGATCGGCATGGGCCTGCCGACCGTCGCGATCGGTCTGCTCGCAACGCGCATGCCTCCGGCTCACGCCATCGCCGTGGTGATCGGTCCGGCCATCCTGACCAATCTCTGGCAGACTTTCGCCGGGCCCTATCTGCTCAGCAGCATCAAACGGCTTTGGCCGCTCCTGTTGTGCTGCTGTCTCGGCGTCTGGTCGGGCAAGGATTTCCTTTCGGGTCCCTATGCGCCCTACGGCACCATTCTGCTGGGCCTGCTGCTCGTGGTGTACGCCATCGTCGCGCTGTCGCGTCCGCACTTCCACATGGCGGGACCGAACGAAAAATGGATCGGGGGTGTTTGCGGATACCTGTCGGGCCTAATCGCTGCCGCGACCGGCGTACAGGTGATCCCGTCGATGCCGTTTATCCAGGCGCTCGGCATGGAGCGCGACGAGTTCATTCAGGCGCTCGGCATCTTCTTCACCACGTCCACGGTGGCGATGCTGTTCAACCTCGGCAATGGCGGCTTTCTCACGCCGGACGTGGCGCTTCCGGCGACGCTCGGTCTCATTGCCGCGCTGATCGGCATGTATCTCGGCCAGGTGCTGCGCCAGCGCATGGACGCGGCGACGTTCCGGCGCTGGTTCCTGATCTCGATGATCGGGCTCGGCGCTTATCTTGCGATCGACAAGCTGATCAAGCTGCAGCTCATTTGAACAGCGGCGTGCCGGGCACGAACGCGTCGAACGCGGCCCAGAACTGGCTGCGGTAGCGATCCTGCTCCTGCAGGATCTCGTGCCGCGCGCCGGAGATGACGAGGTGCGAGCCGGCGCGCAGGTGATAGGCGAATTCCTCGATCGCCGCGGTCGAGACCACGAGATCGTGACTCGCCGCGATCATCAGGATCGGCTGGCGGATGCGTGCCGGATAATCCATCGCGCGAAAGCCGACGATGGTGCGGAAGGCGGCATCGGCCCAGGCCACGGTCGGCGCGCCGATGCCGAGCGTCGGGTCCTCCTCGAAAATGGCGGCATTGCGCGCATAGCGCACCGGATCGCTGGTCAGGGGATTGTCGGCAAACGGGCCGGTGCCGACGACCTCGGGCCCGCCGCCGGGAATATAACGCCCGCCAAGGCCGACATAGCGCATGGTGCGGATCAGCATCCGCACCGGCACGCTGGTGCGCCGGCCCGGCAGATCGATCATCGGCGCGCTCAGCACGATACGATCGAACCATCGCTTGCCGGCATGAGCCATGCGCAGCAGCACCGCGCCGCCCATCGAATGCGCCAGCGCGAAATAAGGCGGCGGGCAGTCCGGCAGCACGATCTCACGCATGAAGGTGTCGAGATCGGTCTCGAAATCCGCAAAGGAGCGCACATACCCCTTGCGCGGATCGCGCAGCCGCCGAGACGAGTGTCCCTGCCCGCGCCAGTCGATCATCGCCACTGCAAAACCGCGGTCGCGCAGATCGCGCACCGTCTCGAAATATTTCTCGATGGATTCGCCGCGCCCGGTGAACACGCACACCGTGCCCTTGCGGCCAGCCGGAGGCGCCCAGCGCGCGAAGCGCAGGTCGACGCCATCGGGCGTCCGGATCATACCGCTGACGACGTTATCGGGTACCGGATTGGCGGGAATGGAAATGAGGGTCATCGAAACCGTAAATGTTTATCGACAGCGTAGATCAATTAGTTCGTCATGCCCGCCCCTGTGCCGGGCATCCACGTCTTTCTTTCGCTGGCGCAAAATAGCGATGGCCGGAAAAAATCAACACCGGCAGACCCTTTGCCACCCCTTGAAAGCTTGGAAGCTTCCTCCATATCAGCTTCGTGCAGGCCGGTTAAGGCTGCACGCAGAACGAAAGCCCGGCCAGATTCGGCGGGCTGTCTGCTCTTTTGAATGAAAGAGTGGCGCGTTGTGCCTCGACGACGGTTCCCGGGAGGAATCCGTCCGCCGGACAGACGCGCTGGTCGCTCAACAGGAGGACTAACATGCGCAGCTTTGATCTCACCCCCCTCTATCGCTCCACCGTCGGCTTCGACCGGCTGTTCTCCCTGCTGGATCAGGTGAACGGCGACGGCGCACCCGGCTATCCGCCCTATAACATCGAGCGGACGGGCGAAAACGATTTCCGCATTACCGTCGCGGTCTCCGGCTTCTCGCAGGAAGACATTTCCATTGTCGCCAAGGAAAACACCCTGACGATCAAGGGCGAGAAGGTCGCCAACGAGAACAGCAAGCAGAGCGAAGTGCTCTATCGCGGCATTGCCTCGCGCGCTTTCGAGCGCACCTTCCAGCTTGCCGACTTCGTGCAGGTGAAGAACGCCTCGCTCGAGAACGGCCTGCTCCATGTCGATCTCGTTCGCGAGATCCCCGAGGCGAAGAAGCCCCGCCAGATTCCGATCACCAGCGGCGCTCCCGCCCAGGTGACCGGGGACACCGGCAAGGCCGCCGCCTGAGCTGCGTCTCGCCTGCAAGGCCTGCGTTGAATGCGAAAACGCCCCGGTGCCCCGGGGCGTTTTTTTCATTCGTTCTCGAGCAGGGCCACATCGAGTTCGCCAAGTGTCGCCGGATCGGCCATCGCCTCGATCCCGGTGATCCGCTCGCCGGTCATCGTCAGGTTGAGCACAACACGCAAGTGCCCCCCGAAAATAACGGCGATCCCGGGCACGCCATCGACCAGCGCTGCACGCGCAGCCTTCGCCCGCCCCTTGAACAGGTTTGCGACAGCCGCCGCGCTGCGGAGCTCCGCCGGACTGCCCATTTTGGTTGCGACCGCATCGGCGCGAAACACCACCTCGGGATCAAGCACCGTCAGCAGCCCTTCGAAATCGCCATCGCGCGAGGCGGCGAGAAACGCCTCCACCACCCTGCGCCGGCGGGGCAGATCGCCGTCCGGCACGGGGGACGCGCCCTGCACACGGCGGCGCGCCCGGCTCGCCAACTGACGCGCGGCCGCTGGCGTGCGATCGACAATCGGCGCGATCTCCTCGAACGGCACCGCGAACATATCATGCAGCACGAATGCCAGCCGCTCGGCTGGCGTCAGCGTCTCCAGCACCACCAGCAACGCCGCGCCGACCGAGTCGGCGAGTTGCGCCTCGCTCTCCAGCGCCTCGGGATCGACCGCAGGTTCGGGCACGTGCGGGCCGAGCGGATCCTCGCGCCGCGATTTGCGCGAGCGCAACATATCGAGACAGATGCGCGCGACCACTGTGGTCAGCCAGCCGCCAAGATTCTGGACCTCGCTGGTGTCGGCGCGGCTCAGCCGCAGCCAAGCCTCCTGCACGGCATCGTCCGCCTCGCTGCGCGAGCCGAGCATCCGGTAGGCCACGGCGCGCAGATGCGCGCGGCTCGCCTCGAAACGCCCGGCCAGAAATTTATGGTCTTCCATCGGTCACATCCTCTCACCGTGCTTCGTCATCATCTTGACGGATGAGCTCGGGCGGACGTGACAACACCGTCGCCCCGGGACCGCGTCACTCAGACAATTCAATGGAGAGCAATGATGCAAGCACGAATGAAAAACCCGGCCATGCTGGTTCCCGATGCGATGAAAGCACTTTACGCGGCCGCCACGGCGAGCCGGAACAATTCGATCTCCGAGCGCCTGTTTGAACTGATCAACCTGCGCGTCAGCCAGATCAACGGCTGCAGCGTCTGCGTCGACGGCCACTGGCGCATTGCGCGCAAGGCCGGCGAAACCGACGAACGGCTGTTCGCGATCGGCGCGTGGCGGGACGCGCCCTATTTCACCGACGCCGAGCGCGCCGCCCTCGCATTCGCCGAGGCCCTGACCCGGATCAGCGATCGTCCCGATCCCGTGCCGGACGAGATCTGGGACGAGGCGGCCCGTCACTATGACGAGCCGGCGCTCGCCTCGCTGGTGCTCACGATCGCCAACATCAATGTCTGGAACCGGCTGAACATCGCGACCCGGCAAGTGGCCGGTGCCTGGAAGCCATAACAGGAGCACGGCGGCCATCACACGGAACGATGACCGCCGTCTCCTTCATTCGAGTGTCTGCACCGGCGGCATCTCCTGCGTCGGCTTCAACTCGACCTCCGCCGGCTGAGCCGCGGGTTGAGCGGCAGGCGCTGGCGCCGCTGCAGGCGCAGCCGTCTCGGGCGCTGCGGCGGGCTTTGACTTGATCGCCGCATGTTGCGCACCGGGCTTGGCCGCCTGCTGCGCAGGCATTGCCCCATGGCGCGCCCGCGGCAATGGCGTCGCGGCCGGCGTGCGGCTCGCTACCTTCGGCACGTTGAGTGGCGGGCGCGGTGCGTGGCGCAGATCGCGCATCGGCGGCGGCGGACCGGGCGGGCCATAGACTGTCGCGATATCCTCCTTGAGGCGGGCGGTCACCGCCTGCGCCGGAATGAACTTGATCATGGCGCCGGTGCGCGCATCGATAATGGCGCGGCCGTCATCGCCGTTGGGATTGAGCACCGCCACGGTATAGATCCAGCCCCGCTGCTCGATCCGGCCGAGCAGCGAAAAGCCGGTGGCGCGCAGCATCGCTGCGATCCGGTGCGGCGGCACGGTCGGCCGCTCGATCATGCCGCCATAGCGTACAGGCGGGATCGCGGCGTACGCGCCGCGCGGGCCGGGATAAGGCCGCGCTGGCGGCCCGATATCGACTCTGCCGACATCGACCTCGACTTCGGGCGGGGAAACCTCGACCTCTGGCACGGAAATTTCGACCTCCGGCATCGACACATAAGGCAGCTCATCGGCCGCCCGTGCCGGTAAGGCAACCGCCAGCAGAAGACCTGCCAGCACGCCTGCCGTCTTGCCGATTGCCGCTCTGTCTGAACCCTGCCACATCGCATTCTGCTCCCTTCCGCCACACGCAAAACCTTGTGGATTGCCCTTTCCGGGCGGCAGGGAGCGTCGAATCCGATTTCGGCGGAGCTTTGGCCGGATGGCGGCGATTGCGGCGCAATCGCCGCTCGAAATGCGGCAGCAGGCCATGCAGCGGCGCATCGCTGCGAGGACTCTCATTTGCTTGTGTGTTAGAAAAAAGTTTGGCAATCTCGGAGTTAGGACAGTATTACTGTCCCAATTTGCCGGGGTTCCGGGCAAGGGGTTACGGGCACTTCCCGACGTCTGCCATGGAAGACCGCTCGTTTGGGCCGACAGGTGCCAGCGAGCCTGCATTTTCGAAATGAGCTCGTCCACTGGCGGGCGGTTTCCGGTCCAAGGGTGGACCGGCCAGCCGCAAACGCCGTGGGTGCGGCTGGACGGTTATGGCGAAGCCCCATTCGGGTTCGAGGGACAGATGAGCGAGTCAAAGTTCGTGAGATACTCAGGCGGTGCCCAAGCACCAGGGATGGTTCAGGTTGGCGGTGGCTGGCCTGAACGAACACAACACGGTGCCTGCGCTCACGCCCCCGAACATACGTGGCGTCCGCCGGCCGAAGGTCTCTATGACCTCTCCATGGAAAAGGACTCCTGCGGCGTCGGCTTCATTGCCAACATCAAGGGTCGCAAGTCCCACCAGATCGTCACCGACGCGATCAACATTCTCTGCAATCTCGAGCATCGCGGCGCTGTTGGCGCCGATCCCCGCGCCGGCGATGGCGCCGGCATCCTCGTTCAGATCCCCCACGATTTCTTTGCCCGCAAAGCCGCCGCCCTCGGCTTCAAGCTACCCAAGCCCGGCGAATACGCCGTCGGCTCGCTGTTCATGCCGCGCGACACCTCCTGGCGCACGGTGATCCAGAGCCTCATTGCCGATCAGATCAAGGCCGAAGGTCTCACATTGCTCGGCTGGCGTGATGTGCCAACCGACAATTCCTCGCTCGGCGAGACGGTGAAGCCCACCGAGCCGCACGGCATGCAGGTGTTCATCGGTCGCGGCAACAAGATCAAGACCGAGGAAGATTTCGAGCGCACGCTCTATCTCCTGCGCAAGTCGATCTCCAACGCAATCTACCAGCGCCGCGAACGCGGCCTCGCCGGCTATTACCCGGTGTCGCTGTCGTGCCGCACCGTGGTCTACAAAGGCATGTTCCTCGCCGACCAGCTCGGCAAGTACTATCCCGACTTGCACGAAGAGGATTTCTCCAGCGCGCTCGCGCTGGTGCATCAGCGCTTCTCGACCAACACCTTCCCCACCTGGTCGCTCGCGCATCCCTATCGCATGATCGCGCACAACGGCGAGATCAACACCCTGCGCGGCAACGTCAACTGGATGGCGGCGCGTCAAGCCTCGGTGCAATCCGAACTGTTCGGCAAGGACATCAGCCGGCTGTGGCCGATTTCCTATGAAGGCCAGTCCGACACCGCCTGCTTCGACAACGCGCTCGAATTCCTGGTGCAGGGCGGCTACTCGCTGCCGCACGCGGTGATGATGATGATCCCGGAGGCGTGGGCCGGCAATCCGCTGATGGATGAAGAGCGCCGCGCTTTCTACGAATATCACGCCGCGATGATGGAGCCGTGGGACGGCCCCGCCGCCATTGCCTTCACCGACGGCCGCCAGATCGGCGCAACGCTCGACCGCAACGGCCTGCGTCCGGCGCGCTACCTCGTCACCAAGGACGACCGCATCCTGATGGCATCCGAAATGGGCGTGCTGCCGATTCCGGAAGACCAGATCGTCACCAAATGGCGTCTGCAGCCCGGCAAGATGCTGCTGGTCGATCTCGAACAAGGCCGTCTCATTCCCGACGACGAGATCAAGGCCGAGCTTGCCAACAGCCATCCCTATCGCGAGTGGCTGAGCCACACCCAGATCGTGCTCGAAGATCTGAAGGATGCATCCACCAAGGGCGCGCGCACCAACCTGTCGCTGCTCGATCGCCAGCAGGTGTTCGGCTACACCCAGGAAGACCTCACCATCCTGATGACGCCGATGGCTTCCACCGGCGAGGAGCCGACCGGCTCGATGGGCACCGACACGCCGCTGTCGGCGCTGTCGGACAAGTCGAAGCCACTGTTCACCTACTTCAAGCAGAACTTCGCGCAGGTCACCAACCCGCCGATCGATCCGATCCGCGAGGAACTGGTGATGAGCCTCGTCTCGATCATCGGCCCGCGGCCGAACCTGTTCGATCTCGAAGGCCTGTCGAAGCACAAGCGCCTCGAAGTGCGTCAGCCGATCCTGACCGACGCCGACCTCGAGAAGATCCGTTCGATCTCCGAGGTTGCCAACTCGCAGTTCAAGTCGCGCACCATCGACACCACCTTCCACGCCGGGCTCGGCGCGGCGGGCATGGAGCAGGTGCTGGACGAGCTTTGCGCCCGTGCCGAAGCCGCGGTGCGCGAAGGCGACAACATCATCATCCTGTCGGACCGCATGACCGGCCCCGACCGGATTCCGATGCCCTCGCTGCTCGCCTGCGCCGCCGTGCATCATCACTTGATCCGCACCGGCCTGCGCACTTCGGTCGGCCTCGTGGTCGAATCCGGCGAGCCGCGTGAAGTGCATCACTTCGCCTGTCTTGCCGGCTACGGCGCGGAGGCCATCAACCCGTATCTCGCTTTCGAGAGCGTGATCGCGCTGAAGGATCGCCTGCCCGGCGCGCTCGACGACAAGGAAATCGTCAAGCGTTACATCAAGTCGATCGGCAAGGGCCTGCTCAAGGTCATGTCGAAGATGGGCATCTCGACCTATCAGTCCTATTGCGGCGCGCAGATTTTCGACGCCATCGGGCTGAAGGCGGATTTTGTCGCCAAGTATTTCGCCGGCACCCACACCCGTATCGAAGGCGTCGGCCTTGCCGAGATCGCCGAGGAAACCGTGCGGCGCCATGCCGACGCGTTCGGCGACTCGCCGATCTACCGCAACTTCCTCGATGTCGGCGGCGAATACGCCATCCGCACCCGTGGCGAGGATCACGCCTGGACCGCGGATTCTGTCGCCAACCTGCAGCACGCCGTGCGCGGCAATTCGCAGGAGCGCTACCGCGCCTTCGCCAAGACCCTGAACGAACAGGCCGAGCGGCTGCTGACGCTGCGCGGGCTGTTCCGGATCAAGAGCGCCGAGGACGACAACCGCAAGCCGGTGCCGCTCGAGGAAGTCGAGCCGGCCGCGAACATCGTCAAGCGCTTCGCCACCGGCGCGATGTCGTTCGGCTCGATCTCGCGCGAGGCGCACACCACGCTCGCGATCGCGATGAACCGCATCGGCGGCAAGTCCAACACCGGCGAAGGCGGCGAGGAAGCGGATCGCTTCAAGCCGTTGCCGAACGGCGACTCGATGCGCTCGGCAATCAAGCAGGTGGCCTCCGGCCGTTTCGGCGTGACGACAGAATACCTCGTCAATTCCGACATGATGCAGATCAAGATGGCGCAGGGCGCCAAGCCCGGCGAAGGCGGTCAGTTGCCCGGCCACAAGGTCGACGCCACCATCGCCAAGGTGCGCCACTCGACGCCGGGCGTCGGCCTGATCTCGCCGCCGCCGCATCACGACATCTATTCGATCGAGGATCTGGCGCAGCTCATCTACGACCTGAAGAACGTCAACCCGCAGGGGCAGGTCTCGGTCAAGCTGGTCTCCGAAATCGGTGTCGGCACGGTGGCCGCGGGCGTTGCCAAGGCGCGCGCCGACCATGTCACCATCTCCGGCTTCGAGGGCGGCACCGGCGCTTCGCCGCTGACCTCGATCAAGCACGCCGGCTCGCCGTGGGAAATCGGCATTGCCGAAACCCACCAGACGCTGGTGCGCGAGCGGCTGCGCAGCCGCATCGTGGTGCAGGTCGATGGCGGCTTCCGCACCGGACGCGACGTCGTGATCGGCGCGCTGCTCGGCGCGGATGAAATGGGCTTCGCCACCGCGCCGCTGATCGCCGCCGGCTGCATCATGATGCGCAAGTGCCATCTCAACACCTGCCCTGTCGGCGTCGCCACGCAGGACCCGGTGCTGCGCAAGCGCTTCACCGGCCAGCCCGAGCACGTCATCAACTACTTCTTCTTCGTTGCGGAAGAAGTCCGCGAGATCATGGCGAGCCTCGGCTATCGCACCTTCGACGAGATGGTCGGCCAGAGCCAGATGCTCGACCAGTCCCGCCTCGTCGCGCACTGGAAAGCCAAGGGTCTCGATTTCTCCAAGCTGTTCTTCAAGCAGCAGGCGCTGCCGGGCCAGAAGATCCATCACGCCGAGGCGCAGGATCATCATCTGGAAGCCGTGCTCGACCGCAAGCTGATCAAGGAAGCGCAGGTCGCGCTCGACCGCGGCGCCCCTGTGAGGATCGAGACCGCCATCCACAACACCGACCGCAGCGCCGGCGCGATGCTGTCCGGCGAAGTGGCGCGGCGCTACGGCCATGCCGGCCTGCCGCTCGATACCATCCACGTCCACCTCAAGGGCACCGCCGGCCAGGCGTTCGGCGCGTGGCTGACGCGCGGCGTCACCTTCGAACTCGAAGGCGAAGGCAACGACTATGTCGGCAAGGGCCTGTCGGGCGGACGCATCATCGTGCGGCCGCCGGCGCAATCCGGCATCGTGCCGGAAGAGTCGATCATCGTCGGCAACACCGTGCTGTACGGCGCGATCGAGGGCGAAGCCTATCTGCGCGGCGTCGCGGGCGAGCGCTTCGCGGTCCGCAACTCCGGCGCCATCGCGGTGGTCGAGGGCGCGGGCGATCACTGCTGCGAATACATGACCGGCGGCATCGTCATCGTGCTCGGCAAGACCGGGCGCAACTTCGCGGCCGGCATGTCGGGCGGCATCGCCTATGTGCTGGACGAGGACGACACCTTCGCCAAGCGCTGCAACATGGCGATGGTCGAACTCGAGCCGGTGCTCTCCGAGGAGATGATCAACGCCGACGCCTTCCACCATGCCGGCGATCTCGAAGCGCACGGCCGGGTCGACGTATTCGCCGATCTCCTCAACGAGGATGTCGAGCGCCTGCACGTCCTGATCTCGCGCCATGCCAAGCTGGCCGGCTCGCGCCGTGCTGTCGAGATCCTGACGAACTGGAAAACCTACCTGCCGAAATTCCGCAAGGTGATGCCGGTCGAGTACCGCCGCGCCCTGAAGGAAATGAAGGCACGGGCGGCGTCCGAACCGAAAATCGCAATCGGCGCTTGAACGATTAGCCCTCGGGGCGAACCCGCCTGCGCGGCTTCGCCCTGAGGCGACGACACACTCGTCCCTCATTGCAGCATAACGATGCACGGGGACGGCGACTGAAAATGATGGTCTGGGATAGTTGGGTCTGATGGGCAAGATTACCGGTTTTCTGGAATTCGATCGCCACGACCGTGCTTACGAGCCGGTGGCCGAGCGCGTGAAGTCGTTCAAGGAATTTGTGATCCCGCTCAGCGAAAAAGAAACGCGCGATCAGGCCGCGCGCTGCATGAACTGCGGCGTGCCCTATTGCCACGGCACCGGCTCGGTCGCGCCCGGCACGCCCGGCTGCCCGGTCAACAACCAGATCCCGGACTGGAACGACCTCGTCTATCAGGGCCGCTGGGAAGAAGCATCGCGCAACCTGCACTCGACCAACAATTTCCCGGAGATCACCGGCCGCATCTGCCCGGCGCCGTGCGAAGCCTCGTGCACGCTGAACATCAACAACAACCCGGTGACCATCAAGACCATCGAATGCGCGATCACCGACCGCGCCTGGGAGAACGGCTGGCTGCGTCCGGAGATCGCCGCGCACAAGACAGGCAAGACGGTCGCCATCGTCGGCTCCGGTCCTGCAGGCCTCGCCTGCGCGCAGCAGCTCGCCCGCGCCGGCCATGACGTCCATGTCTTCGAGAAGTTCGCCAAGGCCGGCGGCCTGATGCGCTACGGCATTCCCGACTTCAAGATGGAAAAGGACATCATCGACCGCCGCGTCGCGCAGATGGAGGCCGAGGGCGTCACCTTCCATTACGGCAAGGCGGTCGGCGGCAACTCGCCCGGCGCGATCGATCCGCAGGAACTGGTGAAGACCTATGACGCGGTGGCACTGACCGGCGGCGCCGAAGCGCCACGCGACCTGCCGATCCCCGGCCGCGACCTCGACGGCATCCACTATGCGATGGATTTCCTGCCGCAGCAGAACCGCCGCGTCGGCCACGAGCCGCTCGGCGACATTCGCGAGATCCTCGCCGGCGGCAAGGATGTGGTGGTGATCGGCGGCGGCGATACCGGCTCGGACTGCATCGGCACCTCGATCCGTCAGGGCGCGACCTCGGTGACGCAACTCGAGATCATGCCGCAGCCGCCGGAGCAGGAAGACAAGGCGCTGACCTGGCCTTACTGGCCGCTGCGCATGCGCACCTCATCAAGCCAGGCCGAAGGCGCAGTGCGCGAATTCGCGGTGATGACGCAGAAATTCACGGGCCATGACGGCAAGGTAACGAAGCTGCACTGCGTCCATGTCGACGATAAGTTCAAGCCGATCGCGGGCAGCGAATTCGAACTGAAGGCCGAGCTGGTGCTTCTGGCGATGGGCTTCGTGCATCCGGTGCACGAAGGCCTTCTAAAGAATCTCGGCGTCGAACTCGATCCGCGCGGCAATGTCCGCGCCTCGACCAACGACTACCAGACCTCGGTCGCCAAGGTGTTCTCCTCGGGCGACATGCGCCGCGGCCAGTCGCTGGTGGTGTGGGCGATCCGCGAGGGCCGCCAATGCGCGAACGCGATCGACCGTTTCCTGATGGGATCGAGCACGCTGCCGCGCTGATTTCTTCCGCGCGAACACCAAAAAGCCCCGTCTTGCGACGGGGCTTTGTTGTTTCATGCGTCGGGTGTTACTCGACGATGCGGATTACCCGGCGGGTGCCCGGATCCACGATCACGCGCTGATCATTGACCACCGCGTAACGATACTCGGTATGACGCGGCACCGGATGCAGCACCACCGTGGTCGGTAACGGCTCGCCAACTGCCACGCGCTCGCGTACCACCACAGAGGGTACGCGCTCGCCGCGCACCGCCGTAACTACGGCATCGGGGATCGCAACCGCGGTGCCAACCGCCGCACCGACGGTGCCGCCGACGACAGCGCCGGCCGGGCCGAGAACCTGGCCACCGGCGGCCGCGCCGCTCTCCGCGCCGTCGCGGATCGTTGACTGCGCCATCGCCAGGGTCGGCGTCAGCGCAAGCGCCGCAACCGTCATCGCTGTGCGAAATTTCATATCGTCCTCCAATCGTCACTATGAATGCGATGGACAACGACAGCGGGCGGGCAGCGTTCCTCCGAATCCCGCGCAGGATTTTTGTGAAACGATGGAACATGCCGCTGCATTGCGGATCACGGCGTCGGGCAATTGCGGCGGGATTGCGATACCGGATCGATCAGGCGAATGAGCCTGCCGTCCTCACCACGTAAAGAAACGCGGCAGCGGCGACGACGAGCGGACACTGCCAGGCGGACGCGGCGCAGTCTCGCGCGGATGGGAACGCTGAGGCGCAGGTCGTGTCTCGAAACCGAAGAAGCCCGACGAGGACGTGGCTGCAGGCACCGGCCTCTTTGGCTTCGGCGCCGCAGCCGGCGCATCTCCGGGCGTCGCCGCAGCGATCCCCTCGCCTGCCGGCGCCTCGAGCTTGCCGATCTCGCGACGCGGCCAGGAGAAGTCATCGGCACGCCCGGCGGGCGGCGCCAGCGCCTCGCCCTTCACCAGCGTGCGCGCCGCGAGCGCATCGACAGCGGCCGGACGTGTGCCGACGCCACCAAGCAGTTCATCGGTCCCCACCGACGATGCCACCAGCGGCACCACGGGACCGACCAGCGGGCGCGGGCCTGCAACACCGGGACGCACCGGCGCGGTGTTGTCGAGCGGCTCGCTCGGCAGTGCCATCGGCGACAGACGCGTGGCAAGCACGCGGCGAATCTCACGCTCGGTGTAATGAGCAAGCTTGCGCGCGCCGGCCTTGGTGAAGAACACGCCATCGGCCGTGCGCAGGCGGCGGATCTGGCCCTCGAAGTCCGGGCCCTGGGTCAGGAAACGGCCGGCGTCATCGACGAAGCCATCCCAGACATCGACATAGGTGATGCCGGTCTTGCCCGCGACATCGCGATACAGCGCATCGAGGAACAGCATGTCGGAGGTCGCCTTCGGGCCGCGCACCGCGGGCAGCCCGACCCACAGCACCGGCACGCCCTTCGACTTGAGCACGCCGATCATCTCTTCGATCTTCTTCGAATAAAGCTCGACCCAGCGCTCGTCGCGGAATTCGGCAATGCCATTGGCGGCACGCGTGGTCTTCGGCGCGGCGGGCTTGTCGTCTTCCTCGTCGTCGGGCGCGACATCGGCATCGGACGGCTTGTCGGCGGCATGATCGGCCGCGGTCTTCTCGTCGTCAGGTTTGGCGGCCTCGCCGTCCTTCTTGGCCGCATCATCCTTGGCGGTGTCGGATTTGGCTGGATCCGGCTTGGCGTCTTTCTTCGAATCCTTCTTTGCGCCTTTCTTGTCCTTCTCCGCCTTCGGCTCCGGCTTCTTCTCGGCTTCGCGGATCGCCATACGATCGTGCAAACCGAGCATCACCACGATGACATCGGGTTTCTCGTTGGCGAGAATCTGCTTCGCCGCCGCGATCCAGTCCGAGGGCTCGCCCTTGGGCTGATATCTGATGAGACCTGACACCGTCTTGTGCTTGCGGATCACGCCAAGCTCCGGCGTCTCCGACAATGCGTCCTCAAGGCCATAAGCGAGCCAGTCGGCCATCGCATCGCCCAGCACCAGTACGTTGCGCTCGGCCGGCACCTCGCGCTTGGCAGGCGCGGGGGCGCGGGAATAATCGACCCGGGGCGGCGGCGCCGGCTGCTCGGGCGCGAAGCCGCCGCCGAACGGCGCGAAGAAGCCGCCCCCGCCGCGCTGCTGCGGCGGTGGCGGACGGCGGCCGAAACCGAAGTCGAAGAACTGCGCGGAGGCCGGCGCGATGATGCCGAACGTCATCACTGCCGCCACCGCAAGCGCGATCAGCGGTCCGGTCTCGGTCAGCAGTTTTCGCAAGAAAGTGCGCATCGATATACGGGCGGCGTCCGTGACAGGGAACAGGCAAATTACTAGCAGATTCCGGCCCGAAAGGGGCGGACCGGCGTCATAGACCGGTCCCCGTCGTATCCGTCAAGCGGCAAGCCGCCTGTAGTTGCGCCAGTCGGGCTGCCCTGCCGGTGTCCCTGTCCGGGTCTAGCGCCGACGCAGACGGTCCAGCACGTCCGATGAGGCGAAGCCGTCCGCCGGGGTTCCGATGCTGGCCTGGAACGAGCGCAGCGCCTCGCGGGTCTTGCCACCGAGCTGGCCGTCCGGCTCGCCGCGATAGAAGCCGCGCCGCGCCAGAAGCTGCTGCAGTTCAAGTCGCTCGGCCCGGGTCAGCACCCGCTCCTGCCGCGGCCAGGCCTGCATGAAGGGCGTGCCGCCGCGCAGCCGGTCGGCGAAATGGCCGATGGCGAGGGCATAGGACTCGGCGGGGTTGTAGCGCAGGATGGCGCGGAAATTCCCCAACATCAGGAAGCCGGGCCCCTCCGCGCCGGCCGGAGCCAGCAGGAAGGCCTTGTCGCCCGGACGCGGGAACGGCCGCCCGTCGGGACGGCGCACGCCCAGATACTCCCACTGCGCCAGCGTGTAGGACTTGGCACGGTCCGCCAGCATGTAGTTGAAGCCCGCCGGCACAGCGACCTCGTAGCCCCAGGTCTGGCCGGCCTGCCAGCCGTCCTTCTTGAGCTTGTTGGCGGTGGAGGCGATCAGGTCGGCGACGCTGCCGACCGCATCGCGCCGGCCGTCGCCATCGAAATCGACCGCGTAGCGGTTGAAGGCGGTCGGCATGAACTGGGTCGGGCCGAATGCACCCGCCCACGAGCCGACCATCTCGTCGGGCGTAAGATCGCCGCGATTGAGGATGTCCAGCGCGGCAAGGAATTCGTTGCGGAAATAGGCCTGACGGCGGCCGACACAGGCCAGCGTCGCGGTCGAGCGCAGCACGCTGCGATCGCCGCCGAGCGTCGAATAGTTGGACTCGATTCCCCAGATCGAGGCGACGATATAGCGATCGACGCCATAGGCGCGTTCGACCGCATCGAACTGTGCCTTGTACCTGGCGAGAATTTCACGGCCCTTGGCGATGCGGGTGTCGTTCACCAGCACATCGAGATAGTCCCACACCGCCTTGGTGAATTCGGGCTGCGAATCCATCAGGTCCATGATGCGCAGATCGGGCGTGAGCCCTTGCGTGAAGCGCTGGAAATTCGCCTGGGTGACGCCGCGCCGCGCGGCTTCCGGCCACATGCCGGCAACGCAGCGGTCGAAACTGGCGGCGGCATCGCGGATCGCGTCCGCGGTCATCAAGGGATGGCCGGAGCCGCCATCCTCGCCGCTCCATTCCTTCACGGAGCTTGCCTGCGCCACCCGTCGCTGCGGGGTCGTGACGCGAGGCGTGGGCGTGCTTTGCGGAATCGAACCGGTAACCGCCTCGGCGCGCGCGCCCATCACCGGGCCGCCGCCCGAGGAGCCCTGCGCGCAGGCCGATACCGTGAGCGCGAGCGCGCCCAACGCCGCCATTGTCGCCGTTCCGTACAATCCGCCCCGAACCATTCCCAAAACCCGCACCCCGATACGCTCACAAGATCACACACTCACGGCCTAGGAGGCCCCGACAGGGTTTCAATGAGCTTAACAAGATGGGTATTTTTGGCGACCGTATCGCCGCAGCCACCTTTTTGCAGGCTGCCCGGCACGAAAGAAGGCTGAAAATCCGGCCTCTGCCACGAAAAATCCTTGACCCGCTCAGATGCTGTTCATCCACTGACCTTACAATGCACCTTCCCTCCCTGCGGGGTCCCGCCTCGCAAACCTGCCGACAAACCCTCCGCTTCTTCCACGTCACGCAAAGAGCATCATGAAAATCCGCAAAGCCGTTTTTCCCGTCGCCGGTCTCGGCACCCGTTTCCTGCCCGCCACCAAGGCGATGCCGAAGGAGATGCTCACCGTGGTCGACCGGCCGCTGATCCAGCATGTGGTGGACGAGGCACTGGAAGCGGGAATCGAACACCTCGTGTTCGTCACCGGCCGCAACAAGGGCGTGATCGAGGATCACTTCGACCGGCCCTACGAGCTTGAGGACACGCTGCGCGAGCGCAACAAGCTTAAAGAGATGGACATCCTCGAGCGCGACCAGCCGGAAGCGGGCGCGACCTCGTTCACGCGGCAGCAGGCGCCGCTCGGCCTCGGCCATGCGGTGTGGTGCGCGCGCGACATCATCGGCAACGAGCCGTTCGCGGTGCTGCTGCCGGATGTGCTGGTGAAGAACAAGCCGAGCGGCCTCAAGCAGATGATCGACGCCGCCGCCGCGGCGGGTGCCGACAAGGCCAACATCATCGCGGTGGAAGAGGTGCCGATGGATCAGGTCCACATGTACGGCGTGGTCGGCGTCGGCAAATCGAAGGGCGATTTGTTTGAACTCGACGGCATGGTCGAGAAGCCGAAGAAGGAAGTCGCGCCATCCAACCTGTCGATCACCGGGCGCTACATCCTGCAGCCGGATATCTTCAACATCCTGGAGACGCAAGAGCGCGGCGCAGGCGGCGAGATCCAGCTCACCGACGCGATGCTGGCGCTCGCCGGCAAGCAGCCGTTCTACGGCTTCAAGTTCAAGGGCAAGAGCTACGACTGCGGCTCGAAGTCAGGCTTCCTCGCCGCGAACATCGCCTATGCGATGGACCGCGAGGATCTGCGCGGGGATCTGCTCAGCGAGATGAAGAAGTATGTGTGAAAGCTTGCTATGAAGGAGCGATAAATTTATCCGCCTTTAAGTCGATCCACAGCCTTCTCTCTCTTTCCTATTTTTTGCGGCAAGACTTGCTTGGGCGTTATAGATTGTCGCCGTTTGAAAAAGCTGCAATCCCGCTGAGAATGTCACTGATATGGCATAAAATAACAAAAACATCGTAACAGGATCAAAAAACGTTAGACCGGATATTTTTGTTACGATGGCAGTAAGCAACGCCACTACTTGAACGCCAATAAAGTGAACTAAATTTGCGGTCAACTTCATAAAAAATGACGCCGGCTCACCTTCTTCTGCCAATGAGATAAAAATCTCCGCAGACGAGAATGCCAATACGATAGCCATCGCACCAACGGTAAAGCCTAATAGATTTGGTAATATGCCGACTGCGACATCTGCTGTGTTTGAACCCGAGTCCTTCATAAGACTACACAGCAGCGCTAGAATAGCTGATATTTGAAAGTATGGCGACTTGAACAGCGCACTTGCGCCGCCGTAAAGTGTCCAATACCCACGGACTGTCTCGCATTGATTTCGCCAAAATTTAAAAAAATCGGATGGCAGAAAGAAACGTTGCAATTGAAGATGGGCCATGAACTTCCAATGAAACTGATTTCGGATGCTTCTCAGTCGATTCAAATACTTTTTTTCCTGCAGCATCCTTGCCCTCACCACTTACATGGCCATTCACTGAAGCGATTTGTGCTAATTTTTTAGTACCGTTATCAGGCTTGAGAGATTTTACCTTGGCGGCCTTAGTCAATTCGATCTTCTGACTACGTGCACCTTGATCTTCCAGCCTACCTAAAATGCGACCAGCGTCGTCTGTTAGATCGTCAGCATTTGGTCGCTTAATATAAATCTCGAGTGACCTAAGACGTGCAATTTTGAAAATTTTATCCAGCGATTCATCCGATGGAATTGTGGTTACTTCAATCGCTGGAAAGTCATGAGGCAAATTTTTTGAACTGAATAGTCGAGCAAAGAATAGCTCCGCACGCTTTGCCCCAAAATGCTGACCTAGTTCGTTCCTGTATTCCAAGACAAGACGATGCTTGTCCACGACGAAAATGTAATTGAAGGCACGAAAATTTGGTTCTAGATCGCTCGGCAACGCATCGGCTACTTTCTTCTTTTCTTCGGGCGTAGCCTCCTTATTCTTCGTTTTATTGAGCCACTTTCCATCAATATCAATTTCTGCCCAAACCAATATCTGTCCATAAAGCCAGTTGGGTTTATCTTCAAAAGGGCCGGGGACCGTTATTTTGGCCTTATCGCTACCCCAAACCCAAACTTCCTTATTCGCAACAGCTTCAAAAGCCTTTCTGTAAATCCCTTCAGGATGAGGTGAGGCAGCAATGTTGATTGCGCCAACTTCGATACGAGGTACCGCCATAAATTGCCCCCTAACTAAATGAAGCGCTTAAGTTGCATTCCAAACACATCAAATAAAACTTGGCTTATTGGAAATCCCCAGCATTTCTGCGCCTCTTCCACCATTGACAATTTATTATATAGGTATATATTCCTATTGCTTCATTCGTGAGGGGCGCTTTCCGGAAGGCGTTCTGAAAAGCGGAGTGAAGCGCGGCGCCCGCGCGGCTCGTGACGCACACGGCCACCCGGGAGGCTGAGGTTGACCCGCCCGCTCCTACTACGGGGAGCTGCCGCTTGCGGCATGGGCGGAGCGGATAAACGGCGCGCCAAAGCGCGCCGGATGCGGCCGGTCATCGGCGCGTGGGGGCGACCCTTCGCGTTCGATGAGGCAGCGCAGACGGGAGCGCGTTTCGGCGCAATCCCGCGCGCTGTCTGGCACGGCAAGGTTCGCCTTGCGCGCGCACGGATCATTGAGGAGGGAGAACGGCGGAGGAAAGCCGCCGGGCCTTCGGGCTGGCTGCGCGCGGACCGGTTTTACCGTCCGCGCAACGCACCCCTCCCCGCATCCCGCTTCCGCACTGCTCGGATCCTTGGCCTTAAGACGCCGCAGCGGATGGCATCTTGCGGTTCGCCGCGGGGTGGATGTCCGCGCGCTGCGGGCAGAGCTTACGCGCTGGCCCGCGGCGTCGATGGAGCGCCGCAAGGCGGTGCGCGCTTCGAGCCCATGGCCCTCGCAAGGTCATGCGAAGCGCGACGACGACGATGTTGCGCCTTGCGGCGCTCCATCTCCCCTCGCCTTTTAAGTTCGGGCGAGGCGGCTTGCACAACTCACGCGCGCTGGCGCGGTGAGAGGATTGTGTGTGCGTGATTTGAGCGCGAAGGGCGCGGAGCGCCAGGCGCACGCTGTTTGACAATCACATCGGCAGAGAGCGCACACGCCGGGAACAGGTTAGACAAAACGCGTACCGATGCGTTGGTGCCGCAGCCAGAAACCGGCAAAAGAAGCTGCGTCCGTCATCCCCGTTGCGGCCGGTTGTCACCCGGCGCATGCGTGGGAATAACACCCGATGACAGGAAAAGTTCGTTACGGTGTCGATGGAATCGAGTCCACTTCCGCGTCAGCGCTGCACGCGGACGCCAAGCATCACGATGGTGCCAGCCGATGAAGCATTCACAATGCTGCTGTCGAGCCAGTCGCGTCGCACGCTCGCCTTGATATGGAAGGTGCGGCTGAGCTTGTAGACCAGATCGGCTTCGGCGAAATAACGCTTGTCGAAGCGCGCACCCTCGTAATCCGATGTACCATAGCCGAGCTTCGCGGTGCCGATCAGCCAACGGCGAAACGCATGATCGACCGTCAGCGTATAGTCGCGCGACAGCGCTCCGGACACGCCGGGCAGCGTGGTCTCGTCGATCGACGACGTCGCATCGAACCGCACTGTGGTCAGCCCGGTCGCGGTCCACACCAGCGAGGCGCTGGTGAGCAGGCCTTTCATTTGCGGCAGCCGCGCGTCTTCATAGTTGCGCAGCGCGTAGCCGGCGGCGATCTCGCCGGTCAGCAGACGGGAGAATTCGAAAGTGGTGCCGGCCTTGGCGTAGCCGCCGGTGGAGCTGCGCGCATAGCGCGAACGATCGAGCGTTGTCTGACGCACGCGGCTATCCGCCTCGACCTCGGCGAACGGCTTGATGCCCGGCATCAGATCGTAGCTGACGCGCGCGATGCCGCCGTACTGGTTGAAGTTGCGATCATCGTTGCTGGAGATGGTGCCGTCGGTCAGCGTCGAGTTCTGATAGGCGGTGTGATCCACCGTGCCGCTCAGCGACACCTGAAGGCGGTTGATGTCCTGCTCGACGCCGAGCGTCGCGCCGCTGGTCGCGAACAGCGGATATTTCGCCAGACCCACCTGGACGTTCGGACTGCCGGGATTGTCGGTGCCGACGCGCAGCCGCAATTGCGAGTTGATCCGCGTGTCGCGCGTCACGTCAATTCGGCCGTCGAGCTTGCCGGTGAAGTCGGGACGATCGAGCCGGCTCGGCACCGGCGAGGCGAAATTCGTGTCGGACGGAAAGGTGCGGTCGTAACCGGTGAACGAGCCGCGCAGATCCAACGCCACGGCATGACGACTCCAGTCCGATACCGCCCGCAGTTCGGGCGATACCTTGTAGAACGCCGAGCCTTTCGGCGTATTCAACCGTCCCGGATTGCTGTCATAGCCGCCGCCGACTTCGACCGCTGCTTTGGTGAGAAAGCTGCCGGTGTGGAAGCCGACATTGCCGAACGGGTCGTCATCGACCTTGAGGCGGCGGCGCGGCGGCTGCCCGGCCACAGCGCCCGCGACCGCAGGCGCGACCGGCGCAGTCACTTTCGCCGGAGGGGGTGGCGGCGCCTGAATGGGCGGATTGCCCGGCCCGACGAATTTCGGCTTCGGCGCGCCGGGATAGAGCTTCGGCTTGTGACGTTTGCGGTTGAGCGAATCGAAGCCTGTTTCGAAAGCACCCGATGCGGCAGGAGCCGTATAGACCGGCAGCTTGCCGATGCGCGAAGGCGCCTTGGCGGTCCTGAGCTCGCCAAGTCTGTCATCCTCATTGCCGGCGGTCCGCCGCAGCGGCGACTGCGCCGCGGGCGCGAAACCGCCCTGGTTGGGCGCGAGCATGTCGGCGGTCAGCGTCTGGGCTTCGGCACGGGTGGCGGCCAGCAGGACCATAACCAGGCCCGCAGTCGCGACAAAGCCCGCCGCAAACACGCGCATTTCGAGCGCGCGGCGGCAATGTCGCAAACAAACAAAGGGCGGCCTTGCAGGCACGCGCAGCAACCTTTCTCGCAACCTTTCCGGCCAGGCCGGAAATCGCAACAAATCGAACGAGTTGCGACGAAACCCGGCGTCCGGCGGGTGGCCGGATGCCGTTAACAGAGTTAAAACAAATATGGTTAATGAGCCGTTGAGAGCGCCCACGCGCGTCGCGCGATATGCTTGAGCGTGCTAAAGGAAATCCCATATCGGCGGGACGATCCGACCCCGCCAACCCGGACATCAGATGGCGCATCCCAAACCGCGAACAACCCCAGCTTCGGCGGACACATCGGCTTCCCCCATCCGCTCGGCGCTGCATACGCTGGAGGCGGAGGCCGGAGGCGTGAGCGCCATCGCTGCCGCGCTGCAGGGCGATCTCGGCCCGGCCTTCATTGCCGCCTGTGATCTGATCCGCGACGCCAAAGGCCGCGTCATCGTCACCGGTCTCGGCAAATCGGGTCATATCGGACGCAAGATCGCCGCCACCCTCGCCTCCACCGGCACGCCGGCTTTTTTCGTCCATGCCGCCGAGGCAAGCCATGGCGATCTCGGCATGATCACCGCCGACGACGTCATCGTCGCGCTGTCGTGGTCAGGGGAAACGGCCGAACTGAAGAACCTGATCAATTATTCGCGGCGTTTCCGCATCGGACTGATCGCCGTCACCTCCGAGGCCGAGTCGACGCTCGGCAGCGCGGCCGATATCTCGCTGACCCTGCCGAAGACGCGCGAGGCCTGCCCGCACAATCTGGCGCCGACCACCTCCGCACTGATGCAGCTCGCGCTGGGTGACGCGCTTGCAGTGGCGCTGCTCGAGGGACGCGGCTTCACCGCGGTCGATTTCGGCACGCTGCATCCGTCCGGCAAGCTCGGCGCGATGCTGAAATTCGTGCGCGACCTGATGCACACCGGTGATGCTGTTCCGCTGAAGCCACTCGGCACCCGGATGTCGGAAGCGCTGGTGGAAATGACCTCGAACAATTTCGGCTGCGTCGGCATCGTGGACGGCCATGGCGAGATCGTCGGCATCGTTACCGACGGCGATCTGCGCCGTCACATGCGGCCGGACCTGATGACCGCGACCGTGGACGAGGTGATGACCCGCAACCCGAAAACGATCGGGCCGGACCTGCTCGCCAGCGAGGCGATCGACATCCTCAACGCCTCGAAGATCACTGCGCTGATCGTCACCGAGGGGAAAAAGCCGATCGGCATCGTGCGCCTGCACGACATTCTGAGTGTCGGGGTCGCCTGAGCCTCTTCAGGCCGGTCCGACTTTCAGCCGTGCGCCATCGACCTGTTCGACCCTGACATGACTGCCCGCCGGCAATTCCGGCCCCTCGACCCGCCATACCGTGTCGTCGATCCGCACCGTGCCGAAGCCATCGACGATCGGCTTCTCCAGCGTCAACACCCGGCCAATCAACGCCTCCGTACGGCGGTTGAGGAACGGCCGGTCGCTCGCCGCCGAGCCGCGACGGCCGAAATGCCGCCACAGCGGCACCATCGCCACCGCCAGCACCGCGAAGACCAGAAGCTGGCTTTGCCACGTCGAGGTGATGAAGAACGACAGCACGCCGACGACCAGCGCGGCGATGCCAAGCCACAGCATGAACACGCCGGGCGCGAAGGTTTCCAGCGCGATCAGGATGACGCCGAGGATCAGCCAATTCCAGCTTCCGAGTGCCGCTATCAAATCGGTCATGATGGCGCTCAGCTTCCGGGCTTAGTCGTGCCGGCGTTCGGCACAGTGGCGGAGCGACGCGCTGCCGCGCTCGCGGCCGACGCGGCGCTATCGCCGAAGGTCGCCTTGGCGATCTCGCCGATGCCGCCGAGCGAGGCCAGCATGCTGGTGGCTTCGAGCGGCAGCATGATCACCTTCTGGTTCGGCGAATCTGCGAGTTGACCGAACGCCTTGATGTACTTGTCGGCGATAAAGTAGTTCAGCGACGCGACGTCGCCCTTGGCGATCGCCTCGCTGACCATCTGCGTCGCGAGCGCTTCGGCCTCGGCGGCACGCTCGCGCGCCTCGGCGTCGCGGAATGCGGCCTCGCGGCGGCCTTCCGCCTGCAGGATCTGCGCCTGCTTGGCGCCTTCGGCACGCAGGATTTCCGACTGGCGCTGGCCTTCAGCCTGCAGAATCTCGGCGCGCTTGACGCGCTCGGCCTTCATCTGCCGGCCCATCGCCTCGACCAGATCATGCGGCGGCACGATGTCCTTGATCTCGATGCGGTTGACCTTGACCCCCCATGGCGACACCGCAGCATCGACCACGCGCAGCAGCCGCTCGTTGATCTCGTCGCGATGCGACAGCACCTGATCGAGGTCCATTGCGCCCATCACCGAACGGATGTTGGTCATGGTCAGCGTCACGATGGCATGGTTGAGATTGGCGACCTCGTAGCTCGCCTTCGCGGCGTCGAACACTTGAAAGAAGGTGACGCCATCGACCGTAACGGTGGCGTTGTCCTTGGTGATGACCTCCTGCTGCGGAATGTCGATCACCTGCTCCATCATGTTCACCTTGCGACCGATACGGTCGAAATAGGGAATGATGAGGTTGAGGCCCGGCTCCAGCGTGCGGGTGTATTTGCCGAACCGCTCCACGGTCCAGTCGTATCCCTGCCCGACCGTTTTGATGCCGGCAAACAGCGTGAGGATAACCAGCAATAAAAAGACGATGACGAAAATATCAAATCCAGACATGGGCGCTCCAAAGCCAAACATCACAATCCTCTCGAAACACAGCAGGACGCTCTGCCGTCCCCTATTGTCTTCCTGGCAGCGATTCCGGTTCGCTCTCCCTGAAAAGAATTGCTCTGAGAACTAGATCCAGCCCTGCAACTCGCGCAGCACCAGTCGTCGGATCACATCCATGCCGCCTTCGCTGTCGTTCAGACATGGAATGAAGGAAAACTGCTCGCCGCCGGCATGACGGAAAATCTCCGCGTTCTCCTGCGCGATTTCCTCCAGCGTCTCCAGGCAATCGGCCGAAAAGCCCGGGGTGATGACGGCGATCCGCTTCACGCCCTCCGAGCCTAGCCGCTTCATGGTCTCGTCGGTGTAGGGCTGCAGCCACGGATCGTAGCCGAACCGCGACTGAAAAGTCAGGATCAGGCGCTTGTCGTCGAGGTTCAGGCGCTTGCGTAGCGCCTCGACCGTGGCGACGCATTGCCCCTGGTAGGGGTCGCCCTTGTCGACATATTTCTGCGGCATGCCGTGAAACGAGGCGACGATCATCTCCGGCTGAAACGAAAGCGTCGCAAGCTGCGCCTCGATCGAATTCGCCAGAGCATCGATATAGGTGGGCTCGACATAATAAGGCGGCGTGAAGCGCACCGTCGGCTGCGCGCGCATGGCGATCAGCACCTCGGCCACCTTGTCGAACACCGTCGCCGTGGTCGCGGCAGAATATTGCGGATAGAGCGGCACCACCAGAATGCGGTCGCAGCCCTTGGCCATCAGCGCCTCGAACCCGGACTGGATCGAGGGATTACCGTAGCGCATCGCCCAGTCCACCACGACATGCTCATGATCGGCGATCGCGGCGGCGAGCTTGTCGGATTGCGCGCGGGTGATGGTCTTGAGCGGCGACTCGTTGCGCTCGTTGTTCCAGATTTTCAGATAGTCCTTCGCCTTCTTGGCGGGACGAACGCGCAGGATGATGCCGTTGAGCACCAGCTTCCAGACCAAGCCCTGATCCTCGATCACCCGCGGATCGGACAGGAATTCCTTCAGATAGACCCGCAGGCCATCAGCATCGGCGGTGTCGGGCGTGCCGAGATTGACGAGCAGCACGCCAACGCGCTGCGGGGAAGTCTCTGAAGTCACGTGACGGGTTTCGATCGGAACAACAACGGCCATCAGGCTCAATTCACCTTGGTTCGGGCGACAATGCCGCGCCCGCGCATCCTATCAGAAGCATGTCACGCGTTCTGCGGCAATATAGCCCAGCAGCAATCCGGTGCCGAACAGCAGCACCAGCACGGCGGCGCCGAATTCGATGCCGCGCAGGACAACCGCGCCGCCGCCATTCGAGCCGGATGCCATCCGCCGCGCGAGGCCTTTCGCCGAGACCGCGAGGATGGCGATGGCCGCAACCGTGATCGCGGTGCCGATGCCCATGACGATCGTCGCCGCAACGCCGGCCCAGAACAGCCCCTGCGCCAGCGCGAACACCAGCACCAGGATTGCCCCCGAGCAGGGTCGCACGCCGACAGTCAGCACCGCGCTTAAGCCGCGGGTCCAGCCACCGGGACCGGCGAGAGCACTCGGGTCGGGTCCGTGCGAGCAACCGCAATGCTCATCATGAACGTGGTCGTCAGAGTGATGTGCGTGCGCGCCATGATGGACATGCGCGTGTCCGTGATGAGCATGATCGCGTTGAATCGCTTCGTGGTGCACGTGATCATGATGCACATGATCATGATGATCGTGGCCATGATGATGGTGCTCATGGTGATGCCCATGCGACGGAGCAGCTCCTGCGGTGACCATGGCAGACACCAGCGGCGAGGTGGACTCGCCGCGCCATGCCCCGAGCGCACGGAACAGGCTCGCGCCCTTGCTCCACGCCAGGCGGGCACCGAGCGCGGCGATCAGGCCGTAGCTGACGATCTCGATCACCCGCTCGGCGTTGCACATCGTGCCGGCGGTGGCGTTGAGCAGCACTGCGCCGATGCCGACCACCGCAATCGCGACCAGCGCCTGCATCAGCGCCGAGGCGAACGACAGCGCGATGCCGCGCCTCGCGGTCTCCTCATTGGCGACGAGATAGGAGGAGATCACCGCCTTGCCGTGGCCGGGGCCGGCGGCATGGAAAATGCCGTAGGCAAAGGAGATGCCGAGCAGCGTCCACACCGCCGTGCCGTCGGTCTTGGCGGCGCGGATGGTCGAGGACATCTGACGATAGAACTCGGACTGCTTGGCGAGCAGCCAGCCGATAATGCCGCCGGCCTGTGGCTCGGCCGCCGCACCCTTCGGCGCGCCGAACGGATTCGCTGCCAACGCATCGGAGCCGTGAAGAATCAACGCGGCCACGGCACCGCCGGCGGCCGCAATCAGCGCAAATCGAACAACAGAAGCGCGCGACAGATGCATCAGGGGCACTCCACCGTGACCTTGTTGGCGAACATCGCGCCGTAGTTGGAATTGTCGCCGTTCAGGAATGTGCTTTCATCCAGCGTCTGCGACGAGGTGCCGTCGGACGGCCGTACGAAATTCATCTTGCAGCCGGCCGGCGCGCCGACCAGCTTCACCGGGTCCTTGTCGTCCATCTTGAAGTCGATGAAGAACGCCGGATCGAACACCTCTACCGCCAGTTGCTGCGCCTTGAATGGTGTCTTGAACGGCAAGGTGAAATGCAGCGTCAGGGCGGAGTCCTTGTATTCGAGATAGTAGTCGATCGGCTCGTTGAACTTCTCCTTCTTCTGGCTGCCGGGCGCGCCTGCCTTGGCAAAAGTGAAGAAGGCATATTCCTTCAACGACTCGACATTGGTCTGCGCCAGCGGAGCCAGTTCCTCGCGGGTGTAGACGCCCTTGGTCTTGCTCTCCAGTCCCTGCAGCGCATAGGTCGAGAACATGTCGTCGAAGGTCCAGGCGTGGCGCACGCCGGTGATGGTACCATCGGCTGCGTAGAGCAGTTCGCTGCGCGCGGTGATCCAGACATGCGGATGCGCCTGCGCCGCCTGCCCCGTCACCAGGAGGGCGATGGCAAAGCAGAGCCAGCGAAGCATGGTGCGCATCATGGCTGCCATCGATCTGTGCGTCATGCGGCCTCGGGCGTATCGAGCAGGCCGCGACGGCGCAGCAACGCGTCCGGCTCCGGCTTGCGGCCACGGAAAGCGATATAGGCGTCCTCCGGGTCGCGCGAGCCGCCCGACGAATAGATGTCGTCATGCAGGCGCTTGGCGACCGCCGGATCGAAGATGTTGCCCGCCTCCTCGAAGGCGCCGAACGCATCGGCATCCATCACCTCCGACCACATGTAGCTGTAATAGCCGGCGGCGTAGTGATCGCCCGAAAAGATATGGCCGAACTGTTGCGGCCGGTGCCGCATCGCGATCTCGGCCGGCATGCCGATCTTCTCCAGCTCGCGTCGCTCGAACGCCCGTACGTCGGTGATGCTGTCCGCCGGCTGGCTGTGGAATTCGAGATCGAGCAGCGCCGAGGAGACGAACTCGACGGTGGCGAAGCCCTGATTGAACTTGCGCGCAGCGAGGAAGCGCTTCAACAAATCCTCCGGCAGCGGCTCGCCGGTCTGGTAGTGCCGGGCGAATTTTTGCAGCACCTCGGGCCGCTCCTGCCAGTGCTCGTAAAGTTGCGAGGGCAGCTCGACGAAATCGGTGAACACGCTGGTGCCGGACAGCGACGGGTAGACCACGTTGGACAGCATGCCGTGCAGGCCATGGCCGAATTCGTGGAACAGGGTCCGGGCATCGTCCGGCGACAGCAGGCACGGCTTGCCTTCAGCGCCCTTGGCGAAATTCATGATGTTGAGGATCAGCGGCTGGACGTTGCCGTCGAGCTTCTGCTGGTCGCGCAGCGAGGTCATCCAGGCCCCGGAACGCTTGGAGGCTCGCGCGAAGTAGTCGCCGTAGAACAGCGCCTTGTGGTTGCCTGCAGCGTCCTTGACCTCCCAGACCCGCACATCGGGGTGCCAGACCGGAATGTCCTTGCGCTCGTTGAAGGTCAGGCCGAACAGGCGTGTGGCACAGTCGAACGCCGCGTCGATCATGTTGTCGAGCGCGAGATAGGACTTGATCGCGCTGTCGTCGAAATTGGCGCGGCGCTGGCGCAGCTTCTCTGCGTAATAGCGCCAGTCCCAGGCGGCGAGCCTGAAGTTGCCGCCTTCTTCCGCGATCAGTTCCTGCAGCGCGTCGCGATCGGCCATCGCCCGCGCCCGCGCCGGCTTCCAGACGCGCTCCAAAAGGCCGCGTACCGCCTGCGGTGTCTTGGCCATCGAGTCCTCGAGGCTGTAGGCGGCGAAAGTCGGATAGCCGAGCAGCTTGGCGCGCTCCTCGCGCAGCTTGAGGATTTCCAGAATGGTGGCGCTGTTGTCGCTGGCATTGCCGTTGTCGCCGCGCGCGGTGAAGGCCTTGAACACCTTTTCGCGCAGATCCCGACGGGCGGAGGTCTGCAGGAACGGCTCGACCGAGGAGCGCGACAGCGTCACCACCATCTTGCCGGGCATGCCGCGCTCTTCGGCGGCGGCCCGGGCGGCGGTGATGAAGGTGTCGGACAGACCCTCCAGATCGCCCTCGCCCAGTTCCAGCGTCCACTCCTGCTCGTCGCCGAGCAGGTGATGGCTGAAGCTGGTGGCGAGATGGGCGAGGCGCTCATTGATGGTCGCCATCCGTGCCTTGCCGGCCTCGTCGAGGCCCGCGCCAGCGCGGCGGAAGTTGGTCCAGGTGCGCTCAAGCAGCCGCGCCTCTTCCGGCGTCAGCCCGAGCGTCGCCGCCTTGTCGCGCAGGCGGCTGATCCGCCCGAACAAGGTGGCGTCCATCATGATCGGATTCCAGTGACGCGCCTGCTGCAGGGCGATCTCGGTCTCGATCTCAAGCAATTCGGGTGTCGAATCGGCCGAGACGAGGTCGTAGAACACCGCCGAGACGCGGGTCAGCAGCTTGCCGGCCCGCTCCAGTGCCGCGATGGTGTTCTCGAAGGTCGGCTCGGAACGATCGGCCTTGATGGCGGCGATCTCCGCGTCATGCGCGGCAAAGGCGTCTGCAAAGGCAGGCGCGAAATGCTCGTTCCGGATGTCGCCGAACGGCGGTGTCTCGAACGGGGTCCGCCAATCCGCGAGCAGCGGGTTGGCTGCCGCGGATGAGAGGTTCGGCGACCGCGATTCAGACACATTTGACATGGAGAGCCCTGCTTTCAGCAATTTCGACGCAGACAGATATAGCATCCGTTGGGGCTTTTTTGCGCCCGGAAAGCCCGCTCGGCGCTTGATCCCGGGGACGATTTCGCAGACATTGCGGGCCGCAACACGGACCCTCAGGATCAACGCCATGAACGCCAAGAAGCTCGAAGTCGGTGCCCGCACGATCGCCTGGCCGAGCGTCATCACCGTGATGAGCGCGGCGATCCTGATCGGCGCCGAGGTGTTCGGCGCGGCCTTCGCCGGCGGCTGGGCGCTCGCGATCCTGTTCGATCTTGGCGAAACCGGGGCGCACATCCTCCAGGTCGTGCTGTTCCTGATCGGCGTCGCGGTGATGGTGAAGTTCGTGCGCGGCGCTCAGCGCGTCGAGCCCTTCACCCGCAGCGTCTGAGCGCTCCTGCAGCGCTAAAAACTTAACGCACGTTCATCTTCGTCGGCGGCAGCGCGACATTTCGATCACTTCTCGGGGAAACCCGTGTCGCGATCAAAAAAATCCTTGCACCCCAGACTCAAAGCCCATATTTCCAGCCTTGCCCAATTTCGCACGTGCCTGTGGTCGTGTGTCAGTCGGTGGGTATCCGGACAAGAGGCCGGACAGCCGCCAAGGGATGAAGAAGCCGAGGGCCGCTGAAGCTGATCGAGCAAAGTCGATCATGACTTGAGCGGCCAGCATCTCTCTCCAGGGATGCCGTTGAAGGCGACTTCGCTCCTTGCAACCGTGACTGACAGCCGGAGGCGAACCGGCGCACCCCGCTCTCAACGGGGGACGCGACTTAAAGCAACGACGGAGCGGGCTTTTTTGGTCTCTGCCGGCTTTCCACCAGCCGGCGCGAATACCGAAGAGGCTTGTCCTTCATTGCCAGGTGTGCGGGCGGGAGCTTTCCCAACCAATCCACGGCAGCACAGTCTGGTCTGAGTTCAGGTTATCGCCGCGTCTCCATCGTGCGGCATGGCCGAAGCACTCATACCCGGCATCGTATTTTGAATGGTCCGTCGCAGGGCCGTTTGGGAGAGTGCTATGACCGAACGCATCCAGGAATTCCTGCGTCAGCGACGCCACGAGGGCCGCGACACCGAGCCGTGCCTCGTCGTCGACCTCGAGGTCGTGCGCGACAACTACCAGACCTTCGCCAAGGCGCTGCCGGACAGCCGTGTGTTCTATGCCGTGAAGGCGAACCCGGCGCCGGAGGTGCTGTCGCTGCTGGCCTCGATGGGCTCGTGCTTCGACACCGCGACGGTCGCCGAGATCGAGATGGCGCTGGCCGCCGGTGCGACGCCGGACCGTATCTCCTATGGCAACACCATCAAGAAGGAGCGCGATATCGCACGCGCCTTCGCGCTCGGCATCCGCCTGTTCGCGGTGGACTGCTCGGCTGAGGTGGAAAAGATCGCCCGCGCCGCGCCGGGGGCCAAGGTGTTCTGCCGCATTCTCTATGACTGCGCAGGCGCCGAATGGCCGCTGTCGCGCAAGTTCGGCTGCGACCCGGAAATGGCGGTCGAGGTGCTCGACCTCGCCAGGCGCCGTGGTCTGGAGCCGGTCGGCATCTCGTTCCATGTCGGCTCGCAGCAGCGCAAGGTGAAGGCGTGGGACCGCGCGCTGGCGATGGCTGCGCAGGTGTTCCGTGACTGCGCCGAGCGCGGCATCGCGCTGTCGATGGTCAACATGGGCGGCGGCTTCCCGACCAAGTACCTCAAGGACGTGCCGCCGGTGGTGCAGTACGGCCGGTCGATCTTCCGTGCGCTGCGCAAGCATTTCGGCAACCAGATCCCGGAAACGATCATCGAGCCGGGCCGCGGCATGGTCGGCAATGCGGGGGTCATCGAGACCGAAGTGGTGCTGATCTCGAAGAAGAGCGACGACGACGAGAACCGCTGGGTCTATCTCGACATCGGCAAGTTCGGCGGCCTCGCCGAGACGATGGACGAGTCGATCCGCTACGCGATCCGCACGCCGCATGACGGCGCGGAGATGGCTCCGTGCATCCTCGCCGGCCCGACCTGCGACTCGGCCGACGTGCTGTACGAAAAGACGCCGTATCCGCTGCCGATCACGCTGGAGATCGGCGACAAGGTGCTGATCGAGGGGACCGGCGCCTATACGTCAACCTACTCGTCGGTGGCCTTCAACGGCATTCCGCCGCTGAAGACCTACCACATCTGATCGCGACGCGATCGGACCTGAGCGCTCGGTCTCCGAACGCCTGAATAACGGATCGCCGGCACGCCGGCGGTCATCCCGTCATCATCGATCTGCTGACAACACGCCACGGCCGGAAGGCCGCTTGCGTGGGGACTGATGTGCCATGACCGTTGTTTGGAAGTCGACCGTTGCCCCGACCCGAGACGCCGCTGCGTTCGCGATCCGCGCCGAGCGCGCCTCGGACGTCGCCGCGCGCGAAGCGCTGCTGGATGCCTGCTTTGGCGAACACCGCCATACGCGCACCTGCCAGCGCCTGCGCGACGGCCGCGTGCCTGCCGAAGGCCTCGCCTTCTCGGCAGTACGTGACGGCAAGGTGGTCGGCACCGTGCGGCTCTGGCACGTCAGCGCGGGAGGCGTCCCGGCCCTGGTCCTTGGACCGCTGGCCGTGGACGCCTCCTGCCGGTCGCTCGGTGTCGGCGCGGCGCTGATGCAGCACGCGCTGGCCGTGGCCACCGCGCGCGGCCACGGCGCCGTGATCCTGCGCGGCGATGCCGCCTATTACAGCCGCTTCGGCTTCACCGCTGAAAAGACCGGCGATCTCGCCCTCCCCGGCCCGTTCGAGCCCGAGCGCCTGCTGGCGGTGGAGTTGCGCGCAAGCGCGCTCGACGGCGCACGCGGCATGATCGTGGCGACTGGCCACAAGGCTCGCCGCTCGCGCGCAAAAACCGCAAAGACTCCGAGTCCCGCCGTCGCGGCCGCTTGATTCAAGGGCCGGGACACGGCATTGCAAAGGTCCTCTGATGCCCGGCGTTCCCGCCGGGCATCCCGCTACAACCAAACCGATAGACGGGCATGGGCCGACCGACGCACATGACACGTTCCATCGTGCGTCACAGAAAGGTTCGACATGCCCCGCCGTCTGATTTCATCCGGATCCCCGTTCGAGAAGATCGCCGGCTACAGCCGCGCCGTGGTCGATGGAGATTTCTGCTTTGTCGCCGGAACCACGGGCTACGATCCCGCCACCAAGAACCTGCCCGAGGACGTCGCCGAGCAGACCCGCAACTGCTTCAAGACCGTCGCCATCGCGCTGAAGGATGGCGGCTTCGAGATGGCCGATATCGTGCGCGCGACCTACTACGTCACGGATGCCAAGGACTTCGATGCGGTGTTCGCAGTCTGCGGAGAAACGCTCGGCGACATCCGCCCGGCTGCGACGATCATCGCGGTCTCCGCGCTCTACAAGCCGGAGATGAAGGTCGAGATCGAAATCACCGCCAAGCGCCGGACCGCGTGATCCGCCGACGTGCCAGTTTGTCGCACTCCGCGCGTTGACTTCCGCGCGGAGTGACCTACCTTAATCCCATCATGTCGAACCTGAGCCAAAACCGCCTTTTGTTGCGCGCCGGCCACCTTATCGCAGGAAGGTGACCCGGACGGACGCGCGTGTCCGTACCGGGATCTGTTTTCGTTCGACCTCTTAGCTTCAAACAGAAGCTTCAGCACAAGCCTCCAACACACTCCGCACCTTGGGCGCCCCGTCGCCGCGAGGTGCATTCCGGCTTTTCCGTCCCCCGTCGCCTCGTGACCAACCCATGGTGAAAGACATGCTCGACGATCTGCAGACCCAGCTTCCGGTCATCGCCATCAGCGCGCGCGATATCGATCGCTTGCGCCACCTGGCCGAGGCCGCAATGGAGAAATATCCCACCACCGCCGAGTTTCTCGCGCGCGAGATCGAACGCGCGGAAATCCTGCCGGCCGACCAGCCGATGCGCAATGTCGTCTCGATGCAATCCGAGGTGACATTCCGCGATGACATCAGCGGACAGGTTCGCACCGTGACGCTGGTCTATCCGGAGGATGCCGATGTCGGCGCCGGCAAGATCTCGGTGCTGACGCCGATCGGCGCGGCACTGATCGGCCTGTCGCCCGGCCACACCATCGAATTCCAGACGCCTGCCGGCGGCTGGCGCTCGTTGACCGTGGTCAAGGTGTTCGACACGCCTGTCTGATCGGCCATCATGTAAAGCGCGTCACCCTCGGGTGACGCGTCTGCAACTCCCATTCTCGATACGTTATAAAATACAGCGAATTGAACACCTTCCATCCCGGTCGCCCCGCCTGCCCGCAAATGCTAGGTTTGCAAGATGAGCGGCGACCATCATCCCCCGCATTCGGTGCACGATCACGACCATGCCCATCACGGCCACGGCGCGCGCAGCCATGGATCGCACGATCACGGGGCGCATGGTCATGCCGGCCACAGCCATGCGCCGACCGATTTCGGGCGCGCTTTCGTCATCGGCATTGCGCTGAATACAGCGTTCGTTGCGATCGAGGCCGGATACGGCTTTGTGTCGAATTCGACCGCGCTGCTGGCCGATGCGGGACACAATTTGTCGGACGTGCTCGGGCTGGTGGTGGCGTGGATCGCCGCCGTGCTATCGAAGCGGCCGCCCACGCCGCGACTGACCTACGGCCTGCGCAACACCTCGATCCTCGCGGCACTAACCAACGCCGTGCTCCTGCTGATCGCGGCCGGCGCGATCCTGCTCGAAGCGATCCAGCGCCTGATCCATCCCGAACCCGTTGCGAGCAAAACGATCATCGTCGTCGCCGCGATCGGCATCGTCATCAACGGCGCAACGGCGCTGCTGTTCGCATCGGGCCGCGAGGACGATCTCAACATCCGTGGCGCCTATCTGCACATGATCGCCGACGCCGCGATTTCGCTCGGGGTGGTGCTGGCAGGTCTTGTCATCATGTTCACAGGCTGGCTGTGGGTCGATCCGCTGATCAGCCTTGGCATCGTCGGCGTCATCGTCTGGGGCACCTGGGGCCTGTTGCGAGAAAGCACGGCGATGTCACTGGCAGCGGTGCCGAAAAGCATCGATCCCGCGGCGGTGCGCGGCTTCCTCACCGGGCTGCCCGGCGTCGCCTCGATCCACGACCTGCACATCTGGCCGATGAGCACCACCGAGACCGCGCTGACCGCGCATCTCGTAACACCGGACGGCCATCCCGGCGATACCTTCCTCATGTCTGTGTGCAGCGAGCTCGATCACCGCTTTGGCATCGGGCACGCGACCTTGCAGATCGAGACCTCGGCTCTGCGGCGCTGCGCGCTCGAACCCGATCATGTCGTGTGACCGTCTCATGACGACGGGAAACCACCCCAAAAAGCCTTTCAGGCCTTGATTTCAGCGGAAATTTGTTCTTTTGAACACATTGAAATCCGCTTTCCGGACCCACGCGTCCCACCGATTTCCTTCCCTACAATCTGGAGAGTTTAGATGTCGCAAAATGCTTCGCAGGTGCATGCCCGGATCACAGGGCCGATTGTCATGATCGGTTTCGGTTCGATCGGCAAAGGCACGCTGCCATTGATCGAGCGGCATCTCGATTATGACAAGTCGCGCGTCACGGTGATTGATCCCAAGGACGAAGGCCGCAAAGCCCATTGCGAGAAACACAATGTGCGCTTCATCCAGCAGGGCCTGACCAAGGACAATTACCGGCAATTGCTGACGCCGCTGCTCACCGAAGGCGGCGGCCAGGGTTTCTGCGTCAATCTTTCGGTCGATACCGGCTCCACCGACATCATGGAGCTCTGCAACGAACTCGGCGCGCTCTACATCGACACGGTCAACGAGCCTTGGCTCGGCTTCTATTTCGATGAATCGAAGGGTCCGGAAGCGCGCTCCAACTACGCCCTGCGCGAGAACACGCTGGCCGCCAAGAAGGCCCGCCCCGCGGGCTCCACGACGGCCGTCTCCTGTTGCGGCGCCAACCCCGGCATGGTCTCGTTCTTCGTCAAGCAGGCGCTGCTGAATGTCGCCGCCGACCTCAAGCTCAATGCTCCGAAGCCGAAGAGCAAGGCCGAATGGGCTGACCTGATGCGCCAGACCGGCATCAAGGGCATCCACATCGCCGAACGCGATACCCAGCGGTCAAAGAAGCCGAAAGAGCCGGATGTCTTCGTCAACACATGGTCGGTGGAAGGTTTCATGTCGGAAGGCGTGCAGCCATCCGAACTCGGCTGGGGCACTCACGAGAAGTGGATGCCCGCAAACGCACACACTCACGAAACCGGCTGCGGCGCAGCGATCTATCTGATGCAGCCCGGCGCCGATACGCGCGTGCGCACCTGGTGCCCGACCCGCGGGGCGCAATACGGTTTCCTCGTCACCCACAACGAATCTATCTCGATCTCCGACTATTTCACGGTGCGCGACGCATCGGGCAAGGTCATCTATCGGCCGACCTGCCACTATGCATATCACCCTGCGGATGATGCAGTTCTCTCGCTGCACGAAATGTTCGGCCGCGCCGCCAAGATGCAGGAGAAGCATCACATTCTCGATGAAAACGAGATTGTCGACGGCATCGACGAGCTCGGCGTGCTGCTCTATGGCCACGACAACAATGCCTACTGGTACGGATCGCAGCTCTCCATCGAGGAAACGCGGAAACTCGCGCCCTATCAGAACGCCACCGGCCTGCAGGTGACCTCCGCCGTACTCGGCGGCATCGTGTGGGCGCTGGAAAATCCGAACGAAGGCATCGTCGAAGCCGACGAGATGGATTTCGATCGCCTGCTGGAAATCCAGAGGCCATATCTCGGCCCGGTGAAGGGCTACTACACCGACTGGACCCCGCTGACCGGTCGTCCCGGCCTATTCCCGGAGGACATCGACACCAGCGACCCGTGGCAATTCAAGAACGTTCTGGTCCGCTGAAGGAAGGCCCACCGCAAATTGCAAAGGCCAGCCTCACGGCTGGCCTTTTTGCTGAGCATCGAGCTTTTATTTCTGTACGGGCTCGCCGATCTTCTCCGGCGGTGCGGCCGGCAATGCCGGGGTCGCGCCGGCCTTCTGTGCATCCGGATCGGGTCGCGCCGGTTCGGGCGCGGGCGTGGTCGGCCGTGTGCCGCCGGGCTCGGTCTTCGCCGGACCATTCTCCTTATCCGCTGGCACGGTTGAGCGCGGTGGCGGCGCATCCGGCGGCGGCGCCACCTGCGCGAGCTGGGGCCGGTCGGAGATCCGGATCAACGACATGCCCGCAACCACGAGCCCCATCGCCACCATGATGCCGGCCAGCAGATAGTCCAGCCTCAACGCCCGCCGCTTGTCGTCCGAGATCATGGCCACCGTCCTTTGCTGACAGGATCAACAAAGAGCAGGCAGGAAAGGTTCCGACATGCAACGGCCTGCGTCGCATTCTCGCACCCGCAAGCGCTGGCCACGCAATCGAATAGCAATCGACATAACTGCTCAGAGCGGCATCAATCCGGCCGCGCCATCCTCGCAGGCAAATGCCAGCATGCTGCCCTTGGCGTTCCAGACCAGAGCGGCGACCGGCGAGCCTTCATTGCGGCGCACGAGAATTTCCGCACCATCCTGGATTCTCACCATCAGGATCGTGCCGTCGCTGTAGCCCGCGACCAGAATCTCGTCCTTCGGATGGCACGCCACCGCCGTCACCTTGGCCTGCAGCGGCGCCAGCATCGCCGGCTCCTTGCCCATCGGGCCATCCTTGGTGTTGAACGGCCAGAGGATCACGGTATCCGCGCCCGAGGTCGCAAGCAGCTTGCTGCTGGCGCTCCATGACATCGATCGCACCCGTGAGGGGTAACCGGTCATGCGCATGTGCTTGCCGTCGGATAGCCGCCAGCCATGCAGCGCGGCTTCATGCATTGTCGTGACGAGGAATCGGTTGTCGGTGCTGAAGGTGACGCCGAGATGCGAGCCCTTCCATTCCAGCACTTCAGGCTTCGCCGCCATGTTCGGAAACCACAGCGTCACGCCGTTGTAATGTGCGATCGCGAGCCGCAGACCTTTCGGCGCGAACGCCAGCCCGCCGACCGTGGAGGGCGCGTCGAACGACTTGATCTCGCCCTTGGCCGGACGGACAAAGGCGGTCTTGCCTGCCGACCACGCCACCGTGCCATCGGCATGCAGCGCGACATTGTCGATCCAGCGGTGCTTGGGATCGCGCGCTAGCATTTCCACCTCACCCGCGGCGTTGACCGCAACCACCTTGCCGTCGTCGCCGCCGGTCACAACCCGCGCACCATCCGTTGCTGAGCACAGAATGCCGCCGCCATGCGCGGTCACCGACACGACATCGTCGGCGGTGCGGGCAAACTGCAGCGTCTCCTCGCCGCTGACGAAGACCGCGACGTCCCCGAGAAAATGCACGGCCGTGGCCGGCGCGGCCAGCGTGACCTTGCGGACGCTGTTCGTGATCGAGATGATGGAGGCGGTTTCATTCATCGACATGATGGGAATCTGGGCAGGAGCGGTCCGGACAATCCTCTCCCGTGCGGGAGAAGGCAACTCAAGCGGCAAGCGTCGTGTTGAAGCCGTCGCGGATTTTCTGCTCGGGCAGATCACGGCCAATGAACACCAGCCGACTCTCGCGCGGCTCGTCGGTCTTCCACTTCCGCTGATGATCGCCTTCCAGCATCATGTGTACGCCCTGGAACACATAGCGGTCGTCGTCATCCTTGAACGCCAGAATGCCTTTGGAACGCAGGATCTTCTGGCCTTCATTGGCGACCAGCTCCTGCAGCCACGGCATGAACTTCATCGGATCGATCGGCTTGTCGGTGCGCAGCGACAGGGATTGCATGTCCTCGTCGTGATAGTGCTTCAGACCATGACCATGCCCGTGGTCATGGTGGTGATGGTCATGATCGTGATGATGGTGATCGTGGCCGCAATCGCAATCTGGATCATGCTCATGGTCGTGATGATGATGCTCGTCCTCGCTCTCGAGGAACGCCGGCTCGATCTCCAGAATGCGGTCGAGATCGAACGCGCCGCGCTCCAGCACATCCTTCAGCGCCACGTTGCAGCGCTCCGTCCGGTGCAGCTTCGCATAGGGATTGATGGTGCGGATACGGCTTTCCACTTCGGCCAGTTCGGCCTTGGAGACCAGATCGGTCTTGTTCAGCACGATGACATCGGCAAATGCGATCTGGTTCTTGGCTTCGGGCGCATCCTTGAGCCGCTCGCTCAGCCATTTGGCATCGGCCACGGTGACGACGGCATCGAGCGCGGTCTTCTCGCGAACGTCGTCGTCGACAAAAAAGGTCTGGGCGACCGGCGCCGGATCGGCCAAGCCGGTGGTTTCCAGAATGATGGCGTCGAACTTGCCCTTGCGCTTCATCAAGCCTTCGAGAATGCGGATGAGATCGCCGCGCACGGTGCAGCAGATGCAGCCGTTGTTCATCTCGAACACTTCCTCGTCCGCGCCGATGATCAGGTCGTTATCGATGCCGATCTCGCCGAATTCGTTGACGATCACGGCGTATTTCTTGCCGTGGTTCTCCGACAGGATGCGGTTGAGCAACGTGGTCTTGCCGGCGCCGAGATAGCCGGTCAGCACGGTCACGGGGATTTTCTGGGCAGCAGGTTCGGACATGATCACTCCAGACACGAAAAGAAGCGCGCCCGGCGGCAGGTGGCCCTGCCCTCAGTCGGATAGCGCGCTGGTCAGGGCCTTTATATTGTGCCGGACCATGGCAATGTAAGTGGGTGCACCGCCGTTTTCCGCTGTCAGGCTGTCGGAATACAGCGTCCCGCCGATCTTGACCCCGGTCTCGGCCGCGATCCGGCGCATCATCCGGGGATCGGTGATATTTTCGAGAAATACTGCCGGAATTTTCTGCTTTTTGATCTGCCGGATGATCGCTGCGATATCGCGGGCGCTGGGCTCGGCGTCGGTGGACACGCCCTGCGGGGCGATGAAATCGATGCCATAGGCCGCAGCGAAATAGCCGAAGGCGTCATGGGTCGAGATCACATGACGCCGCTCGGGCGGGATTTTGCCGATTGCCTCGCGGATATCCCGGTCCAGAGCATCGAGCCGGGCGAGATAGGCCTCGGTGTTGGCGCGATAGCTTGCCGCCCCGTCAGGGTCGGCCGCGATCAGCGCATCGCGGATGTTGGCGACATAGATTTTGGCGTTGGCAACCGCCTGCCAGGCATGGGGATCGGCCTCATCGCCATGGTCATGCCCGTGGCCGTCCTCGGGAGCCTTGCGCGCGGTGATGCCGCGGGTGGCGACAACGACCGTCGCCCTGCTTTTCGACGAGGCGACCAGACGCGGCAGCCAGCCTTCAAGGCCGAGGCCGTTGACGATCACGAGTTTCGCGGCCGCGATCTTCCGGGCATCGGCCGGCGTCGGCGTATAGACATGGGTGTCGCTGTCGGGGCCGACCAGCACCGTGACATCGACGCGGTCGCCGCCCACGTTCTTTGCGAAATCACCCAGGATCGAGAACGTCGCGACCACACCGACTTTGTCCTGCGCCGCGACCGGCGAGACAAACGCGGCCAATGCAAGCAAGGCCAGCAGACGCACCATATGCCGCATCACCGTCCTCCTCACGCTTCCAGATGGCGGCCCGGAAACACCTGCCGCAGCAGGCCGCCAACCGGTCCGAAGATGATCGAAACAAGATAGAAGCCAGCGGCCACCAGAATGATCGCGGGGCCGGACGGCACCTTGGTCTGGAACGACAGGATCAGCCCGAGGTAGCCCGACAGCGTCGCAATCGCCACCGCGATCACGATCATGCCGGTGATATCGCGCGACCAGAATCGGGCAATGCCCGCGGGCAGGATCATCAGGCCCACCGCCAGCAGGGTGCCGAGCGCCTGAAATCCGTTGACCAGATTGATTACTACCAGCGCCAGAAAAATAAGATGCGCCGGCGCACCGGCACGGCTGACCGTGCGCAGATAGAGCGGATCGACGCATTCGATCACCAGCGGACGATAGATCAGCGCCAGCAGCACCAGCGTCAGCGTCGCATTGAAGGCGATCACCATCAGCGTCGCGTCATCCATCGCAAGGATATTGCCGAACAGCACATGCAGCAGATCGATATTGGTGCCGCGGACGGAGACGATGGTGACGCCGAGCGCCAGCGAGGCCAGATAGAAGGTTGCGAGCGACGCGTCCTCCTTGATCTCGGTGGTGCGCGAGACCACGCCGGCCAGGATCGCCACTGCGAAGCCCGCGATCAGCCCGCCGAACGTCATCGCGAACAGATTGAGCCCCGATAGAAGAAAGCCGATCGCAGCCCCGGGCAGGATGGCATGCGCCATCGCATCGCCGACCAGACTCATCCGCCGCAGCATCAGGAACACGCCGATCGGCCCGCCCCCCAGCGCCAGCGCGAATACGCCGGCCAGAGCGCGGCGCATGAAACCAAAATCGGCAAACGGGGCAATCAGCGCGTCGTACAGCATCTGCGTCATGCCGCCTGCGAATGTGCCTGCTCGCTGCAGGGCTCGGCCGCGTCGTCGAACGCCTCGCACATCCGCCGCGCCGCCTGCATGTTGTCGGCGGTGAGGACCTCCGCCGTCGGCCCCCAGGCGACCAGCGAGCGCGCCAGCAGCAGCGTCTGCGGGAAATGCGCCCGCACCATCTCCATGTCATGCAACGCAGCCAGCACGGTGCGGCCCTCGGCGTGCCAGCGCTCGACTAGCGCAACCAGATCGGCGGCCGTGCTGGCGTCGATGGCGTTGAACGGCTCGTCGAGCACGATGACCCTCGCATCCTGCAGCAGCACCCGCGCGAACAGCATGCGCTGCATCTGCCCGCCCGACAGCGTGCCGATGGTCCGGTTCTCGAAACCGTTGAGCCCGACCGCGGCGAGCGCTTCGAGGATCATGCCGCGTTCGCGGCGGCCAAAGCCGCCAAACAATCCGGCGCGCCGCCACATACCGGTAGCGACGAAATCGAACACCGAGATCGGAAAGCTGCGATCGATCTCGGCGGTTTGCGGCAGATAGGCGATGTCGCGAATGTCGATGCCGCCGCGATCGATAGTGCCCGCCAGCGGCTTGAGAATGCCGACAAGACCGCGAAGCAGCGTCGACTTGCCGGCGCCGTTGGGGCCGATCACGGCGATCAGCGCGCCTTCATTCACGATGCCCGACAGATGATGCACCGCCGGGTGACGATCGTAACCAAGGGTTACATCGCGGAATTGTAGTTGCGCGGCCATCTCTATCTCATCGCCAGCAGAACGAAGGCCCACATCAGCGCACTGATCGCCAGCGCCACCACGAGGCGCGCGGGCAGAGCCATGCGCAGGATTGACCATCCCACCGCCTGGGCAGGATGCGGTGATGCCGGCCCATGGTGGTGATGACCATGGTCATGGGAGTGCGCGTGAGAATGCAGGGAGGTCATCGTGAAGTCCTGAAAAACGGCCAAGTGTCAGCCCAGCCGTCAAGTTTACGTTATATTATAACATAAACCTCGTCCAGATTAGAAAAATGCATTTTAAATCAGCAGTATAGCCTAGCTGAAATGGCGTACCAGCGCGAGACCGGCGACCAGCCCGAGGATCGCGAGCACGACCGAGCCCAGCACATAAAAGGCGGCAAGCGCGAACTCGCCGCGTTCATAGAGCAGCACGGCGTCCAGCGAGAAGGCGGAGAATGTAGTGTAGCCGCCCAGCACGCCGGTCATGATGAACAGCCGCCATGGCTGTGCCGCGTCGCCCTTGAAGGCGAGATAGCCCGCGATCAGTCCCATCGCCAGCGAGCCGGTGATGTTGATGACGAATGTGCCGTAGGGGAAATGGGTGCCGCAGGCCCGCGCGCAGCCGACATTGATGGCGTGGCGCAGCGTGGCCCCCAGCCCGCCGCCAATAAAAACCAGCAGATAGTTCATCGTAGTCCCCGCTGCCGCTCCACCCGCGTTGTTTTGCCGCAAGCGCAACGATGCGACAAGCCGATGACATCGCTGCACACAAGGAAAAGGCGGCGCTCCCGCGCCGCCTTGCCGAAATGTCCGGCGATGTCCGACCGCGCGATCAGACGCCCGCCTTGGAATACATCTCCTCAACATACTCCCAGTTCACCAGATTCTCGATGAAGGCCTTGAGGTAGTCGGGACGGCGGTTGCGATAGTCGATGTAATAGGAGTGCTCCCACACATCGACGCCGAGGATCGGCGTGCCGCCATGGACCAGCGGGTTCTCGCCGTTCGGCGTCTTGGAGATTTCCAGCTTGCCGTTCTTGACTGCAATCCAGGCCCAGCCGGAGCCGAACTGGCCGGCGCCCGCCGCGGCGAAATCCGTCTTGAACTTCTCGAAGCCGCCGAGATCCTCGTCGATCTTCTTGGCAATCTTGCCGGGCAGCTTGCTGCCGCCGCCATTCGGCTTCATCCACTTCCAGAAATGGATGTGGTTGTAGTGCTGGGCGGCGTTGTTGAACAGGCCAGCGTTCTTGCCGAACGAGCCCTTCACGATCTCCTCAAGGGACTTGCCCTCGAACTCAGTGCCTTTCAGCAGATTGTTGCCGTTGGTGACATAGGCCTGATGGTGCTTGTCGTGATGATACTCAAGCGTTTCCTTCGACATATGAGGCTGCAGAGCGTCATAGGCGTAAGGCAAGTCCGGAAGAGTGAAGGTCATGGGGTACATCCGCAATGATGGGAGAGAACAAACTTAACGCGCGGAACTATATAAGGTTTCGCCGCAAGGAAACAGGCTGCAATGACCATCTTGATGCCGTGCAGCATGGATGGCCTGCATCCACGTCACGGCCGATTTCCACGCATTTCGCCGCGTAGTTATAAGACCTTGGCAGCAATTTGCCAAAATGGCACGGCGAGCGCAGGAATTTTCCAATCTTCGGGCCCGCTGCAGGCGAATTCTCCAGAGCAGGCTAAAAGGCGATGCATCTTGCCTCCGGCGTCCGCCGGCGACGACCTTGTCAGCGCCGGTAAATCGCAGGGGGTGGCTCGCATCGTTCGACGAGTTCAAGCTGCGTGCCGTTAGCGTGACTGTGATTTGGCTGTTCGCTCTCCGCTCCTTATGACCATTGAGAGTTGGGGAGCAAACACAATGCCGACACCGTCACTGACACTTTATGGCTCGCCGAAATCGGGCCACTCGCACCGCGCCGAACTGATGCTGCGGATGCTTGGTCTGCCTTACGATTACGTCCCGATGACACCGGACGATCGGACAACCGAAGCTTTCCGCAAGCTGAACCCGCTGGGTCAGGTCCCGGTGCTGAAAGACGGCGACACCATCATTGCGGACAGCACCGCGATCCTGGTCTATCTCGCAAAGCGCTATGCACCGAACAGTCCCTGGCTGCCGGACGACGCAGTAACGGCAGCGCAAATCCAGCGCTGGCTGTCGGTCGCCTCCGGCGAGCTTTACAACGGTCCTAATTCAGCACGCCTGATGGCGGTGTTCGGACGGCCCGGCAATCCGGAGACCATCAGGGCGGTCTCGGCCCGCTTGCTCAATTTCATGGAAGACCATTTGCAGGGGCGCCAATATCTCGTCGGCGACAACGCCACCATCGCCGATCTTGCTTGCTACGCCTATGTCGCGCACGCACCGGAAGGCGGCATTGACCTGCAGCCCTATCACGCAGTCAGGACCTGGCTGAAAGCAGTCGAGGCATTGCCGAATTTCAAACCGATGACCGCATCGCCGCTGCCGAAATCCGCCTGAAAGAAAAAAGGGCGGGACGCACGACATCGTGCGCCCCGAAGTCTCTCCCGGGGAGATCAGTTGTACTTGATGTAGGCGCTCTTCAGGCTGGTATAGAACCCGATGGTGTCGTCGCCGACCTCGCGCGGCCCGTGGCTTGAGTGCTTGTGGCCGCCGAACGGGAAATGCGAGAAGCCGCCCAGCGTCGGACGGTTGATGTGCACCATGCCGGCCTCGATCTTGTCGATGTAGTTGAACGCGCGGCTGAGATCGCGAGTGAAGATCGAACTGGTCAGGCCGTAGTCCACATTGTTCGCGGTGCCCATCGCCTCGGAGAAGTCGCTCACGCGCATCAGGGCGAGCACCGGCCCGAACACCTCTTCGCGGCCGATCTCATGCTTGGGCGTGATGCCGTCGATCACGGTCGGTGCATAGAAATGGCCATGGTCCATGCCCGCGGGCCGCGCTCCGCCGGTGAGCACCTTGCCACCTTCAGCCCGTGCACGGGTCACGAACGCATCGACATCGCGCAGCCGCGTTGAATCGATCAGCGGCCCCATATTGACCGTCGGATCGATGCCCGCACCGACCTTGATGCTCTTGAAGCGGTCAACCAGACGTTCGGTGAACTCATCGGCCACCGATTGTTCGACCACGACACGGCTGACACAGGTGCAGCGCTGGCCCGACACATCGAGTGACGAGGCGACACAGCTATCGACCGCGAGGTCGAGATCGGCGTCGCCGAGAATCACCTGCGGATTCTTGCCGCCCATCTCAAGCTGGGTCTTGGCCATGCGCTTGGCCGCTTGTGCATTGATCGCCATGCCGACCTTGGTCGATCCCGTGAACGAAATGCCGACCACCATCGGGTTATTGACCAGTTGCTCGCCGACCGCCGGCCCGCCATGCACCAGCGCGATAGCCTCACGCGGCATCCCGGCTTCAAGGAAGATATCGACCACGCGCGCGGCGGTTGCCGGCGTGAAGGGCGACGGCTTAAACACGATCGGGCAGCCACAGACGAAGGCCGGTGCGATCTTCCAGCATGGAATCGCGAACGGAATGTTCCACGGGCTGATCAGAGCGACGCTGCCGATCGGCTGACGCGTGGTGTAGCAGAACACGTCCGGCATTTCGCTCGGCAGCGTCTGGCCGCCGAGCCGGCGTCCCATGCCGGAGGCATATTCCATGATATCGATCGCGCGCTTGATCTCGGCGTAGGATTCGGCGATCGGCTTGCCCTGCTCTCGCGTGATCAGGCGGGCAATGTTGTCGCGGTCGGATTCGACGATCTGCGCAGCACGCAGCACGATCTTGCCGCGCTCGGGCGGCGTCAGGCGGCGCCATTTCTCGGCGCCAAGTGTGACGCCCTCGATCGCCCGCCTCGCCGTCTCAGCCGACGAATCCGGAGAGAGCGCGACAAGGTCGCTCTGGTCGGCTGGATTGAGGCGGCGGACTTCCCTGTCCTCGTGGGATTCCCACTTGCCGCCGACGAAATTCGCGACCTGAATCGTCGCGTCCTTGGTTTGCAATCGTGTCTGGGTTTGCGTGCTCAACTGCGTTTCTCCTTGAAATTGTGCGGCGAGCGCTGAAGCGCTCGCCGTTGCTCTTGTTGTGTTGGAAGCTGCTCAGTCCGGCAGGCCCTTCCCCTTGGTCTCGATCGCCCATGGCAGCACCAGGATGCCGATGCCGAAGGCAAAGGCCGTCGCCGCCACCGGATAACCGAGCGTACCGGTCTGGCTCACCGCCCAGCCGAGCAGGAAGTTGACGCCAGCGCCGATGAAGCGGCCGAACGAAATCGCCCAGGCGAACGCTGTGGCGCGGATCGTGGTCGGGTACTGTTCGGGGATCCAGATGCTGTAGATGGCGAAGTTGCCGCCGAAGTAGCCTACGGAGGCCATCGCGATGATGAACGGGATCAGCGAGTTCTGCTGGTAGAACAGATAGCCGAACGCCGCCAGAATCGAGATCATCATGCCGAGGAAGAAGAGTCCCGTTGTCTTACGGCGGCCAAGCCATTCCGCGAACAGCGGCAGCGTCAGGCATCCGAGGATCGTCATGAACGAGAACAACATGCTGGAGTAGGACACCAGTTGCGGGATGTCCTTGCCAGTGTAGCCGGCCTTGGTCGCAAGCTGTGTCAATGCCGCCGGCGCGTAGACCGCCCCAGCCCACAGGCCGATGATCGAGCAGGTCAGCAGCGTGGTGAGAACGATCGTGCGCTGGCGGAATTCACCGCTGAAGATCTCGCGCAGCGGCTTGCCCTTCTTCGCCTCGACTTCCTTCTTCTCCCACTTGTGCGGCTCACGAATCATCAGGCGCACCGCGAGCGCGATCACGACCGGCGCGAGACCGCACAGGAACATCGCGCGCCAGCCGTAGTGCGCGCCGACCGTGAAGTTCAGCGCGGATGCGATGAAGAAGCCGACATAGTAGCCGGTCTGCAGATAACCACCCGCCTTCGCGCGTCGATCCTCCGGCCAGATCTCGGCAATGAAGGTGCCGGCCAGCGCCCATTCGCCGCCGACGCCGATGCCGGCGAGGAAACGGAACACCGCGAGCTGGTAGACATCCTGCGCGAACGCGGCGGCGCCAGTGAACACTGAATAGACGACAATCGTCAGCGCAAGCGTCTTGGCGCGGCCCCATTTGTCGCCGAGCGGCCCCCAGATGAACGCCATGCCCCATCCGATCAGGAACAGCGCGAACATCATCGATCCAGCGAAGGCGATATTCGGCGCGGTGGCCTCGAAGCCGGACGCCGGCAGCAATTCACGCATCGATGGCACAAACACCAGAGCGAAGATGAACGAATCAACGCCGTCCATCACCCAGCCGAGCCAGCAGCCGAAAAACCCGATGTAATGTTGTTTGTTGAGTCGCGATTTTGGTTTCGCGATCCCGTTTGCTTCCGCAATGACCGTCATGGTCTGTTTCCCCCTCCGAGAAGATGCAGAAGCTAAACAGGCAAACCGATAGTCTAATATTCGGCATTTTCGCACCCGCTGGTGTGTTTGTGGCGCGGCGAAGACGCGCGAACTCATTCATGTCCGTCACATCCACGGCAGCATGAATTCGCATTCGATCGATGACAGACACAAAGCGTGCAGATGCCTGTAAATTATGGACTAAGTTGATTTTCGGACATCGCGCATCGCAATCTTGCGAACACAAGCAAAATCTTCTGCGGTTCGACATGCGAACCGCAGTCCGATGATCCCGTCGCATCTTGAGCGATGCGACAATATGACCTTCACGTGCTCAATGCGCTTCGTGCGGACGAAGCGTCTCGGTCGAAACGATATGCTTGTCGAGGCGCAGCTCGTCATGCGACATGCCGAGCGCGAGTCCGACAAGCTGCGGCAGATGCAGCACCGGCATGTCGAGCCTCTTGCCTGCGTCCTTCTCGATTTCCTTCTGGAAGCTGTCCAGCACGGTGTGGCAAAGCGGACATGGCGTGACCATCGCGTGGGCGCCATTGGTCTTGGCCGACTGAATGTGCTGGCCGGTCAGCTTGATCGCGATGCGCTCGTCATGCGCGGCGGTGTGGAAGCCGCAACATTCGGTGCGGCCGGTATAGTCCACCGGCTTGCAGCCCAGCAGTTCGGACAACTGCTCGAGCGAGCGATTGTTGCGGGAATCGATGAAGCCATATTTGCCCGGCGGACGGGTGATGTGACAGCCGTAAAACGCTGCGACCGACATCCCGGTCAGCGGATTGACCACCAGATGACGCAAGCGATCCGCGCCGATATCCTCGAACAGCACCCACAGAAAATGAGTGACGCGCGTGGTGCCCTTGTATTCGAGCCCCTCCTCTGCAAGGCGCTCATTGACCTGACGGGCGAGATAGGGATCTTCCGTGAAGGTCGCCTGAGCGTCGATCAGATTGAGGGTGCAGGTGTTGCAAACCGTCATCAGCGGCAGGCCGTCGCGCTCCGCCAGCGCCAGGATACGGACGTTGAGCGCGAGGAAGCCGACCGGATCGATCGCACGAATTTCGCGTGCACCGGTGCAGGTCGCCGATTCGAGCTCGGTCAATTCGAGATCGAGTGCGACCGCAACCTTGCGCATCGCGACGTTGAGCTCCTTGCACGTGCTCTTGGCAGAGCATCCGGGATAATAGGCAAACTTCATGAGACAGACCTTGATTTGCCGAGCAGACGCGCGGCCGCTTTTGCCGCCGCCGTCGGCTTCCGGAACAGGGTTTTGATCGGGTCGATCTTGCCGCGCAGCAGGAGCCGCAGCGCGCGGCCGGCCTGCAGCAGCACCTTCGGCCCCTGCACGCGCAGCACGAGCTCGCTGGGGTCAATCCGCCCGCGCGCAGCGATGATGGCGCGAAACACCATCGAGTGTTTCGCGGCATGCGGCACCAGCTCGGCGGTCTTTGCCTTCAGCGGCTCGATCACCCGCGTCACGATCGGAATTTTCGCCGGGCAGACTTCCTCGCATTTGTAGCAGGACAGGCAATTGAAGATGCCGGCATGCTCCAGCGCCCGCGCCACCTTGGCCGGATCGTTGCGCGCATCGAGTGCCGTCTGCGCGAGCTGCACCAGCGGCGCGGGGCCTGCAAAATCCGTGAGACCGCCGAGACCAATGACCGGACAGGCCGAAAAGCAGGACATGCAACTGATGCAATCAAGCGCCTTCGAGGCGTTCTTCATGTCCTTGTGCGACAGCGGCTCCGGAAAACCCGGATAGGCCGCGGGCCGCTCAAGCCAGGGCTCGAATCCGGCAACGCGATCTTCATACGGACGACGATCCACCACCAGATCGCGGATCACCGGAAGGTTGCGCAGCGGCTCGATCGTCATGTCGGGCTCGACGGCTTCCCAGCAGGCCAGCACCTCGCGGCCGTTCATCCGCACGGCGCAGGTGCCACACATCTTGGTGCCGCACAGCCAGCGATAGGCCAGATCAGTGGCGAAGTTCTCGGCGATATAGTTCAGCGCATCGAGCACGCGCATCCCGGTGTCATAGGGAACGACAAAGCTCTCGAAACGAGGCGTCCCTGTTTCGCCGGCATCGTATCGCCGCACCCGAACATGGACCGAATCGCCGAGTTTCAGCCGCGCATTGCGCGCCAGAAGCCCGTCCGCGTTCTCCACCTTCCCGATACTGCGTGCATCGACCTGCACATTCATCTTCCGCCCCCCGGCACTCCCGCGATCCTGCCTGCGCTCACCACGGCACCGCCATGTTGTCGCGCCGCGCAAAATCGGGCTGGAAGAACGGCAGATCGTACGGCACCTGTTCGAAGCGGAAACCGTTATCGGTCTTGATCATGATGTTGGCCGCCAGCCAGTTCTCGTTGTCGGTCTCGGGGAAATCGGTCCGCATGAAGGGACCGCGACTCTCGCGGCGCTCGATCGAGGAGTGCACGATCAGTTCGGCGACATCGACCATGTTATGGACATCGATGGCGTCCACCCATTCGTAGTTCGCGACGCGGGTATGGTTCTTCACCCGCATGTTCGGCAGCACGGAAGTCCGGATGCGGTCGAGATCCTCCAGCGCGCCGGTGAGGCTCGCATGGTTCTTCTCGACGCCGGCTTTCTCCCACATCACCCGGCGGATCTCTTCCTTGACCTGAACCGGCGCGGGCCCCTCGCCATTGCTCGCGAGCAATGAATCGATCCGGCGGCGCTCCAGCTCGACCTGCTCATCCGGCAGCATCCCTGGTCGCAGCCCGCCGATCTCGGCGGCGATGCCGTCAGCGACACACTTGCCGTCGAAGGTGACAAGCGCGATCAGGCCATTGCTGTGGCCACCGACACCGCCGGCGACATAGAGGCCGGGCACCGAAGAGCGCATGTTCGCCGTATCGACCAGAATGCCGCCCTGCCGGTAATGCGCGGTCACCGCGGTCTCGATCGGCCCTTGCCGCGGATCGAGACCGAGCTGATAGAACGGCTTGCCGTAAGTGGTGTAGGCATCGATCTCCTTGGGATCGACATGATCGAAACCGGCGAAATAGCCGCCATCGAAACGCGCCTTGCCAGCGTGCACCTGCTTCACCAGCCGCTTGAGCTGCACGGTGTACGGCCCGAACGCCATCGGATCATCCACCTGCTGGTTGAAGAATTCCTCGCCGGCGGAGTTCACCATCCGCGCCGAGTGCTCCGAACCAAGCACCGGATTGGGATAGATCTGCACACGCTGCCAGGTCGGCGGATGCGCGACATCGTTGGTGTGCCACCACTGCATCTCGAGATTGACGAGGCTCGCGCCGGCCCGCCACGCCATCGCGAGGCCATCGCCCGACATCTCGCGCGTGCCGGTGGAGCGTTTGTGCAGGCGGTCGGAATAGCCGGTGGCCAGCACCACGGCGCGCGCCAACACCACCGCATATTCGCCCGTGAGGCAGTTCACCGTGAAGACACCGCACACGCTGCCATCCTCGCGGCGCAGCAGCGAGGTGACGATCGTCTCTTCCAGCCGGCGGATGCCGGCCTTGATCACCTGCTTGCGCCGCAGGTCCATGAACGGCACGCCGGAATTGCCCTGCACATTGGCGGCGACGCTCCTGATCTTGCCGGGGCTCACCACCACATTGCCGTCATCGTCGCGGCGGAAATAAAGTCCGGCCTCTTCAAGCTCGGGATAGTAGACGCTCTCGATCCACTGACCGCAGCGCTTCGCCCAGTTCTGATCGATCAGATACTGGTTGTGATACTTGATGAGGAATTCAGCAGTGTTGCGCGCCTGCTCCGGCGTGTTGCCGAGCAGCCCGCCGCCAAGCACCAGATTTCCGGCGAACAGCGAGGCACCGCTTTTGCCGACAAGCCCCTTGCAGACGATGACCGTATCGATGTGCCTTTTGGTCAACTCGAGCGCGGCATAACAACCCGCCGCTCCGCCTCCCACAACGACCACATCGGTTGTCAGTATCTGCATGGATCACGTCTTTTGCCGCGTGCGAGACAAGCACAGGCTGAAACGTAACTTGGCATGCCACTCTCCGCATTTAGGCGTTTTTGCACCCACCAGTGCTTGCCTGCGGCTCGATTTGTCCTGATCGCGGCGCCCATCGGCATGCCGGAACACGGCGATTGACGCCGCCAATTCGATCACGGCAATATTCATTCTAAATTGAAACTGCACGGACACTCCGTGCCGCACGGAGATCGGTATGCCACAACTGGCCAGACTCGCATGGGACGACCTTCGCGTCGTCCTCGAGGTGGCCCGGCAAGGCAGCATCTACGCTGCGGCGAAGATCCTGAAGGTCGACCATTCGACGGTCACAAGACGCATCGCTCATGTCGAGCTGATCCTGGAACGGCGGCTGTTCGACCGTTCCAATCGCGGCATTACGCCCCGGCCGGAAACCGAGCATTTGCTCGAACACATTCGCTCGATGGAAATGCATGCGGCCGCCATGCATGAAGAACTGGAGCGAAATGTCGCAACTCAGGTTCGCGCCATCCGCGTTGCCACCATGGAGGGGCTGGCGAGCGGCTATCTCGCGCGCCGGATTCAGGAGATCACGCTGGACGAGCCCGGAATCCGGATCGAACTGTTCAGCAACCCGCATATCGTCGATCTCTTGAAGAAAGAAACCGACATCTTCCTGAGCTTCTTCGATCCAATGATCCCCGGCCTGATCAGCGAGCAGATCGGCGAGACCGCGATCTATCTCTATGGCTCGGCGCGTTATCAGGCACTGCACGGCCTGCCCGGCTCGCGCGAAGAACTCGGCGCGCACCGTTATGTCGGCTACATCCCGGAAATGGTGTCGATCGAATCCGTCCGCTGGCTCGATCAGCTCGTGCCCAACGCGCATCTGGCGTTCTGCAGCAACAGCGTCATCGCCCAGCGCAACGCGGCGATCGCGGGTGCCGGCCTTGCGGTGCTGCCAACCTTTGTCGGCGACGAGACCGGCGCACTGTTCCGGGTGCTGCCGGATCAGATCCGCAGCCTGCGGCCGGTCTGGATGTCGGTCGCACGCGACCAGCATGTGCTAAAAACCATCAGCCGCTCGGCCAAGGCGATTGCCCGCATCTTTGCCGCCGACCGGGCCTTCCTGCTCGGCGACTCGCCATGGATCGAACGGCCAGGCCCAGCCTCTCCCGTCAAGACGTAAAGGGCGGCACGAACCATCGCTGTTCGATGGTCCGTGCCGCGCTTGCATCAAACCGGCATCGCCGACAGATTGTGGCGGACCGGCATGTTCTTCAGCAGATCCTCCTTCGGTATCCGCTTCTGCAACGTCAGCTTGCCGTTGACGACCCGGCTGATGTAGCAGTCGATGACGCCGGCATGATCTTCCTTGCGGATGATCTTGTCGCCCTGCGGATGGCCGATGGAATTCTTCATCTCCATGCCCTCAAGCGCTTCGATCACGCCCTGAATATCCTTCCGGGTCTTGTAGCCCGACTTCTCGATCGCCTGCTTGATCGCGAAGATATCCTCCCACGCCTGCCAGCAATGGCTCTTGTCCATCACCGCGGTGCCGCCGATCTGGCGGGCATCAACGTCGTCGATCTGCAGACGCTTGTTGAACTCCTTGTGGTACTCGTCGTTCTTCGAGCTCAGCATGCGCGGGAAGTTCTCGAAGAAGTACACACCCTCAGCGGCGCCCTGGATGTCGTCCGGCGCGATCGACTCAATGCTCGCCGATGAGGAGAACATCTTCATCTTCTTGTCGAGGCCCATGCTCTTGGCCTGGGTGTAGAAACCCAGCGACAGCGAGCCGATGAAGGCCGGCAGCAGCACTTCGGTATCGGCGGAAATCTGGGCCAGATACGGCACGAAATCCTTGGTATCGAGCGGCACCGCGATGCTGTTGAGAATCTTGCCGCCCGCCTTCTCGATGAAATGACGCGATTCCTGATTGGTGCTCTGGCCCCAGGCGTAGTCGGCGTAGATGACCGACCATACCTTGCCGAAATTCTCGACACACCAAGGCATGCTCGCCGCGGCGATCGAATAGGTGTCGGTGCCGGTGCGGAACGAATAGCGAGTGCCCTTGGCGCCGGTCGCTTCCGTCGCCTCACCGGTGGAGAAGTAGATGGTCTTGAGCTCGGAGGCGATCGGGATCGCTGCCAGCATCACGCCGGAATGCACCGAGCCGATGACGAATTCCGCATTGGCGCGCTGGATCAGATTGCGCAGCTTGCGCGCGCCGCTGGCGGGATTCGACTCGGTGTCTTCGGTTGCCAGTTCGACCTTGCGTCCGGCGATGCCTCCGCCCTGATTGATGATGTCGACCGCGGCGCGGGCGCATTTGTCGTGCCAGACGCCCCATGACGAGATCACGCCGGTCAGGTCGCAATGATGTCCGATCACGATCGGGCCGGACGCCTGCGCAAAGGCGTCCTTCATGATCGTAAGGTTTGCCGTGCCAGCCGCTGCGCCGCCAGCGAGAGCACATTCGAGGAAGCTGCGGCGCGAGATTCTTTTGGCCATGATCTTATCTCCTTGAGTAAGATTAACGGGACAGACCGAGATAGCGATGCACGATCGCGGTCTGCGATTTCAGCTCCTGCGAAGTTCCGGAATAGACCACGGTGCCCTTTTCCATCAGGAACACGCGCGGACAAAGCTTGAGCGCCGTCTCGACATTCTGCTCGACCAACAGGATCGACACGCCGCTCTGGTTGATGCGGTAGATTTCCCGCCGGATCTGCGAGACCAGCAGCGGCATGATGCCCTCCGTCGGCTCATCGAGAATGATCAGCTTCGGGCGCATCATCAGGCAGCGGGCGATGGCCAGCATCTGCTGCTCGCCGCCGGATAGCGTGTTACCAGCCTGCTTGACGCGCTCCCTGAGGCGCGGGAAGCAGTTGAATACGTACTCTTCCTGCTCGGGATCGCGCTTGCCGGGAAGGCCGATGCATAGATTCTCCATCACCGACAGGTTGGGGAAAATTCCGCGCCCCTGCGGGACATAACCGATGCCGGTACGCGGCACCTTGTGCGCCGGGATGCTGGAGAGATCGACGCCGTCGAAAGCGATCGAGCCGCTGCTCTTCGGCGCCAGCCCCATGATCGCCCGCAGCGTCGTGGTCTTGCCGACGCCGTTGCGGCCGAGCAGTGCGGCAGATTCGCCCGGCTTGATCTCGAGATTCACGCCCTGGAGGATGTGAAGCTTGCCGATGTGAACATGGACATTGGTGAGGTTAAGCATGGGCGGCCTCCTCGAGATAATCTTCGTCCTCGGGACGGCCCAGATAGGCTTCGCGCACCTGCTCGTTGTTGGAAATGTCCTGCGGGCTTCCGGTCGCCAGAATCGCACCTTGCGCCAGCACGGTGATGTCCTCGGCAAGGCCGAACACCACCTCCATGTCATGCTCGATGATGATGATATCGACCTTGCGCGCCAGTTCGCGGATCTTCGCCACCGCGCGCTCGGTCTCAGCCGGGCTCATGCCGCAGATCGGCTCATCGAGCAGCAACAGGCGCGGATCGGAGATCAGCGCCATGCCGATTTCGAGCATCGCCACGTCACCGTAGGACAACGTTCCGGCAATGCGCTTGGCAAGCGCGGTCATGCCGATCTCTTCGAGAATCTGATCCACCCGCTCGCGGGTTTCCCTGTCGTTCATCGCCGAACGAAACGGATGCAGGAAACGCTGTGCCGACTGTCGCGTGACCCAGAGGTTCTCCATCACGCTGAGCTGGTTGAATACACTCTTGATCTGCATGGTCCGCTTGATGCCGAACCGGCTGATCTCGTGCGGACGCAGGCCGGTGATGTCGCGCTCGCGGAAATACACCCGGCCGCTATCGGCCTTGAGCAGGCCGGAGATCAGGTTGAACAGCGTGGTCTTGCCGGCGCCGTTCGGTCCGATGATCGCCTGCAGACGACCGCTCGGCAGGCTGAGAGTGAGATTATCGGTCGCGATCAGACCGCCAAAGGTCTTGGTCAGATTCTCGGTGCGGAGGATCGGCTCGCTCATGATTCCACCCGCAGCTTGGCCGGCGCAGCCTGATCGGCCGAACGCGTCAGCAATCGGTCGATCGCATCGCGCCACAACCCGACGAGCCCTTTTGGTGCAAGGATTACGACCAGGATCGCCATCACGCCGACAATCAGCGAATGATGCTCCCAATGGGTCGAGACCACCTCGCGGATGATGATGAACAGCGTGGTGCCGACGATCGGGCCGAACAGCGTTCCCGCGCCGCCGACGATGCTCCACACCAGGCCCTCTCCTGAGACGTGGTAGAACATGTAGGTCGCCGAGGCGTAGCGGCCGAAATAGGCGAACAGTGCGCCGGCGACACCGGCGAGGAAGCCGGCCATCACGAAAGCCGTCAGACGGATCAAATAGACATTCAAGCCGATCAGCGAAGCCCGCACGTCATTGTCGCGCACCGCCATGAACGCCTTGCCAAGCGGGCTGCCGATTACGCGGTGCATCAGGTAAAAGCACAGCGCGACGGTCGCGAGAATGAAGAAATACTGGAAGTTCGGATCGGCGAAGCTCCACTGTGTCCCGCCGAACGTGAATGTCGGCGGCAGCGAGAAGTTGATGCCGTCGTCGCCGCCAGTCAGCCACTTCATGCTCACTGCGAGGAAGTAGAAGATCAAGGAGAACACCACGGTGATGATCGCGAAATAGTGCCAGGTCAGGCGCACCGCGAAAATGCCGGCGACCAGCGCCATCGCCATCGATGCGACGATGCCAAGACCGAACGCCGGCCAGAACGACAGGCCGAGCTGGTCGATTCCAATACCGACGCCGTACATGCCAAAGCCGAAGAACAGCGCCTGCCCGAACGACAACAGCCCGACATAGCCGAACAGCAGATTTGTGCTGGCGGCGAACAGAGACCAGATCAGGATCTCCGCAATCACGCTGACCCAGAAGGTGTTGATCAGCGCCGGAATCGTCCACGGCACCGTAAGCAGAAACACAGCGAACACAATCATCAGCACGCGCTCGATCCGGGCGCGGCGGACTTCCGGCGACGATATCTCCTGTTTGACCGGGGCGCTCACTTGGCAAATCCCTTGAACAGGCCCTGCGGCCGCAGCAACAGAACCGCGCTCATCAGCACCAGCGAGGAAATACGCGCGATGGTCGGGTTGGCGACGCTCTGGATCATGCCTTCCATCAGCGCGAGCAGGATGGCGGCCGCTGCGGTGCCGGGCAGATTGCCAAGACCACCGATGATCACGGCGATGAAGCACACCGGCAGCAAGTCGACGCCGCCTCTGAAATCGACGGTCGTGATCGGCGCAGCCACCACGCCGCCAAAGCCGGCCAGCGCGAAACCCACCGCGAAGGTCAGGATGTAGATGAGCTTCGCCGGAATCCCCATCGCAGTCGCGGTCTCGCGATCATGCCGCACCGCACGCATCCAGGTCCCCAGCTTGGTATAGTTCAAGAACAGAAAGAACGCGATCAGCGCGGCCAGCGAGAATGCCGCTGCATAGACACGATAGATGTCGTACTGGATACCGAACAGCGGCATGGTGCCCTGCACCGGCGGCAGCATGCGATGCGGGGTCGCGCCGAACGTCATGCGCACCACTTCCTGCAGGATCAGCGAAACGCCGAAGGTCGCCACGATCGACAAGGCCGCGGCACCGCGGATCGGCTGGATGACGACGCGCTGGATCAGCGCGCCGAGAATGAAGCAGATCAGCGGGACGATCAGAAAACCGATCCAGAAATTACCCGTCGCCTCCAAGACGAACCATGCGAGCACGGTGCCGACCATGAAGAAGTCGCCATGGGCGATATTGATGATGTCGAGAAGACCGAAAATGATCGACAGGCCGAGCGCGATCAGCGCGATAATCAGGCCCCAGATCAATCCGTTCAATGCCAGCAGCAGCAGGGTATCGATCATGAGCGGACACAATCAACTGACTGAAGAACCAGAACGCTTGCCTGTGCCGCTACACCGGCACTGCAACAAAAGAACTCCTTCAAATTTCATCCCCCTCACGCCCGCGCCGCGTCACTTGCGGTGATCTGATATGCAGTTCGACATGGGTTAGGCCACCATGGGTTCGCCGCTCTCGCAATCAGCTTTTTTGCACTAGCCCGTGCGTGATTGTTGGGGTGTCTGCGCACCGTGCGAAGCGTCGCTCCGCTCGCATGTCGCACATGAATCCAGCATCTGATACGCACGAAGTCATCTGCTTGCGCGCAGCCTGCGACAATCGGCGTCACGCCGTTCGCACAGCGTGAAAATCAGGCATTTTGATCAGGACGTGTTCGCCGTCAGCGCGTGTCCCGGCTATCCGCGAGGCAGGATGCGCAGTCTGTGTGCGATGCAACAGCAGAAAATGAAAGCACATGCATCGAGGGAGCACTCCCGAGCGGTGCTCAGACCGCCTGCATGCCGGGATCGCCCCTGAACAGGTTTTTCAGGAACTGCCGCACCGCAAGAATACGCGGCGAAAATTGCAGATCGTTGTGCACGTTGAGCCAGACCTCGCGGGTGGCCGTCACCCTGTCGGGCAGAACAGGAACAAGATCAGGGTGCCGGGAAACGGAGAATGTCGGCAGGAAAACGATGCCGAGCCCGCCTGCCGCCGCGCCCATCTGCGCGATCATGCTGTTGGAATGGAAAACCACCGTCGGCGATTCCACCGCTTCGGTGAGCCAGCGCACCGAATCCACCAGGATCAGATCCTCGATGTAGGACACGAATACATGGTTCTGCAGATCGGACAGGCTTGCCGGCGTGCCATATGTGTCGAGATAGGCTCGTGAGGCGTAAAGCGACAAACGGAAGCCACCGATCTTCTCGGAAATAAGACCCTGCCCCACCGGCTTGAAAAAGCTCAGAAAGAGATCAGCCTCCCGCCGATTGACATGAATGGTCTGCGGCGAGGTCACAAGTTCCAGCGTCACGCCAGGCGCGGTTTTCTTCAAGTCGATACAGCGCTCGGCAATATAGAGCGAGGCGATCCCCTCCATGGTCGCGAGCCGGACATGGCCGGAGACCAGCGCCTTGTCGGCATTGAACTCCTCATGGAAGGAAACGACGGCGCTTTCCATCTTCTCGGCATGCCGCAGCAGCAGCTCGCCGATATCATTGAGCTTGAGGCCGGAGCGTTGGCGCGTCAGCAGTGCCGAACCGATCGACGCTTCGAGTTGTGCGATGCGACGGCTGACCGTCGAATGGTCGACTTGAAGACGCCGCGCGGCCTGCGACAGGCTGCCGGTTCTCGCGGCATAGAGAAACACCCGAAGATCGTCCCAATCGATGGATTCGAAGTTGATCGGCATTCCCGACGGTCTCCCATAAGACGGCGGCAGGTTGTGCATGCAAGGCAGCTTGCAAGATTGTGCATGCACTTGGCGGCAATGACCATGCTACCCATTGGCTTACATCAATGAAGAACCGGTCCGTCAAGGAGTCCTGTCAGATGTCGTCGCCTGTCAAAGTCGCCGCCGTCCATGCCGCCCCCGTGTTTCTCGACCGTGCCGCGACGACGGCCAAGGCCATCTCGCTGGTCCGCGAGGCAGCCCGCGCCGGTGCGCAGCTGATCGCATTCCCGGAGACCTATATTCCCGCATTTCCGGTCTGGTCCGGCCTGTGGATGCCGATTGAAAACCACGATCTGTTTGCGATGATGGCGGACCAATCGGTCTCGCCGAAAGGCCCGGAAATTGCTTCGCTACGCAGCGAAGCCAAGGCTCTCGGCATCTGCATCTCGATCGGCATCAGCGAAAGCTCGCCAGCCAGCGTCGGCGCGCTGTGGAATTCCAACATCATCATCGGCCATGACGGCGCCATTCTCAACCATCACCGCAAACTGGTGCCGACTTTCTATGAGAAGCTCACCTGGGCGCCGGGCGATGGTGCGGGCCTGAAGGTGGTCGAGACGCCGGTCGGCCGGGTCGGCCAGCTCATCTGCGGAGAGAACACCAATCCGCTGGCGCGTTATACGCTGATCGCGCAGGCCGAGCAGATTCATATCTGCAGTTGGCCGGCGCTTTGGCCGACACGGCCCCTCGGCAATAACGGAAATTACGACAACGTCGCCGCCAATCGCATCCGCTCCAGCGCCCATTCCTTCGAGGCCAAGGCCTTCGGCATGAACACCGCCGGCTTCATGGACGCGGCGATGCGCAAGTTTCTGGTCGATCGCGATCCCAAGGTTGCCGAACAGCTCGATCGATCGCCCCGGGCGGCGAGTTTCTTCGTCGATCCGACGGGCGAGCCAGTCGGCGACTTCCTGCAGAATGACGAAGGGATCGCCTACGCCGAATTCGACCTCTCGCGCTGCGTCGAGCCAAAACAGTTTCATGATGTCGCGGGCTACTATAACCGGTTCGATGTTTTCACACTGACGGTCAATCGCAAGCGTCAGCATCCGGTGTCTTTTATCGACGACGCAGATATCGCATCGCAGGACCGCGAGGCGCTGCCTGACGACGATCTCGGTTTGCGCCACTAAAAACTTGAGGCAATCGAAATCAGGGGCGCCTTCACAGGCGCCCCTTGGCGTTTGAATAAGCTTTCTCCCACGGAACTGGTTTTAGTGCCGGCGCACCTGCTCGCCCGTGGCCGGATCGAACAGCATCTTCACCTTCGCGCCGTTGCGATCGAAGGCCTTCACTTCCCAGCACCCGTCATCGGCCTCGGTGCTGCGAACCCGGTAGCCCATGGCTTCCATCTTGCCGATCACCGTCTCGACGCTGATCCATTTGTCGCGCGGCAGGTAGTTGCACTTCAAGCGATCCGCCGAGGCTGGCGCGATGCTGGCGGCAGAAACCGTGAGAAGCAGAGCAACAGCTAAAATTCGCATCTGTTTTTCCTTTCTTGATGTGGCTGGCATCACACTAGCCCAACCTTTCCCACCGCAAGCTGACGCCCCGCGTCAGCTTGATGTCAGGTCCGATGCGCTATCTTTCAAGCCAATCCTGACAAAGACGGTGCATAACCATGGCGATTCTGATGCTGCTCAGCCTGCCCTTCGCAGCCGTGACCGGCGACTTTCCCGTATTCATCGCGCTGATGATCGCGGTATGCTTGGTTCTTGCCTTTGACCAGAATCCGATCCGCAGATAGGCCGGACGAAAGCGATCATGGTGGCTGACAAGGTGTCCTTGCGTTGAGAAAGTCGAGATCCATACCGGTTATGGTGGTGACTGCCCTGCTGCTTGCAACGCAGTGGACGGGCGCAATCGCGGGCGATGACGACAAACGCTGCAAGCGCGATCAGGACTGCGCGCTCGGCGCGGTCGAGCGCGGCGAAATCCGCTCCTTTGCCGAGGTGCTCGAGTCCGTCCGCCAACAGGTGAAAGGACAAGTCCTCAAGGTCGAGCTCGAGCGGGACGACGGGCTGTGGGTATACAAGATCAAGCTTTTGGCCGATGATGGACGGCGGAAGAAAATCGAAGTGAACGCCAAATCCTTGTCGATCCTGAAGCTGAAAGACGACTGATCATGCGCGTGCTTGTCGTGGAAGATGAGCGCCGTATCGCTGCCGACATCCGCGTTGCCCTTGAACGCGCCGGATGGGTGGCCGATCTCGCCGCAGACGGCGAGGAAGCCTGGTTCCAGGCCGAAACCCAGGACTATGATGCGGTCATTCTCGATCTCGGCCTGCCCAAGCTGGACGGCCTGACGGTTCTCAAACGGCTGCGCGCAGCCGGTGTCGCGACGCCGGTTCTGATCCTGACCGCGCGCGATAGCTGGCGCGAAAAGGTCGAAGGCATCGATGCCGGCGCCGACGATTATCTCGCAAAGCCCTTCCAGATGGAGGAATTGCTGGCGCGGCTACGGGCGATCACGCGGCGTGCCGCCGGCGTCGCAGATTCGATCCTCAAGGCAGGGCCGATCGAACTCGATACCCGATCGCGCACCGTGACGGTCGGCGCGGATGCCGTTTCGCTCTCGGCGCTAGAATATCGCCTGCTCGCGCAACTGATGATGCATCGCGGCCGCGTGCTCTCGCAAAGCGAACTGATCGAGCACGTCTATTCGAGCAGCGATGAATGCGAAACCAATGCGCTCGAGGCGTTGATCACACGGGTCCGGCGCAAGATCGGTAGCCATGTCATCGAAACCCGCCGCGGCCACGGCTACTGCATCGCCGCTGATCCCAAATGATCGGCCGCTCGCTTTTCGTCCGCCTCACGATCCTGTCCGGCGTTTTGATCCTGCTGGCGCTCGCTCTGGGCGGCGTGGCGCTGACATGGCTGTTCGAGCGTGAGGTCGAGCGTCGCGCGGTCTACGACCTCACCCAGCATTTGCAGACCCTGGCGGCTCAGGTCCGGATCGACAATGACAAGCCGGCGCTCGATGCCGAGCCCGCCGACCCCCGTTTCAACGAACCCTATAGCGGCCTTTACTGGCAGATCGAAACGCCCTCCGGCGCGCGGCTGCGCTCCCGTTCGCTGTGGGACTTCAACCTTCCTGCCGACCAGGCCGCGTCGGCAACGAAGCCGCATATAGGCACGTCTACGGCGCCGAACGGCCTTGAACTGATCTCGATCAGCCGCCGCGTGGTGCTGGAGTCCCCTGCCGGCGCCGGCAATGCGCTGATTACGGTCGCGCTGGACCGGAGCGACATCGTCACGGCGCGTAGCGCATTTCTGCAGTTTCTGATTCCTTCGCTTCTCGTGCTCGCCGCGCTGCTGACGGCGGCGATGGCCACCTTCCTGCATATGGCGCTGCGTCCCTTCCGAACGCTGAGCGCCGGTTTGAAAGCTATCCACAGCGGAACCACAAGAACCTTGTCCGGCCGTTTTCCCGATGAGGTGCAGCCCGTCGTCGACGATCTGAACCGGCTGATCGCCTTTCAGGACGTCGCCGTTGCCGAGGCGCGCGCGCATGCCGGCGATCTCGCCCACGGCCTGAAGACGCCGCTCGCCATTCTCGGCGCCGTCGCCCGCGACATGACCGATCGTGGACAAACCGATCTCGCAAACGATATCGGCGAGCAGGTCCACGCCATGGACAGCCACGTCCGGCGGGCGCTGGCACGCGCGCGCGTCGGTCTGGTGGGGCGACTCAGCAGTCAGTCGACGCCGGTCCGGCCTGTCGTGACGAAAGCCATCGAGGCCCTGGACAAGCTCAATCGGTCCCGCGATCTGCAATGGCGGCTTCAGATCGACGGCGAGCCGATGTTTGATGGAGATGCCGGCGACCTGACTGAAATTCTCGGCAACGTCCTCGACAACGCCGGAAAATGGGCAAGCCGGACCGTCAGCGTCACGGCCGCGATCAAGGACGACCAATTGCGCTTTGCGATCGAGGATGACGGGCCGGGCATGCCGCATCACGCGATCGACTCCATTGAGCGCGGCAAGCGCTGGGACAATGAGGTCGGCGGGACCGGCTTCGGCCTCGCAATCGTGCGGGATCTGGTAGCAGCCTATGGCGGCACGCTGGCTTTTGAACGCGCCGATCTCGGAGGCTTGCGCGTCGTGATGACGTTTCCCGCAAGATAGCGCACGCGCCAAAAAGGCTGAGTACCTAGCTGATGCGCCCGTCAAATCCACCGCCACGCAGCACGACAGTGGAGCTGACCTTATCGTCTTGCGGCTGGCAATCCCGGACTAGTCCGCGCCGTCCCCGCGCATATAACAGATAATCGACAGGAAACGGATCGGCAGCTTGAGCATCTCTTCTGGCCCGTGGGGCGCATCTGCATCGAAGAACAGACTGTCTCCTGGAAGCATCTTGTAACGTTTGTCGGCGTGGCGATAAACGACCGCGCCTTGCAGCATATAGAGGAATTCCATTCCAGCATGTTGAAACAGCGGAAATACGTCTGACTCTTTGGTCAGCGTAATCATGTAGGGTTCGACGACAATCCGAGACGACTGCTCTGATGAATAACCCAGAAGGTGATATTGGTGGCCACTCCTGGTCCCACGCCGTTCAATGGCCAGCCCTTCACCCGCAGGCACGAAACTCGCCGCCTTCGTATCCTCGAATCTGCGAAAGAAAGTAGTCAGGGGAACGGCGAGCGCTCGGGACAAGGATTGAAGCGTGGTCAACGACGGCGAGATATTTCCATTCTCGATCTTTGAGAGCATGCCAGGAGAAATCCCCGTGGCAACCGAGAGGTCGGCAATGTTGATGCCCAGCTTCGTGCGGCATGCCTTGACTTCACGGCCAATGGCCACTTCTAGAATGCTGTCTTTTGTTTCCCGGATTGCGTGAGGATCTTGCGAACTCATGACCTTCGGCGCATTCAGCGGCGCCTTAACGCCTGCGCCCCGCATTTTGGCGAGATCGGCTGCGGCCGGCGGTCGGCCCGGCCTACGATGTTTCGTCTTTGCCATGCTCCCTCTCCGAGCTTGACCGTCGCCAACCATATAATGGCAGGCTCGATCACCACAGGCACAGGATGAGCATTAATCTCAATCTGGGGGATGTTCGCAACCACCAATTGAACAACGGTTGTCTAATTACGATCCCGACCGCCGCTGGCAAAGTCCAGAGATTTCCATTCTCGCATCGAGGAAGATACCGAAAGATCCGACGCTTGCTTCAGCAGAATGGCCCTTGCGCATCAACTGCTAAAAACAACTGTCTTTCTGCCATTGATCAGAACTCTCCGCTCCAGATGATTCTTCACAGCCCGCGCGAGCACACGTGATTCGGTGTCTCGACCGACGGCTACGAAATCATCCGCGGACAATGCATGCGACACCCGCTCGGTTTCCTGTTCGATAATTGGCCCTTCGTCCAGATCAGGCGTCGCGTAATGAGCCGTCGCCCCAATGATCTTGACGCCTCGCTCGTGTGCCTGATGGTATGGCTTTGCCCCTTTAAAACTCGGCAGGAACGAATGGTGGATGTTGATGACGTGTCCGAAAAGTTTGTTGGCCAAATCGTTTGAGAGAATTTGCATATAGCGAGCAAGGATGACGAGATCGGCCCGCTTTTCAAGATACAGATCGTAAAGCTTTTTCTCCTGCTCCGCCTTGTTTTCCTTGCTGACCGGCCAGTGATAAAATGGCGCATTGATCCGTTCGGAGATTGCTTTGGCATCGTCATGGTTGGACACGATTGCAACCACGTCGGCCTTCAGCCATCCAAGCTGGATCTGGTAGAGAAGCTGATTAAGGCAGTGGTCGAATTTTGAAACCATGATGATGATCCGAGGCAAAGTATTTGCGTCGGTGAGCATCGCATTCATGTCGAAGCGCTTAAACGCCGGGTCCAGGGCCGCCTCAAGCGTCTTGCGTGTCACTTCGAAGGGCGCTTCGAAAGCAATCCGCATAAAGAACCGGTTCGTGCTCTTATCCCAGAACTGATTGCTTTCCTGAATATTGCCTCTGACATCCGCGATCGCTGTCGAAACCGTGGCTACAATGCGCGGCTGGTCCTGGCAATGAAGAGTCAACACCCAGTTTTTGTTTGTCATAGCTTATATTCTTCCCATTCCGGTAAGGCTCATCGAAGGGAAACACGGAGTTCGGCAGCCACCAGCGTGTTATGCAAAAGACAGGCAACCGTCATGGGCCCGACACCGCCAGGAACTGGCGTAATCGCCCCGGCAATGCCAAGAGCTTCTTGGGTCGCGACATCGCCCACCAATCGGCTTTTGCCTTGATCCGAGGAGACGCGATTGATGCCGACGTCGATCACCGCGGCGCCCGGCTTGATCCAGTCACCACGCACGGTTTGCGGCCGCCCAATCGCGACCACAAGAATATCAGCCGTACGGCACACGGCAGGAAGATCTGTTGTCCGTGAATGCGCAACAGTTACCGTGGCATTCTCGCAGGCGAGGAGTTGTGCCATCGGCTTGCCGACAATATTGGAGCGCCCAACGACAACCGCCGTCTTTCCGGTCATGTCGCCCAACGTACTGCGCAGCATCATGAGGCAGCCGAGAGGGGTGCACGGCACCAGCATGGTTTTCATGTCGAGCTTCGTCGCAGTGAAGAGCCCGCCGGCATTGAGCGGATGAAATCCGTCGACGTCTTTGGCTGGTGAAATGCGGTTCAAGATCGAAACCGAATTCAGATGGTCCGGCAAAGGTAACTGAACGAGGATTCCATCGATCTGCGGAAACGCATTCAGCTGATCTATCACCTCTTCAAGTTCGCGCGCACTAATTGTCTCGGCCAGCTCGATGAGGTTTCCCTCAATACCAACCTCGTGAGCCTGCTTGGCCTTGGTTGTGACGTACGAACGACTTGCCGGGTGATTACCAACGATAATGACATCCAACCGGGGTTTGCGACCGTACTTTTTGAAAAAAGCCTCAGCACGTTCACGCGTCTTCTCTCGCAGAGCCGTCGCATGAGAAAGCCCATCGATGATCGATGTATCCGTCATGCTCAAATATCCAGCGTATTGTCCCGCTCCCACTGCGAAAAATGGGCGGTGTAGCTATTCCACTCCTGATGCTTCATTTTCAGATAGGCGGCGGAAAACTGGCTTCCCAATGCCGCCTTGAGCGACTCGTTCTTGTCGAACGCACGCAGCGCATCCAGGAGATTGAGTGGAAGCTTCGGGGCGTCGGTCACCGTATGACCGAGCTGGTACATGTCGATATCGTATCGTTTGCCCGGATCTGCTTTTGTCTTGATGCCATCGATGCCAACCGCGATGATCACGGCTTGCAGCAGATACGGGTTCGCCGCACCGTCCGGAAGCCGCAATTCGAAGCGCCCTTTTCCCGGCACGCGCACCATGTGGGTTCGGTTATTGCCGGTCCAGGTCACAGTGTTCGGTGACCATGTTGCGCCTGACACTGTGCGGGGCGCATTAATGCGCTTGTAGCTATTGACTGTCGGATTGGTGATGGCAGCCAATGCCTCCGCATGCTTCATGATGCCGCCGAGGAAATGATAGCCTTGGCCTGATAAACCAATCTCGTTCGACTCGTCGTAAAACTTATTAATTTTTCCGTCCTTGTCCCACACCGACACGTGGACGTGGCATCCGGACCCTGTCAACGTCGGAAATGGCTTCGGCATGAAGGTGGCGCGCAGGCCATGCTTTTCAGCAATTGACCGAACCATAAATTTGAAGAAGGAGTGCCGGTCTGCCGTCACAAGGGCATCGGCATAGGACCAGTTCATTTCAAATTGGCCGATCGCATCCTCATGATCATTCTGGTAGGGCTGCCAGCCCAATTCCAGCATGTAGTCGCAGATTTCGGAGATCACATCATATCGACGCATCAGCGCCTGCTGATCGTAGCAAGGCTTTGTCGCATTGTCTTTCGGATCGGCGGCGGACACTCCATCCTGACCTACCAGAAAAAATTCAGCCTCCACGCCGGTCTTGACGTAGAGGCCATATTTTGAGGTTGCTTCCTCGACAATTTTCTTCAGTACAGTTCGAGGCGCCTGATCGACCAGCTTGCTTTCCATCACGCAGTCTGCCGGCACCCAGGCAACGTCTTTTTGCCACGGCAGCTGAATGACCGCATCCGGGTCAGGCAGGCCAAACAGATCGGGATGCGCCGGTGTTAGGTCGAGCCAGGTTGCGAAGCCCGCAAACCCCGCGCCGCCTTGCTGCATATCAGCGATTGCAGCGCTGGGAACGAGCTTTGCTCTCTGGGCACCAAACAGGTCTGTATAGGAAATCAGGAAATAACGAATGCCCCGTTCTTTCGCGAGATCTGTCAAATTACACGCCACGCATCACCTCCCTATGGTGAATCTTTTTATTTGGCAGTCTATTTCGTCCCTGGAATCCAGTTAGTCCCCGCAAGCGGCACACGCGCCATTGCTGCAGCCTCCACGGTCAGAGCACACAGGTCCTCCGGCTCAAGATTGTGAACGTGGTTATGACCGCAAGCGCGCGCGATGGTTTGCGCTTCCAGCGTCAGGACCTTGAGAAAATTGGAAAGCCTGCGGCCCGCGAGCACGGGGTTTAGCCGTGCCATGAGTGTGGGATCTTGCGTTGTAATGCCTGCAGGATCCTTGCCCTCGTGCCAGTCGTCATATGCATCCGATGTCGTGTTGAGCGCGGCATACTCCGCTTCATGAATCGGATCGTTTTCGCCAAGCGCAACGAGCGCCGCCGTTCCGATTGATACGGCATCCGCACCAAGGGCGAGCGCCTTTGCAACATCAGCGCCATTGCGAATACCGCCGGACACGATCAGCTGAACCTTGCGGTGCATGCCTAAATCCTGCAGCGCCCGCACTGCTGGATTGATACAGGCCAGTGTCGGCATACCGACATGCTCGATGAACACTTCCTGCGTCGCAGCCGTACCGCCCTGCATGCCGTCGACAACAACGACGTCGGCACCCGCCTTCACAGCCAACGCAACGTCGTAATAAGGGCGAGCGCCGCCAATCTTCACAAAAATCGGCTTCTGCCAGTCGGTGATTTCGCGCAGCTCCAGAATCTTGATTTCAAGATCGTCAGGGCCGGTCCAATCGGGATGACGAGATGCCGAGCGCTGGTCTATCCCCTTCGGCAGAGTGCGCATGGCCGCGACCCGGTCGGTAATCTTCTGCCCGAGCAGCATGCCTCCCCCACCTGGCTTGGCACCCTGACCAATCACGACCTCGATCGCGTCTGCCTTGAGGAGATCCTCTGGATTCATGCCGTACCGCGACGGCAGATATTGATAAACCAGGATCTTCGACTGTTCGCGTTCTTCGCTCGACATGCCGCCGTCGCCTGTCGTTGTCGACGTGCCTGCGGCACTGGCCCCCCGGCCAAGTGCTTCCTTGGCATTGGCCGATAGCGAGCCGAAGCTCATTCCCGCAATGGTGATGGGAATCTTCAAATGAAGCGGCTTCTTCGCGAAGCGCGACCCAAGCACAACATCCGTGTCGCAACGCTCGCGATACCCTTCGAGCGGATAGCGCGACATTGAGGCACCGAGAAACAGCAAGTCATCAAAATGAGGCACTTTGCGCTTCGCACCGGCGCCGCGGATATCATAAATACCCGTGGAGGCAGCGCGACGAATTTCCGAGAGCGTGTAATCGTCAAAAGTTGCCGATTTCCGTGGAACTGTCGGTGGATTAACGTATGACATAGTGATGCCTGCTTATCTGCCGAATAGGATGATGCGTGGGAGTAAGGGGCTAGCCGTAAGCGTCGGCGTGATCGACGTTGAAATTGTACAACTTACGTGCCGATCCATATCGCTTGAACTCTGCCGGCTTAACGTCTGCAATACCGGCCCGCTCAAGGAGTTTGGTCAGAAGATCGATGTGCTCTTGCCGCATGGGCTTTTCGATGCAGTCGGCACCGAGGCTCTTTACCGTTCCTCTCACGAAAATTTTTGCTTCATAAATTGAATCGCCGAGGGCATCGCCGGCATCTCCGCACACGACGAGATGACCCGCCTGAGCCATGAACGCGGACATATGGCCAATATTGCCGCGCACGATGATGTCGATCCCCTTCATCGAGATGCCGCAACGAGAGGAAGCATTGCCTTCGATAACCAGAAGACCGCCCTTGCCGGTTGCGCCTGCATACTGACTCGCATCGCCTCTTACGATGACCTCACCAGACATCATGTTCTCAGCAACACCGGGCCCGGCAGAACCATGCACGGTGATCCGCGCTTGCCGGTTCATACCCGCACAATAATAGCCGACGTTGCCGCGGATATTGAGCTGGATCGGCGCGTTGATGCCGACGGCGACCGCATGGGATCCGCGAGGATTCTTTATTTCCCACTGAGCTTCCTTGCCCGGTGAGTTGATCAAATCATGCAGCGCTGCGTTGACGCTGCGAAGGTCAGTGACCGCCAGATCGAAGACCGACATTCTCAGCGCTCCCAAAAGTAAACTGTGGCAGGCTCGGGCTCCCAAACTTTTGCTTTCTCGATCCCGGGAAGGCCCGCCAACGCACGGTATTCCGTACCGAATGCAACGTAGCTATCGGTCTCCGCCAACACCGCAGGCTTACAGGCAACCGGGTCACGCACCACGCCGAAGCCATCACGGGTGCCCACCACGAAAGTGTAGAATCCGTCCAGATCATTGAGGCTCTGCTCCAAGGCCTCTCCCAATCCGAGCCCCTTATCCATTTGCGAGGTCAGATAGGCCGCCGCCACTTCGGTATCGTTCTCCGTTTCGAACACCATGCCCTCGCGGCGCAATTCGCGACGCAGGTTATTGTGGTTGGACAATGATCCATTGTGCACCAGGCATTGATCTGACCCGGTGGAAAATGGATGGGCTCCCATCGTGGTGACAGCCGACTCGGTGGCCATCCGGGTGTGCCCTATGGCATGCGTGCCTGACATATTGCGCAGAGCAAACTGTTTGGCGACCTCTGTCGGATAACCGACCTCTTTATAAATTTCGATGCGCTCGCCCATCCCCATGACGCGCAGTTGCGGGTATCGCTCCCGCAGGAATCTCTTCGCCTCTTTCTCGTTGACACCTTCCATCCGGAACACAGCGTGAGTGCCGTTGAACGTTACATCGACTTTCGCTTTCACGGCCTTGCCGAGTGCTTCAGCGACGCCGTCGAACTGCGAACGATCAGGAGACTGCAAGGTAATCTTGGCGACGCCAGCCTTCTCGGATCCGTAGATGGCGAAGCCGGCACTATCGGGACCGCGCTCTCCCATCGTCGCAAGCATGTCCGCCAGAAGCTTGCCAAGCTCCGGCTCCAGTTTCTTGTCCTTCAGAAACAATCCGACGATTCCACACATCGAACGCACTCCCTTGGTCTGGGCTCGCTAGGTGACAGGTGTCTTATCAGTGTCGAAAGCGAGTTTCAATAGAAGAATAAATGTTTCCTCTTGAGAATAACGCCGATTGGTGTAAACAGGCTTGGTGACAACAGGCGAACAGAAAAATGCCTCTCGCGCTTCTGAAATACGGATTGCATCCCGGCTTTCGTGAGCAACCTCAGTTTCGCTGGCAAAAGGAACTGAAGAAGAATTACGACGTAGTCGTTATAGGGGCTGGCGGGCATGGCCTTGCGACCGCGTATTATCTTGCGACGCAACATGGCGTGCGAAACATCGCAGTATTGGATAAGGCGTGGATGGGCGGCGGCAACACCGCGCGCAACACGACGATCGTACGCTCGAACTACCTGACTCCTGAGGGAGTCGCGTTCTACAAAGAATCCGTCGAGCTGTTTCGTGGCCTGTCGCAAGAACTCGACATCAACATCATGTATTCCGAACGGGGGCACTTCACGCTTGCGCACACCGATGCCGCAATGCGAACGGCTCGTTGGCGCGCCGAAGTCAACAAGCATCTTGGCGTTGATTCAGAAGTCATCGACGCCAAGGAGGTTGCGCGCATTTGCCCTGTGATGAATGTGTCGGACGACGTACGCTATCCGATCCTCGGAGCTCTCTATCACCCGCCTGGCGCTCTCGCTCGGCATGACGCCGTCGCGTGGGGATACGCGAAAGGCGCAATGGCGCGGGGCGTCGAGGTTCATCCTGCGACCGAAGTGACCGGCATCATTAAAGAAGGCGATCGAGCTATTGCCGTCGAGACCAATCGTGGACGGATCTACGCCGGAAAGATCGTTCAGGCGGTGGCGGGATCCTCGAGCCGAGTCTCGGCACTCGCTGGTTTCCATCTTCCGATCAAAACCATCCCGCTGCAGGCCTGCGTCTCCGAGCCGGTCAAGCCAATCCTTGATCAGATCGTCGTCTCGGGCTCGCTCCACATCTACATCTCGCAAAGCGCCCGCGGCGAGATGGTCATGGGCGGCGCGACCGATCCCTATGGACTTTATTCGTCCCGATCGACGCTCGACTTCAAGGAGGGGTTGATGGCGCACATGCTCGAGCTATTCCCGTTCATGGCTGATCTTCGAGTCCTGAGACAGTGGGCCGGGATTGCCGACATGACGCCTGATTTCTCTCCGGTGATGGGTCTGACGCCCATCAAAAACTACTACATCGACTCCGGCTGGGGCACATGGGGTTTCAAGGCTACGCCGGTGTGCGGATTCAGGATGGCGCAATGCGTGGCATCCGACCAACAGCCCGACCTGCTCAAGCCATTTGCGCTCGATCGCTTTCACACGTTTGACCTGGTCGGTGAAAAAGGCGCGGCCTCGGTTGGCCACTAAAGGCATTGCCATGAAAATCATGAATTGTCCTCTGAACGGACCGCGCAATATCCAGGAGTTTGTCTGGATGGGTGACGTCAAAAGCATTCCAGCCAGCGCATGCACGGACCGGGAATGGACGGACTACCTTTTCATAGAAAGCAATATCGCCGGCGAAGTGGACGAATGGTGGCTGCACGCGCCCAGCAACTATTTGTTTGTCGCACGCCGCAACACGCTGTCCGATGAGATTCTTTGGACAAAAACCACGATCGAGTATTTTGCGGACAGCTCCAAATGATTTCATCTCCCGATCGCCTGGAAGGTGCTGCCTGGGGCTTGCTGATCGACCGCCAGTCTCCGGTCCATTTCACGTTCAACGGCACCTCCTACGAGGGCTATAAGGGAGACGTAATCGCCAGCGCGCTTGCGGCGGGTGGACGGCACGTCCTCTCACGGTCGTTCAAATACCATCGTCCGCGCGGTGTTTTGACGATGGCAGGTCATGACGCCAATGCGCTCGTGCAGGTTGGCTCAGAACCCAACGTGCGGGCCGACCGCCATGCGATCGGCCCCGGCATGAAGGTCAATTCGATCAATCACCTTGGCTCACTGGATCACGACTGGCTGAGCGTGGTCGGCCTGTTTTCACGTTTTCTGCCTGTCGGCTTCTACTACAAGACTTTCTTCCGGCCTCGTGGAGCGTGGAAACTGTTTGAGCGCCCGATTCGTCAGATGGCAGGTCTCGGCACCCTCGATCCAAAGGCTCACCACGGATATTTCGACAAACAGTATCTGTTCAGTGACGTCGTGGTGGTCGGCGGAGGCCCCGCCGGGTTGAGTGCGGCGATTGCCGCAGCCTCCACCGGCGCTGAAACGCTTCTGATCGATGAGTGGCCCGAGCTCGGCGGCTCCCTGCTGTTTGGCCGATTTGCCGGCAGCCGCATGGCGGCGACCAGCAAGCGGATGGACCTGCTCACCCAGGCCCAGAAACATCCCAACCTTCGCATCATGACCGCCGCAAGTGTCAGCGGTCTTTTCGCTGACAACTGGCTGGCTGTCCTGAAGGGCAATCGCCTTTATAAAGTGCGAGCGAAGAGCGTGGTTCTCGCCACCGGCGCCTACGACCAGCCGATGGTGTTCAAGAACAACGATCTGCCGGGGATCATGTTCGCGGATGCCGCGCAACGTCTGATGCGTCTCTACGGCGTGCGTCCGGGAAAAGAGGTTGTTGTCGCCACCTCCAACCGCTTCGGCTTCGACGCAGCCCTCGATCTTTTGGAAGCCGGTATCGATGTCAAGGCTGTCGTGGACCTTGGCGACAACGGTCATAACGCCGAGGCCGTTGAGCTCAACGCCCGCGGCGTTCGGATTCTCAGCAAATCGACCATTGTCGAGGCCACCGGCAAAAGACGGGTCAGTGCCGTCAAGGTTGCGCGGAATATTGATCAGGCCCATCCGGGTGCCACGGAAACAATTGAGTGCGATTGCGTCCTCATGAGTGTCGGCTATAGCCCGGCCGTAAATCTGGCTTGTCACACCGGGGTCAAGGTCAAGTACAGCACAACTATCAATATGCATTATCTCGAGGATCTGCCGTCCGGTCTGCACGTTGTCGGATCTGCGGCCGGCGTCTGGGCTGATGCTCTGGTGACCGAACATGCGGCGCAGACCGGCCGGTTCGCAGGGTTTTCGAGTCTGGGTCGAGAGGCTGGCGATTTGCCCAAAGCCGACGACACCTCGGCGCAACACATTACCCACGCCTGGCCGATCACGCCCTCGACAAAGGATTTTGTCGATTTCGACGAGGATATTTGCGTTACGGACATTCGGAAAACCGTTGAAGCAGGCTATGACGACATTCAGCTGGTGAAGCGGTATTCGACAGCCGGCCTCGGCCCGAGCCAGGGACGGCATACAAACGTCAACATGGTTCGCCTCGTTTCGCAGGCGACGGGACGGGATATCGAGACTGTCGGCCTGACCACCTATCGGCCGCCTTTATTCCCGGAAAAATTTGGGCAGTTGGCCGGGCGCGGCTTTGAGCCGACACGCCTTACCGCAATGCACGAACGACATCTGGCGCTCGGCGCGCAAATGATGCCGGCTGGCCAGTGGATGCGCCCTTCTTATTACGGGAAACCTCAAGAGATCACGGAAGCGATCGCGCGAGAGGTGCATTATGTGCGCGACGGCGTCGGCATCATCGACGTGTCGACGCTCGGCGGCCTCGAGTTGCGCGGCCCCGATGCGGCGGCCTTTCTCGATCGATTCTACACCTTCAACTTCCTGAAGCAGCCGGTGGGCCGCACACGTTACGCCCTGTTGACTGACGAGGCTGGCGTTGTCATCGACGATGGCGTGGCGTGCCGCCTGCATGACGAACATTTCTACGTGACCGCGACCACAAGCGCAGTCGATCAGGTCTATCGCCTGATGGGCTTCTGGAACGCGCAATGGAAGTTCAACCTCGATATCGCCAACGTCACGTCTGCCTACGCGGGCATGAACCTCGCAGGGCCAAAGTCACGCGCTGTCTTGGCCAAGCTGGAAACAGACATCGACTTTTCGGCCGACGCCTTCCCCTACCTTGCGGTGCGGACGGGACATATCGCCGGAATCCCGGTCCGCGTCCTTCGCGTGGGTTTCGTCGGCGAATTGGGATATGAAATCCACTGTCTGTCGCGGCAAGGTGCCGCGCTCTGGGATATTTTGATGGCCGCAGGCCGGGACTTTGGCATCAAGCCGTTCGGCGTGGAGGCTCAGCGCATTCTTCGTCTCGAGAAAGGCCACATCATCGTCGGTCAGGACACCGACGGTCTGACAAATCCTCTCGAAGCCAATATGGCGTGGGCTCTTTCAAAAACCAAGCCATCCTATCTCGGGAAACGCTCGATCGACATGCAGGCCGCCAAGGGCATCGCCCGTAAACTGGTCGGGTTTACGCTTCTCGATGACGCTGTATGCCCGAAGGAAAACCACATCATATTGGATGGCGATAAGATTGTTGGCCGTGTGACCTCTGTGGTGCACTCACCGACGCTGAACAAAGTGATCGGGCTCGCTTATCTGCCAACCGAGCAGTCTGCGGTCGGCAGCAAGTTTACCATCAAGGTCGACGGCAAGCTCATTGCAGCGCAGGTGGCTGCGGCACCCTTCTACGATCCTGAAAATAAGCGCCAGGAGATGTGAATGACGGCCGGCGTAACAATCTCCGATCTATCCGCTTATCCCCGTCTCGGCTTCAAGGGACGGGGGACAATCGAAGCTGCCAAGAAGCTTGGCTTCGCACTGGAAGACACACCTAACCGCGCCTTCGTACAAAGCGAGGGGCAAATCTGCATGGTGCTGAGTCATTCGGAGGTGTTTCTTCTCGACATCGATCCAGCCGGTGACCGATTAAGCCGCCTTGAGCAATCCTGGCGGTTCGAGGATCGCACCTTCAGCTATCCTTTGCCGCGACAGCACTCACATGCCTGGTACAGGCTGCAGGGCGCGGATGCGTCAAACATGCTCGCGAAGGTGTGCGGAGTCGATTTGAGACCGCAGGTTTTCGCAAACCTGAGCATCGCACAAACCTCCGTGGCGCGCCTCAGCGCACTGGTTCTGCGCGCGGATATCGATGGCGAAGTGACCTACCATATTCTGGCCGACAACAGCGCCTCCAAATACATGCTGGAATGTCTTCAGGACGCTTCCAATGAATTCAATCAGTCGCGCCAACCCTCTTAACGCAGGATGCGCTTCGGCTGGAGCACGATATCGATCAGTTGGCTGGGCGCGGCTTGGATCTGATACGCGCTTACGATGAACTCTGAGCCGGGAACGAATCCCGGCAAATCCAAATAAGTGCAATGCCGCCGATCCTGGCGCCACGCTCAAAATTTTCTGCCGACAACCAATCGCCTGTCTCTCGATCGTGGACCCTATCCACGAGGAGAGGTTCCCATCTCACTCATGACCGAGTGCGCCAGAGCCAGCAATTCCTCATCTGTCCCTCTTGCGCCGACGAGAGAAATGCCGATCGGCAGTCCTTCGCTGCTCGCGATCGGAAGGTTTATCTGAGGCAAACCGTTGAGCCCGGCAATACAAAGCAGACACATGGCTTGATGCCGATACTCGATTTCCATCGTTGTCACCGGCGTATCCTTCAAGGGCGCAACGCGCGGAGAGGTCGGAAGGCACAGAACCACTCCGTCATCGAGGACTTGATCCATGCGCCGGCGTATCTGCGCACGCCGTTCTTCTGCTTGCCCGGCCTCGGCAGGAGTTACATGCGAAGCCCATTCGAGGCGCTCCTTGATGCCAGGACCAAAATGCGGCTGCGTTCTGGTGATCCAGTCCCCGTGGTTTTGCCAGATTTCGAAAGCCTGAAGGATCCGGAACACCTCACACCATTGCGCAAGCCCCTCGGAGCTGAGTGTGGTTTCGGAAACATTCTCGAAAAAGCGGCCGAGCGAACCCGCAACCGGGAGGAGCAATTTCCTGACGCCTTCATCGATGTTGAGAAAGGCATCCCTGGCCAGCACGAGTCGGCGCGGCTTGCCGCGAACGGCATCCTTTTCATCGAGGAGTACCGCCCCCAGGCGTTCGAAGAGAGCTGCGTCCCTGGCAAACCATCCAGCGACATCAAAACTGTGAGCAAAGCCTATCGCGCCCTGAAGTGAAACGCGGCCATGACTCGGCCGGATGCCCAGTATCCCACAATAGCTGGCCGGCAGACGGATTGAACCGCCACAATCCGACCCGAGGGAAAAATCTACAAGCCCACCGGCAACCGCTGATGCAGAACCACTGGAAGACCCTCCGGACGTGCGCCGTGCATCATGGATATTGACCGGCATGCCATAGTGAAAATTTTCACCGGTGAGGCTGTAGGCCAATTCATCGGTTATGGTTTTCCCGACCAGTGTCGCTCCGGCGTCGAGAAGTCTCCGCACGGCCTCGGCCGTCTCGGTTGCGGGCTCATGAGTCCGCAGCCAATCGGGCTGACCGAATCCGGTGCGCGAACCGGCGACGTGAAAGAGATCCTTTGCACCGAAAGTAAGTCCGGCGAGCGGCCCATTCTTCGCCCCCGGCAGTGCAATGTGGTTCTCCTTGCAGAACGCCCCGAGCGGGTCATTCGGGAAACTGGAAGGAGGCGGCTGGAGGGTTGTAGACATCTCGAACAAGGACCTTTCTGTGCAATCCATGGCAGCGCTTCGCCAACTGGCACGACAAACTTGAGGACGAGCGAGCTCGCCCCGTCATGCCGCGCTGGATGGGCGATGCAGAACCGGCAGCGGCTTATCGAAGGTGCGTCGGCCTCTTTTCAAGCCAAAGACGGGCTGCGCCAGTTCACAAATCGCCTGCCGCCGGCTTTCGCAATTCAGCACAACAAGATCGGCCGGATGGCCGACAGCAATGCCGTAATCTTGATGATTGAGAAGTTTGGCAGAGGCAGAACTGATCATGTCGAAACAGGCCGCCAGATCACGCGATGCCCCCACCTGCGTGATATTGGCATAGAGATTGGCCATACGTATCAGCGAGCAATCCCCAAACGGCGTGAAGGGATTCAGGACGTTGTTGGTGGAGATTGAGCAATTGGCTCCGTGAGCCAGCAAACGATGCACCGGCGTGACACCACGCGGCACGTTGTGGTCATAGTCGCGCGCAGTCAGGAACAGGTCGGTCGCGGGCAACACTGTCAGCGCAACGCCGGCTGCGGCCAATCTCTTTGCCGCAACATCCAGCTCAGCAGGCGGCACCGCGGAGAGCTTCGTGACATGGCCGATTGTCACCCGACCGCCCAAACCAAAAGCATCCGCAAGCCGGCAGACTTCGATCAGATCGAGATGGGACGGGTCCAGGCCGAAATCGAGATGAAAATCGATATCGACATCAAACTGCCGCGCCATGTCGAAAATCCGGGCTATCTGGCCGTGCGAATCCTTGTCCATATATGGCGCGCCGCCGACCACATCGGCACCTTCTTTCAGAGCCTGCACCATGACGTCCTCGCATCCGGGATCGTCCAGCAGGCCCTCCTGTGGAAACACGCACAATTCGAGATCGATCGCCCAGGCGTAATCCTTCTTCAGCTTTTTCAGCGCCCGGAAACTGGTAAGCCCGACGCGAGGGTCCACCTCGACGTGGGTCCGCATCCGCGTGATACCGTTCTTGAGTGATTTCTCCAGCGTGTCGCTCGCGCGCGCGTAAACGTCTTCCTCGGTGAAGGCTTTCTTGGCGGCGACAACCTCCGCGATTGCCTCGTCCAAGGTGCCCCGCTCGCAATTGCAGCGTCCAAGCAGGCAGGACTTGTCGAGATGAATGTGAGTTTCGACAAAGCCCGGTACCACAAGCTGCCCGTTCAAATCGAGCACGGGGCCACTTCCCTCCGGCAACCCGACCTCGATTGCGGCGAAGCGGCCATCCCGAATGCCAATATCGACCTTTCGATCTTCGGCACCGGCAATCCGAGCGTTACGAAGCAGTTGGTCAAACGTCGTCATGAAACAGCCCTTTCCATGGTTTGGGCGTGACCAAGATAGGCCGCCTCCAATTCAGAATTGCCTGCAAGGGCCGATGCATCATCGGCATGGACAATGTAGCCCGATGCAAGCACATAGCCTCGATCCGCGACCGCTAACGTTGATGCCGCCATTTGATCGACCAGGAGAATTGTAATGCCCTCGTCGCGCAAGTCGGCGAGAACATCGAACAGTTCGTTTGTGACCGCGGGCGAAAGACCGAGCGAGGGCTCGTCGAGCAGTAAAATGCGCGGCCTTGACATCAGGCCGCGGGCGATCGCAAGCATCTGCTGCTCGCCACCGGACAACAGACCCGCCCGGCTCGAAAGCCTTTCACGCAACCTCGGAAATCGCAGAAGCAACTTCTCGATATCCGCATCGATATCACTATCGCGCCGCGCGTAAGCGCCGAGCTTGATATTATCGAGCACCGACAGTTCCGGAAAAACCTTGCGTCCTTCGGGAACCAAAGCCAGCCCCCGGCATGCGATGGCATGGGCTTCGAGAGAGCTCACGTCGGCATTATCCAGCATCACGGCACCCTCGACCGGCCGGAGCAGTCCGCTCATCGCACGCATAGCAGTACTCTTGCCGGCGCCGTTCGCGCCAAGCAAGGCAACCATTTCGCCCTGACGGACATTCAGATTCATGGCGTGAAGAGCCGGCGCGGCGCCGTATCCGGCGGACAGTTTGACGGTGGACAAGATGGCTTCTTGCGGGCCGCTCCAACGGGCCGCGCGCGGCCTGGCACGCATCGCCGCGTCGCCGAGATAGGCCGCCACAACGAGCGGATCGTTGCGGACCTTGCTGGGCTCTCCCATGGCGATGGGCCGACCGGCATCGAGCACCACAATATGATCCGAGATGTCCATGACCAACGCCATGTCGTGTTCGACGACAAGCACGGCAATCCCCATGGCAGCAATACGCCGCAACAACGATCCCAATATATCCTTATCGCCGCGCATCAGCCCTGCGGCCGGCTCGTCCAGCAACAGCACACGCGGGCGTATTGCGAGCGCACGAGCAATCTCCACCAATCTGCGATCAACATGGGCCAGGTCGCCAGCCGGCGTTTCGAGCGCGCCCTGATAGCCCACGAAATCGAGCAATGCCGAAGCTGCATCGAGATCCGCTTGCCTGACGGATGCGGCAAGCAATCCTCCGAGGCGCTCCCCGCGCAGTCCGACCAAAATATTGGCCAGCACGCTCATGGAACCAAACAACTGCGTGGTTTGATAAGTCCGGGCAATACCGGCGCGCGCCACGCGCCAGGCAGGCTCGCCTGCAAGTTCACACCCAAGACGGATGCTGCCAGCATCAGGCCGGTAGAAGCCGCTTATCATGTTGAGAACCGTGGTCTTGCCCGCACCGTTAGGACCAATCAGGCTGGTGATATGTCCCGGCTGCGCCGTGAGTGCGGCGTTCGATACGGCACGCACACCGCCAAAAGCGATGCTGAGACCGCTGACTTCCAAAGACAGGTGCTCGCCTTGTGGTGTCAGAAAGGCTTCGATGTCGAAGCTCGCTCTTTCCGCGCGCTTGGCCGGCAAACGCGGTATATGTCGCGCAATGAGGCCGATGATCCCTTCCGGCGCGAGCCACAGCACCACAAGCATCAAGCCCCCGAAGACCAGGAGACGGTATTCGGCGAGTCCGGAAAGCAATTCCGGCAGCAGCACCACCACGACGGCCCCGATCACGGGTCCCAATACCGAGCCGGCTCCGCCAATCACAACGGCGAGCAGAAACAATAACGACTGCGAGAACGGAAAAGAGCTGGGGCTGATGAACGCCATCAAGGGTGCAGTCACAGCACCGGCAAGACCGGTCAGCGCCGCGGACAGTGTAAAAGCGACAGTCTTGAGAACAACCGGGCGCAGACCAAGCGACTGAGTGGCGACTTCCGTATCGCACACTGCCCGCATCGCCCTCCCCCAGGCGCTCGCGGCAACGCGATAAAACAACCAAAGCGAAGCGCCAGCCATAAGGACCGAGAGCGCCGCCATCTCGCGATCGGAGAAACTCAGCGAACCCAGTGCCGGCGGCATGATACCCATGAGGCCGTTGGAGCCGCCGGTCAAACTTCGCCATTCGACCAGGCTGTATTCCACGATGAAGGCAAAGGCGATGGTCACCATCGCAAGATAGGGGCCGCTGACGCGCAATGCAGGCAATGCCAACAGCGCTCCGACCCCCGCCGTAACCAGCCCAGCGAGCGGCAAGGCCAACCAGAAGCTGACGCCCTTGAGCATCAGAATGCCCGCGGTATAGGCCCCGATCGCATAGAACCCGACATGCCCGAGGGATATCTGGCCGGTCAGTCCAATCAGAACATTGAGACCGACGCCGACCACCGTGGTCAACGCCACAAGCGCGATCAGGAAGAGCGTGTAACTGTCCGACACGCCTGTCAGTGCGAGCCCGCCCGCAACCAGGATCGCGATTGCGCCCGGCAGGGCAAGCTTATGAGCGGCTACATCTCGTAACATCTCAAACTTTCTTCACTGCGGGGCGCCCCAAAAGGCCATTAGGCAGAAACGCCAGCGACAAGATGACAACGCCGAAGACGATGATCTGCGTGTAAGCCGACCCCAACAGGGTCGTGACGAGCGCTTCGGTAATGCCGTAGATGAATCCGGCCAGCATCACACCGGTGGCCGAGCTGATGCCGCCAAGAATTGCGACCGCAAAGGCTTTGATGCCAAACAGCGTTCCCATCTCGGCAGAAACCGAGAAGAGCGGAGCGATCAATACACCTGCCAGCCCGGCAAGCGCGGTCGAAGCGGCAAATGACAGCGCGATCGCAACCCGTACGTTGATCCCCATAAGCCGTGCGGCATCCGGACTCTGCACCACCGCGAGCAAGGCCTTACCGTACCGGGTCCGGGTCGCGAGCAAGTGCAGGACAACCGCGACCGCGATACTGACGATCGGAATGATCAGTTGAAGCGGATAGACGCCGGCACCGAAGATCGAAACCGGCTCGACCGCGAAGGGCGACGGAAAACTGCGCGGTTCTTTGCCGTATGCGAACATCACCGCGTTATCGAGCAGAATGCCGCCGGCGACTGTAGCCATCAGCCAGGCGCTCGAGCCACGAACGACAAAGGGCCTCACGAGGGTACGCTCGACCAAGAGTCCGAATAGGGCACAAATCGTCAGCGCAGCAAGAATGGCAACCGGCATCGGCCAGCCAAACGTGACACCGAATGTGTAGCCCAGGACCGCACCGAGCATGAGCGCGCTCCCCTGCGCAAAGTTCACGGTATTCGATACTGCATAGGTGATGTGGAAACCGAGCGCGATGAGCCCATACATGCTGCCGAGCCCAAGACCGGAGATTATGGCGGAGGTGAGAAGCATTGGCAGCTATCCTTGTCGACGAGGCATCATTCGCAATTTTCACCGCACGCAATCGAGACGGCGCCAACAGCTCCTCCTGCGATACGCCGCGCACGGTCGATATCATGAGGACGCAACGGGGCGCCGATCGACGAGGCGGCTCCCCGCCTCGTTGAAAATCGCGTTGTCTCACTCGTCTTATTCGCTAGTTCAATGGAACGATTTCGCCGCGCACAAAGTGCGTAAAGACATAATCGTTTTTCGTCAGCGCATCCTGATTGTCCGGCGAAAACGGCTTGGTGTATGTCTTGATCAGGCCTTCATAGGTGCCGAGTTCGTAAAAGCCCTTCCTCAAAGCCGGCCCATTCGTGGTGCCGGCCTTCTTGATCGCGAGTGCGAGCAGATGCATCGCATCGTAGGCGTTGGCGATGCCGACCGCCGGCGTAACGTCAGCGATCGTTTTGATATCAGGATACTTGGCCTTGAGAGCAGCCAGCACCTTCTGGCCTTTCGGGCTGAGATTGCCCGAGAAGCTGTAGGTCTGGATCATATCGACCTTTTCCGTACGCGGCCCGCCCAGTTCGGTGAAACGGCCGCCGGCAGGTCCCCAGTGAGAGATGATCGGGACGTCCCAAGACATACGGTCGAGCGACTTCACCATCTGCGCGGCCGGAGCAACGTTGGCGACAAGGATGATGGTATCGGCGCCGCTCTGCTTGAGACGCTCGAGTTGTGGCACCATGTCGAGGTCATTACCCTCGAATTTCTCCACGCCCGCCAGAGCGATCCCGTTGTCCGAGATCGCTTTTCTCAGGCCTTCTTCGTTCGACTCGCCCCATGAATTGTTGATCAGCATCAGGCCAAGTTTCTTCGCGCCGTATTTGGCAATGGCACGAGCCACCATGGCCTGGTCGACGAATTCATCGACCGCCGAGACGCGGAAGACGTAATTTTCTGGCGCCCCGTTGTGAGTGATCGGAGTTCCCGCTGCCCAAACGCCAATGAACGGCACTTTCGAGGCATTCGCAAACGGCACGATGACCATGGAAACCGGGGTATCGATGCCGCCGAAGAAGGCCACTACCTTTTCCTTCTGAACCAGCTCGCGCGCCGCGATACTGCCTTTGGCAGGATTGCTTTCGTCGTCGCGCCGCACGAGCTGAATTTTCCGGCCGAGCACACCGCCGCTTGTGTTGATTTCATCGATAGCAATCTCGAGCCCGCGCGTGATTGCCTCGCCCGATTTAGCCGACTGACCCGAAAGAGCGGCCACCAAGCCCACCTTGATCGGCTCTTGGGCCGATAGCGGGCCTGCAGCCAGCAAAACGGTCGTTAATCCCAGAACGGCACGTCGCGTCAGAGAGTGAAGAACGCGTCCCATGAACAGCCTCCTCGGTGAGCGATGGCTCGCGCCCGTTGATGACTACCGGGGGAAATGCTGTCCCACGGAAATCAAACCGGGCCGAAGCATCTTCTGTGTACATTCGATACCAAAATAGTCGACATATCAATGCCTATTTTGTATGCTTTTTTGTACACAATTTCAGCAGGTATGCCTGAAATAGTTGCATTGGGCCATGAGCAAACGCTCCATTTGCAGGGCAAATGGAGCGTTGCGATCCGGCGTTTTAAGTCTGATGATGTTCTAGTCAGTCACGTCCGCGTAAGCCGCGAGGATATCGGATATCCCCTTGCCTGCATCGGTGTGGACACCTTCGAGAGCACGCGTGAGCACGGCGTCAAGATGCGCGCGCATCAACTTCTGAGCGCGAGCGACATTTTTGCCGCCGAGGGCCTCAATCAATTCGCGATGCTCGTGGACATTGCAATCACCCCAGTGCGGACGCCCATAGAGGCCTAGAATAAGAGCGCTCCGCGAAACGAGCGATCTGAGGTAGCGCAAAAACAGCGGGCTGCCTGCCATTTCAGCAATCAGGATATGGAATTCAGCAGCATGCCTGATGTAATCCTCTTTGCCCTCATGGTGGCTGCGCTCCTCCGCATCCACGCTTGCTTCGAGTCGTTTCAGATCCTTCCGCGTCAACTTCCCAACCACCCGCGCAACGATCAGGTGCTCTATATCCATCCGAACCTGAAAGGTGTCGCGGGCCTCTTCCAGCGTCGGCTTCGCTACCGCCGCGCCCCGGTTCGGTCTCAGATCCACGATTTCATCGGCTGCCAGCATTTCGAGAGCCCGCCGGGCAACGGTCCGGCTTACACCAAACTGTCCCGCAATGGCGTCTTCGGGCAGCTTGGTTCCAGGCCGGAGCGCCTGCTCCAATATCGCACGGCGGAGCGCCTGATAAACGACAATCGTCCGATTCTTACGTTCCGACATACGTCTCGCATCCAACTTTCAGGCTCGAATAATACCGCCATAGTTACCCGAATCGCGGGAAAATTGCACACAATTCCATGACAGAATTCTAGACATTTAAGCAGAAACACAGGCGACTTCTACCGCTTGGCTCGCTTTATACATACGGATGTCGAGGCACCTGCCCGGGTCACGGCGATTGATGGCAGCCGGCCCGCGCGGCCGTCTCGTCAGGTCACCATGACACCGGTACGGCGGCTCATGCGATTCACGCGCGTGGTGTCGAACGCGAGGCCTGGGAGTGAAGCTGCGACCTTGGCCGAGATCGCCTTCGGTCGCTTTTCGAGCCGCAAACGCTGCGGTGAGAACCAAGCAAGAAGACCGGCTTGGCCAAACAAAACCCGCCAACTCATTGAGTTAGCGGGTTTAATTTGGTTGCGGGGATAGGATTTGAACCTATGACCTTCAGGTTATGAGCCTGACGAGC
>CAYLLZ010000001.1:954767-1155838 GCA_964384815.1 uncultured Afipia sp. | reverse complement strand
CTGCTGTTCCGCGCCATCGAAACCAACACCATCGGGAAATGGGGTATGCAGTCGTAAACGTTCTGGGGGCCGTCCGCGGCCTTCAGTCCCTGTTTGATCTCGATCAAAGAAACATTTGATATGAGACTTTAAAGCCGGGCTCTGGAGGATTCCCATGTCGATCCTAGAGCCCGTCACCTCATGTGCCCACCGTCAGGCGGACCGTTGCAACGATTGCAGCTCCCGCCTGATCAGCGTGTGTTCGGTGCTGACCCCCGCCGAACTGCTCGAATTCGAGGAGATGAGCCGGTCGCGGCCGTTCCGCCCCGGCGACATTCTGGTGTCCGAGAACGAGCCGACTGACTATCTGTTCACCGTCACCGAAGGCATGGTGCGGCTCTACCGCACGCTGACCGACGGGCGGCGGCAGATTTTCGGCTTCGCGATGCCGGGCGATTTCCTGGGTCTGTCGCTGCTCAACATGTGCGACTTCACCGCCGAAGCGGTGACCACGGGCGCCGCCTGCAAATTCCCGCGTGCGGACTTCGTGGCCTTTGTCGACAGCAATCCGCGTTTCCTGCGCCGCCTGCACGAGATGGCGAGCGGCGAATTGCGCATGGCGCAGGACCAGATGGTGCTGCTCGGCCGCAAATCCGCTGAACAGCGGGTCGCGGCGTTCATCGTGCTGCTGCGCCGGCGCCTGCGCCGGACCGGCGATACCTCGAAAATCCTGCCGCTGCCGATGAGCCGGCAGGACATCGCCGATTATCTCGGCCTCACCATCGAGACCGTCAGCCGCACCATTACCAAGCTGTGTCGCGACAAGCTGATCGCCGTGGTGCCGCACGGGCTCGATCTGCTGAAGCTTGAGCGTCTCGAAGCGCTGGCGGCGGATTGAAATCCTCATCCTGAGTAGCATTGCGCAGCAATGCGTCTCGAAGGATGTGGCTGCGATGATCCATTGGCCTTATGGTTCGAGACGGCGCTTGCGCGCCTCCTCACCATGAGGGACTGGATTGCTTCGTCGGCTTTGCCTCCTCGCAATGACGGCGATTCAACTAATCTGAATACAATTTAACGGGTCGTCCCGGCGTCGGCCGGGACCCATAATCCCTGCCGATGCTTTTGAAACGGCACGTTCGGCATTTCTATCGAGAAGCCGGTGGTGATAGGTCCCGGCCGACGCCGGGACGACCAGAGCTCTAGAAGGTGCGCCGACGCGCGGATGTCTCCGCGATCAGCTTCACAAGTTCATTCGTGATCTCGCCGTCCGGCTTCGCCAGTTCGTCGAGGATCGAAAAATGGTGATGGCCCGGCAGGATGCGCGCGGTCACATCCAGATGCTGCACCTGTGCTGCCGCGGCATAATCGCGTGACTGCCGCTGCAATTCCGCAAGCTCGTTGCCGCCGGCGACAGGGCGCTGCGGCGCCAGCCCCGCGCGCAGCCGGCGCTGCGGGCTCAGCGCTGCGATATCCTCCGCCGTCAGTTGCAGCGGTTCGTTGAGATAGTTCAGCGCCACCGGCTCCAGATCGAAAATCCCGCTGATCGGCAGCGCGCCGCGCACCGCCGGATGATCGCAGGTGATGGCGGCGAGATGCCCGCCCGCCGACCAGCCGCTGACGAAGATCCGTGCGCGGTCGAAGCCGAGATCGTCGGCATGCGCCGCAAGATGCGTCAGGCACCGGCGGATTTCATCGACAATCTGTGCCAGCCGTGCTTGCGGCGCCAGCGTGTAACCGACCGAAACGAAATCGATGCCATGCGCGTTCGGCCCTGCCGCCAGAAACGAAAACATGTCCCGGGAATTGCGTACCCAGTAGCCGCCATGGATGAACACGAACAGCGGTGCTTTCGCCACTCCCGCGGGGACGTAATCGAATTTGGTGCGCTCGCCGTCCGCATAGGGAATATCGAGGCGAACGCCACGACCCTGCCGGACCTGCGCGCTGCGTCTGCGCCAGTCTTCCGTCCACGCCGCGCTGTCCTTGACCGCTGCGCTGTTGTTGTAAGCCGCATCGAGCGTGGCGCGGTCCATGCCGCGATAAAGGGCGGGAAAGGGCGTAAGGCTCATGATGGATATCTGTGCTCAGCAACAGGGAAAATGACGCGCCACTGTGTCCGGTCGCGGCGGGCCGCACAAGACCCGTGCTCTTTGTCACACTGGCATTTGACGGCGGCATAGCCCGCGCGTGTAATCGCGGCAGAATCATCTGCCATCGCGTCTGCATCGGGAGAAGGTCTTGGCCGTCACGTCGCCGCTGGCCCGCCGTTTTGTCCGCTCGCCGAATTTCGACGCGCGGGCGGGCGATGCCGTGGACATTCTGGTGCTGCATTACACCGGCATGCCGGACACGCAGGAGGCGCTGGCGCGGCTGTGCGATCCGGCGGCGAAAGTATCGTCGCATTATCTGGTGCTGGAGGATGGCGAGATCGTTCAGCTTGTCGCCGAGCGCGACCGTGCCTGGCACGCCGGCGTGTCGAGCTGGCACGGCCGCACCGACATCAACTCCCGCTCCATCGGCATCGAGATCGGCAATCCCGGCCATGACGGCGGCTGTCCGGCATTTACCGACGTGCAGATCGCTGCAGTGATCGCGCTGTGCCGGGACATTGTGCAGCGTTGGCCGATCCCGCCCGATCAGGTGCTGGGTCATTCCGATATCGCGCCGCTGCGCAAGAACGATCCGGGCGAGCGCTTTACCTGGCAACGCCTGCATGAGGCGGGCGTCGGGCTGTGGGTCGCGCCCGAGCCGCTCGAAGGTCCGGGGAGCGAGGTCGATGAGACAATGCGCGCCGAGGTGCTGCGCGACCTCGCGGCCTATGGCTACGCCGTTACGCCGACGGACTCCGATACCGTCATCCGCGCGGTGGTGACGGCCTTCCAGCGCCATTTCCGCCCTGGACGGATCGATGGCGTGATCGATGCCTCCACCGCGGCGACGTTGCGACGGCTGCTGCATGCGAAAGAGGCCGCCGCGGCGCGCCGGTAACGATTTGGCAAGCAAATCATTGTTACCAAATACTGAAGCTATTTGGGACAATTGCCATGACCGACCAGACCTCAGATCACGACGCCGAAGCATCATCCGGGCGCCCGGCAGGTGAGCCCGCGCACGGCAGCTCGTCCGATCTCGTCGCGTCCGGCGGGATCAAGAACGAGTTTGGCGATGACTTTCGTCCCGAGGATTTCGGCGGCCCCAAGGATATCACGCTGCGCCGGCTGTCCACGCACAGCTCCTGGGACGGCGCATTCGGCGACACCCGCCCGCTGAACGATGCGCCGGTGCCGGCAGACGCGCGGCGGCCGCTGTCGCTGGTGGCGATGGTTGCGATCGCGGCGCTGGTCGGCGCGGTCAGCGGCGGCGCCGCGACGCTGAGTCTCACCCATTTCATGAAGGACGATCACGCCACCGTTGCAGCCGCGACCGCTGCCGCCACCGCTGCTGCGGCGGAGCGCGACAAGGCGATCGACGGCGCGCTCGCCAAGGTTAATGCGGAGCTCGCTTCGCTCAAGAACGGTGTCGAGAGTTCCAACAAGGCGAGCAGTGCCAAGCTCACCAAGCTCGGCGAGGCGCTCGACAAGCTGAAGACGCCGCCCGCGCCGGAAACCACCGGCTCGATCACGCCGCCTGCGGCCACGCCGGCTGCGGCTCCGCAGATCAATCGCCTGCCGACGATCGACGGCTGGGCACTGCGCGATGTGTCGGGCGGCGGAGCCACCGTCGTGGGACGCTCCGGCGTCTACGAGGTGTATGTCGGCGATCCGTTGCCCGGCGTCGGCCGCGTCGATGCGATCCGCCGTCAGGATGGGCGCTGGGTTGTCGTTACCAGCCGGGGTCTGATCGTCGCACGCTGAACGCGCGATGTTCCAATTGCTGAAGTCCTTAATCGTTCGTTGCCGCGACGGACGAGCGAAGGCTGTTTTCAATCGTAAAATTTGACCGTTCGGTTGAATAATACGGCATGAACTTGCTGTCATGATGCGCCTCGTCAAACAGAGGACCAGGCATGACCGGCAAACGAAACATCCCGAACAGCACCATGGTCAGGTTTTTCGCCGTCGAGATCGGCGAATCCGGCGATGAATCGGCCGCGCACGCCAATGACAATTGCTGCCCGCATTGCGGCGGTCTGCTGTTGCCGGGCGACAAGGCGTCGGACTGTTCGAGCTATCGCGCGCAGCCGTTGCTATCGCGTCCGTGGGAATGCGGCGTCTGCTGAAACGGACATTGGAGCGGGTACATATCCGCTCCTTGCGCCACGCCCGTCACCTCGTGCTGGACACGGGTGATGTCGGCGCCGGTCTACACTTGCGGCTTGTCTGCAGGCGGCCGGCAGGAACGATGCAGGGCGCGGCCCCGCATCGGTATTGTCCGTGTCTTTCGAGAGCGCAAAAAAAAATCGGCGCGGGACTGATCCGCGCCGAGCCTGTCAGGCGATCAAACCTTGAGGTTTTCCGCCGAGGTCTTGCCGCGATTGGCGACTTCTTCGTATTCGACCGTCTGCCCCTCGTTGAGTGTTGCAAGCCCCGCTTTTTGAACCGCCGAGATATGGACGAAGATATCCTTGCCGCCGCTGGTCGGCTGGATAAATCCATATCCCTTGGTGGGGTTGAACCACTTCACAGTGCCTTTAGCCATACTTGTGGTCTCCGCAGAAATTTCAAAAACGATACGAACGGTCGGGTCCCGCAAAAGGGGCATTTCCAACGGCGCGCACGTTACGCGGTAACGCGGCGTCTTGCATAGGGCGAAACGATCGATTTCTGCGGGATCGGAACACTTCGCCGCAGTCAGTCAAAAGTCTGATCCCTCGTTACGCAATTGCGAAATAACGCGTGGAAGCCTGAATCTGCCGAGGAGTTTGACGATGACACGCAACACCCCGGCTGCGATCGCCGCCGGGGTGCGCGTGGTATTTAAAGCAAATCCAATCAGTAGCAGACGTTGATGGTCCGCCAGCGCAGGCCATACGGCGTGCGCACCCGGCGCTGCACGTAGCAGCCGTCGGCATAGCCGCCGCCCGCGACGATCATCGGGCCAAAGCCGTAACCGAAGCCGTGGTGATGGCCCCAGTGGTGATGATGATGGCCTTTCCAGCCGGCGGACGCGCCGGTCGGCGCCAGAGCGGCGGCGGTGAGGGAAGCGGCGGCGATAAATCCAAGAGCGAGCTTGCGAAACATGGTGATCCTCCGGGGTTAAGCGTGAAGGCCGTGCCGGCCCATGCAAATGGGTCGCCCCATCGCGGCGGGAGGTTCATGCCGGTTCGGGAGATTTTTTTGAGGCTCCTCATGGTGAGGAGGAGCAAAGCGGCGCTTCGAAACGTGAGATCGAGTGCCCCGGATGCGGTGCGACATGCAATGTCGCTCCGCTGCTCCGGGGCCGTCCCACGTTCGGCATTTTGCGACGGTCCCGGTTCTGCGAAGCAGCGTTGCACGCTGCATCGCGCCCGGGACACATCCTTAAGATGCGTCGCTGCCCGGTGTGTCTGCAAAGACGATGAGATTGAACCAAATCTCGATTGGGTCGTCCCGGCGCAGGCCGGGAGCCAAAGCCATCGATCTCTCAAGAGAAGCGCCGAGTTTGCCGGGTTGCCTCGTCATGGCCGGGCTTTGTCCCGGCCATCCACGCCTTTCTCGTGGAAACATCGGCAAGACGTGGATGCCCGGCACACAGGCGAGCGAAGCGACGCCGTTCTTTAAACGGCTATGGCCGGGCATGACGACTGAAGTACATGGCTTATTTCATAGCCGGAGCGAGCACCCCGACATCACCCCGCAGTCGGCGGCTCGTCCTTCTCGGCGCTTTCCGCCCGGCGCAGCAAATCGCGGGCGAGATCGGACAGCACCGGGCGGGGCAGCGCCGCGAACGGCAACGGTCGCGTCACATCGACCGCGGCAAGGCCGAGCCGTGCGGTCAGAAGCCCGTTGAGGATGCCCTCGCCGAGCCGCGCCGACAGCTTTGCTGCAAGGCCATGTCCCAGCACCTGCTGGATCAGGCTGTCGCTCGCGGCCATGCCGCCGGTGACCGCCAGATGCGCGATGACATGGCGCATCAGCCGTACCATGCCGAGCGTGCCGGGCCGCCCGCCATAGAGCCGCGCGAGCTGGCGCACCAGCCGCAGCGCCGCGGCGAACACGAACAGCACGTCGATCACCGCGCCGGGGCTGACGGCGGTGACGATCGAGACGCGCTGGGCGGCGCTGGAAATCAGCCGCCGCGCCTCCTGATCGAGCGGCGTCATCAGTTCGCGTTCGGCAAGGCGCAGCATGTCGGCGCCGTCGATGATGTCGCTCGCATGGCTCGCGATCACCGCGCGGGCATGAGCGAGATGCGGATTGTCGTGCGCGATGTTCAACAGATCGCGCACCACGGCGTCGCTCGCTTTGCGGTCGTCGCTGACGAGCACGGCATTGGCGCGCTCGTGCAGTTTTTCGATAGTCTCGAGCCGCGCCAGCGCCAGCGCTTCGCGCGCGATGATCACGATCAGCGCGAGCACGGCCAGCACGGCAAAACCGAGCCCGATGACGCCGAGGCTCTGGCTGCGCGCGAACAGGTCCGCCACGAGATTGTAGACGCCGAGGCCAAGGCCCAGCAGCACGAGGCCGCCGAGCCCGGTCCAGAACAGCGTGCCCCATGACAGGCCGCGGCGTGGCGGCGCGACCGCCGGCGGGATGGTCGCGGGCAGCAACGCCGTGTCCGGCTCCGGCGCGATCTCGATTTTGCCGCGCGCAGGATGCGCGCCGCCGTCCTCGTCCACCAGCACGACGCGCGGGTCGTCGAGCTTGAACGCGGCGGGCTTGCGGTGATGCGGCCGGTCGCTCATTGCAGGCGGTCTCCGATCAGGAATTGTAGCGCGCGGTCGAGCCGGATGTGAGGCAGCGGCGCGTCGGGTCCGGCCTCGATCAGCGGCGGGCGGAATTTCAGGAAGCGGAAATCTGCCTGACCCGGTGCCGTGGCGGTGAGACCGCGAAACGGCGCGGGGTCGCGGAACAGCGCGTCGGTCTCGCTCGGCAGGTCGCCGGGGAAGGTCGCGACTTCGGTGATGCCGTCAAAGGTCTCATCCCCGGAGGTCTCGCCCGCGACCGGCACGCCGAGGATCGAGGGCAGGGTGTCATGGCCCCGCCGCACCATCGCCTCGCGGGTGGCGCGCACCGCGGCGAGCGCCACCACGTCGGTCTCGGCGCCGGCGAATTCCGCGCGTGCGGCGGCAAGCTCGACCATGCGCTTGAGAATGGCTTCGAGCCGGTCGTGGCTGGAGCGGTGCAGGTGATCGGCCTTGGTGGCGGCGAACAAAATGCGGTCGATGCGCGGACGGAAGATCGTGCTCCACAGCGTGCTGCGGCCGATATTGAAGCAGTCGAGAATCCCGGCCAGCGCGCCTTCGAGATCGCGCAGCGCCTCCGGCCCGGCGTTGAAGGCGGCCAGCGCATCGACCAGCACGATCTGGCGGTCGAGCCGGGTGAAATGATCGCGAAAGAACGGCCGCACCACGAGGTTTTTGTAGGCCTCGTAACGCCGCTGCATCATCGCCCACAGCGAGCCGTCCGGCGCGGTGCCGTCAGCCGGCAGATCGAGCGGCGCGAAGGTCAAAGCCGGCGAGCCGGCGAGACCGCCGGGCATCAGGAAGCGCCCCGGCGGCAACAAACTCATGGCGAACCGCTCGTCGCGGCAGGCGCGCAGATAGTCGGTGAACAGCCGCGCCGCGGTCAGCGTTGCCTGCTCGTCCTCGCGCTCCAGCGGGCGCAACGTCTGAAGGTGTGCGTGCCACGGCGCGGCGAGGGCGGCGCGGGGCTCCTGCCGCGACAGCGCGAGGCTCTCCGCCGACCACTGCGCATAGCTCTTCTGAAGCAGCGGCAGGTCGAGCAGCCATTCGCCGGGATAATCGACGATATCGAGCGTCAAGGTGCGCGAGGCGCCGTTCTGGCGCTGATAGTCGATGGCGAGGCGCAATTCGCTGATGTCGACGGTCGAATCCGGCCAGCGCCGCTCCTCCACCAGCGTGCGGACATGCTGCTCGTAGGCGAAGCGCGGCACGCCGTCGTCTGGCTGCGGCTCCAGCCGCGCCCCGGCGATCCGTCCGGTCGCCAGCGACTCGAACACCGGAAAGCGCCCGCCGCGGAGCAGGCCGTGCACCAGCGCGGTGATGAACACCGTCTTGCCCGCGCGCGACAGGCCGGTGACGCCGAGCCGCAGCGTAGGGTTGAAGATATTTTCGCCATATTCGAGCAGCGAGCGGGCGGAGAGGCGAAATTCCTCGATGAGGTCGGAAAATCCTGCGGCCATTATTCCATCAAATGGATCGGAGATGTCGAAATCGGAGCCATCCGACAAAGCTGGCGATGGCGAAGCGATAAATCAAGTTTTGGTGTACCCCGAAAGGGTAGTGCGCGAGCGTCATGACAGGCGCACATTCGGGGCTAAGATGGCGGCCAGTCCGTTTCTGATCCCTTGGTGAGTGCGTCCATGGCGGTATTTCGTCTCAAGCAGGTGCAGGCTGCTCCCGTCGCTTTGCGCGGCGATGTGATCCGCTGGGAATACGATCGCGCCGAGCTGATCGCGGACGGCGTGATCCATGTGCTCGGCATCGCCTTCGGTGTGATCGCGGCGAGCGTGCTGATCACGCTGGCGGCGATCTACGCCTCGACGGCGCAGATCGTCTCGGTCTCGATTTATGCCGCCGGGCTGACGGCGATGCTCGGCATCTCGGCGACCTACAATCTGTGGCCTGTCTCGCCGGTGAAATGGGTGCTGCGGCGGTTCGACCATTCCGCGATCTATGTGCTGATCGCCGCCACCTACACGCCGTTCCTGGCGCAGATGCAGGATCGCGTGGTCGCCATCGCGCTATTGATCGGCGTGTGGTCGGTGGCCGCCATCGGCATCGCGCTGAAGGTGTTTCTGCCGGGGCGCTTCGACCGGCTCTCGATCGCGCTTTATCTCGCGCTCGGCTGGAGCGGCATCGTCGCTTATGAGAGCGTGGTGTCGTCGCTGCCGTCCACCACGCTGTGGCTGATTGCCGCGGGCGGCGTGCTCTATTCGGCGGGCGTCATCTTCCATGCATGGCGGCGACTGCGTTTCCAGAACGCGATCTGGCATTCCTTCGTGCTGCTGGCGGCCGTCTGTCATTATTCGGCAGTGGTCGATCTGGTGCTGATCTCGGCGTGAGGCAAAGATAGAAGCTTCTTGTCATGGCCGGGCTTGTCCCGGCCATCCACGTCTTTATTAGCCGAGAGATCGTGAAGACGTGGATGCCCGGCATAAAGCCGGGCATGACGATGACTCGTACATCACAAACGCGTTTGCTGCCGCCGCGTGCGGGAGCTTTTCCCGCTTTCGCGACTTAACCTGATGGTGGCGCTTCTCGCCGCCGGATGGTTGTTGCCTTGAGAAATTGCGAGGAATCGTTTGTCTTCCCTCATTGAAGATTATGCCCTAATCGGCGATTGCCTCACCGCCGCTCTGGTCAGCCGTACCGGATCGATCGATTGGCTATGCTGGCCGTGCTTCGATTCGGACGCCTGTTTCGCCGCGCTGCTCGGCTCGCCCGATCACGGCCGCTGGCAGATCTTTCCGAAAGCCAGGCCCCGCGCCAGCAGCCGCCGCTATCGCGGCGAGACCCTGATCCTGGATACGCAATTCGAGTGCGACAGCGGCGTGGTGACGCTGATCGATTTCATGCCGCCGCGCGGACAGGCCTCCGACATCGTGCGCCTGGTGCGCGGGGAGGCCGGCACGGTGACGATGCGGATGGAATTGGTGCTGCGCTTCGGCTCCGGCACCAACATCCCCTGGGTGCAGAAACTGCAGGACGGCACCATCCTCGCGGTCGCCGGTCCCGACATGGTGGTGCTGCGCACGCCGATCAAAACCCACGGCGAGAAGATGACGACGGTCGCGGAATTCGAGGTCAGGGCGGGCGAGACCGTGCCGTTCGTTCTGACCTACGATGCCTCGCATCTGCCGCTGCCGCGTCCGATTGATGTCGATGACGCGCTGGACGACACCGAGACGTTCTGGACCGACTGGTCGAGCCGCAGCACTTACAAGGGCAAGCACCGCGAATTGATCCAGCGATCGCTGATCACGCTGAAGGCGCTGACCTACGCGCCGACCGGCGGCATCGTCGCCGCGCCGACCACCTCGCTGCCGGAAAAGCTCGGCGGCGCGCGCAACTGGGATTATCGCTATTGCTGGCTGCGCGACGCCACCTTCACGCTGCTGGCGTTGATGGACAGCGGCTATCGCGACGAGGCCGTCGCCTGGCATCACTGGCTGCTGCGCGCAGTGGCCGGATCGCCCTCCGACATGCAGATCATGTACGGCATCATGGGGCAGCGCCGTTTGCTGGAATGGGAGGCCGACTGGCTGCCGGGCTATGAAGGCGCACGGCCGGTGCGCTTCGGCAACGCCGCGCACGCGCAGTTGCAGCTCGACGTCTATGGCGAATTGATGGACGTCTTTCACCAGTCGCGCACCATGAAGATCGAGCTCGACGGCGAGACCTGGGCGGTGGAGCTGCAATTCCTCAAGCATCTGGCGAAGATCTGGGACCTGCCCGACAGCGGCCTGTGGGAGCGCCGCGGGCCGGGGCGGCACTACGTATTTTCCAAGGCGATGTGCTGGGTGGCGTTCGACCGCGGCATCAAGAGCGCCGAGCAGTTCGGCTACAGGGCGCCGCTCGCCGAATGGCGGGCACTGCGCGAGAAAATTCACGCCGATATCTGCGCCAACGGTTTTGATCCGGTGCTCAACACCTTCGTCGAATCCTATGGCGCGCAGGTGCTCGATGCCAGCCTGCTGCTGCTGCCGGCGGTCGGCTTCCTGCCGCCGACCGATCCCAAGATCGTCGGCACCATCACCGCGATCGAGCAGTATCTGATGCGTGACGGTTTCGTGCTGCGGCACGATCCGCGCGAAATACGTCCCGACGAGACCGAGCCGATTGAAGGCGCGTTCCTCGCCTGCACGCTGTGGCTGGCCGACGCTTATGTGCTGGCGGGGCGGATCGACGAGGCGCGCGAACTGTTCCTGCGCGTCGCCGGCATCGCCAACGATGTCGGCCTGCTCGCGGAGGAATATGACAGCGTCGCGCGGCGCCAGACCGGCAATTTCCCGCAGGCGCTGACCCATATCGCGCTGATCAATACCGCGCAGAACATCTACGCGGCCCTGCATCCGGCCAAGCCGGCGGTGCAGCGGGCTGCGAAGTGAGGAGCGTGCTTCACCGGTCCAGAATTGAATAACCGCACTGTCGTCATGCCCGCGCTTGTCGCGGGCATCCACGTCTTACAATGGTTCGGCAAGAAAGACGTGGATGGCCGGGACGAGCCCGGCCATGACGGAAAGCGGATTGTCGGGAAAAACAGCGTTCATGTCGTCTTCGACGGATCATGCGCGGACATGACGAGGGTGGGACTCTACTTCCGCAGCGTGAGGATTTGCGCAATCGCCTTGGCGAAGCCGTCTTCTTCGTTGGAGGTGGTGACGCGGGCGGCGTGCCGCTTCACCTCGTCGGAGGCATTGCCCATCGCATAGGACACGCCGCTCTGGCGGAACATCGGCACGTCGTTTGGCATGTCGCCGAGGGTGGCGATTTCGCCCGGCGGAATGCCGAGCCGGCGCGCCATCGCCGCGACGAATGTGCCCTTGTCGCAATTGGGCGGCGTCACGTCGAGATAGTAGTTCTGCGAGCGCGCGGCATGCGCCGCCTTGCCGAGCGCAAGATGCAGCTCGCGTTCGCAGCACTCCAGCAGCGCAAAATCCGCGCTGACGCCGACCACCTTGCAGATGTCGTCGAGATAGGGCGTCGCGTCGCTGATCAGCTCCGGCGCGGCCATTATCGCCTTGCACTCGCGCGGCACATACTGGCCGTCATCGCGCTGGATCAGCCATTGCCGGTTGGTGAACAGCCAGACATCGACGCCATGCTCTGCGAAGAACTCCAGGCAGCGCGTCACCGCATCGCGCGGGATCAGGTGCTGCTCCTCGATGGTCAGGTCCGGATTGACGATGGCGGAGCCGTTGAACGGCCCCATCGGCAGATCGAGCGCCAGCGGCTCGACCAGCATGCGCAGGCCGAAGCCCGGCCGGCTGCTGGTGACGGTGAACTGGATGCCGCTCTCGCGCAGGTCGCGTACCGCGGCGATGGTGGGCGGCGTCAGCCGTTTGTCGCGGGTCAGCAGCGTGCCATCGACATCCGAAATCACGAGGCGAACCGGCGTCACCACATGCGCCAAGGCTGCGCTGGCGAGGCCGAGCCGGTCGGTGATCTCATTGACGATGGCCTCGACCGATGCCTCGGCGGCGACCGTGAGGGCGTGTTCGTCCTCGGCCGGCTCTTCCAGCGTGGCGAACTGGGACTCGAGCAGCGATTCCGGCATGAAATGGCCGCTGCGGCGGCCGAGCCGGCTCGCCATCAGCGCGCGCGAGCCTTTCAGATAGACGATGCGAACATCGTCGCGCCCGTGCATCAGCACATCGCGATAGGCGCGCTTCAATGCCGAGCAGGCGAGCACCAGCGGCGTGCCGGCGTCGGCGTAGCGGTCGATCATGTCGGCGAGCGTGCACAGCCACGGCGCGCGGTCCTGATCGGTGAGGGGAACGCCGTCCTGCATCTTCCGCACGTTGGCGTCCGGGTGATAGGCGTCGCCGTCTTCATGCGCAAAGCCGATGTGGCGCGCCAGCGCTTCGCTGATCGTGCTCTTGCCCGAGCCGGAGACGCCCATCACGATGATCGCGCGGATGCCAGTCGTCATCATGTCTCCTTGAGGTTCGGCGGCGCGGCGGCCCGGTCGAGCAGCCAGACTGTCTCGCCTCGCGCGGCATGGGCGCGGGTGGCGGGCAGATCGTCTCCATCGAACACGCGGCCGACAATGGCTCGCTTGCTCTCGCCTGCGACCAGAAACAGTACCTCGCGTGCTGCGCAAAGCACCGGCAGTGTCAGGCTGACGCGCGGCACGAACGGCGCGAGCCCGGAATCCTCGATGCCGACGGCCCAGCGCTGCGTCTCATTGGCAGCATCGGTGCCCGGAAACAGCGAGGCGACATGGCCGTCGCTGCCGACGCCGAGCAGCACGAGGTCGAACAGCGGCGCGCTTTCCAGCGGCATCGGATGAAACGCGTGCAGCTCCAGCTCATACAGCCGCGCCGCCTCGTCCGGCGTTTCGACATCGGTGCGGATGGCGTGGATATTTTGCGGCGGCGCACAGGCATCGAGAAAGGCGCGCCGCGCCATGCCGGCGTTGCTGAGCTCATCGTCTTGCGGCACGAAACGGTCGTCGCCAAAGAACCAGTGCACCCGCTGCCACGGAATCCGCTCGCGCCATGGCGATGTTGCCAGCAGTTGGTAGAGCTGTTTCGGCGTGGTGCCGCCGGTAAGGCAGATCATCGCCGGATGCGGGGTCTGCCGGGTCCGTGCGAACAGTCGCGCCGCGGCGGCTTCGGCGAGTGCCTGCGCGTCTTGCGCGATGATGACGCGCCGCTGCGCCTGCGCGCTCATTCGCCGATATCGCGCCAGCGGCGGCCGTCGCGCGCCAGCAGCTCCTGTGCCGCCTCGGGACCGTCGGTGCCTGCCTGATACATCGCAAGGCCGTCGCCGCCTGCCTTCTTCCAGGCATCGAGGAACGGCTGCACCGCCTGCCAGCCGGCCTCGACGCTGTCGGCGCGCTGGAAAAGAATATTATCACCGATCATGCAGTCGTAGATCAGCGTCTCGTAGCCGGTACTCGGCGCGACCTTGAAGTAATCCTTGTATTTGAACTTCATCTCGACGCCGTCGATCGTCACCGCGGGGCCGGGCACCTTGGTGTTGAACTGCAGCGTGATGCCCTCGGTCGGCTCGATGCCGATGACGAGATAGTTCTGCGAGATGCGTTCGATCTCGGTGGCGCGGAACATCGAGAACGGCGCCTGCTTGAAGCGGATCGCGACCTCGGTGCGCTTGGCGGTCAGCGCCTTGCCGGTGCGCAGATAGAACGGCACGCCGGCCCAGCGCCAGTTGTCGATGGTCAGCTTCAGCGCGGCGTAGGTCTCGACCACGCTGTCGGGCGCGACCTTCTCGGTGTCGCGATAGTCACTGACCTCGCGTTCACCGATCAGCCCGGCGATGTATTGCCCGCGCACCGAATTCTGCAGGGCTTCCGTTTCGCTCTGGGTCTGGATCGCGGCCAGCGCCTCGCCTTTCTCCGAGCGCACCGAATGCGCGTCGAAGCGCGAGGGCGGCTCCATCGCCACCAGCGCCAGCAACTGGAACAGATGGTTCGGCACCATGTCGCGCAGCGCGCCGGTCGCCTCGTAGAAGCTGCCGCGCCGGCCGACATCGAGCGTCTCCGACACGGTGATCTGGATGTGATCGATGTGGTTGCGATTCCAGATCGGCTCGAACATGCCGTTGGCGAAACGGAACACCAGGATGTTCTGCACCGTCTCCTTGCCGAGATAATGATCGATCCGGTAGATCTGGTGCTCGTTGAGCAGCGCCAGCAGATCGTGATTGAGCTGCTTCGCCGATTTCAGATCGGTGCCGAACGGCTTTTCCACCACGAGGCGCCGCCACGCGCCGTCATGCTCCCGCAACAGACCGTGATGGCCGAGCGCCTCGCTGATCGGCTTGAACCCGGCCGGCGGCACCGCGAGATAGAACAGAAAATTGGTGATGCCGCGCTGCTCGGCGATCTTGTGCAGATGCGCTGCCAGTGCCGCGAAGCTGCCCGGCTCGCTCGGGTCGGCATGGATGCTGGTCATGCAGCCGAACAATTGCTGCGCCACTTGCGCATCGACCGGGCGGGTGGCGAATTTCTTCAGGCCCGCCATCAGGTCGGCGTTGAGCGTCTTGCTTTGCGTCTCGGTGCGGGTCACGCCGACCACGCAGAATTTTTCTGGTAAGAGCTTCGCCTCGGCGAGATTGTAGAGCGCGGGGATCACCAGCCGGTGCGCGAGATCGCCGGTCACGCCGAAAATGACGAAACAGCAGGAATCGGGAATGCGCGGCTTGGTCTCGCCGGGGGCTGGCGTCATTCAGTCGTCCTTCGGCTTCAGTTTTCGCGGCGCCTTGGCGTGCGGCGCGTCGGGATGCTGCTGCGGCTCCTTGTGCCCGCCGAAGCCGGCGCGCATCGCCGAGAGAATTTTTTCGGCGAAGGTATGTTCCTTGCGCGAACGGAAACGCGCGTAGAGTGCGGCGGTGATCACTTCGGCCGGCACCGCCTCGTCGATCGCGGCGCTGATGGTCCAGCGGCCCTCGCCGGAATCCTCGACGAAGCCCGAATAGTTCTCCAGCGTCTCGTTGCCGGCCAGCGCGCTGGCGGTGAGATCGAGCAGCCATGACGAGATCACGCTGCCGCGCCGCCACACCTCCGCGATATCGGCAAGATCGAGATCAAAGCGATGCGCCTCCGGCAGCGTGTCGAGATTGGCGTTCCTGAGAATGTCGAAGCCTTCGGCATAGGCCTGCATCAGGCCGTATTCGATGCCGTTATGGATCATCTTGACGAAATGCCCGGCGCCGACCGGCCCGGCATGGATGTAGCCTTGCTCGGCGCGCGGATCGCGCTTCTCCCGGCCCGGCGTGCGCGCAAGGTCGCCACGCCCCGGGGCGAGGGTTGCGAAGATCGGATCGAGCCGCGAGACGATCTCGGTCTCGCCGCCGATCATCATGCAGTAGCCGCGTTCGAAGCCCCAGATGCCGCCGCTGGTGCCGACATCGACATAATGCAGGCCGCGCTCGGCGAGCGCCTTGGCGCGGCGTACATCGTCCTGCCAGAAGGTGTTGCCGCCATCGATGATGGTGTCGCCGTGCAGCAGCGAATGGCTGAGCGTGGCGATGGTCTCCTCGGTGATCCGGCCGGCCGGCAGCATCACCCACACCGTGCGCGGCGGCTTCAGCTTGACGATCAGGTCGCCGAGCGAGGTGCTGGCGACCGCGCCGTGCTTGGCCAGATCGGCGATCCGGTCGGCGTTGGTGTCATAGACCACGACATCGTGGCCGCCTTTGTCGATCAGGCGGCGAACGATGTTGCCGCCCATGCGGCCAAGACCGACAAGTCCGATCTGCATTCCGTCGTCCTATGAGAGCGCCCTGGTGATGGCGGCGTTGATGGTGGACAATCCCTTGGCGACGTCGCCCTTGATGTGCAGGCGCAGAGCGCGGCGGCCGCGCTCGGTCAGCACGTCGAAATCGCCCCGCGCCTGCGCCGCCTTGATCACGCCGAAGCTGGCCTTGTGACCGGGGATCTTGAGATCCCTGGCGTCGTCGGCGGTGATCTGCAGGAACACGCCGCTGTTCGGTCCGCCTTTATAGGCCTGTCCGGTGGAATGCAGGAAACGCGGCCCGAAGCCGACGCAGGTGGCGACGCGCCTGGCGTCGCGGATCGCCATCCGCGCGGACTGCATCGCTGCCGTATTCTTCTCGTTGCGGTCGAGATAGGCGAGCAGCGCCGCATAGTCGCCGCGATGCGTGCGGGCAAAATGCGCCTTCAGCCAGGAGGCGAGATCGCCATTGGCGCCGGCCTGCCGCAGCGCCGCCGCGTTGTCCTCGTCGGTGTAGAGCGCAATCGCGCCATCCTGCGCCGCCGGTGTCTCGGCGGGCAGGGCGCCGCTGGTCTCGAACGCGGCGGTGAGTTCGCGGGTTTTGATCTTGGCGGATTCGACATCCGGTTGATCGAACGGATTGATGCCCATCACCGCGCCGGCCACGGCGGTGGCGATCTCGAAGCGGAAGAACTCCTGCCCGATATGCCCGGTCTCGGTGACCTCGATGCGCACCACCGGATGACCGGCGGCCGCGAGCGCATCAAGCGCTGCGTCGCGCGTAGTGTCGCCCTTCAGCTTCAGATCGATGAAGATGCGGTCATCGCCATAGACCTGCGGCGCACCCAGCGTCTCGCCGGCTAGCGGGATCAGCGCCTTGCCGTTCTTGCCGGTGGATTCGGCGATCAGTTGTTCGGCCCATGCGCCGAAATCGGCGATCTGTTCGGACGCGGTCAACGTCACCTTGTCGCGACCGGCCTTCGCCGCCGCGCCGAGCGCAAGGCCGAGCCGGATGCCGGGATTCTCCGACGGCGGCACGTCGGCGCCGCAGGCGCGCACCATCGCCGCGGTGGAGGCGAGGAATTTGCCGAGATCGATGCCGGCCGCCGCTGCCGGCACCAGACCGAACGGCGAGAGCACCGAATAGCGCCCGCCGATGCTCGGCTCGCCATAAAAGACATGGATGAAGCCGCGCGCCTTCGCGGTCTTTTCCAGCGACGAGCCGGGATCGGTGATGGCGATGAAATGCACGCCGGGCTTCTGGCCGCTGACTTTTTCGACGCGCGCGAAGAAATAATCCATCAGCGCGTTCGGCTCGGTGGTGCCGCCGGATTTGCTGGAGACGATGAACAGCGTCCGCTGCAGCGTGACGGCCTTTTCCAGCCGCGCGACCTGCGCCGGGTCGGTGGAATCGAGGATGTGCAGCCTGGGAAAGCCCTTGGCGCGGCCGAAGGTCATCGCCAGCACTTCCGGCCCCAGGCTTGAGCCGCCCATGCCGAGCACCACGGCGTCGGTGAAATTCGCCTGCTTCACGCATTCGGCGAAGCGCCGATACTGTTTCAGCGACTTCTCCTCGCGCGCCACCGCATCCAGCCAGCCGAGCCATTTGTCCTCGTCATGGCCGGTCCACACCGAAGTGTCGCGATGCCACAGCGCGCGACCCTTGCCGTCGTGGCTCCATTGCTGCGTCAGGGTTGCGACGTCCTTGTCGAGCGCCGTGCCGAGCGTGAGGCTCTGGCCGTCGATCTGCGCGCCGAGAATTGTCGCGCGCTTGTGCGCCACCGCGCCGAGCAGCTTGTCGGCGGCCTCCGCGAACAGTTGCACGCCTTCATCCACCAGCTTCTCGGTGATGGCATCGAGCGAGATGCCGGCCTTGGCGAGTTCGGTCAGCACATGCTCGGCCTCACTGACGTTGTCTTCCAGCGTATCGTGCAGTTGGCCGTGGTCGCGGAAGGCATCGAGCGTTGCCGGCGGCACGGTGTTGACCGTGTCCGGGCCGATCAATTCCTCGACATAAAGCACGTCGCGATAGGCCTTGTTCTTGGTGCCGGTGGAAGCCCAGAGCAGGCGCTGCACCCGCGCACCTTTCGCTTCCAGTGCCTTCCAGCGCTCAGAGGCGATCACTTTCTTGTAATGCTGGTAGGCGAGCTTGGCGTTGGCGATCGCGACCTTGCCCTTGAGCGCGGCGAGCCGCGCCTTCTGGTCCTCGTCATTGGCGGCGGCGATCTTGTCATCGAGCTGCTTGTCCACGGCCGAGTCGATGCGGCTGACGAAGAAGCTCGCGACGCTGGCGATCCTGCGCGGGTCGCCGCCCTTGGCGACGAATTTTTCCAGCCCCGAAATGTAGGCTTCCAGCACCTGGGCGTAGACCGCCTGCGAGAACAGCAGGGTGATGTTGATGCTGAGGCCCTCGGAGGTCAGCTTCTCGATCGCCGGCAGGCCTTCCGCCGTACCGGGCACCTTGATCATCAGATTGTCGCGCTTCACCGCGCGCCACAAATGCCGCGCTTCGGCGAGCGTGCCGTCGGTGTCGCGTGCGAGATAGGGCGAGACCTCGAGGCTGACATAACCGTCCTCGCCATGCAGCGCGTCGTAGACCGGGCGCAGCACGTCGGCGGCGTTCTGAATGTCCTCCACCGCCAGCGCCTCGTAGAGATCGGCGACCGAGCGGTCATGCTTCTTCAGGAGTGCCGACACCGCGCCGTCATATTCGTCGGTGGCGCCGATCGCCTTCTCGAAAATCGCCGGATTGGAGGTGACGCCGCGCACGCCGTCGCGCTCCACCAGCGCCTTGAGATCGCCTTTGGCGATAAAGCCGCGTGCGAGGAAATCGAGCCAGACGGACTGGCCGTGCTTTTCGAGATCTTTGACGGGATTCATGATGCCTTGTTCTGTTCGGTCCGGCGCGATGTGGTGCGCGAGTTTTGATCGGCGGTGAAGCCGAATTGGGGCGGAGGGATCGTCAGTGAAGTATGCATACCTGCAAGCGCGCCGGAAGTCCCGTGATGCTGCGGTAACGCAATGTCGCGGCAGGTTTTGCCTTGCGCCATGTCATGGCGTCGCCTCCGATACCGGCGTTGCGGATCAGCCCTTCGATGGGCGCATGGGTGCGGGCCCGCACGAGCCCGCCGAGTCCTGCTTCAGAGAACCGGTATGCGGCCCGAATGTTCCGATATCATGGCGACAGACCGGCAGGCCACGCGCGCGGCCGGCCATGACAAATCGCAATTGATGTGGCAGGAGAGATTGCGGGCGTGTCGCGCCGCCGCGCATGGCGCAGCCATCCCGCCGTTACATGATTTATTGTTCGACCGAACCGACCGAGAGACCCGCATGAGCGACGAACTGCCCGACCGCCTCTCCACCGACCCGCGCAGCCCGTATTACGACGCCAAGCTTCTGGAGCGCGATATCGGCATCCGCTTCAAGGGCGTCGAGAAAACCAATGTTGAGGAATATTGCGTCAGCGAGGGCTGGGTGCGGATGAGCGTCGGCTCGGCCAAGGACCGCCACGGCAATCCGGTCACCATGAAGTTTTCCGGACCGGTCGAGCCTTATTTCAAGAGCTGACGATCAGCCTGGGTTGCGCTTTCTCGTTTGGCGCGAATGCGCGCTCTGCCGGTTCGTGGAAGTCTGAAACATGAAGTTTGCGACGTTTTCCTACCAGGGCTCCCATCACGTCGGCGTGGTCGATGACGTCGCCGGGCGCATTCGCCCGGTCCGTGGCGTCGCCGACATGGTCGATCTGATCGCGCGCTATGACACGTTGAAATCATCGCTTCCCACCGGCGCCGAGATTGCGCTCGGTGATGTCAAGCTGCTGGCGCCGATTCCGGTGCCGAAGCGCAATGTCATCTGCGTCGGCAAGAATTACGGCGAGCATGCGCGCGAATTCGCGGGCAGCGGCTTCGAAGCCGGCGCGGTGAAGGGCGCGGAAATTGACGAGTATCCCGCGGTATTCACCAAGGGGCCGAACGCGGTGATTGGTCCGAACGACGATGTTGATATGCATTCCGACATCACCTCGAGCGTGGACTACGAGGTTGAGCTCACCATTGTGATCGGCAGAAGCGGACGCAACATCGCCAAGACCGACGCTTACAAACATGTGTTCGGCTACACCATCGTCAACGATGTCACCGCGCGCGACCGTCAGAAGCGGCACAAGCAGTGGTTTCTCGGCAAGACGCTCGACACCTTCTGCCCGATGGGGCCGTGGATCGCCACCGGCGACGAGCTCGATCCGGAAAACCTTCAGGTCAAGGCGTGGGTCAATGGCGAGTTGCGGCAGAACGCCAACACGCGCGATCTGATCTTCGATATTCCGACGCTGGTCTCGACCATCTCGCAGGGTATGACGCTGGTGCCGGGCGATTTGATTGCGACCGGCACGCCTGCCGGCGTCGGCATCGGCTTCACCCCGCCGAAATTCCTGAAATCCGGCGACGTGGTGGCGATGGAGATTTCCGGCATCGGCCGGATCGAGAACAGGTTCGTTTGAGAGCGAACTGTCCCGTGAGGTGAAGCCTTGCTCATGAGCTGTTTACTTCGTCATGGCCGGGCTTGACCCGGCCATCCACGTTTTGGGTTGCCGTGACATGAAACGTGGATGCCCGGCATAAAGCCGGGCATGACGAGGTTATGGCCCCGACCCTCATGGTGAGGAGGCGCGAAGCGCCGTCTCGAACCATGAGGCCATGGTGCCCCGGATGCTGCGCAGCGCGAAGCGGTGCACTGCTGATCCGGGGCCGTTTCAAACTCCGCGTCTGGAATGGTCCCGGTTCTGCAAAGCAGCGTTATCACGCTGCATCGCGCCCGGGACACAGTCCGCGATCCTCCTGAGGATCGAACTAGGCATCCTCCCGCGCCGCCATCGTCTCGCTGACATCGACCCATTGCGCATGCGTCAGCGCCGCGAGCCGCGCGGGCGTAATCCGCACCGCGCTGTTCGGCGATCCCGCCGCCGGCAGCACTTCGGCGAACTCTTTCAGCGACACGTCGCAATAAATCGGCAGCGGCGTTTTCAATCCGAACGGGCAGATGCCGCCGACCGGATGGCCGGTCGCCTCCAGCGCTTCCTGTGCATTGAGCATGCGCGGCTTGCCGCCGAAGACGGCGCGCGCCTTCTTGTTGTCGAGCCGCGTGGTGCCGCCGGTGACGACCAGCAGCACGCGTTCGCCGACGCGCAGCGACAGCGTCTTGGCGATCTCGGCCGGCGTCACGCCGAACGCCGCAGCGGCCAGCGGCACTGTCGCGGAACTCTGCTCCGATTCCATCACCGCGAGATCGGGCGCGTTTTCAGCGAAGAAGGCGCGAACCTGTTCGATGCTCATGCTTTGTCCTCTCTGACGGTCCGCGTTACGCGAACGCGGCAGCTATCGAAGGAGGGACCTAGCATGGCCCGTACCGCCCGCAAATCGGCCCCCGGCCGCAAGCCTGCGCGCAAGACCGCATCGAAACATGGCGGCCGCAAAATGTCAGCGCGCAAAACGACCGCGCGCAAGACGGCCTCCACCCGCAAGCGGGCAGAGCACGGCAGCGCGCGTAAATCCACCCGCAAATGGTCCGGCCGCGTCACCGCCACCAGCGACGCGCTCGATCTGGAAAACAGCGTGTTCAAGAAGGGCGATCCGAAGGCGATCGCCCGCTCGCTGAAGCGCTCGGCCGAGCGCAGCCACCGCCGCAAGAGCGATCCCTACCGCTCGGCGATGTCGATGCTGGTGTTCTACATCAACCGCGCCGGCCGGAACCTCACCGCCGCCCGCAAGCGCAAGCTGGAGGCGGCCAAGGGCGAACTGCGCCGGGCCTTCGGCCGGGAGGCGGGGTGAGGATTCCTCTCCCTCTCCCCTGAGGGGAGAGGGCCGGGTGAGGGGGCGTGTCCCGGACGCGATGCAGCGTGATAACGCTGCTTCGCAGAACCGGGACCGTCGCAAGTGCTGAATACGGAACGGCCCCTCATGGTTCGAGACGCAAGGTTCCGCCTCGGTCCTCACTACGAGGGCTGAATTACTTCTCAGAGACTGTGCGAGCCTCAAGAGGCTGTTTTTCCGGCCTGAATCCGGTCGAAAACCGGCTTTTGGGGTCGATTTTTCGCCCTTTGCATTGACATTCCGGCACCGGATGGCCTAGAAACCGGCCGTCCGGCGCGCCTTGCGCCCGGGCCCTAACCCTTTGATCCATCTGTTCGTAACGGCCTGCATTCGGCCTTCGAGAGAGCATTGTCCCATGAAGGTCCGTAATTCGCTGAAATCGCTGCGCGGCCGTCACCGCAACAACCGTCTGGTCCGCCGCAAGGGTCGGGTCTACGTGATCAACAAGGTGCAGCGCCGCTTCAAGGCGCGCCAGGGCTAAGCTTAAGGCTCCGCTGCGGCGGCGGCCTCCGGCTGCCGCGCGCCCATCCCTGACATCACCTGGTCTCATATCAACTGGCTGTGACGCCGCTCTGCTTTGCAGGCGGCGTTGTCGCGTCTAGACTTCGCCGCATGGCAAGGCGATCCCCGATCCCCACCGGACTGCTGACGGGACTGCTTGCGCTGGCCCTCGCCGCGAGCGGGCCCGCGTTCGCGCAAGCGCCGAAGCATGAGCCGCCCGCCGCCCGCAACAAGACGATGCCCGCGCCGCCGGCCAAGCTGCCGCGCGTCAAACCCTCGCAAGCCAAGAATCTCGATTTCCTGTTCGGCGCGCTGAAAGCCGCGCCCGACGAGGAAAGCGCCAAGGAAGTCGAGGGCCGGATCTGGGCGGTGTGGATGTCGACCGCGAGCGATACCTCCGCGCTGCTGATGGCGCGCGCACGCCTCGCCATGGAGCACAAGGAATATGACGTTGCGCTGAAGCTGCTCGACGCCATCATCAAGCTGCAGCCCGACTACATCGAAGCCTGGAATAAGCGCGCCACGCTGTATTACCTGCGCGACGACTACGTGCATTCGATGGAGGATATCCAGCAGGTGCTGAAACGCGAGCCGCGCCATTTCGGCGCGCTGGCGGGCCTCGGCCTGATCCTGCAGGAGACCGGCGATGACCGGCACGCGCTCGATGCCTATCGCCGCGCGCTCGCCATCCATCCGCATCTCGATAAGATTCCCGATCTGGTGAAGACCTTGTCCGAGAAGATCGAGGGCCGCGATATCTAGATCCGGTGGATCGAGGGTTCGGCCAGCACCGGACTGGTGGCCTTTCCGTCAACGACGAGATGGGTGACGATGGCGCCGGCCCACATCGCGGCGAGCGCGATCCACGCCGTCAACGCAAAGATGGCTCCTCCCGTCACGCCGGCGCCGACGGCACACCCGCCGGCCAGCATGCCACCAAACCCCATCAGCGATGCGCCGATCAGATAGCGCCACATGCTCGGCCCGTCGTGAAAGCCCTGCACCTTCCATTCTCCCCGCACCAGCGCCGCGAGCATCGAGCCTGCGAACACGCCGGGCACCAGACCGGTGTCAAAGACCAGCGGCAACGATGTCGAATTGATCAGGCCCATCAGCGTGTCCGCCGACGGTCCGGTGAAGCTGATGCTCTTGATCTGGACGGGAGAAAACGACGATTGCGATACGGTGTACGTAAATAGCCAGCCCGCCGCGACCGCCAGCCCGACGCCGACGGCGCTTGCTCCGACAACGCGGCCGATATGGGCGCGCTTCGCGAGCCAGAGCCCGCACGCCAGCCAGAGCAGGCCGAGCCACAGTCCCAGAAGCGGACCGGCGTTGATCGACGACAGCAGATCGCGCGCCTGACCGCCCGGAACGGTCCACAATTCCGAGAGCGTTTCCCGTGCCGGCGACAGCACGCCTCTCAGCGAGGTCTGCGCCACGATGGTCAGCACCAGACCGGACACCAGCGCGCGCAGATTTCCGGTCGCCGATAGAACCAGCAGCCGGCTCGCGCAGCCGCGCGCCAGGATCATTCCGGCGCCGAACATCAGACCGCCGATGATGCTGCCTGAAAGGCTGCCACGCGCTGCAAGCTGCCGGGCTCCCGTCACATCGAGCAGGCCGAACGCGATCAGTGCCTGCGTCGCCGTGACGGCGGCTGAGAAGGCCAGGAGCCAGATCGCCACTTTCGAGCCGAGCAGGCCTTGTGAGAATTCGATCACGGCCGAGCGCAAACAGAATTTGCTGGCCTGCGCCAATCCGCCAAAGACGATCCCGATGACAAGGCCGCCTACGGAAAGGATCGCGGTTTCGCCTGTCAGGTCGAACAAGGATTCCAGATTCAAGGCCGTCAGCCTCCGCAATCGATCTCGCGGAACACGCAAATCCGCGAAAGGGCGATCGGCAACTGTTATCGGCCGATGCCGTGCCATCACGGATCAGTATGGCTGCTTGGGTGCAGGCGGCCTTTATCCAGATCAATATTTGACGGCAGGAAGGTTTGGCCGCGCGGCCGTCTTATTTGGGAGGGGCTGTTTTCGGCGCCGGCAGGATCGCGCCGGGCTGTCCGTTCGGCGGCGCGTTGGGCAGGCCGGGGAGGCCGGAGCGCGGCACGTTCTGTTCGGCGGTCTCGGTGAGCTGCACCGTCCACGAACGCTGCTCGCCGGTATCGACCTCGAAATAGCCGGTGCGGTCGAAACCGCGCGCGAGGCAATTGTCGGTGCCGCGGATGGTGAATTCCTTGTCGCGCGAGCACATGAAGGCCTGGCCGGACCATTCGCCGCCGCGGTCGTAGTCGAGCGCATAGATGTAATAGTAGCGGGCGATCAGCGTACCCTTGAGCAGGGTCTCGCAGGCCTTGGCCGAGACGTTCCACCAGCCTTCGGTGACCCAGCCTTCATTGTCCTTGTAGCCGAGTGCGATGCCGACGCGGCTCGAGGTGTTGTTGCAGAGCCGGAAATCGGCCGCGGCGGGCGTGCTCGCGCTGCACAGGGCGGCGAAAGCGACAAAGCCGGTGAGGACGAGCGGAATCAGGCGGGCAAGCCGAAGCCGCGGCAAGGTCAGCGGGGAGGGAAGGGCAAAGCTCAGGATCATTTAGTCAAGCTATATCAATCGCGTGTCGATTTCCATGCACCCGGTGGCGGCGCGGCGTCCGCTCCGGTTGCGGCCTTGCGGGCGATGCGCCCTTGTGCCGAACGATATGGCAAAATAAATGGCAGGATAACCGATGGCCGCTCACCTTCGGGTGCAGCATATCCGGCAGGATCGCGGCAGCGCGAGGGCCGGCAGGGATTTCAGGAAAGGACAAGGCATGGCGATCGACGAGGCGACCAGGACCGAGCTCGAGGCGGCGGTGTTTCGGCGCCTCGTGTCCCATCTGCAGCGGCGCACCGACGTGCAGAACATCGACATGATGAATCTCGCCGGCTTCTGCCGCAACTGCCTGTCCAACTGGATGAAGGACGCCGCCGACGCGGCCGGCGTCGCGATGAGCAAGGACGAGAGCCGCGAGGCGATCTACGGCATGCCTTACGAGGAGTGGAAGGCGAAGTATCAGGCCGAGGCGAGCCCCGAGCAGATCGCGGAAATGCGCAAGAACGTCGCGAGCCACTGAGCTAGCTCCATCCGCAGGACGGCAATGCAAGGACGGACCGGCATATCGCGTGCCGGTCTTTATCGTCTGTGGACGGTGTGGATGACGCGTGCACTGTCCTTGACGGAACAGGCCGCGGTCACGAGTGTGGCCGCGACGGTCACGGACGCGTCCCGGCCCTCGATACCCGCCTTTCAAGTTCAGGAGTACCTCTCAAGATGGCCACCGCTGCCGCCCAGGAAAAAGACGAAGTCGCGCACCGTTTCGCGAAGGACCAGCTCAAGGCCATCATCGAGCGCATCGAGCGGCTGGAAGAAGAGAAGAAGGCGATCTCCGACGACATCAAGGACGTCTATGCCGAGGCCAAGGGCAACGGTTTCGACGTCAAGGCGCTGCGCACCATCGTGCGCCTGCGCAAGCAGGACGCCGACGAGCGCGCCGAGCAGGAGACCATTCTGGAGACCTATCTGCAGGCACTCGGGATGCTGTGAGGCTTTGCGCGATCAGAAGTCGTCATTGGCCGGGCATAGCCCGTCGAAGACGGGCGTGAACGCCTTTATGTCCCGGCCATCCACGTTCTGATGATGCCGCTGGAGTAAGGCGTGGATGGCCGGAATAAATCCGGCCATGACGGCAACTTACGAAACGTATGGGATCAGCCGCTGTGCGGCTCCGGCTTCACCGCAGCGAGGCGGTGCGGACGAATGTGGTCGTCGAGAGCGTCGCCACCGCGGTGCCGGTGAAGCGCTCGCAGACAAGGCCGAGCTGCGGATCGCTTGAGAAGGTCATGCTGACCGCGCGCGCCGGCTTGATGAAATACGCGTTCATCGTGCTCATGTCGGGATCGGCCAGCACCGAGACGCGCAGCGAGGAATTGACGTCCGGCGCGAGGATCATTGCGCGCAGCCAGGTGTCGTTCATCGGCGTGGTCGAGGACACCTTCGCCATGGTGGCGAGGCTGCTGCGCTGGCCCGGCAGCGCCTTGGCGGCGATCGTCGTCACCTGCACCGACATCGGATTGGCGCCAGCGGACGCCGGACGGGTGTGGGGGGTCGGCAGCGGCGCGCTGGCCGCCACCACCTTGGTGCGGTCGAGCAGCGGCGCGTAGGCCATCGCCTGCGAGACATTGGAGGGCAGGCTCGCGGTGGCCTGCGGATCGGCGGCGATCGCGGCGGCGCGGGCACGCAGGCCGGCGACCTGCTGATTGGGCGCCGCCTGCTGCGGCTCCTCGAAATGCTCATCCCAGAAGCCGCGGGCATTGATGATGTCGGCCGGGGTCTGCGGCCGCGTCTCGGCTTGCGCGACCTGGCGGCGAACCGCGGCGGGCGGCGCAACCTCCTGCGGCGCGGCGGAGGCGACCTGATAGCTTCCGGCGCGCGACGGCTTGGCGCGCGGCAGCGGCACCACTTCGGCGATCTTGTCCTTCACCTTGGCGGCGGCCACGGCGATCACGCCGGGCTTGGCGGGAGTGTCGGATGCGGAGGCCGCGCCGCTCTCCTCGTCGTCATCGGCCTGCTTGCCGCGGAACAGACTGGCGAGCAGACTCGGTTTCTTGAAGGAGGAGGCGTCGTCACCCTTGCGTTGCTGGATGTCGGCGAGCGCGAGCTGATAGCCGGGCAGCGGATTGCCGTCGGTCGGTACATGCACGGTGCGGCCGTTCGGGAAGACGCGTGCCAGTTGATCGCGCGTCATGCGCGGCCAGTGCCGGATGCTGCCGGTGTCGAGATGCACGAAAGGCGAGCCGGAAGTGGGGTAGAAGCCGACGCCGCCGCGTTGCAGGCGCAGGCCGGCGAAGCGGATCTGTTCGAGCGGCACGCCCGGAATGAAGAAGTCCATCGCATGGCCGAGCATGTGCTGGCTGTGGCGCGCCACTCCGGAAGAGCGGCGGCGCAGCATGGCGTTGGTGCGGGGTGAGCGATAGGCGGAGATGATCTGGATCGGCTGCTTGCCGTCGACGTCGCGATAGACTTCCCACAGGATGTCGAACAGATGGCGGTCCATCGTGGTCGAGTCCTGGCTGCGCCAGTCGCGGAGGAAATGATTGAGCTTCTTCAGCGCGGCTTCGTCGTAGCGGCCGCTGCGCTTGAAGGTGACGGTGAGGTCTTCGCCGGAATGGGTGTGGTGGAAGGAGAGGGTGCGGGTGTCGCCGACGGCGGAGGCGTCATGAACCGATCCGGCACCGGCCAGCAGCAGCAGCGTCGCAAGGCCCCAGCGCACACTGGTGGGCGACACGCGTACAGAGCGGTAGCTGCGTGGAAAACGACCCGCCACTTACAATCCCGTCTGAGAACTTCTAGTTCAGGATGCGCCCCCCGCTACCCCACGCAGCGGAGAAGATAACCAGTTGTAAACACGCTCGGTTAACGGGAATTTACGCCCCATTTCCGATCACGCAATCGCGAGCTAACGCGCGAGTATGGCAAAAAAGCGCCGGGGCAAAGGTAATCCGGGGTGGCATGGTTAATGCAGCGGGGTCCGCACCGGTCAGCAAAAAGGGCTCCGCGCGTCGCGGAGCCCTGATTTTGCAGCCGGAATCGAGTTTCGGGGCGAGGGCCGGGCGTCTGCTCCGGCCTTTCGACTGTCCCCGCTCTTTTTAGTGCTGGGCGCGGCGGCGGGTGCGGGCCGGCGGCTCCGGCGGGGCCGAGGGACCGCCGCCGAACAGCAACTGGAAGAAGTTCGGGCCGCTATTGGCGTAGCGATCCTCGCCCGGGATGCTGACATTGGTCGGGCGCGAATAGCTCGGCTGCGAGTGCGCGATCACCGCCTCGAGGTTCTTGCCCTCGGCGCCCTTGAGCAGGGAGATGATGCGCGCGTCGCGGCCGTAGATGTCCTTGCGGAATTCCAGCACGCCGGCATCGTCCACGAACGCGGTCTGGTAGGTGATGTTGACCGGGATCGGGGTCGGGAAGTTGATGTTGATCTCGCTGCGGCCGTACATGCCGCGGATCTTCTCCGGCGTGTAGTGATCCTTCGGCAGCGCGATGCTGAGCAGGTTCGCGGCATACTGGTCAGGATTCTGCACGCGCATGCAGCCATGGCTGAAGGCGCGCTCTTCCTTGGCGAACAGATGCTTGTCCGGCGTGTCGTGCTGATAGACCAGGAACTTGTTCGGGAAGTTGAAGCGGATGCGGCCGAGCGCGTTGCGCTCGCCCGGCGGCTGCGAGATGTGCACCGAGCCGTCGCGGTTGCGCTCGAGCTTGAGGCCCATGCGTTGCAGCACGGTCGGGTCCTGCTGCAGCGCCGGCAGGTACTCGTTGTAGATGATCGACGGCGGCACGTTCCAGGTCGGATTGACCGTGATGTACTTCATCGTTTCGGTCAGCTCGGGCGTGGCGTGCTTGCCCGGCTTGCCGACCACGACGCGCGTCTTCCAGACCTGCTGGCCGTTATGCACCAGCTTCAGCGTATAATCGGGAATGTTGAGCATCACATAGGCGTCGCCCAATTCCTTGGCGCCGAGCTGGCGCGGCAGCCAGCGCCAGCGCTCCATGTTGGCGCGCACGATGTCGATCTTGCGCTCGCTCTTCTGTCCGTTCAGCGCCTGCACCGTGCGGGTGTCGAGAATGCCGTTCGCCCGCAGGCCGTTGTGCGCCTGGAATTTGCGCACCGCGTCCGCGACCTTGGCGTCGTAATGGGTGTCGGTCGCATCCTCGGTGATGCCGAGCCGTGCGCGCAGCGCCGGCACGCGCTCGTCTTCCGCGAGCGTCGGGTTCGGATTCTTTTTCGTCGGCTTGACGAATTTCAGCACCTCGCCTTCGGCGATTTTCTTCGGGCCTTCGTCAGCGACGCCGCGCAGTTCGGCGAGCTTGGCCTTGAGCGCCTGATAGCCCTTGTGCGGCGGGTTGTAGCCGTCGAGTGCCGCGGAAGCGTCCTTGGCGGTCGAGACGTTGATCAGCACCTCGGTCGGATCGATCGGGTGCTCCGGATATTTGATGTCGGCGCTGACCTGCGACCAGTGCATGCGCCCGCTCTGGGCGTGGCGGGCGTAGTCGAGCATGCTTTCGGTCAGCTTCAATTCGGCGTCGGCCTGCGCTTCGGGCGTGGTGGCGGCGGCGAAGTTCGGCACCGGATAGTCGGCGGGGTCGAGACCCTCGGCGGCGGCATCCTTCAGGCGCGCAACCACGCTCTTGGCGCGCTCGCTGGCGGCGGCGCCGTTGGTCCACAGCGGCGCGTAGCTGCGGTCCTTGTAGAAGGCCTCGACCGCGGCGCGCTCGTTCTTGCGGTCGAAATAGCGGGCCGCCTTGGTCGCGATGAGGTCGCGCAGCTTCTCGCCGAACGGATCGGTGATCGTAACCGTGCCGGTGGCCTGCGCGGGCTCGGTGGCGGCCGGAGCGGAAGCGGTCGCGGGCTTCTCGGGCGCAGCGGCGGGAGCGGCAGCAGCCTTCGGCGCGTCCGGCGCAGGCGTTTCGCTCTTGGCGCTGTCGGCCTTCGGAGCTTCGGGCTTGGTTTCGGTCTTGGCCGTATCGGCTTTCGCTGCGTCGGCGGCAGGAGCCTGAGGCGCTGCGTCGGCGGCCTTCGGCGCATCGGTCTTCACCGCATCGTTCTTCGCTGCGTCATTCTTCGGCGCATCGGCCTTGACGTCGGCGGCGGTGGGCGGCGGCACGAGGGCGGTATCGGGCATGGGCACGGCGGCATCGATCTTGGCATCGGCCGGCGTCGTCGCCGATTCGGCATGAACCGAGGTGGTGACGCCCGCGATCAGGAAGGTCGCCGCGATGGCGGCGAGGACGCGGTCGTAACCGGAACGGCCAGTCGAAGAGTTGTGCATTCTCAACCTCTTGGGGCGAGCCGTCCGTGCGAGGGCCGGCAGGTGTCAGTATTATCGGAACCTGTTGCGGGAGAGCCGGCAAAGCGCCCGTCCGGCGGCTTCGCCACGCATCCAACGTTCGGCCGATTCAGCGCCGAAACGATACACGTGCAGGCGCCCTGCGCCTAGCAAGGCGCCATGGAAGTCACGCGAAACTGACCGCAATTCAGGGCGTGTTGCAATCATTCGCGCTGATCCGCCGCACGCTTTCTTGTGGTCTGTCACCAGCCCGCAACGGTTCAATGGCCGAGTGTTTTTTTGAAATGCTCGCCGCGCGCGCAAGTTCCGGAATCAGGTCCCGCGAACGGTATCATCGGAAGGAGCGGCGTCCTCCAGCTTGCGATACAGCGTCGAGCGGCCGATCTTCAGCCGCCGCGCCACTTCCGACATCTGGCCGCGATAATGCGCGATGGCGAAGCGGATCGCCTCGGCCTCCAGCACTTCCAGCGGCCGCATCTCGCCGCTCTCGTCCAGCATGCGCAACTGGCCGTGGGCCGGCTCGGCATGCATAGCGGGCGCGATCGGCGTTTCGGTCTGCACCATGGCCTCGGTCGCGGCCATCGGCGGCGAGGCGACCAGCGTCAGCGGTTCGCCCGGCGCGGCGGCAATGCTCGACGTCGCCGTGATCTGGGCGAAGTCCTGCGGCCGCAATTCGTCGCCCTCGCTCATCACCACGGCGCGATACACCGCGTTCTCGAGCTGGCGCACATTGCCCGGCCAGTCGGCGTGGGTGAGATAGCTCACCGCCTCGCCGCTGATGCGGGTGATCGGGCGGTTCTCCTCGGCGCAGAAGCGGGCGAGGAAGTGGCGGAGCAGATGCGGGATGTCCTCGCGGCGTGCGCGCAGCGGCGGAATGGTCAGCGGCAGCACGTGCAGGCGATAGAACAGGTCCTCGCGGAAATGCCCGGCCTTCACATGGTTGAGCAGATTGCGGTTGGTCGCCGAGATGATGCGGACATCGACCTTGACCGGCTTGCGGCCGCCGACCGCCTCGATTTCGCCCTGCTGCAGCGCGCGCAGCAGCTTCACCTGCGCGGCGAGCGGCAATTCGCTGATCTCGTCGAGGAACAACGTGCCGCCGCTGGCTTCGACGAATTTGCCGGCATGGCGTTCGGTGGCGCCGGTGAACGCGCCCTTCTCGTGGCCGAACAGGATCGATTCCACCAGATTGTCCGGGATCGCGCCGCAATTGACGGTGACGAACGGCCTCGCGGCGCGCTCGGAGGTGCCGTGAATGGCGCGTGCGATCAATTCCTTGCCGACGCCGGATTCGCCCTCGATCAGCACCGGGATGGTCGAGGTCGCGGCCTTCCGGCCCATCGCGATCACGCTGCCCATCGCCTCGGAACGCGTGACGATGTCCTTGAAGGTCAGTTTGCCCTCGCGCGAGTGGCGGATGCGCTGCAACTCGCCCTTCAGCGCGCTGGCATCGAGCGCGTTGCGCAAGGAGACCTGCAGCCGCTCGATGCCGACCGGCTTGACCACGAAATCCTGCGCGCCCGCGCGCATCGCCGACACCACATTGTCGATGCCGCCATGCGCGGTCTGCACGATCACCGGAGCACTGAGATCGAACTCGCGCATCCGGGCGAGCACGCCGAGGCCGTCGAGGCCGGGCATCACAAGGTCGAGCACCACGGCGTCGATCGCCGGTCCTTCGCCGCTCGTCAGCGCGGCGATTGCGGCATCGCCGCTCTCCACCACCACCGTCTTGTAGCCACAGCGCTGCACCATATTCTCAACCAGACGCCGCTGGATTGCGTCGTCGTCAGCGATGAGAATGGTGGCAGGCATGGTATTCCTCGATTATCGCGGCTATCTGTCTCGAATCGGGGCACTCTCGCCGATGCTGATTAACGGCCTCTTAAGAGTTGGCGTCGGGATGCCGCGACTGTCCCGCCGCCGGATCAGAAGCGCATAACACTGGGTTGGAAAAACATGGCTGCACGTTCGTCCTCCGCTCTCCGCAAATCGTCCGCGACATCGAAGGCTGTGAAATCGGCCAAAGCCAAATCCAGATCCGTGGTCAAGGCAAAGCCCGCTGCGAAGGCGAAAGCGCCGAAGCTGCCCGAATGGAATCTCACCGATCTTTATGCCTCGATCGATGCGCCGGAGATCGCGCGCGATCTCGACAAGCTCGATGCCGACTGCGCGGCGTTCGAGAAGGAATATAAAGGCAGGCTTGCGGAAGAGACCGCCAAGCCGGAGGGCGGCGCCTGGCTCGCCGAAGCGGTGAAGGCCTATGAGGCGATCGACGATCTGATCGGCCGGCTGATTTCCTATGCCGGCCTCGTCCATGCCGGCGACACTGTCGATCCCAAGATCTCGAAATTCTACGGCGACGTTTCCGAGCGCATCACCAATGCTTCGACGCACCTGTTGTTCTTCACCCTCGAACTTAACCGCATCGACGATGATGTGATCGAGCGCGCGATGCAGACGCCGGCGCTTGGCCATTACCGGCCGTGGATCGAGGACAGCCGCAAGGACAAGCCCTATCAGTTGGAAGATCGCGTCGAGCAGCTCTTCCACGAGAAATCATCGACCAGCTACGGTGCCTGGAACAGGCAGTTCGACCAGACCATTGCGGGCCTGCGCTTCAAGGTCGGGGCTAAGGAGCTCGCCATCGAGCCGACGCTGAACCTGTTGCAGGATCGCGCGCCGGAGAAGCGCAAGGCGGCGGCGCAGGCGCTGGCGAAAACCTTCAAGGACAATGAGCGCACCTTCGCGCTGATCACCAACACGCTGGCGAAAGACAAGGAAATCTCCGACCGCTGGCGCGGCTTCCAGGATGTCGCGGACTCGCGCCATCTGGCCAACCGCGTCGAGCGCGAGGTGGTGGATGCGCTGGTGGCATCGGTGCGCGCGGCCTATCCGCGGATCTCGCACCGCTATTACGCGCTGAAAGCGTCGTGGTTCAAAAAGAAGAAGCTGGCGCATTGGGACCGCAACGCGCCGCTGCCCTTCGCCGCCACCGGCAGCATCGCATGGACCGACGCCAAGGCCACCATCCTGAAGGCCTATGGCGATTTCTCGCCGCAGATGGCGGACATCGCCAAGCGCTTCTTCGACGATCGCTGGATCGATGCCCCGGTGCGGCCCGGCAAGGCGCCTGGCGCATTCTCGCATCCGACCACGCCCTCGGCACATCCTTATGTGCTGATGAATTATCAGGGCAAGCCGCGCGACGTGATGACGCTCGCTCATGAACTCGGCCACGGCGTGCATCAGGTGCTGGCGGCGAAGCAGGGCGCGCTGATGGCGCCGACGCCGCTGACGCTGGCGGAGACCGCGAGCGTGTTCGGCGAGATGCTGACCTTCAAGCGCCTCCTCGCGCAGACCAAAAATGCGAAACAGCGTCAGGCGCTGCTTGCCGGCAAGGTCGAGGACATGATCAACACGGTGGTGCGCCAGATCGCGTTCTACTCGTTCGAGCGCGCGATCCACACCGAGCGCCGCGCCGGCGAACTCACCGCGCAGCGCATCGGCGAGATCTGGCTGTCGGTGCAGGGCGAGAGTCTCGGGCCGGCGATCGAGATCAAGCCCGGCTACGAGACCTTCTGGATGTACATCCCGCACTTCATCCATTCGCCGTTCTACGTCTATGCCTACGCGTTCGGCGATTGCCTGGTGAACTCGCTTTATGCGGTCTACGAGAACGCGGCGGCGGGGTTTGCCGAGCGTTATCTCGACATGCTCGCCGCCGGCGGCACCAAGCACTATTCCGAGCTGCTGGCGCCGTTCGGGCTCGACGCCAAGAACCCGACCTTCTGGGACGGCGGCCTCGGCGTGATCGAGGGCATGATCGACGAGTTGGAGACGATGGGATAGGGCGCCGGACAGCCCGTAAAACATTTGTTGAACAGAACTGCGATCTCCGTTATACATTCCGTATAACGGAGATTGGCCATGAACGAGCATTCCCGAGACCCCAAGGCTGGCGATCAGGCTCTCCAGATTCGGAAGATCGGCAATTCCGTCGGCTTGATCCTGCCCAAGGAGTTGCTGGCGCGTCTCAATCTCAAGGAAGGCGACAAGGTTTACCCGCTTGAGCAGCCGGATGGCAGCCTGCGGCTGTCTCCCTTCGATCCCAAGCATGCCAAGGCGATGGAAATCGCGCGTCAGGTGATGCACGAATACCGCGACACGCTTGCCGCTCTGGCAAAATGAGCGAGCCTGTCTGGCTGGATAGCCGGGACGTGATCGACATTCATGCCGAGCAACTGGCCATGTTCGGCGGACCGGAAGGTGTCCGTGATCACGGGCTGCTGGAATCGGCCATCCTGCGTCCGGTCAATCAATGGCACTATGGACAGAGCGATCTGGCGGTTCTCGCAGCCGCCTATGCTTTTAGGCTTGCGCGCAATCATCCTTTCATCGACGGTAACAAACGCATCGCATTTCAGGCGATGATGGTGTTCCTGCGGATCAATGATGTTCCCTTCGCGCCGAGGCCGGCGGATGCAACCGCCATCATCCTCGCGCTTGCCGCCGGCGAAGTCAGCGAGGAAAGCCTCGCCCGATGGATCAGGGATAACTGGCCGCAGGACGAAGCAAAGACCTGAAAACAAAGCTCCTAGGTCAGGCTCCCTGGATACCTCTCGTCAGGATGATTGAGGATTGCGTGCGTCTCTTCCGCCTGCGTAGGAGGGGAAAGGCATCGCACACCAGGGTTCCAGACGTCGCTTCGCTTAGAGGAACCGGAGTGCTTCGCTGACGGGCCATGATGCGCTCCTGATGGGTAACATCACGCCGCAAGAAAATTCTCGAAAATGCGGGATTGGTGACGGTTTTGTTCAAAAAACCCGGTGTTTGCCGACATGAACGTGGCAATTGAGGCTCTCTACAACTTTTTGCTTAGTTGCAGGCCTTCCTGCCGTTGCTCTGCTGCCACAATTGCGGTATTGCGCCTCAAATACCAGCGCTGGAGGAACAGATGGCTCATCACGGGGAGGTCGCCTACACGACCGCGGACGGCAACGATTACGCCGCCCATGAACAGACCTATGAAGGTTTTCTGGCGCTTGTGAAATACGGCAGCATCGCCGTTATCGTGGTCCTCGTTCTGATGGCCCTTTTCCTTCTCTGAGCTTTTGATGCATGACCGCCTGCCCGTCTTTTCGGGCATGGGTCTGCCATCCTGGGCTTTTCTGAACATCAATGGGCCATCTCGCCGCGAAGCGGTCTTTCCGTGCGGGACAGTCCAGTCATACGCGAGCGTGAGGTCGCGGGAGGCTTTATGAAAATTGCGATTGCCAAGGAAATTGACGCGGCTGAACCGCGCGTCGCGGCGACGCCCGACACGGTGAAGAAATTCAAGTCGTTGGGCATCGATGTTGCGATCGAGCCGGGCGCGGGGCTCAAGTCCGGTCTGCTCGACGCCGACTATCAGGCTGTCGGCGCCACTGTCAGCGTTGACGCGGTGAAGGATGCCGACGTCGTCATCAAGGTGAAGCGTCCGGAAGCAGGCGAGCTTGCGAACTACAAGAAGGGCGCAGCCGTCATCGCCATCATGGATCCTTACGGCAACGATGCCGCATTGAAGGCGCTGGCGTCGGCGGGCGTGTCCGCCTTCGCGATGGAACTGATGCCGCGCATCACCCGCGCGCAGGTGATGGACGTGCTGTCGTCGCAGGCCAACCTCGCCGGTTACCGCGCCGTGGTCGAGGCCGCCGAAGCCTTCGGCCGCGCCTTCCCGATGATGATGACCGCCGCCGGCACCGTGCCCGCCGCCAAGGTGTTTGTGATGGGCGTCGGCGTTGCCGGCCTGCAGGCGATCGCGACTGCGCGCCGCCTTGGTGCGGTCGTGACCGCGACGGACGTACGCCCGGCCGTAAAGGAGCAGGTCGAGTCGCTCGGCGCGAAGTTCATCGCCGTCGAGGACGAGGAATTCAAACAGGCCGAGACCGCCGGCGGCTACGCCAAGGAAATGTCCAAGGAGTATCAGGCCAAGCAGGCGGCGCTTACCGCCGAGCACATCAAGAAGCAGGACGTCGTCATCACCACCGCGCTGATCCCGGGCCGTCCGGCGCCGAAGCTGATCAGCCTCGACATGGTGAAGTCGATGAAGCCGGGCTCGGTGCTGGTCGATCTCGCGGTCGAACGCGGCGGCAACGTCGAGGGTGGCAAGTCGGGCGAGATCGCAGAGGTCGATGGCGTCAAGATCGTCGGCTTCCCGAACCTCGCCGGCAAGGTCGCCGCATCGGCGTCGAGCCTTTACGCCCGCAACCTGCAGTCTTTCATCGAGACCCTTTACGACAAGGAGAGCAAGTCGCTCGCCGTGAAGTGGGACGATGAACTCGTCAAAGCCACCGCGCTCACCAAGGACGGCGCGGTCATCCATCCGAACTTCCAGCCGAAAGCATAGGGAGCACAGCCATGCATGGTCTTGAGGCCGTCGATCCGTTTGTTTTCCGGTTATCGATTTTCGTTCTCGCCGTTTTCGTCGGCTATTTCGTGGTGTGGTCGGTGACGCCCGCGCTGCATACGCCGCTGATGTCGGTCACCAACGCGATTTCCTCCGTCATCGTGGTCGGCGCGTTGCTCGCCGTCGGCGTGGCGCTGGTCGGCAATGACGATGGCCCGCTGTGGGCGCGCGCGTTCGGTTTCATCGCGCTGGTCTTTGCCTGCGTGAATATTTTTGGCGGCTTCCTTGTGACCCAGCGCATGCTGGCGATGTACAAGAAGAAGCAGAAGTAAAGCGGGGCCGGGCCTATGAACGCGAATCTCTCGGCGCTGCTCTATCTGGTTGCAGCCGTCCTCTTCATCCTCTCGCTGCGCGGGCTCTCGAGCCCCGCGTCCTCCCGTCAGGGCAACTTCTTCGGCATGGTCGGTATGGCCATCGCCGTCGCCACCACGCTCGCCGCGCATCCGCCGGCCAGCGCGACCGGCTGGATCCTCGTCATCCTCGGCATCGCCATCGGCGGTGCAATCGGTGCGGTGATCGCGCGCCGCGTTCCGATGACGGCGATGCCCGAACTGGTCGCGGCCTTCCACTCGCTGGTCGGCATGGCGGCGGTGCTGGTCGCGGCCGGCGCGTTCTACGCGCCCGCGGCCTTCGACATCGGCACCCGCGGCAACATCCACGCCTCCAGCCTTGTTGAAATGTCGCTCGGCGTCGCCATCGGCGCGCTGACCTTCACCGGCTCGGTGATCGCGTTCCTGAAGCTGTCGGGCCGCATGAGCGGCGCGCCGATCATCCTTCCGGCACGCCACATCATCAACATCGTGCTGGCGCTGGCGCTGGTGTTCTTCATCTATGGCCTCGTCACCTCGCAGAGCACGGTCGACTTCTGGCTGATCACCATCCTCGCGCTGGTGCTCGGCGTGCTGATCATCATCCCGATCGGCGGCGCGGACATGCCGGTCGTGATCTCGATGCTCAACTCGTATTCGGGTTGGGCCGCGGCGGGCATCGGCTTCACGCTGGGCAACTCGGCGCTGATCATCACCGGCGCGCTGGTCGGCTCGTCCGGTGCGATCCTGTCCTACATCATGTGCCACGCGATGAACCGCTCCTTCATCTCGGTCATCCTCGGCGGCTTCGGCGGCGAGACCGCGGTGGCCGGCGGCGGTGCTGGCGGCGAGGTCAAGCCGGTCAAGCTCGGCTCGGCGGACGATGCGGCCTTCATCATGAAGAACGCGCAGAAGGTCATCATCGTCCCCGGCTACGGCATGGCGGTGGCGCAGGCCCAGCACGCGCTGCGTGAAATGGCCGACACGCTGAAGAAGGAAGGCGTCGAAGTGAAGTACGCCATCCATCCGGTGGCGGGTCGTATGCCCGGTCACATGAACGTGCTGCTGGCGGAAGCCAACGTGCCTTACGACGAGGTGTTCGAACTCGAGGACATCAACTCGGAATTCGCGCAGGCCGACATCGCCTTCGTGATCGGCGCCAACGACGTCACCAACCCGGCGGCGGAAGACGATCCGTCCTCGCCGATCTACGGCATGCCCGTGCTGCAGGTCTGGAAGGCCGGCACCGTGATGTTCATCAAGCGCTCGCTGGCCTCCGGCTATGCCGGCGTCGACAATCCGCTGTTCTATCGTGACAACACGATGATGCTGCTGGGCGACGCCAAGAAGATGACGGAGAACATCGTCAAGGCGATGTGATCCGGCTCTCCCGGTTTGCTTTGAACGAGCCCGGCCCGCCTCGCGCGGCCGGGCTTTTTCATGCCAGCCGGCCGGGGCGGCCAATATTACAGGTAATATAGTGGTAATACTGAGTTCATTGACGCCGAATGGCGTTTTACAGCGCCGTCTTTGCTGATCTAGTCTGACCGCCATGGGCGCCCCCACGCATATGCCGCGATCGGCCTGGATCTTTCCGGCGCTCGCCAGCCTGTTTGTGGTCGCGACAATTATCCCATCGCTCGGCATCGGGTTCACGCCGTCTATCAGCGGGCTGGTGTTCGCTGCGATCCTGCTGGTGATCCTGTTCGGCACGGTATTCGCCGCCGTGCATCACGCCGAGGTCATTGCTGAGCGTATCGGCGAGCCCTATGGCACGCTGCTGCTGACGCTGGCCGTGACAGTCATCGAGGTCGCGCTGATCGCCACCATCATGCTCGGCGAGAAGTCGGCGCCAACCCTTGCGCGCGACACGGTGTTCGCAGTGGTGATGATCGTCTGCAACGGCCTTGTCGGCATCTGCATTCTGGTCGGCGGCTTGCGCTATCGCGAGCAGGATTTTCAGGTCACCGGCGCCAACCTTTATCTCAGCGTGCTGATCGTGTTTGCGACCATCACGCTGATTATGCCGAACTACACGCTGACCACGCCGGGACCGGTCTATTCCGCGGGCCAGCTCGGGTTCGTCAGCGTCGTCACCATCATCCTGTATGGCGTATTCCTCTACACCCAGACCGTCCGCCATCGCGATTATTTCATCTTTGGCGAGAGGAGTGACGACGCTCACGCCGTGACCTCGCCGGGTGTGTTGACCGCCAGCGCCGTGCTGCTGCTGATTTCGCTGGCCGCCGTGGTGCTGCTGGCCAAGGTGTTTTCGCAGGTGGTTGATGCCGGCGCGGCGGCGATCAACGCGCCGCCGGCCTTTGCCGGCATTGTCGTCGCCGCATTGGTGCTATTGCCGGAGAGCATTGCTGCGCTGGGCGCGGCCCGCAAGAACGACCTTCAGAAGAGCATCAATCTGGCGCTCGGCTCCTCGCTCGCCACCATCGGCCTGACCATTCCGGCGGTCTCGGCGACGGCGTATGTCCTCGACAAACAACTGGTTCTTGGCCTCGGCCCGCAGGAAATGGTGCTGCTGGTCATCACCATCCTGCTCAGCCTGCTCACCTTCGGCACCGGCCGCAGCAACATCCTGTTCGGCATGGTTCACATGCTGGTGTTCGCGATGTTTCTCTTCCTGGTGTTCGCGCCTTAACCGTCCGAAAAGTTTTCAAACCTAGACCGCCTCCGATTGCCACCGATCGGTCGCAGTTGATCCCTTAATCGGCCCCAAAGTTCCGGCATGCAGACGCAGCCTGGGGAAGTGGTTTGATGATGATCAGGAAATTGCTGTCGAAATACTTCATGGAGGTCATCCCTTCCATCGTCGCGACGGTGGTGGGTGCTTACATCGTCACTCACTACATCAACGCCAAGCCCGCCGCCGACAAGCCGCCCGCCACGGCTGCCGCCCCCGCCGTGCCGGAGAAGGCCGTGAGTGCGCCCGCGGCGCCTGCCAAGGCCGAGACCGCCCGGACTGAACCGGCACGCTCCGAGGCTCGTGGCAAGCCTGAGTCCGTGAAGTCCGAGGCGGCGAAGGCGGATGACGTCGATGCGCCGAACGAGAAGACGGCGTCTCGCAACCCGCGTCTGCACCAGCCTGCGGCGAAGGAGAAGACAGCCGGCAAACCTGCCGCGCCGGCGGAAGCCGCCACCGCCGAGGATCGGCGCGACGCCAATGATATCGCCCGGGCCGCCATCGAGCGCCTGCGCGCCGAGCAGCCGCGCGCAGCGGAAGCCGCCAAATCTGTTGAAGCCAGATCTCTTGAAGCCAAGCCTGCCGACAAGGCGCCCGAACGCGCCAAGGTCAATCCGGTCGTCTATACGTCTCCGGCAGCTGCAGCGCCGACGGCCGCCGCAGCTCCAGTGCAGTCACTGCCGCCTGCCGTCACCACCTCGCCTCCGGTTCGGGAGATCTCGATTCCGGCGGCTCCGGTGCCGGTCGTGACGTCACCCCAATTACCTATGCGGGCAGCGGAAGAGGGGCGTGCGCATCTCACTCCGCCTGCTGATATTCCCGAGCGTTCGCTGGATTTGCGTGCCGGGGATCATCGTTCGGTCGCCGAAGACGTGATGTCCGCTGCGCGCTCGGTGTTGCAGTCGGTGGTGCCGCACTAGGCCTTGGCTGCCGCCCCTTGGGCTGCTTTCTTCTTTGCTGACGTTTTTTTTGAGGAAGAAGGTTGTTCCTGCGGGATCGCAACCTGTTCGAGAAACTCCTTCACCGTGCTGACCTGGCCGGCATTGCTCGCCAGATAGCCGGGGAGCGTAGCGACGGCGTCGTGAAATTCGCGGCCCTTCATGATCTCGATGATGCGTTGCATCGGCTCGGTCTCGAGGAATGAGCGCCGTCCGACAAAGAAATAATCCTCGGTCAGCAAGCGGATGAAATCGAGTCCGAACTGACGCGCGGCGGCTTCCACGCCGAAACAGGCGTCGGCCATGTCGCTGGCGACATAGGCCGCAACCGCGGCGTGGGTGAATTCCATCTGCTGTGCGTCGTTGATCTTGGACGGTTTGATCTTGCTGAGATCGAGTAACTGGTCGAACAGCAGGCGCGTCCCCGAATCGTGATCGCGGTTGACGAAGCGGGCCTTCTGCTCGACGAGGTCGTGCAACGAATTGATCTTCAGCGGATTGCCGCGCCGGACCATCAGGCCCATTTCGCGCGTCACGAAGCTGATGACGCGGTCCTCCCGCGGGTCCAGCCATTCGGTGAGGGTGGCGATGTTGCGTGCGCGCAGCTCGCCGCGCGGCAGATGCACGCCTGACAGATCGCAGGCGCCCTGCGCCAGCGACACCAGCGAGTTCTGGTTGCTGACATAGCGCAGATCCACTCCGATCCCGGGCACGCGATCGAACAGTTCGCGCAGCTTGGACACCGCAAAGCCGTGGCTGGCGTGGACGCGGATCACGGACGGCTGATGATGCAGGAACGGCTTGATCTCGGTGGCGAGCTCCTGCGCGAGGTTTTCAAGCTGCAGGCCAAGACGCGCTTCGAGGCGCTGGCCGGCCCACACCAGCCTTTCGCCGAAGGGGGTCAGCGTCGTGCCCTTGCCCCGTTGCCGTTCCACCAGGGGCACGCCGAAGAAGTCCGACCACTGCTCGATCAGATTCCAGACGTGCCGATACGACAGGCGCGCATGCGCCGCCGCGCTGGTGAGTTTTCCGGTCTGCCGGATTTCATTGAGGATTCCGAGCATGACCACCGCGGTCTGCGGGCTGCCGTCCTTGTGAAATCGCCAGATTGTTTCGATCTCGATATTCAGCACGGTGTCTCCTACATATGAACTTTAGATCATATCAGCCAAAGACACTGGCGTGATTTATCATATTTACCAAAGGATATTTCCTTCTCATGCTGGATGCAACAGCGGAGGAAATATGATGTCAATAGCATATAAATTAGATCGTGCCGAAACTCGCTCCGATGTGCGCATTCCCAACAAGCTGCTGCTGATCGACGGCCGCCATGTCGCATCGGAATCCGGCCGGACGTTCAAGTCGATCAATCCGGCGACCGAGGAAGTGATCGCAACGGTCGCGGAGGCGGGCGAGGCGGACGTCAATCGTGCGGTCGCCGCGGCGCGTCGCGCCTTTGAAGGGCCGTGGCGGACCATGCGCGCGGCTGAACGCGGTCACATCCTGCTGCGGCTTGCGGACCTGATGAAGCGGCACGCCGACGAGATCGCCCAGTTGGAGAGCCTCGATGCAGGCAAGCCAATCGCCGGCGTTCTGCGCCAGGACCTTCCCGCCGCGATCGACACGCTGACTTATTATGCCGGCTGGGCCGACAAGATCCTGGGCGAGGTGGTGCCGACCCGCGACGACGCACTGACCTACACTATGCGCGAACCGGTCGGTGTGGTGGCGGCGATCGTGCCCTGGAATTTCCCGCTGATGATCGGCATGTGGAAGCTCGCGCCGGCATTGGCTTGCGGTTGCACCGTGGTGATGAAACCGGCGGAGCTCACCTCGTTGTCGGCGCTTCGGATCGGCGAACTTGCGCTCGAAGCCGGTCTGCCGGCTGGCGTCTTCAACATCGTGCCCGGCCCGGGCCGTGTGGTCGGCGACGTGCTGGTCAATCACCCGGATGTCGACATGGTGACATTCACCGGCTCACCGGGCGTGGGACGCGGAATCATGCGCGGCGCTGCCGGCAGCTTCAAGCGCGTGTCGCTGGAGCTTGGCGGCAAGTCGGCCAATGTGATTTTCGACGATGCCGACCTCGTTGCCGCGACCCGCGCGGCGGCTTCCGGAATTTTCTTCAACGCCGGTCAGGTCTGTTCGGCAGGCTCGCGCGTGCTGGCGCAGGAGAAGGTCTACGACGAAGTCGTCGAGCGCCTGACGCAGCGCGCCAAGTCGTTGCGGATGGGCGATCTGTCCGATCGCGCCACCTCGCTCGGGCCGGTGATTTCCGAGAAGCAGATGAAGAGCATTCTCGATTACGTCGATATCGGCCAGAAGGAGGGCGCGACGCTGACCACCGGCGGTCAGCGGATCGGCGATCGAGGTTACTTCATCAGCCCGGCGGTGTTCGCAAACGTCAAGCACGAGATGCGGATTTCGCAGGAGGAGATCTTCGGGCCCGTGGTCAGCGTCATCAAGTTCAAGGATGAGGACGATGCAATTCGCATTGCCAACGGCACCGCCTTCAGCCTCGCCGCTGGCGCGTGGAGCAAGGATATCGGCCGCCTGCAGCGGTTTGCCAAGCGCGCCAAGGCAGGCACGGTGTGGCTCAACACCTACGGCTATACCAATGTGCGTCTGCCGTGGGGCGGGTCAGGCGATTCCGGCCTGGGCCGCGAGCATGGCACCGCCGCGCTCGAACATTTCACCGAGCCGAAGGCGGTCTGGCTCAATCTGAACGGCTAGCGGCCGGTCGCTTGGCAGGCCTGTCCGGTTTGCAGGCGCACATCCCTTCAAAACAAAAACGCGGGCTTGTGGCCCGCGTTTTTGTTTTTGAAAATCGTCAGGTGGCTTAGCGCGGTCCGCGCGGACCGGCGCTGCGGCCGGCAGCGCCACGATCACCACCGGGGCCGGCGCCGAACACCGGCTTCGGCTTCATCGGCAGCAGACCTTCGCGCTGCAGCTTCTTGCGCGCCAGCTTGCGGGCGCGGCGAACGGCTTCCGCCTTCTCGCGGGCCTTCTTTTCCGATGGCTTTTCGTAATGACCGCGAAGCTTCATTTCGCGGAAAATGCCCTCGCGCTGCATCTTCTTTTTCAGCGCCTTGAGAGCCTGGTCGACATTGTTATCGCGAACGAGAACCTGCACGCGGCATCCTTTATGGTTCAAAATTGGAATGCGGGAAGGGGCCGGAAACGGCCACGTCCAACCCTTCTGGGCCGCGGATGTAGCAGATCGAATCCCCATTGTCCACCAGCGAGGACCGCAAAGAGGGGCCGAAAACCGTGATTTTCCGCCTATTTTGCCGGGGCGGACACCGGCTCCACAACGGTGACATGACCCATCTTGCGACCCGGCCGCGGGGTGCCCTTGCCGTAGAGATGGACGGTGGCGCCGGGTTTCGTCAGCCACTGTCCGTAATCCAGAACTTCGTTCCCGATCAGGTTGGTCATGGTCACGGAACCATGGCGTACCGGGTGGGCCAGCGGCCAGCCGGCAATGGCGCGGATATGCTGCTCGAACTGCGAGACCGAGGCGCCATCCAGCGTCCAGTGCCCCGAATTGTGGACTCGGGGCGCGATCTCGTTGACCAGCAGGGTCGGTTCCTTGCCGCCGGTCACGACAAACAGTTCCACCGCCAGCACGCCGACATAATCGAGGGCGGTCGCGATCTTGCCGGCGATGTCACGGGCCTGTGCGGCCAAAGTCTCGGGAATGGCTGCGGGGGCGTGCGAGGTCTTCAGGATGTGGTCGCTGTGCTCGTTTTCGGTGATGTCGAAGCAGACCACCTCGCCGTTGGCGCTGCGGGCCGCGATCACCGAAACCTCGCGCTCGAACGGGACGAAGCCCTCGAGGATGGCCGATTTGGTGGCAAGTCCCTGCCAGACCGCCTGCGGATCATCGCCTTCGCGGACGAGGATCTGGCCTTTGCCGTCATAGCCGAAACGGCGCGTCTTCAGCACGGCGGGCAGGCCGATCTTGCCGATGGCGTCGATCAGGTCCTGAGCCGAGGAAACGCCTGCGTATGGCGCGGTCGGGATTCCGAGCGCGGTGACGAAATCCTTCTCCGCGATCCGGTCCTGCGTCGTCTGAAGCACCTTGGTGTTGGGCAGCACCGGCCGCCGCGCCGACAGGATCATCGCGGTTGCGGCCGGCACGTTCTCGAATTCGTAGGTGATGACATCGACGTCGGCGGCAAACAGCTCCAGCGCCTCGACGTCGGCATATTCGGCACAGGTCGCGTGTTGCACCACGTCGAAGGCGGGCGAGTCCGGATCGGGAGAAAAGACCTGGGCCTTGAGGCCGAGACGGGCCGCGGCCAGAGCCAGCATCCGTCCCAATTGTCCACCGCCGAGAATTCCGATGGTGTCGCCGGGCTTCAGCGCCACCTGATTGTTCGATGTCACGCGGAATCCTCCGGCCGTTCCTTGACGGCCTCGGTCTGTTGCTTGCGCCAGGCGGTGAGCCGTGCGGCAAGCTTGGTGTCGGTAAGTGCCAGAACGCTTGCAGCGAGCAGCGCCGCATTGATAGCGCCGGCCTTGCCGATGGCCAAGGTGCCGACCGGAATGCCAGCAGGCATTTGCACAATTGAATAAAGCGAATCGACACCCGACAGCGCCTTGGATTCCACCGGAACGCCGAACACCGGCAGCTCGGTCAGCGCCGCAGCCATGCCGGGCAGATGCGCCGCGCCGCCTGCGCCGGCCAGAATGACCTTGAAGCCCGCAGCTTTCGCCCCCTTGGCGAAGGCGTAAAGGCGGTCTGGCGTGCGGTGGGCGGAAATAATCAGCCGTTCATGGGCGATCTCAAGCGCGGTCAGCGTTGCAGCGGCATGCTGCATGGTCGCCCAGTCGGACTGGCTTCCCATGATGATGGCGACGGGAGGGGACATGGCGGCTGGTCAGAGGAACCTGGGAAAAAGAGCAAAGGATTATAGAGGCGGTCCTGTGCCGGACAACCGGTGCGGGAGCCCTCGCTGCATTCATGGTCAATATCGGCAAGTGTCAGCAAAATCTACTGAGAATGCGACTTTATCGAAGCCACAGGCAGCGCGTGACAAAACGGTCACGCAGCTCGGTTCAGGCAATGATGTCGGGGGTAATCTGATCTTCCAGAAAAGCGATGCGGTCGCGCAACTGCAGCTTTCGTTTTTTCAGGCGCTGCAACCGCAACAGATCCGGGGCCGGCGAGTGCTGCAGCGCTTCGATCGCCGCGTCGAGGTCGCGATGTTCCTGCTGCAGCCTCGCAAGTTCGAGGCCAAATTCGTGATTGTCCTGCTCTGCCATGGCGTATCGACTTGAATGGCGTCCCGACGTGATCGTTTGCGCTGCGACGCGCGATAGGTAACCGCATCGCGGACTCAGCCGAACGGTGCCTTGCCTTCATCGCAGAAAAAGCACCCGAGAGCCAGCCGTCCTCAAATAGTCCCGATTTGGCTAAAATGTCGCAACAGCCTTTCAGTATTTCATTGCAGACATGAAGAAATCCAAGCTGTCGTTTCACGCATCCCGAGTCGACAGTTCAAAACGATGATGTACACTGATTTGTCCAGATTAGATCGAGGCCCACGAGAGAAGGAGACTTCTTATGGCAATTGAGGCGCATCTCGTTGAACTGGAACGTAAGCACCGCAGTCTCGAAAACGAGTTGCACGAAGCCCTCCGGCATCTGTCGACCGACGATAGCCGGATCGTCGAACTGAAGCGACGCAAGCTGGTCCTGAAGGACGAAATCGAGCGCATCAAACTCGCCAAAGGCGCGACAGTCCACTGAAGCGCCAGACTCCAATTCCGCATCCGCCTGAAACCGACACTCGCCGGTGATATCCATCATCCGGCGCGTGGTGGATGCGTGGAATGATTCGACCTCAGAGCCTGACCGGCAAACCGCCTTCCATCAGGCGTCGAGCAGCGTCATCACATGATCGGCGATCGCCAGGGATGACGTCAGTCCTGGCGATTCGATGCCGAACAGATTGATCAATCCCTTGAGCCCGTGAAGCCGGTGGTCCTGGATCAGGAAATCCTGCACCGCGACTGCCGGAGGCACGATCTTGGGCCGGATTCCGGAGTAGCCCGGGATCAGCGCGCCATCCGGCAGGTCGGGCCAGTAGCGCCGGATCGCCGGATAGAAGCGCTCCGCGCGTGCCGGATCGACCGCGTAGTCGAGCGTGTCCACCCATTCGACATCGGGCCCGAAGCGCGCCTGACCGGCCATGTCGAGCGTCAGATGGACGCCCAGCCCTCCGGGTTCAGGCACCGGATAGATCAGGTGCGAGAATGGCGCCCGCTGCGCGCAACTGAAGTAGTTGCCCTTGGCGAAATATGCCGGTGGAATTTGCTCGAGCGGAAGGCCGTCGATCATGCGTGCCACGGCGGTGGCCTGCAGGCCGGCCGCATTGACGAGCAGGCGGCATGTCATGGTGAGAGGCTCTTCACCGCCGGCTTCGACGATGAACCCGTCGGTGTCTGCTTTGGCGTGGAGCAACGGTGCGCGGAAGGCGAAAGCGGCTCCGGCGTTCTCCGCATCGCCGCGCAGCGCCAGCATGTAGGCATGGCTGTCGATGATGCCGGTCGAGGGAGACAGCAGCGCCCCGACACAGGCGAGGGCCGGCTCGCGCGCGTGAGCCTCGTCGGCCGTGAGTACTTCAAGGTCGGTGACGCCGTTGGCTTCGGCGCGTGCCTTGATCTCCAGCAGTCTGCCGCTTTCCTGCTCCGACGTTGCGACAATAAGCTTGCCGCACCGGCGATGCGGCACACCATGGGCGGTGCAGAATTCATACAGAGCTTGTTTTCCGCTGACGCACAGCCGCGCCATCAGGCTGCCGGCGGGATAGTAGATGCCGGCGTGGATCACTTCACTGTTGCGCGAGGAGGTGCCGGTGCCGATGTCTCCCGCCGCCTCCAGCACCACCACCTCTCGGCCAGCCTGCGCGAGCCGATGCGCGATCGCCAGACCGACAACCCCCGCTCCGACGACGACGCACTCAATATGATCCATGCCGCCTCCTGTTCCGGCCGAGGGAGTGCGGGAAGGCACACGTTTCAGGTCGGGCCGGCATCGGTCGGGGGCGCTGTCATTAGGGGGGCGTTAAGCATGCGGGACCAATTGGCTGCGCTTGAGAAATAAGTGCCCGCTTTAGGGGGTACACGTTTACCTGATTCAAACTGCTTCAACCAGAGACTTCGCGGGAAGGTTTCTGCGAGACACGATGTCGATTTGGCAAAAGCAGGCGGGATCGAAGGCACTTCGCGCGGGCAGCGGAGGCTGCCTCCTTATGCTCCTGTCTTCGCAGCTTGCGCTCGCATGGGTGCCCCTCGTTTCCGACAATCTGACCACCGAGCATCGTCCTGAAGAGGCCGCAGCAATGATCTGGCAGATGCTCGTTACCGGCTTTGTCATTTTTGCCTTTCTGAGCGGTGTCGTGCTCTGGATCATGGCGGCGTTGCGCAAGGCGAGGCGCGCCAATGCCCGCCGCGAATTTTTCGTTGCGTCGGCACTGAACAATCTCAGCCAGGGCATCGTGATGCTGAACGCGCAGCGGCGCGTGGTTTATTGCAACGACCGGTATCTCGAACTCTACGGGCTGACCCGTGCCGATATTCGCAAGGGTATGACCGGGCGCGATCTTCTGGCCCTGCGCGCGGAGCGCGGCACGTTCGCCGGCAGTATCGATCACTATTCGAGGGATGCCGCGGACAATGAAGGACACGTCTGCAATCTGGTGAACGGACGGTCGATTTCCGTCAAGCGCTACGTTCTGCCGAGCGGGGGCGTAGTCTCGACTCATGAGGATTGCACCGAGCAGCGCGCGCTGTCCACGCAACTCGCGGCGGCCAAGAATTTCCTGGAGTCGGTCATCGACAATATCCCGGTCTGCGTGGTCGCCAAGACGATCGAGGATGGCCGCTTCACGCTGGTCAACCGGGCTTTCGAGCAACTGACGCGCCGGCCGCGGGATCAGATCATCGGCCGCACGCCCGCCGAACTCTTCTCCGCCGAGATTGCCGCGGGCTTTACGGAGCATGATCGCGATGCGATCGAATCTCCGACCGGCCAGTATCGTCACGAATTTTCCGTCGATCATGGCGGAGGCATCAGGGACATCGTCAGCAATCGTATCATTGCCCGGAACGAGCGTGGCGAGCCCGAATATCTGATCGCGATGCTTGAGGATATGACCGGCCGCAAGGCGATGTCCCTCGAAGTGCAAAGCACCAAGAAATTCCTCGAACTCGTGGTCGACAACATTCCCGCCGCGCTGCTCGTCAAGCGCCTCAGCGACGGAAAGTTCGTGCTGGCCAATCGCAGTGCCGAAGCCATCCTCAACCGCACGCGCGCGGAAGTCATCGATCATACGGTCGAGGACGTTCACCCGGAGGCGGCCGCCAAATTCATCTCGATGCGCGACGACGCTGCCGTGAAGAAGGGCGGTCTCGTCACCGAGGAGCATCCGATCCCGACCGATGCGGGGCTCCGCCTGTTCGCGACGCGGCGTGTCACCGTGCTCGATGAGGCTGGCAAGCCGCAATATCTGATCAAGACCAGCGAGGATATCACCGACCGGCGCGAGACCGAGTCGCGCATGGCGCATATGGCCTATCATGACGGCCTGACCGGGCTGCCCAATCGCGCCGCGTTCCTGCAGGCGCTGGAGCAACTGATCGACGCCTGCAGCGGCAGCAGCGAGGAATTTGCTGTCGTGTCGGTCGATCTCGACCGCTTCAAGGAGGTCAACGACGTCTTCGGTCATGAGATCGGCGACAAGCTGCTGATCGAGGTTTCCAAGCGGATCGAGCGCGCGGTTGAGGGCGGTGTTGTCGCCCGTCTCGGTGGCGACGAGTATGGCCTGATCATCGATGGTGTGCAGCCTGACGCCGCCAAGAGGGTGACGAACCACCTGTCCCAGATGATCGGCGAAGAATTCGTGCTCGATGGCAAGATCATTCGTGTCGGTCTGACCATGGGCATTTCGATATTCCCGCGCAACGGGACCGATGGCGCTTCGCTGCTGGCCAACGCCGATGCTGCCCTGTTTCGCGCCAAGGCGAAGTCGCGCGGCTCCGTCAGCTTCTACGAAGCCGAGATGGATCAGCAGATCCGCAATCGCCGCGCCTTGCATCAGGACCTGTCCAAAGCGATCCGCAACGGCGAATTGCTGCTGCACTATCAGCCGCAGGCGCATGCCCGCCATCAGCCCACGGGCGACGATGTGGTCGGGTTCGAGGCGCTGGCGCGCTGGATTCATCCGACCCGCGGCTTCGTGCCGCCTGGCGATTTCATTCCTCTGGCCGAAGAGAGCGGCCTGATCGTCGAGATGGGCGAGTGGATTCTGCGCGAGGCCTGCCGCGAGGCGGCTTCGTGGCCGCGTCATCTGCAGATCGCCGTCAACCTGTCGCCGGCGCAATTCATGCATGGCGATCTGGTCAGCCTGGTGCATTCGATCCTGCTCGAAACCGGCCTCACTCCTGGCCGCCTCGAGCTTGAAATCACCGAAGGCGTGCTGATTGACGATTTCGATCGCGGTCTGGCGCTGCTGCGTCGCCTGAAGGCGCTCGGCGTGCGCATTGCGATGGACGATTTCGGCAGCGGATATTCCTCGCTGACCTATCTGCAGGCCTTCCCGTTCGACAAGATCAAGATCGACCGGGCGTTCGTGATGAATCTTGGCCGCAACTCGCAATCCGCCGCGATCATCCGCTCCATGATCGGGCTCGGCCATGGCCTCGATATTTCCATCGTTGCCGAAGGCGTCGAGACCCAGGAGCAACTGAGCTTCCTGGCGGTGGAATCCTGCGATCAGGTGCAGGGCTATTTCCTCGGCAAGCCGGCATCGATCGCGCAATACGATGCCTGGGTCGGCCGCACGCCGCGCACGCCGCCGGCAGCGGCACGCAAAACCGGCTGAATCCGGATCTTTCACCCGCAATTCGCTGTTTTGCCGCCGGGGCGATCGCGACCTATTGGCGCGACGCGCCCCGATGCTTGAACGGGCGCGCGTTATCGTGATAGGGCGCGGGGCGGGGAGAGGCCGATGATCAGCGATCTGCCGGAACGCCGCGCCGTCTTGTTGCGCGTCAACGATGTCAGCAAACGCTTTGGCGGCGTGACGGCGGTGGATCGCCTGTCGCTTGAGATCGGTGCCGGCGAGTTCTTCGCGCTGCTTGGCCCGAGCGGCTGCGGCAAGACCACGCTGCTGCGGATGCTGGCCGGCTTCGAAACGCCTGACGAGGGTCAGATTTATCTCGACGGACAGGATATTGCGCCGGTGCCGCCGCATCTGCGCCCTGTGAACATGATGTTCCAGAGCTACGCGCTGTTCCCGCATCTCAGCGTCGAAGCCAATATCGCGTTCGGGTTGAAGCGCGCCGGACTGCCGAAATCCGACATCACGGCGCGGGTCGCGGAAATGGTGGCGCTCGCGCGGCTGCAGGGTATGGAGAAGCGCCGTCCCGATCAGCTTTCCGGCGGACAGCGTCAGCGCGTGGCGCTCGCACGTTCGCTGGCACGGCGCCCGCGCATGCTGTTGCTGGACGAGCCGCTCGGCGCGCTCGACAAGAAGCTGCGCGAGGAAACCCAGGCCGAGCTGCTGCAGGTGCAGCGTCAGCTCGGCATGACCTTCATCGTCGTGACGCACGATCAGAGCGAAGCCATGACGATGGCCGACCGCATCGGCGTCATGGATCGGGGACGTCTTGTGCAGGTGGCGGCGCCGCGCACGCTCTATGAGGCGCCGAACTCGCGCTGGATCGCGGGCTTTGTCGGCGACATCAATATCGTCGAGGGACGGATCGCGCAGTTCAGCGACGGTCGCGTGACGGTTGCATCCGAAGGTGGCGCATCCGTGATCGCCAGCGGATCGGGAGAAGTCGGCGCAGCGGTCGCAATCGCTGTGCGTCCCGAGAAAGTTGTTCTGTCAGCCGAGGCAGCGCCGCAAGGTGCGGTCAATGCCTATGTAGGAAGGATTACCGATATCGGCTATCTCGGCGGCGCGTCGATCTATCGGGTAACGCTGGACAATGGCGTTGCGCTGCGGGTCTCGACACCGAATGCGACGCGGCGCGCTGCCGAAGCCTTTGTCGCGGGGCAGTGCGTTATCGCCTCGTTCGCGCCGGATGATTGTGTGGTGCTCGAGCAATGAGCGCGCGGAACATCTTCACCCGGCCGGCACGATTTGCGGCGATCGCGCCGTATGCCTGGATGCTGCTGTTCTTCCTGGTGCCGTTCGGCTTCGTGCTGAAGATCGCCCTGTCGCAAACCACGATCGCGCAGCCGCCTTATCTGCCGACATTCGATCTCGGAGCCGGCTGGGACGCGGCGGCATCCGCGTTCGCGATGCTCTCGGCCGAGAATTTCAAGCTGCTGCTGTCAGATTATATCTACATCTTCTCCTATCTGCGCAGTCTCTTTGTTGCCATTGCCTCTACCGCCATGCTGCTTGTAATCGGCTATCCGGTCGCGTACGGCATGAGCCGTCTACCGCCCCGCTGGCAGCCGATCGCGATGACGCTGGTGATCGTGCCGTTCTGGACGTCGTTTCTGATCCGCATCTACGCCTGGATCAACATCCTTCAGCACGACGGGCTGTTTAATTCGCTGTTGCTTGCGCTTCATGTCATCGACAAGCCGCTGACATGGCTTGCCACCGATACGGCGATGTATATCGGGATCGTCTATTCGTATTTCCCGTTCATGATCCTGCCGCTCTACGCCACGCTGTCGAAGATGGACAATTCGTTGCTTGAAGCGGCTGCCGATCTTGGCTGCTCGCGGCTGAAGGCGTTCTGGCTAGTGACGTTCCCGTTGTCGCTGTCGGGAGTGGGGGCCGGAGCGCTGCTCTGCTTTATCCCGATCGCCGGCGAGTTCGTGATCCCGGATCTGCTGGCAGGATCGGACCGGATGATGATCGGCCAGATGCTGTGGCTTGAATTCTTTACCAACAAGGATTGGCCGGTCGCTTCGGCGATTGCCATCGTTCTTCTGGTGCTGCTGCTCGCTCCGCTTCTGGTCTATGAGAAGCTGCAGAGCCGGCAGCTCGAAAGGGCGCGCTGATCATGACCGTTCGCGCGTTGACCAAGCCGTCATCCTTCAACATCGTCTCGCTGGTGCTGGGCCTTGCGTTTCTGTACCTGCCGATCGTCATTCTGGTGATCTATTCCTTCAACGCCTCGCGTCTGGTGACGGTATGGGGCGGCTGGTCGCTGCGTTGGTATCGGGAGCTCCTCAATAACGAGGCGATGCTATCGGCGGCGTGGATGAGCCTGCGGGTCGGCGTGATGTCGGCAACGCTGGCGACCCTTCTCGGCACGCTGGCCGCCGTCGCACTGTCACGTGGCGGGCGCTTCGGCGGCCGGACGCTGTTCTCCGGCATGCTGTATGCGCCGCTGGTGATGCCGGAAGTGATCACCGGCCTGTCGCTGCTGCTGCTGTTCGTCGCGGTCAACGCCGAGCGCGGATTCTGGACCGTCACCATCGCCCACACCACGCTGACGATGTGTTTCGTCACCGTGGTGGTGCAGTCGCGGCTCGGCAGTCTCGACCGCAGTCTTGAGGAAGCGGCGATGGATCTGGGCTGCGGGCCGGCTCAGGCTTTCGTGGCTGTCACGCTGCCGCTGATCCTGCCTTCGATCGTGGCCGGATGGATGCTGGCCTTCACGCTGTCGCTTGATGATCTGGTGATCGCGAGCTTCACCACCGGCCCGGGTTCCTCGACATTGCCGATCCGGATTTATTCGGAAGTGCGGCTCGGAGTGAAGCCGGAGATCAACGCGATCTGCACGCTGGTGATCGCAGGCGTCGCCGCCGTCATCGTTGCGGCATCGCTGGCATCGAAGCTGTCGAGCAGGCAGGGCGAAAGCGCCGCACCGCTTTAATTGGCGTTGGCGGCGGGAGCCTGTGACGGCGCCGCGGCTGGGGGATTGGCCGCGCTCGGCGATGGAGGTGTCTGCGCCGCTGATCCATTGGTGGTGCCGTTGTGTGCGCCTTCGGGCGGCGTTTTCTTGTTGCCGGTGAAACGGTCGATGACGGCCTTGACCGCATCGCGCGCCGAGTGGCCCTTGAGCGAATCCAGCAGCGGCGCGGTGGCCGGCGAGCGGCGGATCAGGATATCGGAATCCGGGAAGATCAGCGGATCGTCCCACGGACCTTGCACCACGAACGGCAGTTGGAAGCCCTGTGCGGAGTCGGAGACCTGCACGAGGCTCGCCACGCCCTTCAAATCGTACTCACGCGACGGAATGGAAGCCGTGCCGGTGATGGCCACGCGCGTTCCCGGCCCTTCGATCTGGACTTCGTCGGCAGTGGCGACGCCATGGTCGATGCTGAGCGCGACCTTCAGCGTGTTGAACGGCGTGGTGCCGCTGCGGTAATTGCCTGCACCCGAAAGCGGCCGGCGTTCCAGGCGCCGCAGCAATTGTTCGACATTGAAGCCCGAGATGGCGCCGTCACGTCCGGTCAGGGTCGCGGTGCCGGTCAAGGATTGCGCGAGGTTGAAAGGATTGGCGCCGGACGCTTCCAGCGACACGCCGAGATCGCCGCGCCCGCTCAGTTTCCGTGCGCCGAACATCTCGCTGACGGCGGCTTCGAGGTCGATATCGGTGAAGCGGAATTGTGCCTTGATGTCGGCATTGTCATCGGTTCGGGTCAGACCGAGCGAGCCCTTGACGATGCCGCGATAGATCTGCGCCTCGCCGATGCTGAGCGCCAATGCTCCGTTGCGCAGGTTGGCGCCGACGGCTGTGCGCCCGAGCTTCGAGGAGCCGATGGTGACTTTTGCCGCCGACAGGCGCATGTCGAGGTCGGTTGCCGACAGGCTGCGCAGATCGAAAGCTTGCCGGCTCCAGTCCCGCGCGCCGTTCGCGAGCAGCCGCACTGTGCCGATATAGGGCGTGAGATCGAGCGTGTCGGCTGCCAGCGTCCCCTGCAGGGTCGGCCGGCCGGTCGTGCTGTTATAGGTCAGCACGCCTTCGGCAGCGTTGCCGTCGAGATCGATGTTGACGTTGGTGAGCGCGATGGATTCGCCGACGACGTTGGCGCGCGCTTTCAGATTGAGGCGTCCAAATCCGCCGTCACCGATCGGGCCGTGCCCGGTCCAGCGCAGCAGGTTGCGAAGGGAGGGGCTGTCTGCCGTCAGCGTTCCTTCGAGCAGCAGACTGCTGCGATTAGCGATGATGCCGTCGAAGGCAAGTTTCACTGGCGCACCAGCCAGCCGTGCTTTCAGTCCGGTGCGTTCGCCGGAAATCGCTGCGACGAAATCGGTCACGCTCAGACTGCTTTCGAGGCGTTCGCCATGCCAGTCGAAATGGCCGGTCGCGGCGAAGGAGCGCGCGATCGAAGGCCACGCCAGCGACAGATCGATGCCACTCAGTTTTTCCGAAATCTTGCGTGCGTCGTCGCGATAATCGATTGCACCCTGCATGATGCGGATTTCGGAGAACGAGATCGCAGGTTCGCCGCCTGGTTTCATGGAGCGGGCGAGAGCGTCGAGAATCGGCGTCCAGTTGCTGCTACCTTCAGCGGTGCGGACGATGTTGATTTTGGGATTGAGCAGGGAAAGATCGGTGATTTCGAAATGCCCGGCCAAAATGGGCAGCAGACCAAGATTGGCGGTCAGTGCTTCGGCTGTGAGCATGTCGGCGCTATCGCCGCTGTGCTTGAACCCAACCTGATACAGCGTCACATAGCTTGCCGGAAACACCGAAACTTCAGTCTTGCCACCGATCACAAGATCAAGGCCGGTCGCCGCGCGGATCTGGGTTTCGACGGCCCGGCGCACCGTGTCGCGGTCGATCAGCCAGGACGCAGCCATCAGCCCGACCAGCAAAAGGCCGAGAGCCGCCGCAGCAAGCGTCCCGAGGCGCTTCATCCCGTGGGCCATGGTCAAGTGGACGATCCGATCAGGGTCTGGCTAATACCGGCCGCCTGCGACCGGTATTCAATGGCGCGCAACTTGATCGGTTTTCTTGACGCTTTCAAGGCCGTAAGTGCTTCGTTCCACCCGTCAAATACCCGTTTTGGCGCGGCCGTCGATGAAAGTGCGGCGAGCGGTGTATCTCACCGTTGAGTCCGATTGACGAGTTTTCGCGATTGAGCCTATTAGAGATCACCGGCCGCGCTCGCCATTTCTCTTTTTCCCGGGTTTGCAGCACATGAACAAGGTTTTTCCCGACGCAAAATCGGCGCTTGAGGGCGTCATCAAGGACGGCATGATGATCATGTCGGGCGGCTTCGGCCTCTGCGGGATCGCGGAGACTCTGGCGAATGCCATCGGCGAGCTCGGCGTGAAGAATCTCACGGTGATCTCGAACAATGCCGCGGTCGATGGCATCGGTTTGGGGCGTCTGCTCGCCAACAAGCAGATCAAGAAGATGATCTCGTCCTATGTCGGCGAGAACAAGACCTTCGCGCAGATGTACCTCGCTGGCGAGCTTGAGCTTGAGTTCAATCCGCAGGGCACGCTGGCGGAGCGCATTCGCGCCGGCGGCGCAGGCATTCCGGCTTTCTTCACCAAGACCGGCGTCGGCACGGTGATCGCGGAAGGCAAGGAGGTTCGCGAATTCGATGGTGAGAGATACGTCATGGAACGTTCGCTGTTCGCGGATCTGTCGATCGTCCATGCCTGGAAGGGCGATACCGCCGGCAACCTCGTCTATCGCAAGACCGCGCGGAACTTCAATCCGATGATGGCGACCGCGTCGCGCATGACCATCGCCGAGGTGGAGCATCTCGTGCCGGCGGGCGAGATCGATCCGGACCAGGTCCATACGCCCGGCATTTTCGTCAAGCGCATCGTTCAGGTCGATCCGGCGCTGAAGCACATCGAGCAGCGCACCGTGCGCCAGCGCGCGTAAGATTCTCAGAGGAGATTGCAATGGCCTGGACCCGCGAACAGATGGCGGCCCGCGCAGCGAAGGAATTGCGCGATGGGTATTACGTGAATTTGGGCATCGGTATTCCGACCCTGGTGTCGAACTACATTCCGGACGGCATGGATGTGCAGTTGCAGAGCGAGAACGGCATGCTCGGCACCGGGCCGTTTCCTTATGAGGGCGAGGAAGATCCCGACCTCATCAATGCCGGCAAGCAGACGGTGACCGAACTGCCGACCACCAGCTATTTCTCCAGCGCGGATTCCTTCGCGATGGTGCGCGGCGGGCATATCGATCTGTCGATCCTCGGCGCGATGCAGGTGGCCGAGAACGGCGATCTTGCCAACTGGATGATCCCCGGCAAGATGGTCAAGGGCATGGGCGGCGCGATGGACCTCGTCGCCGGCGTCAAGCGTGTGGTGGTGGTGATGGAGCACAGCGCCAAGGACGGCCCCAAGCTCCTGCATCGCTGCACCTTGCCGCTGACCGGGCAAGGCGTGGTCGATCTCGTGATCACCGATCTTGCTGTGTTCACCATCGACAAGCATGGCCCCGGCGGCATGCAGTTGATTGAACTGGCCGACGGTGTCTCGCTCGACGAGGTCAAAGCGAAAACCGAAGCCGGCTACACGGTGGCGCTGGGATAAGCTGCTTAGGCCGGCCCGGTCGGCACGTCGGCGAACCGCGTCAGCCACGCCACCGGACCGATGCTCGCGGCCACGATCAGCAGTGCCGCGAGCGCGCCGTCCTCGAAGCTGCCGCGGCTCGCATATTGATAGATCGAGGTGGCGAGCGTCTCGACATTGAGCGGCCGCAGCAGCAAGGTGGCCGGCAGCTCTTTCAGGCAATCGACGAACACGATGATCGCGCCACCGAGCAGCGCGGGCGTGAGCAGAGGCAGATGGATTTTCCGCAAGGTGGTCGCCTGCGGAGCGCCGGCGATCCGTGCGCTGTCGTCATAGTCGCGCGGGATGCGGGCAAAGCCGGCCTGGATGAAGCCGGCCGGCACGGCGAGAAAGCGGATTACATAGGCGATCACCACGGCCGCGCCGGATCCGATGATGATGAGGCCCGGTGAGGCAAACCCGAGCGCCTTGAGCAGTGCGCTGAGACCATTGTCGAGCGCGAGCAGCGGCGTCAGCAGACCGAGCGCGAGCACCAGTCCCGGCAATGCGTAACCGGCACGGGCAACGCTGGTGAGAACCTCGCGCCAGCGGGTCGGCGACCAGCGATGGGCCAGCACGCTGGCAAGCCCAAGCACCAGCGCGATCAGCGTTGCGATGGTGGCGAAGGCAAGCGAGCTGAGCGCATCGTGCCACAACGCGATGGAGCTGTGCGAGACGAGGCCGCGCCGCAGGCTCTCGCGCGCCAGAAACATCACCGGAACGATAAAGCCGAGCAGCACCGGCAAAGCGCAGGCGATTGTGGCCAGCCAGCGCCGTGTGCCGATCAGAGTGGTGCGGCGCGCGATTTGCGGATGGTCCGAGACGGCATAGAGGCGGTGGCGCCGGCCCTGCCGCTCCAGCATGACAATCAGCGTGACCACGATCAGCGCGAGCGCGGAAATCTGCGCGGCGCCCGCGAGGCTGCTGCGGTTGAGCCATGTCACGAAGATCGAGACCGTCAGCGTGCGCACGCCGAGATATTCGCTGGCGCCGATGTCGTTGAGCGTTTCCAGCGCCACCAGCGCGAGGCCGACAGCGAGCGCCGGGCGGGCCATCGGCAGCGAGACGCGCCAGAAGATGGTCAGCGGCCGTGCACCCAACGTCTTGGCCGCTTCGATCGCGTCGGTGCCCTGAGTCTGAAACATCGCGCGTGTCGAGAGATAAACGTAAGGATAGAGCACGAGGCCGATGATCAGGATGGCGCCCGGCAGCGAGCGCATGCTCGGCAGCCACGCGGCCGCGGTCGTCGGCGTCAGCACCGTGCCGAGCGCTTGATGCGCGAGGCCCAGCGGCTCGAACAGATCGACATAGACATAGGCGCCGATATAGGTCGGGATCGCCAGCGGCATCGGCATCAGCCAGACGAAAAAGCGGCGGCCCGGAAAATCATGTGATGACATCAGCCACGCCGTGCCAGCGCCGATCACGAGCGTAACCACGCTGACGCCGGCCAGCAGCAGCACCGTGTCGCTGATGGTACCCGGGAGCACATAAGCGAGTAGGTGGGACCACAGATCGGCCGTTGGCTGGAGCGCAAGCACGGCAATGCTGATCACCGGTGTCGCCACCAGCGCCGCGGCAAGGCCTGCGGCAAGCAGAACGATCGCTTCCGTGGACCGCGCCGGCGTCATCGGGACGGGCAATTCCGGAACATATAATGGCCGCGCATCGTCATGATCGTGGTGGTCGCCTCCGGGCCATTTTTTCCTTCCAAACCGTGCGACCGACAAGACAAGGATGCCCGGCATGGGCCGGGCATCCTCCGATCGTCAGATGGACACGCCGCTCGGGTTACTGGTCGAAGCCGACCTTGTCCACCAGGGTTGATGCGGTCTTGCGATTCTCCGCGATCTTGGAGACCGGCAGTTTGTCGGCATTGAGCGTGCCGTATCCTGCGATGGTCGGATTGATCGCAACGCCGGCGCGAACCGGATATTCGTAATTCGCATCGGCATACATCTTCTGCGCGGTCTCTCCGGCCAGCCACTCGATCAGCTTGACGCCGTTGGCCTTGTTCGGTGCGTTCTTCATCAGCAGCACGCCGGACAGGTTCACATGCGTGCCCTGGCCCGCGAAAGTCGGCAGGATCACCTTGGTGGCTTCCGCCCACGGCTTCTTGTCCGGGTCGTTGTTCATCATCAGCGCCCAGTAATAGGTGTTGCCGATACCGAGGTCGCATTTGCCGGCCGCCACGTCGCGCGCGGTCTCGCGGTCGCCGCCGGAGGGCTTCTGCGCCAGATTGGCCTTGACGCCGCGCAGCCACTCCTCGGCTTTGGTCTCACCGTGATGGGCGACATAGGCCGCGAACAGTGCGTTGTTATAGATGTGCTGGCCGGAGCGGATGCAGATCTTGCCCTTCCACTTCGGATCCGCGAGTTCTTCATAGGTGATCGCGTCCTGCTTCACCCGATCCTTCGATGCGTAGATCACGCGCGCGCGCATCGAGATGCCGGCCCAGTGGCCGTCCGGATCGCGATATTGCGCTGGCACGGTCTTGTCGATGACGTCGGACTTGATCGGCTGGGTGATCTCGGCCTTCACGGCCCCATCGATGCGGCCGATATCGACCGTCAGCAGCACGTCCGCGGGGCTGTTTGCACCCTCGGCCTTGATGCGCTGCTCGAGCCCGGAACTTGCCGACACCACGTTGACCTTGACGCCGGTGTCCTTGGTGAAGGCATCGAACAGCGGCTGCATCAACTTGGTTTCGCGGTAGCTGTAAACGTTGACCTCGCCCGATTGGGCCGAGGCGGGCGCTGCGTTCCATACGAACGCGCACGCCAGGATCGCTGCACCGGTAGGACGAAAATACGACATGGGAAGCTCCGCCGATTATGAAGACAAATCCTGCCGCGGCGCAGGTTTGCTGACGCAGCGCGCAAGTTGGTTCTTATCTAGCGTGCGGGTGAAACCGTGATGCGCGACGGAGTGTCGCGAAGTCCTCTGTTTATAGGAATTCCAGACCGCGGCCGGTGTTTGTGGTCAGAGTGCGGGCCGCTCAGATGGCCTGCGCTGTCGCATGCGCGAAAACCACCTCGATCAGCGTACCGGTTTGCGGTGCGCTCTTGATGTGGAACTGGCCGCCATTGGCTTCGACCAAAGCCTTGGTCAGCGGCAGGCTAACGCCGTTTTCCGACAGCAAATGATCGGATGCCGCCGGCGTGCGGAACGGCGCCATGGCTGCGGCAATTTCGCTCTCGTTCAGGCCGTGGCCGGTATCACGCACTCGTAGCACCGCCTCGCCGCGATCGGTCAGAGCGGTGGAGACGATCACCTGGCCGCCGGCATTGGCGAGATGGATTGAATTGCCGATCAGGTTAAGCGCGATTTGTCGCAGGGCGCGGGTATCGGCTCGCACGGTGGGAAGCGCATGCGCGAGCGAGGTCCGGATGATGATGCGTTCGCGATTGGCTTGCGGCTGCATCACCGCGACACACTGTTCGATCAGCGGATTGAGGTCCTGATTGACGAAGGCAAGGTCGAGCTTGCCAGATTCGATCCGGGACAGGTTAAGCATGTCCTCGATGATGGCGATGACGCGTTCGCCCGAGGCGCGGATGTCCTTCATGTAGTCGACATAACGCTCGTTGCCGAGTGGCCCGAACCGTTCGTCGATCATCACCTCGGAAAATCCGATGATGGCGTTGACCGGTGCGCGGATTTCGTGGCTGAGGCGCGTCAGCATTTCCGCTTTCGCGTTCGCGAGCTGATCATTGGTACGGCGCTCCGGCTGGGGCTCGTTCGTCCGGATCGGCGATTTGTCGCGGAAGATCGCAAAATAGCGGCCGCTTTCGGGACCGGTGCGGCCGACCGTCATCGACAACGGCACGGTGCTGCCGCTCGGCGTGCGGCCGAGCACTTCGCGTCCCTGATCGAGCAGGCTCGCAACGCCTGAAGCCTTGATGCCGTCGATATAATCGAGAATGGCGCGCTGGCTTTCCGGCGCGAACAGATCGGTCAGCGGGCGGCCCTTGACGTCGCCGCTGCGCACGTTGAATAGCGCCTCCGCGCTGCGGTTGCAGGAGCTGATATGACCAGCTGCGTCGAAGATCAGGATGCCTTCGGCTGTCGTCTCCAGGATGGCTGCCAGTTCATCCGCTCCAATCTGCTCGGCGGGTGCCGCCGGCACGGTTGGCGCGAGATCCGGCTGGACGTGAGCACTCTCCGCAGGTGCGAAGATCAGCGCATGTGCGCTTTCATTGTCCCATGTAATGGCATGCAGACGCGCGGGCGCGGCAGCGGTGCCTGACGTTGAAATCAGCACCGGCGTGCCGCCTTGCGCTGTTTCGTCGGAATTGCCCGGCTCGACATACAAGGCATCGAGACCGCCTGCTTCGTTGAGCGCGGCGAGGCTCGCAAAGCCCGTGCGGTCGAGGAACGCGCGGTTGGCGTGGATCAGCCGGTCGATCTGGTAGATCAGCACGCCGACCGGGATGTGGTCGAACAACTGTCCGTCCTGTGCCGCATGCGCATGCAGCGGGATGTCTGGCTGTTCCGCCATTGGTAAAGACGGGAGCTGGTCGGCAGGAGAAGCGGGCTCGCTTGTGTCGGGCGCCGCTATGTCTTCCGTTTTGACATCCTGCTCCGAGGCGCCGGATGCACGATTGGCGTCGGCTTCGAGCCGCGCGGAAAGTTGCCGGGCGATTTCGTGGAAGGCGCTGTTTTCAGTCGCGGTCAACGATGGCGAGCGCGTTTCCTGAGCCGAGGGAAACAGCACGACATTGGCAGGTGTGTCCTCGGCAGGTGTATCCACGGTGTGGTCCGTTTCGGTAGGTGAAGGCGGGGTGTCGATTACAACAGGCGGTTCGCTGTCCGCGACAGGATCTGACGCGAACGTCGCATGCTGGCTCGCTGTTGTCTGCGCCGGCGATGATGGAACCTGTGGTGAGGCTGTGGATGGCTGACTGCCGAACAACGCATCGTGGCGGCGCTGTGCGGCGAGGCGCGTCAATCCCTCGAGATCGCGGCAGATGCCGAACCCGCGATAGCCGGCGAATTGTCGGTTGCGGTCATAGACCGGCAGGCCCGACAGTTCGACGGGCAGGCGCGCGCCCAAACCGTCGGCTGGCCAGTTGACGGCGATGCCGCTCCAGGTCGCGCGCGTTGCGATCGCGGCGGCAACGCGGCCTTCCGGATCGAGATCGAGCGCTTCGGTGAGCTCACTCCACAATCGGCCGAAAGCAGCGGCGGTACGCCAGCCGATCAGTCGCGTGAATTCATCCGAACCGAGCGAGAAGTGGCCATCGGCATCCATCTGCCACATGAAACGCAACGGGTGACGCCGCTGCGGAGTCCATGACTCGTCATCGAATAGTGCGCTGGCTGCGGTTTGCTCCGCAGACGGACGATTTTCTGATGGAGGGGGCGTCGGAGAGGGCGGCACGTCGATTTCCGTGGGCTTTGGTTCGATCGCGTCGGACAAGACGTGATCGGGATTGCTTTCGTTCCATTCCGTGTCCGGTGCAGTCGCAGGAACGAACAGAGCCGGAGCAAATGGCGGTACTTCCGCTGTGGCGGATGCCGTTTCCGGCGGGCGCTCGTACGGCTGCTCGCGGGACGAAACGGGTGGCGGCGATGCCGTCGCGTCGATCATGTTCTTGAAATCGGACGGTGCGATCAATCCAATGATACCTGAGTCTGCGTCGAGGCCGACACGATACAGGGTGATCAGGCCGAACGATGTGGAAAGGGTGACCGGATCGCGGCTCGTGCTTTGCTGCGACAGCCGCACCTCCGGTGCATGGGCCGCGACGTCCGGCAGGGATCCGGCGGCACGATTGCCGCCGATCAGCTTGCCGTCGCGTGTGAAGGCGACTGCGGGGCTATCCAGTCCCTCGATCAGGGCGGTCAGCCGTTCCTCCAGCGGAAGCACGCGGCCGGCCGGCTGCGCCGCCGCGACAAGAATGCCGACAACGCCGTTGCCGAGAGAGAGGCGGGCGCATGCGCAGGTCATCAGATTGCCCGGCGCTGCGCCAAATCCGCGCAGGCGTTCGAGGCGCAATGCGCCGGTTGGCGACAGACGCCCGGCAAGCTGGATCACCTGCCGGCGGTGCGGATCGGCAGGCCCGATCACTTTGTCCGCCAGCGCGCGCTCGTCGGAAGCGCCGAGGAATTTCAGCCCGGCGGCATTGGCCCATAGAATCCGCGCGCCGTCGCTCGACCAGACGAATGCCGGGGCGCTGCTGAGGGCATGGGCCGCGAGTTTTGGGTCGCGGATAGCCTGCAATGACAGATCGACCGGGTTCATGCTGTCTCGTCGGACGTCTTTCGCAAGGGAGAATGTCGGCCTTGGGCCACGCGTAGCCTTAACAAATGATTATCAGGAGCAGGTGGGTCCAAGTCCACGGCAACGGGCCGCTTCCGCGGGCGAAACCGCCGATAACCTTAATTTGGGGGCGCGGAGAGTGAACCTTGGCACGAGCCAAACCGTTGCAAAAAATATTCAAAGGTTCACGATGCGTGTCCGAGGGTTGTCATGGTGGCCGCGCATGCTGCGGTGACGATTTGCGATCCGGACTTCCGAATCCAAGGAAGGCCACCGCCCCGCGCGGCGCAGGACACGGACGGGAGCGATTCAACAGGAGCGATTCACATGGCTGACGGCAACGAACGGTTCGAAATCCCAAAAGAGATGCGCTCCATGGCGGAAGCCAGCTTCGATCAGGCCCGCAAGGCGTTCGAGGCCTTCATGGGGACCGCACAGCAGACGGCGAGTACGTTTAACGGCACTGGCGAGGCCGCCAGGGCGAACGCCAAGGAGATCAGTGCCAAGGCCATCACTTTCGCCGAAAAGAACGTACAGGCCTCGCTGGCCTATGCGCAGCAGTTGATCCATGCCACCGACCTCGCCGAGGTGATGCGGCTGCATACTGAATACGTCCAGACCCAGATGCGCACGCTGGCCGACCAGGCGTCGGAAATCGGGCAGGCGGTGACCCGTGCCGCGCTGGATGCGACCAAGCCGAAATAGCAGCGACGGGTTTCGGGCGCGGGTGATAATTTAGAGTATTAAAATACCGTGAGTGCATTGCAATATTTTTATTGCAATGCACAATAATGCTCCTATATTCATCATCGAGAAGCTGCTGGCGAGGGTCGCCACGGTGGCTGGCGCCATTGCCTTCAGATCGGGCAGCTTGAACCCCAATCAGAGGATGTATGCCCATGAGCTCCGATCCGTTCTCCACTGTCGTTCCGTTCCAGGTTCCCGAGCAGGTTCGCGCTTTCGCCGAAACCGGCGTCAGCCACGCGCGCGAGGGCTACCAGAAGTTCAAGGCGGTCGCAGAGACCAACAACGAGGCCATCGAAGCGGCCTGCGCGTCGGCCACCAAGGGCGTTGGCGACTTCACTGCCAAGCTGGTGGACATTGCCAAGGCCAACACCACCTCGGCCTTCGACTTCGCCCAGGCGCTGCTTGCGGTGAAATCGTTTCCCGAGGCGTTCGAGCTGCTGAACGAGCATGCTCGCAAGCAGTTCGAGGCCGTCACCGCCCAGTCGAAGGACCTCGCCGAGCTGAGCCAGAAGCTGGCAACCGAAACCGTCGAGCCGTTCAAGGCCGGCGCCGCGAAGGCGTTCAAGACGGTCGGCTGATTTCGCCTTTAAGAGTTTGCAGAAAGTCCGGGCCACAGGCCCGGACTTTTTTGTTGGGTGCGAGCTTCTTGTCTGACCCGAGACATCCACAATATGTCTGAAATTAGCGGAGTAGGGCCGTCGAGTGGGTGACTCGGTCTTGCCAAAGTGCGGCGTTGCACCTAGTTTCCGCGCGTTCGCGCACCTCCCCTGAGAGAGTGCCCCGACGGATGCAGTTGTAGCTCAGCTGGTTAGAGCGCCGGATTGTGGATCCGGAGGTCGGTGGTTCGATCCCACCCAACTGTACCATCCCCCGTTCAGGTGGATTTCCAGTCTCAGCCAGCCTTCGCAATCAGCGAATGTGTCGCCGCCGCGCCATGGGTCAGTTCGCGGAACTGATTGATCGAAGCCGGCCGGCCGATCAGGAAGCCCTGAATTCCATCGCAGTTCTGATCCCGCAGGAATTGCAATTCTGCGGCGGTCTCCACGCCCTCAGCGAGGACGGGCAGTCCCAACCCGCGTCCCAGTGCAAGCACGGTGCGGACGATCGTTGCCGCCTGATCATTGTGGTCGACGGATTTGATGAACGAGCCGTCGATCTTGATCTTGTCGAAGGGAAAGGCGCGCAGGTTGGAGAGTGACGAATAACCGGTCCCGAAATCGTCCATCGCGATCTGCACGCCGAGCGCCTTGATCTGCCGCAGGGTGAGCAGGGCGCGGTTCAGTTCGCGGATGAGGGCCGTTTCGGTGATCTCGAGTTCGAGCCGGCGCGGCTCCAGACCCGTCTCCAGCAGGACGGCATGAACCGTCTGCACGAAATTGGCGTCATAAATCTGCATTGGCGAGACGTTCACCGCGACCAAGAGAGGTTGCGACCATGAGGCGGCTTCGCGGCAGGCCTGGCGCAGCACCCATTCGCCGATCGTTGTGATCACACCGGCTTCTTCCGCAATCGGAATGAAGACGGCGGGTGAGATACTGCCGCGCTCCGGATGATGCCAGCGCAGGAGCGCCTCGAAGCCGGTAACCTGGCCGGTCTGTACGTCCAGTTGCGGTTGATAGACCAGTTGCAGTTCGTTGCGCGCGATGGCGTGGCGCAGGTCGTGCTCGATCCGGCGGCGCTCGCGCATCTCATGACCCATATTGGTCTCGAAGAAGCGGTACCCGCTGCGCCCTTCGGTCTTGACCCGGTAGAGCGCTGTGTCGGCATGAGTGAAGAGCGTTTCCCGATCGGTTGCGTCGTCGGGATAAATAGCGATGCCGATACTGCATGAAATGCTGCCGGTCTCCGGCGTATCGCCCTTGACCCGCAAGGCGCTGAGAACCTGTTCGACGAAATGGCGCGCGATATCCGCCTCCGACAGTTCCGTCAGCATGATGGCGAATTCGTCGCCGCCGAGGCGCGCCATCATGCGATTTTCGTTCAGCAGCCCGCCGATGCGGCGGGCCACGGTCTGCAGCACCTTGTCGCCGGTGGCATGGCCGAACAGATCGTTGATTTCCTTGAAGCGGTCGAGGTCGAGACAGAGCACCGCGATCTTCTTGTTGTGCGGACAGCGGAGGATTTCCTCTTCGAGCCGGCTGTTGAAATAAGTCCGGTTCGGCAGCGACGTCAGCGCATCGTGATGCGCGAGATAACGGATATGCTGTTCGCTCTTGTGCCGTGCCCGCAGGTCGCGCACCGCGAGAACCTGCGCGGGGCGTCCGGCATAGTCGATCTGCCGGCGCATGATTTCGGCTGGAATCATCGAGCCGTCGTGACGACGCAGATTGGTTTCCAGCGCCTGATTTGATTTCGCGAAAAGGCTGGCGCGCACCGTCTCGTCAGTGAGCCAGGAGGTAACACTGGAGCCGGCAAGGGCTGCGGCCGGCTGGCCGATCAGGGTCGCGAAGCTGTCGTTGACCGTCACGATGAGGTCGCCGTCGCAAACGACAAGACCTTCCACTGCCGCATTGGCGAGACCGTGCATGCGGTCCGCTTCGCGCTCGGCGCGATGGCGCTCCCGCACATCGAGCGCAACGGCCGCGAGAGCCAGCAGGATAATGATGAAGCTTGCCACGCAGACCAGAATGGCCAGCGGGGTGGTTGGCAGGGCCGTGGATGACACCGATTGTGTGGGGTCCGGAAGGATCGAGACGGCCGCCATGCCGGTGAAGTGATGGCTGCAGACCGCAAGTGTTAGGAGGATGGCGCCGGCAGCCTGCCATCGGCTGGATTCGCTATGAAGCGCAACAGCGAGCGCGGCGGCGCCGAGCACGGCGCCAAGCACGATCGACACCGCGACCAGGTCCATATCCCAGACCAGCGTGCCGGCGATCTCGAATGCGGCCATGCCTGTGTAGTGCATCGCGGCGATGCCGCCTGCGACGAATGCGCCGCCGACCCACGGTCCATGACGCCAATTGGCAATTGCGATTCCGAACCCGATGCCTGTCAGCAGGATCGCCGCGATCAGAGAGATGAAGGTCAGGGCGATGTTGTAACCGCTTGGAACGCCCGGTGTGAAAGCCAGCATGGCGATGAAATGCGTTGCCCAGATTCCGAAGCCGATGGCGATGGCGGCTACGCCGAGCCACAGCATTCGCATCCGGTTGTGGCTGCTGATGGCATGGTGCAGCAAGCGGGTCGCGGCAAACGATGAAAGCGTACAGATGAATGCGGCGAGGACAACCAGCCGCAGGTCATGTGCGGTTGCGATGCAGTTGTAGACTTTCAGCATGATGTCGGGTGCCTGATAAGGTTATCGGCACCATAGGGTTGATTACGTAATAACTCGTGAATCGAGCCACTGCACCTTGTTCGCTTTGTCGCAGGCAGGTGTGCAAGGACGCTCGCAGCAGCGGAATGTCACAATCGGCGATGCTCCGGGGTTCGTTCCGGGTAACCGTGGGTAAACCATCGAGCTATTTCAGCGGGAATGAACGCCCTGGAACTTGAACGTCAGCGGTCGGCGCGGCTGACGACGTCCATCAGTTCGGCGATCTTGCGGCGCTGATCGGCCTTGTTTCCTGACCTGATCGCATGCTCGACGCAGTGGGCCACGTGATCGCGCAGAATCTCTTCTTCCACGCGGCGCAAGGCGGCGCGCGCTGCGGCAATCTGCGTCACCACGTCGATGCAGTAGCGGTCGGCGGCGATCATCTCGCCCAGCCCACGAACCTGGCCTTCGATCCGTTTCAACCGTTTTTGACAGGATGTCTTGATCTCGTCGCGCATGTCGCTAATATACCCCCATGGGGTATCAAGATCAAGAGCGATGGATGCGATGAATCAACCGGCGAAAGACACCGCAACTCCGAGCTGCTGCGCGCACAAGCATGCACCGCAGCAGCAGGGGCATGACCATGGCAGCCATCATCAGGATGGGGCGTCTGCCGCCGAGGTGCCGGATGACGGGCGGGTGATCGATCCCGTCTGCGGGATGCGGGTCGATCCCAAGAAAACCGAACGACGATTTACTTATCGCGGCCAGGAATATTTCTTCTGCGGCGAGCGCTGCCGCACCCGCTTTGAAGCCGATCCGGAGAAGTATCTGGCGCCGAAACAAGAGCCGGAGCCGGTCATTCCCGGAGCGGTCTACACCTGTCCGATGCATCCCGAGGTCCGGCAGATCGGGCCGGGCAGTTGTCCGAAATGCGGCATGGCGCTGGAGCCGGAAACAGTTTCGCTCGACGACAAACCCGATCCCGAATTGATCGACATGAAGCGCCGGTTCTGGATCGGTCTTGCGCTGACCCTGCCGGTATTCGTGCTCGAGATGAGCGCGCATGTCTTTGGTCTCCATTTTCTGCCGATGACCTGGATCAACTGGCTGTCGTTTGCGCTCGCGACTCCGGTGGTGCTGTGGGCTGGTGCACCGTTCTTCGAACGCGGATGGCGTTCGGTCGTCACCGGTCATCTCAACATGTTCACGCTGATCGCGATGGGCGTCGGCATCGCTTATCTCTACAGCGTGGTCGCGACCGTTGCGCCGCAGCTTTTCCCGGACGCCTTCCGCGATGCCCATGGCGCGGTTGCGGTCTATTTCGAATCGGCGATGGTCATCACCGTTCTGGTGCTGCTCGGGCAGGTGCTGGAATTGCGTGCACGCGAGCGGACCTCGGGCGCGATCCGCGCGCTGCTTGGCCTTGCGCCGAAGACGGCACGGCGCATCGGCCCGCATGGCGAGGAAGACGTCGCGATCGATCTTATCGCGGTCGGCGACATGCTTCGCGTACGGCCCGGAGAGGCAATCCCGATCGATGGCGTCGTGAGCGACGGCCACTCATATGTCGATGAATCGATGGTCACGGGTGAATCGATGCCGGTGGCGAAGGCCGTTGGAGCGCAGGTGATTGGCGGCACGCTCAACCAGAGCGGCGCGCTGGTGATCCGCACCGAGAAGGTCGGACGCGATACCATGCTGGCCCGCATCGTTGATCTGGTGGCGAAGGCGCAGCGCTCGCGCGCGCCGGTCCAGCGTCTGGCGGACTATGTCTCGGGATGGTTCGTGCCGGCGGTGATCGCCTCAGCCGTGCTGGCGTTCGCGGCCTGGGCGATCTTCGGGCCCGAACCGCGTTTCTCGTTCGCCCTTGTCGCCGCGGTCACGGTTCTCATCATCGCCTGTCCCTGCGCGCTGGGGCTCGCGACGCCGATGTCGATCATGGTGGGTGTCGGCCGGGGTGCGCGTGCCGGCGTGCTGGTGCGCGACGCCGAGGCGCTGGAGCGCATGGAGCGCGTCGACACGCTGGTGATCGACAAGACCGGCACCCTGACCGAGGGCAAGCCGAAGGTGGTCGCCATCATCGCGGCGCAGGGCTTCGACGAGAACGAGGTGCTGCGGCTTGCCGCAAGTGTCGAGCGCGCCAGCGAGCATCCTCTGGCCTTGGCTATTTTCAATGCGGCCAAGGAGCGCAAGCTGGCACTGGAAGAGGTGCGGGACTTCGATTCACCGTCCGGCAAGGGTGCGATCGGCGTGGTTGGCGGAAAGAAGGTCGCGCTCGGCAATGCCGTGCTGATGCAGCAATTGCGGATCGAGACAGGAGAGATGGATGCGGCTGCCGAGACCCAGCGAGGGTCCGGCGCGACCGCGATCTACGTGGCGGTCGATGGCCGTATTGCTGGCGTCATCGCGATCGCCGACCCGATCAAGGACGGAGCGAAGCGGGCACTCGATCTGCTCCGGCAGGAAGGTCTGCGCATTGTGATGCTGACCGGCGACAATGTGACGACGGCGCGCGCCGTCGCGGCGCAACTCGGCATCGAGGACGTCGAAGCCGATGTGTTGCCGGATCGCAAGAGTGCGGTGGTGCAGCATTTGCAGCAACAGGGCCGCCGTGTCGCCATGGCGGGCGACGGCATCAACGATGCGCCGGCGCTGGCGGCCGCCGATGTCGGCATTGCGATGGGGGGCGGCACCGACGCGGCGATCGAGAGCGCGGGCATCACCTTGCTGCGCGGCGATCTGATCGGTCTGGTCCATGCCCGTGAGCTGTCGCTCGCGACCATGAGCAATATACGCCAGAATCTGGCCTTCGCGTTTATCTATAATGCGGCGGGCGTTCCGATTGCGGCCGGCGTGCTCTATCCGCTGTTTGGATTGCTGCTGTCACCGATGATCGGCGCGGCGGCGATGGCGCTGTCCTCGATCAGCGTGATCGGCAACGCCTTGCGGCTGTCGAACGTTCGGCTGAGCTAGGCTGGAACCGATCGTCCAAGAAAAAAGCCGGGCTATGCGCCCGGCTCTTTAGTTTCGACCCTGATCGGTCAACACAATCACCTTCCAAGAAGGGTGCCGAGCGCCACGCCCTGGAGGAGGGGGACAGTTGTGGCGAGGCCTCAGCACACGGAAAGTATCAGCCGCGAACAGGAATGCAGGCAAGCGCCGGTTGAGCATGTCAGTCATGCGGGCGCGGCAACCGCTCGCTACGAGGGCCAGCGCTGAGCCTTGCTCACAATAAAGTCACGGAACACCTGAACGCGGGCGACCGTCTTCAATTCTTCCGGATAGACGAAATACGTATCGAGTTGAATCGAGTCGGCTTCGCCGAAAAGCTGGATCAGGCGATTGGTGTCCTCGACCAGATAGTCGGGCAGGGCGGCGATGCCGAGGCCCTGCTGGCAGGCACGCACCAGACCCAGCACATTGTTGACCTTGAAAAACGGCTCGCGCGGGCCGGAGCCGTTCCGGCCGGCCTCGATCAGCCAGGTCCGGTTCTGCAGGTGCTGCGGAGCGTTGATGTCGGTCAGGATAATCAGACGATGATCGTCGAGTTCGTCGAGCGTGCGCGGCGTGCCGAAACGCTTGGCATATTCCGGCGAGCAATAGGCATGGAAGCCGAGCGAGAACAGCTTACGCTGGATCAGATCAGGTTGCGTTGGCTTGCGCGTACGAATGGCGACGTCCGCCTCGCGCATCGACAGGTCGAGTTCCTCGTCCGTCACCATCATCGAGATCCGGATTTCCGGATAGAGCGTGGTGAATTCGCCAAGGCGGGGGATCAGCCAGTTGATGCCGAGGCCGGGCGTTGTCGTGACCTTGAGGTCGCCGCTCGGCCGCTCCCGGCTGTCGGTCAGTTTTGCCCGTGCCGCCTGCAGTTGCATGAAGACGTCATGCGCCGTGCGGAACAGCAGGTCGCCCTGCTCGGTGAGGATCAAGCCGCGGGCATGGCGGTGAAACAGCGACACCGATAATTCCTGCTCCAGCGCGCTCACTTGCCGCGACACCGCCGATTGCGACAGCCCAAGCTGCTCGCCGGCATGCGTGAAGCTGCCCGCTTCTGCCGCGGCATGGAAAACCTTCAGCTTGTCCCAATCCATGTCGGCCATTCCGTCCCGCGTCCGTCCCATGATTACTCAGCCGCCGCGCGATCGCTCGCGTGCGCGGCGATGAACCGTTCCGCTTCCAGCGCGGCCATGCAGCCGAGCCCGGCCGCCGTCACCGCCTGTCGATAGGTCTCGTCCGCGACGTCGCCCGCCGCGAACACGCCGGGCACCGAGGTCGCCGTCGAATGCGGCGCGACCTGGACATAGCCCGACGGTTTAAGTGCAAGCTGGCCGACCACAAGTTCGGTCGCCGGCGCGTGTCCGATCGCGATAAAAACACCATCGGTGGTTTGCTCGGTGATCGCGCCGGTCTTGAGATTCTTCAGGCGGACATGCGTGACTTTCGTCGGGTCCGCGCTGCCGCAGATCTCCTCGATCTCGCTGTCCCACACCACCTTGATCTTAGGATGGTTGAACAGCCGGTCCTGCAGGATGCGTTCGGCGCGCAGGCTGTCACGGCGATGCACCAGCGTCACCGACGAGGCATGGTTGGTGAGGTAGAGCGCCTCCTCGACGGCAGTGTTGCCGCCGCCGACCACCATGACGTTCTTGTTGCGATAGAAGAAGCCATCGCAGGTGGCGCAGGCCGAGACGCCGAAGCCCTTGAACTTCTCTTCGGACGGCAGGCCGAGCCAGCGCGCCTGCGCGCCGGTCGCGAGAATAACGACCTCCGCAAGATAGACGTCGCCGGAGTCGCAGGTGATACGGAAGGGGCGCTGCCCGAGCTCCAGCTTGTTGACGTGATCGGTCACGATCCGCGTGCCGACATGGGTCGCCTGCTTCTCCATCTGCTCCATCAGCCAAGGGCCCTGGATGACATCGGCGAAGCCCGGGTAGTTCTCCACGTCGGTGGTGATGGTGAGCTGCCCGCCGGGCTGGATGCCCTGGATCAGGATCGGCTCCAGCATCGCGCGCGCGGCGTAAATGGCGGCGGTGTAGCCGGCCGGACCGGAGCCGATGATGACAACCTTGGCGTGAGTGGGCGCGGTCATAATCGACCCTTTGATCTGATTGAGAAAATTCGTTAGCGCAAGGGAGCGGGGTCGCCTGAGAAAACGGCGCCGTCGCGTCGAGAACTGTCCCAGCACCCAATCTAGGGCATCTTTGCAGCCATGCAAGATTTGCAACCCGCTTGGAACAATTTTCCCCAGCGAACACGGGTGGTTACAAACCGCGCAATAAAATTGCGCAAGCTGTGGCTGGTGGCTAAAACGACCGGATCAAGGCGCGGATTCGGGATAGCGAGCGGGCTGGTGAAAGAGCTTGATGAAATCGATCTGAAGATTCTCCATGAGATCCAGGAGGATGGCCGCATCACCAATGTGGAGCTGGCTAAGCGGGTGGGCATCTCGCCGCCGCCATGCCTGCGCCGGGTCCGGGCGCTGGAGGATGAGGGCTATATTCAGGGGTACCGTGGATTGCTCGATCCGGGCACGCTCGGCTTCGATGTCACCGTGTTCGCCGCGGTTCATTTGTCGAGCCAGGCGGACGCTGATCTGCGGGCGTTCGAGGACTTCGTCCGCAGTCAGCCTTTGGTGCGCGAATGCTGGATGCTGTCGGGCGAGGTGGATTTCATCCTCAAATGCGTCGCGCCGGACATGGCGACGTTTCAGGATTTCGTCTCGCATCTGACGGCTGCGCCGCATGTGCAGAACGTCCGCACCTCGCTGGTGCTGCATAATTCAAAATATGCGCCGGCGGTGCCGCTCGAACTGAAGATGCCGCAAGGCTGACGCTCTCGCGCGAAAGGCTGAAGCTGTAAATCTCATGCCGATAGAAAAACCGCGCCGTGGCGGTGGCCAGCGGCGCGGCTGTGGGTCGGATAGTGCTGTGTCCAATATTTCTGGTGCTGATCAGGCCTGTCCGCGAGCGGCGTCGACGCTCCACGGTCCCGGTCCGGAAAACACGAAATAGAGGAAAACAAAGCAGTAAAGCGCGGCCAGTTCGCCGCCATTCAGGATCGGGTAAAAGCTCTTCGACGCATGGGCGATGAAATAGGCCGCAGCGGTGAAGCCCGACAGGATGAAGGCGACAGGCCGGGTAAACAGGCCGAGGATGAAGAGCGCGCCGCCAATCAGTTCGATCAAGCCGCCGATGCCCGACAGCGATGTCATCTGGGTATTGGCGAATGCAGGAACGGCAGGAAAGCCGAGAATCTTGCCCGTGCCATGCTGGAGCAATTCCAGACCGGCGAAGATGCGCAGCACGCTGAGCATGCGCGGCGCCCAGGCATTCAAGGTTGTTTCAATGGCCATGCGAACTCCCGTGTTGAGAAAATCATAGCCTCTTCGCTAGCAACAAAATGCTTGGCGAGTGGATCACGAAACGTTGAAACACCGGACAAGCACGTTTTATTCAAAAGCAGCAATCAGCTTACGCATCCGCAATGGCGGTGCGAGCGAAATGTGCACGTCAGGCGGGCTCTGACATTAGAATTATTTGGGCTGTGATTGCTCTTGCGCGGGTGCAGCCGCAAGACAGCGAATCGATTTGGGTTGGCAGGCCATGCCGATGTTTGAGCAGACCGGCGCGGCGTCGGCAGTGCCCCGCGTACAATTGACGCACTCGTCAGTCCATTGGGCGCAATTGGGCTGATCGGCCTGAACGGCGCGCTCCGTTGATGCGGGCTGCGCAGGTAAGGCTGAATCCTCCGCCGTTGCCGGCGGAAGTCCCATGGCGATCGCGGCTGCAATCGCGATCAGGATGATCCGGAACACTCGCATGATAGTCTCGCGAACATGGCTTGCGTATCGACCGCCATAAAAATGGCCGGGGCGAGGCCCGGCCATCTGTCAAAATCCGGTCGGACGATCTTACTTCCAGTCCACCTTGGCGATCTCGTAAGCCTTGGCGCCGCCGGGCGCGACGACTTCGACGGAAGCGCCTTTCTTCTTGCCGATCAGCGCGCGCGCGAGCGGAGAGGAGATCGAGATGCGGCCCTTCTTGGCATCGGCCTCGGTGTCGCCGACGATCTGCCAGATCGCTTTCTTGTCGGTGTCCTCGTCGATCAGCGTGACGGTTGCGCCGAACTTGATGGTGTCGCCCGACAGTTTCGAGACATCGATGATGTCCGCGCGCGCGAGCTTGTCCTCGAGCTCCGCGATGCGGCCCTCGTTATGGGACTGCTGCTCTTTTGCCGCGTGATATTCGGCGTTTTCCGACAGGTCGCCATGCGAGCGGGCTTCGGCGATCAATTCGACGATCCGCGGGCGCTCGACCGACTGGCGCTGCTTCAATTCCTCTTCCAGAGCGGCATGTCCCGCCAGCGTCATCGGCACTTTTTCAACCATTCTTCCTCGTCCTTGCCCTTGTGGAGCCGGAGCGGCGGCACCATCGGCACGAAAAAATTCTCATCCGCCCGAATGCCTTGGGAGCATCGAGCCGATGAGCAACAACCTCTCGAGCGGCCGGTTCCTTCGCGCCTGGCGAACTGAGATCGAGGGTCCCTTAAGACCGGCGATCGTCAGAAACCGGAAAAATACCCTTGCAGTGTCCGGACCTCGAGGTCGCCGCCCAGATAGGCCCGGATACCCTGCGTGGCCGCCACGGCGCCTGAAAGAGTGGTGTAGTACGGGACTTTATGCAAGAGGGCAGCGCGTCGCAACGAACGGCTGTCGGCCAGGGCCTGGGGGCCCTCGGTGGTATTGAAGACGAGCTGAACCTCGCCGTTGGTGATGGCATCGACGATGTGGGGCCGGCCTTCCAGCACCTTGTTGATCTTCTCGCTCGGGATCCCGTTATCCGACAGAAAACGCTGGGTTCCCGAGGTTGCGATCACCTTGAAACCGAGTTGGGACAGGATTCGTGCCGCATCCAGGATGCGTTCCTTGTCATCCTCGCGCACCGAGACGAACACGGTGCCCTTGTGCGGGACTCGCGTGCCGCCGCCGAGCTGGCTCTTGGCGAAAGCCTTGGCGAACGAGGTGTCGATACCCATCACCTCGCCGGTCGATTTCATCTCCGGGCCAAGCACCGTGTCGACGCCCGGGAATCGGGCAAACGGGAACACGGATTCCTTGACTCCGATATGGCCGAGCTTGCGCGGTGCGAGCTTGAAGTCTGCCAGCTTCTCGCCGGCCATGATGCGCGCCGCGATCTTGGCGACCGGAAGGCCGACCACCTTGGCGACGAACGGCACCGTGCGTGAGGCGCGCGGATTGACCTCGAGAACGTAGATCTCACCGTCCTTGATCGCGTACTGCACGTTCATCAGGCCGACCACATTGAGGCCGAGCGCAAGCTCGCGGGTCTGGCGCTCGAGCTCCGCGATCATGTCACTGTCGAGCGAATGCGGCGGCAGCGAGCAGGCCGAGTCGCCTGAATGGATGCCGGCTTCCTCGATGTGCTCCATGATGCCGACCACGAAAGTATCCTTGCCGTCGCACAGGCAATCGACATCGACTTCAGTGGCGTCCGACAGATAGCGGTCGAACAGCAGCGGGTTCTTGCCGAGCACGGTGTTGATCTGACCGGTCTTGTCGTTGGGATAGCGCGCCTTGACGTCGGCCGGCACCAGTTCGGGCAAGGTGCCGAGCAGGTAGTCTCCGAGCTGGTTTTCCTCACGGATGATCTGCATCGCGCGGCCGCCGAGCACGTAAGACGGACGCACGACAAGCGGCAGGCCGAGATCGGCAGCGACGAGGCGCGCCTGTTCGACCGAGTAGGCGATGCCGTTCTTCGGCTGCTTGAGATGCAATTGGTCGAGCACGCGCTTGAAGCGGTCGCGGTCTTCGGCAAGATCGATGGCGTCGGGTGAGGTGCCGAGGATCGGCACGCCATTCGCCTGCAGCGCATGCGCCAGCTTCAGCGGCGTTTGGCCGCCGAACTGCACGATGACGCCGTGCAGCTTGCCGTTGGAGCGTTCGGTATCGATGATTTCGAGCACGTCCTCGGCGGTGAGCGGCTCGAAATAGAGCCGGTCCGCGGTGTCGTAGTCGGTCGAGACGGTTTCCGGATTGCAGTTGACCATGATGGTCTCGTATCCGGCGTCATGCAGCGAGAAGCACGCATGGCAGCAGCAATAATCGAACTCGATGCCTTGGCCGATGCGGTTCGGGCCGCCGCCGAGAATGACGACCTTGTTCTTGCCGGACGGCGCGCTTTCATCGGCGACGCCGCCGGCAAACGGCGTCTCATAAGTCGAATACATATAAGCGGTGGGCGAGGCGAATTCGGCGGCGCAGGTGTCGATGCGCTTGAACACTGGGCGCACGCCGAGCGCGCGGCGTGCCGTTTTGACCTCGTCTTCGCTTTTGCCGGCGAGCACGGCAAGGCGGGCATCGGAGAACCCCATCGCCTTGATCTGGCGCATCGCGAAGGCGTTCTGCGGCAGGCCGTGCGTCTTGATCTTCTGCTCGGCGTCGATGATGCCGCGCATTTCGGCAAGGAACCACGGGTCGATCTTGCACGAGTTGAAAATCTCCTCGTTCGACCAGCCGAGCCGCATCGCCTGCGCGACCTGCAGAATCCGGCTGGGCGTCGGGGTGCCGAGCGCGGCGCGGATGGCGTTCTTGTCGTCGCCCTGGCCAAGACCTTCGATCTCGATTTCATCAAGGCCGGTAAGACCAGTCTCCAGGCCGCGCAGGGCCTTCTGCAGGCTTTCCTGGAAGGTGCGGCCGATCGCCATCACTTCGCCGACCGACTTCATCGACGTGGTCAGCGTGGTGGAGGCGCCGGGGAATTTCTCGAAGGCAAAGCGTGGGATTTTCGTGACGACGTAATCGATGGTCGGCTCGAACGACGCGGGCGTCGCGCCGCCGGTGATGTCGTTGGCGATCTCGTCGAGCGTGTAGCCGACCGCGAGCTTGGCCGCGACCTTGGCGATCGGAAAACCAGTGGCTTTCGAGGCCAGCGCGGAGGAGCGCGACACGCGCGGGTTCATTTCGATCACGACCATGCGCCCGTCGGCCGGATTGACGCCGAACTGCACGTTGGAGCCGCCGGTCTCGACGCCGATCTCGCGCAGCACCGCCAGAGAGGCGTCGCGCATGATCTGGTATTCCTTGTCGGTCAGCGTCAGCGCCGGTGCAACGGTGATGGAATCGCCGGTGTGCACGCCCATCGGATCGACGTTCTCGATCGAGCAGACGATGATGCAGTTGTCCTTCTTGTCGCGGACAACCTCCATCTCGAATTCTTTCCAGCCGAGCACCGACTCTTCGATCAGCACTTCGTTGGTCGGCGAGGCATCGAGGCCGCGCTCGATGATGTCGAGAAATTCTTCGCGAGTGTAAGCGATGCCGCCGCCGGTGCCGCCCATGGTGAAGGACGGGCGGATGATCGCGGGCAGGCCGATCTCCGACAGCGCCATCAGCGCTTCGGCCATCGCCTGCTGCTGGTAACGCTTCTGCCGATCGTTCTCGCCGAGCAGCCATTGCCGCTCGTAGTCGGCGAGCTTGTCGCCGGAGAGCTTCTCGCGTTCGGCAAGATAAGCGTTACGGTCGGCCTTCTTCATCACGGATGCATTGGCGAGCCGCGATTTCGGCGTCTCGAGCCCGATCTTGGTCATCGCCTCGCGGAAAAGCTGGCGGTCTTCCGCCTTGTCGATCGCATCGGCGGTCGCGCCGATCATCTCGACGTCAAACTTTTCCAGCGTGCCCTGCTTGCGCAGCGACAGCGCGCAGTTCAGCGCGGTCTGTCCGCCCATGGTCGGCAGCAGCGCGAAGCCGCCCGGCTTCACGTGGCGTTCCTTCTCGATGATCTTGGCGACGATTTCGGGAGTGATCGGCTCGATATAGGTGGCATCGGCCAGTTCGGGGTCGGTCATGATGGTGGCCGGGTTGGAATTCACCAGGACCACCCGGTAACCTTCCTCCTTCAGCGCCTTGACCGCCTGGGTGCCCGAATAATCGAACTCGCAAGCTTGTCCGATCACGATGGGGCCGGCGCCGATGATGAGGATCGTCGAGATATCTGTACGTTTTGGCATGCAGTCACTTGGGCAGGAAGCGTCGGAAACGGCATAAAAAAAGGACGCGCAACCGCGCGTCCTTTGAACCGTGCGCGAGGTGTTCCCCGGCGCGCGAGGTGTCTTTAGACCAGATTCCGAAACGTTGAAAGGCTTTTACCCCCAATTAACCGCCAATTTTGAGGTATTCCCGAGCTTTTGTTTCGCCGCCGGGTAGGTGACCGCGGTCTGGGCGAAAGGGAATTGGAGGCCCGGCCTGGACTCGAACCAGGATGAAAAGCTTTGCACAGCTCCCGCGTAGACGTTTCCGCCACCGGGCCAAGGTCAGGCTACTGCGCGATGTAGGGGGTCGCCACACCCCCCACGGTATAAGGTTAAGGAACCGGAGCCGGAATATCTCTGGTTCTAACCATTGGCCGCAGTTGTGGGTGCCGGCGCCTGACAGGCAACAAAGCCGGACGCGGCGACAGAATTTGAGTCTAGTAGCTGTGGACTCCGGACTTATCACTGTCGTCCGGGGCGTTGCGGATGGTCTCCGACATCAGCGGCAGGACCAAAGAGAGTTCGTGCGCCGTGCTACACTTTCGCTCGAATCAGCATTGATCCGTTTGCGTCAACACACCTGCACGATCGAGGGAGAACCCCATGTCCTTGTCATCCGCTATCCGCACTTCGCTGATTGCCCTGGTTGCTCTTGCCGGCATCGGCCTGTCGTCTGCCGCCAATGCCGATAGCGGCACGGTGACGTTGACCATCTATAAAGCCGGCTGGTTCATCGGCGGCTCCGGCGGAAGCGGCACGCTCAACTTCCGCGGCCGAAGCTATGCACTGTCCACCGGCGGGCTGGACTACGGGCTGGTGTTCGGCGGATCGAAGACGGTGCTGCGCGGCCGGGTCCGCAATATCAACCGTCCCTCCGACGTTGCCGGGGTTTACGGCGCAGCGGGCGCGGGCTTGGCCATTGGCGGCGGGGCGCGGGCGATCGTCCTCACCAACCAGAAAGGCGCAGTGCTGGAATTGTCCGGGCGGCAGACCGGCCTGATGGCCAATGCCGACCTGAGCGGTCTTGCGATCACGATGAGATAAGAGCGATGGCTCTTATGAGCTAATAAAAAGGCCGGGCAACGCCCGGCCTTTGTTTTTTGCATTGTAGGACGTGATCAGTCTCCGCACAGCGGATTAGATCCTGGCGCCCCGATTGTAGCCCTCGATCAACTGGTTGTAGTCGCGCAGCAGCCGCTGTGGCGAGCCTTCCACCATCCAGCCGCTTCCGGCATTGAGCATCATCCTGTCACCCTGGCTATACGGAGTTTTGTCCCGGATGCGGCGCATGAGCTGCTTGGCTGTCGTCAGATACGATTTGGCGTTGCTGAGGAAGATGGAGCCGACCTTGCTGTCGCCATCCTTGCCGGAGGCTTCTTCGGCGGCCTTGACCGCGGCTTCATAGTCATTCAGCGCTCGCGTGATCGCGGCAAGATCGGGCTTGTCGTTGTCCTGCGCGCGCAGCACCCGCTTGGCCTCGATCATCAGCGCCTCGACGTGATAATGCAGCTTGCGGCCTTCCTTGCTCTCGATCTCGGCAAGCCGTTCCACCGCGCGTTTGTCATTGATGATTTCGACACCGGCGCGCAGCTTCTTGTCGGCGCTGGCGAAGGCATCCCACGCGGCGACCAGCCGCGGGTGCAGCGCCTTGCCCTTGGCCATCTTGTCGTCCTTGTAGTTTTCCTGCGTATAGTAGTCGTCGGCTTCCTTCAGCAGCGGCTCGAGCCTGGAGACAGCCTCCGCATAGGCCGAGGCGGCCGCTTCGAGCTCGGCGTCGCGCGGTTCCAGAGCGTTGGCCTTCTCGACGTTCTTCCGGCAATCCGATGTGTCGTAGATGGTGTAGGTGCCGTAGATGATCCGTTCCTTGCCGGTAGGGCCGCTTTTCTGCGCCCAACTGAAATAGCGCGAGCGGGAATCATAGGCGCGCGACGACAGGCGGTTGATGCAGCCGACATAGGCGTTGATTTTCTCGACCGCCGATTTGGTCTGCGCTGCCGCCGGATCTGAGATCGCGGGAATGCACAGAGCAATGCCTGCGGCGGCAAGAATGAATTGCTGCAATCGGTTCACAAGTGCCTCCGTCATCATCTATGAGTCGCGCCGAGAATGCGGAAGGTTCATGCCGCTGTTCAAGGTATATCTTGAAAGAATATTCTGCGGCGAGTCCTGCATGAGCACAAGCGACGTGCTGGTGCATGCGTGGAGGGCATTTGAGATGTCTATGGAGCTCTATGTTCTTTCTGAGCGGCGGCTCGAATCCATCGAGGCATGGCAAGAGTCACTCGACAATGATCGTCATCCACTACGCTTGTCGGCGGAAAGGCCGCTGGCAGACGTAAAGGGTGCGGTGCCTGTATGGCTCCAAGGCCATGCCACCTCATTTGAGTGCGACCATTGGAATAAGCTCGATCTCATCAGAACTTATCCCGATATGGACTTCAGCAATTTCGCTCACGTGCTGGCGTTCCGGTGGGGTGCAGACGTCAATGCCGGCATGGCTGCCTCGTCGTATGCGAGAGCCACAGGCGGCGCGATCTTTGACTGCCAAGAAGGCAGATTTATCTCGCCACAAAGGGCAAACATTATCGCGTCCGAGATTGAGCGGAATCGAGCCCAAATCGACGCTGCAGTCCAACATGTCCTGCAAAAATTTCGCAACTAAAAAGCCGGGCATTGGCCCGGCTTTGTCTTGAGATGGATACCCGGAGCGTGAACTCCGGGCATGACATCGTGGAGTGAGACGCGCGTGCGTCACAACGCCTTGTTGCTCTCCTTCACCAGCGCGGCGTTGCGGGCTGCGTGGCCGGATTCCGTCTCCAGCGCGGCGGGGCGTGGCGTCGGGATCTGGCCGGCGTCGACATAGACCTGCTGGCCGAGGGCGTTGAACTTCTCCGACATCTGCTTCATGCCGGCTTGCGCGACCTCCGGATAGAGCGCGGCCTTCTCGTTGTCGCCGAGCGTGGCGGCGTAGTCGCGCACGTCCTGCGTGATCTTCATCGAGCAGAACTTCGGACCGCACATCGAGCAGAAATGCGCGACCTTGTGCGCGTCCTTCGGCAGCGTCTCGTCGTGGAAAGCCATCGCGGTGTCGGGATCGAGACCGAGGTTGAACTGATCCTGCCAACGGAATTCGAACCGCGCGCGAGAGAGCGCATCGTCGCGAAGCTGCGCCGCGGGATGGCCCTTGGCGAGGTCCGCGGCATGGGCCGCGATCTTGTAGGTGATGACGCCGGTCTTGACGTCGTCGCGGTTCGGCAGGCCGAGATGCTCCTTCGGCGTGACGTAGCAGAGCATGGCGCAGCCGAACCAGCCGATCATGGCCGCACCGATGCCGGAGGTGATGTGGTCGTAGCCCGGCGCGATGTCGGTGGTCAGCGGTCCGAGGGTGTAGAACGGTGCTTCGCCGCACTCCTTGAGCTGCTTGTCCATGTTGATCTTGATCTTGTGCATCGGCACATGGCCGGGGCCTTCGATCATCACCTGGCAGCCCTTCTTCCAGGCGATCTGCGTCAACTCGCCCAGCGTCTCCAGCTCGGCGAACTGCGCGCGGTCGTTGGCGTCCGCGATCGAGCCCGGACGCAGGCCGTCGCCCAGCGAGAACGAGACGTCATAGCGACGCATGATGTCGCAGATCTCGTCGAAGTGGGTGTAGAGGAAGCTCTCCTGGTGATGCGCAAGGCACCATTTCGCCATGATCGAGCCGCCGCGCGAGACGATGCCGGTGACGCGGTTCGCGGTGAGGTGGATGTAGGGCAGGCGCACGCCAGCGTGGATGGTGAAATAGTCGACGCCCTGTTCGCACTGCTCGATCAGCGTGTCCTTGTAGAGCTCCCAGGTCAGCCTGACCGGGTCACCGTTGCACTTCTCCAGGGCCTGATAGATCGGCACGGTGCCGATCGGCACCGGCGAGTTACGCAGGATCCATTCACGGGTGGTGTGGATGTTGCGGCCGGTGGACAGGTCCATCACGGTGTCGGCGCCCCAGCGGATCGCCCACACCATCTTGTCCACTTCCTCCTCGACGGAGGAGGTGACCGCCGAGTTGCCGATATTGGCGTTGATCTTCACCAGGAAGTTGCGGCCAATGATCATCGGCTCGAGTTCGGCGTGGTTGATGTTCGACGGAATGATGGCGCGGCCCTTGGCGATCTCGTCGCGCACGAATTCGGGGGTGATGAAGGCCGGCACCGCGGCGCCGAAGCTCTCGCCGTCGGTCAGCGTGCCTTCCGCGCGCTCCAGCATCTTCTTGCGGCCCAGATTCTCGCGCTCGGCGACGTAGATCATCTCCTTGGTGACGATGCCGGCGCGGGCGAATTCGAGCTGGGTGATCGGGGCGTCGCCGACACCGCGCAACGGCTTGTGATAGGCCTTGAAGGCGGCCGCGGCATGAGCGGCGCCGACATTGCCGTTGTCCTCCGGCTTGATCTGGCGGCCTTCATATTCCTCGACGCCGCCGCGCTCCTTCACCCACTGCACGCGGGTGCGTGCCAGGCCGGCGTTGACGTCGATGATGACGTTCGGATCGGTGTAGGGGCCCGAGGTGTCATACACCGGCAGGTTCGGCTCGCCCGCGCCTTCCGACAGGATGATCTCGCGCAGCGGCACGCGCAGATCCGGCGCGGTGTCCGGCGTCGAATAGATCTTGCGCGAGGAGGGCAGCCCGCCCGTGGTGACGGCGGGAAGCGTGGTATCGGGATTGGAGCGGATGTTCATGGCGTCTCTCCTCTAAACTCTCTTCAGCGCGGTCCAATTGGGCCGGCTCATGCAATCTCAGGCGGCTTGCGAATATTGACCGAGCCAGGCGCGCACCCGCGCGTCCGGATCGGAATTCATGGTGACGTCGCTGACGACGGCGATGGAATTGGCGCCGGCGGCGAAGATCGCCGCGGCCTGTTCGAGCTTGATGCCGCCGATCGCAACCAGCGGCATGTCGCCGATCCGCAGCTTCCAGGCGGTGATGCGCTCGAGGCCTTGCGGCGCGAACCGCATCTTCTTCAGCGTGGTCTCATAGATCGGGCCGAGCGCCACATAGTCCGGCTTGTGCTGCAGGGCGTTGTCGAGCTCGGTCTCGTCATGCGTGGACAGGCCAAGGGTAAGACCGGCGCGGCGGATCGCCGGAATATCGGCAGTCGCAAGATCTTCCTGGCCGAGATGCAGATGCTGCGCGCCGCAATCGATCGCCGCCTGCCAGTAGTCGTTGACGACGAGCTTTGTCGGCGTGCCGGCCACGGCGGCGAGCGCGTCGCGCACGAGCTGCTTGGCTTCGGCCTCGCCGAGATTCTTGGCGCGAAGCTGCACGGTGCCGGCACCTAGTTTTGCAAGCCGGACGACCCACGCGACGCTGTCGACGACAGGATAAAAGCGATCAGGATACGGCATGCCAGAACGGTGTCCCAACGACAGGGGTTGACGGGGAGGCAAAATCGCGTGCGTCCATCAGGCCGGCTTCAAAGCCTGATCGGCCGGCATCGACCGCGAGACGGAACGCCTTCGCCATCGCCACCGGATCGGCGGCCTTGGCGACAGCGGTGTTGAGCAGCACGGCGTCGAAGCCGAGTTCTAGCGCCTGCGCGGCGTGGCTTGGCGCGCCAAGGCCGGCATCAACCACCAGCGTGATATCGGGCAGGCGGGCACGCAGCAGCTTGAGCGCATCGCGATTGACGATGCCGCGCGCGCTGCCGATCGGGGAGGCCCATGGCATCACCACGCGGCAACCGGCATCGACCAGACGTTGCGCAACCGACAGATCCTCGGTGCAATACGGAAACACCTCGAAGCCGTCCTTGATCAGGATGCCGGCCGCTTCGACGAGACCGACCACGTCGGGCTGCAGCGTTTCGTTGTCGGCGATCACCTCGAGCTTGACCCACGAGGTGCCGAACAGTTCGCGCGCGAGTTGCGCGGTGGTGACAGCCTCGCGCACGCTCTTGCAGCCGGCGGTGTTGGGCAGCACGGTGACGTGCAACTCGCGGATCAGCGACCAGAACGCATCGCCGGTCTTGCCGCCCGCCGTTTCGCGCCGCACCGATACGGTGACGATCTCGCTGCCGGCGGCGCGGATCGAATCCTGCATGATCTTCGGCGACGGATAGAGCGCCGTACCGATCAGCAGGCGCGAGGAGAATTCCTTGTCGTAGAATTTCACAGTGCTTTGCGTCATCATCATCCCCCCTGCCGGGGCGTCAGGATTTCAACAGCGTCGTCGTCCTTGAGCGGAGTTTCCGCCCAGCGGGCGCGCGGCACCACGTCATAGTTCACGGCCACCGCGACATGGGTGCCGTGGTAGTCGAGCTCGGCCAGCAGCGCGTCGATGCGCGTGGCGCTGACCTTGCGGCGTTCGCCGTTGACGGTCACGAACATTGCATTACCTCGTTGTCGATCTCGCCGCGCTGCACGTAGTTCAGCGTCAGCTCCGCCAGCGCCGGCGCCAGCAGGAAGCCGTGGCGATAAAGCCCGTTGACGGAAATTTTCGATTTCTCGATCTCGATGCGCGGCAGGTTGTCGGGCAGAGCGGGGCGCAGGCCCGCGCCGATCTCGACAATACGCGCTTCGCCGAATGCCGGATGCACCGCGTAGGCGGCTGAGAGCAATTCCAGCGCCGAGCGCACGCTGACGCGATCGTCTTCGCTTTCGATCGAGGTGGCGCCGATCATGAAATGATGGTCGTCGCGCGGAATGACATAGAGCGGCCAGCGCGGATGCATCAGCCGCACTGGGCGCGACAGCGCGACCTCGTCGGTATGGACGATGATCATCTCACCCTTGACGCCGCGCAGTTCGGGAAACTTGTCGCGCGCGGCAAGGCCGCGGCAATCGATCACCAGGTTCGACTCCTGCGCCAATTCGTCAGGGTCGCACTCGGTCTGGAATTTGATGGTGCCGCCGGCGGCGGTGAGCCTGGCATGCAGTTTCGGCAGCACGTGGCGCGGCTCGACATGACCTTCCTTGGCGAAGAACAGCGCATCGTGGAAGCGCCCTTCGAGCGAAGGCTCCAGCGCGGCGATGGCGGCGGTATCGAGGCGGTCATGTTCGCTGGTGAGGCGAGCGAAGCGGTCGAAATCGGCGCGGTCGCGCGGGTGCGCAATCACCAGCGAGCCGTTGAACGGCGTCTCGGGAAGCTCATCGCGCCACAGATCAAGCGAGCGGGCGCCGAGACGGGTGATGACGGGCTCGGAGGATTCGGCCTCGCACCATGGCGCCAGCATTCCGCCGGCGAAATGGCTGGTGGCTCGCGTCATGCCGGCGTCATCGCGATCAAATAGAGTGACCGCGAAGCCGGCCTTTGCGAACGACAGCGCGTGCCACGCACCTGCGATGCCTGCGCCGATAATGCTGACGGATTGATGTGCGTGCGATGACGCTGGATTCTGGTACATCCCTGTCCCTTCGCCGGCATGACCCGGATCAGGTTCAAAGGGTCACCGCACCCACTGCGGTATCTCAGCTCCACACCGGAGCCCCCCTCGGAACTGCCTTCTATAATATGTCGGAGAACTTTAGAGTCAATCTCATGTTCCCGGTTTGTGCGAAGTAATAATGCTTCACCGGAAAACAGGGACTGTCCGCGCGGCAATTTACGTTGCGTGCAACCGTAGCGGGATGAAGCCGCGATGATTGCTAAGAGCTTCCGCCGATTCAGGGATTCGCTTCGCTATGCGGTTTCTCAAAACGCAATTGTTTCGCTTCATGACGCACAGCATTCGTTTTGTTCTCTGGGATACAGCGCTGGCATATGGACGTTGCTAATTTTTTGTATGCGTCAATTCGACGGTCGCACGCGCGCCGCAAATCAGTTATAAGAATCCTCGTACGACGCAGCGGAGAGGCAAAGCTATGATGCCTTCAAAGATGATCGAACAGATCTCACGCCACATCGTTTCGCGCACATCTCAAGTTTGTATGGCCGCCGGCGTACAACGCGCCGGTTGAAGGAACTTTTCCCGATCTTTCGTGTTTATCGGCAAGAGGAACCGGATGCTTTCCGGATTGAGATGTCATGTCGGATACCTACATCATCGAAGTGAAGTCTGAAGCAGCGGGCATCGTGGTCCGCGACAAAGCGGGTTTTCGTTTTTTTGCGGCGAACGAGCGTTTTCGCCAGCTTGAGGGCAAGTTGTTCCGGAGCGCGCGTGAGGCGGAGCGTATGGCCAAGCAGCTTCTTGCGACGCGGTCGGAGCCTGCGATCGCCTGACGCTGGTTGCCGCGCGGTCGCGTGGCCTTGCATCAACGGCGAGCCTTAACCGGTGGGCGTGACGGGGTTCGCTGACAGCATATGGATAAAGGCCGGGATCGCTCCCGGCCTTTTGTCGTAAATTGGTAGACTGTTGCGAAGCTCGGTTACGGCTTGACGCCGAGGAAATCGAATTTGCCGAGTTCGACATTGTTGTGCCGCAGGATGTCGTAGGCGGTCGTGCAGTGAAAAAAGAAATTCGGCAAAGCGACGTGATTGAAGAACTGCTGACCGGGCAGCGTCTTGGATTTGTCCTTGCCGGTGGGGAAGGTCACATCGCGGGTGTCCGCGCCTTCATATTTGCCGGCCGGAATCGCCTTGATGTTGGCGATCACTTTCTCGATCCGCGTTTGCAACTGCTCGAAAGTGGTTTCGTCGTCCGGCATCACAGGCACTTCGGTGCCGGCGAGGCGGGCGCAGGCCTTGCCTGAAAAATCGCAAGCCAACTGTACCTGGCGGGTCAGTGTAAACATGGTGGGATGCAGCCGCGCGTTGAGCAACACCGATGGCTCGATCCTGTTGGCCTCGGCATAGGCTTGGCCTTTGGCCAGCACGCCCGAGAGCGCCGTGAGCATGTGGATGAAGACCGGTGCAGAACCGTCGTAAAACGACATGGCAAAACCTTTCAGAGGGTTGAAGGCAAGCAGGATGGTTCCGACCAGCTAGTGGGTTTCAACGCCCCTGCAAGATGTGATGAGGCAGAAAATCCCGGGTGCTCAACGGCCGCGCATCCGCGCCAGCAGTTCGGCAGTTGGCCATGAATCGGCGGGCAGGCCGTATTTCTTCTGCACGGTCTTGATCGCGATACGGCTTTGTTGGCCGAGGATGCCGTCGATCTTGCCGACATTGAATCCCTGCCGCGCCAGCAACTGCTGCAATTCCTTGATCTCGTTGAATGGCAGTTGCGCCACCGGAGCGCTGGGCTTCCTCATCGGCGCCGCGCCGCCGATGCGGGTGGCGAGGTAAGCGGCCGTGGTCGAATAGATTAGCGAGTTATTCCATTCGGTGTAGGCAGCGAAATTCGGATAAGCGAGGAAGGCCGGGCCGTGGCGGCCCATCGGCAGCAGCACGGAAGCGGGGAGGTTGTCGTTCGGCAGCGGCCGGCCGTCGGCATACGTCACGCCCCACGCGGCCCATTGCGAACGCGGATGCTTGACGGTGAGATCGGCCTGATCCCACGGCAGATTCGCCGGCACCCGAATTTCCTGCAGCCACGGTTCGCCACGCCGCCATTTCAGAGCGGTGGCGATGTAGTTGGCGGTCGAGCCGATCACGTCCGGTGCGCTGCGCAGCATGTTACGATGGCCGTCGCCGTCATAGTCCACGGCGTAGTTGTAGTAATGCGTCGGAAGAAACTGCGTCTGCCCGAGTTCGCCGGCCCATGAACCGATCATCTCTGACGGTGCAAGGTCGCCGCGATCGATGATTTTCAGTGCGGCGATGGTTTCGTCGTGAAACATCTGGGCGCGGCGGCAGTCATAGGCCAGCGACACCAGCGAGCGCAGCGTCGGCAGCTTGCCCATGTTGGCGCCGAAATCGCTTTCCAGACCCCAGAACGCGGCAATCACCTCCGGCGGTACCCCATACTCCTTTTCGGCGCGTGCGAAGGCACGTGCATGGGTTTTGATTTTCGCGCGGCCCTGCTCCATCCGGTAATTCGCCGCCATGCGCCCGGCGAATTCGGTGAACACCTGGCCGAACACGCGCTGGCCGCGGTCGCGATTGACGATGCTCTGGTCGTACACCAGGCCGGGCGACGCTGCGGCGATCGCGCGCTGCGAGACGCCGGCGGCGACCGCGTCCTGCTTCAGTTGCGCCAGGAATTGCTCGAAGCTTTTGCCGCCGTGACAGGACGCGCCGCGCTGGGCAAGCGCGGAAGAGGTCAAGACGAGAGTGATTGCGAGAACAGATGCTGAAATGAATTTCGTCATGAATCCGCCGTTTCAAATCATTCGTCGATCATAGTCGCTCTTGTGTCGGTCCTGCTGGTTTTGCGGCAGGCATCCACGCTTTTCTTTGTGGGGATTCGTAAAACAGGAATGGCCGGAGTGAAGCCCGGCCATGATGTTTGCGGATCGATGCACAGGGCGGTGAAATCATAATTCCCGCGCGCTGGAGAACGAGAACGACGACACCCGCCGCGTATTCTCGTCGAGGATCAAGGTGCGGGTGAGCGGCGGCTCGGCGCGCTGGCTGCAATTCTCGCGCTCGCACAGACGGCAATTCACCCCGATCGGCGTGCCCTCGACTTTGTCGAGATCCATGCCGCTGGTGTAGACCAGCTTCGAGGCATGGCGGATTTCGCAGCCAAGCCCGATGGCAAAGCGCGGCCGTGGATGCGGCCACGGCGTTGCCGGACGCCGCAGCGTCTGCGCCACCGAGAAATAGCGGCTGCCGTCCGGCAGTTCGACCACCTGCTGCAACAGCCGGTCGGGCGTGTCGAAAGTGGAGTGCACATTCCAGAGCGGGCAGGTGCCGCCGAATTTCGAGAACGGGAAGGTGCCGGACGAAAACCGTTTCGAGACGTTGCCGGCATTGTCCACGCGCAAGAGGAAGAACGGCACGCCGCGCGCGTTCGGCCGCTGCAGCGTGGTGAGACGGTGGCAGACCTGCTCGAAGCCGGCACTGAAGCGGCGCGCCAGCACCTGCAGGTCGTAGCCAAGCTGCTCGGCGGCGGCGAGGAACGGTTGATAGGGCATCATCACCGCTGCGGCATAGTAGTTGGCAAGGGTGATGCGGTAGAGTCGCCGCGCGGTGTCGTCGAGGGGGCCGGCGCGGTTGCAGATGGAATCGAACAGCGTGCCGCACTCGGCAAGGCCGAGCTGGATCGCAAGCTGGAAGACGCGGCCTGCCGGATCGACCATCTCCGAAAGCAGCACCTGCCGGCGATGGCGGTCCCAGCGCCGCAGTGTCTCGCGCATCACGTCCACCGGCATGATTCGCACCGTGGTCGAGTGACGTTCGCGCAGGCGCTCGATCAGCGCGGCGAACAGGTCCTGCGCGGAGACGTTGATTTCGTCACGCAGTGTCTCCGCGGCAGTTTCCAGTTCGGGAAAGTAGTTGCGGTTCGCCTCGATCAGGTCGCGCACGCGTTCGATCGGATTGGCCTCGAACCGCGTGCTTGGCGTCTCGTTGCGGTCGGCGAATTGCGCCGCCACCATGGTCTCGCCGCGCCGTGCTTCGGTGTAGGCGGCGTAGAGGCGTTGCAAGGCGTGCGTGACGCCGGGACAGAGTTCGGCGAGATCGCGCAATTCCTGTTTCGGCAGATCGATCTGCCGAAACAACGGATCGGAGAAAATCTCGTTGAGCTCGGCGAAGAATCGGTCCTCGTCCGAGGTCGCAAGGTCGCGCAGGTCGAGGTCGTAGGTCTCGGCAAGGCGGAGCAGAATCTGCGCCGTCACCGGACGCTGGTTGCGCTCGATCAGGTTGATGTAGCTCGGCGACAGCCCCAGCCCTTCGGCAATCTGGGTCTGCGACAGCCCAAGCTGTTGGCGGATACGCCGGAACCGCGGTCCGACGAAGAGTTTTCTGCCTGATTCCGACGCCATGGCGATGCCTGATATTTACAAGAGTTACAATTCAACTTCTTACGAAGTCGTATTCTTACAAGCTAGCACGATCTATTTCCAGTCTGTCTGGACGATATTCCGCTGAGTTGATTGTATTTGAGTCTCAGTTTTGCGTCGCCATGTAACAAATGTGATGGGATTTGATATGCCACAGACATTCGATCAGCTCGTCCCCGCCCCCCAGGGCCGCTTCGATGGTATCGAGCGCCCTTATTCCCCCGCTGAAGTGGAGCGTCTGCGCGGCTCGGTGACGGTTGCTTATACGCTGGCCGAAAAGGGCGCCAACCGGCTCTGGCAGTCGCTGAAGACCGAGCCGTTCGTGCATTCGCTCGGCGCCGTCACCGGCAACCAGGCAATGCAGCAGGCCCGCGCCGGCCTGCAGGCGATCTATCTGTCCGGCTGGCAGGTGGCGGCTGACGCCAATACGGCAAGCGCGATGTATCCCGACCAGAGCCTGTATCCGGCGAATGCCGGCCCGGAACTGGCGCGCCGCATCAACCGCACCTTCCAGCGCGCCGACCAGATCGAGCATGCCGAGGGCGGCGCCAAGATCGACTGGTTCGTGCCGATCGTCGCCGACGCCGAAGCCGGTTTCGGCGGGCCGCTGAACGCGTTCGAGATCATGAAGGCCTATATCGAGGCGGGCGCGGCCGGCGTTCACTTCGAGGACCAACTCGCGTCCGAGAAGAAGTGCGGCCACATGGGCGGCAAGGTGCTGATCCCGACCGCGGCACATGAGCGCAACCTGATTGCGGCCCGTCTTGCGGCCGACGTCTGCGGCGTGCCTTCGCTGGTGATGGCGCGCACCGATGCGGAAAGCGCCAAGCTCATCACCTCGGATGTCGACGAGCGCGACCGCGAGTTCCTGACCGGCGAGCGCACGGCGGAAGGCTTCTATTGCCTCAAGCCGGGCACAGGCCTTGCGCATTGCATCAAGCGCGGCATCAGCTTCGCGAAATATGCGGATCTGCTGTGGTGGGAGACCTCGACGCCGAACCTCAAGGAAGCGAAGGAATTCGCCGAGGCGGTGCGCAAGGTCTATCCGGACAAGATGCTCGCCTATAACTGCTCGCCGTCCTTCAACTGGGAAGCGAACATCGACAAGGCGACCATCGCCAAGTTCCAGCGCGAGATCGGCGCGATGGGCTACAAGTTCCAGTTCGTGACGCTGGCGGGCTTCCATTCGCTCAATCACGGCATGTTCGAGCTGGCACGCGGCTATCGCACCGAGGGCATGGCGGCTTACTCACGCCTGCAGCAGGCCGAGTTCGCCTCAGAAGCGCACGGTTACTCGGCGACGCGGCATCAGCGCGAAGTCGGCACCGGCTACTTCGATCTGGTCTCGACCACGATCTCGAACGGGCAGAGTTCGACCACGGCGCTTGCCGACTCGACCGAGGCTGCGCAGTTCTCGCCCAATCCGCACTCCCAGGCTGCTGAATGACAGGAGGTTACCATGCACGGCACACATTATTGGGTCGTTGGCGGTGAATTCCGCTCCCTGAACTTCCACAATCTGGTGCATGGCACTGCACAGGTTGAAGGGCCGTTCGCCACGCGCCGCGAGGCCGAGGACATGTGGCGGCAGGTTTCCGAGAAGAACCGGCATCGCTGCAACGTGCGCTTCTCGATTGTGGAAGAACCGCGCCGCACCGTGGCGTGACGTTCGCATCACTACCATTCCCCAGGGAAAGGCGCTTTTGCGCCCCAACCTCAACTCCGACCCCGTCTGGCCCAGACGGGGTCTTTTTTATCCAGGGCGACGATCCGAAATGTTGTGGTCGGGATGGGCGGACGGTTCCTGCGGCTCTTGGCGGACCCTTTTGGTTACTGCTAGGTTAATGACATCAAACAGGGATTAACCGCGATGCCGGACCCGGCTGCAGACGATAGTTCCAAGAGCTCAGGACCGATGCGCCTGCGCGAGGCCTTGCAGAAGGCCCGCATTGAGGCTGCCGACCGCAGTGGGGTGGTGATCGATCTGCGCGATGCTGAGGCCGCGCGGCTTGAAATCCTCAACGACGCACTCAATCCGCTATTCGCCGAGATTCCAGCCAATGTCGATCTGTTTGATCGTGGCATCAGCCGGGGCGACACGCCGCGGCTGTGGATCGATTCGGTGGCGCATGTGGCGATGGGGCGCGACAAGCGAATCTATCGTTTCGTGCAGGACACGAGGTTCGGCCGCACCTTGCTCGCCGAATCGCATGACGTGCCTGTCATGGTGGATGCGATCACCGACTATATTGCGCGGCGCATGATCGAGCGCGAGCAGGCGCTGGTGGTGCCGTCGTCATCGGTCGCGGCGCCGCCACCGGTGACGAAGAAGCGCGGCGGGTTCTGGACCTTTGCGCTGGGATTTTTCGCGGGTCTTGTCGCGTTGTTCGCGTTTGCGCTGATCGCCTCGCTGCGCAATTTCTGAAATTTACGGACGCAGGATTGCGGTCCGCAGATCGGTGACGGTGTCCGGCGAAGCCTCGTTGGAAAAACCGCGCACGCGCTGGGTGATGCGCCAGCCATGCTCGCCCTGTTCGATCGAGAACAGGTTATAGGCCGCGGGATGGTGGTGTCCGCCGGACGACGCCGAGGCGGACGGCACGCCGATGGCGGGAATTCGTCCGCGCGGTCCCTCGAACCACACCGTGGCGTGGCGGTGGTCATGGCCATGCAGCACCATCTCAACGCCATGGCGTTTCAGCACATTCAGCAATTCATCGGAATCGCGCAGCCGTGCTGCCCAGCGTCCCGGCGCGCTGTGTAGCGGGTGATGGATCAGCAGCACGCGGCAAAGCGGCTCATCGGCGAGCCGCGCCAGAATACGATCAAGCGCGATGCGCTGGGCGGGTCCCATATATCCGGTCGCCATGAACGGAGCGGTCGGCACCGCGGTGGACACGCCGATCAACGCCAGCGGTCCGCGCCGCCGCACATAGGGAAAGCCGCCGACGGCCGCGATCGCCTCATCGCCCTGCAGATAATCGGACCATGTGCGCGCGAAATGACCTCGGGTTGAGAGCGCATAGGCATCGTGGTTGCCCGGCACCAGCGAGACGTCGTGCGGCGGGCCGATGGTTTTCAGCCATTCGGCAGCCTGCGCGAACTCGGCCGGCAATGCGATGTTGACGAGGTCGCCGGTGATGGCGATGTGGTCGGGATGCTGCGCGTGAAGGTCGGCGACCAGCCTTGCCAGCACGTCGCGGCGGTGAACGGCGTGGCGCTTGCGCTGCCAGTTGATGTAGCCGATCGCGCGTTTGCCGAGGAGCTCGAACGCGCGCGCCGGCGGGATCGGCCCCAGATGCGGGTCGGACAGATGCGCGAGCAGGAAGGCGGTCACGTCATGCCCCGGTCTGGCTGTGCGAGCGACTCGGCAAATCCATGCTAGATACGATTGCCACTTTCCCGTTGAAAATGGCGAGCATCAGGATGTCGCCCTTGGTCGGGCTCGAGACTCTCTTCATGTCGACCGCCTTGTCCGCCGGATGGTCCCGAATGGTTTTGGCAAGAGGATCGTCCGCGCGCAAGGATCAACACATCACCGCCGGTCTTGGAATAATTTGATGACAGTTCAGTCGCTGCGGCTGCGGTTCGAACCGCTGATCCGCCGTATCTTCCACGCTTATGCCCGGATCGCGCGCGGCATGACGCTCGGCACCCGCGCGCTGGTGCTGGATGGCGAGAACCGGGTGTTTCTGGTCAAGCACAGCTATGTCGCGGGCTGGCACCTGCCGGGCGGCGGGGTGGAGATCGGCGAGACGTTCGTGGAATCGCTGGCGCGGGAATTGAGGGAGGAGGGCGGCATTGAATTACGCGGGGCGCCCGTGCTGCACGGCCTGTTCTTCAACCGCCACGTCTCGCGCCGTGATCATGTCGCGGTCTATGTGATCCGGCAGTGGCATCAGGAGCGGATCCCGGAGCCGAACAGCGAGATCGTCGCCTGCGGTTTCTTCGATGTGGCCGACCTGCCGCCGGACACCACCCGCGGCACCCGCAAACGAATTGCCGAAGTATTGCAAGGCGCGGCAGCCGCATCGGACTGGAGCTAGACAAACACAATGCTCTGGCGAACTGGTAACGATCGCAACAAAATCTGACCGGGCAACGCTGCTCCGGGCCGTTTCGGCGATGGACCGCGCCTGCGGCAGATGGTATTGCGCGCAGCGGACACACCCATGAGCGATCTTTCCCTCACCATTCTGGCCGAGACGCCGGGCGACGCCCAGGCGATCGAACGGCTGCATGAGCGGACCTTCGGTCCCGGCCGTTATGTGCTGAGCGCCTATCGCCTGCGCGAGCATGTCGATCATATTCTCGATTTGTCGTTCACGGCCCGGATCGGCACGCTGCTGGTCGGTTCGGTGCGGCAGTTGCCGGTCTGCATCGGCGATACGCCCGCATTGCTGCTCGGCCCGCTGACGGTGGAGCCGCCATTCCGTGCGCGCGGGATCGGGCGCGCACTGCTTGATCGCGCGCTGGCGCAGGCGAAAGCCAAGGGCCACAAACTGGTGATGCTGGTCGGCGACGAGCCCTATTACAGCCGCGTCGGCTTCAAGCAGATTCCGCGCGGCCGGGCGACCATGCCGGGCCCGGTGGACCCGGCAAGGCTGTTGATCCACGAACTCGTCGAAGGCGCGTTCGCGGACGTCTCGGGCGCAGTGCGGCCGGACTGGAGCGCGGCCGCCTGACGATTATTCCGCCGCGATCTCGTCGGCGCGCCGCCAGCGCGGGAATGGATCGGGCAGCGCCGACCATGCTTGGATATCCATCGCGGGGCGTCCCTGCACCAGACAGGCGTCGAGCCGTGCGCGGATCGATGCCTCATCCATGCCCGTGCCGATGAAGACGATCTCCTGCCGCCGGTCGCCGTAGATTGCGTTCCAGTGTTTCTTCAGCGACTGTCGCCAGAACGGATCGTTCGGCCAGCGCTCTTCGGGCACGCTGGCCCACCAGAAGCCGAGCCCTTCGGTCTTGACGATCGACCCAGCCTGGCTGAGTTCGCCCAGCCATTGCGGGCGTGTCGCAAGCCAGAAGTGACCCTTGGCGCGGATCACGCCGGTCCAGTTTTCACGCAGGAAGCGCTGGAATTTTGCCGGCTCGAACGGGCGCCGCGCGCGATAGACAAAGCTGGTGACGCCGTATTCCTCCGTCTCCGGCACATGAGAGGCAAAGCCGTAAAGCTCCTTGGCCCAGAGCGGGTGCTCCTGCGCGCGCTCGAAATCGAAACGGCTGGTGTTGAGGATGCATTCGAGCGGAACGCGTGAATGATTTGCCTCGACAATGACGGCATCGGGATTGAGCGCGCGCACGATCTTGCGCGCAGCATCGCGCTCGGTCGCGCTGGCGTCGTCGATCTTGTTGAGCACTATGACGTCGGCGAATTCGATCTGATCGACGAGCAGATCGACCAGCGTGCGCTTGTCGTCCTCGCCAAGCGACTCGCCGCGTTCCTTCAGAAAGTCGGTAGATGAATAGTCCTTGAGCAGATTCGCGGCATCGACCACCGTCACCATGGTATCGAGCCGCGCCACGTCGGACAGGCTCTCGCCGTTCTCGTCGCGGAAGTCGAACGTTGCCGCAACCGGCAGCGGCTCGGAGATGCCGGTCGATTCGATCAGCAGATAATCGAAGCGGCCGCTTTGCGCCAACGCGCGGACTTCCTTGAGCAGATCGTCGCGCAGCGTGCAGCAGATGCAGCCGTTGGTCATCTCGACCAGTTTCTCGTCCGTCCGTGACAGGTTGGCGCCACCGTCACGGATCAAATCGGCATCGATGTTGATTTCGCTCATGTCGTTGACGATCACGGCCACCTTCAGGCCCTGACGGTTGTTCAGCACGTGGTTCATCAGGGTGGTCTTCCCAGCACCGAGGAAGCCGGACAAGACTGTGACGGGGAGTTTTGGCATCGAGATCAAAGAGCCTGTGAAGGGCGCGGAGCCCGGAACGATAGGACATCGATCCTCCATTTGTTATGTTATAACATAACAAAATTTAGAGCCAAGATGTCAAGACGGCCGACCGTGCCGCAGAAGCCGTGCTGTGAAAAAGCAAACGGCCGCCCGAGGGCGGCCGCCTGATCTTCGGATCCGTTGGCTCAGTATTTCACGTTGGCGAAGACCCGCACGCCGAGGCCGGGCATCAGCACCTCATCCTTTGTGTAGGAGACGTGGTTGCGGATGTCCTCGTTGAGCAGATTGTCACCGACGATGCCGAGGCGGATTTCCTGCGGTCCCCAGTCGCTCTTCACCAGTTTTGCGGTGTAGCTCAGCTCCGCCTTCAGGCGATTGTAGCCCGGGGTTGCCGTCTCAATGCCGCCGATATCGTTTTGCGCGAAGGCATGCAGCAGGTTGACGCGCGCGAGCCAGTTGGCATCGCGATAGAACAACCCGCCGCCGAGACGCTGCGGCGGAATCCGCGGCACGTTGGTGCCGTCATCGAAGGTGGCGCGTACGATGTCGTACTGTCCCTCAACGCCGAACTGTCCGGCCCAGACCGGCAGCACATCGTACTGGAACTGAAACTCGGCGCCACGGAAGTGGGCGTTGCGTTGAGAATAGATCGCCTGATTGAGTTCGAGGTTGGCGGTGGCCTCGCAGACACCGTCTTCGCAGGTATTGCCGGTGAGGTTGCGGTAGATGAAGCCGTTGAAATGCGTGTCGTAGCCGGTGAGTTCGAACCGGAACGGCCCGGTCGCGCGGCGTAGTCCGATCTCGACCGATTTCGCAGTCTCGATCTTCAGATTGGGATTGCCGATGTCGAACGTCACCGTGGCGTCGTGGCCGCCGCGCGAGAACAGTTCGGCCGGCTTCGGCGCGCGCTCGGTGTATTGGCCGGTGATGCTGGCGACCATGTCCCATGGCAGGTTCTGGATCAGGCCGATGCTGCCGCTCTTCGGCGTGAAATTCAGATGACGCGCCGTTGCCGGTCCGATCGCGTTCGGATCGGCGCCAAGGTCGAACACGTCCGGAATGAAGGCCGGCGTCGTGCCGGACAGATCGACATGCTCGATGCGGCCGGCGATCTGCGCCTTGGTCAGTTCGCTGAACTTGAACTCATTGAAGGCATAGCCTGCCACTCTGGTGTTGCGGTTCGGGTCCCACAGGCCATTGAGCGGACTGCCGAGATCGTCAGGACTTGGCGCAGTCAGTTCCTGGTGCGAGGCCTGCACGCCGAGCGCGGTGGTCAGCGCGGCGAAGCGCAGGTCGAGCGGCATGAACTGCACTTCGGCGCGGCCTTCCTGCTCCTTGTTGGTGAAGCGCTGGCGCATGCCGTCGGAGGTCGGATCGGCGGCATCGGCAAGACCGATCTCGCTGTGGCTGTAGTCGGTGGCGCCGATCCAGAAGCGGATCGCGTCGATCGCGGCAGAATCCGGCCGGTATTCGCCCTTGCTGGTGAACTTGGTCTGCTTGGCGTCGATCCGGGTGCGGTGCTCTTCGCCGTCGATGCCGGGGATGTGATAAAGGCTGTTGTTCTGCGTCACCGCCGCGCCGATGAAACCGCCGGTGAAGAAGTACGAACCGCCGATCGAGACGCCGTTCGATTCCGTCGCCGAGTTGGGCTGTTTGCTGTTGAACGGCCGCGTCGGATCGAACCGGTAGGGTGAGTTCGGTACGCTGTAGTCTTCGGTCATGCGGGCGAACGCATCGATATGGATCGCGAAATTGCCGCCGCCGGCGTCGAGCAGCATCGCGCCTTCGCGGCCGCGATCGACGCTCGACAGCGCGCCGCGCGTCTCGAAGCTCATGCACGGATTCGACGGGGAAAGCTGCGGCGCCTTCACGGCATAGCCATAGGTCTGTGCCGCGGAGATCGGGCTGCAGGGCAGGGCTTCCGGAATCCGGTTGTTGCTGGCCGCGACCACACCGCCGATGGCGGTCGAGCCGTAACGCAGCGTTGCCGGGCCGCGGATGACTTCGACCTGATTGGTGGTGAGCGGGTCGATCGGCACGAAATGATCTTCACCAAGGTCGGAGGCACCGTTGCTGCCGAGCCCGTTCTCGGTGATGCCGACGCGGTTGACGTCGAGACCGCGGATGATCGGCCGGCTCGAGCCGCCGGGTGCGAAGGACGAGCCGGTGATGCCGGGTTTGTCGTTGAGCAGATCGCCCAGCGTGGTGGCGGAGCTGCGGCGGATTTCCTCGTTCGGCACCACGGTCACGGTGGCGAACTGGTCGGTCACCACCGGCAGCGTGCCGGGAAGGAAGACCGGCTGCACGACAGATGCCGGTATTGCCGGCGACGGCGCAGGTGCGTGGCCGCCGCGCGCGACACGGGAAGGGTGTCGGACAGGCGTGGGGTGTGGCGGCCTGCGCCGAACGATCGGGCTGGGCGCCTGCACGGTGAGCGCCGGCAGCACCGTGGTGCCTGCGGCTTGCTCCTGCTGGGCACGGGCAACGCTGCCGGCGCCGAAAGCCAGAGCCGCCGTCGAGCCTGCGGCGAGAAGGGCGCGGAGAGATATCCTGAACATGTATTTCGATCCTGATGCCGCATCCGGTTGCTGCGTTCGTGACGGGCAGCCCGGGCGGCGTGACTGATGACAAGGGATCGGCGATCGGCCGCACACGGCGATCGCCAGAGTCGAATGCAGCAGGGATCAGGAGCGGGGAGGGGCGCGCGAGCGGAAGGCGGCGTGGCGCGGCTGCGTCACGGCGGCATCGAATGTCGCGGTCAGCCGTGTGGCATGGACATAGGCCGGCAGCGGCAGCAGTGGCGGGGCGGCATCGACCAGCGCGTTCGCCATCGCGACGGTGACGCAGATCGCGCAGATGTCCTTGCCGGCGTCGTGATCGTGATCGCTGTCCGGCGCCGGAGCGCTGGTCGAAGCGCTCTGCGATACGCCGGAGACGGGCGCTTCATGGGCATGGACGTGACCAAACGACAGGCCGAACTGCACGGCCAGCGCAAACAGCGCCAGCAGCGACAGCTTTCGTGCCTGTGACCTGATCCAGTGCATCGCCCGCGAGATCCCCCAATCCGGTCGGGGGCTGCCCGTCCAGATGTTATAATATAACATCTGGAGCGGCCGGGATGTCAACTAAGCTGGAAGGAGACCGCCCGCCGCTCCCCCGCAGTGTGGACCTATCGGGCCTCGCGCAGCCAGGTCATGGCGAAGGCGCCGAGCAGCAACAGCAGCCCGATCAGCCCTGCGAACATCGGCCACGCACCGATGCCGCGCACCACGCTGGCGTCGCGCATCTTCACGCCGAGCCAGCCGTCGCCATGAAAGGCGGTGGCGGAGCGCACTGGCAGGATGCGGGGCATGTCGAGCTGTCCGTTCTCGGCGATGCGCCGCGTGTCGCCGCCGCTCGCCTGCGTCACGGGCTTCAAGGTCTCGATGGTGGAGGTGACTTCGGAGAATTCTTTCGGGTTCATCGGACCGACATTGATCAGCGCCTTGAGGTCGCCGTCGCTTGCCTGCCACAGCCCGAGTTCGTCGGCCGCGGTGGAAGCGCGCCACATGCCGGGCTCGGCCTGCGCCAGCGTGAGCTGCCGCTTTGCGCCGGACGGCGAGGTCACGGTGACCGGCGCGACGCTGTCGGCCATGGTCTGGCGCACGGCGATCAGATCGCGCCCCTGCACCTGCAGCCGCAACGCTTCCTCGTCGAGTTCGGGTTGCTTCATCAGCCAGTGCGACAGCCGCCGCAGCAGATCGACATGCGGGCCGCCGCCTTCATAGCCGCGCGCCCACAGCCAGATGTGATCGGACAGCAGCAACGCGACACGGCCCTCGCCCTGGCGCGAGAGCAGCAGCAGCGGCTTGTTGTCCGCGCCTTCCATCACTGCCGGCGCGGTGGCGTTACGGGTATCGACCTGACGGAAGAACCGGCTCCAGTGCGGCGGCTCGCTGGCGGAGCCTTCGAGGCCTCGCGTCACCGGATGGCGCTTGCCGAGTTCGGTGAGCCGCGCGGTGAAAGCTTTCTCGGTCACGCCGACTGGCTCGGCCGGCAGCACATTGTCGAGCGGCGTGCGCCAGATGCTGGTCGGGCCGGCATAGTCCGGTCCGGCGGAGACCAGTACCGCGCCGCCATTGCGCACATAGCGCGCGATGTTCTCGAAATAGGATGTCGGCAGCACGCCCTGCCGGGCGTAGCGATCGAAGATGATGAGCTGAAACTCGTTGATCTTCTGCTGGAACAGTTCGCGGGTCGGAAACGCGATCAGCGACAGCTCGTTGATCGGCGTGCCGTCCTGTTTCTCCGGCGGACGAAGGATGGTGAAGTGCACAAGATCGACGCTGGCATCGGCCTTGAGCAGGTTGCGCCAGGTGCGCTCGCCCGAATGCGGCTCGCCCGAGACCAGCAGCACGCGCAGCTTGTCGCGCACGCCGTCGATCGAGATCACCGCGCGGTTGTTGACCGGTGTGAGTTCACCTTCCAGCGGCGATGCCTCGATCTCGATGATGTTCTGCCCGGCATGCGGAATTTCGAAGGTCGCGCTGGCGCTCTGGCCGCTGGTGAGCGCGCGTTCGCTCAACACTTCGCCGTCGCGCCGCAAGGTGACGCGCGCGCTCTGGCCGGTGACGCCCTGATCGTCGAGCCGGTAGGTGACGGTCTGGGTCTGGCCGACAATGCCGAAGCGCGGCGCGGCGACGATGGCGATACGGCGGTCGCGTTCGTCCTTGCGGCCGGTGATCAGTGCATGCACCGGGGCGTTGATGCCGAGGGCTGCGGCGCTCGCCGGAATATCGTGCACGCGACCGTCGGTGATCAGGAACGCGCCGCCGACGCGATCGGTCGGCACGTCCGACAGCGTCGATGACAGCGCGGTGAAAAGCTTGGTGCCGTCGGTCTCGCCGTCGGCCTGTCCGGCCTCGACCACGCGCACGTCGAGGCCTTTGATCTCCTTCAGCCGGTTGACCAGCGCCTCGCGCGCGCCCTCGGTTTCCTTGGCACGATCGCCGAAATTCTGGCTCGGGCTCTTGTCGACCACCACGGCTACCACCGAAGACAGCGGCTCGCGCTCCTCGCTGGTGAAGGACGGGTTAGCCAGCGCGAGCAGGATGAGCGCCAGCGCCGCGACGCGTACAGCCGCGCCACGTGCCCGCGCCACCAGCAGCAACGCCGCGATGACGATGATCGCGACAATGCCGACCCAGAGCACGACGTTGGGGACGAGAGGCGCGAAGGCGATGCCGTAGTTCATCATGCTACTGCCCCAGCCGTTCGATCAGGGCAGGCGCGTGAACCTGATCGGCCTTGTAATTGCCGGTCAGCGTGTACATCACGATGTTGACGCCGGCGCGGAAGGCGAATTCGCGCTGGCGCGGCTCGCCGGGCGTGAGCGGCAGCACCGGCTGGCCGTCCGGGCGCATCGCCCAGGCACCGGCGAGATCGTTCGAGGTGATGATGATCGGCGATACGCCGTCGCCGCCGCGCGCGGGGCGATCAACTTCGTCCGCGTCTTCCTCGCCGCGCGGCAGTGCCTCGACCCAGGTCTGGCCGGAATTGAAGCGCCCCGGAAAGTCGCGCAGCAGATAGAACGTCTTGGTCAGCACATGCTCGCGCGGCACCGGCTCGAGTTCGGGAATGTCGAGCGAGCCGAGGATCTCGCGCAGCGTCAGCATGCCCGGAGTCTGCGATTCACCGTTCGCGCCGGGCGGCGCATCGATCGCATCGCGGGTGTCGAACAGCACAGTGCCGCCCTGTTTCATGTAGGCGTCGAGCTTGTTGATCGCTTCCTGCGACGGCTTCGGCGCACCGGCGATCACCGGCCAGTAGATCAGCGGGAAGAAGGCAAGCTCGTCGCGCGCCGGATCAATGCCGATCGGATCGGCGGCCTCCAGCGCGGTGCGCTGGGCGAGGAACAGCGTCAGCCCGGAGATTCCGGCCTTGACGATGGAATCGACATCTTCATTGCCGGTGACGACGTAAGCGATGCGGGTCTGGGACGTGGCCTTGATCGCGAATTCATCGTTTGACGGATCGGGCGCAACGCGCTGCGCCTGTGCGGGCGGCTGCTTCGCAGGTGCCTGAGCCTTCGAAGCAACCGGCGCGAACGCTGTCAACGCGATGGCGATCAGAAGAACGGCGGGCGCCGCGCGCCGCCGCAGCAAAGCGGCAAGGCCGCCGCCAAGAATGGCGACGATGATGGCATCGAGCAGAAACAGCGCCAGCGCCGTTGACAATAGCAGCCCGCGCAGATCTCGCGGCTCGGCATTGGCATAGCTGGTGCGGCGCGCGTTCAGCATCGAGGTATCGAGCGGGGCGAGGCGATCCGCGCTCGCCAGCGCGTTGACGGCAATGGGGCCATCCGCCGGTCCGTAGAAGCCGGGCGGATGGTCTGCCGTGGCGCGGTCGCCGTAATTCGCAGGAATGGGCCGCGCGTTCGCGGGCGGCGGGCCGAATGCGCCGAAGCCATCGAGCGTGCGCAGCGGCGCGACCGTCTCGGTGCCGGTGTCAACAGCAGCACCCGCGCCGGGCGTCGCGGTGGTGCCCGACATATCGACCAGCCGCCGCAGCATTTCGACGAAGCTGCCGGACATCGGCAGATCCGACCAGCGCATGTCGGCGCTGATATGGAACAGCGCGAGCACGCCCTTGTCGCGCCGCTCGCCTGTCACTAGCGGCGTGCCGTCCACCAGCGAGGCCCAGCTTCGAGTCGCCAGCGCCGGATTGGGCTCGGCGAGCACCTGCCGGCTCACGGTGATGTCGCTCGGTACCGCAAGCCCTGCAAACGGGCCGTCAGGCGAGAACGCGGCCAGATGCTGCGGCTTCTCCCAGGTGAGGCTGCCGCCGAGACTGCGTCCGCCGCGTCGCAGCTTCACCGGCACGAGGTCGTCCTCGCCGGCAGCAAGGCGCGGTCCGGCAAAGCGTACCAGCACGCCGCCTTGCGCGATCCAGCTATTGAGGCGATCGCGCAACTCCGGCGACAGCGTGCCGACATCGGCCAGCACGATCATCGGCAGCTTCTGATCGAGGAACTGCCCGATCGCGACCGCGGGCGCGCCCCTGTCGCCGAGTCGCACGTCGGCGAACGGCGCCAGCGCGCGCGTCAGATAGAAGGTCGAGGCCAGCAGCGGCTGCGCGGTGTCGGTGGTGGCGCCGCTGACAATGCCGATGGCGCGGCGGCGCCAGCGTTTGTCGAGCAGTTGCACCGCGCCGGCCGAACGCTCGCCGGTGATCTCGATGCGCGCGATATCGTTGCGCAATTCCACTGGCAGATCGAAGCTCGCTTCGGTCTCGCGATCCTGAGAGCCAAAGGCAAAACGAGTCTCGCCGATCGGCGCGCCCTTCTGATCGAGTGCGCGAACGAGGCCGACATCGGCGCTGCCGCCGGCCGCGGCGCGCAGCACCTTCACCGTCATCGTCGCGGCAACGTTTTCCGCAGCGGCGAGCGCATGCGCCGGCGGCGTGCCGCCTTCGACAATGGTGAGCGAACGATCCGCAATCGTCTTGGTGAGGGCGGCGGTGAATTCGCTGCCGCGTCCGGTGTCGACGCCGTCGGTCAGCCAGACAATGTCGGCATTGCCTGTCGCGGCCAGAAAGCGCGCCAGCGTCGGCAGCGTCTCGACGCGCTCCACTGCATAAGGCTTCGGCGCAAGCTGGCGCAATGCAACGCGCGCCGTGCCGGCCGGCATCAAACTGATATCGCGGGTCGGATCCGACAGCGGCGCGAGCGCGACCGGGCGACGGTCGGCATCGGCGTTCGAGATCAATTCGTCGGCAGTTTGGATACGCGCCTCCCAGCTTGCGGCGGCGCTCCAGCCATCGTCGATCAGCAGCACCAGCGGCGCGGTCGAGCGGCCGGCGCCTTCGTTCGGATTCCAGATCGGCCCGGCGGCGGCGAGGATCACCAGCGCGGCGGCAAGCAGGCGGATCGCGGTCAGCCACCATGGCGTCTGCGCTGGCGTCTCTTCCTTGGGCGCGATGTCGAACAACAGGCGTGTCGGCGGGAAATCGATCCGCTTCGGCCGTGGCGGGATCACGCGTAACAGCCACCACAGCACCGGCAGGCTGAGCAGGCCGGCGAGCAGCCACGGTTCGAGGAAGGAGAGCGGTAGCCCCATCATGCGCTGCGCTCCGCATGGATGCGGCTGACGCCGTCTTTCGCCACCGCCATGCCGTTGTGCAGGAACAGCAGAACCTCGGCGGCCGAGCGGTCGGTGCGATGGGTCGAGAACAGCCAGCCGAGCTTGCCGGCTTCCTCACGGATCGCATCGCGATGCGCGGCAACGCGCGCGACATAATCCTTCGCCCATGTCTCGGCGCGGCCGGCGGTGATGGTGCCGCCGCCTTCGGGCTCGATGAATTCGATCCGCCCGGCATAGGGGAAACTCTCCTCCGCCGGATCGACCACCTGCAGCAGGATGCCGTGCGCGCCGGATGCGGACAGGCCCGCCAGCATGCTGCCGATCTCTGCGATCGGAGACCAGAAGTCGGACACCACGACGATCTCGGACAAAGGCGAAGGCACGAAATGCGGCGGCAGGCTGGCGCGGGTTGTGTGATCGTGCAGGATCGCCTGCGCCATTTTATCGACGATGCCCCGGCTGGCGCTCGGCGCCATCAGGCCGGGAATGCCGACGCGTTCGCCGCCAGCGACAAGCAGTTCGGCCAGCGCGAAGGTGATCACCAGCGCGCGCTCCAGCTTGCTGTCGCGTGCGGCTTTGGAGGCGAACGCCATCGACGGCGAGCGGTCGGGCCACAGCCACACGGTGTGCGCGGCTTCCCATTCGCGCTCGCGCACGTAGAGATGATCGTCGCGCGCCGAACGCCGCCAATCGACATTCTGCGCCGCTTCGCCGGAGACGAACCGTCGGTACTGCCAGAAGTTCTCGCCGGTGCCGGCGCGGCGGCGGCCGTGCAGGCCGTGGATCACGTTGGCGGCAATGCGGCGCGCTTCCAGCACAAGACGCGGCAACGCAGCGGCGAGCGAGCGGCTTTCGCCATCGGCGCGCCGAACCGCTTCGATTTCCTGCATTGCCGGCTTGCGTGCGTCCGCCATCAGCCAATCCGGGTCTTGAGCTGTCTGATCACGTCGCTCACGGTCTGGCCTTCGGCGCGGGCGGCGAAGGTCAGCGCCATGCGGTGCTTCAGGACAGGCTCGGCAAGTTCGAGCACGTCGTCGATCGAGGGCGCGAGGCGGCCGTCGAGCAGCGCGCGAGCACGCACCGCCAACATCAAGGCCTGGCTGGCGCGAGGCCCCGGACCCCATGCGATTGTCTTCTTGATCTCGGCGCTGCCTTCGCCGGGGCGTGCGGAGCGCACCAGCGAGAGAATGGCTTCGACCACGGAATCGCCGACCGGCAGGCGCCGCACCAGCCGCTGCGCGGTGAGCAGCGTCTCCGCATTCATCGCGGGTTTCGCCACGCTCTGTTCGGCGCCGGTGGTGTCGAACAGGATTTTGCGTTCGGCCTCGCGGTCCGGATATTCGACATCGATCTCCATCAGGAAGCGGTCGAGCTGTGCTTCGGGCAGCGGATAGGTGCCTTCCTGCTCCAGCGGGTTCTGCGTCGCCAGCACATGGAAGGGCTTCGGCAGATCGTGCCGTGCACCGGCAACAGTGATGTGCTGCTCCTGCATTGCCTGCAGCAGCGCCGATTGCGTGCGCGGCGAGGCGCGGTTGATCTCGTCGGCCATCAGAAGCTGCGCGAACACGGGACCCGCGATGAAACGGAAGGAGCGCTTGCCGCTGGTGCTCTCGTCCAGCACTTCGGCGCCGAGAATGTCGGATGGCATCAGGTCGGGAGTGAACTGCACGCGCTTGGCGTCGAGGCCGAGCGTGATGCCCAGCGTCTCGACCAGCTTGGTCTTGGCGAGGCCTGGCACGCCGATCAGCAGAGCATGGCCGCCGGACAGGATCGTCACCAGCGCATTGTCCACCACGCGCTCCTGGCCGAAAATAATGGTCGAGACCGCCTGCCGCGCGGCGCGGATGTCGCCGGCGAGTTGTTCGGCGGAGCGGACGATCACGTCCTCCAGTTTCTCGACGCCTTCTGTGCCTGTCATCTCGTCTTCTCCTTGCGACGCACCGGACCGGTAGCCTCTGGCCCAAATCCGTTCCGCCAATCTCGTTCAGATCGGCGAAACGAGACCGGCCGATTCATGCTAACCCTTGGCGCGCTTGATGTATCTGCCCAAATCGGATGTCCCCATTCTACCGATTTGGCGAACAGGACCCCATCAACTTGTGGCGATGACAACGCGTCACAACATCTCTGGAAAATCCTGCTTAAATCGTGCCAAACAGCAGCGCTAGGGTCAGGGTAAACAATGGCGAAGCAAGGGCATGTCATGGTGTCGGAGGGCCAGCCGGACGCTGCTGCGCGGCTCGACGCGCTGACCCATGCGGCCAAGGCGGCGACGCCGGAAGGCCTGCCGCCGGTTCACCTGTGGAACCCGCCATTCTGTGGCGATCTCGATATCAGGATCGCCTCCGACGGCACCTGGCACTATCTCGGCACCCCGATCGGCCGGCCCGCTCTGGTGCGGCTGTTTTCGACCATTCTCAAGCGCGAGGCTGACCGGTATTTTCTGGTCACGCCTGTGGAAAAGGTCGGGATTCGTGTCGATGATGTCCCCTTTCTGGCGGTCGAGATGACGGTGGAGGGTGACGGCTCCGCGCGTACGCTCTCCTTTCGCACCAATGTCGATGACTGGGTGAGATGTGACGCTGACAGGCCGCTGCGGTTCGAGACGGCAGCGGACGGCGGCCTGACACCCTATCTTCATGTCCGTGCGGATTTGTGGGCAAAGGTTACGCGCGCACTCTATTATGATCTGGTCGAACTGGGCGAGGAGCATGCCGTCGATTGTCGCGCCATGTTCGGCGTCTGGTCGGGCGGAAGTTTTTTTGCGATGGCAGATGCCGCGCAGGCCCATGTTTAGGGTGATGGAAGAGCAACAGGGACTGAATTTGACTGACAGCAGATTGATCGAGGCGGAAGGCGCGGATGCCGCGGCATCGAATGCCGCATCCGCGGATCTGGGGTCGGATGAATTTTTCCGCCGCGCGCGGGAGCGTTTGAATTTCGATGTGCCGCCGGGGCTGAGCGATCCGTCGGTCATCGCGCCGACCGGCGATTTCGGCACCGACCAGATGCTGCAGATCATCGCCCGGGAAAAACCGATCCGTCAGGCGGCGGTGTTGATCCCGGTGATCGAGCGTGACACGCCCTCCGTGCTGCTGACGACGCGGGCGGGGCATCTCAACGAGCATCCCGGACAGATTTCGTTTCCCGGCGGCAAGATTGATCGCACCGATGCCTCGCCGCTCGATGCGGCGCTGCGCGAGGCGGAGGAGGAGATTGGCCTGCGTCGCGATTTCATCGAACCGCTCGGCTATCTCGATGTCTACGCCACGAGCTTCGGTTTTCGCATCCTGCCGACGCTGGCGCGGGTGCGGCCCGGCTTCGAGCTGTCGATCAATGCCACGGAAGTGGATGACGCCTTCGAGGTGCCGCTCGCATTCCTGATGGATCCTCTGAACTATCGGCGCGGCGCCAAGGAATTTCGTGGTATTCCGCGCACCTTCTACGAAGTGCCGTATCAGGAGCGCTACATCTGGGGCGCGACCGCCGGCATGCTGCGCGTGCTGCACAACCGGATCTATCCGACATGATCCGTCCGGTCCTGACCGAGATCGGAATCTTCCTCATTCCGTTCGCAGCCTATGCATTGTTTATCCTGGCAAGCCGCGCCAACGTGCTGCACGCCTCGTCATGGCCACTGCGCGTCGTCATCCGACTGGCGGTCGCCTCATTCGTGCTGGTGATTGTCAGCCTGCTTTTATTGGCGCATTTTTCCGGCGCGCCGCCGGGCTCGACCTACGTCCCGGCCCATATCGAAGACGGCCGTCTCGTTCCGGGCAGCGATCGATGAATGTGAAGCCTCCTGCGCAGCAATCCCTGGCCGGTGCGGCATGGCTCACCGCAGGGCCGGTCGCGCGGGTGCTTGCTCTCCTCAACGCAAATGGTGAAGAGGCACGCGTGGTCGGCGGCGCGGTACGCAACGCGCTGCTCGGTCTGCCGGTGGGCGAGATCGATATCGCCACCACGGCGCATCCCGACGAAGTGGTGCGTCGTGCTCGCGCCGTGCACATCAAATGCGTGCCGACCGGCATCGACCACGGCACCGTCACGCTTGTTGTGGACGGCCACCCGTTCGAGGTCACGACCCTGCGCGAGGATGTCGAAACGTTCGGCCGCAAGGCCAAGGTGGCGTTTGGGCGCGACTGGGTGCGCGATGCGCAGCGGCGCGACTTCACCATCAACGGCCTGTCGATTTCCGCCGATGGCGTCGTTCACGATCATGTTGGAGGCCTTGCCGATATCGAGGCGCGGCGCGTGCGCTTTATCGGCGATCCCGCCCAGCGTATCGCCGAGGATTATCTGCGCATCCTGCGCTTCTTCCGCATCCACGCCGCTTATGGCTCGGGATCGCCGGACCGCGCGGCGGTGCTGGCCTGCATCGCGGCGCGCGAGGGTCTGGCCTTGCTGTCGGCCGAGCGCCTGCGCATGGAGATGCTCAAGCTCATGGTCGCGCCCGGCGCCGCCCCTGCGCTGGTGACGCTGGACGATTGCGGTCTCCTGATGCGGATCACCGGCGGGGTTGCCTATCACGGCCCGTTTGCGCGGATGATCGAGATCGAGCAGACGCTGGGTCTTGCGGCGGATCCCATGCGCCGTCTCGGCGCGCTCGCGGTCGCTGTCACGGAAGATGCCAAGCGTTTGTCGCAGCGGCTGCGGCTGTCGAATGCTGAAGCCAAGCACATCGACTCGATGGGGCATCGCTGGTGGCGGCTCGGCAACATGGACGAGGAGGTGGCGCGTCGCCGTATCTATCGCCTTGGCGCGGAGCGCTACCGCGACCGGATCATGCTGGCCTGGGCGAGGGCGGGGCGCGGTTATGACGCACCGTCCTGGCGTGAGCTTGCGACGCTGCCGCAGCGCTGGAGCGCGCCGGCGTTTCCGCTGAAGGCGGCCGATTTTCTGGCGCGCGGACTGCAGGAAGGGCCGGCGCTCGGCCATGTGCTGACGTTGGCGGAGGATGCCTGGCTGGCCGCCGGTTTCCCGCTCGATCGCGCCGCGCTCGATGCCATCGCCGATCAGGCAATCGCGCGCTTCCGTCACGATCACCGACTCTAGCATCAGCCCAAACAAAAACCCCGGGCGGAGAGCCCGGGGTTTTCGAAAATCGCGAAATCCGTTTAGCGCGAGAAGATCAGGGAGAGCGGGTCCCACTTGTAGTTCACGCCGATCTTGCCGGTATGGATGCCTTCGATCTTGGTCGAGACGTTATAGACGCCGCCGGCCAGATCATAGGCGTTGTAGTTCTGGTTGCCGCCAAAGCCGAGATAGAGGTACTCGGCCTTGATGCTCCACTTCGGATCGAGCGCATATTCCCAGCCGCCGCCGACCGCGTAGCCGAAGCGATACTTCTTCTCGTGACCGATCAGCGCACCGCCCGGGCCCGCGGAGTCGGAGACGAAGTTTTCGAAGCGGGTCAGCGTCGCGCCGCCCTTCACGTAGAACAGCGACTGGCCGGAGATGTAGCCGAAGCGCGCCGTCCAGGAGGAGTACCAGTCATCCGAGCGCGAGAAGGCGAACGCCGTTGCCGAGCCCGGATAGTTGCTGAGGCCGCGAATCTTCTGATAGCCGGTCTCGCTTTCGTAACCGATCAGCCAGTTCGGAGCGAACTGGTAGTTGTAGCCGCTGGTGAGGCCGCCGATGAAGCCCGAGCCGGTGTCGAAAACGCTGGAGGCGCCAACGGGCACGCTGGCGATGCCGAACGCGCCGGCGCCCGTCACCGGGTTGCTGGTGTAGCTGTCGCTCGCCGAGCCAGCGCCGCCGACATAGGCACCGACGTAGGAGCCGGTCCACGTATAGACCGGGACCGGCGGAGCCTTGTGATAAACCCTGGCTCCGAGATCGGCAGCCGTCGCGGCATGGGTCATGCCGAAAGCGGCGGCGGCGGAAAGGAGAATGGCAATTTTGCGCATCGGAGCCCCTGAATAACTGGTCGAGCGGTTGAGTCCGCCCACGTCTGACTCGATGATTACGTTGCCAAAGGTTAATGCTCAATCGATTCCGGCCGTTACCAGCGGCTGACGCAGTGGTTCTCCCCCGGGGTGTGTTCAATGCGCCACAGGTTGGAACCGGCTCCAAAATCGCCCTTGAGGGGTTCAGGCGGCCTGATCGGTCAAGGCCATTTCACCTCGGGTGGCATCGACGACAGGATCGATTCCACGTTGCCCCCGGTTCTCAGCCCGAAAATGGTGCCGCGGTCGTAGAGCAGGTTGAATTCGACATAGCGGCCGCGCCGCACCAGTTGCTCCTCGCGATCCTGCGGCGTCCAGGCTTGATTGAAATTCTTGCGGACGAGGGTGGGATAGATCTCGGCCAGCGCGCGGCCGACGTCCTGCGTAAAGGCGAAATCGGCATCCCAGTCGCCGGATTCGAGCCAGTCGTAGAAAATCCCGCCGATCCCGCGCGGCTCCTTGCGGTGAGCCAGGTAGAAATAATCGTCGCACCATTTGCGGTATTTGTCGTAGGGCGCGACCGCCGGATGGGCGTGGCAGGTGGTCCTGAACGCGGCATGGAAGTCCACCGTGTCGGTGTCCTCCTGGGTCCGCCGCCGCTCCAGCACCGGCGTGAGGTCGGCGCCGCCGCCGAACCAGGTCTTCGTCGTCACAACGAAACGGGTGTTCATGTGCACGGCCGGCACGTTCGGATTGCGCGGATGGGCGATCATCGAGATGCCCGAGGCCCAGAACCGCGGATCGTCCGCCGCGCCCGGAATCTGGCCGCGGAATTCCGGCGCGAACTCGCCATGCACGGTCGAGCAATGCACACCGACCTTCTCGAACAGGCGGCCGCGCATGATCGACATCACGCCGCCGCCGCCCGGCGCACCGGAATGGTCGGTACGGGTCCATGGCGTGCGGGCGAACCGTCCGGCTTCCTCGCCATAAAGCTCCGCAGACGCATCGTCCTCCAGAACCTCGAGCCGCTTGCAGATGTCGTCGCGCAGCGCCTCGAACCAGACGCGTGCGCGCTGCTTGCGGTCTTCGAGAACGGAGATGGCCATGCGATGTCCCCCGGTGTCGGTCTTTAGCCCTGCGGCCCGAAATAGGTGCAGCTTTCCCCGCAACTGTCGCGATGCAGGCTGACGCGCGTCACGGTGCCGGCGGATTGCACGCGCTCCCAGATGAAGCGCGACAGGTTCTCCATCGTAGGCACGCCGATGGCTTCGATCTTGTTGAGGAATTTGTGGTCGAGCTGCTTCTGCACCTCGGCGATCTTCCGATCGAGCAGGCCGAAATCCATCACCATGCCGGTCGCAGGGTCAGGCGTGCCGCGGATCGTGACTTCGGCACGGAAGGAATGGCCGTGAATTTCCTCGCTGATTTCGCCGAGCGTCGTGCCGGTCAGCGCATGAGCTGCCTCGAACCGGAACGATTTGGTCAATTCCCACATCTGGTCTCGCTACTCCTTCAGACGCCCTGGATGCAAACCGCGGTATCGCGGTTCAGCGGGCAGGCATGATCCTGATCGTTTTCGGCACTTCCGCCCGGCCGGATGCGCGGCAGGCCTGAGCCGTCTTCTACCTGATCCCCAGCGTTTTGTGCGTCTGCAGGCTGAGCCGCCATTGCGGGTGGCGCAGACAATAGGCAATGGCCGCCTCGGTGCTTTGCGCTATGTCAGGTCCATCCAGTGGCTGCAACGAGAACCGCTCGAAGGCGAGGCCGGCGAAATCCTCCGGTGCCATATTCGGTTGAGGATAGACCAGCTTGAGCTCGTGGCCGGCGCGGACGACGAGATCGCTGCCGGCCTTCGGGCTGACGCAGATCCAGTCGAGGCCCGGCGGCGGGGCAATGGTGCCGTTGGTTTCCACCGCGATCTCGAAACCCCGTTCGTGCAGGGCCTCGATCAGCGCGGAATCGATCTGCAGCATCGGCTCGCCGCCGGTCAGCACCACGAACCGGCCGGTCGGCGGTCCGGACCATAGCGCCGTGATCTGATCGGCGAGGCTGGCGGCGTCGGCGTAGCGGCCGCCGAAGGTCCCGTCGGTGCCGACGAAGTCGGTATCGCAGAACGTGCAGGTCGCGGTGGCGCGATCCTGTTCGCGGCCGCTCCACAGATTGCAGCCGGAGAAGCGGCAAAATACCGCTGCGCGGCCGGCATGGGCGCCTTCGCCTTGGAGCGTCATGAAGATTTCCTTGACCGCATAGCTCACGGTGTCGGGTCCTTGTGGCTCTTGGCCTGCCGCAGCGCCTCGCCGAGCGCCATGGCGGCACTGATGGCGACGTTGAGCGAGCGCATGCCGGGAGCGATCGGAATGACCAGCCGCTCGTCGGCGGCCTCGGCGACATGGTCCGGAACTCCGGCGCTTTCGCGCCCGAACATCAGGATGTCGGCCGGATCATAGCGGTATTCAAGATAGGGCCGGGCGGCCTTGGTCGAGAACAAAACGAGGCGCTTGCCCGCCTGCCGGCGCCATTGGTCGAATTTGGTCCAGGAATCATGGCGCTGGATCGAGACGCGGTCGAGATAATCCATGCCGGCACGGCGGAAGTGGCGGTCGGAGACCGGAAACCCCGCCGGCTCGATGATATGGGCCGGCACCTCGAGGCAGGCACACAGCCGCAGAATCGTGCCGGTGTTCTGGGGGATATCTGGCTGGTACAGCGCGAGGTGCATCTGGGCGATTGGAAATATGAAGAAAAAACCGTTGTCGGAGAGGTTTTTGCGCGTTGCGCGGAGTGGAGCCGATAGCGGGCTTGCGCTATTCCGGCAAGGGTGCCAATAGATCGATTCTAGATCGCATGTTCCGTCCCCTAGCGTAGGACAAGTGGTCATCTGCCACCGCGAGGCTCGCGGACACCGGCCGTGCTTCCCGGCGCCTCCCGGCGCATGATCGGGACCGGACCGGCGGCTGCAGTTCGGAAAGGGTTTGCAATCGTGACGTCCTCTACTTCGGCTGAACCGACACGCCGTGATTTCCTTTATGTCGCAACCGGTGCGGTTGCTGCGGTCGGTGCCGCCGCCACCGCCTGGCCGCTGATCTCCCAAATGAATCCCGATGCATCGACCATCGCGGCCGGTGCTCCGATCGAAGTCGATCTGACGCCGATCGCCGAGGGACAGGACATCAAGGTGTTCTGGCGCGGCAAGCCGATCTACATCAGCCACCGCACCAAGAAGCAGATCGAAGAGGCGCGCTCGGTCAACGTCTCGAGCCTGCCCGATCCGGAAACCGATCAGGCCCGCGTCAAGGAAGGTCACGACCAGTGGCTGGTGGTGATCGGCATCTGCACCCACCTCGGCTGCATCCCCATCGCTCATGAAGGCAATTACGACGGCTTCTTCTGCCCGTGCCATGGCTCGCAGTACGACACCTCCGGTCGTATTCGCCAGGGGCCGGCGCCGACCAACCTGCCCGTACCTCCGTACGCCTTCGTTTCCGACACCAAGATCAAAATTGGCTGACGCTTAAGTCGCCTCGTAATTTCCAGGATCGCATCATGAGCGGACCCTCTACCTATAACCCGCAAAATCCAGCCTTGAAGTGGATCGAGCGGCGCCTGCCGATCGGCGGGTTGGTTCATTCCTCCTTCGTGGCCTATCCGACGCCGCGCAACCTCAACTACTGGTGGACCTTCGGCGCCATCCTCTCGATGATGCTCGCGGTGCAGATCATCACCGGCATCATTCTGGCGATGCATTACACGCCGCATGTCGATCTGGCGTTCAAGTCGGTGGAGCTGATCGTCCGCGACGTCAATTACGGCTGGCTGCTGCGCTACGTGCACGCCAACGGCGCATCGATGTTCTTCATCGCCGTCTACATCCACATGTTCCGCGGTCTCTATTACGGGTCGTATAAAGCACCGCGCGAAATCCTCTGGATACTCGGCGTCATCATCTATCTGCTGATGATGGCGACCGGCTTCATGGGTTACGTGCTGCCGTGGGGCCAGATGAGCTTCTGGGGCGCTACCGTCATCACCAACCTGTTCTCGGCCATTCCTTACGTCGGCGACAGCATCGTGACGCTGCTGTGGGGCGGCTATTCGGTCGGCAACCCGACGCTGAACCGCTTCTTCTCGCTGCACTACCTGCTGCCCTTCGTGATCGCCGGCGTCGTCGTGCTGCACGTCTGGGCGCTGCATGTCGCGGGCCAGAACAACCCGGCCGGCGTCGAGCCGATGACCGAGAAGGACACCGTGCCGTTCACGCCTTATGCGACCGTCAAGGACGCGTTCGGCATGTCCTGCTTCCTGCTGTTCTTTGCCTGGTTCATCTTCTACGTGCCGAACTATCTCGGCGAGGCCGACAACTACATTCCGGCCAACCCGGCGGTAACCCCGGCGCACATCGTGCCCGAATGGTACTACCTGCCGTTCTACGCGATCCTGCGTTCGATCCCGAACAAGCTCGCGGGCGTGGTCGCGATGTTCAGCGCCATTCTCGTGCTGGCCTTCCTGCCGTGGCTCGACAGCGCCCGCACGCGCTCCTCGAAGTACCGTCCGCTGGCCAAGCAGTTCTTCTGGATCTTCGTGGCGATCTGCATCCTCCTGGGCTGGCTCGGCTCCAAGCCCGCCGAGGGCATCTACGTGATCATCGGCCGCGTGCTGACGTTCTGCTACTTCGCGTACTTCCTGATCGTGCTGCCGGTGCTGAGCTGGGTCGAGACCCCGCGTCCGGTGCCGCACTCGATCGCCGATGACGTGCTGGCCAAGTATGGCAAGAAGAACGTCATGGCTCCCGTGATGGTCGCGTTGCTCGCGGGCAGCATGCTGCTGGCGGGCGGCGTCAGCCGCTCCGAGGCGGCCGACGGTCATGGCCCGAGCCCGGAATCGCTGAAGTGGTCGTTCGCCGGCCCGTTCGGCAAATTCGATCGTGGCCAGCTTCAGCGCGGCCTCAAGGTCTACAAGGAAGTCTGCGCGTCCTGTCACTCGCTGAGCTATGTCGCCTTCCGCAACCTGTCCGAGCCCGGTGGTCCGGGATACTCTGCGGCGCAGGCTGCTGCGTTCGCGTCCGAGTACAAGGTGCAGGACGGTCCGAACGACGCAGGCGACATGTTCGAGCGTCCCGGCCGGCCGGCGGATTACTTCCCTTCGCCGTTCCCGAACGAGAATGCCGCCCGTGCCTCCAACGGCGGTGCGGCTCCTCCGGATCTGTCGCTGATGGCGAAGGCCCGTTCCTACGAGCGCGGCTTCCCGCAGTTCATCTTCGACTTCTTCACCCAGTTCCAGGAGCGCGGCCCGAACTACATCCACGCGCTGCTGACCGGGTATGAGGAGAATCCGCCCGCCGGCTTCACGCTGACGGAAGGCTCGCACTACAACAAGTACTTCCCCGGCCACTCCATCAAGATGCCGCCGCCGCTCTCCGACGGTCAGGTGACCTATGATGACGGCAGCCCGGCGACCGTGGACCAGTACGCCAAGGACGTCTCCGCGTTCCTGATGTGGACGGCTGAGCCGCACCTCGAGGCCCGCAAGCGCCTCGGCTTCCAGGTGATGATCTTTCTGGTTCTGCTGACCGGTCTGCTCTACTTCACCAAGAAGAAGATCTGGGCCGACGCGCACTGAGCGCATCGCGATCCGAATTGAAAAAGGGCTCCGGATGGAGCCCTTTTTGTATCTGCGGCGATGGCCGCCGCGCGTCTGAAATCAGATCGGGCGGGTCTCGCGGCTCAGTGCTTGTAGAGACCCATGAGCGTCGCCTTCGCCAGCGCCTTGAAATGGAGCTGGAAGCCGATCACCGCCGCCGAGGTGTCGGCGGTCGCATCGAGCTTGTCGACGCCCACGGCGTGAACCGTGAAGATGTAGCGGTGCGGATGATCGCCCTTGGGCGGGCAGGGGCCGCCGTAAGCGGCCGCGCCATAATCGGTGCGGGTCTGCAAGGCGCCTGCCGGCAGCTTGCCGCCGTTGGGGTTGCCGGCATCGAGCGCAAGTTCGGTGACCGAAGGCGGGATGTTCACCACCACCCAATGCCAGAAGCCGCTGCCGGTCGGCGCGTCGGGATCGTAGCAGGTCACCGCGAAGCTCTTGGTCCCGGCAGGCGGATTCGACCATTTCAGATGGGGTGAGCGGTTGCCGCCGGCGCAACCGAAGCCGAACTCCGCAGACAGGACGTGATCCTGCGCGAGATAGTCGCCATCCTTGAAACTGTCGCTGACCAACGCAAATGTCATTTTGTTCTCCGAAAGACAGGCTCGGGCAAATGTAGCCGGGCTGGGAGAGGGCGCAAGGGAGCCGCCCGGTCACAGGGCGCCCTTGACATCCTCCCCGGCGGGTGATGATTTGCCCGCCATGAACAGCGTGTCCCGCATTGTCCGGTCGTGGTGGCGCACCTTCTAAAGGTGGCCGGTACGATTGCGCGTGGAATAATCGTTGAGGCCGTCATGCAGAACGGCCTTTTTTATTGTCCTGTGTGGCGTTCCTCATCCAAGTCTCTTAAGAGGATCACATGAACAGGACGGTCTTTTCGCTCCCCCCGCATTTCGATTTCCGCACGGCGCGCGGGCTCGAGGTGTCGCGTGCGGTGGCGCCTTTCACCGGCGGCGCGACGCTCGATCAACTGATCGAACTGCTCGACACCCGCCGCGGCGTGGTGCTGTCCTCCGGCACCACGGTGCCGGGGCGCTATGAGAGCTTCGATCTTGGTTTTGCCGATCCGCCGCTGCGGCTGGAGGCGACCGGCACCCGTTTCTTTATCGAGGCACTGAACGATCGCGGCAACGTCCTGATCGCCTTTCTCGGCGCGGTGCTGAACGAGCCGGCGGTTATTCTCACCGAAAAGACCGCGACGCGTCTTGCCGGGCATATCGTGCGGGGCGATGCGCCGGTGGACGAGGACCAGCGCACCCGCCGTGCTTCCATCATGTCGCTGGTGCGCGACATCATCGCGGCCATGAGCTATGCGGGCGATCCGATGCTCGGCCTGTTCGGCGCCTTCGCCTACGATCTTGTCTTCCAGGTCGAGGATCTCAAGCAGAAGCGGGCGCGCGAGGCCGATCAGCGCGACATCGTGCTCTACATTCCCGACCGCATTCTGGTTTACGACCGCGCCACTGGGCGCGGCGTCACCATCGATTACGAATTCACCTATCAGGGCCAATCGACCAAGGGTCTCGACCGCGCGACTCCGCCGAGCGTCTACAACAAGATGCCGCGCGAAAGCTTCGCCGACCACGCACCGGGCGTCTATCAGCAGACGGTGGAGCGGGCGCGCGAGGCATTCGCGCGCGGCGATCTGTTCGAAGCGGTGCCGGGACAGCTCTTTGCCGAGCCGTGCGACCGCTCGCCGGCTGAAGTGTTCCAGCGGCTGTGCAAGATCAATCCGTCGCCTTACGGCGCGCTGATCAACCTCGGCGACGGCGAGTTTCTGGTCGCCGCGTCGCCCGAGATGTTCGTGCGTTCCGACGGCAAGCGGATCGAAACCTGTCCGATTTCCGGCACCATCGCGCGCGGCGCCGATGCCATCGGCGATGCCAAGCAGATTCAGGAGCTTCTGAATTCGCAGAAGGATGAGTTCGAGCTCAACATGTGCACCGACGTCGATCGCAACGACAAGGCGCGCATCTGCGTACCGGGCTCGATCAAGGTGCTGGCACGCCGGCAGATCGAAACCTATTCCAAGCTGTTCCACACCGTCGATCACGTCGAGGGCATGCTGCGTCCGGGCTTCGATGCCATCGACGGCTTCCTCACCCATTGCTGGGCGGTGACGGTGACCGGCGCGCCGAAATTGTGGGCGATGCAGTTCGTCGAGGACAATGAGCGATCCTCGCGCCGCTGGTACGCCGGCGCGCTCGGCTTCCTCGGTTTCGACGGCGGTATCAATACGGGTCTCACCATCCGCACCATTCGCATGAAGGATGGTCTTGCCGAAGTGCGGGTCGGCGCCACGCTGCTGTTCGATTCCGATCCTGTCGCCGAGGAGAAGGAATGCCTGACCAAGGCGGCGGCGCTGTTTCAGGCGTTGCGCGGTGATCCGCCGAAGCCGCTATCGACCTTCGCGCCCGATGCCACCGGTTCGGGCAAGAAGGTGCTGCTGATTGATCATGACGACTCTTTCGTCCACATGCTGGCGGATTATTTCCGTCAGGTCGGGGCCGAGGTCAGCGTCACGCGTCACACCCATGCGCTGGAGCGGCTGAAGAACGAGACCTTCGATCTTCTGGTGCTGTCGCCCGGACCCGGACGGCCACAGGATTTCGGCATCTCGAATTTCATCGACACGGCGCTCGGCAAGCAGATGCCGGTGTTTGGCGTCTGTCTCGGCGTGCAGGCGATCGGCGAGTATTTCGGCGGTACGCTCGGCCAGTTGAAGCAGCCGGCGCATGGCCGTCCGTCGCGCGTGCAGAATCGCGGCGGCATCTTGATGCGCAATCTGCCGAATGAGTTCGTGATCGGCCGCTATCACTCGCTGTTCGTCGCTCCGGACGGCATGCCGGACGTATTGCGGGTCACCGCAAGCACCGAGGACGGCATTCCAATGACCATCGAGCACAAGGAACTGCCGGTCGGCGGCGTGCAATTCCATCCTGAATCGCTGATGTCGCTGGAAGGCGATGTCGGCCTGAAGATTGTCGAAAACGCATTCCGGCTGGGACAGCCGGCCGATTGATCCTGAATGAAGGCCTTGCGATGAACCTTGAAACCGATCTGAAGGCTGCGATCCGCACCATTCCGGATTATCCCAAGCCGGGCGTCATGTTTCGCGATATCACCACGCTGCTCGGCAACGCGCGGGCGTTTCGCCGCGCGGTGGACGAGCTGGTGCAGCCCTGGGCCGGCTCGAAGATCGACAAGGTGGCGGGCATCGAAGCGCGCGGCTTTATCCTTGGCGGCGCGGTGGCGCATCAGGTCTCGGCCGGCTTCGTGCCGATCCGCAAGAAAGGCAAGCTGCCGCATACCACGGTGCGGATCGCCTATTCGCTGGAATACGGTCTCGACGAGATGGAGATGCATGCCGATGCGATCCAGCCCGGCGAGCGTGTCATCCTGATCGACGATCTGATCGCGACCGGCGGCACTGCGGAGGGCGCGGTCAAGCTGCTGCGCCAGATCGGCGCCGAAGTGATCGCGGCATGCTTCATCATCGATCTGCCTGATCTTGGCGGCGCTGCAAAACTTCGCGCGATGGACGTTCCGGTGCGCACGCTGGTGACCTTTGACGGTCACTAAGGCGCGATCGGTCTGCCGGACTAGCCGTGCAGCCTCAATCCGATCTCAAGATTGCGGAAGCTGAAATAATTCGCGCGCACCCATTGGTGCAGTTCGGATGAATCGTCCTTCGACGTGCGCAGATATTGCGTGAAGGAGAAATTCTTCCGCCCGATAATGCTTTTCAGAAACGGCGGCAGCGCGGCGATTTTCAAGGTGCGTGCGCCGGCAAACGCCTCCGGCATCTCGCCGAACAGCACGTGCTCGTTATCGACCACGAACAAATTGGAGCCGGCAAAGCTGGTCTGCAGCATCTTCCAGCCCATCGCCGCCGGACGGGTGAGGTCGGGGACATACAGCACGATTGGCTCGACGCCGCGCCGCGCCGCTTCCTTCATCAGGCCGATTTCCCCGACCACCTTGAAGAAATCCTCGAACGCATGCAGCCCGAGGTCGATCACCTTGGCAACCCGGTCATCGACGATCAGGCGATCCATGAGCGCCATCTGGCCGTGGGTGTCGGAGATCGACGCCGTTTCGGTCAGCCGCGGCAGATAGTCGAGCAGCGAAGGCTCGCGCAGGTTGATGTCGAAGGCGCTGACGAAACCGTTCTGCAGCAGCAGGAATTCGGACAACAGCCGTGCCAGCAGCGTCTTGCCGACATCGGGACGCGGTGAGCAGATGATGTAAACCGGCGTGCGAAGCATCTTCGGCGGTCTATAGCGTTTTCAAGCGAAGCGGGTGCCGGTTCGCGTGAAGAAAACGCGTTAAAGTAAAAACCAGAACTCCGGATTTGATTCCATCAAAGCCGGCAAGGCTCCAGGCATCAGATGCGAAGGCTGGCAAGCGCTATTCGCCGGCGAGGCGGACCTTGTCCTTGTTGCCGACGATGTCGGTGAGCTTGATGCGATCGTACTCGCCCCAGACGTTGCCGAGCCAGTGCCGCACATAGCCGCGCAGCACGAACGAGTAGTTCGCGGTCTCGTCGCGCTGGCCCTTGTTGGCGACAAATTTCAGGAATGGCACCGAGGAAACCTCGACCTGCTCATAGGCCATTTCGTTGAGCTTGGGGATCGTGATCTCGGTCGCGTTCTTGATGCGGTGGAAATAGGAATCGTAGGTCGCCTGGTCCCACTCGAAGAAGCTGGTGTTGTTGATGAAGTTCTTCACCAGGAAGTAGCGGGCGCCGTCCATGAATTTCGCAGTCTCGGCGATCTCGTCGAGCGAGGCGATCGACGGGCCGAGGATGTGAAACACCGCGAAGGTGATCTGGCCCGAGCGCGCGGCGTCGAGGAAGCCGATGTCGCGCAGCGAGGCGAGGGTGGGCGAGAGCAGACCCGCGCGGACGTCGATCACGGTGACGGTCGATTGATCGACGTTCAACGTATCGAAGATCTTCATCTGATCGGACGTCGAGGTGACATCGACGATCTCGGTAATATCGGGGTGGAACCGCTTCAGCGTGCCGCGCGGCGATTCGGTGTCGAAAGCGCGCGCCGGAATGTTGTTCGCGTTGAAATAGTCCAGAACGGTGCGTGACACGGTGGTCTTGCCGACACCGCCCTTGTCCGCGCCAACCACGATAACCGCCGGTTTCGCCATGAGATTTCCTTAACGCCCGCTTGTGCCCCGGAACGACTGCGCCCAAGGTCTTCGTATATCTTCCTGTCCGGGCAAGATCAGTCCGAAAACGGGTTCCCGCCCTTCGGGATCATGCCGTGGTCCGCTTGTCCGGAACATGGCAGAAACAGCGGATAATTCAATTCTTTACCCACCGATACACACCGCTCAGATTTGAAACATGTGGGTTTGTCAGCGCCGCCAGGGCCAGCGGCGCGGCCCCCAAGGGCCGATCGGGGTGCCGGCGGCCGGCGTCTGCGAGGTCTGTGCATCGCTCCACGGGCCGGAGGGCGGCGGTTGTGATGCGTCCATGCCGTCGCGGGTCGCATCCGGCGCGGGCAACGGCAGCGGGCCCGGATCGTGGCCGCCGGCATAGCGCACCAGCGCCGCAACCCGCGCATCGACGGAAGGATGAGTTGCGAACAGGTCGGCAAATCCCTCACGCGGATTGTCGAGGCACATCTCCATCACCGCCGATGTCGCGCCCGGCAGTTCGCCGCGTCCTTCGATCTTGCGCAAGGCGGAGATCATGGCGTCGGGATTCTTGGTAAGTTCGACCGCGCCGGCGTCGGCGAGGAATTCGCGCGAGCGCGACAGCGCCAGCCGCACCACCAGCGACAGCATCCACGCCACCGCAATTAGCAGTATCGCCAGCAGGAATACGGCCATCGCCGCGCCGCCACCACCGCCGCCCTTGCGATCGCCGTCATGGCCCGAGCGCGTCGGCGAGACGCCGCTGAAATTCCAGCCCGAATTGAAGAACAGGCGGAAGAACAGTTCGGCGAAGAAGCCGATCACGCCGGCGATGATCACTGCGATCACCATCAACTGCACGTCGCCGTTGCGGATGTGGGTCAGTTCGTGACCGAGCACCGCCTCGACCTCGTGATCGTCGAGCGCGGCGAGCAGGCCGGTCGTCACCGTGATGGCATATTGCCGCCGGTTGAGACCGGAAGCGAAGGCGTTGAGCGCGCCGCTGTCGATGATCTTGAGTTTCGGCATCGGAATGCCGCGCGAGATGCACAGGTTCTCCAGCAGATTGTAGAGACGTGGCTGCTCCTGCCGCGTCACGTCGTGGCCGCCGGTCACCGCGTCGATGATCGTCTGGTGGAAGAAATAGGCGATCGCGATCCAGATCGCCGTGCCGATGGTGGCGTAGGGCAGCGCCTGGACGACATCGCGCAAGGCCAGCGCGATATAGGTGTCGAACGACAGGCGGCTGTCGCTCATCACCTCGGCCAGCAGCGCGCCGGCGAACACCATCACGTAGATCAGGAAGAACAATCCGGCGAGCAGCAGGATCGAACGCGTCTTGTTCGATGCGATGTGCGTGTAGAGACCGTATGCAGCCATGGTGCGCGGCCTTGCCGGATTGCGATGTCAGCGGATCGGCGGACGGACGGTCAGAACTTGACCGAAGGCGCCTGCTCGAGCTGGCCGCGGCTCTCGCCGAGGTCGAAGAAATCCTTGCGGGTGAAGCCGAACATGCCCGCGAACAGCGCCGCCGGCATCTGCTGGATGCCCGTGTTGTATTCCTGCACCGCGTTGTTGAAGAAACGGCGGCTGGCGGCGATCTTGTTTTCGATGTCCGACAGTTCGCTCTGCAATTGCTGGAAGTTGGCGTTGGCCTTCAGATCTGGATAGGCCTCCGCCAGCGCGATCAGACGGCCGAGCGCGCCGCTGAGCTGGGCTTCGGCGGCGGAGACCTGCGCCGGTCCCTGCGCCGACAGCGCGGCGTTGCGCGCCTTCACCACGTCGTCGAGCGTGCCGCGTTCGTGGGTGGCGTAGCCCTTCACCGTCTCGACCAGATTGGGGATGAGATCGTGGCGCTGCTTGAGCTGGACGTCGATGTCCGCGAACGCCTGATTGACCCGCTGGGACAGCGCCACGAGGCGGTTGTAGGCGCCGAAGGCGAAAAGCACGAGAATGACGATGATGCCAAGAACGATCCAGCTGGTCGACATGAAGGCAAACTCCCTGAGGACGAAAGCGCCACTCTAGCAGATATAGGTATTCTCTGCAGCGGGCGCAGGATGACGCTGTTAGGTCTGTCCACGGGGCGAACAGGTTCAATCTGATACAAAAAACCCACCTCCTTGCGGAGGCGGGTCGCGGGACTGCGCTGTGCTCGCAGATGGTCCGGTCGCGGATCAGGGCTTGGCGATGTGCCAGGCACCGTTCAGGAAGCCGTCGCCATTGGTGTCGCCGGCCTTGGTGTCGTTCTTGAACGTGTAGAGCGGTTTGCCCTTGTAGGCCCACATCTTGCTGCCGTCGTCGCGGGCGACCACGGTCCAGTCGCCGGAGGCCTTGGCATCGGCGGTGGCCATCAGCGGCGGCCAGTTGACGGCGCACGGGCCGTTGCAGGCGGATTTGCCGGCAGAATCCTTGTCGAAGGTGTAAAGGGTCATGCCCTTGGCATCGACATAGGCCTTGCCCTTGGCGGTGTCGGCCACCTTGGCCGGCATTGCCTGTGCCAATGCGGCCGCCGCGGTGAAGAGAGTCAGCGCCGCAACTGCGGCGAATGTCTTGGACTTGGACATGCAGCTTTACTCCTGATGAAAACCGGGACGCGAACGCGTCTCACAGGAGAACTCCGCTACGGTAGAATTATTCCGGCCTGGTCGCGCGGAGTTTCCGTTACCGCATCGCCCCAATCCCATTTGCGGGCGGCGGCGTAACCGTTCTTGTCCCGGCGGGGGACGACCGCTGTCCTAATGCCGTCCGGCGTGCAAAGTTTCGCTGTCACCGCGATTTTTGTCAGCGCAGGCTGCGACAAAACGCGGGAGGGATGCTGCGCGGGCGGCGTGCGCGATAAACCGACATAGGAAAATCTTTCGTCCTCGAAGGGAAGGTCCGCGCCCTTGAGGTGTTTATGCGCCCGCGATCGGGCCAGGCGCTGCGAGAAATGGCACCAGTCCGGCGGCGTCAGCGGGCACGCGCGATCGTGCGGACAGGGTGCGATCACATGCGCGCCTTTGGCGATCAGCGCATCGCGCAGCGCGATGATGCGGGCATAGCCGGCTGGTGTGCCGGGCTCGACCACCAGCAGCGCACCGCGGGTCTTCTGCCAGAGCTTTTCGGCCAGCGCGGCGCGGTCATTGTCGCCGAGTTCATTGATGACATAGCTCGCGATCACCAGATCCGCTTCCGGTGCATCGTCGATGATCCGCAGCGCCTCGCCGTGCCGATAGCTCAAGGACGCCAGCCGCGCGTCGCCGGCGGCAAGATCGATCGCCAGCGCGCGCAAGGCGGCGTTGGCGTCAAGCAATGTAAAGCTGCCGAGTGTCGGGAAGGCACTCGCCGCAGCCCAGCTTGCGGTGCCGGGTCCGGCGCCGACATCGAGCAGGCTGCGCGGCGCGAAATCCGGACACTGCACTTGCAGGGCATCGAGGCCAGCGGCGGTCGCGGCGAAGGTCGCCGGCATCCGCGCCAGCGCATAGGCCAGGGCATCGACTTCCGTGCGGATCAAATGTGAGTTGCCGCCGCTGCGATAGCTCTGCGAGATGGCGCTCGCCCGCCGCGCCGCGTCGTTACGCGACAGACCTTCGATCTTGCGATCGAGTGCGGCTTTCAGTTTGGAGGGAAGGGCGAAGGAGGGCATGATGTTTCGAGGGTAGCCGGCCCATCGAACTTTGTCATGGCCGGGCTTTGTCCCGGCCATCCACGTCTTTGCCTGTAAAGCGTCATCAAGACGTGGATGCCCGCGACAAGCGCGGGCATGACGATGGAATGTGCTCAGGCGCTCGAGAGGGTTTCGAAGGAGCCGTCACGCCACGTTCTGGTCGAGCACCTTCATCGCGCCGTCGAGATCGACCGAGACGAGCTGCGAGACGCCGCGCTCAGCCATGGTGACGCCGAACAGCCGGTTCATCCGCGCCATCGTGATCGGATTGTGCGTGATGATGATGAAGCGGGTCTCGGTCGAGCCGGTCATTTCGTGCAGCAGGTTGCAGAAGCGCTCGACATTGTGGTCGTCGAGCGGCGCGTCGACTTCGTCCAGCACGCAGATCGGCGAGGGATTGGTGAGGAACACCGCGAAGATCAGCGCCAGCGCGGTCAGCGCCTGCTCGCCGCCGGAGAGCAGCGACAGCGTCTGCGGCTTCTTGCCCGGCGGCTTGGCGACGATCTCAAGGCCCGCCTCGAGTGGATCGTCGCTCTCGATCAGTTGCAGCTCGGCCTGGCCGCCGCCGAACAGTTCGGTGAACAGCCGCTTGAAGTGAGCGTTGACCGTCTCGAACGAGGTGGTGAGGCGCTCGCGCGCTTCCCGGTTCAGGCTCTGGATGCCGGTGCGCAGCTTCTTGATCGCCTCGACAAGGTCGTCGCGCTCGGTGGTGAGGCTGCCATGCTGGGCCTCGACCTCGCGCAGTTCTTCCTCGGCACGCAGATTGACGGCGCCGAGCCGTTCGCGATCGCGCCGCAGCTTCTCAAGGTCGGCTTCCACCTCGGCGACCGGCGGCGGTTCGCTCTCCGGCGTGAGCTCGGCCATCGCGGCGACGCCCTGCGGTTCGACTTCGAGCATCTCGCGAATTTCGCGCTCGATATCCTCAAGCCGGCGCTTGGCGCCTTCCATGCGTTCTTCGGCGCGGGCGGTAGCCTCGCGCGCGGCGGAGAGCGCCTCGAGCGAAGCGCGGGCGGCGCGGTCGGTTTCCGCCATCACGTTTTCAGCGGCGGCAAGCGCATCGGCGGCGGTGCGGCGGGCGGCTTCCGCGGCCTCGATCTCGCTGATCAGCGCGCGGCGCTTCTCGGCGAACATCGCCGGCGCGTCGTCGAGCGTGGCGCGCTCGGTCTTCACGTCGTTGATGCGGCCTTCGATGGTGGCGATCTGCGAGGCGCCGTTTTCCTTGCGGGCCTGCCACTCGCCGCGTTCGGCGAGAATGGCCTGCACGCGGCGGTCGGCGAGCTCGGCCTCGCGCGCCAGCGCCTGCGCTTCGGCGCGGACCTGCGCGGCGAGCCTGCGCCGCTCCTCCATCTCGGTACGGGCGGTAGCAAGCTGGGTTTCGGTGTCCTGGTTTGCCGGAAGTTCGGAGACGGCCTGCAGCGCGCTCTCATGCGCGGCGTTCGCTTCCTCGCGATCGGTGGTGAGGCGCGCCTGCGCCTCGGTCAGCGCCGAGCGCCGCGAGGCATGGCGGTTGATCTCGCGTTCGGTGGCGGCATGGCGCTCGCGCGCGCCGTCGGCCTCGCGCTGGGCGGCACGGGCGGCTTCGCGCGCCGCCGATTCCGCGGCGGAGGCGGCCTTCTGCTCGGCATCGGCGGTTTCGAGCGCCTGACGCTTCGTGCCGGCATCAATGCGGGCCTGATCGAGTTCGGCCTCGATGTCCTTGAGGCGGGCGCGTTCGGCGAGGCGGCGGGCCGCGCCGGTCGGCGCATGCGCCGCGGCGACGAAACCGTCCCAGCGCCAGACGTCGCCTTCCAGCGACACCAGCCGCTGGCCGGTCTTGAGTTGCGCGATCAGCTCGGCGCCGCGCTCCTTGGCGACGACGCCGATCTGGGCAAGGCGGCGCGCCAGTTCCGGCGGCGCCTGCACATGGGCCGCGAGCGGCTCGACGCCGTCCGGCAACGCCGGATCACCCTCGACCACGCCGAGATGCGACCAGCGCATCGGCGCCGACGGATCGACCGGCGCATCGAGATCGTCGCCGAGCACCGCGCCGATCGCCTTCTCATAGCCCTTGGTGACGCTGACGCCGTCGATGATCGGCGGCCACAAATTCTTGGTCTCACCATTGACCAGCTTGGCGATGGTCTTGGCTTCGGTCTCCAGCCGCTGCACGCGCTTGTCGGCTTCCACCACCGGTGCGCGCGAGGCATCGAGCTTGCTGCGCGCGGCGGCGTGGGCGGCTTCGGCCTCCTGCACGGCGGTGCCGGACTGCGCGAGTTTCTGCTGCGCAGCCTCCATCGCCTGCGCCAGCGCTTCGAGATCGCCGAGGCTGCCGGTCTCGGCGTTCAGCCGCTCGACGTCGCGCTGAACATTGGCGATGTCCTGATCGATGCGCGCGAGGCGATCGCGGTGCGTGCGCACATTGGCTTCGAACTGGGTGCGTTGCGCAGTGAGGCGAGCAAGTTCGGTGGTCAGTTCGGAGAAGGTGCGCTCCGCGGCGGCCAGCGTGGTCTCGGCTTCCGAGACGCGCTCCTCGGTGCCGCTGCGCTTTTCGACGCGCGACTTGATCTCTTCCTTGAGGCCCGCATCCTCGGCATCGAGCCGCTGCAAGGCGACATCGGCGTCCGACATCTGGCGCTGCTCGCGCTCGATATCGGCGGCAAACTGGGTAAGCCGGCGGTCGAGCTCGGCGACGCGCTCCTTGGCGCGCTGCTCCTCGCCTTCCAGCGCCTCGCGCGCATTGGTCAGGCGTTGCAGGCCGGCGGCGGCGCGGGCTTCGTTCTCGCGCAGGCCGGGCAGTTCGGAGGCGCGGATCGCCTGAATGCGCGCGGCTTCCGCCTGCTCGCGGGTGCGTTCGGCGAGATCGCGCACGGTGAGGTCGTGGGTCTTGCCGGCCTCGCCGACATCGGCATGCGCCTGAAGCCAGCGCAGGTGATAGAGCAGCGCTTCGGCCTTACGCACCTTGGCGGCGACTTCGCGGTAGCGGATCGCCTGCCGCGCCTGACGCTTGAGGCCGTCCATCTGGCTCGACAATTGGCCGATCACGTCCTCGACGCGGGTGAGGTTGGTCTCCGCCGCCTTCAGTCGCAGTTCGGCCTCGTGGCGGCGGGCATGCAGGCCGGCGACGCCGGCGGCGTCTTCCAGCACGCGGCGGCGCTGGTCGGGACGGGCCTGGATGATCTCGCCGATCTTGCCCTGGTGGACCAGCGCGGGAGAGCGCGCGCCGGTGGCGGCGTCGGCGAACAGGATCTGTACGTCGCGCGCGCGGACATCCTTGCCGTTGATGCGATAGACCGAACCTGCCTCGCGCTCGATCCGGCGCGAGACTTCGAGCATTTCCTGATCGTTCACCGACGACGGCGCCGAGCGGTCGGTGTTGTCGATCGTCATCACCACTTCGGCATGGTTGCGCGCGGGGCGGTTGCCGGAGCCGGCGAAGATCACCGCATCCATGTCGGAAGCGCGCAGCGATTTGTAGGAGGTCTCGCCCATCGCCCAGCGCAGCGCTTCGACCAGATTGGATTTGCCGCAACCGTTCGGGCCGACCACGCCGGTCAGGCCGGGCTCGATCAGGAAGTCGGTCGGCTCGACGAACGATTTGAATCCATGAAGGCGAAGGCGCGTCAGTTTCATGCGATGGGTACTCGGTTGGCGTTCAAGCGTTCAAAACAAGGACACTGGCGACGCCATTGCTGATCCTACCAGCGGAGGTTGAGTCGCGGAACGCGCCTCATGGAGCCGGACAATGGCGAGGCCGGCAGGCGAGGGCAACGCCTCCGCACGGCTTTTCCCAAGGGAATTCCAGAAGGAATTCAATGCGGATAAACCGGGAACCTGAACCCGTACGCTGCACGCTTGTGACGTGAGTCGTGTGGATAATTTATGTCAGGGCACGCAAAACCGGCCGGCGGACGGTTGTGCCACGCCCCGGCAGGCTCTGAAATTGCGTGTGTTGTCAGGCCGTTGTCCGCGCTTCGCGCAGCGATCAGCTCTTGAGCAGCGGCTTGATCAGCTTCTCGAAGCCTTCAAGCGAGGTTTCGCCCTTCACCAGGGTTCCATTGACGAAGAAGCTCGGCGTCGAGTTCACCTTCAGCGTGTCGGCGGCATATTGCCGGTCGGTGAGGATGCCCTTCTGCACCGTCTGGTCGTCCTGCACGCAGGCCTTGATCATCTGTTCGGTGAAGCCGGCCTGCTTGCCGACGCGGTTGATGGTGGCGAAAGGATCGCTGGCGAGTTCGTTCTGCTGTTTGAACAGGATGTCGATCAGCGCGAAATACTTCGCTGAGTCATCCTTGGCGACGCAGCGCGCCAGCGCCGAAGCGGCGAGGGCGGCCTGATCGAGCGGGAATTCGCGGAAGATGAACCGCACCTTGCCGGTGTCGATGTACTGCGCCTTCAGCTTCGGAAACACGTCGTGGGTAAAGGCCGCGCAATGCGGGCAGGTCATCGAGGCGTATTCGATGATGGTGACCGGCGCGTCCTTGTTGCCCATCGCCATGTCGCCCAGCATGCTCGGCTTGGCGATCGCTTCCGGCGACTGCGCGTAAGCCTGCGTGAACAGATGCCACGGCGAAATCCCGAGCGCGGCGGCCGCGCCGGTGAACAGGAGGGCTTGCGAGAAGGTGCGGCGGGTAATGATCACGGCAGGCTCCGGCGACTGAACGACTAAGATGGCCGCGCATGGGCGCGGACCGGCACTCTGGCTAGCTTGAAACCGCGATTGTGGCAATGGCGGGCCACGGCGCAGCCATATCCTGCCGCGTCAATTTCCCTTGATCGTGACGGCGAGCCGCGCCAGCGCGGCGCGCAATTCCTCATCGTCCACACTGCTGAGCTGTTCGGCCGCTTTGGCGACCTCGCCAGGATCAAGCGGCTTCGGCACCTTGCGCGGCTTCGGCCGGGACAGCGGCGCCTGCCGCAAGGCAAGGCGGCCGATCGCATGCCAGCCGAGGAAGCGGTTGACCCGTTCCAGGATCACCGTGGAGGAATGCTGGATCTCCAGCGCCCGCGGCCCTTCGACCCGCAGTACCAGCGTGGCGGGCTCCTCCGGCTGGCCTTCGACCGGGCGCGGCCACTGGATCTTGAGCGGTTCGGCGAAGGCCGCGATGTCCTCGCCGACGATATCGGCCCAGCGCGTCACCAGTTCGCGGGAGGCGAACCCCTGCCGCGCGAACACGTCGCTGAACACCTTGCCGAGCAGCACGGACAGCGGTTTGGCGGAGATCGGGCCGGGCTTGGTCATGGGTTGTGGATGTGTATGTCGCCAAAGGCATGTGCCGGAAAACCGATAGGCAATTTCGCGGTCCATGTCCTACAAGAAGGCATGACCCTAGCAGGCGCCGTCGCACGGCGAAAGAAAGTCTCAGCCGACGATGCGCCGGAACCGGCGACGGATCGCGCCGCGCGGCTGCTGCAATGGTACGACCGTCATCGCCGCGTGCTGCCCTGGCGGGCGCTGCCGGGCGAGAGCGCCGATCCGTATCGGGTGTGGCTGTCCGAGATCATGCTGCAGCAGACTACGGTGAAGGCGGTCGGACCTTACTTCATGAAATTTCTCGCGCGCTGGCCGAGCATCACCGAACTCGGCACCGCCTCGCTCGATGACGTGCTGCGGATGTGGGCGGGGCTCGGCTACTATTCGCGCGCCCGCAACCTGCATGCCTGCGCGGTCACGGTGACGCGCGCGCATGGCGGCGTCTTTCCCGATACCGAGGAGGGCTTGCGTGCGTTGCCCGGCATCGGGCCCTACACGGCGGCAGCGATTGCCGCGATCGCCTTCGACCGCCGCACCATGCCGGTCGATGGCAATATCGAGCGTGTGGTCTCGCGCCTGTTCGCGGTGGAGGAGCCGCTGCCGCAGGCCAAGCCGGCCATTCAATCGCTCGCCGCGACCTTGCTCGGGCCTGCGCGCGCCGGAGACTCAGCGCAGGCGCTGATGGATCTCGGCGCAACGATCTGCACGCCGAAGAAGCCGGCCTGCGTGCTGTGTCCGCTCAATGATAATTGCGCGGCGCTGCGGCGCGGCGATCAGGAGACGTTTCCGCGCAAGGCGCCCAAGAAGACCGGAGCGTTGCGGCGCGGCGCGGCTTTCGTCGTCACGCGCGGCAACGAATTGCTGGTGCGCACCCGCGAAGCGAAGGGTTTGCTCGGCGGCATGACCGAAGTGCCGACCAGCGAATGGCTGGCCGGGCAGGAGGACGCCATCGCCCGCAAGCAGGCGCCTGCAGTCGGCGTGGGCGTGCGCTGGCATCGCAAGGTCGGTGTGGTGACGCATGTGTTCACGCATTTCCCGCTCGAGCTTGTGGTCTACACGGCGAAGGTGCCGCCGCGCACCAAGGCGCCCGCGGGAATGCGCTGGGTGACAATTGCAACGCTCGACGATGAAGCGTTGCCGAATGTGATGCGCAAGGTTATCGCGCACGGCTTGGGAGAGAAATGAAGATGCTGAAATTCTATTACGGCCTCGGCACGTGCTCGCTGGCCTCGCATATCGCGCTTGAAGATGCCGGCCTCGACTACACGGCCGAACCGGTCGATATGAAGGCGAACCAGCAGAACAGCCCGGAATATCTCGCGATCAATCCCAAGGGCCGCGTCCCGGCGCTGGTGACCGATCATGGCATTCTGACCGAGACGCCCGCGATCCTCGCCTTCATCGCGCAGCTTGCGCCGAAGGCCGGCCTTGCGCCGTTGAACGATCCGTTCGCGTTCGCCGAAGTGCATGCCTTCAACAGCTATGTCTGTTCGAGCATGCATGTCGCCCATGCGCACCGGATGCGCGGTCGCCGCTGGGCCACCGAGGAATCGTCATTCGAGGACATGCGCCGCAAGGTGCCCGAGAACGTTCGCGCCGGTTTCGATCTCGTCGAGAACAGGCTCCTGCGCGGGCCCTGGGTGATGGGCGAGACCTACACCATCTGCGATCCGTATCTGTTTACGGTGGCGGGCTGGGCGAAGGGCGACAGCGTCGATATCGCCGACTTCCCGAAGGTTTCGGAGCATTACCGGCGCATGAAGGAGCGCGCTGCGGTGCAGAAGGTGCTCGCCGTTTATCGGGCCTGAGACCTTCAAGTCTGGCTCGCACTGAGCACCGGGCCCTCGGCCAGCAAGCGGCCCTGAAAAAATATCGCAGACCCCCTGTTCGGTGGCTTGCCTTGCCGCGGCGGCCCTGCTTGTTGGCGCGTTTATTCGACGGGTTTTCTGTCCGCGTCACAGTGGGGGCATTCATGCGTTTGATTTTTTTGATGGGATTGGGGCTGCTGGTCGCCGGTTGCAACCAGACGGCGCAGAGCACGGGGCCGGCGGTTGCCGCGTCCAACACCGCGGCGAGCAGCGAGGCCCTGCCGCCGATCTACGAGCCGCTGGTCGACATGCACCGGGTCAATCCCGACAAGTATCGTCGCGATCTGGCCGAATGCCGGCAGCAGGCGGCGCCGCAGGAAGCGGCCGCTCGTCAGGCGCGCCAGCAGCAGGCCGCAGGCACCGCACTCGCCGTGGCGGGCGCAGCGGCGTCCTTCATTCCGGTTTCGAGCTTCCGGCAGGCGCGCACGCTCTACCACGCGACCGATGCGGCCCAGCAGGCCGGCGGTGCGGTGGCGGAAGGCGGCGCGATCACCGCCGATCAGGCCACGGCGGACTACGCGCTGGTGGTCAACACCTGCCTCATGCACAAGCGTTACCGCCTGCTGCGCGGCTAGCTCCGGCAACGCGAACGCGCCAAGCAAAAACGGACGCTGCCGGCGTCCGTTTTTTATTCTGAAAAGGAAGATGGAGCTCAGCCCGCCGTCTGCATCTCGCGGCGGATTTCGGCGCGCAGTTCGTCGATCAGGCGCAGGCCCTTCTTGGTCTCGACATGCCAGAAGGTCCAGCCGTTGCAGGCTTCGGAGCCCTGCGCCAGCGCGCCCATGCGGTGGATCGAGCCGACCTTGTCGCCGAGCATGATGGCGCCGTCGGCGCGCACCAGTGCGCCGTGCTTCTTCTTGGAATCGACCAGCTTGGTGCCGGGCAGGATCATGCCGCGTTCGATCAGCTCGGAGAACGGCACGCGCGGCGCTTCGCGCGCGGTGACGAACGGCGCCAGCGTGGCGCCCGGCAGCGGCAGGATCGAGGCGATGCGCTTCTCGGCGGCGGCGGCATAGGTCTTGTCGCGCTCGAAGCCGATGTAGGAGCGGCCGAGGCGCTTGGCGACCGCGCCGGTGGTGCCGGTGCCGTTGAACGGATCGATCACGAGATCGCCGGGCTTCGACGATGACAGCAGCACGCGCGCGAGCAGGCCTTCGGGCTTCTGCGTCGGATGCACCTTCTTGCCGTCGCGGCCCTTGAGGCGCTCCTCGCCGGTGCAGAGCGGGATCAGCCAGTCGGAGCGCGCCTGCACATCTTCGTTGGCAGCCTTCAGCGCTTCGTAGTTGAAGGTGTACTTGGTGGATTCGTCGCGCGCGGCCCAGATCATGGTCTCGTGCGCGTTGGTGAAGCGACGGCCGCGGAAGTTCGGCATCGGGTTCGACTTGCGCCAGACGATGTCGTTGAGGACCCAGAAGCCGAGGTCCTGCATGATCGCGCCGACGCGGAAGATGTTGTGATAGGAGCCGATCACCCAGATGGTCGCGGTCGGCTTCATGATGCGGCGGCAGGCCAGCAGCCAGGCGCGCGTGAAATCGTCATAGGCGGCGAAAGACGAGAACTTGTCCCAGTCGTTGTTCACCGCATCGACATGGGATTCGTCGGGGCGTTTCAATTCACCCTTGAGCTGCAGATTGTAAGGGGGGTCGGCGAACACCAGATCGACCGAGGCGGCCGGCAGTTTCGACATCTCGGCGACGCAATCGCCCACCACGATGCGGTGCGACGGCTCGGATTCGAAATTAGTGCGGGGCGCCTTTGCAGACGCCCCGCGACGCGACACAACCATGACTCAATACCTGACTCAGGCGACGCAGTCGGCGACGCGGGACCAACAAATCCGACTGGCATCACCATGAATGTCCAAGGTAAAAATCGGCTTAACCGCACTCGCGTTTTTGTATTTCGCATGCGCATGTTCGATATTGCATGATGTTGTGTGTCAACGCGCGTGATGCATCGCGTGGATCGCTTGTCCATTGAACGTGTTCTGTTGCTCTTGCTGTCGCTGCATGCGCGAGGCGACGGTATTTCCGTCGCAGGCGTCGGGTCGTCGTCTGGCCTAGGCAAAATTTGCCGGGCACGATAACTTGCAACCAATTGATTGTTGCCGCTTTGACATCACATGATGTCATCGATAGGCCACTGACCGAGTGTGCCGCCCGGCCAAGGAGAGTCTGATGCGTTATGATGATTTCCGCCGCAGCGACAATATCGACGATCGCCGCGAGGATGGCGGTGGCGGCTTCGGCGGCGGAGGCGGGTTTGGTTTTCCGAGAGGCGGCGGAGGCGGTCTCGGCATCGGCACCGTGATCGTGCTCGGCCTGATCGGCTGGGCGGTCGGCATCGATCCGCGCATCCTGATCGGCGGCGCCGAAATCCTCACCGGTGGTGGTCAGGCTCCGACCTATCAGACCGACCGCCGCAGCGCGCCCGCCAAGACCGGAGCGCCGACCGACGAGATGGGCAGCATGATCTCCGGCGTGCTCGGCGAGATCGACGACCGCTGGAGCGAGATCTTCCGCGAGAGCGGCCGCACCTATCAGGGCCCGCGCATCGTGCTGTTCCGCAACGCCACCAATGGCGGCCGCTGCGGCATGGCGCAGTCGGCGATGGGACCGTTCTATTGCCCGCCTGACAAGCAGATCTTCCTCGATACCGGTTTCTTCCGCGAGATCGAAACCAAGTTCGGCGGCTGCCAGGGCAGCGCCTGCAAGTTCACCACCGCCTACATCATCGCGCATGAGGCCGGCCACCATGTCCAGAACCTGCTCGGGGTGCTATCGCGCGCCACGGCGGCGCAGCAGCAGGCCGGCAGCCGCGCCGAGGCCAACGCCATTCAGGTCAGGGTCGAGTTGCAGGCGGACTGCCTGTCCGGCGTCTGGGTCAATCGCGAGGCGAAGAAGCGGCCGGGCTTCATCGAGAGCGGCGACATCGAAGGCGCGTTGCGGACCGCGGCGGCAATCGGCGACGACACCTTGCAGCGCAAGACGCAGGGTCGCGTGGTGCCGGATTCCTTTACCCACGGTTCGGCCGAACAGCGCAAGCGCTGGTTCATGACCGGCTATCAGCAGGGCACCGTCGCAGCCTGCAACACTTTCGGGACCGACAGGCTCTAGCCTGACAGGTCTGAGAGGCCCGGCCTTGTACCGGGCCTTCGCCTTTTCCTAAGATGAACGGTGAGGCATGGCCGCGTCCGGTCATGCCCTGTCACGGATCAAGCGATGTCGAGAATTGACGAGTCCAAGCCTTTCATCCCGCTCAATATCGCGGTGCTGACGATTTCGGATTCTCGTGGCCTGGCCGATGACAAATCCGGCGGCGTGCTGGCCGATCGTCTCACCGCGGCCGGCCACCGGCTCGCCGCCCGCGATATCGTCACCGACGATGTGCCTGCGATCCAGGCAAAGGTGAGGGGATGGATCGCCGATCCCGGCATCGATGCGATCATCACCACCGGTGGCACCGGCTTCACCGGGCGCGATGTCACGCCGGAAGCCATCGAGCCGCTGTTCGAGAAGCGCATGGACGGCTTTTCGATCGCCTTCCATATGATCAGCCACGCCAAGATCGGCGTCTCGACCATCCAGAGCCGCGCCACTGCGGGCGTTGCCGGTGCGACTTACATTTTCTGCCTGCCGGGCTCGCCCGGCGCCTGCAAGGATGGCTGGGACGGCATTCTTGCGCATCAGCTCGATTATCGCGCACAGCCCTGCAATTTCGTCGAGATCATGCCGCGGCTGGACGAGCATCTGAAGCGCGGCAAGGCGCAGGCGAAATAACGCGACGATTACGCCGGCACGAAAATCCGCGTCCGCAACATAATGCGTCCGGCGCGGCCGATATTGGCCAGCAGTTTGGCTTCCGCACGCCGCGCTTCGCCGGCGTAGCCGCCGAGCCGCTCATAGTGCTCGCGCGCGATCAGCAATCCCTGTTCGGTCGAAGGACCGGCGATCAGCCGCGAGAGCCGGTGCAGGTTCTGGCCGATGCCATTCTTGGCGTAAGGCGAGCGGGCGTAACGGAACATGGCCGCACGCGGTTTGCCGCTGAGCGAGACCGTCTCGATGAACTGCGCGGTCTCGTCGATCCAGCCGGTGTCGAGCACCGCGCCGGGATGCAGGAACATCAGCCACGGCGCGCGCGCAACACGCACGCCGGCGGCCAGCGCCGCGGCTTGCGATCCCTGGTGCCTGATGAAATTGCAGCCGGCGACATCGGCGACATGTTCGACAGCCTCGCCTTGCGTGCGTTCCACCAGCACAACATCGCGCACCAGACCGGCGGCTGCGCCGGACACCAGAGCACTCAGCGTGGCAACCACGGGCTGCTCGACGCCTTCGGTGGGGATGATGACGCTAATCATGAGCACGCAACGCTAAGGACAAACAACCGCGGCATGCTTAGCACGTCGCGGCCGCAAGGCCATGTCTTCGTGTGCTGCAATTTGCGGCAGTTCGATGCGCGTCAAGGCAGGACGGCGATCCCGCTCAGGACGGGACCGCCGTTTGCTGGATGACCGGTCTTAGTAGCGGCGCTCGTAGTAGCCGCCGCCATAGATCGGCCCGTCATAGCGATTGTAGCTCGAGCCGAACTCCATGAACGGACCGCCCCAGGAGGCGCCTTCATCGGGGTAGGGGTTGCGCACGCAGGTTCCGCCGATGCCTTGCGCCGTGGCCCGGCATTGCCGGAAGCTGTAGAATTCGCAGCTCTGGTAATTGCCGCCTTGTTCCTTGTCGGTGAGGCAGACGGTGCCGGCGCTGGCCACCGTCGAGCCGATCGACACGAAAGCCGCCGCCGCAAAGCCGGTGGCTGCTGCCGTCATCAAAATCTTCCGCATGTGGTTCTCCTCTCTCGAATGCAGGCCAACGCTGCGGCGCGGTGAAAGCTCCCTGTGGTTCAAAAATATTTGTTCTTGTTTTGTTCTTAAGGGCGGCTATGCTGGCCTCATGAGTCGCACACCCCATGCCCTCAAGCACCCGCCGGTAATGCCCCTCTCAGGGCCGGCGGGTGCGCCCCCTGATTTCGCCGAGATCGGCATCGCAATCGACCGCGAGCGCCGCCGCGGGCGCGGTGCGCAGTCCAATGCCAGCGGTCGCTTCGAGGCCGAGGCGAGGGTCGCGTTCGACGATGGCTGGCAGAGCCTCGATGAATTGCCGCCGTTCAAGACCACGGTGGCGGTCGATACCGCGCGCAAGGTCATCAGCCGCAACGACTCGCCTGATATCGGTTTCGATCGTTCGATCAATCCGTATCGTGGCTGCGAGCACGGCTGCGTCTATTGTTTCGCGCGGCCGACCCACGCCTATATGGGCCTGTCGCCCGGCCTCGATTTCGAGAGCCGGCTGTTCGTCAAGCCGGATGCGCCGCAACTGCTGGAAAAGGAACTGGCCGCGCCCGGCTATGAGCCGAAGGTGATCGCGATTGGCACCAACACCGATCCGTATCAGCCGATCGAACGCGAACACAAAATCATGCGCGGCATTCTCGAAGTGCTGGAGAAGGCCGGGCATCCGGTCGGCATCGTCACCAAGTCTTCGCTGGTGGTGCGCGATATCGACATCCTGGCGCGGATGGCGCGGCGCAATCTCGCCAAGGTGGCGATCTCGGTGACGACGCTCGATCCGAAACTCGCGCGCACCATGGAGCCGCGCGCATCGACACCGCCGAAGCGGCTCGCGGCGCTGCGTCAGTTGACCGAGGCCGGCATTCCGGCCGTGGTGATGACGGCGCCGATCATTCCGGCGCTGAACGATGCGGAGATGGAACGCATACTCGATGCCGCCGCCCATGCCGGCGTGAAGGAGGCGAATTATACCGTGCTGCGCCTGCCGCTGGAGGTGCGCGACCTGTTCCGCGAATGGCTGATGGCGAATTATCCGGACCGCTACCGTCATGTCATGACGCTGATCCGCGACATGCGCGGCGGTCGCGATTACGACTCGCAGTGGGGCACGCGGATGTCGGGCACCGGGCCGCTGGCCTGGATGATCGGCCGCAGGTTCGACATGGCCTGCGAGCGGCTCGGCCTCAACAAGCGCCGGACCAGATTGACCACCGCCCATTTCGTCCGGCCGAAGAAGGGTAGCGAACAGCTCGATCTGTTCTGAATCGCAGGCGTCATGAATCCGCCGCGGCCCGGCCAAGTGGAATGAATAACGGGGATTAGCGGTTGCGCGCTCCGGCTGAAGGACGCAAGCATAACCGCATGAGTCGAGAGAAACCCTCCGCGGTTCCGCGCGCGAAACAACCGGCCAAAACGGTCGCTGCCAAAACGGCTGCAGCGCCGGCCGCGCCCACCTTTCGGCGTGAGCGCGCGCTGATCAAGCGTGGCATCTGGCCGGTCGCCGGTTGCGACGAGGTCGGGCGGGGGCCGCTGGCCGGGCCGGTGGTCGCCGCCGCCGTAATTCTTGATCCGGCGCGGATCCCCAAGGGCATCAACGATTCCAAGCGTCTCACTCCCGAGCGCCGCGAAGTGCTGTTCGAGGAAATCTGCGCCACCGCTCTGGTATCGGTCGCGGCCGCGCCGCCGTCGCGGATCGATCGCGACAATATCCTGCGCGCCTCGCTTTGGGCGCTGGCGCGGGCCGTCCGTGCGTTGCCGGAGACGCCGAAGCATGTGTTCGTGGATGGCCGCGACCGTATCGACGTGCCGTGCGATTGCGAGGCGGTGATCGGCGGCGACGGCCTCGTGCTGTCGGTCGCGGCGGCCTCGATCGTCGCCAAGGTGACGCGCGACCGCTTGATGTGCCGTCTGGCGCAGCAGCATCCCGGCTACGGCTTCGACTCGCATATGGGCTATTCGGTGCCGGTCCATCTCGCCGCGCTCGACCGGCTCGGGCCGACCGTCCATCACCGCCGGTTTTTCGCGCCGGTCGCCGCCGCTCATGTCAAGCACGGCACCGGTCTTGAGCCCCAGCCAGCGCTGCGGCTCGAGCAGGTCGAGGTCATGGTCCAGGCCGACGAGATCGTCGAGGTCACGGCCCAAGTTGCCTGATCGGCCCGCGCGCTTTATCAAGCGCGCTCGGACGTTCCATCAAGCGCAGTTTCCGGCTCCGCGGAAGAAGCGCCAGCCGGTCTTGCCGCGACATGCGCTTCACTTCCCTGATCGTTGAACTGGTTCGCGCCCGGCCCCGGCTGATCTTCTGGGTCGCGGTGCTGTTTCAGGCCGCGCTGTGGTTCATCCTGCCGGTGCTGCTCTATGCCAGCCCGCCCGGCGATCTCGCCACCGTGCTGGCGTTCGGCCGCGAATATCAGGTCGGCACCGATATGGGGCCGCCGCTGGCGTTCTGGCTGGCGGACATCGCTTTCCGTCTCGCCGGCGGGCACATGTTCGGCGTCTATCTGCTCTCGCAGCTCTGCTTTGTGGTGACGTTGTGGGCGGTGTTCACGCTGGGCCGCGCCATTGTCGGCGGCCAGCAGGCCGTGCTCGCCGCCTTGCTGACCGCGACCGTCACGGCATTCAGTTTTCCCGCCGTCGAATTTGGTCCCGCCGTGCTGGCCTGTCCGCTCTGGGCGCTGGTGCTGCTCCATGCCTGGCGGGTGATCGGGCAGAGGCAGCAGGCGGCGTGGTTCGCTTTGTCGATCGAGATCGGGCTCCTGTTCCTGACCACGCCGGTCGCGATCGTGCTGGTGCTGCTGCTGGCTGCCTTCGCGCTGGCGACAGCGCAGGGCCGCCAGACGCTGCGTTCGCTGAACCCGCTGTTCGAGGCGCTGGTGATCGGAATGCTGGCGCTGCCTTATGTCGTGTGGCTGCTGCGCAGCGGCACAAGGCCGCCGCTGGCGGTCGGAAGCGATCCGCTTGCTGCGCTGGAAGGCTTCGGCGCCTTGCTCGCTCACCTCGCGCTCGGGCTCGCCGGCATCGCGGTGCTGGCGATCGCCAACTGGAAGGGTTTCGATCGCAAGGCGAAGGCGGAGGATGCGCCGGTGATCTTCCGGCCGCCGGTGGAGCCGCTGGCGCGGCAGTTCGTCTATACCTTCGCGCTCGCGCCTGCGCTGGTGCTTAGCCTGTTGTCGGCGTGGCTCGGCCGCGATCATGTCCTCGGCGGCGAGGGCGTCGCGCTGCTCATGGTCGGCCTTGCCGTGATCGTCGCGGCAGGCGATCTGATCCATCTGCGGCGGCAGGAAGTGCTGCGCACGATCTGGCTGCTGGCGATTCTCGCGCCCGCGCTGCTGGTGCTGGGAACCACCTTCATCCAGCCATGGACCAGCAACGCCGAGGTCAGGACGCTGCTGCCGGCATCCACCATGGGCCGTTTCTTCAGCGACAATTATCGCCTGCGTACCAACGCGCCGCTGCAGGCGGTGGCGGGCGATCCGCAGCTTGCCGCGCTGGTCGGCATCGGCGCGCCGACCCGGCCGCGCGTGTTCCTCGATGCCGCACCCGAGCGCACGCCATGGCTGACGGCGGAGAAGTTTGTCGAGACCGGCGGTCTCGTGGTGTGGCGCGCCACCGACACCGTGGGCGCGCCACCGGCTGAACTGGCCGCGCGGTTTCCTGGCTTGGTGCCGGAAGTGCCGCGCGTGTTCACGCCTCTGGTGAGCGGCCGGCAGGACGCGCTGCGGATCGGCTGGGGCGTGGTGCGGCCGAAGGCGATGGCGCAGGGCGGCAAGTAAAGCTGTCGTCTGGCAGGTGTTGAAACTTACAGGAAGACGCCGCCCGAGACCTCGATGCGCTGGCCGTTGATCCAGCGATTATCCTCCGACAGCAGCGAAGCGATCATCGGGCCGATGTCATCCGGCAGTCCGGCGCGTCCCAGCGCGGTGCCGGATGCGACCTGACGATTGGCCTCCGGATTGTCACGCACACGGCCGCCGCCGAAATCGGTCTCAATGGCGCCCGGCGCCACCGTGTTGACGGCGATGCCGCGCGGCCCGAGCTCCTTGGCGAGATAGCGTGTCAGCACCTCGATCGCGCCTTTCATCGCCGCATAGGCCGCCATGCCGGGCAGGCTGAAGCGGGCAAGTCCGCTCGACAGGTTCACGATGCGGCCGCCATCGGCGATCACCGGCAGCAGCTTCTGGGTGAGGAAGAACACGCCCTTGAAATGGATATTCATCAGGGTGTCGAACTCGGCCTCGGTGGTCTCGGCGAACGGCCGGGAGAAGCCGATGCCGGCATTGTTGACGAGATAGTCGAACTGCATTGTGCCCCAGATCTCGCGCAGTGCGTCTTTCAACTGGGCGACGAAGGCATCGAAGGTTGCGATCGCGCCGGTGTCGAGCTGCAGCGCGGTGGCCTTGCGGCCGAGCTGTTTGATGGCGGCGACGGTGGCGTCCGCTTCTGTCCGGTTTGAATGGTAGGTGATCACCACATCGACGCCGTGTCGCGCCAGGCTGAGCGCAGTGCTGCGGCCGAGACCGCGGCTGCCGCCGGTCACCAGCGCAATCTTCGGTTTTGCGGTTTTGCCGTTTTCGCTTGTCATCCTGAATCTCCAAATGTCGGCGCGCGCGGCGGCATCGCCGCTGCGCGTGGTGCCGGTCGTCTATAGCTCTGCTCAGGCGGTTCTGCGACGGTAGAGCATGAGCAGGGCAACGCAAATCAATGCGATCGCCACCGGCGGGAAGATCAGGATGTTGACTATCGCCCAGCCGTGGCTCGCCAGCACGTGGCCCGAGGCGAACGATGTCAGCGCCATCGTTCCGAACACCAGGAAGTCGTTGAACGCCTGCACCTTGTTGCGTTCCTGCGGCCGGTGAGTCTCGACCACCAGCGCGGAGGCCCCGATGAAGCCGAAATTCCAGCCCAGCCCCATCACGATCAGCGCCACCCAGAAATGCATCGGCGTGATGCCCGACAGTCCGATCGCGGCGGCGAGAGCTTCAAGCCCGAGGCCGACCGCCACTATGGTTGGCGCGCCGAAGCGCACGATCAGCGCTCCGGTGAAGAAGCTCGGCCCGTACATCGCCACGATGTGCCACTGAATTCCGAAGTTCGAGGCGCCGATCGGCAGGCCGCAGAACTTCATCGCCAGCGGCGCCGACGTCATCATGAAATTCATCATGGTGTAGGAGACTGTGCCGCACACCACGGCGGCGATGAAGCGCGGCTGGCGCACGATCGCGATCAGCGGGCGTCCGCCGTGAAGATCGGTCGCCTCGGGCTTGGGCGCGTGGACACCGGAGAGTACGGCCATCGCCACCAGCGCAACGCCGGTCTGCACCACGAAGCTCGCGGCGAACAGATAAGGCTGCCAGAAATCCATCGTCCATTGCACAAGCTGCGGACCGAGCAGGCCGGCGAAGATGCCGCCCGCCAGCACCAGCGAGATCGCCTTCGGCCGGTAGGCCGGGCTCGCGCCATCGGTGGCGGCGAAGCGATAGGACTGCGCCACCGCGCCATAGGTGCCGCCGAAGAAGGTCGCGACGCAGAACAACGTGAACGAGCCATAGAAGATGGCGAGGCACGCGAGCACGCCGCATAGTGCGCCGCAGCCCGCGCCGATCAGGAACGCGACGCGTCGGCCATAGAGCCGCGAGATCGCGCCGGTCGGCAGCGTGCCGCAGGCTTGGCCCAGCACGTAGATCGAGATCGGCAGCGTGGCGAGCGCGACATCGGGCGCGAGCGTTGCGCCGACGATCGATCCGGTCGCGTAGATCACGGCGGTGTTGGCGCCGGTCATCGCCTGCGCGGCGGCAAGACGCCGGACATTGGCGCGGGCTTTGGTGTCGTCGGAAAAATCCGCGGCGGTGGCGCTGGTCATCAGATCCCCGAAGTCCGGTCTCGGCGCCGGATATGCTCTCTTTATGCGCAGATTTGGAAGATTCTTCTACGCGTACCGGGTAATGGAGCGGAATAGGGGGTATGCGTCCGCGGCGAGCGGCCTGCGCCGCCGCTATCGAGCTACCGCAGGCTCAGGCGACCAGCGCCTTTTTGATGGCACGCAGGTCCTGCCAGGTCAGGCGCTTGTAGATCGGCTGACGCAGCAGATAGGCGGGGTGGAACGTCGGCATCGCGCGGATGGTGCGCGTGCCGGTGTGGTAATCGACCCAGCGCCCGCGCGTTTTCATGATACCGTCCTTGAGTTCGAGCACCGCCTGCGACGACGGCTTGCCGAGACAGACCAGCACATCGGGATCGACCAGTTCGATCTGCCGCCGGATGAAGGGCAGGCACATCTGGGTCTCGTGCGGGGAGGGATCGCGATTGCCCGGCGGACGCCATGGAATGATGTTGGCGATATAGGCGCTGGTGCGGTCGAGCCCGATCGCCGCCAGCATGCGGTCGAGCAGCTTGCCCGAACGGCCGACAAAGGGCAGGCCTTCGAGATCCTCGTCGCGTCCGGGCGCTTCGCCGACGAACATGATCTTGGCCTGCGGGTTGCCGTCGGCGAACACCATCCGCGTCGCGGTTGTCTTCAGCGCGCAGCCATCGAAGCTCTGCAGCAGCGCGCGCAGGTCTTCCAGCGTTTGCGCCTTGGGAGCCAGCGCGCGGGCCGATTCGATCGCCGCATCCGGTGCCGGCGCAGCGTCGCGCATGATAGCGGGCGCGGGAATGCTGGTTTGCGGCGGCTGGGCGCGCGGTGCGGCGGCGGCGCGGGGCGCGGGCAATTCCTCGGCCGGTTCCGCAAGGCGATTGGCCGGCTCTTCCGACAATGCGCAATCGACGCCGGCCTCCAGATAGAAGGCCAGAAGATCATGTGCGGACGGGGTGGGCTCGGGCGTCATGGGCCGGCAATCTACAGCGTTTTCGAGCGAGGGGTACCGCTTGGCGTGAAGAAAACGCAGCCGGACACAAAGATCGGGAACAGGCCGGTGAGGGCGGGAAATTTGCCCGGCCTTTTCTTGTCCCGCATCCGTGGAATGAGGGGATGCCATTACCTCATATCGTGGTGACTTCGGCAGGGTTGTTCTCCTCCGGAAAATCGGGAACAAGTCTTTAGAGGTGTTCTGAAACGCGACCCCGAGACAGTGCATGACGGCCGAGCCGCTTCCCCCGCGCGACTCCATGGAATTCGATGTGGTGATTGTCGGCGCCGGCCCGGCCGGGCTCGGCGCGGCGATCCGTTTGAAGCAGATCAATCCCGATCTGTCCGTGGTGGTGGTCGAGAAGGGCTCCGAAGTCGGAGCCCATATCCTGTCCGGCGCGGTGATCGATCCGGTGGCGCTCGACCGGCTGCTGCCGGAATGGCATGCCGACGAGGCTTGCCCGCTCAAGACCAAGGTCACGCGCGACCGCTTCTACTGGATGACGGCGAACGGCGCGATCCGGCTCCCGAACATGCTGATGCCGCCGCTGATGAACAATCATCGCTGCTATGTCGGCTCGCTCGGCGATCTGTGCCGCTGGCTGGCGCCGCAGGCCGAAGCGCTCGGCGTCGAGATCTATCCCGGCTTCGCCGCCACCGAATTGATCTACGGTGAGAACGGCGAGGTGCGCGGCATCGCCACCGGCGACATGGGCGTGGCGCGCGACGGCACGCCGAAGGCGTCGTTCGCGCGCGGCATGGAACTGCTCGGCAAATACACGCTGTTCGCGGAAGGTGCGCGCGGCAGCCTGAGCAAGCAACTGATCGCGCGCTTTGCCCTCGACAAGGACAGCGAGCCGCCGAAATTCGGCATCGGGCTGAAGGAAGTCTGGCAGATCGATCCGGAGAAGCATCGGCCCGGCCTGATCCAGCATTCGTTCGGCTGGCCGCTCGACAACGCGACCGGCGGCGGCTCGTTTCTCTATCACTACGGCGACAATCTGGTTGCGGTCGGCTTTGTCGTGCACCTGAACTACAGCGATCCGTATCTGTCGCCATTCGAGGAATTCCAGCGCTTCAAGACCCATCCGGACATCCGCGATCTGCTCGAAGGCGGCAAGCGTCTGTCCTATGGCGCGCGCGCGATCACCGAGGGCGGCTACCAGTCGGTGCCGCGCCTGACGTTTCCGGGCGGCGCGCTGATCGGCTGCGCCGCCGGCTTCGTCAACGTGCCGCGCATCAAGGGCGTCCATAACGCGCTCGGCAGCGCCATGCTCGCCGCCGAACATGTCGCGGGTGCGCTCGCAGAGGGCCGCGCCAATGACGAGCTTGCCGGTTACGAGACCGGATGGCGCGAGTCGGCAGTGGGCCGGGATCTGTTCAAGGTCCGCAACGTCAAACCGCTGTGGTCGCGGTTCGGCACCGTGCTCGGTGTCGCGCTCGGCGGCATCGACATGTGGATGCAGACGCTGTTCGGTGCCTCATTGTTCGGCACCCGGCCGCACGGCAAGCCCGATCGCGCGACGCTCGATCCGGCGAAGGATCATAAGCCGCGCCCCGCGCTGAAGCCGGACGGCAAGCTGACCTTCGACCGGCTGTCGTCGGTGTTCGTGTCCAACACCAATCATGAGGAGGATCAGCGGGTCCATCTCAAGGTGCCGGACATGGCGCTGCAGAAATCATCGGAGCATGATGTGTTCGCCGGCCCCTCTGGCCGTTATTGTCCGGCCGGCGTCTATGAGTGGATCGGGGAGGGGCAGGACGCGCGCTTCCAGATCAACGCCCAAAACTGTGTTCACTGCAAAACCTGCGACGTGAAGGACCCCAACGGCAACATCACCTGGGTCCCGCCGGAAGGTGGCGGCGGGCCGAACTATCAGGGGATGTGAGGGCTCATGATACAGGAATGCGCGATGCGGAGAGCCGGTTCCGGCGCAGCCTGACATGACCGATTTTCCGTTCGCCTCGTTCGGCATCACCTCGCTGATCCTGTTCGTCGCCTATACGCTGTTCGGTATCACCGGCTTCGGACAGAGCGTCATCGCCATGCCTTTCCTGGTGATGGTCGCCTCGCTGCGCTTCTTCGTACCGCTGGTAGCGCTGCTCGACGGCGTGTTCGTGCTCTGGAACGTCGTCAAATTCCGCCGGGAGACGAACTATCGTGAACTGATCGCATTGTTGCCGACCACCACGGTCGGCATCATTGCCGGCGCGACCATTTTCCTGATCATCCCCGAGAAAATCCTGCTGCTCAGCCTCGGCGTCATAATTACCTGCCATGGCGTCTATTGCATTCTGCAGCGCGGCCGGGAGCGCCAGTTCAGCAGGATCGTGGCGGTGCCGCTCGGCCTTCTGGCAGGGGCGCTGTCGGCGACCTTCGGCACCGGCGGGCCGCTTTATGTGGCCTATCTGTCGGGCCGGATTCGCGACAAGGGCGAATTGCGCGCCACCATCGTGCAACTGCTGCTGCTCACCGCGTTGCTGCGAATCGGCATCTTCAGTGTTGGCGGGTTCTATGCCGACCCGAAAATCTGGCTGTGGTGGGCGCTCGTGCTGCCGTTCTGCTTTGCCGGCGTCAAGCTCGGGCACTACCTGCACGACCGGCTGAAAAGCGAAAGCCTGTTGATGCTGGTCTATCTAACCCTGATCTTTGCCGGGATCACGCTGGTCATCAAGAACATCTAGCCGGCGTCAAAACGCAGCCAGTGGGGCGGGAAGGACGTTGTTCCGGCCCCGGGAAACCAGCGCACGATTGCGCGAGGTTCGGCCTGCCGCCACGATGCCGCCACACTGAGCGGGCCCTTCGGTGGATCGCTCAAATCCTTGCGGACGGCCCGCAAACGGGCCATTGTCCCCCGGTCGCCGACCTGATCTTGGTCCGCGCCTTTTTCAGTTTCATGGAGCTGGCACGCGTGATGTCTTCCGTTCGTTTCAACCGCGTGGCCATTGCCACTGCCGCCGTGGCATCGATGGTGATGGGCTCGCTGGCCGCCCCGGCGCTGGCGCAGCCCAGCGTGGACAAGGCCGTGACCTATCCGACCAGAAGCGACCTGCAGGGCCTCACCGCCGCCGGCAGCTATCTTGCCGCGCGCCGCGCCAGCGTCGAGCGCGATGCCGCCGCTGCCGCGGCGTTCTACCGGACCGCGCTGCGCCTCGATCCGAAGAACAACGAATTGCTCGACCGTGCCTTCATCTCCTCGGTCGCCGATGGCGACATCGACGAGGCGGTGAAATATGCCGAGCGCATTCTGGCGATCGACAAGACCAATCGCGTCGCGCGCCTCGTGGTCGGCGTGCGTGCCCTGAAGCAGAAGCAGTACACGCTTGCGCAGCAGAACATCAATCAGTCGGTGCGCGGGCCGATCACCGATCTGGTGGCGACCCTGCTGTCGAGCTGGGCGATGTACGGCGCGGGCAACACCACGGCCGCGATCACCCATATCGACAAGCTCGCCGGTCCCGAATGGTATCCGATCTTCAAGGATCTGCACGCCGGCATGATCTATGAGCTGGCCAACAAGCAGAAGGATGCCGGCGTCCGTTTCGAGCGGGCCTACAAGCTCGACGATTCCGCGCTGCGGGTGGCCGATGCCTACGGCCGCTGGCTGTCGCGCAACAAGGGCGATGCCGCGGCGACCGCAGTCTATGAGAATTTCGACAAGAAGCTGGCGCGCCACCCGCTGGTGGTCGAGGCCCTGCGCGAGACGCGGGCCGGCAAGAAGCTCGCGCCGCTGGTGGATTCGGCGCAGGCCGGTGCCGCCGAAGCGCTTTACGGCATCGGCGCGTCGCTGACCCGGCGCGGCGGCGAGGACCTTGCGCTGGTCTATCTGCAGCTTGCGCTTTACCTGCGCCCCCATCACGCGCTGGCGCTGCTTTCGCTCGGCGACCTTTATGAATCGGTGAAGAAGCCGCAGATGGCGGTGAACGTCTACGAGCGCGTGCCGGCGAATTCGCCGCTCAAGCGCAACGCGCAGATCCAGCTCGCGACCGATCTCGACGCGGTCGATCGCAGCGAGGAGGCGCTCAAGATTCTGCGCACCGTCATCAGCGAGGACCCGAAGGACATCGAGGCCATCGTGGCGCTCGGCAATATCGAGCGCGCCCGCAAGAAGTTCGAGGATTGCGCCGGCACCTACACCAAGGCGATCGAGGCCAACGAGGACCAGAAGCCGAACTGGGTGCTGCATTACTTCCGCGGCATCTGCGAGGAGCGCTCCAAGCAGTGGCCGAAGGCGGAGGCCGACCTGAAGAAGGCGCTGTCGCTGCAGCCCGAGCAGGCCCATGTGTTGAACTATCTCGGCTATTCCTGGGTCGATCAGGGCATCAATCTCGACGAGGGCATGGCGATGATCCGCCGCGCCGTCGAGCAGCGGCCGGATGATGGCTTCATCGTCGACTCGCTCGGCTGGGCCTATTACCGCATCGGCGACTACGACAACGCCGTGAAAAATCTCGAGCGTGCCATCGAGCTCAAGCCGGAAGACCCGACCATCAACGACCATCTTGGCGATGCCTATTGGCGCGTCGGCCGCACGCTGGAGGCGCGCTTCCAGTGGCAGCATGCCAAGGACCTCAAGCCGGAGCCGGAAGAGCTGCCGAAGATCGAGGCCAAGCTGCGCGATGGCCTGCCGGAAGATACTTCGTCGGCGGCTGCGGCCGAGCGCAAGAAGGACACCGACAAGGGCGGCTAGCCCAAACGACGGCCTGCGCGCCTGACCTCGGCGCGCTTGCCGGACGAACTGCAGCGGAATGACAGATGAAGTTTTTCAGCCGGATTTTCACCACCCGGGTGCTTCTTCAGATCATCGCCATTCTTTGTGCGCTCGTCGTGATGCGCGGCGTCGGAAGCTACAGCGAGATCACCTGGACCGTGGCGATGGTGCCTTAGGCGCCCGCAGCCATCCTGTTTCCGAAAGCCCGCGCTTGTCGCGGGCTTTCGCATCTTTATAACGGATCGCTCCAGCAGATGACCGGGACAGGCCCGGTCCGCACGAACGGGACCGCGCATGACCTCCCTGACCGATACCGCCCGCGCCAAGGTCAATCTCACCTTGCGTGTGCTCGGCCGGCGGCCGGACGGCTATCACGACCTCGACAGCATCGTGGCGTTCGCCGATTGCGCCGATCATCTCTCGCTCGATACGGGCCGCCCGCTCGGCCTGACGGTCACCGGTCCGCGCGCGGCGGAATGCGGCGCGCTGGACGACAACCTTGTGCTGCGCGTGGCCCGTCATCTGGGCGAGCGCATTGCCGGTCTCAAGCTCGGGCACTTCGTGCTCGACAAGCATCTGCCGGCGGCGGCGGGGATCGGCGGCGGTTCGGCGGATGCGGCGGCGGCGCTGCGCCTGCTGGCGAAGGCGAACGGTCTTGCGTCCGACGATCCGCGCCTGATGGATGTGGCGCGCGCCACCGGTGCCGACATTCCGGTCTGCGTCGCCTCGCGCGCCTGCATCATGGCCGGCGTCGGCGAGAACCTGGCGCCGCTGACACTGCCGCGTCTGCCCTGCGTGCTGGTCAATCCGCGGGTCGCGGTCGCGACCAAGGACGTGTTCACCGCGCTCGGCCTGCGCAACGGCGAATTGCGGGTCGGCGTCTCCGAAATGCTGCAGGCGATCACGTTGCCCAAGACGGGCGCATCGGCGGAGGACTGGCTTATCGAGCTTTCAGCAGGCGTCAACGATCTCGAGGCGCCGGCAACGAAGATCCAGCCGCTGATCGGCGCGGTGCTTGCCGCTTTGCGCGAAACCGAAGGCGTGCGGCTGGCGCGGATGTCGGGCTCGGGCGCGACATGCTTCGCGCTTTACGACACCGATGACGCCGCGCGCTCGGCGGCGCAGGCGATCGCCCGCGCGCACCCGGACTGGTGGGTGCACGCTGGCGCGTTGAGCTGAGAACGGTCAGTTCGAGCGGGCGAGGCAGAACGCGACGACCTGCTCCAGCGCACTCTTCATCGGCGAGGATGGAAACAGCGCCAGCGCATCGACCGCCATCGCGCCGTAATGCTGGGCGCGGTTCATTGCGTCTTCCAGCGTGCGATGCTTGGTCATCAGGCCGATGGCGTGATCGAGATCGCCCTCGGCGATCTCGCCGCGCTCCAGCGTTTTGATCCAGAACTCGCGCTCGACATCGTTGCCGCGACGGAACGCCAGCACTACCGGCAGCGTGATCTTGCCCTCGCGGAAATCGTCGCCGACATTCTTGCCGAGCTTGGCGGCCTTGCCGCCATAGTCGAGCACGTCATCGACAAGCTGGAAGGCGATGCCGAGATTCATGCCGACCGAGCGGCAGGCGGTCTGCTCGGCCTTGGGCCGCCCTGCGATCACCGGGCCGACCTCGCAGGCGGCGGCGAACAGTTCGGCGGTCTTGCCGCGCACCACCGCGAGATATTCGTCCTCGGTGGTGGCGGTGTTCTTGGCGGCGGCAAGCTGCATCACCTCGCCCTCGGCGATGGTGGCGGCGGCCGACGACAGGATGTCGAGCGCGCGCAGCGAGCCGACCTCGACCATCATGCGGAACGCCTGACCGAGCAGGAAGTCGCCGACCAGCACGCTGGCCTCGTTGCCCCACAGCATCCGCGCCGACAATTTGCCCCGGCGCAATTCGCTCTCGTCCACGACGTCGTCATGCAGCAGCGTCGCGGTGTGCATGAACTCGACGGCGGCGGCGAGCTTGATGTGCCCTTCGCCGGAATAGCCCGCGAGCTGGGCCATCGCCAGCGTCAGCATCGGGCGCAGCCGCTTGCCGCCCGACGAGATCAGGTGGTTCGCCACCTCCGGGATCATGGTGACTTCCGACCCGGTTCGCGACAGGATGGTGGCGTTGACGCGTTCCATATCCTCGGAGACAAGCCCGACGAGCTGGTCTATCGATGGTGTCGAGTGGCTCTCGAAAGGTACAATGACTGCCACGCAGGGCCTCCAGATGGGAACTGCGGCCGACAATAGAAACTGCCGGGACGGGCGGCAAGGGCGTCCGGTTGCGGTGGCCGCGATTTGGGGACCGGTATGGAGGTGTTTTGATTGCGCGAGTTGATCCGGACCAATGACATGGTGCTGGTTTCGGCGGTTGGCGCGCTGCTCGAGGGTGCCCACATCCACCATCTGTTGCTCGATTCCAATATGAGCGTGGTCGAGGGCTCGCTCGGCGTCATTCCGCGCCGGATCCTGGTGCATGAGGATGATGCCGGAGCGGCGCGGCAACTGCTGACCGACGCCGGGCTCGGACATGAGTTGCGGGATGATGCCTGACCCGCAGACGATGCCGCCGCTGGCCGCCGACCTCACCGAGGACGCGTTTCTGGATGGGCGGCTGCGGCTGCGGCAGTTCAGGCGCGGTCATCGCTCCGGTCATGATGCTATGCTGCTGGCCGCCGCCACGCCCGTACGTTCCCACGATTATGTGGTGGAGTTCGGCGCCGGCGCCGGCGCCGCCGGGCTCGCACTGGCCTGCCGGGTCCCCGACATTGTGCTGACGCTGGTCGAGATCGATTCAGAACTGGCGGACCTTGCCCAGGCCAACGCCGCGCTGAACGGGATCGTGGCCCGCGCGGTGCAACTCGATGTCGCAGCCGCGCCCGCGGCCTTTGCTGCCGCCGGTCTGCCGCCGGACCATGCCGACATCGTGCTGATGAACCCGCCTTTCAATCCGGGTGCGCAGCATCAGTCCTCGCCGGATGTCGCCCGCAAGACCGCCCATGTCGCCGCCGCCGATACACTTGAGGCGTGGATCGGGGCCGCGCGGCGTCTCCTCAAGCCCAAGGGCACGCTGACGCTGATCTGGCGCGCCGAGGGTCTGGGGGATGTGCTGGCCGCTCTGGCACGGGGGTTCGGCACGATCGTCGTCATGCCGGTCTACCCGGATCCGGCTTCGGCCGCGATCCGGGTGCTGGTCCGGGCGACCAAGGGCAGCCGCGCGCCCATGGCGCTTGATCGAGGACTGGTGCTGAATGACGGGGCAGGCGTGCCGACAAAACAGGCCGTTGATATTCTCGGCGGGCGGCTCGGCCTGCCGTTGTCGCGGAGGGAAGCGTGACGGGTTCTCGAAACTGCCGGCCCGTTACTGCGGCAGTGATTTGGAACCGGTCTCGGGAATCGACGTGAAATGAATGGCGGTGAACAATGCGCCGATCAGCAGCATCAGGAGATAGATCTTCATGCCGTTCATCCCTCTCGCTGCGCCATTGCAGCCATGATTGTCTGCAAAGCAAATCGTGTGCCGGCTGCTGCATGCCAGCACAGGGATAATAAAGGATTAATGTGAAAGGCGTTCCATGAACGATACGAGCGGCGATAACAATGGCTTGATGTCGGGGCTGCTGCGCCTGTTGCCTGCGCGCTTCCGACGCACGGTGGTGGTGCCGGTGGTGCGGTTGTCAGGCACCATCGGCGCGGTGACGCCGCTGCGGCCGGGCCTGACGCTCGCCGGCGTCAGCCGCCTGCTTGAACGCGCGTTCGAGACCAAGAACGCCAAGGCGGTCGCCGTGGTGATCAATTCGCCGGGCGGCTCGCCGGTGCAGTCGCGCCAGATCCATGACCGCATCCGCCAGCTTGCCGCCGAGAAACGGATTCCGGTGCTGGTGTTCGTCGAGGATGTCGCGGCGTCGGGCGGTTACATGATCGCCTGCGCGGGAGACGAGATCTTCTGCGATACGTCTTCGATCGTCGGCTCCATCGGCGTGATCGGCGGCACCTTCGGCTTTCAGGACCTGATCAAGAAGGTCGGCATCGAGCGCCGCATCTACACCTCCGGCGATCACAAATCGACCCTCGATCCGTTCCTGCCGGAAAATCCCGAGGATGTGGCGCGGCTCAAGGCCATCCAGCGCGAGATTCACGACAGCTTCATCGCGCTGGTGAAGGAGCGCCGTGGCTCGCGCCTGAAGGACGAGGACGGCTACCTGTTCTCCGGCGAATACTGGGCCGGCGAGCGCTCGGTGAAGCTCGGCCTTGCCGATGCGATCGGCGATCTGCGCTCCGTGTTGCGTGCGCGCTATGGCGAGAAGGTCTACACGCCGCTGATCGCACCGCCGACCGGACTGTTGTCGAATCTGACCGGCCGGAAGCAGGGCGCGGGCGCGGCGTTCGGTGCGCCGGGATTTGCCGACGAACTGATTTCGGCGCTGGAGACGCGCGCGATCTGGGCGCGTTACGGTTTGTGACGATGGCGTGAGACAGCGAGGGTCGAATGCCCCCATTCATTCTGGTGATCGCGGGACTTGTCGGCGGTGCGGCACTGGTGCGGTTCGCCACCAGGGAAGCGCGGCGGATCAATCGCGAGCTCGATGAAGCACGGCTGCGCGATCTCGATCCCGATCGCGCCACTGATCTGCACCACGATCCGGAAACCGGCACCTATCGGCCGCGTTGAGCGGCGAATGCAAAACCGGTCCGGAATGGGGCATCATTCGCGGACCGGTGAGCAAGCTGAGCGGCGATCGGGCCTCAGCGCAGCATTCGGATGTCCTGACCGACCAGAGCGCCGAGCAGGAGCGCGGTCATCACCGCGCCGATGATTTCAAAAGCGAGCATTTGCAGCCTTCCTGTGCGCCGCCGCCTTCTGGCGGTGGCATTGGGGGCCGGCTTGTGCCGGTCTTCCCGATTGATGCAGCAGGCTAGCGGGCCAAATGCTAACGAAGCGCAAGCATTGCGGACCGGCCGCCGGTTGCGGTTAACGGGAGGTTGGAAAGGATCGTCGGATGCCGCGGGTTTTGGCCGAGTTGCCTTGATTCCGGGGGCCGCCACCGATACGGTCCGGCCAAATTCCGTCCTCCGGCGACTTGAAGCTCATGACCTCTTTGCCAGACCATATGCGCCCTGAACGCTCGTTTCAGGGCCTGATCCTGACGTTGCAGCGCTACTGGGCCGATTACGGCTGCGTCATTCTGCAGCCCTACGACATGGAGGTCGGCGCCGGCACCTTCCATCCGGCGACCACGTTGCGCGCGCTCGGTCCGAAGCGCTGGAACGCGGCCTATGTGCAGCCCTCGCGCCGCCCCAAGGACGGTCGCTATGGCGAGAACCCGAACCGTCTGCAGCACTATTATCAGTTTCAGGTGATCCTGAAGCCGTCGCCGTCCGACATTCAGGACCTCTATCTGAAATCGCTCGCCGCGATCGGAGTCGATGCCGCGCTTCACGACATCCGTTTTGTCGAGGACGACTGGGAGAGCCCGACGCTCGGCGCGTGGGGGCTCGGCTGGGAGTGCTGGTGCGATGGCATGGAAGTGTCGCAGTTCACCTATTTCCAGCAGGTCGCGGGCGTCGAATGCGCGCCGGTGGCGGGCGAGCTCACCTATGGTCTCGAGCGCCTGGCGATGTATGTGCAGGGCGTCGACAACGTCTACGATCTCAATTTCAACGGTCGTGAGGGCGCCGAGAAGGTGACCTATGGCGACGTGTTCCTGCAGGCCGAGCAGGAATATTCGCGGCACAATTTCGAGCACGCCGACACCGCGATGCTATTCGAGCAGTTCAAAATGGCCGAAGGCGCGTGCAAAAAATATCTCGACGCCGGCTGGGCGAGCGACAAGAAGGAAAAGCACCTGATGGCGCTGCCGGCCTATGACCAGTGCATCAAGGCAAGCCACGTGTTCAACTTGCTCGACGCGCGCGGCGTGATCTCGGTCACCGAGCGCCAGAGCTACATCCTGCGCGTGCGCGAACTGGCGAAAGCCTGCGGCGATGCGTGGGTGCATACCGAAGCGGGCGGGGTGTAAGCGATGCCCGATCTTCTGTTTGAACTGTTCTCCGAGGAAATTCCCGCGCGCATGCAGGCCAAGGCGGCGGACGACCTGCGCAAGATGGTCACCGACCGGCTTGTCGCCGAAGGCCTTGTCTATGAAGGCGCGAAGGCATTCGTCACGCCGCGCCGCCTTGCGCTCACCGTGCACGGCGTTCCGGTGCGCCAGCCCGATCTGAAGGAAGAGCGCAAGGGCCCGAAGGTCGGCGCGCCCGACGCCGCGGTGCAGGGCTTTCTCAAGGCGACCGGTCTGAAGTCGCTCGACGAGGCGAAGATCCAGAAGGACCCGAAGAAGGGCGACTTCTATATCGCGCTGATCGAGAAGCCCGGCCGTCCCGCGATCGAGGTGATCGCGGAGATCCTGCCGGTGATCGTCCGCACTTTCCCGTGGCCGAAGCAGATGCGCTGGGGCGAGCGCTCGGCGAAGCCCGGCGCGCTGTCGTGGGTGCGGCCGCTGCATTCGATCATCGCGACCTTCGGCCCGGAGACCGAGGACCCCGATGTCGTGACGTTCGACGTGTCCGGCATCAAAGCCGGGCAGGTGACGCGCGGCCATCGTTTCATGGCGCCGGGCGAGATTACCGTGCGCCGGTTCGAGGATTACGAGTCGAAGCTGTTCGATGCCAAGGTGGTGCTCGATCCGCAGCGCCGCCGTGATATCATCCTCGCCGAGGCGAAGAACCTCGCTTTCGCGCAGGGCTTCGAACTGGTTGAGGATCAGGTGTTGCTCGACGAGGTCGCGGGTCTGGTCGAATGGCCGGTGGTGCTGATGGGCTCGTTCGATGCGAGCTTCCTGTCGATCCCCGACGAGGTGATCCGCGCCACCATCCGTAACAACCAGAAATGCTTTGTGGTGCGCGATCCGAAGACCGGCAAGCTCGCGCCGAAATTCATCCTCGTCGCCAACATCGAGGCGAGCGACGGCGGCAATGCCATCGTCGCCGGCAACGAGCGCGTGATCCGCGCGCGCTTGTCGGACGCCAAGTTCTTCTATGAGACCGATCTCAAGACCAGACTTGAGGACCGGCTGGCGAAGTTCGACAGCATCGTCTTCCACGAGAAGCTGGGCACGCAGGCGGAGCGTATCGCCCGCATCGAGCGGCTTGCGGCCGAACTCGCGCCGCTGGTTGGCGCCGATGTCGAGAAGACCAAGCGCGCCGCGCGGCTCGCCAAGGCGGATCTGCTCACCGAAGTGGTCGGCGAATTCCCCGAAGTGCAGGGCCTGATGGGCAAGTACTACGCGCTGGCGCAAAGCGAGGACGCCTCCGTCGCGCAGGCGATCGAAGATCACTACAAGCCGCAGGGCCCGAACGACCGCGTGCCGACCGATCCGGTCGCGATCGCCGTCGCGCTGGCCGACAAGATCGACATTCTCACCGGCTTCTGGGCGATCGATGAGAAGCCGACAGGGAGCAAAGATCCCTTCGCGTTGCGGAGAGCAGCTCTCGGTGTGATCAGGCTGCTGCTCGACAACAGTCTGCGCTTGAGGCTGAGTACGGTTGCTATGTCGCACGCAGCCGTCATGGCCGGGCTTGTCCCGGCCATCCACGCCTTGGCTGCAGAAAAGAAAGACGTGGATGCGCGGGTCAAGCCCGCGCATGACGGAATAGGTGACGACCTTCTCTCCTTCTTCGCCGACCGCCTCAAGGTCCAGTTGCGCGATCAGGGCGCGCGGCATGATCTGGTCGATGCCGTTTTCGCGCTTGAAGGGCAGGACGATCTGTTGATGGTCGTGCGCCGGGTCGAGGCGCTCGGCAAATTCCTCGACACCGATGACGGCAAGAACCTGCTCGCCGGCACCAAGCGCGCGGCGAACATCCTGCGCATCGAGGAGAAGAAGGACGGCAAGGCCTATGCCGGCGCGCCGGATGCGGCGCTCTACCGGCTCGATGAAGAGAAGGCGCTCGCCGCCGCGATCGATCAGGTGAAGGGCGAGACGGGTGCCGCCGTGGCGAAGGAGGACTTCGCCGGCGCGATGAGCGCGATGGCGAAGCTGCGGCCCGCCGTCGATGCCTTCTTCGACAAGGTCAAGGTCAACGACGACGACGCCCAAGTGCGCGAAAACCGGCTGAAGCTGCTCAATGAAATCCGCGAAGCGACCCGCGCGGTGGCGGACTTCTCGAAGATTCAGGACTGAGCCGATTCGGCATTGGGCCTGACATCATTTCTAATCGGCACAAAGACCGGCCACGAAGGGCCGGTCTTTGTCTTTTGCAACGAAATCCTGTTCGTCGCGTATCGCTGCGTCATCGTAGCGCATGCTGTTTTCTGCATGGCTCGTGCTGACGTCAGCCCTCATCCTCAGTCGATCACCTGGATGATCCGCCTTGTGCGCGGCTCCACCAGCACATAGCGGTCGTTCACCCGCGTGTAGCGATAGCGGTTGGCGCCGTACTGCTGCGGCACGTCGTAATAGGTGACGGTCTCGGGCAGTACCGTGCCGACCACCACGCGATCGGGCACCGTGTAGTTCGGCACGTTTTCCTGAATGACGTATTCGCGGAAGCGCGGCTGCAGATCGTCGGCGATGCCGACATAGCTGTCGGACAGGCCGGTGGTCACGCCTTCCTCGACGATAATGCGCTGCTGCGCGCTTGCCGCCAATGGAATCGTGGCGCCCGCAAGCACGGCAAGGGCAAGGATTGATTTCCGCATGGTTCGGTCTCCTGCATCAAGCGTCGGCCGGACGGCCGGACATCGCCTGACAATCTCCATGCCGGATCATCGTTCCTGCGCCATGCGGGGCTTCATTGGGGCATTTTCGTGCCGGGCGGAACTATCGGCCCCTGCAATCGTCTCCTTATCCTGCCGCGAGCGCGCAGAATCAGGTACCGCTCGGCGCGTGCATCGTTGAGTTTGGATTTTTTGGAGACGCAGATGACGATTTCCGTTGCTCACCTTCAGCCGATCGTGGCGCTGATCGCCGGCATCCTGATTCTGATCATGCCCCGCCTGCTGAATTTCATCGTCGCGATCTATCTTATCTTTATCGGCATCGTCGGGCTCGGCATCATCAAATAGCGGCGCGGGCGCAAATGGCGTTGTCAACTATGTGACTAGCCAAAAGTTCATACCTCCGAAGGTTGTTACAGCTTTCGCGCCCTTGCGCGGGGGCTTCAAACCATGGTGTAACGCGCCTGCCGTTTTCCCTCACGCAGCGTTAGGAAGTCATGGCAAAAGCTCTTTCCAAGTCCAAGAAATCCGCATCGAAAGCCCGGCCTGCCGCCAAGGCCCGCAAATCCTCCACGCGTAAGCAAATCTCCGCAAAACCCGCGCGCCAGGCTGTGAAATCGCCGCCGCGCGCCGCCGCCAAGGCCGCCAAGAAAGCGCCGAAGGCAGCGAGCGCCGCCAAGGCCGGCAAATGGGTCTATATCTTCGGTGACGGCAAATCCGAAGGCAAAGCCGGCATGCGCGACCTGCTCGGAGGCAAGGGCGCCAACCTCGCTGAGATGGCAAATCTCGGTTTGCCCGTCCCTCCCGGTTTCACTATTCCGACAAGCGTCTGCACCTATTTTTACAACAATGACAAAACCTATCCGAAGGATCTGAAGGCGCAGGTCGAGAAAGCGCTCGTCACCATCGGAAAGGTCACCGGCAAGGTATTCGGCGATTCGAAGAACCCGCTGCTGGTATCGGTGCGTTCCGGCGCCCGCGCCTCGATGCCGGGCATGATGGACACCGTGCTCAATCTCGGCCTCAACGACGTGACAGTCGAAGCGCTGGCGGAGAAGTCTGGAGACCGCCGTTTCGCCTATGACAGCTACCGTCGCTTCATCACGATGTATTCGGACGTGGTGCTCGGCTTCGAGCATCATCACTTCGAGGACATCCTCGACAGCTACAAGGACGGCAAGGGCTATTCGCTCGATACCGATCTGACCGCCGACGATTGGGTCACGGTGATCGGCAAGTACAAGGACGCGGTGGAGCAGGAGACCGGCAAGGCCTTCCCTCAGGATCCGCATGCCCAGCTCTGGGGCGCGATCAGCGCGGTGTTCGGCTCGTGGATGACGGCGCGCGCGGTGACCTATCGCCGCCTGCACGATATTCCCGAATCCTGGGGCACCGCGGTCAACGTGCAGTCCATGGTGTTCGGCAACATGGGCGATTCGTCGGCCACCGGCGTGGCCTTCACCCGAAACCCCTCGACCGGCGAAAAGAAGCTGTACGGTGAATTCCTGATCAATGCGCAGGGCGAGGACGTCGTCGCTGGCATTCGCACGCCGCAGGACATCACCGAGGAGGCTCGTAAGGAATCCGGCTCCGACAAGGAGTCGATGGAATCGGCGCTGCCGGATGCGTTCAAGGAACTGACCCGCATCTACAAGCTGCTCGAGAAGCATTACCGCGATATGCAGGACCTCGAATTCACGGTCGAGCAGGGCAAGCTGTGGATGCTGCAGACCCGCAACGGCAAGCGCACCACCAAGGCGGCACTGCGCATCGCAGTCGAGCTCGCCAATGAAGGCGTGATCTCGAAGAAGGATGCGATCACCCGGATCGATCCGGCTTCGCTCGATCAGTTGTTGCATCCGACCATCGACCCGAGCGCCAAGCGCGACGTGATCGCGACCGGTCTGCCGGCGTCTCCCGGCGCGGCGTCCGGCGAAATCGTGTTCTCTTCGGACGAGGCAGCGAAGCTGCAGGCCGATGGCCACAAGGTCATTCTGGTCCGCGTCGAGACTTCGCCGGAGGACATTCACGGCATGCACGCGGCCGAAGGCATCCTCACCACGCGGGGCGGCATGACCTCGCACGCCGCCGTGGTGGCGCGCGGCATGGGCAAGCCTTGCGTCTCCGGTGCCGGCACCATCCGCGTGGATTATGCCAGCGGCACGCTGCGGGTCGGCGAACGCACTTTCAAGGCCGGTGACATCATCACCATCGACGGCGCGCTCGGCCAGGTGATGGCCGGCAACATGCCGATGATCGAGCCGGAGATGTCCGGTGATTTCGGCACCCTGATGGGCTGGGCCGATCAGGTGCGCAAGCTCAAGGTTCGCGCCAACGCCGACACTCCGACGGACGCGCGCACGGCGGTGAAGTTCGGCACCGAGGGCATCGGCCTGTGCCGCACCGAGCACATGTTCTTCGAGGAGTCCCGCATCCGCGCCGTGCGCGAGATGATCGTCGCCGACGACGAGAAGTCGCGCCGCGCGGCGCTCGCCAAGCTGCTGCCGATGCAGCGCGCGGACTTTGCCGATCTGTTCGAGATCATGAAGGGGCTGCCGGTCACCATCCGGCTGCTCGATCCGCCGCTGCACGAGTTCCTGCCGCATACCGATGCGGAGATCGAGGAGGTCGCCCGCGGCCTCAATGTCGATCCGCGCAAGGTCTCCGACCGCGTCCGCGAACTGGCCGAGTTCAACCCGATGCTCGGCTTCCGCGGCTGCCGTCTCGCGATCGCCTATCCGGAGATCGCCGAGATGCAGGCGCGCGCCATCTTCGAGGCGGCGGCCGATATCGGCAAGCGCACCGGCAAGCCGCCGGCGATCGAGGTGATGGTGCCGCTGATCGTCACCAAGGAGGAGTTCGATCTCGTGCGCGACCGCATCGATGCGGTCGCGAGCGCGGTCAAGAAGGAAACCGGCGCCAAGCTGAACTACACGGTCGGCACCATGATCGAACTGCCGCGCGCCTGCCTGAAGGCCGGCGAGATCGCGCAGACGGCCGAGTTCTTCTCGTTCGGCACCAACGATCTGACACAGACCACGCTCGGTGTGAGCCGCGACGACGCCGGCTCGTTTCTTGGCACCTATATCGCCAAGGGCATTCTCGCGGTCGATCCGTTCATCTCGGTCGATCAGGACGGCGTGGGCGAACTGGTGCGGATCGGTGTGCAGCGTGGCCGCAAGACCCGCCCGGGTCTGAAGATGGGCATCTGCGGCGAGCACGGTGGCGATCCGGCGTCGGTGGCGTTCTGCCATCAGGTCGGCCTCGACTACGTGTCCTGCTCGCCCTATCGCGTGCCGATCGCGCGCCTCGCCGCCGCGCAGGCTGCGCTCGGCAAGGAGATTTCGAGCCAGGCGTAAGGTCCGGTTCCATCTCAACATCGCAATGCCCGGGCTCGTCCCGGGCATTGTCTTTTGCGCGGCGTCTTGCGTGAAAAGGATGAGCATGCGCGCATGCGAATGCGCGGTGCGGCTATTCAGTCGTTCACCCTTTTTGTTGACGCGCTGTTTACCACTCTATGGAAGAGCCTGTTTACCAAGGCTTTCGGTGTGATCGCGCCACGCGCGCGTTGCGATTGCGTGTGTTCCGCAAGCACCAGCGATTAACGCCCCGGCAACTTTAATTGGATATTACCACACTCGATCGAATTGCACTGAATGTGCGAGGAGATCGCGTGTGTGTAAGCGTAGTGTTGCGTGAGCGTATCCATGTTCGGTTTGCGTAACAGGCTGAGGGGCGCGCGGTTCGCGCCCTTCAGCTTTGTCATCTTCGCCCTGGTGCCGAACTCGCTCGGCTATCAGGACCTTGGCGCGTTGCTCACGCATCAGCCCGGCGTTGCTGAACGCTGGCAGCAGCACATCTTCGCATCCTCGCGCCGCGCGATGCGGGTAGCTTCATTCAATTTCCCTCGCCCGATCGGCACCGACATGCCAGAGGCGGCATCCTATCGTCTCGCCAGTCTCGACAGCGCCAGCGCCGATCTGACCGGCTCGCTCGGCCGCAATCCGCTCGGCGAGCCGCTGCGTCCCTTGCAGGCCGAGGATTTTCCGAAAGTCGTGCGCACGCTGAAGGGTGACCGCTTGCAGGTCGTCGCGCCGCAGGCGGTGCCTGTCGAACAGCCGGCGGGTGAGGATCTTTCGCCCGATGACAATGCGTCCGTGCAGGGCGCGAAGACCGCCGATGCGCTGCCGCCGCCGGTCGAGCCTGCGCCGCTCGACGAGGAATTGCAGGCCGCGCTGTCGTCGCCGCGTCTGCCGCAATACGATTCCAACAAGCCGGTCGCCGAAGGCGAACTCGATGACCGCGCACTGGCTGCGCTGCATGCCGAGCCGAAGGGCGATATCGCTCCGGTCGCCGCCGTGCCGCGCGATCCGTTCTCGGTGAAAACCTCGAGCCTGTTCTTCGGCAACGCCTCGCTCGGCGATGCCGGCGAGGCGCTGGAGCGCTGGGCCCCCGGCGAGGAGCCGATCATCGTGCTGCCGAACGGCGATCCGGACATGAAGCAGTCCGTTCCGTCACCGCAGAGTGCGTCCGACGCAGCGGGCGGCGAAACCATCGCCGGCAAGGGCGAGGTCACCAGCGACAGCCAGCGTCCGCGCACGCCGGCCGAGCGGCTCGGGCTCGATGTGAAGTCGCGCGCCAAGGCCGAGAAGTGCCTTGCCGAGGCGGTGTATTTCGAGGCGCGGGGCGAGGCGGTGCGCGGCCAGATCGCGGTGGCGCAGGTCGTCGTCAACCGTGCGTTCTCCGGCTATTACCCGACTACGATCTGCGGCGTGGTCTATCAGAACTCGCACCGCCATCTGTCGTGCCAGTTCACCTTCGCTTGCGACGGCATTCGCGACGTGGTGCGCGAGCCCGACATGTGGGAGCGTGCCAAGAAGATCGCGAAGGCCACGCTCGACGGCCAGCTCTGGCTGCCGGAAGTAGGCAAGTCGACGCACTATCACGCCTACTGGGTGCGGCCGTCCTGGGTGCATGAGATGAAGAAGATGTACAAGTTCGGCGTGCACACCTTCTATCGGCCGCGCGCCTGGGGCGACGGCAAGGATGCGCCGAGCTGGGGCAGCGCGACCCAGACCGCCGAGATTTCCAAGGAGCTTGCGGCCGAGAAGCCGTAGGCGAGGCGGATGGGATTGTCATTGCCGAAAATTTTTATTTCCGGTCGTCCCGGCGCAGGCCGGGACCCATCACCACCGGCCTAGCGATGAAGACGCCGGACCGGTCGTTTCAAAAAAACAGCGACAGGGGTTATGGGTCCCGGCCTGCGCCGGGACGACCCTGTCCTCTGGCTTCAACGTCCTACGCATCAATATCGAGCGCGACGTCGAAATTCGGCGCCGAGTGGGTGAGGGCGCCGGAGGAGGCGTAATCGACGCCAGTGCGTGCGATATCGGCGATCGACTCCCGCGTCACGCCGCCGGACACTTCCAGCACCACGCGGCCGGCCGCGAGCTTCACCGCCTCGCGCAGGCTCGGCAGATCCATGTTGTCGAGCATCACCACGTCGGCAAGGCCGGTGTCGAGCACCTCGCGAAGCTGATCGAGCGTATCGACCTCGATCTCCACCTTGACCAGATGGCCGACATGGGCGCGGGCGCGCTTCAGCACCGCGGTGACGCCGCCGGCGACCGCGATGTGATTGTCCTTGATCAGAATGGCGTCGTCGAGCCCGAAGCGATGGTTGAAGCCGCCGCCGCAGCGCACGGCATATTTCTCCAGCGCGCGCAGGCCGGGCGTGGTCTTGCGCGTGCAGCAGATGCGTAGCTTGTTGGTGCCGACATGCCGCACATAGTCCGCCGTCAGCGTGGCGATGCCGGACAGCTGGCCGACGAAATTGAGCGCGGTGCGCTCAGCGGCCAGCACGGCGCGCGCCGGTCCCGAGATGGTCAGCACGTCGACGCCCTTGGCGACGCTGCCGCCGTCATGGACATGCGCCTGGATGCGGATGTCGCGCGACAGGCGATGAAACGCCGCGACCGCCAGTGGCAGGCCTGCGATCACGCCCGCCTGCCGCGCCACCAGTACCGCGTGGGCCGGCGTGTCCGCGGGAATTGTCGCGGCCGAGGTGATGTCGCCGGCGCGGCCGAGATCCTCGGCCAGCGCGCGCTCCACGGCGCTGTCGATCTCGAGCGGCGAGAGGAAAGCGTTCGGATAGAGCAGCGTGGCGGGATCGAGAACGTCGCTCATGATGAGTTATCCGTCTTGATAGCTTACGACAGCGCGTCTGCCGGCACGGCCGCGCGCGGCGCCTCGTGGCCGGTGATGGTCGCCGCGACCGCATGCGCCGCGTTCAGCGTCGTCATGGTGCGGCGGGCCAGCGCCGGGTTTTCGTCCGGATAGTCGGAGCGGAAATGCGCGCCGCGGCTCTCCTGCCGCACCCACGCCGCGGTGGTGACGATCAGCGCGGTGGTCGCCATGTTGCGCAAGGCGGCGTTGGTGGCGCTGCGCTCCATCGCAACGAGGCTGCGCACTGCCTTGGCGAGATCGTCGCCGTTGCGGATGACGCCGACCTGCGTGCTCATGATGTTGCGCAGCTTCGCCTCGACCGCCGTGTCGAACGCGCCGTTCGGCATCTGCGTGCTGGCGACGATGCGCAGCGTGTCCGGCAGATCGTGGCCGTTGATGTCCTCGGCGATCCGCGCCGCATAGACCACGGCCTCAAGCAGCGAGTTGGAGGCGAGGCGGTTGGCGCCATGCGCGCCGGTCGAGGAGACTTCGCCGCCGGCCCACAGCCCCTTGATCGAGGTGCGGCCATGCTGATCCACTGCGATGCCGCCCATGTGATAGTGCACGGCCGGCGCGATCGGGATCGGCTGCGTGGCCGGATCGATGCCGCCCGCCTTGCAGCTTGCATAGACGGTCGGAAATTCCTCGGCGAAGCGCGCGCCGAGCGCCTTGGTGGCGTCGAGGAACGCGCCGCGTCCCGCCGCGATCTCGGCGAACACGCCCCGCGCGACGATGTCGCGCGGCGCAAGCTCGGCCAGCGGATCGATCGCCAGCATAAAACGCTCGCCCTTGCCGTTGATCAGCGTCGCGCCTTCGCCGCGGATCGCTTCGCTGGCGAGCGGCGCCGGATCGCGCCCGACCATGATGGCGGTCGGGTGAAACTGGACGAATTCGGGATCGGCGATCACCGCGCCGGCGCGTGCGGCCAGCGCAAGGCCGCTGCCGCTGGCTTCCACCGGATTGGTGGTCACCGCATAGAGATGGCCGATGCCGCCGGTCGCCAGCACTACGGCGCGGGCGGGCACGGTGATGGTGGGCGCGCCGGCGTCATGCGCCTTGCGCAGTTGCAGGCCGGCAACGGCGCCCTCGCTGGTCAGCAGCGTTTCGGCGACATAGCCCTCGATCACCTTGATCGACGGCGTCTTCTGCACGGCGTCGATCAGCGCGGCGATGATCGCCTTGCCGGCGCGGTCGCCCTGCACATGGACGATGCGGCGCGCCGAATGCGCGGCCTCGCGGCCGACCGCAAGACGTCCTTCCAGATCGCGGTCGAACGGTACGCCATATTGCAACAGGTCGTGGATGCGCGCGCCGGCTTCGCGGGCGAGGCCGAGCGCGACCGCCTCATCGACGATGCCGCCGCCGACCGCGATGGTGTCGGCGGCATGGGCTTCAGCGCTGTCGCCTTCGGCGACCGCCGCGGCGATGCCGCCCTGCGCCCAGGCGCTCGATGCGCCTTCGCCGAGCGGTGCGGCTGAAATCACGGTGACGGGGCGCGGCGCCAGTTTGAGCGCGCAGAACAGGCCGGCGAGGCCGCCGCCGACGATGACAATATCGTCGGCCGCAATTGTGCTGTTGGGCTCAATCAGTTTCATAGGCGTCGTCCCCGATTGCGAAGCCATCATGCCGTTTGGCCTTCAACATTGAAGTTGTTATGGCCGGGCATAGCCCGTTGAAGACGGGCGTGAACGCCCTTTTGTCCCGGCCATCCACGTCTTCGTCTGCCTTGCAGGCAAGGCGTGGATGCCCGGCATAAAGCCGGGCATGACGGATGGAGATCGTGGGCACTTGCGCTCACGTGGATTCTCAATTCTTCAGATTGATCATCCGTTCCACGGAGCGCCGCGCCCGATCCGCGATCATCGGATCGATCACGATTTCCTCGCGCATGTAGACCAGGCTGTCGAGAATCTTCGGCAGCGTGATGCGCTTCATGTGCGGGCACAGGTTGCACGGCTTGATGAAATTGACCTGCGGCAGTTCCGCCTGCACGTTGTCGGCCATTGAGCACTCGGTGACCATCACCACGCGCTGCGGCTTGTGGTTGCGCACCCAGTCGATCATGTGCGCGGTCGAGCCGGTGAAGTCCGCCTCCGCGATCACGTCGGGCGGGCATTCCGGATGCGCGATGATCTGCACGGTCGGGTCGGCCTGCCGGTAGCTGCGCAGTTCGTCGCCGGTGAAGCGCTCGTGCACTTCGCACGCGCCCTTCCAGGCGATGATCTTCACCTTGGTCTGTGAGGCGACGTACTTCGCCAGATACTGGTCCGGCACCATGATGACGGTGTCGGAGCCGAGGCTTTCCACCACCGCGACCGCGTTCGACGAGGTGCAGCAGATATCGACTTCCGCCTTCACGTCGGCGGAGGTGTTGACGTAAGCGACCACCGGCACGCCGGGGAAGCGCTCGCGCAAGAGCCGCACGTCCTCGCCGGTGATGGCGGAGGCGAGCGAGCAGCCGGCGCGCGAATCCGGGATCAGCACCGTCTTCGCCGGGTTGAGGATCTTCGCGGTCTCGGCCATGAAGTGCACGCCGCACTGGACGATCACGTCGACCTTCACCTTGGTGGCCTCGATCGCAAGCTTCAGCGAGTCGCCGACGATGTCGGAGACGCAGTTGAAGATTTCAGGTGTCTGGTAGTTGTGCGCCAGGATCACGGCGTTGCGCTCGCGCTTGAGCTCGTTGATCGCCTTGACGTAGGGCGCCATGAACGGCCACTCGATCGGCGGAATGACGGTTTTCACCCGCTCGTAGAGATGCGCGGTCTCGCGCTCGACCTCCGGGGTCCAGTCCAGCGAAGGCATCGGCAAGGCGCGCGCGGGGTTCTCGACAGCGATGCTGGCGGGGGTCTGCGGCGCGGAATGCGTCGGTACGGCGTGGCCCAGATCGTCGGGGCCGTAGATTCCAGCGAGAGCCATATCCTTACTCTGCCTCCCTGACCATATACTCGTTATGAGCATATATGTGGTCTGAGAAATCCGGCACAAAGGCCGGCATTCCGATTGCGATGTGTCCGAAACGGCTTCTGCGGTTGGCTTGGCGTCCCGGCTGCCCGTTCGTTATTCTCAAAACGAGCAAAACAAATATAACAGGTCAAAGCCCTGCTCGCCAGACCTATGTGAAGAAAATTCCATGCATTGAAAATATGTCATCGACTGCCGTTAGCCACTGCAACATTGGTTCGATTTGACCCGACAGGGCAGGGGTTTAGTGTCGGTTCGAAGCAATTTCGGGAGCGCGCTGTGGGGACTTTCAAGGCAATCCGGATCGACAAGGCGGAGAAGGGCACCACCGCCGCGCTGACGCAGTTTGACGACGCCGACCTGATGGAAGGCGACGTCACCGTCGCCGTCGAATGGTCGACGGTGAACTACAAGGACGGCCTCGCTATCAGCGGCAAGGCGCCGGTGGTGCGGCGTTTCCCGATGATCGCGGGCATCGATTTCGCCGGCACGGTGATCGAATCCGCACATCCCGGCTGGCGTGCCGGCGACAAGGTGATCGGTACCGGCTGGGGCATGGGCGAGACTCATCTGGGCGCCTATGCCGAGCGCGCCCGGGTCAAGGGCGACTGGCTGGTGGCGCTGCCTGCGGGCATGAGCGGCCGCGACGCCATGGCGATCGGCACCGCGGGCTTCACCGCCATGCTGGCGGTGCTGGCGCTGGAGAAGCATGGCTTAACTCCGAATGACGGCGCGATGATCGTCACCGGCGCGGCGGGCGGCGTCGGCTCGGTAGCGATCTCGTTGCTGACGAAACTCGGCTTCCATGTGATCGCCTCCACCGGCCGCACCAGCGAGGCCGGCTATCTGCGCGATCTCGGCGCAGCAGAGATCATCGACCGCAACGAGTTCTCGGCGCCGGCCAAGCCACTGGCCAAGGAGCGCTGGGCGGGCGGTGTCGACAGCGTCGGCTCGACGACATTGGCCAACCTCTTGTCGATGACGAAATATCACGGCGCGATCGCCGCTTGCGGCCTCGCCGGAGGCATGGACTTGCCGTCCTCGGTCGCGCCTTTCATTTTGCGCGGAGTGTGCCTTTTGGGCATCGATTCCGTGATGTGCCCGATCGCGAAGCGAAAGGTCGCCTGGGAGCGTCTCGCCAGGGATTTGGATAAGGTAAAACTTGCTGAAATCACTCGCGAAATCAGCCTTGGCGAAGTCATGGAGACAGCGCCGAAGATTCTCGCCGGCCAGATCCGCGGCCGACTGGTGGTGAAAATAGCCTGAGGACGTTCAGACTTTGCAAACCATGCTGCTCCAATGTTGCCACGGTTGGTATGGTAATCAGCGGGTTAAGCCTTGGGCGCCTTGCGCCGTTGCCTGAACCCGTCAGTTTCGTGAGTTGGAGTCGCCGCATGCTTGCGCGTTTTGCTCTTGGAATCCTGCTTGCAGGATCGTTCTGCGCGTCGGCCTATGCCGAGACATTGGGTCCGGAAGAGGCGCGCAAATTCGTCGTCGGCAAACTGTTCTCCTTCAACTGCTTCGACGGCACCCGCGGTGCCGGGCGGATCTACGATGACGGCTCGGTCGCGGGCTCGGTGCAGTTCAGCGGCAAGGGCCAGGTGCGTCATGTGCGGCTGCCGACCAACACGCTGCAGGTGCGTACCGGTGCGGTCTGCGCCTCGCTCAAGGGCATGCCGTTCGAGCCGTGCTTCAACCTCAACAAGTCGGACGAGATCAGCTTCCGTGGCTCGGTCTCCGGTCTCGGCTTCGCCTATTGCGACTTCCGCCGTCAGGGCAATGTCCGCACGCTGCTGACCCGCGCGATCACGCGCTCGCGCAAGCCGCGCTCGCTGCATCCGCCGGAGATGAAATCGGCCGACGCCTCGCGGGTCGAGCAGACCCGCTCCGAGCCTGCGCTGGAACTGCGCAAGTCCAAGACGGACTGATCGTTCCTTTTTGCTGACCGAAGTCTAGCGCCGTCCGCGCACCCGCAGGCCGGGGGCGGGGCGCTCCTGCAGCACCTCACGCCGGAATCGAAATAGCGCCGCCGGCCGTCCGCCGGTCTGCGTGGATACCTCGCCGGTGGGCTCCACCAGCGCCTCGGCCTCGACCAGCCGGCGAAAATTCTGCTTGTGCAGATGACGGCCCGAGATCGCCTCCACCGTGCGCTGCAGATCGGTGAGAGTGAATTCCGGCGGCAGCATCTCGAACACCACCGGACGATATTTCAGCTTGGCGCGCAGCCGCGCAATCGCGGTGGCGAGGATGCGGCGATGATCGAACTTCATCGGCACGCCGAGGCTCGGCAGGCTCTTGCGCGTCAGCGCGGAGGGGCGGCCGTCGCGCTTGGCTTCCTCGATCAGCCCGGCCTCGTAGAGCAGTTCGTAGCGGTCGAGCACGCGCTCCTCGTCCCAGTGCGCGCCCTCGAGGCCGAAATACAGCCTGACCCGATCGTGCCGGCTGAGCGCATGCGTGGGGTTGGGCTTTTCGGAACGCCCCGCCCATTCCGTCAGCGCCGGGATGATGATGTTGTCGAGCATCGCCGGCTTCTCGGCGCGCCAGTCTTCCCACGGGAAATAGCGGTACCACGGATCGAACGTCGCGCCGGCGACCTGTGGCTTCGAGGTGTTGTCGGCGGCGCGGGTCAGCGCGAGGTATCCGATCGACACCACATGCGCGTTGGTGTCGTCGACCTGCGCATGGCGACCACGATCGCCGAAGGTATAGAGCTGTTCGACATAGCCGAGTTGCAATCCGGTCTGCTCCTGCACCCAGGAGCGCAGTCCGATCTCGAAGGTGCGATGCGCCACCGCGTTGAAGGGCCCGAAGGGCAGCCCTGCGAGTTCGTCGCCCGCGCCGGGTGCGGTCAGGATCAGCGGCTCGTTGCCTTCGATGGAGACGATCGCCGCGGTCAGTCCGATCTCGATCGGCGGCAGAAGCTGTTCGCCCGTCGCCGGATCGGCGCCATGCGGCGATAATGACTTGTCATGTGGTTTTAATGTTGAGTTCATTCGATGTTAATGTGGAACGGCCGGCCTTCGATCGCCATGTTGCCGGGCCCGATACTGTCGAGCGCTCGCACCATGCGGCCTTCGCGGCCCAGCGCGCGATCCGCCAGCGTCACGAGAAGACGGTTCGGACTCGCACTGGCCGAAGCGGCGCGGATCTGCCGGGCGATTTCAGTCTCGTCGCGATGCGGATTGAGCGCGCACGCGGTCATGAACGCACTCGCGGTCGAGCGGCTGATGCCGGCGAAGCAATGGATCACCAGCGGCGCGGCGCGATCCCATTTGCGCACAAAGTCCAGCGCCTGCTCGACATGGTTGAGTGAGGGCACGGTGAAGCCCATCGCCGTTTCGGTGATGTCGTCCATCGAAATGCGAAGATGGTTTTCCGCCCGCACCGAAGCAGGGCGCGTGGCTTTTTCCACCTTGCCCATGACGGTGAGCACATGCGTCGCGCCGCAGGCTTCGACGGTGGAGTGAAGATCGGCAAGCGAGCAAACGTAGATCATGACCATCCCTGAAATCCGGCTTGTTATACGTCACCACGCGGGACGGCGGAAGCTGGATCGCAGAGGGCGCGCCGGCGGCGCGGCTTCCGGAAACCGGAACTTTAGTCGAGCAGCGTCTTGAAGCGGGTGATGAAGCGCTTCTCGGCCTTGGTCGCCGACCACGGCGACAGATAGTCATGCTGGATGGCCGGTGGCAGTTTCGGGTCGCGCCCGAACAATCGCTTCGCCTCAGTCGCACTGAAGCCGGCAAGATGCGTCGCCTCCAGATAGGCCGCGCCCATGTCGGCGGTCTTGATCAGTTTTTCGATCTCGGCCGGCAGGACCGCAGGCAGGCCGAAGCGGACATGAATCGCCGACAGCAGGCGTTTTTCCACCTGCTTGTAGGAGCCGCCGATCACGGCCTTGAACGGCGAGATCATGTCGCCGATCACGTATTCCGGCGCATCATGCAGCATCGCGGCAAGCCGGACGCGGTGATCGATGCGCGGCGACTGCGCGCGCATCACAGCTTCCACCAGCAACGTATGTTGCGCGACCGAAAAGATATGCGGGCCATGTGTCTGCCCGTTCCAGCGGGCGACGCGGGCGAGACCGTGCGCGATGTCCGTCACTTCGATGTCGAGCGGCGAGGGATCGAGCAGATCAAGCCGACGCCCAGACAGCATGCGCTGCCAGGCGCGTGGCGCGGGTCCTGACGTCCTCGCCGCGCTCATTTGGCCTTGCCGCGCGGTGCCGTCGCGCGCGCGGGCCGCTTTATGGTGCTCAATCTGCTGTGACAGTGGCAGGCGACAAGATGATCGTTGACCATGCCGGTGGCCTGCATGAAGGCGTAGACGATGGTTGGTCCGACGAATTTGAAACCGCGCGATTGCAATTCCTTCGACATCGCGATCGATACCGGCGTCGCGGCGGGCACGCCTGCGGTGGTCTTGAAGGCGTTGACCTTCGGCTTGCCGTCGACAAAGCTCCACAGCAGTTTGGAGAAGCCCGGCCCTTCTTCCATGATCTGCAGATAGGCTTTGGCGCTGCTCACCGCGCCTTCGATCTTGGCGCGATTGCGTACGATGCCGGCATCGTTCATCAGCGCCGCGATTTTCCTGGCGTCGTAACGGGCGATTGTCTCCGGCTCGAAACCGTCGAAGGCTTTACGAAAATTGTCGCGCTTGCGCAGGATGGTGATCCACGACAGGCCGGCCTGGAAGCCATCGAGGATGAGCTTCTCGAACAGCGCACGGTCGTCATATTCCGGCACGCCCCATTCGAAGTCGTGATAAGCGACATAGAGCGGGTCTTCACCGGGCCAAGGGCAGCGATGCAATCCGTCAGCGTGCAAACGAGCCTTGGTCATGCGTGGGCTTTCGCCTGAGGCCGGACGTCGTCTGGCGAGACGAGCGTGATCGGGATGCCGCCCGCGAGCAGCGGCTCGCCGGCATCGAGTGCGTCGCTGGCGCGGTCCATCCGCAACAGCGCGAGGCCGCGCCCTTCCGCGGACGATCCCATGGTGCCGATCGATTTCTCGCCGGCCGTGATCGCGGTGCCCGGCTCGGGCACGCCATCGTTGAGCGCGACACGAATAACTCGGGTGCGCGCCGTGCCGCGATGCTGCATGCGGGAGACCACCTCCTGGCCGACATAGCAGCCCTTGCCGAAATCGACGCCGTGCAGACGGTCCATATTGGTCTCGTGCGGAAACGCGTCGCCGTAGGCGAAATCGAGCCCACCGCGCGGGGTGCCGCAGGCAATGCGATGCGCCTCGAAAGCGGCGGCATCGACCAGCGCGGCATTGAGCGACGCAGCGGCTTGCTGTGCGTCGTCCGGGCGAAGGATGATCCGGGATCCAAGCTGTGCATCGCGCGGATCAGCGAATGTGAGATCCGGTTTTGCAGCCGGCTCGCCGTCCCAGATGGCGAGCACGCCAAGCTGCTCGGACAGGTTTTCAATCGTGACCTTGGCGCGCAGCCGGTAGAAGGTGAGGCGGTCGGCAAATGGTTTGGCCAATGCCTTCGGGCAGTCGAACAGCAGCGTGCCATCGGCAGCCTCGGTGACCAGAAAATCGGTGATGATCTTGCCCTGCGGCGTCAGCAGCGCACCAAAGCGCGCTGCGCCCGGCTGCAACTGTTCGATATCGGTGGTGACGAGGCCGTTGAGAAAGCCGCGGGCGTCGGGGCCGCTGACCTTCACCACGCCGCGATCGGGGAGCAGTGCTGCTTTCATGGCAAGAGGCTGTTCTGTCACACTCTCAAAGGGGAAAGGGCTTGGAGTTTTCCGGGGGTTTTCCGGGAAAATGCACGCCGCGCATATCCCTTGCCAAGGTAAGACTGTAGAGTGGCCGCAACAAGACCCGCGTGGGTTTGTCCTCTCCGAAAAACGGCATTGCAAGCGATGGCTCAGACTTTTGATACGATTCTCAGATCAGGCACGATCGTCAATCAGGACGGCGAAGGCGTCGGCGATATCGGCATTGCCGGAGGCCGGATCGCCGCGATCGGCGGGCTTGGTCAGGCCAGCGCGCGTGAGGAGATCGATTGCCGTGGTCTGCACATCCTCCCCGGAGTGATCGACACGCAAGTGCATTTCCGCGAGCCGGGTCTGACCCACAAGGAGGATCTGGAAACCGGTTCGCGCAGCGCGGTGATGGGCGGCGTCACGGCGGTGTTCGAGATGCCGAACACTAATCCGTTGACGGTGACCGCCGAGGCCTTCACGGCGAAGATACAGGCGGGCCACCACCGGATGCATTGCGATTTCGCCTTCTTCATCGGCGGCACCCGCGAGAACGTCCGCGATCTGCCGGAGCTCGAACGTGCACCGGGTTGCTCCGGCGTCAAGGTGTTCATCGGCTCCTCGACCGGCAGCCTGCTGGTCGAAGACGACGAAAGCCTGCGGAAGATTTTTCAGGTAATCCGCCGCCGCGCCGCGTTCCATGCCGAGGACGAGTATCGTCTCAATGAGCGTAAGGGGCTGCGCGTCGAGAACGATCCGCGCTCGCATCCGGTCTGGCGCGACGAGACTGCCGCGCTGAAGGCGACGCAGCGCCTGGTGGCGCTGGCGCGCGAGACCGGCAAGCGCATCCATGTGCTGCATATCTCGACCAAGGACGAGATCGAGTACCTGCGCGACCACAAGGATGTCGCCACCTGCGAGGCGACGCCGCACCATCTCACGCTGGCCGCGCCGGAATGCTACGAGCGGCTCGGCACCCGCGCGCAGATGAATCCGCCGGTGCGCGGCGCCGACCACCGCGAGGGCATCTGGCAGGGCATTGCGCAGGGCATCGTCGATGTGCTCGGCTCTGATCACGCCCCGCATACGCTCGAGGAGAAGTCGAAGACCTACCCGAATGCGCCATCAGGAATGACCGGCGTGCAGACGCTGGTGCCGATCATGCTCGATCACGTCAACGCGGGCCGCCTGTCGCTGGCGCGCTTTGTCGATCTGAGCAGCGCGGGACCTGCGCGGATTTTCAACATCGCCTGCAAGGGCCGCATTGCAGCGGGCTACGACGCGGATTTCACCGTCGTGGATATGAAGCGGCGGGAGACCATCACCAATGCGTGGACCGCCTCCAAGGCAGCCTGGACGCCCTATGACGGGATGGGTGTCACCGGCTGGCCGGTCGGCACCATCGTCCGTGGCCGCCGGGTGATGTGGCAGGGCGAGATCGTCACGCCCGCGACCGGCGAGCCGGTGCGCTTCTTGGAGACGCTGCAGCCGGCGAAATGATCCGGCCTATTGCTTGAACTGCACCACGGAGAATTCGCCGCTGCGAATCCGGCCGGGCAGGCCCTCGACGAAGTTTGCAACCGCATCCTCGCCATAGGTGGTGACGAGTTCGTTGAAGGCGGCGAACAGGCTGGCCTGGGCCAGGCAGTCACCGTCGATACCGTCATGCAAAGCCTCGGCCCACGCCTCGTTCAGATAGGTCAGCGCGACCTGTTTCTGCTCCTGATCGGGTATCGGGGTGCGCAATGGGGCAAGACGGGAACGGTAAGGCATGAATTCGGTCAATCTGCGACATGCGCGCGATGCGCTGTTGGATGATCGAGCTTTAGCATGCGGGGCGGGCACGCCTAGTCAGTTCTTTAGGAAAGGTTAACGCCGCCTCTCAACTTGATGAAATGCGGCCGGTGTGGCCCGGAATCGCCTGTCAGTTGGCGTAGCGGGCGGTCAGGTTGCGCGAGATTTTCGAGCCTTCCTCGAGATAGCGGCGAATCGCGACGTTCGCCGCCGGGGTGCAGGTCCGGTAGGTCTGCTGGAAGCCGTTATAGCCACGGTTGAAGGCGGCGATCATACGCGCGCGGCGCTCGCCGGACGGGGTTTCGGCATCGACCAGTGCCTGCATCTCGCTGCGCCATTTCTGGCCTTCATTGGTGCCGCAGATGCCCCGCAGATAGTGAAGGGTGCCGAGGATTTCCGCAAGGCGCTGCAGGTCGGCGTCAAACGGCGCGGCGGCCTCCTCGGCCCGGGCAGGGCCGGAACCGAAGGTCGCGCAGATCAGGAACATTGCCAGCAAAAGCCGCACCATGGTGATGGTCATAGCCTTCCGAATGCGCCGCAGACAAGGCGGGCGGGATCAGCCGTTCATCAGGCGCGCCGCCGCCACGATGATCTCTTCCAGCCGGTCGGTGAGGGGCAGATCGCCGATGGCATGAGGGTCGAGCCATCTGGCGTCCTCAAGCTCGTCATTGAGGTTGATGTCGCCGCTGACCCAGCGCGCCGCGAAGGGCAGGATCACAAAATGGCCGATACCGCCGTTCTTGGCCGGCAGATACTCGCGCCAGCCCAGCATGTCCTTGATATCGATGACGAGGCCGGTTTCCTCGGCGACCTCGCGGGCCAGTGCTTCCGCGAGCGTCTCGCCGTATTCCACCCGGCCGCCCGGGAAAGTCCAATAGTGGTTGGCGGGTGGCCGGTTACGGCGGACCAGCAGCAGTTTTCCGTCGCGGAAAATAGCCGCGCTGACCGCGATCTGCGGTCGGGGGCGAAGCTCGCTCACGGGGAGAATCCTATTTTTCCATGATGCGGTCGACATCGGCCTGATCGGGCGAGCCGTGGATCAATCCTCCTGCCAGCGAGAGCAGGGGCTTGATCCAGCCAGTCGTCTGTTCGGCCAATATCGCGCGGGTCTTGTCCTGCGTGGTTTCCCGCATTGCCGCGCCGACGGCAATCAAAATCTCGGTCATGGCGTCGACCACACGGTCGAATTCGACGCGCAAGGCGGTCTCGGCCTCGTCATAGGCCTGAATGATCAGCCCCTGGGCTTTCAGGTTGGAGGCCTCGAAATGCTCCCGATAGGTGCGCGGCTGCCAGGTCAGAAAGTCCTCGACGCATTCCGGCATATCCGGAATCATCTCCAGCAGCATGATGGCTTCGTTGAAGTGATTGAGATAATCGGTCGCAAGGCCGGTGCGCGGATTGACGTTGGCCGCCAGCAGGGACTGTACGCGAGCCTCCGCGGCGTCCGGGGGACATGCTGCGGTGTTGTCGGATCGCGAGGTGGTGAGCGCTGGAGTCATTGTGCCGCAGTCTCACGTCTTTGCGTTAAAGTCGGCTAAATGACCAAGGCCGGCGAATAGGTCAATTAGGAGCTTGAGACGTCAGGATATGTGCGGTCGGTATGTGATCATCTCGGCGCCCGAGGCAATCCGCCGGCTGTTCGACTATGCCGAGCAGCCGAATTTCCCGCCTCGGTATAATATTGCGCCGACACAACCGCTGCCTGTGGTGGTGCTGGAAAACGGCACGCGGCATTTCCGGCTGATGCGCTGGGGCCTGATCCCGGGCTGGGTGAAGGACCCGCGAGCGTTTTCCCTGGTCATCAATGCCCGCAGCGAGACGGTGCTGGACAAGCCGGCCTTCCGAAACGCGATGCGGCGGCGGCGCTGCCTGCTGCCCGCCGACGGCTATTACGAATGGCAGGCCCTGTCCGGGCGCAAGCAGCCGTTTTTCATTCGCCCCGTCGATGGCCAGCCGATGGGCTTTGCCGGTCTCGCCGAGACATGGGTCGGGCCGAACGGCGAGGAGGTCGATACGGTTGCGATCATCACCACGGCGGCGCGGCCGGAGATGAACCATCTGCATCACCGCGTGCCGGTGACGATCCGTCCTGAAGACTTCAGCCGGTGGCTCGACGGCAACGATGTCGATGCAGGGGAGGCCAGCACGATGCTGACCGCGCCGCCTTCGGGCTCGCTGACCTGGCATGAGGTGACAAGCGCGGTGAACAAGGTTGGCAATGACGATCCGCGCCTGATCCGGCCGATGACCGAAGAGGAACGGGCGGCGGAGGCTGAAACTGCCGTTGCGTCGAAGAAGCCGGCTCGCGCGGAAAAGCCGCGACGGCAAGCCGATGCGGGCGATAACGGGCAGGGCTCGCTGTTCTGATTTGTGGCCCGGCACAGGACCGCGGTTGATCGCGCTACAGCACCTTGCCCGGATTGAGGATGTTCAGCGGATCGAGCGAGTGCTTCAGCGTACGCATCAGATCGAGCGCCACCGGATCTTTCACATGAGCGAGTTCGTCGCGCTTGAGCACGCCGATGCCATGCTCGGCGGAGATCGAGCCGTGATGTTTGAGGACGATACCGTGGACGAGGCTATTGACCTCGTGCCAGCGGGCGAGGAAGGCCTGCTTGTCCGCGCCGGGCGGCTGACTGATGTTGTAATGGATGTTGCCGTCGCCGAGATGACCAAAAGCGACAGGCCGTGCACCGGGAACGAGTCCCGTGACAGCCGCATCGGCTTCGGCGATGAATTGCGGTACTGCGGCGACCGGCACCGAGACGTCGTGCTTGATCGAGCCGCCCTCTGGCTTCTGCGCCGGCGAAAGGATTTCGCGCAACGTCCAGAACGCGTTGCGTTGCTCAAGGCTGGCGGCGATCACGGCGTCGCTGACGATGTCCCGCTCCATCGCCTCGGTAAGAATGGCTTCGATGGTCTCGCGCGCGTCCTCGCGCGGGGAGGAGACCTCCATCAGAATGTACCAGGGCGGTGCGCCCGGCAGCGGATCGCGGATCGAGGGGCCGTGTCTGACAGAGAAATCCACCGCAATCCGCGCGATCAGCTCGAAACTGGTCAGGCTGGTCGCGGCCTTGCTCTGCGCCAGTGTCAGCAGTTTTACGGCCGCATCGGGCGAGGCGACACCGGCATAGGCGGTCTCGACGCTACGTGGCATCGGAAACAGCTTCAGCGTCGCGGCGGTGATGATACCGAGCGTGCCTTCCGCGCCAATGAACAGATCGCGCAGGTCGTAGCCGGTGTTGTCTTTCTTGAGTTTCGACAGGCCGTGCATGATCCGGCCGTCCGCCAGCACCACTTCGAGGCCGAGCACAAGATCGCGCGCTACCCCATAGGACAGCGCGGCGATGCCGCCGGCGTTGGTGGAGAGGTTGCCGCCGATGGTGCAACTGCCTTCCGAGCCGAGCCAGAGCGGGAATAGCCGATCCACCGTGCCGGCGTGGGTATGGGCGTTCGCGAGGGCAACGCCGGCTTCGCAGGTCATGGTGTTCGACTGCGGATCGAGATCGCGAATCCTGTCGAGCCGGCGTAGCGACACCACGATCTCGCCGTGATGCGGCATTTGTCCGCCGACCAGTCCGGTATTGCCACCTTGCGGCACCAATGCAGTTTGGGTTTCAGTCGCAAGCTTGCAGATCTCCGCGACCTCGGCAGTGGAGCCGGGGCGCAGGATCAGCGGCGAATGTCCGCGATAGAGACCACGCTCTTCCACCAGATACGGCGCCATCTCCTGCGCATCGGTTACGGCGTATCTGTCGCCGACAATGGCGCTGAAACGGGCGAGCACCTCGGGTGAAAGACCGGGCGATGCGGACGGATGCTGATTCATGTCGTCACTTCCCGTCGCATGTGCGTGCGGTTCAGTCGCGCCCGACTGCCGCGCGTTGCAGGCGATCGTTGATGGCTTCGCCGATGCCATGATCTGGAATGGACATCACAGCGATGGCGCGCGCGTGCTTGCCGTCGAGTGCGCGGAGATAGCTGAACAGATTAGCCGCAGCCTCAATGAGATCGCCGCGTGGCGAGAGGTTCAGCATATGTGCCGGCTTCGCATTCGGCAGCGGAGGACCGAACGCCAGCAGCGCTTCGTCAGAAGCCACGCTGTCAGCATTGAGGCGCACCGGCGTATGCGGCGCATAGTGCGAGGCCAGCATGCCGGGCGCGAGCGGATGCGGTCCGCTGGTTTCGGGAGCCGCAGGCCGCGGCGCAAGCTTGACGCCGAGCACCCGTTCGATCTCTTCACGTGGCACACCGCCGGGCCGCAACAGCACCGGCCGGTCGAAGCAGCCGACGATGGTGGATTCGACACCGACGCTGACCGGACCGCCATCGACGATCAGATCGATCCGCCCCGACAGGTCCTCGCGCACATGGGCTGCTGTGGTCGGGGAGACGTGGCCGGAGATATTCGCCGAAGGTGCGACGACAGGGCGTCCCAGTTCTTGCAGAATCTTATGCGCCACCGGATGCGCAGGCATGCGCACCGCGATGGTGTCCATGCCGGCGGTCGCGAGATCCGAAACGGTGCAGTCTTTGGTCTTATGCAGCACCAGCGTCAGCGGTCCCGGCCAGAAGGCCTGCGTCAGTTTGAGAGCGTCTTCGTTGAAGACGGCGATGCGCTGGGCGTCAGCCAATGTCGCGACATGCGAGATCAGGGGATTGAATGCTGGCCGCCCCTTGGCCTGATAAAGCCGCGCGATGGCCTGCGCGTTGGTGGCGTCCGCGCCGAGGCCATAGACGGTTTCGGTCGGGAACGCGACGAGGCCCCCATCGGCCAGGCACTGCGCGGCTTCGCGGGGCCCGCCCTTGGCGGCCGAAATCAGTCGTGTGGTCAGAATGAGTGTCATGTCGCGCGGCTTGAAGGGAATAATGATCAGTTCTTATACCGCTTCTTGCGGTGGGCGAGAGCCGCCGCTATAAGACGCGCCATAAAGTCGGAGTATAGCGCAGCCCGGTAGCGCACCTGCTTCGGGAGCAGGGGGTCGCAGGTTCAAATCCTGCTACTCCGACCAGTATCTTCCTAAAAATATTGAACTTTTTGGGTCAGCGGCCGACCTTGCTCCAGGTTTCGCCGCCGCAGATCACGCCCACGCAGCCCTCGACCCGCAGGCGCGAGGGGCCTTCCAGCGCAACCTTGCTCACATAGAATCGCCCGTCATCGGCATTGTAGATGCGTCCCGCCCATTGGCCCGGGCCGGTCGGCCGCATGTTGTTGAACAATTGCAGCCCGACTACCGGCCGCGTGGCGAGTGCTGGATTGGGGTTCTTGTCGTCGGTGAACGGCTTGCCGGTCTCCGGATTGATCGGATCGCGCAGGCCGACGACCTTGCCGCAGATGCTTGCGCCGCAGGAGCTGATCTTGATTCGGGCATCGCCTTTCTCGGTCAGCCAGGTGCCGGCCGGCGAGGCCTCCTGCGCGTCTGCGAACGAGCCGGGGATCAGCGCCATGGCCATCGCGAGGCCAAGACCGGCGCAGAAATGATGATCGAACCTTGAAGTCATGATTTGCCCTTTGTGGAGGTCAGAGCGCAAAGCGTGGGGATGGCGTCAGCCAGCGATAACTCTGCCGGCGCGGGAAGTTTCCCTTACCGAAAACAGGCGCAGGTTGCCATGTGGTAAAGAATACCTGCTCAATGCCTGGCGGGATTGACGCAGGGACGCACACCGCATTGCTCGCGGGGAGTGGCTGTCTGGCCGGAATCGCGGTTGCGCCCATGCGCCTGGTACGTCATACGATCTGGCCCGCTGTAATTCATGAGTCCGCAAGATGGCTGATCCGATTCCCGAGGTTCTGAAGGCGTTTGCCGCCGGCGAGATCGTTGTCGTGACCGACGACGAGGATCGCGAGGGCGAGGGCGATCTGATCGTTGCCGCGTCGCTGTGTACGGCGGAGAAGATGGCGTTCATCATCCGCCACACCTCCGGCATCGTCTGCGCGCCGCTCACCACCGAGGATGCCCGGCGGCTGCGGCTCGATCCGATGGTGTCGTATAACGACAGCAACCACACCACCGCCTTCACGGTCTCGATCGACTACAAGCCCGGTATGACCACCGGCATCTCGGCCGAGGAACGCACGGCCTGCTGCCGCGCGCTGGCCAATCCGAATGTCGGCGCCAGCGACTTTGCCCGGCCCGGCCATATCTTTCCGCTGATCGCGCGCGATGGCGGCGTACTGCTGCGCTCCGGCCACACCGAAGCCGCGGTCGATCTGTGTAAACTGGCGGATCTGCCGCCGGTCGGCGTCATCAGCGAATTGATGAACGACAACGGCACGGTGATGAAGGGCGAGCAGGTCGTGCAGTTCGCGCGGACGCACAACCTCAAGCACGTCACCATCGCCGACATGATCGCCTATCGGCAGGCGCGCGAGAAGCTGATCGAGCGGGTGTCGAGCTTCAGCGTCGAGAGTCCGATCGGCGTCCTGCAGGGATTTGCCTACCGCTCGCCGTTCGATCCAATCCACCATGTCGCGTTTGTCTATGGCAGCATCGGTGATGGCCGCAACGTGCTGACGCGGTTTCATAAGCCGAACATCGTCAGGGACATTTTCTACGGCTCGGCCAAGGTCAACGCCGCGCTCGAACGCTTCAAAGCGAATGGCAGCGGCGTCCTGATCTATCTGCGGGACGGTGCGGCCGGCGTTCCTGTCTCACCCATTGCCGAAGAGCATTCGGCGGAGGCCGACCGCAACCGGCAATGGCGCGAGGTCGGCGTTGGCGCGCAGATCCTGCGCGACCTTGGCGTCAGCTCGATCCGTCATCTCACCTCGTCGCTGCACGACTACAAGGGCCTGTCGGGTTTCGGCATCGAAATCGTCGCCAATGAACCCTTCGACGGCTGAGTTGTGATAGTCTGACCGCCCCGCGGGACCCCCCGGCGGCCAAGGCCGCGTGGTAAGGTCGGCCGCGGAAGACCTGAGAGGACCAACATGAGCGTGCGTCTGCAAAGCAAGGACAAGCCGGTCCAGGCTTCATTTCGGTGGGACGATCCGTTTCTGCTCGACGACCAGTTGACCGAAGATGAGCGCATGATCCGAGACACCGCGCATGCCTACGCGCAGGAGAAGCTGCTGCCGCGCGTAATGGACGCCTATATGGACGAGACCGCCGACCGCTCGATCTTCCATGAGATGGGCGAACTCGGCCTGATCGGCCTGACGCTGCCGGAACAATATGGCTGCGCCAATGCGAGCTATGTGGCCTACGGCCTTGTCGCGCGTGAGATCGAGCGTGTCGATTCCGGCTATCGCTCGATGAACAGCGTGCAGTCCTCATTGGTGATGTATCCGATCTACGCCTATGGCGATGAGACCCAGCGCAAGAAGTATCTTCCGAAGCTTGCGTCCGGCGAGTGGGTCGGCTGCTTCGGCCTCACCGAACCGGATGCCGGCTCCGATGTGGAGAGCATGAAGACCCGTGCCGAGAAGGTGTCGGACGGCTATCGCCTCACCGGCTCGAAGATGTGGATTTCCAACGCGCCGATGGCGGATGTGTTCGTGATCTGGGCGAAGTCCACGGCGCATGACAACAAGGTGCGTGGCTTCATTCTCGAGAAGGGCATGAAAGGTCTGTCGGCGCCGAAGATCGGCGGCAAGCTGTCGCTGCGTGCCTCGATCACTGGCGAGGTGGTGATGGACGGCGTGGTGGTGCCGGAAAGCGCACTGCTGCCGAACGTGTCCGGTCTGGCCGGGCCGTTCGGATGCCTCAACCGCGCGCGCTACGGCATCTCCTGGGGGGTGATGGGCGCCGCGGAAGACTGTTTCCACCGTGCGCGGCAATATACGCTCGACCGCAAGCAGTTCGGCCGCCCGCTGGCCGCAACGCAACTGGTGCAGAAGAAACTTGCCGACATGGAAACGGAGATCGCGCTCGGCCTGCAAAGCTCGCTGCGTGTCGGCCGCCTGATGGACGAAGGCAAGATGGCACCGCAGATGATCTCCCTGGTGAAGCGAAACAATTGCGGCAAGGCGCTGGACATCGCGCGCGTCGCCCGCGACATGCATGGCGGCAACGGCATCTCCAGCGAATTCCATGTCATGCGGCACGCCCAGAACCTCGAAAGCGTGAACACCTATGAAGGAACGCACGACGTGCACGCGTTGATCCTCGGCCGCGCCATCACCGGCATTCAGGCGTTTTCCTGAAGTCCGCAGTCAGGTTTGGGTGTGAGCGTTAACGACGACATTCCGTTCAACCGGAATTTTCCATTGGCCCCGGGCGTGGTTGATGAGCCGGTGCCCGGCGTGCGCCGTCTGTTGTGCAACAATCCGGGACCGTTCACCTTCACCGGCACGCTGAGTTACATCGTCGGCAGGGGCAAGGTGGCGATCATCGATCCGGGTCCCGCCGACGATGCCCATCTCGACGCGTTGCTCCATGCCGTGCGCGGCGAGACTGTGACGCACATCCTTGTCACGCACACCCATCTCGATCATTCGCCCGGCGTTCCGCGCATCAAGCAGGCGACCGGTGCGACGGTCTACGCGGAAGGACCGCATCGCGCCTCCCGTCCCATGCATGCCGGCGAGACCCGCAAGACGGAATCCGGAGCGGACCGCGACTTCCGTCCCGATATCCAACTCAAGGACGGCGAAGTGGTCGCCGGTGACGGCTGGGCGCTCGAGGCGGTGACGACGCCGGGCCACACCGCCAATCACGTGGCCTTCGCCTGGCCGGAGCGCGGTCTCACCTTCATCGGCGATCATGTGATGGGCTGGTCCACGTCGATCGTCTCGCCGCCGGACGGATCAATGGTCGATTACATGGCGTCGCTCGAAAAACTCACGCATCGCGGCGAGCAGCTTTATTTCTCAGGCCACGGCCCCGAAATTCCCGAGGCCGTGCGCTTCGTGCATTTCCTGATCCGCCATCGCAAGGCGCGCGAAGCGTCGATCCTGCACCGGTTGCGCAAGGGCGCGGCGGACATCCCGTCCATCGTGCGCGCGAGCTATATCGGCATCGATCCGCGTCTTATCCGCGCCGCCGGCTATTCGGTGCTGGCGCATCTGGAGGATCTGGTGGCCCGCGAGATCGTCGTCACCGACGGCGATCCCACCATCGACAGCGTCTATCGCTTGCGCGGTCCCTTGGGCTGAGGCTGCGCCGGCGCCAGCATCTTCTTTTCCGGCTTGGCGTTGTCGACGATCTCGTTGAGATCGTCCGACAGCTTAATGACGCGCGCGGCATTGCTGCCGAAATCGTGCTCGAAATAGCGCGAGGAGGAACGGATATCGACACGCGAGCCGTCCTCATAGGGCGCGACGCGGATCGAGACGTCCTCGCGAAACCCCATCACCGGCGTGCGTGCCACGGCTTCGATCCGGCCGATGCGTTGCGGCGATTGCGGCGGTCGCTCGTCGATGATCAGCCATTTGCGCCGCGTCACGAGCTGCAGGGCGATGTCGTAGGCGCGCTGCGGCGAGACATCGAGCATCACAGGTTCGATCTGGGGATAAGCGATGCGCTGCTGTTCGGCCGAATAGAGGCCGGCATATCCGGCCGGATTGGCGCCATCTGCGGCGCGCAGCCGCGCCAGTGCGTCGAAGCGCGGCGGATCGATCGGATCGGTGGTGATGTCGTGGATCGGCGGCAGCTTCTTGTACTGATAGGCGAGGTAGGCCGGATAGGCGAGGATCAGGATATCGAGCAGCAGCGCCGTCAGGATGCGGGTCATGCCGCGTGAGCCGTTCTGCCAGATCGCGGCGAAGGCCGCGAACGACACCAGAATGGACAGGCCGGCGAAGGCCAGCGCGCCCAGGAAGGTCATCAGCGCGGGTTTGAAGTCGAGAAAACCGAACCGGACGATCAGGGTCGAGACGATCGCCGCCACCAGCGCAAACACCGCGAGCCGCCTGGCCCAGGAGGCCAGCGCCGACATCGGTTCGCTCTGATAGGGGGCGTAAAATCTGCGGGCCATTCAGGATATCCGTTCGGCCCCGTCGCGAGGCGTGTGGCTGCGATGGAGGACGTAGCCCATTTTGCCGTCCGATGTGAAGCCGCTCGCGATTGAATTGCCAGCGCTAGCGGATCAGGAGGCGAAGGCTGCGTTCCAGAGCATGGTCAGGCCACTCACCAGCATCAGGCCGTCCATGATGTGGCGGAACGCGTCCGGCGACAGCTTCAGCAGGAACGGCTTGGCGATGAAGGTGCCGACCATGATCGACGAGCCGGTCACCAGACCCTTGGCGAGATAGTCCCAGGGCAACGCGCCGACGGCACGGAAGGTCGCGATCTTGCTGATGTAGATCGCGAGCGAGCCGGCCGCCTCGGTGGCGAGGAACGCGCCTTTCACCAGCCCGTAGCTGACGAACACGGGCACCGAGATCGGTCCAGTCGACACCACAATGCCGGTGAGAAAACCGATGAAGGCTCCTGCGAGTGCCATGTGCCAGAGATTGAGGCGCAGCATGTGCTTGGCGAGCCAGTGCCGCGTCGGAATCATCGACAGCAGGAAAATGCCGATCGCGGCATCCACGGTGTGGGAGGGCAGGATCAGCAACGTCCGCGCGCCGAGAAAAGCGGCGGGGGCGCCGGGCACGGCATAGGCCGCGAAGGCGCGCCAGTCGACGTCGCGCCACCACGCCAGAATGCGCGAGAAATTGGCTATGACCGCCGCCACCGCCATGATCGGGACGGCGGCTTTCGGCCCGTAGATCGAGGCCAGCACCGGAACCAGCATGATCGAGGAGCCGGTTCCAACGATGCCGCTGAAAATACCGGCCGCCAGACCCACGACGAGGACGACGATCAGCCCCATCTTTCTGTTTTGCCTTCAGTTGTGCCGGTCAATGCAATGAGGCGGGGTGAATTTGCGGACAATGTGCACTATCAAGGATTCATCCCGCTGACCATTCATCGAATGCACGCTGGTCCGCTGTTTTGCATGACGCGCCGCCGGAATATCGTGAGGCGCACCAATCAGGATTTGGAATGCCGGTCCGCAAACGTTGTTTTCTCCGTGCGATGACATGCGGGCCGGGCGGGGCCGCCAGCCTTTTCATTTTCCGGAACAGTGTTCGCCTGCACATCTGGGTCTGCACGCTGCTGTTGGGCAGTTTCCTTGCGACAGCGGGCATCGCCGCCCAGGTGCCGCTCCCCAAGCCACGGCCGGCGGAAGCGCCTCGCAGTGAGCCGGCTGCGCAGGCGGATCAGCCGGAAGTCCCGGCGGATGCCGCGCCGCCTTCTCAGGCCGCGCCCGCCGTCGCTCCGGCCGAGCCAGCGCCTTCGGCATGTCGTCTGGCTCTGACGGAAGCCATCGCGATCGCGCCGTCGTTGCCGCCGATCCGGGGGCCGGGCGATTGCGGCGGCGAAGACATTGTCCGCCTTGAAGCCGTGGTGGTGTCACCGACCCAGCGCGTGGCGCTGAAGCCGCCGGCGGTTCTTCGCTGCACCATGGCGACGGCAGTGGCGAACTGGGTTCGCTCCGATGCCGCGCCGCTTGCCGCAAGTCTCGGCAGTACCCTCAGCGAGGTGGACAATTTCGATTCTTTCGAATGTCGCGGCCGCAATCGGGTGAAGGGCGCGAAGCTCTCCGAGCATGGCCGCGCCAATGCGCTGGACATCCGCGGCTTGAGGCTTGCGAACGGCACCATGCTCTCGCTGACCGACCGCAACCTGTCACGCGAGATCCGCGAGAAGGTGCTGCATTCGGTCTGCACGCGGTTCACCACGGTGCTGGGTCCGGGTTCGGACTGGTACCATGAGGACCATATCCACCTCGACATCGCCGAGCGCCGCAACAACTACAAGCTCTGTCAGTGGAACGTGTACGATCCGATGCCGCAGATCGCACCGCTGCTACCGGCCACGCGACCCGATGAAGCGCCGCCGCGCAAGACGGCGGAGGAAGCAGGCGAGGCCGCAGGAGATATGGAAGGCCAGACGGAGCCGCCGGCGCAGGCTTCAAACCCAGCCGATCGGAAACCGCCGCAGGCTGCATCCAAGGCAAAGCCGGCGAGACGATCGGCGCGTCAGCCCTGACGGCAGCGCCGTGCCTGAGGCGTCTCCCCGACATGAAAATGGCCGGGCAGTGAGCCCGGCCATGATGTCTGTGTGGCAATGATCCTCAGTAGGAGGTGCCGTAATTGCTGCCGCCCTGCAGCGCCATCTTCGGATTGTAAGGCGAGTCGCCCTGCTTGGGATCGAGCACCACCACCACCGTGTTCAGCTTGGCGCGGCTGTAGAGATCGATCACGTCCTCGTTGGTCATGCGGATGCAACCCGAGGAAATCGAGGCGCCGATATATTCCGGCTGGTTGGTGCCGTGGATGCGGAACAGAGTGTCCTTGTTACCCTGATAGAGATAGAGCGCGCGGGCACCGAGCGGATTGTCCGGGCCGCCCGGAACGGACTGCGGCAAGCCTTCGATGCGCTTGTGGATGTCCGCGGTCGGCGTCCACTTCGGCCATTCCTGCATGTTGCCGACACGCGCGATGCCCGAGAATGCCAACGCCTCTTCACCGACGGTGATGCCGTAGCGGATCGCCTTGCCGCCTTCGAGCACGTAATAGAGGTAGTGGTTGTCGGAATCGACCACGATCGAGCCCGGCAATTCCTTGCGGTGATAGTTGACGATGGCGCGACGGTACGGCTCGGCCACGGCGACCTTCTCGTAGCGGGCCTTGGCGAGCAATTCCTTGTCGCGCGGCTTCAGATTGGCCTCGGGCGACTTCTCGTAAGTCGTTGTCTGCATGCACCCGGCCAGCATGGCGCCGGCGACCGCGGTGGCGATCAGGGAGGCAAGTTTCGATCCGAACAACGACATGGCTCTATTCCAAAGTCAGGCGCTCTGTTTCGCGCCGAGTGTAAGGCGAGAAGCTTCCGATTCGATTACGTACGGTTTTCGCAATGCGCCATTCTCTAGCATCGCGATCCCTGCTTGTCCGCCCAAACCGCCACCTGTGGCGTTCTGACGCATGGACAACGCATTGTTTGACTGAGGCAATTTTGCACCGGCAGGAGGTGGTCGCCTCCCGGGAAGGGCGGAAATGTGTCCTGGCCGATGGGTGAAATCGCCGCAAATGGATGGACGGCTACTAGTAGGTCGAACCGCCTCCCTGCAGCGCCATTTTCGAGTTGTAGGGTGAATCGCCCTGCTTGGGGTCGAGCACCACGACGATGGTGCCGTTCTTGACCCGGCTGTAGAGGTCGATCACGTCCTCATTGGTCATGCGGATGCAGCCCGAGGAGATCGAGGCGCCGATATATTCCGGCTGGTTGGTGCCGTGGATGCGGAACAGCGTATCCTTGCCGCCCGAGTAAAGGTAGATCGCGCGCGAGCCCATCGGGTTGTCGGGGCCGCCCTTGACGAAGGTTGGCACGCCGAGCCGCGAAATCTCGCTCTTGGTCGGGTGCCAGTCGGGCCATTCGGCCATCGCGCCGACCTTGGCGATACCGGACCAGGCCATCGCCTCTTCGCCGACGGTGATGCCGTAACGGATCGCCTTGCCGCCTTCGAGCACGTAATAGAGGTAGTGATTGTCGGAATCGACCACGATCGAGCCCGGCGTTTCCTTGCGGTGGAACGAGACGATGGCGCGGCGGAACGGCTCAGCGACCGGCGCCTTCGTGTAGCTCACCTTGGCGAGATATTCCTTGTCGCGCGGCTTCATCGCAGCATCGCTGGCCGGCTCGTAGGTGGTCTGCATGCAGCCTGCCAGCAGCAGGCCGGCGAGCAGCACGGCGAATTTCGAGGCGGAAGACGACATCGACCCCATTCCGATCAAAGTAGGCGCGTCAGCACGTCGCACAGATAGCGGCAACAGGTCACATGGCTTTTACTCCAAGATTCTGGTTGCCGCCCGGTTTATAAACCCCAGCCACCGCCGCTTTTCCAGCATTTCGAGGCCGGATTTGCCACGCAGGCTTCGGGTTGTGGCTTTGCTGCCGCACCCCGGCGGGACGCCCGGCTCTATCCGGGGTTTGGATGCCGGCTGACATTCTGCCGGTTCCCGGCAGGCGCTAGGGGATGGTCTCGCGGGACCTTGTCCTGGGAATGATTTCCGCACGAGGGCCTTGGTGCCTGAGCGGTGGACGGACCGGCCCCCGCTGTCATCGCGTTATCGCTTCCGCTTGCCAGAATCGAGTGAATTTGCGTTGTGAGTGGGCCAGACACCGCCCGCAGCCGGGAGTCGTTCATGTTGTCCGTGTTTGCCCCTTCGACGAGTTCGCTGAAAAGGCTCGACGTCACCGACCTTGAGGCGTTGCCGGCGGATGCGGTCTGGCTCGATCTGAAATCCCCGGTGCAGGGCGAGGACAAGCTGGTCGAGAAACTGGTCGGCATCGAGATTCCGACCCGCGAGGACATGCAGGAGATCGAGATCTCCTCCCGCCTCTACATCGAGAACGGCGCCCGTTACATGACGGCGACGTTGATGTGCGCGACCGACAGCAGCAACCCGCGCACCACGCCGGTGACTTTCATCCTGACCGACCATCGTCTGGTGACGGTGCGCTACGACGAGCCCAAGCCCTTCATGCTGGTGGCGGCCAAGCTTGGGCGTTCATGTGCGCCCCACATCACCGGAGACATGGTGCTGCTCGAACTGCTCGACGGCATTATCGATCGCTGCGCCGACATTCTTGAGCGCGTCGGCGGCGAGGTCGATAATGTCAGCAGCGAGATTTTCGAGCCGGCCGCCGACCGCGGCCACGCGCGCAAATATTCCCAGATCCTGCTGACCATCGGCCGCAAGGGCGACCTCACCTCCAAAGTGCGCGAAAGTCTGGTGTCCATCGGGCGCGTGATCTCCTTCATCACCGTCGAGACCGAGACGGCCAGTCGCTGGAGCAAGGAACAGAAAGCGCAGTTCAAGACCCAGCAGCGCGACGTGCAATCGCTTACCGACCACGCCTCCTATCTGTCGAGCAAGATCACCTTCGTGCTCGATGCCATGCTCGGCGTGGTCAACCTCGAGCAGAACAACATCATCAAGCTGTTTTCGGTGATGGCGGTGGTGCTGATGCCGCCGACGCTGATCGCCTCGATCTACGGCATGAACTTCAAGGCGATGCCGGAGCTGGAATGGCCGCACGGTTATCCGGCGGCGTTGCTCGCGATGCTGATGGCGGCGGTGTTTCCCTACGTGTTCTTCAAGTGGAAGAAGTGGCTGTAAGGCCGCTTTGAGCTCTTGGTGAAGCGGCGCTGATGGTCAGGCCTTGGAGCGGACATGAGTGATGCATGCGTCGTGATGACCACCGTTGCGAACGCCGAACAGGCGCGCATGATCATGACCGCGGTGATCGAGGCGCGGCTCGCCGCCTGCGCGCAGGTGCAGAGCATTTCGAGCTGCTATCGGTGGGACGGCAAGGTTGTCAGCGAAGCCGAGCAGCTCATTCTGTTCAAGACCATGTCGGGTGCCTATGCTGCGTTGGAGGCAAAGCTGCTCGCGCTGCATCCTTACGACACGCCGGAGATCATTCGTCTGCCGGTCGGCGGCGGTTCGGCAAGATATCTGGCGTGGATCGCCAGCGAAGTCGGCTGAGCCTGAAGCTTTGCCGCGTCTCTCTCACATCTTGAATTTCGCCATCGCGGCCTTCAGCGATCGCGCCGCGCGGGCGTAGTCCGCCCATGCTTTCGATTTTCTGAGCAGTGCCGGCGCCGTTCGCATCGTGTAGGTCTTCGGATCGAGGCCGCGCCGCACCTGCGCCCATGTGAGCGGCATCGACACCGTCGCGCCCTCGCGCGCGCGCGGCGAGAGTGGCGCTACGGCTGTCGACGTCCGGTCGTTGCGTAGATAGTCGAGGAAGATTTTGCCCTTGCGCTGCTTCTTCGACATGTTGAGCAGATAGCGCTCCGGATTGTCGGACGCCATTTGCTGGCAGACCGCCTGCGCGAAGGCTTTCGCGCGTTTCCAGTCGATACGATCCTTCTTTGCGTCCTTCAGCGGCGTGACGACATGAATTCCCTTGCCGCCGGTCGTCTTGCAGAAGCTTTCCAGCCCCACTGCGGCGAGCCGTTCATGCATCTCGCGCGCGGTGTCGATCACCTCATTGAAGTCCACGTCAGGGGCAGGATCGAGATCGAACACGAAGCGGCCGGGAACGTCGGGCTCGCCTTCGGCGCAATTCCACGGATGCAGTTCGAGGCCACCGATCTGCGCCGCCGCGATCAATCCCTCGATCCGGTCGATCTGTACATAAGGCTTGCGGTCGCCCGAGACCGTCACCTGTTCGAACAGGTTCGACATTCCTGCACTGGCGTGACGCTGAAAGAAGGTCTCGCCGTGAATACCATCGGGCGCGCGGACGATCGAGCAGGGCCGCCCCTTGATGTGATCGATCATCCATTCGCCGACGCTCTCGAAGTAATGCGCCAGATCGAGCTTGGTGACCGGCTCACCGTCACCGCCATCCGGCCACAGCGCCTTGTCCGGCTTGGAGATAACCACGCCCATCACCGTGGAGCCGCCGCCGGACGCGCGATCCGCGCGCGCCATCGTGGTTCGCTTCAAGGCCCGTTTTGTGGTTTTGCCGCGTGACGCAGGCTCTGCCACCGGCGCGCTGCTCGGCTCGTCGACCACCACATCGTCCGGCGTCTTGTCCTTACGCAAGCCCTTGAACGAAGCCTGCCGCACCATGCTGTCGCCGGTCCATCCGGCGAATTCGATTTCGGCGACCAGTTCGGGCTTCACCCAGTGCACGCCGGTGGTTTTCTTCGGCGCGTTCTTGCCGCCGAACGGATTTTGTTTCGCGGCAACGGCTTTCAGCGCCGGCATGATCTGCTTCACCACGGCCTGGCCATAGCCGGTGCCGACAATGCCGACATAAGCGAGATGTCCGTTGCGTGGCACGCCGGCCATCAGCGAGCGGAATTTGCCGCCGGTCGTTTTCCAGCCGCCGATCACGACCTCATGGCCGGCGCGGCACTTCGCCTTGGTCCATGCTTCTCCCCGTCCGGAGCGGTAAGGCGCGTTGCTCTTCTTGGAGATGATGCCTTCGAGCGACAACTGGCAGGCGGATTTCAGCACTGCGTCGCCGCCGGTCTCGAAGTGTTCGACATAGCGGATCACGCTTTTGCCGTTCTTGCCGTCCAGCAATGCCTTCAGCCGTTCCTTGCGCTCAAGAAGCGGAAGGCGGCGCAGATCTTCATGTCCATCGAATAGAAGGTCGAAAACGAAGAAGACCAGATGATCGGTCTTGCCGTCAGAGAGCGCGGCCTGCAATGCCGCAAAGCTTGGCGAGCCGTTGTGATCCAGCGCCACGATCTCGCCGTCGATAATAGCGTCCGGCAGTTTGCCGCCGGTTTTGGCAATCGCCGTAAATTTGTCGGTCCAGTCGAGGCCCTTGCGTGTGCGCAGCACGGCTTCCCCATTCTCGATCCGCATCTGCACGCGATAGCCGTCGAACTTGATCTCGTGCACCCAGTCCGCGCCAGCGGGTGGCCGCGCCACGGATTTGCACAATTGCGGCGCGATGAACTCCGGCAAGTCCTTGGCTGTTCGCGTGCCGGTCTTGGTAGCTTCGCGCGGCGTCATGGCCGCTTTGGTTTTCAGCTTGCCGGTTTTGCCGCGCGCTTCCGCGGCCAGTCCCTGATTTGAATTCCAGACGTCGTCCGCTCTGGCGCGCGCCGCGGCGCGGGTCATGAATGGCTTCGGGCCGCGGCCCTTGCCTTGCGCGATCTGCTCTATCGAGCGGCCGGAGGCGACCGACTTGTCCATGTCGAGAATGTCGTTGTCGCTGCCTTCCTTGGCGTATTCGTCGCGATGCTTGATCAGCAGCCAGTTGGTGCGTTTGCCGCCGCTGCGATCGTGGCGCATGCGCACCAGCACCCAGCCGCCATGCAACTTCTCGCCGTCGAGCGTGAATTTGAGATCGCCTTTCTTGAAGCCGCGCTCGGGATCGTCGCAGCTCCAAGTGCCGCGATCCCAGAGTTGCACGGTGCCGCCGCCATACTGGCCTTTCGGAATCGTGCCTTCGAAATCGCCATAGTCGAGCGGATGATCCTCGACCTCGACGGCGAGGCGCTTGTCTTTCGGATCGAGCGAGGGGCCGCGCGTCACCGCCCAGGATTTAAAAACCCCGTCGAGCTCCAGCCGCAGGTCGTAATGCAGGCGCGTGGCGTCGTGCTTCTGGATCACGAAGCGGCGCTGTTTAGCGGGCGCGATTTTCGCCTTGCCGCTCGGTTCGGAAGTTTTATTGAAATCGCGCTTGGTGCGGTAAAGCGAAAGCTGATCGGCCACGGCAATTCCTCGCGGATGCGGCCGGTCATGGCGCGCCGCAGGACCGAGAACGCGCCGCCTGCGCGGAGGTTCCCGTCACCTGCGGCAGTCTACGCTAAACGTGCTGGCCGCCATTGATGTGGATCTCCGCGCCGTTCACGTAAGACGAGGTCTCGGTGCACAGCACGTAGATGATCTTGGCCACTTCGTCCGGCGTGCCGAGACGCTGCAGCGGAATCTGCTGCTCGACAATCTTGTCGGTGCCGGGCGAGAGGATCGAGGTGTTGATCTCGCCGGGCGCGATGGCGTTGACGCGCACGCCGAGGCGGCCGAAATCATGTGCCATCTCGCGCGTCAGCGCGGCGAGCGCTGCTTTCGAGGTTGCGTAAGCCGAGCCCGCGAAGGGATGGACGCGCGAGCCCGCGATCGAGGTGACGTTGACCACCGACCCCTTGGCCGCTTGCAACTCGTTGATCAGGCCCTGCGCCATCATGATCGGCGCGAAGAAATTGACCTGAAAGATTTTCGCCCACGCGTCCATGTCGGTTTCGACCGCGTTGAGCCGCTTGCCGCCTTCGCCCTTGGGCGAGATCGCTGCGTTATTGACGAGGGCATGCAACTGGCCGCCTTCGAGGCGGTCGCGAATGTCGTCGATCGCGCGTGCGGTATCGGCGACATCGGAAAGATCGACCTGCACATGATCTTCCGGCCCCGCACCCCACGGACATTGTTCGGGGAAAGGATGCCGCGAGCAGGTGAGCACCCGCCATCCGGCGCTGGAGAAGCGGATCACCGTGGCATGGCCGATCCCCCGGCTGGCGCCGGTGAGGAGCAGCGTGCGGCGCGGCTGGTTGGTGGCTTCCATCGTCGTCGGCATGGGCATCTCGTTCTGCGCGGACCGCGCGTCAAAGGGAAAAGCTAAAAAGATCACGGGTAGAGGCGGGTCTTGCTCCATCCCCCGGCCTCGCGGCGGAACACGATGCGGTCGTGCAGCCGGAACGGCCGGTCGTGCCAGAACTCGATCGCTTGCGGGATGATGCGCCAGCCGCGCCAACCCGGCGGGCGCGGCACCTCGCCGAGGGCATGCTTGGCGGCGTAAAGCGCAATGGCCTTCTCGAAAGCGAGGCGGCTCTCCAGCGGCTGGCTCTGCTTGCTGGCCCAGGCGCCGATCTGCGCCTGCTTGGGCCGTGAGGCGAAGTAGGCGTCGGCCTCCTCGTCAGTGACCGGGGTGACGTCGCCGCGGACGCGGACCTGCCGGCGCAGCGACTTCCAGTGAAACAAAAGAGCCGCCTTCGGGTTGGCGGCCAGCTCCTGACCCTTGGCGCTGGCGGTGTGGCTGTAGAACACGAAGCCGTCGCCATCGAACCCCTTCAGCAGCACCATCCGCACGTCCGGCATGCCCTCGGCATCGACGGTAGCCAGTGCCATCGCGTTGGGATCGTTCGGCTCCGAAGCGCTCGCCTCCTTCAGCCACGCGGAAAAAAGCTCAAAAGGCTCAGTGCTTTCGGTGAAATCACCGGAAATTAACGGAGTCGTGTGTTTGATGGAATCTGGACTGGTCATGTCTGGAGTAACCTGAGTTGCGCGTACCTGCGCCCGCCAGAAGCGTGCTGCATCCCCACTATAGGGCATGCCGGCGCGCGGGCATAACCCCGATGCGCCGCCTTGCCATGGCCGCGACCGTCATGGTGATTGCCGTGGCGGTAGGCGGTTGCAGTTTCCGGCTCGGCAGCATGTTTGGCGACAAGAAGGACGATCTGGCGGCCGCCGACGTGACCGGCTCGATCACTCCCGTCCGGGTCAGCGACGACACCCATCTCACCGACAGCGATCTCGCGCTGACGCGGAATGCCGCTTCCGAGGTGATGACCCGCGGCAGCAAGGATGCGAGCCAGCCTTGGGAGAATCCGCAGACCGGCGCACGCGGCGCGGTGACGCCGCTGGCTTCGGCCTATCAGGGCGAAGGCGGCCGGACCTGCCGGGATTTCCTGGCGAGCTACGTCCGGGGCACCAACGAGGGCTGGTTGCAGGGCGAGGCTTGCCAGACGCCGGGCAACACGGCATGGGAAATTCGCAGTATGAAGCCGTGGCGGCGGTCCTGAAGACCGCCGGCGTTCGCAAGACCGGTTGTGCCGTTGCGAAATCGCCAGTTCCACCCCAAATGAAGGACGGGCCGTTCGGCCCGACTTCGAATTCCAAGGGAGACCCGACGAATGCGCGACCCCTATGAGGTCCTGGGGGTGCAGCGAAGCGCAAGCGCTGCGGAGATCAAAAGCGCATTTCGCAAGCTCGCCAAGAAACACCACCCCGACGCCAACAAGAACGATACCAAAGCGGCGGCGCGCTTTGCCGAGATCAATTCGGCCAACGAAATCCTCGGCGACGAGGAGAAGCGCAAGCAGTTCGACCGCGGCGAGATCGACGCCGAGGGCAAGCCGCGTTTCCAGGGCTTCGAGGGTGGCGGCTCGCCGTTCGGCGCGCGGGGCGCCCGCAGCGGCCGGGCCGGGCCCGGCGGTTTCGAGTACACTTTCACCTCCGGTGGCGGGCCGGGCGGCGGTAATTTTGGCGGCGGCGGTGGCGGCTTCGAAGACATTCTGAGCAGCATGTTCGGCGGCCGCGCCGGCGCGGCGGGCATGGGCGGCGGATCGCCGTTCGGCCAGCGCGGCTTTGAATATGAATCTCCCGTCGCAGCGGATCTCGACATCAACGCCACCATGAGCGTGACGCTCGAGGAAGCGGCGCGCGGCGCCTCGAAGCGCGTACGGCTGCCGACCGGCAAGGAGCTCGACGTCAAGATTCCGGCCGGCGTCACCGCCGGGCAGCAGATCCGGCTGAAGGGGCAGGGCGAGACCGCGCCCGGCCATCGCCCCGGCGACGTGCTGATCACGGTGACGATTGCGCCGCATCCGTTTTTCAAGATCGACGGCAACGATCTGCGGATCGATCTGCCGATCACGCTGTATGAAGCGGTGCTCGGCGGCAAGGTGCGGGTGCCGACGCTCGGCAACGCGGTCGAACTGACGATCCCGAAGAACACTTCGAGCGGCCGCACCTTCCGCCTCAAGGGCAAGGGCTTGTCTGCGAAGGGCGGGAGCGGCGATCTGTTCGTCACGGTGCGGATCGTGCTGCCGGACGGCAACGATGCCGAGCTGGAAGCGCTGATGGAGAAATGGCGCAGTACGCATCCCTACAATCCGCGCCGCGATATCGGCTGAGGGGGTTCTCGGCGTAAATGAATGGAGTCCGGTCGTCCCGGCGCAGGCCGGGACCCATAACTCCTGTCGGCGTTTTTGAGATTGCTGGTCCGGCGTCTTCATCGCAAAGCTGGTGGTGATGGGTCCCGGCCTGCGCCGGGACGACTCAGGATCGTTTCTCTGACTTGAAGACATGACTCCACATTCCCGCGGCGCGTGAGCGCCCGGGTGATGCGACGCGTATTCCCGCCCTCGAAGACTGAGGGCGTGCGGAACGCCGGACGCGCGATGCGTCCGCGGTCTCGTGCGCATGATGAAAAAGCACACGAGCAGTCTCACCACGAAAGCACCGGAAGCATCCGGCGTTCCGCACGCAATGGTTTTAACGGCTTGCTTCGCGCTCTCCCCGGTGACCGTACGTTTGTTTGTCACCGTCGTTGCGACTGAGGATGTGTCCGTCTCCGGTAGGAGGTGGCTCTCCGGGGCAACTTGACGCCACGTCCGGGGCGTCAGGACCACGCGCTTTGGGCCGTCCGCACAGCGCCGTCGTCAGCGCGCCCTCCGCAGGTCAAGCCGCCCCTTGAAAACAAGGCGACGCCCTCCCGCTTCAAACCGCGCCTGACGCTGCCGCGTCCACCGCATCCCGCCTCGCGTCCGTGACGATCGCGATCCGCCCCTCAGGTGAGACGGGATACGAAGGAATATAATCCTAAAATGTGGCGCGATCATGGAAAAACGCGGGATGGTTTTCATCAAATTGTAAATGCCGCCGACTTAAGAGCTACGGGAAATTCCGATTGGGACAAACCCATGCCTGACCTGCGCCGTGCCCCGCGTCACCGCCTGCTCAAAGCCGGTGCGATCTCCTATCGCGGCGGCCGGATGACCTGCGCGATCCGCAATCTGTCCAAGCATGGCGCGCGTCTGGAAGTGCAGCGGCCCGGCGCGCTGCCGCGTCATTTCGTGCTGGTGATCGAAATGGAACACAAGAGGCGGCGCTGTGATGTGGTCTGGCGGAAGAACAAGAGCCTCGGCGTACACTTCAGCATCGCGGTCTGACGAGGTTGAGCAAGCGGGCACACGCTTGCGACGCGCTGGGAAAATTCGTCGCAGATGATTTGGCGCGATCTTGCGGGAACGAGAATCCACGCGAGCGGTTGCACCTGCATCAACACAGGAGAATACGAATGGCAACGGAAACGCGTGAAACCCATAGCCTGATCGGCAGCGACAAGGTGGACGGCACCGCGGTGTATGGGCCCGATGGCGAGAAGATCGGCTCCATCGAGCGGGTGATGATCGACAAGCTCAGCGGCAAGGTATCTTACGCCGTGCTGTCGTTCGGCGGCTTTCTCGGCTTCGGCGACGAGCACTATCCGCTGCCGTGGAGTTCGCTGAAATACAACACCGAGCTCGGCGGCTATCAAACCATGGTTCCGGTCGACAAGTTCAAGAGCGCGCCGAGCTACGAGGACGATACGGAGTGGGACTGGGCGAGCCCCGACCGCAGCCGCAGCGTGAACGACTATTATCGCGCCTGATCGTGTAGAGGCGCAGATCCCACGACAAACAAAACCCGGCGCGATGATCGCGTCGGGTTTTTGTCGAACTGCTTTCGTTTTTCAAAGCCCGGTTTTCTCGGTCTGGTCGTAGACGAGGCGGGCCACCTGGGTCAGCCGATCCTTGTCGGTCGGGCCCGACACCACATAGCCGACGCCGCGATCGGCCCAGAACATTGCGCCGTCATTGTTCTGCGAGGCGTAGCGCATCTGTGTCGCCTCGGTCTTGGCGCGCGAGGTGTACACCGTGTAGCGCTCGCCGTTCGCGGTCTCGTACATCAGGAATGCGGCGGGGCCGGCCGGGCCGGGCAGCAGACGGCCGCCGATGAATTTCAGGCCGTTGTTGTCGAGTTCCGGCGCCTGAATCTTGTAGCCGACGCGGTTGCTGAGCCACTGCTGCAGATGCGCGCGCTCGTTCGCCGCGACCTCCACCGGATGGCGCACTTCGACCACGTAAAGCTTGTGGGCGTCGAGCGCGTCCTGGGTGAAACTAGTGAAGGCGGACGATTGGGCGCTGCGGCCGCGCAGTTCGTAACCCGCGCCGCCGCCGATGATGAGCGCGGCAAGCGTCGCCGCGACCAGCGCGTAGGCCCATTGGCGCGGCGGCTGGCTCAACAGATCGATGTTGAGATGTGGCGGCACCGCTTCATGGGCGACGCGGTCATATTTCGCATGCAGCATGTCGCTTTGCGTCCGCCACGACGACACCTGCGCGGCGACGTCGGGGTGCGCTGCGAGCCATGCTTCCACGGCCTCGCGGCGCTCGGCGGGAAGCTCACCATCCACATAGGCGTGGAGTTCGTCCTCAGTGACGGGAATGTTCGGATCGGTCATCGGCGCAGTCTTTCAAGATTTGGATGGCAAGAAAATCCGCAATTGCGTCGCGCATGTGATCCTCCTTTCGCGAAGGAGGGGAACGTTCGGGCGTGTCCGGGTGTGAATGTCATGGCCATCGCCCTCATTTCACCCGCCGCAGCAACGGGCGCTCGCCCTCGAGCGCCGACTTCACCTGGGCGCGCGCACGGGCGAGACGCGACATCACCGTGCCGATCGGCACGCCCTGGATGTCGGCGACGTCGCGATAGCTCAAGCCTTCCAGCACCACCAGCAGCAGCACCGCGCGCTGGTCCTCCGGCAGGGTGGCGAGCGCGCGGGAGATGTCGCGGCCCTCGGCCTCGGTGCCGCTCGCGCCGGCGGCGGTGTCGGACAGTTCGGTCAGCACCGGCTGGCGCGCCAGCGAGCGGCGGCGGTTGCGGTTGAGGTTGGTGAGGATGGTGTAGAGCCAGGCGCGCAGGTCGCCGCCGAGAAACAGTTTCTCCGAGCGCAGCGCCCGCACCAGCGTATCCTGCACGAGGTCGTCGGCAATGTCGGTGTCCCGCGCCAGCGCCCGCGCGTAGCGGCGCAGGGCCGGGATCATGGTTTCGACGTTATGGCGGAAATCGGTCACAAATGATCTTTGATAAGGCCCACGCCCGGCTTTGGCCGGCTGGGGCGGTCGCGGCGATGCATCTTCGCTATTAACACCATGGATTCGTGACTATTCCGCTTCAGCGCCCGGCCCGCCATGCGCCGGTCAGGGGGCGGGACCGGCCCGCCGCGCCTTGAACGGGGAAATCGGCTGTGCCAAGAGGGGCGCATCTTTGACCAGCAGCAAACGGATTTCGGCAATGGCGGACAGGATGGGCCTGATGCAGGGCAAGCGCGGCGTGATTCTCGGCGTCGCCAACAACCGCTCGATCGCCTACGGGATCGCCAAATCCTGCCGCGATCAGGGTGCCGAACTGGCGCTGACCTGGCAGGGCGATGCGCTGAAAAAGCGCGTCGAGCCGCTGGCGCAGGAACTCGGTGCCATCACGCTGGGCCATTGCGATGTCACCGATCCGGCCACGATCGACGCGGTGTTCACTGAAGCAAAAAAGCAGTGGGGCAAGATCGATTTCGTGGTCCACGCCATCGCCTTTTCCGACAAGGACGAACTCGACGGCCGCTATCTCGACACCTCGGCGGAGAATTTCTCACGCTCGATGCTGATCTCCTGCTACTCGCTGACCGCGATCGCGCAGCGCGCCGAGCATCTGATGACCGAGGGTGGCTCGATCCTGACGCTGTCCTATTACGGCGCCGAGAAGTGGATGCCGCATTACAACGTGATGGGCGTCGCCAAGGCGGCGCTGGAGGCCAGCGTGCGCTATCTCGCCGCCGATCTCGGCGAGAAGAACATCCGCGTCAACGCCATCTCGGCGGGGCCGATCAAGACGCTGGCGGCGTCCGGCATCGGCGATTTCCGCTACATCCTGAAATGGAACGAATACAACGCGCCGCTGCGCCGGACCGTGACGCAGGAAGAGGTCGGCGACAGCGCGATGTATCTGTTGTCCGACCTGTCGCGCGGCGTCACCGGCGAGGTGCACCACGTCGATTCCGGCTATCATGTCGTCGGCATGAAGCGGCCCGACGCGCCGGACATCTCGCTCGGCGGCAAGGACTGAGAACACATTTCATTGCCGTCATGCCCGGCCTTGTGCCGGGCATCCACGTCTTCCTTTGACGTGATGTAAAACGTGGATGGCCGGGACAAGCCCGGCCATGACGCAGTCAACGAATTCAAAGCGAAATTTCGCCCCATGCCGTCACCCACCGTCTATTTCATCCGCCATGGCCAGACCGCGTGGAATGCGCTGGGCCGCTTTCAGGGCGGTCAGGACATTCCGCTCAACGAGCTCGGCCGCGAGCAGGCGGTGCGCGCCGGCGAACTGCTCGCCGATATCCTCAAGGGCGACACGCACGATCCGGTGCGGATTCCATTCGTGTCCTCGCCGCTCGGCCGCGCCCGTCACACCATGGAGTTGGCGCGCGGCGTGCTCGGCGTCGCGCCGCACGGCTATCAGGTCGACGACCGGCTGCGCGAGCTCGGCTTCGGCCATTGGGAAGGCTCGACGCTGATGCAGATGGAGCAGTCGCACCCCGAAGTGTTCGCGGAGCGCCAGCTCGACAAATGGGGCGTGCCGCCGCCTGGCGGCGAGAGCTACGCCTCGGCGACGCTGCGGCTGCGCGACTGGTACGATTCGCTGCTGCAGGACACCGTCGCGGTGTCGCATGGCGGCGCGATGCGCGCGCTGATGGTGGCGCTCGATGTCGAGACGCCGATGCGGGCGGTGGACACCTATGTCGAGCAGGGCGTGGTTTACGTGTTCGCGGACGGCAAGCTGATCAAGCATAGTTGAGGGTGGGGCGGGTGTGCCCGCCGCAATCACATTTCGTCATGGCCGGGCTTCCCCCGGCCACCCACGTCTTAACCTTGTCGTTTAAGGAAAGGCGTGGATGGCCGGGTCAAGCCCGGCCATGACGATCTTGGGTTGATTTGACCCTTCCGGCCACCACAGCTAATTGTGAACTGTTCACATTTAGTCCGGACAGTCCGCGAGCTAGAGTCTAGAAATGTCCTTCAACACCTTCGGCCATATGTTCCGCGTCACCACCTTCGGCGAGAGCCACGGGGTGGCGCTGGGCTGCGTGGTCGATGGCTGTCCGCCGCGGATTCCGCTGACCGTCGAGGAGATCCAGCGCGATCTCGACCGCCGGCGGCCGGGCCAGTCGCGCTTCACCACGCAGCGCCAGGAGCCCGATCAGGTGAAAATCCTGTCCGGCGTGATGGAGGATGCCACGGGGCGGCAGGTGACGACCGGCACGCCGATCGCGCTGATGATCGAGAACACCGACCAGCGCTCGAAGGACTATTCCGACATCAAGGACAAGTATCGTCCGGGCCATGCCGACTTCACCTATGAAGCCAAATACGGCATCCGCGACTATCGCGGCGGCGGACGTTCCAGCGCGCGCGAGACCGCGGCGCGCGTCGCCGCCGGCGCGGTGGCGCGCAAGATCATTCCCGACATCACCGTGCGCGCCGCTTTGGTGCAGATGGGGCCGCACAAGATCGACCGCGCCAACTGGGACTGGGCCGAAGTGGCGCGCAATCCGTTCTTCTGCCCGGACAAGGCCAAGGCCGAGTTCTACGCCGAGTATCTCGACGACATCCGCAAGAACGGCTCCTCGATCGGCGCGGTGGTCGAGGTGGTGGCGGAGGGCGTGCCGGCGGGCCTCGGCGCGCCGATCTACGGCAAGCTCGACAGCGATCTGGCCAGCGCGCTGATGAGCATCAACGCGGTGAAGGGCGTCGAGATCGGCGCCGGTTTCGGCGCGGCCGAACTGCACGGCGAGGACAATGCCGACGAGATGCGCATGGGCAATACCGGCCCGGTATTCCTGTCGAACCATGCCGGCGGCATCCTTGGCGGCATCTCCACCGGACAGGCGGTGGTGGCGCGCTTTGCGGTGAAGCCGACCTCCTCGATCCTGACGCCGCGGCGGACCATCGATCGCAGCGGCGCCGACACCGACATCCTGACCAAGGGCCGTCACGATCCCTGTGTCGGCATCCGCGCGGTTCCGGTGGGTGAGGCGATGGTGGCCTGCGTGCTGGCCGATCACCTGCTGCGCCATCGCGGCCAGAACGGCGGCTAGTACTTTTCCGGTCGTCCCGGCGCAGGCCGGGACCCATAGCCCCATTCGATGGGTTTTGAAGCGGTAAGCTCAGCGCTTTTGTTGTGAGGCTGGTGGCGATGG
>CAYLLZ010000001.1:0-954757 GCA_964384815.1 uncultured Afipia sp. | reverse complement strand
CCCCTTTACCCACCGCGCTTTTTTGGTGTGGGGGGGGGGTGGGGGCCCGCCCAGCCGCCGGGACGACCCAATTGATCCAGCGGCATTGACCCGCTCGCGAATGAGAATAAAACGCCGCATCGCTTCCTGCCCGTGAAACCCCGCTGATGGCCTCTTCCGGTTTCTATCTCGAAGCTCCGCAGCGCCTGCGCGCATTCGTTCGCGCGCGCGAGTCGAGCCTGATCCTGATCGCCGTGGTGATCGGCGCGATGTCCGGCCTGTTCGTCGCCGCCATGAGCGCGTCGGTGGAACTGCTGCATGTCTGGTTCTTCGATATCGGGCTCGGCCAGCGGCTGTCCGCGCAGGACCATATCGATCCGGTCCGCGCCATCCTGGTGCCGACGCTGGGCGGCCTCGCGCTCGGCTTTGCGTTTCTGCTGCTGGCGCGCTGGCGGCCGGGCCGCGAGGTCGATCCGATCGAGGCCAACGCGCTGCATGGCGGCAACATGTCGTTTCGCGGCAGCGTCATCGTCGCGTTGCAAACGATCTGGTCGAGCGGTGTCGGCGGATCGGTCGGTCTCGAGGCCGGTTACACCCAGCTTGCGAGCGGCGTTGCCTCTTCGGTGGGACGGGCGTTTCATCTGCGCCGCGCCGACCGACGCGTGGTGGTGGGCTGCGGCGCGGCGGCGGCAATCGCCGGTGCGTTCAGCGCGCCACTGGCCGGCGCGTTCTATGCGTTCGAGCTCGTGCTCGGCGGCTATACGTCCGCGAGCCTTGCACCGATCGGCGTCGCTGCGGTGACCGGCTATGCCGTGACTCATGCCTTTTCGCCGCTCTCGCTCGGCGTGCTGGTGCGGCCGGTCGGCACCGTCACCGGGCAGGACCTTGCGATTGCCGCCGCGCTCGGGCTTGCCGCCGCGCTGGCCGGCATCGCCATCATGCGCGGCGTGGCGCTGTTCGATTCCGCGCTGACCAGATTGCGGGTCTGGCCGCCGCTGCGGCCGGCGCTCGGTGGGCTCGGCGTCGGCCTCGCGGCGCTGGTGACGCCGCAGGTGCTCGCCTCCGGCCACGGCGCACTGCAGCTCAACAGCGTGGAGATGCTGCCGCTCGGCGCGATGGCGATGGTGTTCCTGCTCAAGTCGTTCGCCTCCATCGTCTCGCTCGGCTCCGGGTTTCGCGGCGGCCTGTTCTTCGCGTCGTTGCTGCTCGGCTCGCTCGGCGGCCATCTGTTCGCAAGCGGACTCACCACGATCAGGCCGCTGCTCGGTCTCGATCCTGCCGTCTACGCCATCATCGGCATGAGCGCGCTGTCGGCCTCGATCATCGGCGCGCCGCTGACCATGTCGTTCCTCGCGCTGGAGGCGACCGGCAACCTGTGGCTCACCACGGCGGTGCTGATCGCGGTGATCGTGTCGATGCAGGTGACACGCGAACTGTTCGGCTATTCCTTCGCGACATGGCGCTTCCATCTGCGCGGCGAGACCATCCGCAGCGCCGCCGATGTCGGCTGGATCCGCGATCTCACGGTGGGCCGGATGATGCGTGCCGACGTGGTGACGGTGGAGGAGGCGATGCCGATCGCCGCGTTCCGCGAACGTTTTCCGCTGGGTTCCGAGATTCAGGTGATCGCCGTCGATGCCGACAGGCGCTATGCCGGCGTGGTGTTCGTCGCCGAAGCGCACGGGCTGACCGATATCGAAGCCAAAAGCCTGCGCGAGATCCTGCACTATCGCGAGGTGACGTTGCTGCCGCAGATGGACGTGCAGCAGGCGATGGCGGTGTTCGACGCCGCCGAGGCGGAATCGCTGGCGGTGATCCGCTCCGCCGAGGGCGGCGAGGTGATCGGCCTGCTCACCGAGGCGCACGCCTTGCGGCGCTATGCCGAGGAATCCGAGCGCCGCCGCCGCGACATGCTTGGAACCGGCTAGCGGCATCGATCACGATGCGCTGATCGCGAAGATTAAATTTCAAATGCTCCGGAAAGAATCCGCGCCCCGCATTGTTAACGGCAGAGGGGTTGCGTGGAGTGGTGGAGTAAAGACATGTTCAAACAGGCAATGATCGGCGCGGCCGCAATCATGGCGGCGGTGGCCTTTGCCCCTGACGGCGCGTTTGCGCGCAGCGGTGGCGGTCATGGCGGCGGCCATGGCGGATTCGGAGGCGGAGGTTTCTCGCGCGGCGGCGGCGGGTTTGGCGGTGGCGGCTTCGCCCGTGGCGGCAGCTTCGGCGGAGGCAGCTTCGCCCGCTCAGGTAATTTTGGTGGTGGCGGCTTTGCCCGCGGAGCCGGATTCGGCGGAGGCCGCGCCTTTGTCGGCGGCGGACCGGGCGTCCGCAGCAGCTTCGCCGCGATGCCGCGCGCGAACTTCGCTCCTGGCTCGCTTCGCCGCGTAGGCTTCAACAATGCAGTGATCGGCGGCCGGGCGATCAACGGAAACTGGAACGGCCGTTGGCATGGTGGCTGGCGTCATCATCACCGCCGGTTCGGGCCGTCCTTCGTGTTCGGCTTCGGCGCGCCGTATTACTATGATTACGGCTATCCCTACGACGTCGGCTACTACGACGATTACTACGGTTATGACGACGGCTATTATCCGGTCTCCTACAGCAGCTACTACAATGGCGACGGCTGCTATCGGCTGCGCCGGGTCTATACGTCCTATGGCTGGCGGACGCGCCGGGTCAACGTCTGCGAGTGAGCAGGCGGTCTGATTTGATCGGGGAGAATAAATGAAATCGGCGGCCTTGCGGCCGCCGATCGTTTTGAAGCGTGAATGTAAGCGTTGCGGATCAGGCCGCGCGGATCTTCGCGATGAAGGAATGCACCTCGTTCTTGAGGTGGTTGCTTTCCTTCGACAGCGACTGCGCCGCGCCGAACACCTGCGAGGAGGCGACGCCGGTCTCGCTGTTGCCGCGGTTGACGTCGTCGATGTTGACGGCGACCTGCGCGCTCAGTTCCGCTGCCTGGCGGACGTTGCGGGCGATTTCCTGCGTGGCCGCGCCCTGTTCTTCCACCGCCGCGGCGATCGCCGAGGAGATTTCCGAGATCAGGTCGATGGTGGTCGAGATTTCCTTGATGGTCGCGACCGAGTCGTCGGTCGCGGCCTGCATGCCGGCGATCTGCGCGCCGATCTCGTCGGTCGCCTTCGCGGTCTGCGAGGCCAGCGCCTTCACCTCGGAGGCCACCACGGCGAAGCCGCGGCCGGCTTCGCCCGCGCGCGCCGCCTCGATGGTGGCGTTGAGCGCGAGCAGGTTGGTCTGCTCGGCGATCGCGGTGATCAGCTTGACGACGTCGCCGATCCGCGCGGCGGCCTGCGACAGGTCGCTGATGCTGGTGTTGGTCTTCTCCGCCTGCTGCACGGCGCGCTGGGCGACCTTGCTCGATTCCGTCACCTGACGGCCGATCTCCTCGACCGACGCGGTGATTTCCTCGGTCGCGGCGGCGGTGGACTGGATGCTCTCGGAGACGTTGCGCGAGGTCGCCGCGGCTGTGCCGGACAGTTGCTGGGTGACGTCGGCGGCGTTGGTCAGGGTGCCGGCGGCGGATTCCATCTCGGTCGAGGCCGAAGCCAGCGAGGTGACGAGTTCGCCGATCATCTTCTCGAACTGGCTGGTGATGGCGTCGACCTCTTCGGCGCGCTTCATCTTGGCGGCCGCATCCTGCGCGGCGGCGGCGTCCGCCGCCTGCTTGGCGACCAGCGCCTCCTTGAAGATCTGCAGCGTGGCGGCGATCTGGCCGATCTCGGTGGTTTCGCCCTGATGCGGAATCTCCGCGGCAAGGTCGCCGCCGGCCAGTGCATGCATCGGCTTGACGATGGAATCGATGCCCTTGGCGATGTCGCGCACCACGATGAAGGCCGAGATGAAGCCGAGCGCGATCATGCCGGCGAGCGCGCCGAGCACGATGGTGAAGGCGAGGTTGTATTCGTCGGCGGCATTGGCGCCGGCGACATCCGCGCCTTTGTCGTTCATGTCGACCATCTGCTTGAGCACGCCGTCCATCGCGCGTCCCGCGGGAGTGGCGCGTTCGGCGTTGATCTTGCGGGCATTGGCGACTTCGCCCTTGCGCGCGGCTGTCACGACCTCGGCGGCGGCGGCGCGGAACTGCAGCCAGGTCGAGCGCAGCTTCTCGTAGAGCGCCTTCTCCTCGGCGTTCTTGATCAGCGGCTGATAGGCGTTGTCAGCGGTGTCGTAGTCCTTGGCGCGGGCATCGAGGTTCTTCTGGATGTCGGCCATGAATTTCTCGTCAGGCTCGGTCAGGTAGTCGCGCAGCACCGCGCGGTAGCGTGCCGACTGGGTCCGCAATTCACCGAGCAGGCGGACGCTGGGCAGCCAACTCGTCTGGATCGCCTGGGTCGATGCGTTGATGGAACGCATTTCCACCACGGCGAAGGCGCCCATGGACGCCAGAGCGAACAACAGCAGTGACACGAGAACAATGAGCTTGGTGCGGATAGAGAGCCTGGAGAGCATGAGACAAATCCCTGGTGGCCATTCGGGCCGGAAATGGAGACGTGATTCCGCGACGCCCGGAGGGGAATCCGGACGCGGTCACACGACGGAGAGCTGACGAAGTTCCAGTCGGATATCGGGCGCGGGCACGAGACAAAGCGTCGGGCGCGGGCGCGGGACAACCGCGGTATAATCATATGACTGCAAGATGAAATGTTGGTTAAGTTTTACCTTTTGTGCGTGTGCGGTAGCCTGAGTGTTGCTTGCCGGCCCGGCGGGCGGGTTTTTTCAACGTTTCTGATCTAATTGGGCTTTTCGGCCTCCGGCCGCCGTGACACGATGGGGCCGGTAAACAGGAACGCCACCGATGCATCGTTGGCTTTTTCCCTGCCTGCTGTTGATCGCCGGGCTCGCCATGCGCGGCGACAGGCTTGTTGCAGCGCCGTATGCCGCTCAGCCGACCCAGGCCGATGAGGCCATGCGCGTCGATGTCGAGCTCGTGCTCGCGGTCGATATTTCCTACTCGATGGATGTCGATGAGCTGGCGGTGCAGCGCGAGGGCTATGCCGAGGCCATCACCTCGCCGGATTTCCTGCGGGCGCTGAAAAGCGGACCGACCGGCAAGGTGGCGGTGACCTTTTTTGAATGGGCTTCGGCAGCGGACCAGAAGATCATCGTGGCCTGGCGGGTGATCGACGGCCCGGAATCGGCCGATGCAGTCGCCGCCGAGATCCTGAAAGCGCCGCTGCGGCGCGCCTCGCGCACCTCGATTTCCGGCGCGATCAATTTCGCCATGCCGCTGTTCGAGCAGAATCCCTATCGCGGGCTGCGACGGGTGATCGACATTTCAGGCGATGGGCCCAACAACAACGGCGAGCCGGTGACGATCGCGCGCGATGCCGCGCTCGCCAAGGGCGTCATCATCAACGGGCTGCCGATCATGGTGAAGGAGACCAACTTCGCCACCATGGATATCGAGAACCTCGATTACTACTACGAGGATTGCGTGATCGGCGGTCCGAGTGCGTTCGTGGTGCCGATCAAGAACCGCGAGAAATTCAAGGAAGCGATCCGCACCAAGCTGGTGCTGGAGGTGGCGGGACGGATGCCGGAAGGGCGCGTCGTGCCGGTCGCGGCGAGCGAGCCGCGCGTTCCCTGCGGCATCGGCGAGAAGATGTGGCGCGAGCGCTGGGGTCAGTAGTCAGCGCCGGAACCGCGCCACCAGCTCGACATGCGGGGTGTGGCGGAACTGATCGACCGGCGTCACGCGCTCGATCTTGAAGCCGCCGTCGATCAGAATGCGGGCGTCACGCGCGAAGGTCGCCGGATTGCACGATACCGCGACGACCTGCGTGATCCTGCTGGCGGCAAGCTGCTGCGACTGCGCCTGCGCGCCCTGCCGCGGCGGATCGAACACCACGCAGTCGTAGTCGCGCAATTCCTGCGGCACCAGCGGACGGCGGAACAGGTCGCGCGCCTCCGCGGTGACCGGTTTCAGCCCCTGCGTTGTGTTCACCGCGTTGCGCAGCGCCGTGATCGCAGGCGCGTCGCTGTCGAACGCCGCGACCTTAAATTTCTCCGCAAGGCGTAGCGCGAATGGTCCGGTGCCGCAGAACAGGTCTGCGACGCGCTTGGCGCCCTTGCAGCGCTCCATCGCCAGCGTGGCAAGGGTTTCCTCGCCCGCGACGGTGGGCTGCATGAACGCGCCGGGCGGCAGCATCACCTGCGCCTTGCCGATCCGCACCACCGGCGGCGCGCGCATGATGACGAGTTCGCCGTGCCGGGTCAGCCGCGCGAGATTGTGGTGCTCGGCAAGCCGGGACAGTTTGGAGAGCAGGGCGGTGTTCAGCGGCCCCGAGCCGCGCACGTCGATGTCGAGGCCGCGTTCGGTCGCGGTGATCTGGATGTCGAGCGGCTTGGCGGCCGGCACCAAGGCTTCGGCAATGTCATTGGCGGCGATGAATGCGCCGTGCAACGCCGGATCGAGGATCGGGCAGTGATCGATGGCGATGATCTCGTGGCGTCCGGCGGCGGCGAAACCGACACGCAGCACCTTCTGCGCGCTGAGCCGCGCATGCAGCACCATGCGCCGCCGTCCGCTGCCATGGGCATCGATCAGTTCGCCGACCTCGCAATCGATCCCGGCCAGGGCCAGCGTGTCGATCACCAATTGCCGTTTCCATGCGCGGTAGGCGTCGGGCTGCCAGTGCTGGATGGCGCAGCCGCCGCAGGTGCCGAAATGCGGGCAGAACGGATCGATCCGCTCCGGGCTCGGCGTGACGACGTGCGCCAGCGTGCGGCGGTCGGGATGCTGGCCGGGCACCGGCAGTACGTCCACGGTTTCGCCGGGCAGGGTGCAGGGCACATAGATGTTGCCGCCGCTCTCCAGCGCAACGCCGTCGCCGAAATGGCCGACATGATCGATGACGAGACGTTCGGTCATCCTGTCAGCCGCGCCGTGCGCCGAGGAAGAATTCGCGGTTGCCGTCGCCGCCGGGAATGGCCGAGGGAAACACCTCGATCCCGCTGCAGCCGAGCGACGCGGCAAAGGCCGCGATGTCGTCGCACACTGCGCGATGCACGGCCTCGTCGCGGATGATGCCCTTCTTGGAATGCTTGCGGTCGGCCTCGAATTGCGGCTTGATCAGCGCGAGCAGATGCATCGGGGCGGCGGCCAGAGGCAGCACCGCAGGCAGCACCAGTTTCAGCGAGATGAAGCTGACATCGATCACCACGATATCGGGCCGGATCTGCAGCCGCTTGCCGGCCAGCGAGCGGATGTCGGTGTTCTCCATCGACACGATCTTCGGATTGCCGTGCAGACTCGGATGCAGTTGCCTTGTGCCGACATCGATGGCGTAGACGAGGCTCGCGCCGTTCGCCAGCAGCACTTCGGTGAAGCCGCCGGTGGAGGCGCCGACATCGACGCAGACATGATCCTCGATCTCGATGGGATAGCGTTCGAGCGCCGCCGCGAGCTTGACGCCGCCGCGCGACACCCAGGGATACGCAGGCTCGGCTTCGATCGCGGCATCGGACGCAATCATCGCGGAGGGCTTGGTGACCGGCTCGCCATCGGCGAACACGCCGCCGGCCTCGATCGCGGCCTGCGCGCGGGCGCGGCTCTCGAACAGGCCGCGTTCGACCAGAAGCGTATCGGCACGCTGCTTTGTGCTCATGTGCTCCTCCTGCGCTCTTGTTGGAGCGCCGCGATCAAAGCATCAAGTCGTCCCGGCGCAGGCCGGGACCCATAGCCACCGGATTCTCAAGACGGACGTCGAATTCCATCATTGAAGAAATATCGACGGGGAGTATGGGTCCCGGCCTGCGCCGGGACGACCTTGAAAATCACGCAGGCGGCGTCATCACGCGTCGCGCATCGCCGCGCCCGCCGCAAAATCAGGCCGACTTCACCGTCGGGCTGCTGGAGCCCAGCACCTCGAACACCTTGGCGACGATGCCCTTGGCGTCGAGTCCAGCCTGTTCGTACATCTTCGCCGGCGTGTCCTGATCGATGAAGGTGTCGGGCAGCACCATGGTGCGCACCTTGAGGCCGCGATCGAGCATGCCGTGATCGGCCAGCGTCTGGATGACGTGAGTGCCGAAGCCGCCGACCGAGCCTTCCTCAATGGTGATGAGCACCTCGTGCTCGCGCGCCAGCTTGAGCACCATCTCGACATCGAGCGGCTTCATGAAGCGCGCATCGGCGACGGTCGGGTTGATGCCCTGCGCGGCGAGATCGTCGGCCGCCTTGAGGCATTCGCCAAGGCGGGTGCCGAACGAGAGCAGCGCGACCTTGGCGCCTTCGCGCATGATGCGGCCCTTGCCGATCGGCAGCGGCACGCCGACCTCCGGCATATCGACGCCGCGGCCCTCGCCGCGCGGATAGCGCAGCGCACTCGGCGCGTCGTTGATCGCAACCTGCGTCGCGACCATGTGCACGAGATCAGCTTCGTCGGCGGCGGCCATGATCACCATGCCGGGCAGGCAGCCGAGATAGGCGTTGTCGAAGGCGCCCGCGTGGGTGGGCCCGTCTGCGCCGACAAGTCCGGCGCGATCGATGGCGAAGCGCACCGGCAGGCGCTGGATCGCGACATCGTGGATGACCTGATCGTAGCCGCGCTGCAGGAAGGTGGAATACAGCGCGCAGAACGGCTTGAAGCCTTCGGTGGCAAGGCCCGCGGCGAAAGTCACCGCATGCTGCTCGGCGATGCCGACATCGAAGGTGCGCTCGGGAAACGCCTTGGCGAAGATATCGACGCCGGTGCCGCCGGGCATCGCCGCGGTGATGGCGACGATCTTGTCGTCCTTCGTGGCTTCCTTGACGAGGCTCTGGCCGAACACCGCGGTGTAGGACGGTGCGTTGGACTTCGCCTTCATCTGCTTGCCGGTGACGACGTCGAACTTCACCACGCCATGATACTTGTCGTCGGATTCCTCGGCCGGGGCGTAGCCCTTGCCCTTCTGCGTCACGACATGAACGAGGATCGGTCCGTTCTCGGCGTCGCGCACGTTGGTCAGCACCGGCAGCAGATGGTCGAGGTTGTGGCCGTCGATCGGCCCGACATAGAAGAAGCCGAGCTCCTCGAACAGCGCGCCGCCAGTCACCATGCCGCGGGCATATTCCTCGGCGCGCAGCGCGCGATCCTCGAAGAATTTCGGCAGCCGGTGGGCGAGGTTCTTCAGGATCTCGCGGGCCGAGCCGTAGGTCTGGCTCGACAGCAGGCGCGCGAGATAGGCCGACATCGCGCCGACCGGCGGCGCGATCGACATGTCGTTGTCGTTGAGGATGACGATCAGGCGCGAGTTCAGCGCGCCGGCATTGTTCATCGCCTCATAGGCCATGCCGGCGGACATCGAGCCGTCGCCGATCACCGCGATGACGTTGTTCTTGCGGCCCAGCAGATCGCGCCCCACCGCCATGCCGAGACCGGCGGAGATCGAGGTCGAGGAATGCGCGGTGCCGAACGGGTCGTACTCACTCTCGGCGCGCTTGGTGAAGCCGGACAGGCCGCCGCCCTGACGCAGCGTGCGGATGCGGTCGCGCCGGCCGGTGAGAATCTTGTGCGGATACGCCTGATGGCCGACGTCCCAGATGATGCGGTCGTCCGGCGTGTTGAAAACGTAGTGCAGCGCCGTGGTCAGCTCGACCACGCCGAGGCCGGCGCCGAGATGGCCGCCGGTGACCGAGACGGCCGAGATGGTCTCGTGGCGCAGCTCATCGGCGACCTGACGAAGCTGCTCGGGTTTCAGCCGGCGCAGCTTGTCGGGCGTGTCGAGTGTATCGAGCAAAGGCGTCGGGCTGGCTGAGGACACGTCGATGTCTCGCAAGAATTATTCAGGAATTCAATGGCTTGGCGATTCTGGAACAAACCGGGCCCAAGCGTGCTGGGGCTGACTTATACCAATTCCATAAATATGCCAACGCCGACCACCCGCCCGAAACCGGGGGTGGGCGGTCAAAATCAGGGGAGCAGGGGCCGGTGGCAAGGCCTCAGGGGACGTCGAGCGGTTCGGTGCCCACGGCATTGCCGTTGGCATCGGTGGTGATCTTGTCCACCCGTGCCTCGGCCTGGCGCAGCAGCTCCTCGCAGCGCCGTTTCAGGCTCTCGCCGCGCTCATAGATCGCGACCGATTCCTCCAGCGGCACCTTGCCGTCCTCGAGCCGCCTGACGATGGACTCCAGTTCCTCGATGGCGCGCTCGAAGCTGAGTGTCGCGGGATCGGCGAGGGTCTTTTCGGCCATAAGATTGAGTTCCTGAAATCAGTCTGTGATGCGAAGGCTAGGCAGGCTTTACGGGTGCAATGTGGCGATCCTGGCCTCGTCATGGCCGGGCTCGCCGCCCATGGCGCCTCCAGTGAGATGAATGCGCGAATTGCCCCGCGCATCACAAAGAGCAGTTACTTCCCCATCAGCGCGGTGACGTGCTCGATCACCGAATCATGCAAGCCCTGCAGATCGTAGCCGCCTTCCAGCACCGAGACGATGCGTCCACCCGCGGACGTGTCCGCGACGTCCATCAACTGCCGCGTGACCCAGCCGAAGTCCTTTTCGTCGAGCTTGATGTTGGCGAGCGGGTCGCGCCAGTGCGCGTCGAAGCCGGCCGAGATGATGATCAGTTCGGGCGAGAACTTGCGCAGTTGTGGCAGGATCACGCCTTCGAAGGCCTGACGGAATTTCGGGCCGCCATCGCCGGGCGCGAGCGGGGCGTTGACAATGATGTCGTGCTCGCCGCGCTCCTGCGAGGCGCCGGTGCCGGGAAACAGCGGCATCTGGTGGGTCGAGCAATACATCACGGTCGGATCGGCCCAGAAAATGTCCTGCGAGCCGTTGCCGTGATGAACGTCGAAATCGACCACAGCGACGCGGCCGATGCCGTGCTTCTTCTGCGCATAGCGTGCGGCGATCGCGGCCTGATCGAAGAAGCAGAAGCCCATCGCGCGGGCGCGCTCGGCGTGATGGCCGCAGGGCCGCATACCGACGAACACATTCTGCGCCTTGCCGCTGACCACCGCATCGACGCCGGCATTGGCACCACCGACGCCGCGCATGATCGCTTCCCAGGAGCCGGGCGACATCGCGGTGTCGCCGTCGAGATGGACGATGCCCTCTTTCGGCGCCATCTCGCGGATTTCCTCGACATAGGCTTCATCGTGGCACAGCTTGACGGTTTCCAGATCGCCGATCGGCGCTTCCTCGCGGATCAGATCGTTGAACACCTCGAGGCTGAGCGCCTTGTTCATGGCGCGAATGCGGTCGGGCCGCTCGGGATGGCCTTCAGGCGGGCGATGGTTGAGCGAGGCGGCGGTGTGGGTCAGCAACAGGGTCGACATGAGCTTTCCTTCAAAGACTTGTCTTCAGACGGATCCGAGTGATCGGGATGTCACTTCTTTTTCTTGCGCGCAAGGAATGACTTGAATGCGGCGATGGCTTCCGGCGATTCCATGCGCTCGCCGAACATGTGGCTTTCCTGCTCGATCCGGCGCACCAGTTCGTCCGGCGGCTGTTTTAAAAGCTTGCGCGACAATGTCACAGCTTCCACCGGCAGCGCGCAGATATCGAGCGCGACCTTGCGCGCTTCGACCTCGGTGTGGCCGGGCGCGACCACGGCGTTGACGAAGCCGGCGATTTTGGCGTCCTCCGCGCTGATGGCGCGGCCCATCACCAGCATGGAGAAGGCGCGCTGATGACCCATTGCCATCGGCACCAGCAGGCTGGACGCGCCTTCCGGCACCAGGCCGAGATGGATGAAAGGCGTCGAGAAGGTCGCGGTGGTGGAGGCGAGCACATAGTCGCAATGAAACACCATGGTGGCGCCGATGCCGACCGCGACGCCATCCACCGCCGCGATGATCGGCTTCTTGTTATGCACCAGCGAGTAGAGGAACTTCACCGCGTTGAGCGGCCGCGAGCCAAGGCCCTCGCTGGCGCGCAGCAGATCGTCGACATCGTTGCCGGCGGTGAACACGCCGGAGCCGCCGGTGATGATCATGCAGCGGATCGCCGGATTGTTCTGCGCGCTATCGATGGCCTCGCTCATCGTCAGGTACATCTCCTGCGTCAGCGCGTTCTTTTTCTCCGGTCGCCGCAGGCGGATGATACGGGTCGCATCCTCATCGGTGACAATGACGTGCTCGGTCATGCGGAATGGCTCGTTCCCTGCTAGGTTGCGCGGCTCCGGCGGCCGGTCTGGCAATCCGGTCCCGCGCATCTTACATGATCCGGCGCGGCGCCAAACTCATTCAGATCAACCGATCTGTGATTTGCAGGACATTATCATGTTGCAGCTCACCGGTATCCATCATCTGACGGCGATTTCGGCCCATGCGCGTGAGAATCTCGCGTTTTACACCGGCGTGCTCGGCATGCGGCTGGTAAAGAAAACCGTCAATCAGGACGACGTCAGCGCCTATCATCTGTTCTACGCCGACGGCAAAGCCAGCCCCGGCAGCGATTTGACGTTCTTCGACTGGCCGGCGCCGCGTGAGCAACGCGGCACGCGCGCGGTGTCCCGCACCGGGCTGCGTGTCCATGGCGAGGCATCGCTGGCGTTCTGGCGCGACCGGTTGATCCGGCTCGGCGTCCACACCGGCAGCATCACCGAGATCGATCGGCGCCTGACCCTGCCGTTCGAGGATCCGGAGGGCCAGCGTCTCGTGCTGGTGGATGATGGCGGCGCGGGAGAGGCGCATCCGTGGGAGAAAAGCCCGGTGCCGGCGGAGCATCAGATTCGCGGACTCGGTCCGATCATCCTCAACGTGCCGGAGCTGGCGCGCACCGAGCGCGTGCTGTTGGAGGTGATGAACATGCGGCGGGTCCGCGATTATGCCTCGCCGGACAGCGAGCATCGCATCCATGTCTACGAGATGGGCAAGGGTGGCCCCGCCGCCGAACTGCATGTGCTGGAGCAGCGCGATCTGCCGGTGGCGCGTCAGGGAGCGGGCGGTGTGCATCATGTCGCGTTCCGCACGCCGGACGAGGCGCAGTATCACGCCTGGACCGCGCGGCTTGACGAGATGGGCATAAGATCGAGCGGCGAGATCGACCGCTTCTATTTCCGCAGTCTTTATTTCCGCGAGCCGAACGGCATTCTGTTCGAGATCGCGACCGACGGTCCGGGCTTTGCCACGGACGAGCCCGCCGACAAGCTTGGCGAGAAGCTCGCGCTGCCGCCGTTCCTCGAACCACGCCGCAGGGAGATCGAAGCGGGGCTGAAGCCGTTGGTGTAACTCGCCGCGTTAGGTTGAGGTGCAATGCTTCCGAATCGTCATCACCGGGCTTGTCCCGGTGATCCACGTCTTTACGAAGGTTCGGCAAGATAAGACGTGGATGGCCGGGTCAAAAGGACGTTCACGCCCGTATTTGACGGGCTATGCCCGGCCTGACGCGGCATCACCTCAACGCCGCATCCGCATTGTTGATGCTGTCCGCGCCACCGGTGCCGCTGCGCTCCAGGGCTTGCGCCTGCACCGCAAGATTTTCCGCGAAGAATCGCGTCAGCAAAACATGCCCCGCCGCATGGTCGCGGAACGCATCGTCATCGCGTGCGGCGAGCGCCTCGCGCGCCAGCAGGCAGCCGCCGGTCGCGGTGGAGAGCAGTCGTAGATAGGGCGTCGCGCCGGCGAGCGCGTCATTCGGCGTGCTGGCGATCTTCTCCAATAGCCATTCGCTGGCGCGTATCACCGCGCCGAGCGCTTCGCGCAGGATCGCGCCGGTCGCGCCGAACGCCGGATCGTTGCTGGCCTCGACTTTTGTAACGATGCCGGAGAGTTCGTCCAGCAGGTCGCGCAGCGCCGCGCCTTTATCCGCACCGAGCTTGCGCATCACGAGATCAATCGACTGGATGCCGTTGGTGCCTTCATAGATGGTGAGGATGCGCGCATCGCGGACATATTGCGCCGCGCCGGTCTCCTCGATGAAGCCCATGCCGCCATGGACCTGCACGCCGAGCGCCGCGACCTCGTTGGCGATGTCGGTGGAGAATGCCTTGGCGAGCGGGGTCAGCAGCGCGGCGCGCGCGGACGCCTTGGCCCGCGCATCGCCATCCGCTGCGCGATGCGAGATGTCGATCGCGACCGCGGTGGTGTAGCAGATGGTGCGGGCCGCCGCTGTCATACTCCGCATCAGCAGCAGATTCCGCTTCACGTCCGGATGCACGATGATCGGATCGGAGCCGTCGCCGCTCTTGCCGATGGCGCGGCCCTGCTTGCGTTCCTGCGCATAGGCGAGCGCCTGCTGGAAAGCACGGTCGGCGATGCCGACGCCTTCGATGCCGACATTGAGGCGCGCCTGGTTCATCATCGTGAACATGCAGGCCATACCGTTGTTTTCCTCGCCGATCAGATAGCCGACCGCGCCGCCATGATCGCCGAGGCTCATAGTGCAGGTCGGCGAGGCGTGCATGCCGAGCTTGTGCTCGATGCCGCTGGCGACGATATCGTTGCGCGCGCCGAGCGAGCCGTCATTGTTGACGAGGAATTTCGGCACCAGAAACAGCGTGATGCCGCGCGTGCCGGCGGGCGCGCCGGGCAGGCGGGCGAGCACGAGATGCACGATGTTCTCGGTCATGTCGTGATCGCCATAGGTGATGAAGATCTTGGACCCGAACAGGCGATAGCTGCCGTCCGGCTGCTTCTCGGCGCGGGTGCGCAGCGCGCCGACATCGCTGCCGGCTTGCGGCTCGGTGAGCTGCATGGTGCCGGTCCATGTGCCGGCGACCAGATGCGGCAGATAAAGAGTCTTCAATGCCTCGCTGCCATGCGCGGCAAGTGCTTCGATCGCACCGGAGGTGAGCAGCGGGCAGAGGCCGAACGAGATGTTCGCCGCGCTCCAGATCTCGTTGCAGAGCGCATGCACCGCGAGCGGTAGGCCCTGGCCGCCAAAGGACTCCGGACTCGAAATCCCGTTCCAGCCGGCCTCCGCCCAGGTGCGATAGGCATCGGCCCAGCCGGGCGGAGTGGTGACATGGCCAGCCGCAAGGGTGACACCGGTCTGATCGCCGATCCGGTTGAGCGGCGCCAGCCTGTCGGCGGCGAAGCGCCCGGCCTCCTCGATGACCGCCGCCGTCATGTCGGCGTCGTAGTCATTATAATGTCCGGCCTCCACTGCCGCCAAAAGCCCGGCGCCGTGATGGAGCGACAGCAGCATGTCGGTGAGGGGGGCGCGGTAGGTCATGACCGTGATCTCGCTGGGGGAGGCGCTAGGCCTTTCATTCCACGAAAAACGACGGCCCTCAACGCGAGGCGGTTTCTTTTCCCGTAAATTTGCCGGCCGAATTGACGCGAAATCGTTGTTTTGGCTATTGAAATGCGGCCGCTCCGCCTATAGACGGGCGGTGCTGCGCAATCGGCGCTGCGATGGCAAGATCGCGTTCGTGAGGGGCACCCGGATCGGTGCCGGCGCAGAACTGATCGGGCTTGTTTAGTCATTGCGGCGCGCCGCGTGCTATTTTGAAGAGAAGCGTGCGGTGTGTCACACGCGCATGCATGACGCTGTTGGGGCGTAGCCAAGCGGTAAGGCAGGGGATTTTGATTCCCCCATTCGGAGGTTCGATCCCTCCCGCCCCAGCCAGTCAGTCCGGATTTTGGAGAATTTCTTTCTTTGGTGTGAGAAAGGCCCGCTAATAGCAGGCCTTTTAAATACGTTGAGTTTCTACAGAGACGTTAAACCGTCACCTTCCGAAAAGGACCGACATTCTCCGGCTAACTATTAAAGAATTCCCGTTTTCCAGAGCGTTCGCCAAAGTCGACCGTATTGATCCGTTGATGAAGCGAGCTTTGCTTCCGTCAGACGCAAGATTGCGCACTGCGGTTTCGGTCGACTTACCATGAGCCATTCGCGATGATCTTGCGTGCGAAGGAATTACAACGCCGGGCGTTTCCGACCCGGTGCTAACCAATACGCCTGTCATGACCCCGCCGCCTGCGCCGCCACCGGACTAGGCTCAGGACCTATTAAATTTCTTGGGACGTGAGTCACAAGACCTTTGATTCGAGAGGTCTTGATGAGCGATCTGTTCCTTCTGAGCGAGCGCCAGATGGCGCACGGTATACCGCGGGTCGATGACCGTCGTGTGGTCAGCGGCATCGTCTATGGGCCTAATTTTGCTGTTCTTCTATTCCCACGCGCATGGCGTGGGCTGTTACGTCGTGGCGGAAATCGGCCATCATGAGTTCAAACAGGTCGAATGCTTCGAGATGAAATTCGGCGACGACCTTGTGAGGTGCAAGCCGGCGGTCACCGATCTGACGTTTGAGGTGTTCAAGGCGTTCGGATTGTTCCGACCAGAGCTGGTCGATCAGCGCCATCATCAGACGACGCATGATGTCGGCGAACTTTGCCTCTCCGATAGCTGTGATCTTGCCGTCGATCCAGCGGTCCGCGATGGCGCGTATACGTCGTGCGAGTGCTTTCGCATCGGCTTCAGGAGAGGCGGACGGAGGATCGATATCGACGGCAAGGGTCAGCACCGATCGGATTGCGTGATCGAGCCCGGCGATGTCCCATGGCGCGTCGGACGGAGCGAAACGCTTGATCAGATCGTCGATTGTCTCATGACGGAGGCAGGTGGCCAGGATCAATGGATCATCGCCATCCCGGAGCTGGCGGCGCAGATCGTAAAAAGTATCGCGCTGACGCTGAATGATTGCATCAAACCGCAGCAGGCCGAGGCGTCGGTCGAAGCTGCGGCTTTCGTGGCGCTTCTGCGCGGCCCGGATCACACGGCTCGCCACTGACGCCGCGACCGTGGTCGTTCGCCCGGATGGCGGCAGGCTGATGGCTGTACCGGTCAGGAGTTCGTCTTCCAGCGAGGCATGGATAACGGATCGCCCTGGATCCCCCTGCCGGCCGGCGCGGCCGCGCAGTTGCTGATCCATCCGTCCATGATCGTGGTGCGTTGTTCCGATCACCAGCAGCCCACCTGCGGCGATGACGCGCTGGCGCGTCGCCTCGTCGGCATGTTCGCCACCAAGCCGGATATCGGTGCCGCGGCCAGCCATGGCGGTGGCAATCGTCACCGCGCCGGGCGCGCCGGCTTCGGCAATGATCTCAGCTTCGCGAGCGTGATGTTTGGCATTGAGCACTGCGAAGGTCCGCGGGGATCTTCCGCACTTCGCTTCGTTTTCGCGCTGCTGCCAGCCATTGGATTCGAACGCTGCTGCGATAGCTTCGGACTGTTCGACAGATGGCGCACCAATCAGGACGGGTTGGCCGCGGCTGGTTGCATCTTCGACCTCGCGCAGGATCGCCTGCAGCTTGCCTGTCGTGGTGGTATGGAGGACGGATTCATCGGTTCTGATGAGCGGGCGATGGGTTGGGATCGAAATCGTATCAAGACCGTAGATTTCACTGTATTCCCGTTCATCCGCCATCGCAGTTCCTGTCATGCCGGCGAGTTTGGCGTAACGACGGAAATAGGTTTGGAAGGTGATCGAGGCTAGCGTGTGGGTTTCTTCCCCGATGGCGCAGCCTTCCTTGGCTTCCAGAGCCTGATGGAGCCCTTCATCATAACGCCGCCCGGGCATTGGCCGTCCGGTGAGCCCGTTGACAATGGTGACGGCGTCGCCCTCGACAATGTAGTCACGGTCGCGCGTCAGAAGAGCATGAGCCCGCAGTGACTGCATGACGTGATGAAGCAGTGAAATCGACGCAATATCGTGCAGCGTTGCTGAAGCCTTCAGCAGGCCTTGTTTCCGCAGCTTCTCCTCGACCTCGGAGTACCCTGCATCGGTCAGTGAGACGCGGCGCCGGTGGTCGATTTCATAGTGTGTAGGCTGCAACGCGGCGATGACGGCATCGATCGCCTGATAAAAGCTGGAATGGTCACCGAGCGGACCGAACAACGCCAGCGGCATGCCGGCTTCATCGATCAAGGTGGCGTCCGCCTCATCGACCAAAGCGAAGGCATGGCCTCGCTGGACCGTTTCCGCGGAGGTGAATTTCATATTGTCGCGCAGGTAGTCGAAACCGAATTCGCTGGCGATTCCGTAAGTCACGTCGCAGCGATAGGCGTCGCGGCGGCTATCGTCGTCCATTTCCTGCGTGATGACACCGGTGCTGAGCCCGAGCAGATCATAAACCGGGCGCATCCAGCCGGCATCGCGTTCGGCGAGGTAATCGTTCGGCGTGGCGATATGGACACCCCGGGCGCTCAATGCATTGAGGGCGCAGACCAACGTGGCGGTCAGCGTCTTGCCTTCGCCCGTCTTCATCTCGATGATGTGACCGTCGTGCAGCGCCAGAGCGCCCATGAGTTGCACCGGAACGGGATGCTGGTCCAATGCGCGTCGCGCAGCCTCCCGAACCAGCGCGAAAACCTCAACCTTGACGTCATCGAGCGGCAGGCCGGCTTGGACCTGATCTCGCAGTTGGGTGACGCGCTCACGCAGCGCATGGGCCGATAGGCGCCGGGTGTTCTGATCCCAAGCGAGAATCTGCCTCGCAGTTGCATCGTACTGGGCTAGTTTCCGGCGTGTCCCGAAGCTTAGCGCGCGCCGTGCCAGACGCAGGATCATTGCAGCTCAAAAAGGATCGGCACCGTAAAGGCGAATTGCGTACCGCCGACATCGCCGGGCGGGGTCGGCAGCGGTTGAGCGCGCTGCAGAAGCTCAAGCGTCTCGCGATCGAGGGCCTGCGATCCGCTGCCTTTCACGATTTGGCTGGAGACGACGTGACCCTGGCGGTCGACAACGAACGAGACACGCGATGTCCCGGTTTCGCGGCGGGCCTGAGCCTCATGCGGATATCGCTTGTTCCGCTGCAGATGCAGGGCCAGACGCCGCTTCCAGCTCACCAGCATCGCCTTGCGCGCAGCGGCGGCTGTCGGCGCTGTGGTGGCTGATGCGGCGACCAGCGGAGGTGCGGCGTTCGGGTTCGTTTCCTTCTCGTCCTTTTTGTCCTCCTCCGGCTTCTTTTGCTCGGGAGGAACTTCCAGCGCGACGTCAGGTTCTGCCACCTGCGGAAGCGGTGGCTCCGGCTCAGGCTTCTCCTCGGCCTTCAACTCGGCTTTTTCCTGAGGAGGGGGAGCCTCGTCGGTTTGCATCTGCTCTTCGCCGGGAGCGACGTCGCGTATTTCGGCGTCACGGAAGGACTCGGTGGTAAAGTCCACTTCGATCGCGGTGGTGGTGTCGAACGTGTCGCCTTCCGCCGGCGTCATCAGCAATGCCGCAGCGACGGCGCCGTGGAAGGAGAGCATCACGACAAAGCAAATGGTCCAGCGCAGCAGATCGCGATGCGTTACGCGGCGATAGGGGACGGGTATGCTCATTGGACGGTTCCCCCATTAATGGGAGAGGTCGCTGAACCCGAGGTCTCAAGTCCGACAAGCGCGATTTTGAGATACCCGGCCGTGCGCAAGTCGTTCATCAACTCCATCACTTCGCCGTAGGGAATGGTCTTGTCGGCGCGCACGAACAGCCGCTTGGTCCGATCCGCGGAGGTGACCGAATCGAGCGATCCCGCCAGATTGAAACGCGAAATCGGTGTTTCACCGACCGCAAGGGATCGATCAGACTTCAGGGTGACGAAAATCGGCTTGTCCGGACGTGGCTGGCGTGTCGCCGTCGATGCCGGCAAGTCGACAGCGATGTCCACGGTCGCCAGCGGGGCGGCAATCATGAAAATGATCAGCAGAACGAGGATGACGTCGATAAACGGCGTGACGTTGATGTCGCTAACCTGCGTCATCTCCTCATCGGACGATGCCTGCTGAAGCTGAGCGCCCACGCGTTACTCCGCGGCTTGCTGATGCGGCATCATTTCCGCGCGGTTGAGGTCGCGGCTCACCATGCGCATCAACTCGGCCGACCCATCGCCAAGCAGGCCGCGATAGCTGGTGATTGCGCGGGAAAACATATTGTAGATCATCACTGCCGGGATCGCGGCAACCAGCCCCATTGCCGTCGCCAGCAAGGCTTCGGCGATGCCGGGCGCGACGACCGCGAGATTGGTGGTCTGCGATTTCGAAATGCCGATGAATGAATTCATGATGCCCCAGACGGTGCCGAACAGGCCGACGAAGGGGGCCGTGGAGCCGATAGTTGCCAGAATACTGGTCCCGCGGGTCATGCGACGGGACGCGGCTGCCTCGATGCGGCTGAACAGCGATGCGACGCGCTCTTTGACGCCGTCATGATTCATGGCGTCGTGCGAACGACGGATTTCGTTGCGCGCTGCATTCGTCAAGGTTGCGATGTCGCTGTTGGCTTGTTTCAGTATCTTGCTTGCCTCATCGAGAGAGTGCGCATTCTCCACATTGTTGAGGTCACGCATCAGCTTGCGCCGGGCACCCAGCAGCTCGATGGTTTTGGCCAGCCATACCGACCAGGTGAGAACCGAAGCGAAGGCAAGCCCGATCATCACCGCTTTCACGATGTAGTCGGCCGCCATGAACATGCCGATTGGCGTCAGCTCGTGCGGAAGGATGGGGCTCGATTCGGCGGTCTCGACGGCTTCAGTCGGGGGTGCTGTCTGCGATGCGCTGTCGCTGGATGGCATCGAAGATGCCGGCTGCGTTGCGGATGGTGTGGCCTGCGCAATTCTCAAGGCAGAAGCAGGAGAGGCGGCGGCTGACGCAGAAACGCCTGAAGTCAAATCCGATGCGGCATGCGCGAGATGCGGCACGATAGAGAGCGAGAGAAAGGTCACAAGCAGAGCCGCAGCGAATTTTTCTATCCGCAATTGGCGGCAGGGCCCCATCTTGCAGGAGTCGTTCAGATACAGTTTCATTTCAACAGACTTTGTTTCGCACGTCGTTCTGGATGGGCCGCAGAGCGGATGTGAAGACGCGCAGCATCTGAGAGAGGTCTAACGGTTCGGACCTCTGAATCAAACATGCAAGCAGGTCTGTTTTTTAGAATCCCTTTAAGGCCGAAATGGATTTCGGTGCCGTCAATACTTCAGATTCGCGTTAAATTTGCGCTGCGATACGCTCCGCATGACATCCGCGCGTGTGCGCGTGCACAACGAATTCAGAAGAAATAGCGAAGGTTCCAGTTGTGAAGGTGAGATCAGATCTCGCGTACGTGCCGACGTGCGACATTCCGTCATTCTGATGGCGAGTGAACTAGAAGCTCTACAAACAACGGTATCGATGTGTTGCTCGCAAAATTTTCTGAAGTTATGACGGGCGAAATATCGCGGATGGGGAATCGTTTTCGCGATGTCATCATCATCAGGGATTGGGGCACATGGGAAATTCATTGGTTGACCACACGTCTGGGATAAGCAGCGATGGTGGCGTCGCGGGAAATATCTCGGCGATTGGGTGGGGAAGGGCGATGATCGGCGTCGCTGCAGTGATGCTGATGCCGGACTCAGCCGATGCACAGCCGGTTTCAGGCGGTGAGGATCTTCCGCAGGTTCGCGTGACAGCTCCGAAGAAGCAGGCCAAGAAGAGAACAGCGCGCCGTGCGCCGGCTCGTGCAGCGCCGCCCGTTGCAAGTGCACCGAGCAATGTTGCAGTGAGGCCCATTGTTGGCGACGGTCATGGCGTCACCGGTTATCAGGCGCCGGCGCAAGCTGGAATTTCCCGTCTCTCGGTGCCGCTGCGTGATACGCCGCAGACTGTGAACGTGGTCACCCAGCAGGTCATTCAGGATCAGCGTCTTACCAGTATGGAAGAGGCGCTGCGCACCGTGCCGGGCATCACCTTCAGTGCAGGCGAAGGCGGTCAGCAGGGTGACAGCCCCTTCATCCGCGGTTTCAGCGCGCGCGGCGATATGTTCCGTGACGGTCTGCGCGATCCAGGTTGGTACAACCGCGATTTGTTCAGCGCAGATCGGGTCGAGGTGTTCAAGGGACCTTCATCATTCGCGTTTGGTCGTGGTTCAACCGGCGGCGCGATCAATACCGTGTCCAAACTGCCGACCGGTGCGACGTTCTTCGATGGCTCCATCAGCGGCACCAGTGCCTCGGGCTATCGCGCAGACCTCGATGCCAGCGGCAAGCAGGGCAATATCTCTGGCCGCATCGCCGCGCTTTATCAGGATCTGCCGACCCCGGGTCGCGACAATGTCTACACCAAGCGATGGGGTGTTGCGCCGTCCGTTACTTTTGATGTGACCGATCGCGATCAGGTGACACTGAGCCATATCTATCAGGGTGAGGAGAGCGTTCCCGACTACGGTCATCCCTGGTTGCCGGCACCGACGTTGAATCCGGCCGGTACCGCGGTCAGCGGCGGTTACTATGGTGACGGCCGTGCCGTGACGCCGCTGCCTGTGCCTCGCAATGTTTTCTACGGCAACACGCTTGGTCCGTACCGCGATATTGCCAAGACCACCACGAATATCACGACAATCAAGCTGTCGCATGAATTCGACAATGGTACGAAGCTGACCAACGCAACGCGCTATATCGATAATCGGCGCTACGCCGCGCCGACGCCGCCGCGTGGACTCGCAACCGCGGCGGGCACCACACCGATTCCGGTGGGTTACCCCGTCGATCAAATGACGCTGTCGCAGGAGCATTGGAATACGCAAACCAATGACACCCTGCTGCTCAACCAGACCGATTTGACCACCAAGTTCCTGACCTGGGGTCTGGAGCATAATGTTGCGGCTGGTATCGAGCTCAGCCAGCAGACGCGCCAGCAGCGTGGCCGCACCAACTTCTGGTGTGTATCAAACCCAGGCAGCTATTGCCGAACCAGTGTCATCAATCCGGTTTCGCAGCCGGTTTATCAGGGGCCTTTCGGTAATCCCAACTATACTGATATCGAAACCGTCGCGGTCTATGCGTCCGATCAGATCAAGATCAATCGATACTTCGAATTGCTCGGCTCGGTCCGCTACGATGACGTCCGTGCCTCTTACCGCGATCCGCTGAATGCGACGGTTGCAAATCGTGGTCCCTTCGACTCCCATGATAAGCAGACGAGCTGGCGTGTCGGCGGTGTCTTCCATCCGACGCAGTTGTCGAGTGTGTATGCGGCCTACGGTACGTCCTTCAACCCGTCTGCCGAGTTTGGCACCCTGTCATCGGGTACGGTCTCGCTGGCGCCGGAAGTGGCAAAGACCGCCGAAGTTGGCACCAAGATTGATTTTCTTGGAGGGCGGCTGAGCTATACGGCGGCGTTGTTCCATACGCTCAAGGAAAACGCGCGTATTGCGAATGCCGGGCCTGATGCGGCGACCATGCCGACCATTCTGGCGGGTGAGCAGCGCGTCCAGGGTTTTGAAACTGGTCTCACCGGGAAGCTGACCGACCAGTGGCAGATCTTCGCCGGCTATACCTATCAGGACTCGAGGATTGTGAGCGTTCCGGCCACTGCATCTGCTGCGGATCGTTACTCGGTCGGCAAGCAGATGCCGAATACGCCGCAGAATTCCTTTAGCCTCTGGACGACGTACGATCTGACCACCGATCTGACGGTCGGCGGCGGTGCCACCTATCAGTCGAAGGGTTACGCCAACACTGCCAACACGCTCTACGTGCCCGACTATTGGAAGTTCGATCTCATGGCGAACTACAGGGTCACGAAAGAATCGACGCTGCAACTCAACATCTACAACCTGACCGACGAGTACTATTATGCGCAGTATTATGGCGGTCATGCCGTGCCTGCAGCGGGGCGCTCGGCAACTCTGACCTATCGCTATCACTTCACGCCGCCGCCGCCGGTCGACTATCCGGTGAAGGCAGCGCGTTATGTGAGCAAGTAGGCCGTCACGCTCGATCGTAAAATCGACAACAATCGGAGCCGGCGTCGCAAGACGCCGGTTCTTTTCAAGGATATAGCGATGCTGGTGCGAATTCCGAATGTCTTGACGCCAGAACAGGTGCAGCATTGCCGTGATGTCATGGCGCGGACCGATTGGGTCGATGGACGCGTGACGGCGGGTCATCAATCGGCGCAGGTCAAGAACAACCTGCAACTGCCCCAGAACAATCCGGCAGCACGCGAACTGAGCGACATGGTGCTCGCCGCGCTCAACCGCAACCCGCTGTTCATGTCGGCGGTGCTGCCCAAGACGATTCTGCCGCCGCTGTTCAATCGCTACGACGCCGAAGGTGAAATGAACTTCGGCTCCCACGTGGACAACGCCATCCGCACCATTCCCGGAACCGGTGTGCGGATGCGGACCGACGTCTCCTCGACGCTGTTTCTGTCATCGCCCGAGGAATATGACGGCGGTGAACTGGTGATCGAGGATACCTACGGTTCTCACGCTGTGAAGCTGCCCGCCGGCGATATGATCGTTTATCCCGGTACCAGCCTGCACCACGTGACCAGGATTACGCGCGGCTCCCGCGTCGCGTCTTTCTTCTGGACCGAAAGCATGATTAGTGACGTCAGCCGGCGCTCCATGATGTTCGATCTGGATATGTCGATCATCCGCCTCACTGCGGATCATCCCGAGCATCCGTCGGTTGTGACCCTGACCTCGCTGTATCACAATCTGCTGCGACAATGGGCGCAGACCTGACGCCCGATCGCCTGTCGCCGAGAATGCGTTTATGACAGCATCTGATCAAGCATCGGTGTCGTGCGCTCGGTGAACGTGTCACCTTGCTTGAACAGGATGAGCGCCGCCAGCCGATGCGCGATGGCGAAGTCGATGGCGGCTTCCGGCCCCAGAACCATCAGCACCGTGGCATAGGCGTCCGCTTCCATGCAGGACTCGTGGAGAACCGTCGCGGTGATCATGCCGTTGGCGATGGGCCATCCGGTCAATGGATTCAGCGTATGGGAGAAATGGTGCGAGCCGCTGACAAATCCGCGCTCGCACCCGGAAGTGGCAATGGCAAGGTCATGGAGCGCCACCAGCATCGGCGGTGTGGCCTCGGTCGCCCTCACAGCGGGTCGATCGATCTCGACCCACCACGGACTGCTATCGGGTTTCACCCCGCATCCGCAGAGCTCGCCGCCGACCTCGACCAGAGCGTGATGAATGCCGTGCTCGCGCAGCGTTTCGGCTATCAGGTCGACGGCAAACCCTTTGGCGATCCCGCAAAGGTCGATCGACCCGTGGCCAAGCCGGCGCATGCGGCGGCGGCCAGCGTCGAGGTCGAACTGCTGCCATCCGCAAGCGCGGTGACATCCGGCGATTTCCTCAGGTGTGGGCGGCTCTGTTCTTGGTCCGCTTGGCCCGAATCCCCAAAGATCGATCAGCGCGCCCAGAGAGGGATCGTAGGCGCCGCCGGATTCCTGCGCGATACGCAAGGCGCTCTTCATCACCTTGAAGAGTTCAGGCGGTAGCGTCTGCCATTCATTCATCGGCAGGCGATTGAAACGGCATATGTCGGAATGCTCTTCCCAGGCACTCATCTGTGCGATGACGCGGTTGAGCGCGAGAGGAATCGTCCGACGCAATGTCTGCAGATTGGTGGTCGATCCGGCGAACTTGACCGACCAAGTGGTGCCCATGGTCGCGCCGGATAATTCCTGAATGCGGCTCCCGTCCGGAGCGGCGCGCGGCATCGCCGACAGGGTCGGGATTGCCACGCGCCGGGACAGGGGCATCGTCATGAATGCTGCTTACTGCGGCAATACTTCGACCGTGGTGGTGTAGCTGCTGCGGCGCTGTGCGTTCTTGATCTTGCTTTTGTCGTCGCGCACCGAAGCGCTCATCCAATAGAAACCGGGACCGGGCCACGTCACGCTAAATGTGCCTGACTCGTCGGTGGTGACCTTGCTGTCGTTCAGCTTGTCGCGATAGCGGATCCCGCCCGGCACGACCTCAACCGCGACACCGCTGGCGGGCTGGCCATCCAGTACCAGGCGGAATGTCGCCTTCTCTCCAACCACCAGATTGTTCGGATGGGTCACCGGAATCATCTCGAGCCCGACGCCGGTGGACTTCAATGTGTCGGTGGATGGTTTGCCCAGGGTCACAAAAGATTCGATCCGGCCGATGTTTTCCGAGATTTTCACCTCGGTGGCGTTGGCAGGAATCGCCTTGTCCAGCTCTTCCGCCTTGCCGCGCCAGCGCTTGTTCTGGCCATCCACTTTATAATTCGCGAATACGCCCCGGTTTGCCACCGTCAGTTTGTAAGTGCCGGGTTGCACGAGTTTGACATCGAAGGTGCTGCGATAGCGGCCTTTCGCTAGGTTTTCTGGCGCTATGGTCTTGCCGTCGGGGCCTTCGATCGACAGGTTGTCGAGCTGCATCGGGTGATGCTCGAAATAGAACAGGTCGTTGGATATGGCGGCGTCGACCGTGACCCAGGGGTCCGTGCCGGACAGCACGGTGGCCGACGGCAACAGCCAGGCGCGGTGTGCCTGCGCGGGCAAGGCGAGCAGTGAAACCGACGCTGCGATCAATGCGAGCTTAAGACGTTTGGTCATGGCGAGATCCTTTCCATGAAGCTGTGGGTGCGCGAAGGCGCGGCGTTTTCGTGGGCGTGGCTTAAGGGGTCAATTTCAATGCGACGGTGCCAAGCTCGCTTTCGCCCTTGGCCTGGGCGGTCGCTGGCGCTTTCGGTGGCCATTCGAACGGAATTCGCACCACCTCACGACCGCCGACTTCGCGGGCGGCTTCGATGACAAGCTGGTAACTGCCGGGGACGAGCCCATCGAGCGGTTTGGCTGTGCTGTCGAACTTGATCTGGTGGGTGCCGGGCGCCCGGGTCGGGCTGGACAGCCCATCGGCCGGCAAGGTCAGTTCACGACCAGTGCGTCGCCACCACAGCCGCATGTCCTTCAGCCACTTGGTGCCCTCATTGTTCTTCTGCTTGGTATCGTACCACACGGCAAGATTGGTGATCTTGCCGCCATCGGCGGTTTCGACCCACATGGCCACATAAGGCTTGTGATATTCGGCGACGTTCAGTTGCGGAATATCGATGCTGATCGTGGCTTCAGAAGCCAGCGACGAGCCTGCGGCGAGGGTGGTCAGTGCGGCGGAAATCAGGAGGCGCATGATGGACCTTCAACGATGGATGATGAGAACGGCGAGCAGCGTCGGAATAATCAGTCCCAGGCTGACGACCGGCCATGTGGCCGGGCGGCGCTTGGCGTGAAGCTGCAGCAGCAACAGGCCGGTGAGGCAAAAGATGATGGCGGCTGTCGCAAGCAGGTCGATGAACCAGCTCCACACCTTGCCGGCATGTCGGCCTTTGTGCAGATCGTTGAGATAAGCGATCCAGCCGCGATCGGTGATTTCATAGGAAATTGCGCCTGTGTCGCGCTCAATGCTGAGCCATGCATCGCCACCGGGCCGGGGCAGGGCGACATAGACTTCCTTGGCGGACCACTCGGTCTCGCGGTCGGCAGTATTCACGCCGACCTCCTGCTGCAGCCATGCACTGATGCTGGATGGCAGTGGGGCCTTGGCGATATTCGGCGTGGCTTTCAGATCGGCGAGCATGGCCTGCGGAAGCTGGCTTTCGCGCATCACCACGGAGGGCTTTGCCTCGATTTTCCCGGCATTGTTCAGCGTGATTCCGGTGAAGGCGAAGAGGATCATGCCAACGAGGCAGAGCCCTGAGCTGATCCAGTGCCATTGGTAGAGCTGGCTGATAAAGAAAGCGCGGCGTTTTTTCCGCTGCCAGAGTTCATCGCCGTCAACCATCAAACAATCCGAAATGCCTGTCGGGCAGGCCGCTATTGCCTATGTCATTCGCAAGGAGGGCGGCGATATTCATCGGCCACGGATTTGTTTATCGAAGTCGATCCCGCTTTGCTACGGCATCGGATTAGGTTCGTTCTAAACTGAATTGATTCTATATTTCTGCTGAGCATTCGCGAATTCTTATGGGATTCCACAGTATTTCGCCTGCGGCGGAATTGGCCGCATGATAGCTTTCTAAACTCTAGCAAATGTGTCGAAAACGCTGCAGCGCTCGACGTGCCTGCGGCCGATGTTTGTTCCCCAACGAAGTGACTGGGCATCGCTCGCGCGGGCCGGCGACTCTGATTGGGCCGGCCAAATCGAGTGGCGTTCATCGGAAGGGGTCGTCCCCGCCCATATCCAGTCCGGGAGGTGCGGAGTTCAAAGCCTAGCCGAGAAAATTCTACCCACAATAGGCGCGGACGATCCTCCTGGTCTTGGGGTCGGTCTCGATCGTTACACGCTCTTGCCGGTAATCCATCGTCACGCCTTGGCCGGGCTTGATCTGGCGAACGATAGTCGCGCCGGTGAGCCGCTTCGCTCTACGGTTTGAAATCTTGTTCTTGCCTGTCAGCGCCTCTGCGGCAGCTCGGCTGCACACACCGGCTTGATGGCTGGCGGCTTGCGAGGCTGAATAACTGCCGCCGACGAGCAGGATGCCCATTGTCAGGGCGGTGAGGCGGAGAGTGTGAATCATGGGGTTGGCTCCGATAGGTCAGTGGCTACTTTAACGCAGGGTGAAGCAGTCCGGTAGCTCGCCTGGCGGCAGCGGCCGGTCGATCCGCCGAATAGCGCTTGATCGTCGAGATGCTGATCAAATCGCTGAGACACTGTTCCCTATGGCCAAGTCATTTATGAGGAGCCATTGGGAATGGCGCGACGACTTGCTTGGCAATCGCGTATTTTTACCGACCTTCACAATGCCGCGACACCGACTTTGCCGGCGATAACGAAGCGGCAAGACACGTGGCAAAAGCCCTGTTATCCGCCTCAACTAAGCTGAGAGCGTCGATAATTTTCCCTGTTATCTTTTTGAAAAGACTTGGAAGAGCCAGCAAAGACGGGCGCTATTCGTATAGAAATTACGCCTCATGGAACGCGAGTGGCGGTACCTATTCCCTTCTCGGAACCTGTTCGCCAGTTTGGCATCAATTCGATACTCATTGGCGCGTTTAAGAGGGCGATACTCGCTGCGTGGCCTCACTCTGTGAACATTGCGTGTCACAGGGAGCAAACGCAGATGAAACCGATAATTCGCGCAGCCGACAGGCTAGAACGCATACCGGTATGTGGCTATCACCAATTCCTACTTGTGGTGATCGGGCTTGCATTCTTCTTCGACAATCTGGACTTGGCCATGATGACCTACCTGCTCGGGTCCATCAAAGCCGAGTTTGGCCTGACATCTGCTCAGGCAGGACTGTTGGGGAGCGCCAGCTTCGTGGGGATGGCAATTGGCGCTCTTAGTTCGGGCATCCTCGCCGATCGGTTTGGCAGAAAACCAATCTTCCAAATCAGCATGATTGTCTGGGGCGTCGGAAGCTATCTTTGCTCCACCGCTACAGATCCAACCTCACTCGGAATTTACAGGTTTGTGCTCGGCGTCGGGATGGGAATGGAGTTGCCGCTGGCGCAGACGTTGCTGTCCGAATTCGTTCCGACCAAAGCAAGAGGTAAATATCTTGCCTTGATGGACGGGAACTGGCCGATTGCGTTCATAGGCGCGGGGCTGTTGTCCTACTTTGTGTTGCCGCTCTATGGCTGGCGAACAATGTTCTTCATCGGCGCCATTCCTGCCGTATTTCTTTTCGTCATCCGCCGGTTTGTACCTGAGTCGCCGCGATGGCTGGAATCGCGCGGAAAGTGGGATGAGGCATCTGCGGTTGTCGATCAGGTCGAACATATCGTGCAAACGAAGTTCAAAATCGCCGAGCTGCCTCCGGTTCAGCCCGGTCAAACGACGAGTGGGGATCTTGCGATCCGACTCGATGCGCTTTGGTCGCGAGCTTACCGGTCCCGAACACTGACTGCTTGTGGGCTGTGGTTCTTTGCTCTTCTCGGCTTTTACGGCCTGACGACCTGGCTCGGCGCTCTTCTGCAGCAGTCCGGTCTGGATGTGACCAAGTCCGTCCTTTACACCGTCTTCATCTCGCTCGGCGGCATACCAGGCTTCCTGTGGGCGGCATGGTCTGTCGAACATTGGGGCCGCAAGCCGACTTGTATCACTACGCTGATAGGCGGAGCGTGCATGGTCGTCATGTATGGTGCCGTCGCGCAATCCAGTCCAAATCTCGTCACGCTCTTTGCAACGGGAGCGACGATGCAATTCTTCCTGTTCGGGATGTGGGCGGTACTCTACACCTACACGCCGGAGATGTTTCCAACCGGAGCGAGAGCGTCGGGTTGTGGACTGGCGTCTGCGACGGGTCGCGTCGGTTCGTTGATCGGTCCGACCGTCGTGGGCCTCATACTTCCCATCACAGGACAGATCGGAGCCTTCGGGCTGGGAGCCGCATGCTTTGCGCTGGCGGCATTGGTCATCTTCGCTTTTGGTGTCGAGACCAGAGGAAAGTCGCTCGAGGTGATCTCGGATGTACCAACAGATGGAAGTGCAACTGATCAATCAGTTCAGACAGTGGTGCGGTCTGTATAAATCAGGATCAGTATGACGTCTCAAGACGGCTAGACGATTACTGTCTAGCCGTTTTTGCTTTTGAGCGGCTACGAACAGCAAGCCTGTTCTATGGCGGATTGAGACGCATAGTTGCCGCTATCTCGCGAGCGTAGATCGACCCTTCAGGTCAAAGTGCATTTGCGACCGCACGTTCGCAGAGACCTAATTTCCAGGATGAAAAATGAATACAGAACTGCTTTCCAGCATTCCCGATCTAACGATCCCGGCTGCAGCCTTCCGGCCTTATGTCTTGCACGGCGACCTGCTGGTCGTGTCCGGGCAGTTGCCCATGAAGGACGGGAAGCCCGTTTGGGTTGGTCGTGTTCCCGACGAGATTTCGGTGGAGCAGGCTAAAGAAGCCGCTGTTCTATGCTGCAGGCATGTTCTGTCGTGGGTGAAGCATGCCTGTGGCGGCGACTTCGCAAAGGTCGAGCGATGCATCCGCCTTGGTGGCTTCGTGCAGACCGCAGACCGTTTCAATGATGCTCCGGGAATTATCAATACGGCATCCGTGATGATGACCGATGCATTCGGTCAGCGAGGCGAACATTCGAGGGTCGCCCTTGGCGTCGCATCTCTGCCATTCGGCGCTCCCGTCGAGATTGAAGCAACGTTCGCGATCAAGGTATAGCGGGGAGCTGGGCGATGACTGAAACCGCTGATCTGCCAGCCTATTTTGACAACACCATGCGGCGAGAAGATCTTGCCTGGAATGACTGGAGCGCCATCCAATCATTCCTAAGAGATCAAATGGTCTGCCGGATGGCCGTGCACGACGATCCATACCCCTACGTCGTTGGACAAAGTTATCGTTTTGTCGATGGGGTGTTTCTGCTCCACTGCTCGCGGTTTGGAAAACTTGCCGCGCTGATAAAACGCAATCCACGGGTTACAATCGAGGTGGATCATCTTGTGGCGCTGTTGAAAGCGCCAAAGGGCCAGAACACGAGCTTTGAGTACTACAGTGTGCTGGCGCGATGCGACGTCAATCTATCCGACGACACCGAGGTCGTGAGAGCGCAGCAGTATGAGGTGCTCGAGAAGTACCGGCCGGAGCGTGACTATGCGCCAATCGACAACTTCGCGCCGACACAGATAACGGTTTTCAAATGCGTGGTAAGGCAGATGTCGGCCAAAAAGCGGATCTTGGCGGATGGCCAATATTCCCCGCCGGGCCAGCCTCAAGCCCCTTATCTGCGATATCCATTCCCGCCGCCTGCAGCGATTTCGTCGTTGCCGCCTGAAGCATTTAACCCCGACCGGTTCAAGAAGGCGCAGTGACAGATCTTAAACTGCCTCAATCTTTCGGGCGGCGATGGCTTGGAAGTACTCAGATGGCGCAACGCCGAGAGCCCGACGAAACATTGCGCTGAAGGCACTTGGACTTTCATAGCCGAGGTCCATGGCGACCGTCGAGATCGGCACGCCTTCAGCCAACATTCGAATTCCGGAAAGCAGGCGAGCCTGCTGTCGCCATTTTGAAAAGCTCATGCCGACCTCTTGAGGAAACATTCTCTCGAGCGTTCGCTGACTGGCACCGACCTTCTGGGCAAAATCGTTCAAGCCCAGGTTCAGTCCCGGCTCGTTCAGGAAAGTCTCGCAGATCTTGATAAGGCGCCGGTCTGCCGGCATGGGAAGGTCAAGCGGGAGAATTGGGGCCGGTTGGATTTCATCGATAATGAGATCCATAATCCGCTGCTCACGTCCGCCGGGTGTGAACTCGTTGGGGATCTTGACGGCTGCCACGATGAGCTCGCGAAGGAGCGGACTCACTGCGACAACACAACATGATGCTGGAAGCTGGTCGCTTGCCGCTGGATCGATATAGACCGTCCGCATTTCGACCCGGCCGGATGTTTTCATTTCATGCTCGACGCCACCGGGTACCCAGACGGCACGCAGCGATGGCACGACCCACGATCCGGCTCCTGAAGTAACCGTGATCACGCCAGTGCAGCCGAAAACGAGCTGAGATCTATGGTGGCTATGCATCGGGATCAAAAACTGACTCGGCAGATCGCGCGCCATAGCCGCAATTGGATAGGCCGTGTGTTGATAATCGTCCCGATTCTCGCTTTTGCTAAACATCGATCATCCGCCTCATCTTGGCAGCTTCTAGCCATTGCTTGGCGAGTTCTCACGCGCCCGACTCCCGCGTGCATGCTTATTTTGAGGAAAGATCACTTTCATCAGGAGGCAATCTTGCCAGTCTATCGCAATTTTACGCAAGTCGAACTTGACACCGAGTACAACGTTCGAGCCGGAATTCCTGATTATCAGGAGATTTTTGATCGCTGGAAAAGCGACAGCGAGGCGTTTCGGAGAACGTCTCATTTCGAAGCCGACCTGCCGTATGGCCCAGACCATCAGCAATCGATTGATCTATTTCGTACCTCCCGGAGTGGTGCACCCATCGTCGTCTTTATTCACGGAGGATACTGGCAGTCCCTTGACAAGTCGGACTTCAGCTACATCGCTCGTCCTTATCTCGAAGACGGAATGAACTTTGCGGCGATCAACTACCGTTTGGCGCCTGCAGTATCGATGAAGGAGATCGTTGAAGACTGCAGGGCCGCGCTGGTTTGGCTCCATCAGAACGCATCTCGTTTCAATTGCGATGAGAAGAGTATCTACGTCACGGGGAGCTCGGCGGGAGGACACCTTACGGCAATGATGCTTGCAACCGACTGGCGTAGTTACATGGCGCCCCCCGATCTCGTGAAGGGGGGATGTGCACTCAGCGGTCTTTATGATCTGGAGCCAATTCGCCTGTGCTACCTGAACGGGAACGTCAGGTTGAGCGAATCCGATGTCCGGCTCTACAGCCCGGTCCTGGCGATTCCATCCTCCATGCCAAAGCTCTTGCTCTCGGTGGGGGGTGATGAATCTTCGGAGTTTCATCGGCAGCAACATGAGTATGGACAGGCATTGCGGGCGGCCGGGATAGGTTGCGAGGTGATTGAGCAGATTGACGGCCACCACTTCGACATGTGTGACCGACTGGGTGACAGGAACGAACTGCTCTACCATGCAGTGAAAGATATGGTCCTGAATCCGTCGAGAGAGGGACGGACAATCCGACAGCTTCAGCGCGCGTGATTTGATATTGCAATGCGCTGACTTGTCGGGCTTACAAGGCGTCGGTTGCGAAAAAGGGCCGCCATTGGCGGCTTTTGGAGTGAGCGATAAGTCTCCTGTGGTCGTTCGGGCCGCTTTCCTGTCGCGATAAAGTGAGACGTCTCCTGTAGGGAGAGATGGCTGCGGCGGAGTGTCGTCCGGCCAAGGTCTATCTGTCGTTGTTCTTGACCACACAGCGTGTGTCACCTAAAGTTTCATCAGCGATCCGTATCGAACCGCAGTGCTCCGTGTGAGCTACATGACCGCCGGCATCCGGCGGGGCGTTATTCGATGGATGGTCGCTGATTCTCCCAAACGTCATTGGTGTGACTCATGCGCGTTCGAGCGCACGATGCATCGTGGCCTATCGAATTCATAACGGCTCGGCGCTGATCGGCGTGGGGCCGAACGGGAAAGCTTTGCCTGGTGAGACGTGATCGATTTCTCATATGCCGTGTCAGTCATGTTCCGTGCTCTCGCTTGTCGCGGACACATCGCTTGAACGGTGTGTTGTCGTGAGCGAACCCGTTGCCGATGTCGAATGGGATGCCGGCGATCTCGGCTGCGGCCCATTGCTGCTCGATTTGCGCCGTCGCTTGCGCGCGATGCCGGGGCAGGTGCTCAAGCTGATCTCGGTTGATCCCGGTTCGCCGGAAGACCTGCCGGTGTGGTGCAGGCTCAGCCATAACGAGCTTCTGCACCACGACCCTGAAACGAAAAGCTTCTGGATTCGCTCGCGCCTGGATTGGGGTTAAAGCGCCAGAGTGAGAGGCATTGCGAGGAAATCTCGCATCGTTCCTCAAAGACAATCTCATCCAACACCGACCCAAAGGAGACGCCGAAAATGGCCGGAAATTTCGTCATCAGCCTGACCAACGCCAAGAACGACACCGACAGGGCAACAGTTGCTTTCGTCATCGCCAACGCGGCCGTCGCATCGGAGAAGAAAACGCTGGTGTTTCTCTCGGTCGAGGGCACGCGGCTGTCGCAGAAGGGCTATGCCGACGACATCCATGAGGAAGGCTTCGCGCCGCTCAAGGATCTGATGAAGAACTTCGTCGATGCCGGCGGCCAGATCTATGTCTGCTCGCCGTGTTTCAAGAAGCGCGGCCTTGACGAGAACAGCCTCGTTCCCGGTGCGGTGATCGTCGGCGGCGCCAAGCTGGTCGAATTCCTCGGCGATGGCTGCCCCAGCGTCAGTTACTGAGACGATTTGCGAGCGTTCGCAGTTGTCGGACGTTCGCGTCCCCCATTGAACGGATGACGTTGATGTTTCGCTATCGATGGTTGATTGCGCTTTTCCTTGCGGTGTCGCTGGGCTACGTCGCGCTGAGCTTCGCGACGTTCCAGATGCCGGATACGATGGCGGATGCCGAAAACTGCGGCTTCCTGCCGGGGGAATTCGTGGCCGCGGGCCAACTCACTTATGAGCGCTCACAGGCCTGGTGGATCAGCTTTCAGCGCAAGGACGAGATCTGGATCGCATTGTCGGTCGGGCTGGCGGCGGCGTTTGTCGGTTTCGCGCTATCGATCGGCCGGCGTGCGGGTGGCGGCGTTGCGACCGGTGCCGCGATGGGCGGCGGCGTGCTGGCGCTGTCGGCGCTGTGTGTGAGCTGCCTTGCGCCGGTGCTGTCGGTTGTCGGGCTCGGCCTTGCCGGATCGCTGCTCGCGGGCCTGCCGAAATGGCTGATCGCGCTCAACACGCTGATGCTGACCGGATGGGGCGCGCTGTATCTCACGCGGCGCGGCAGTTCATGTCCGATGCCGCGTTCCGAAACGCCGATGTCGTCGTCATCACACCCAAAAACCGCCTGAGGGGAGGCCGTCATGCTTTCCAGAACCTGTACATTCGGCGTCGCTATCGCTGCCGCCACTCTGCTGTTGCCATCGATCGCGGGGGCTACCGACTATGCCAGCGTGCTGCAGCCCGCCAAGCCGGGATTGCCGCTCGCTCATCCGATCGCCAAAACCGATCTTGCGCCGCCGCCGTTCTCGGAGATCGCCGATCGGCCGGTGAAGCCCGCCTATGTTCCGGGTTTGCCCGGTCTGCCGCAGGGACGCGCGGTGAAGGATGACTTCGGCCTGCAGCGTCCGCCGAAATTCGATGGCGTGGTGATCCGCAAGAGTCGCGTTGAGAATGGCGAGGTGGTGATCCCGCCGGGCGGCCTGTTCTATCTGGAAGATACATGGGGCGGCGAGGTGGCGTTGCGCGGCGAGCCGATACCGGTGCTCGGCCGTATGCCGACCTATGTCGATTACGACATGAGCATTGTCGTGAAGGAGAGCGTCACTATCCCTGCCGGCAAGAGCGTCGTCGTTGGCGGCACGGTCTATCAGTATTACGCGACGGTCGGGCACGAGAAGCTCGCCAATCATGCGCTGCATGTAAAAACCATCGCCGGCACCGATTGGGAATGGGCATTCGGCTCGCCGGTGCTGTCGGTGTCGGAGCCGACCTGGTGGGGCACGCGCTTCACCCAACTCTACAATCAGGGCCAGGCCCGCGAGGTCACACCGCAGAAAATGGTGTTCGACTGGATTTCCGGCGTACGCATGGATCGCCTGCTGCTGGCCGATGACAAGGTGTTCTCCGGCCTTGCCGCTGTTGGCGATCAGTGGACATCGGGAGCACGCACCATTCGCCTCGCCGAGGTGAATGCCGAAGCCGGCACCGCGCGCATCGAAGTCATCGAGGATGGCAAGGTCGTTCTGAACCGCACGCTCGGTCCGGTGCGCAACGAACTCCTGATCGAGGATCACGACGCACGCAAGGCGCTGGTGTTCGAGCATGGCGATGTCGCCGGCTTCCTGTCGCCATGGCCGGAGCCGTTCAAGGATGGCAAGGCGAACCTGAAAATCTACGGCAAGACCTTCAGCCTGAATTACGGCCAGGACTATGCACCCGACGCGCGTTTTGCGGTGTATCCGGTCGGCTGTCCGACCGGGCACAATTTCGGGTTCATGCTCGTGAACAAGGAAGAGGTGCGGCTGAAGCCGGGGACGGCGTTCAGCGGGCCGGAAGGCTATTTCAAGGTCGCCGTCGATCGCGTTGACGGCGACAAGATCGCTGCTTGGCACGTCGAAGACCGCTCCGGCAACCGCTCGGTCAATCTGGGCGGGGCGGATGTCGCCAATGTCGATCTTGTGCTCGGTCAGGGGCGAGTCGCCGGCCAGGCGATTCTCAAGGATGTCGGCCGCGCCATGCTCGCGCGGACCTATCAATCGCTCGTCGAGGCGAGCGGGCAAACGTCTGCAACTGTGGCCGGAAAGACAAATTCAACACCGGCCGCAGCGAGCGAGCCGGCGCATACCGCAACGGTGACCGCGGGTCTTTCGCCGGGATTGCTCGCCGGGCTGGGAATTCTGCTGCTGGGGTGTGCGGGTGTCGGTTACGAGGTCGGCCGCCGGCGGCGTGCGTGATCAATTTGCGCGAGAAAATGACCATGACCGATGCTGCGAGCCCGCAAACCCATCCGTTTCCGCCCGATGTCAGCTTCGATGGCGGCGATCTGGATTGCGGCAATGGCCTGTTGCTTCTGATCCGCAAACACATCGATCCGATGGCGCGGGGGCAGCTTCTGGAAATTCTCTCGACCGAGATCTCAGTCGATGAGGATCTGCCGGCCTGGTGCCGGCTGACGTCGAACGATCTGGTCTCCTTCACCAAGAACGGCAAGCAGCGCAGCTTCCTGGTCTGCAAGGGCAAGCTTGAGGACCGCGACAAGGCCGCCGCCAAACCGGCGGTGGCGCAGGTGTCCGCGCCGTCAGCGTCGCCCGCTACGACGGCGGCACCGATTCCGCGCCGGCCGGCGCCTGCGATCCCGCCGCTTGCCGTGACCGGCATCGGAAGCTGGCCGCGCCCACGCTGGATGGTCGATGCGATGCACGCCTATGTCGAGGGTCGGCTCGACGAAACGGCGTTTCATCAGACGGCTGACGATGCCGTGCGTCTTGCGGCCGCGGCGCAGGAGCGTGCCGGAGTTGATATTGTGACCGATGGCGAGCAGCGCCGTGATAGTTACGCGAGCTTTGTCGCCACGCGGCTCGACAATTGCCAGTTGATTCCGCTGACCGACCTTCTTCCGCTGGTCGATGACCCGGAAGAGTTCGAGCGCGAACTGCGCGCGCTCGACGTACCTGCAGCGGACGTCCGCCACCCGGCGATCTTCGGGCGGATCAGCCGCAGCCGGCCCTTGGTGCTGCACGAGTTCGATTTCCTCAGCACCATCACCACCAAGCCGATCAAGGTGGCGCTGCCCGGCCCTTATCTATTGACGCGTACGATGTGGATGGAGTGTCTGCAGGAGCGGGCCTACCAGTCGCGCGAGGAGCTTGCGCAGGACATCGTAACGGCGTTGCGCGCCGAGCTGGCCGATCTGATCGCGGCGGGCGTGGCGCTGGTGCAATTCGACGAGCCGGTGTTGTCAGAAGTCGTGTTCAGCGGCCCGAAGAGCCGGCCGAGCTTCATGTGCGGCGCGCTGTCGGAATCGCGCGGGCCGGAGCATGAGCTCGGCTTCGCGGGTGATCTGATGAATGCGGTGGTGGAGGGCATGCCCCGCGAACGGATCGCGGTCCACATCTGCCGCGGCAACTGGACACCGGATGAATCGGTGGCGCTGGCTGGGAGTTACGAGCCGCTTATCAAAACGCTGCAGGCAATGAAGGTCGGAGCCTATCTGCTGGAGATGTGCACGCCGCGCGCTGGCGAGATGGATCTGCTGCGCGTGTTGCCCACCGAGGCTCGCATCGGCGTCGGCGTCGTCAACCAGAAGTGCGCCGAGGTCGAGGGTTGCGACGATGTCGTTGCCCGGATCAGGCACGCAGTGAACCTGTTCGGCGCGGAGCGCGTCCTGCTGCATCCCGATTGCGGCTTCGCCACTTTCGCCGACAATCCGATCTGTGCTGCGGTGCCTGCGGAAACCAAGCTCGCGCGGATTGCGGAAGCCGCCGCGCGCGTGCGCGGTAGCTGACGTTGTCGGCTTCGCAATCACAGCCGCAGCAGTGTCTTGATCGCGCGGCGCTCGTCCATGGCGCGGTAGCCTTCGGCGACATCCTTCAGCGGCAGCGCCAGATCGAAAACCTTACCGGGATTGATCTTGCGGGCCAGCACGAGATCCATCAAATGCGGCAGGAAGCGCCGCACCGGAGCCGGGCCGCCGAGCAAATTCTTCTGCGCGAAGAACAGAAATTCGCCGTTCAACTCGACGCCGTGCGGGACGCCGACAAAACCGATGGAGCCTCCGGGCCGGGCGCAGTTGATCGCCTGGTGCATGGATTCGTTGGTGCCGACGCATTCCAGCACCGAATCCGCGCCGACGTTTTTTGTCAGCTCGCGGATGCGGGCAACGCCGGCATCGCCGCGTTCTGAAACGATATCGGTCGCGCCGTATTCCAGAGCGAGGTCCTGCCGGGTTTTGTGACGGCTCATGGCGATGATGCGCTCCGCACCCATCTGTTTCGCCGCCAGCACACCCATCAATCCGACCGCGCCGTCGCCCACCACTGCGACCGTTGATCCGGGCCGCACCCGCGCGGCATCCGCCGCATACCAGCCGGTGCCCAGCACGTCCGACACGGCGAGCAGGCTCGGGATCAGATCGTCATCAGGCATCGTTTCGGTGGCGACCAGCGTGCCGTCCGCCAGCGGTACGCGGGCATAAGGCGCCTGCGCGCCCGACATGAACTCGCGCTGTTCGCAGGAGGACTGAAAACCAAAACGGCAATGCGGACAGGTGTTGTCGGAGAGGCAGAACGAACCCACGACAAATTGGCCTGGCTTGACGGTCTTCACCGCGCTGCCGACCTCGACCACCACGCCGCAATATTCGTGGCCCATATGCATCGGGCCGTCGAGCGGCTGAAGGCCGCGGAAGGGCCACAGATCGGAGCCGCAGATGCAACTGGCCGAGAGCTTGATGATGGCATCGGTTGGTTTCTGAATTTTCGGTTCGGCGATCTCCTCGCAACGGATATCACCGGGACTGTGCAGGACGGTTGCAAGCATAGGAGTTTTCCTTGTTTGAAAATCAGGCGCCGTATTCAGCGTCGCTGACATGCTCCAGCCAGTCGACGACCTTGCCGTCCTTGACCTCCTGAATCGCGATATGGGTCATGGCGACATGCGGCGATGCGCCGTGCCAGTGCTTTTCGCTCGGCTCGAACCAGACCACATCGCCGGGGCGGATGTCCTCGACCGGGCCGCCTTCACGCTGCACACGGCCGAGGCCGGAAGTGACGATCAGCGTCTGGCCGAGCGGGTGAGTATGCCAAGCCGTCCGTGCGCCCGGTTCAAAGGTGACATGGGCGCCCTGCACGCGATCGGGATCGGCGTTGTTGAACAGCGCATCGATCCGCACGCGGCCGGTGAACCATTCGGCGGGACCGGGACGAGACGGAGTTTGACCGGCGCGATAGATCTGCATGGGAGTCTCCTTCAGGATAGAGTTTCGACGCGCAGCGGATATTCACCGCGCACCAGCAACGGCTTCGGCCCCTGGTCCAGACGGCCGAGCCGGATCAGGCCGCGCGACCAACGATACGAACCATGAAATAGTGCCAGATTGCCCCAGGGTGCATAGTAACAAAGGTCGCCAGCCGCCTCGTTGCCGAACGGACCGCTGCCGTCCTCGGTCAGCTTGCGTGGAAGATAGGCGATTTTCTCGTTGGTCGAGTAGTCGTTGATTCTCAGATCGAGCGGCAGCATGGAGACCAGATCGCGCGCGGAGGGATTGTCCTCCAGCGTCGCCGTGAAATCCTGATCCGCGAAATTGAATCTGAGGCGCATTGCAGTTCTTTCTCGATCGGGGGCCGTGTTGGTCTGAGCGCGCACCAAGGAAGGAAGCACGAGGCCGGTGGCGGCCGCCAGCAACGTGCGACGTGAAAGCGGTGCGAACTGACACGTCATTTCAGTCTCCTTCCTGCTATAAGGCGGTCGGTGCGTATCGTTATGCGGCCAGATGCTGATCGAAGAAGCGCGTCAGTCTGTCGAACGGAATAAGATCCACCCGGTCGTAGAGATCGACGTGTCCGGCTCCTTTGACGCAGACCAGTTGCTTCGGCTCGGCCGCGCGCTTGAACGCGTCTTCGCTGAACTCCCTGGAATGCGCCCGGTCTCCGGAGATGAACAGCAACGGGCGCGGCGAAATCGTCTCGATGTCGTTGAACGGGTAGAAGTTCATGAATTTCACGTTGCTGGTCAGCGTCGGATGTGTGGTCCTGTCCGGCGACTGGCCCATGGGGGTAAACTCTCCGCGCGGCGTGCGGTAGAAGTCGTAAAATTCGCGTTGGATTGGATCGGTGTCCGACATCAGTTGGTGGACGGTGCCGCTGGTATATTCGATCTTTCCGCCCTCGAACTCGACATAGCGCTGCTGCGCTGCCGCGGCGATGATCTGCTTGCGCTGTTCGACCGTCTGCGAATGATTGAGCGCATTCCGGTTCGCCGCACCCATGTCGTACATGCTGACAGTCGCGATCGCCTTCATGCGTGGATCGATCTTGGCGGCGCTGATGACGAAACTGCCGCTGCCGCAGATGCCGATCGCGCCGATACGGCTTCGGTCGATAAAATCTCGCGTTCCGAGGAAATCAACCGCTGCACTGAAGGCTTCGGCATAAAGATCGGGAGAGACCAGATTCAGCGGCGCGCCTTCGCTCTCGCCCCAGAACGGCAGATCGATGGACAGGGTGACGAAGCCCTGCTCAGCCATCTTTGCGGCATAAAGATTGGCGCTTTGTTCTTTCACCGCGCCCATCGGATGACTGACAACGATTGCCGGATGTCGTGTGCCGCGGTCAAGGTTCTTAAGCGCAAACAGATTGCCGGCGACATTCATCCGATACTGGTTTCGGAAGGTGACCTTCTCGAGGCTCACCCGATCGCTGGCATAGAAATTGTTTGCACCATGGGACATGTCTTGAGCCTTTGCGAAGGAGAGGTTTTCAAGTGACATCGCGCCGAATGCTGCGATGCCTGCACCGGTCAGCTTCATCAGTTCACGACGATCGATAATCCGGGGAGTCGCATCAGGGGCGTTCGTGGGCATCTGTGTTCTCCTGCAAGGTTGGAATTGAAGTCGTTCCTGTTGGTTATTCAGGCTTCAACAGACGACGGCCATTGCCGATGAGGGCGATGCCGATACCCGCCAACACCGCGCTGCCGATGAAGGTCGCGAAGATCGACAGGCTGTCCAGCAGCAGCCCGCCGACCATGGCGCCGAGCAGAATCGATGTCTGGATCGCAGCCACCATCAGGCTGCCGGCAGCCTCCGGCGCGTCGTCCGCGTTCTGCGACATCCATGTCATCCAGATCACTGACATTGCGGTGTTCGTTGCCCCCCAGAGCGCGAGGAACAGACCTGCAGCGACGACCGAGCCGCCAAAGAGCAGCAGGCCGAGCGTGCAGCCGCCCATCAGCAGCGCGGGCAGCTTCAGCAGAGGGGCGACGCTGCCTCTCAGGAAACGACCCGATGCCCATGTGCCGACAAAGCCTGCGCAGCCCAGCACAAGCAGCAGGGCGGAGAGCATCGTCACATCCACGCCCGTTACCTTTTCCAGAAACGGACGCAGATAGGTGAACATGGTGAAGGCCGATCCCCATGACAGCATCGATGCGATCAGGCCGCGCAGGAAGTAGGGGCGCTTCAGCAGTCCGAACATGGTCCGGAAATCTTGCCGCTGACGTGTCGGGAGCGAGGGCAGCGCGACGATGTGCCAAACAAGGTTGATGGCGACGATGGGCGTCAGCGCCCAGAACACCGCGCGCCAGCCGAACATGCCGCCGAGATAGCTGCCGATCGGCGCAGCAAAGGCTGCCGCGATGGCTTGGCCGCCATACATCAAGGCGAGCGCACGCGGCACGTCGCGTTCAGGTACCAGCCGCATGATGACGGCAGTCGCCAGCGCCCAGAAGCCGCCGATGCAGATGCCGAGCAAGGCGCGGCCGATCATCAACACGGTGAAATTTGGCGCCGCCGCAACCAGAACCAGCGACAGCAGCATGAACGCGGTCATCGCCACCAGAACCCATTTGCGGTTCAGCGTTCCAGCGGCGGTGGTGATGACCATGCTGGCCGCGACCGCGAACAGACCGCTGATCGAGATTGCCTGTCCGGTCTGTCCCTCGGTGGCGTGCAGCCCTTCGGCCATCGGCGTGAGCAGGCTGACCGGCATGAACTCGGACGCGATCAGCATCGCCACGCAGAGCGCCATCGACAGGACCGCGCCCCAGGCGGCGGTCGGTTTGCTTTCCGCGTCTGCTGTGGCGGCGACCACCATCTGTTTTGCTCCTGCTGAATTGTTGCAGTGCAAACCTAGTGGCTTTGCGATAAAACGATTACCCATTGAAATTGGCATGAACTAATCGACCAGATCGAATAATCTGCTGCCGGACGACGGGTGAGGGAACTTCATGGCCAGAACCGACCTCAACCAACTGACCTGGTTTCAGGCCGTTGCGGAGGAGCGCAGTTTCACCAAGGCGGCCGCGAAGCTCGGCGTGGCGCAGTCGACTCTCAGCCACACCATCAAGCAACTCGAAGCGCGCCTGGGGCTGCGTCTTCTGACGCGCACCACCCGCAATGTCGCGACGACTGCCGCCGGCGAGCGGCTGCTCCAGACGATCGCCCCGCGCATCGGCGAAATAGAGGACGAGATCGCCGCGCTGATGGCGTTTCGCGAGAAGCCCTCGGGCTCGATCAGGCTGACGCTGTCCGATCATGCGCTGGAAAGCGTGGTCTGGCCGAAGCTCAAACCTGTCCTGAGCGCCTATCCCGACATCAGCGTCGAACTGCTTCTGGACAGCACGTTCCGCAATATCGTCGAGGAGGGTTTCGATGCCGGCGTGCGGTTGGGGGAGAGCGTCGAGAAAGACATGATCGCGGTGCGGATCGGGCCGGACTGGCGTCTGGTGGCCGTGGCTTCACCCGCCTATCTCGATGCGCATGGCGTGCCGGAGCATCCGCAGGACCTAGTCCGGCACGTTTGCATCAACATGCGCCACGAAACGGCCGGCGGGCTATATGCCTGGGAGTTCGAGAAGGATGGACAGGCGCTGCGCGTCCGGGTAAGCGGCCAACTGACCTTCAACAATTCCTACGCCATGATCGACGCGGCGGTGAGCGGTTACGGCATCGCCTATGTCCCCGAGGACATCGTGAAGCGGCACATCACGTCCGGGGCGCTCGTGCAGGTTCTGGGTGACTGGTCGCCGTTTTTTGACGGTTACTTCCTCTATTATCCGAGCCGCCGCCAGAATCTTCCCGCATTCAATATCTTGGTCGACGCGCTACGCTATCGGGACTGATCGGGAAATAACGTGCTTTTCGTGCGCAGCGACGAATTGAATATCTGAACACGATCCAAACTTGCTATCGCCGGTAGTGCTGGCGTTTTGCCCGATTGTGGTGTATTTTAAGATATATTTATAATGAATCTAAATGTAGCAGAACAAGAGCTTATCGTTGAGGTCGCCTGATCGGCGCCCAACGTGGACACAGGAAACACGCGACATGACGAAAACTATGATGACTGCGATCGGTCTCGCCGTTCTGCTTGCGCTCCCGATTGGAGCAAATGCGCAGAGCCTGATCACACTGGATGCGGCCGCGATCAATGCAGTTCCCGGCAAGACGACGCCGGAAAAGATCACCATTCGTCCGTTGCTGCAGCCCGGCGGCGACGTCGTCACCGCGCGGGTCTCGTTGCCGGCCAATAGCGATATTGCTCCCCATCCGCATCCCGCAGGCAAGGTTGCCATCGTCACGGTCCTGTCCGGTGATTTCAAGATCGGGCTTGGCGACAAGTTCGATGAGGCGGCCTTGAAGGCGGTCGCGCCCGGTGGCGTCATCGTCCTCCGCGATACCGATCCCAAGCATTTTGCCCGCACCGGCAATGGTCCGGTCGAGTTGATGTTGGTGGCGGCACCGAAGGCATCAATCGCGGCTGCGTGGCTCGGCGATAAATAGGGTCGGGGGCCGACAAGAGCGGCGGAGGATCGGGAGCTGTCCCGGTTCGCTTGAGAGAACAACTGAACCAACGTAAGAGCCACTGGTGCGATCATGAGCAGTCCTTCACTTCCGGCATTTTTCGCCGACGCACCATCTCTTCTCATGCGCGACCCGCTCGCCGCGCTGCTCGGAGCCGCCGAGGGCGGCGTCATGCAATACGGCTATGCCGATGCGGTGCGCCTCGCAGGTCATTCCTGCCCGACCGTGGCGGGCGCATATCTCGCAGTTCGCAGCGGGCTGCGCGCGCTTTATGGCGATGAGATTCCGGAGCGCGGCAATATCGAGGTGCATATGCGGGACGCGCGCGATCACGGTACCACGGGGGTTGTTGCCGCTGTCGCGACGCTTCTCACCGGGGCCGCGGCGGAGACGGGTTTTCAGGGCATCGGCGCCGCCGGCAAGTTCGCCCGCAAGAATCTGCTGTTCTTCGGCGCTTCGATCGATGGGCTTCTCGCCTTGCGCCTGCGCAACGGCGGACGCGGCGTTCAGCTCGACCTCGACATGTCGCGGGTCCCAGCCGACCCGGAGATGGCAAGACTGCTGTCGCAGGTGATCGCCGACCTCGCAAGCACGGAGGAGGCGCAGCGCTTCGCCACGCTCTGGCAGGAGCGCGTCCGCCGCATGCTGATTGAGCATGCAGATGATCCGACGTTCGTCCGGATACGGGAGTGGGTTTAAGTAGCCGGCCCGAGGTTGCTTGCCTGTTAAATCGCTGCCGTCATGACCGGCGCGGGAAACGCATCACGTAATTCCTGCCGTACCGCATTTGAATGCAGTTTTAGTGACATCGCCAGCGTTTCGTCTGCGTGTGCGTTGCACAAGCCAGCCGCCTCTATCCCATGATGGATGAATTCAGGTCATGCGTGGCAACGTAATAATGGTTTGTTGCGCAAAGAGCCCGGGACTTATCGTGGCCGAAAATGGTTGTCAGGGAGCTGGACCGCGATGCTTTCTCGCACGATGTATACAAGCCTGCTTACGGCAGTTGCACTGGTGGCTGGCGCGACGTCGCAAGCCTTCGTTTCGTCCTCACAGGCCGCAGAGATCAGCAACGACGTCGTCAAGATCGGTGTTCTGACCGATATGACGGGTCCATTTTCGGATTTCGCCGGCAATGGCTCCCTTGTCGCCGTCCAGATGGCGGTGTCGGATTTCGGCGGCAAGGTGGCCGGAAAACCGATTGAGATTGTCAGTGCGGATCATCAGAACAAATCGGATATCGGCGTCGAGATCGCTCGAAAATGGTATGACGTCGAAAAGGTCGACGCGATCTTTGATATTTCTAATTCCGGCGTCGGCCTGGCCGTCATGTCCATCACGAAGGACAAGAACAAGATTGTTGTTCTTGGAGGTGTCAGCAACACTCGCGTGACCGGCGATGCCTGTACGCCGAACAGCATTCAGTACGTCTATGATGCGACCGCGCTTTCCAACGTGATTGGAAAGTCCCTCATCAAGGATGGCGGCGATACCTGGTACTTTATCACTGTGGACTTTGCGTTCGGCCATGGCCTTGAAAAAACCACTGCCGATCTCGTCGTTGCGAACGGCGGCAAGATCCTCGGCGCGGTCCGCCATCCGCTGAACACCGTCGACTTCTCTTCCTATCTGCTCAGCGCGCAGGCATCGAACGCAAAGATCATCGCCTTGGCAAATGGCGGAAACGATACGGTCAATGCGATCAAGGGCGCGAGCGAATTCGGCATTACGAAGAATGGAAAACAGCGGGTAGCATCGCTGCTGACCTTCATTTCCGATGTGCACAGCATGGGCCTTCCTCAGGCGCAGGGCATTGTCCTGACCGAGGGGTTCTATTGGGATCTGAACGACGAAACGCGTGCGTGGTCCAAGCGTTTCATGGAAAAGACCAAGCGGATGCCGACGATGGTTCATGCCGCGATGTATTCGGCTACGACCCATTACCTGAAGAATATTGCAGCGCTTGAGACCGACGACACCGCGAAAGTGATGGCGGGAATGAAAGCGATGCCGATCAACGACTTCTTTGCGAAGAACGGGCACATCCGGCCGGACGGGCTTCATGTCCACGACATGTACCTGATGCAGGTCAAGACGCCGGCGCAGTCCAAATATCCGTGGGACTACTACACCGTCCAGGCAACCGTACCGGGCAAGGAGGCATTCTCTCCGCCTGTCCCCGGGGCATGCCCTCTGGTGCGTTGAGTGTCTGTTATCTACTGCTCGCGGCGATCAGCCCGCGGGCGGTGACGATCAAGGCTTGGGCACTGTCAGTGGTCTTCAACGGCCATCGCAGGCTGCATGACCAGCCAGTTCGAGAACAGCTTCACTTCGGGTGACAGCGCCTTGTCGTGAGGGTGGAGCAGATAATAAGCCCCTGAACTGCGTAACCGCAGATCAAACAGTTGCACCATCTCGGATCGCCATTCCAGAGCATCGATCTCGATTGTCGGCACGCAGGCGATACCGCGACCTTCACGCGCAGCCAGCACGGCCATGAAGGAATGGCTGACGTTGAGGTCCTTGACCCCTTTGAAAGGCTCGATGCCGTTCGCGCTAATCCAGGCCGGCCAGCAATCCTCGCGGCTCATGTTGTGAATCAGGCAGTGTTTCTTCAAATCGGCCACCGACGCGATCGGCCCGTGCTTGTCCAGATAGCGGCGGCTGCACACCGGCGTGATGAAATCATCCCACAGGTGGATGGCGGTCACGTTGTCCCAGTTCTCCGCCATCCGGAGCGTGATCTGCGAACCGGTTGCGCAATAGTTGACATTCGGCAGCCGGCCGACACGGATCGCGAGATCGACCCCGTCCCGTTCAAAGTTCGCGGGTTCGAGCGAGGTGGACACCTGTAACTTGATCTGGGGATAGTCGATCATGAACGATGTCAGCCGGTGCAGCAGCCACAATGCTCCGATCGATGGAAGTACGCTGATCGATAGCGACCGGCATTCCTCCAAGCCTCTGACCGTCGCACTTTCGATATCGTTGAAGGCGCATTTGGTGGCTGCGAGGTAGTTCTGCCCGAAAGGAGTCAATTCGATCTTCCGGGTCAGCCGGCGAAAGAGCGGCGCGTGCAAAAACTCCTCCAGAAGCTTGATCTGCCGGCTGATGGCGCCTTGTGTGACATTGAGTTCTTCTGCCGCCTTGGAAAAACTCAGATGTCGGCCCGCGGCATCGAACGCACGGAGAGCCAGGAGAGGAGGGAGTCTGCGTTTCATGTATGACTGGTATTGATGCCTGCAGGAAAACAAATCGTTTGTCGCCGCCGGACGGTCTGACGACACTATACTTGGTTCCGGGGAGTATCACAGGCTGTGATGACCCGGACAATGCGCGATTTGTCGTCGGCGCCAAGGAACGTGGTTTCCGACTTGAAACCTCCTTGGTGCGACGCGAAAAAGCCCTCGTCTTCGGCCGGCTTCACTGTCAGCCTTAAAACCCGGAAATGCAAAGCATGGCGAAGAATATTTCCTGCGGATTCGGCGTCGATGTGGATGCTGTCGCGGCCTGGATCGGCACTTTCGGCGGGGCGGATTCCCCTCACGATATTTCCCGCGGAATGTTCGCCGGAGAAGTGGGGAGTCTGCGGCTCTTGCAGTTGTTCGATCGGTACAACATCAAGACGTCGTGGTTCATCCCCGGGCATTCCATCGAGACGTTTCCGGACCAGATGATGGAGGTGGTGAAGCGCGGGCACGAGGTCGGTCTGCACGGCTACACGCACGAAAACCCGCTGGCGATGTCGCCGACGCAGGAGGCCGATGTCCTCGACAAATGCATCGACCTGATCGTTGGCCTGTCCGGCAAACGGCCCGTGGGATACGCTGCACCCTGGTGGGAATTGAGCACAAGCACGCCGCAACTTCTGCTGGACCGCGGTATTCTCTACGACCACAGCATGATGCATCGTGATCATGAATGCTATCGTCTGCGGACCGGCGATCGCTGGACGCCCATCGACTACGGACGGAAAGCCGCGGACTGGATGAAGCCGCTGGAGCGCGGTACCGAGACCCGGCTGATCGAGATTCCGGTCAGTTGGTATCTCGACGATCTGCCCCCGATGATGTTCATCAAGAAATCGCCGAACAGCCACGGCTTCATGAACCCCAGGGATATCGAAACGCTGTGGCAGGAGCAGTTCGACTGGGTTTATCGGGAAATGGACGAGGCCGTGTTTACCTTCTGCCTCCATCCCGACGTTGCAGGCCGGCCGCAAGTGCTGTTGATGCTGGAGCGCCTGATCGGTCACATTGCCAAGCACCCCGGCGTTCACTTCAGGACGCTGCAGCAGATCGCGGAAGATTTCGACAGACAGCACCCGTTTGGAGCGTAGCCATGTGCGGGATGTGCGGGCTGTGGGGAGGCTTCGGGCATTGGTCGGATGCCCACCGCCTTCCGACGGACACCGTGTCCGGCCGCCCGCTTGCCGCGTTGCGGCTTTCGCAGGCGGCGGCGATTTCCTCATTCACTGAAGCTGCGGGGGTTTCGGTTCGGGACTGGATGCAATCGTCGTGGATTGTGGAAAGCAGGTCCGGCGCTTCGGAGATCGTCGATACCTTGCCGGACATCTGGCTCAGCGTCGAACGGCTTTCGAACGGCGAGCTCGATCCGTTGTCACCGGAATTCATCCGTCTGGTCGAAGCGCGAAATGCTCGCAGAAAATCCGGTCACTAGCCCATGGATGTGCGCATTCCCGTCACGATCGTCAGCGGGTTCCTCGGGAGCGGGAAAACGACACTCCTGCGGCAGGCGATGTCGCACCCGAGCATGAAGGGTGCGGTGCTGCTGATCAATGAGGTCGCCGAGCTTGGCGTGGACGACCGGCTGCTGCGCGGCGGATCGTCTCCCGTGGTGCTGATGGAAAACGGCTGCCTGTGCTGCACGGCGAGCGAGGACCTGCGCCGGGAGCTTCGCGGTATTCTCGAACTTGGCGCCGGGCTGGAACCGCACAGGCGGATCATTATCGAGATGTCAGGTCTGGCCGATCCGTTGTCCGCGATCGCGACCATCACCACGGATCCGTATCTCGTGAACCATCTGCGGGTCGAGTTTGTCCTGACGCTAGTCGATTGCATGCATATCGATGCATCCGAAACGGCGAGCGCGGACTATCATCGCCAGATCGAAGCGGCGGATATGGTGCTGCTGACGAAGGCGGATCTTGCGACCAGGGAACAGATTCAGGCCGCGCGTGATCTTGTTGCTCGTGCCTGTCCGGTCGTGCCGTGTTTTCTGTCATCTGAAACGTCGCTGTCTGAACTGACCGAAATTGGCTCATCCCTGCGCGCTGACCGACTGGCCAGATGCTGGATCGGGGAGACGGCAGAGGACAGGAAAGCGCTTCCTGTCTCGCTTCACGCGCCGACGTCCCCAGCGCATCATCACGAACTTCACCCTCATACGTTCTGCCTCCGCCTGAACGATGAGCTGGACTGGACGCGTCTGTCGATCTGGCTGTCCCTGATTCTGCATCGTCACGGTGAGCGCATTCTCCGGATCAAAGGGTTTATCGCGCTCGAGAGCGGGAGCGCGCCGGTGCTGATCAACTGCATCCACCATCTTGCGTATTTTCCGGAGCATCTCGATAAATGGCCGGAAGGCGATCGCTCGTCGTTTCTTGTCTTCATTGTGCGCGATATCTCACCTGAGATCATTCTTCGCTCGTTCCTGGCGTGCGTACAGCCAGTATCCCAACCTTCTTCCGTGGCAGGACACTTTGCATGCTGATCCCAGGCGCATTTGAACAACTGAAAGAACGCGACAAGGTCGGAGCGTTTTTTCTCAGGAGCGACATGAGTGTCGCGCCATCCGGGAACGGCATCCTCAGCGGCCTGAGCTGCGGCGTGAAAGATGTCTTTGATATCGTGGGTCACCGGACGGGTTTCGGAAATCCGGACTGGCTGGAGACGCATGCGCCTGCAACGGCAAATGCGGAAGCTGTGCGGCGAATCTCGGCGGCTGGCGCGGCTGTGATCGGCAAGACGCATACGGATGAGCTTGCATTCAGTATCAACGGAATAAACCACCATTACGGCGCCCCGCTGAACAGTGCGGCGCCGGAGCGGATTGTCGGCGGCTCGTCTTGCGGCTCTGCTGCTGCGGTTGCGGCCGGGCTGTGTGATTTTGCGCTTGGAACGGATACCGGCGGCTCGGTGCGTCTGCCGGCCAGTTTCTGCGGATTGTTTGGAATCCGGCCAACACATGATGCCGTTTCGAAGGAGGGCGTTTGTCCGCTGTCGCCGCAGTTCGACGTTGCAGGATGGTTTGCCCGCGACGCTGACGTGCTGCATCGTGTCGGTCAGGTGCTGCTGCCGAACGACACTTTCGGGAAGAAAATATCGTCGCGAAAGCTGGCGTCGGATGCCTGGAGCTTGCTGCCGTCCTCCGAGCAGGACGGCGCGATCCCGCTGGCGCTGAAAGCGACGGCGGGTATCGGCCCCAGCAGCGAGCTTGTGATTGCTCCTTCGGGTTTTGACGAATGGTTCGAAGCTTTCCGGATCCTTGAGTTTGAAGAAATCTGGCGCATACTAGGGCCTTGGATCGAACGGGTGAAACCACATATCGGGCCCGGCATCGCCGAGCGGCTGGAGATTGCAAGCCGAATCAGACCGGAGGAAGTGAATCACGCAGCCAGCGTTCGCGACGCGGCAAGCGACTACATTCAGTCATTGCTGGCGGATGGGTCCGTTCTTGTCGTTCCGACTGTGCCGGGAGCCGCGCCGAGGCGGGATGAAGCCAAGGACGTTCTTGAAGACTACCGAATGAAGTCGATGCGTCTGTTGTGCATGTCGGGGCTGACGGGCTGCCCGCAAGTGACAATACCGTGGCTCACATCGGAGGGCGCGCCGCTCGGCGTTTCGCTGATCGGGCCTCGGGGATCCGACCGTCAATTGCTCGATCTTGTTTTGAGTCTGAGCGCGTCGCTCGAGGTGTGATGGAGTTCTTATCGAACTCACTGTGGCGGACAGGCGTCACATCGGCAACGGCTGGACGGCCTTGAGGAGCGCGACCAACTGACCTTGATGGTTTGTCCCGGTCTTTCGAAATATCTTATCGAGGTAGGAGCGCGCAGTCGAAAACTGGATACCGTTCTCCTGCGCAGCTTTCTTCAGTGACAATCCCTTGCCGAGCGAAGTTGCCAGCCGGACTTCGGCATGCGTGAGATCGAACAGCCCCATGAGAATTGTCGGCGATGGCACGAAGCTGCTCGGATTAAGAGCCGTTGCAGCGACAAGAATTTCCGCACCGAACATCACGTCTCTCGCCGAGCGAAATAACGGCAGAACATGGATGACCAGTGCGGGTTGACCATCTCTCGCCGGAACCGGGATTGATCTGACAAGCTCATCAGATCTGGTCAGTGCCTGCGACACCGCCTCCTGGAATAGTTTGTTGGCTGAAGCCGATGCGATCGCCAGTCCGCTGAAGGCGATCGGCAGAATAATGTCGCTGACTGAGTCGAGCAGGGCATTGGCGGCAAGCACGTGTCCGGTTCGCGTCAGTGCGGCGGCGGGAACGCCCATGACTTCGAGCGCCGACACCGCAGTCTGGGCACGCTCGAGGCCAAGCCGGCAGGCGATCAGTCCGGCACGCGCCAGATGCGGGTAAACCCGGTTGAGGCTCTCGATCACCTCCGGCTCGTGCGGGCCGAGCTTTTGCCAACGATCAAGAGCGAACACGGCCAGATTGCCACTCGGCATCGGAATGATTGTACCGACCTGGGAGCCGAGCCCCTTGGCTTGCATCCCCCAGTACCCTTCGTCCTTCAGCACGTCCTCTGGAAAGTAGTCCTGGGCGCACACAAAGCCGTGGCAGGGACGCGCGTAGTAATGCTGGATTCGACGACTGGTCTGCCAGCCGCTCTGCAGGAAATTGCCGACCATCGGCCGTGTGAGATCGGACGCCTTGAACTCGACGAGTTCAATGTCTCTGAACACCAGCAGCTGCCCCGCCGCCGAACCGGACATGGCTGCGAGCGAGTCGATGACCGGAACCCACTCCTGCGGGTTGAATGCCGCCTCATAGATGCGCTCCACCAGACCGCTATCGTTCATGCCGACCAGCCCCCGATTCATCTCCCAGGTTTCTGTTCAGCAAAATTCGTTGCGAGTCTGCAACAGGTCAAGACCTCCGGGGACCGGCCGCCCGAACTTACCGGCATATGCCGGTAGTCCTCGACGGACGGTCTGCGATGGTTGCCACACAGCAATGATCGGGACTGCACCAATGGGCGTCATAACTCGCCTGTCGAGGCCCGGCCTCGCGCCGACCGCTTGCCCGTTCTGGGACTATCAATCAGCTATTGTGGGGCCATAAATGAAAAAATTGCTTTTAGGCTGCTCGCTTCTCGCCTTCAGCGTCCCGGCGGCAAATGCCGCGGATTTGCCTGCCAAGCCATATTACAAGGCACCTCCCGTCGCGTATTTGCCTTGGAACAGGTGCTACATCGGCTTGACCGCGGGATACACCAAGAGCCAGACCACGCCGTCCATCACAACGACTGATCCGAATCTCGCGCAGTCGCTCACGCAGGGCAATGTGAACCCCACGCCGGGCGAGAGTCCTGACGGCGCAATTGTGGGTCCCACCGTTGGCTGTAACTGGCAGAGCGGGCCAACTGTTTATGGTCTGGAGACCGATCTTTCCTATATGTCCCCGCGCAGCCGATTTGCGTCGGTCCAGGGACCGGCTCTTGTCACAAACCTCGGCGAGCAGAAAACCAACGTTCTTGGTACCGTTCGCGGTCGCTTGGGGTTTGCTTCACAAAATACCCTGTTTTACGCAACGGGCGGCCTTGCCTATGGCCACGTCGAATCCAGCTTCCGCATCATCCCTCCCGCGCCAGGTCCGAGTGAGCTTGCGGCGGGGGAGGATAAATGGAAAGTCGGTTGGACAGTCGGCGCCGGCATTGAGCATCTGTTCAATCAGAACTGGTCCATCAAAGCCGAGTATCTCTACTATGACCTTGGCTCTTCAAATCTGGCGCTTGTGACCGTGGCTGGCGCACCGCCCGAAACCGGCGTGGTGAGCTACAAGAATGCAGGCCACATCGTTCGTGCCGGCCTCAACTATCATTTCTAATCGATAGTATCTTCTCCAAACTGACCCAAGCCCGGCAAGGCATCTTGCCGGGCTTTTTGTTGCTCCCTGAAACCGGAGGGCCTGCCGGAAGCGATCCCATATCGGCGGTATCGATGACATGCGTTGTCTTTATTCGTCGATGATCGACGAGGGGAAGGAGGCTTGGTTTCGCCGCGAGGCCTGCATCGCCGCACCGCCATTCAGCTACCGCAGATTGCTGCAATCGTTGTCGGCTGTTGATTGTTCTCGAAGTATTTTCTCTAGACTTTGAACCAAGTCTCTGAAGTACTGCTAGCCAGCAAGCATATGGCTTGTCTGGAGTAATATATAATGGCTCGGGGTGGGAACGGCGTCGTGGAAAGTCCTGACCGCCAGCTTCGATACTTTGTCAAGATAGCCGAGCTCAAGTCGCTATCGCGCGCCGCCGAAATCCTCGATCTCACCCAGTCGGGTATCAGTCGCCAACTGTCCTCGCTTGAGGCTTATGTCGGCAAGCCGCTGTTTTTGCGCACCGGGCGCGGTGTCGAGCTGACCGATGCGGGCAAGAAACTGCTCATGGCGGCCAAGCCTGCTTACGCCAGCATAGACGAGGCGCTCGACACCATTCGTGACAGGGAGGGCGTAACGCAGGGCCACGTTCGTCTCGCCGTGATCCACACGCTCAGCTATTACTTCATGACCGATGTAGTGGCCGAGTTCATCAGCCAGCGTGAGAATGTCAATCTGTCGTTGATGGGACGGAGCTCGCCGGAAGTGGTCACCCTCGTGGAGAGCGGAAAGGCCGACATCGGTTTTGTCTATGACTCCGCAGTGGACTCGGCTGACCTGAAATCGACGCCGCTCTTCGAAGATGAGATGTGTGTGATCGCATCGAGCAAGAGCGATTTATGCGGTGAAATTGATCTCACCACGACGCGTGCCAAGCTGGTCTGTTTTCCGCGGCACTATGCATTGCGCAGGATGTTCCAGAGCAGTGGTCTTCAGCCGGACGTCGCGGCCGAGGCCGAAACTGTCGACGCGATGCTCAAGCTAGTTTCGTCACAGGTCGGAATCTGCGTGCTGCCGTCGCAGATCCCCGAAAAGCTGCTGGTGGACTATGATTTGAAGAAACTCCCGATCGCTCAGCCGAAACTGCGCCGGCGGGTGGTCGCCATCACGCGCAACGACAAGCATTTACCGCCGCTGGTGCGGGACCTGATCAAGGTTGCGCTCGCCAAGGTGCGTTGAAGAGAAATCGACTCCGTCGATGGATCGAATTGGCGCCGCTCATCTCAGTTATGAGAGTTGCTTCATAGCATATCCATGTCGCAGCCCGCATAGTCGGTCCTGTCACGCTTTGCGGTCTCGCAGATGTGGGGGGGCTGGCCGATGAAACCGTTGTCGCTGGGAGCTATGTCGCATGCGCTGTGGCAGGGCGAACTGCTGCACATCTGCATCGCGGAGCAGGCCGGTGTCGAGATGGAGGAACTGGAGGCGGCGAACCTGATTGCCAATGTGGGCATCGAGGGCGACCGCTATTCGATCGCCAAGGGGTATTATTCCTATAAGCCGCACGCCGACCGCCAGGTCACCCTGATCGAATTCGAGACGCTGGAAGCGCTGAGGCGCGACCACAAGATCGATCTTGCCCCGATCGAGAGCCGACGCAACCTGACGACACGCGGCGTGCCGCTCAACCATCTGGTTGGGCGGCATTTCAGGGTCGGTGACGTCGTGCTCTATGGCGGCCGGCTCAATGTGCCGTGCAAGTATCTGGAAGAACTGCTCGACAAGCCGGTGTTCGCCCCGCTCATCAACCGCTCCGGCCTCAATTGCCGCATCATAGAGGGCGGCACGATTCGCCGCGGTGACCGCATCGTGCCGATCGATTAAGGCGCGGGACCGTGGCCAAGAAACTCCTGCTCAAGATGCGGATAGCCGAGATCCGCGAGGAATCCGACCGGATCAAGAGCTTCACGCTGGTCCACCAGACGCGGCCGGACCTGCCGCCGTTCGAGGCCGGCGCGCATGTGACGGTGCTACTGGCCAACGGGATGCGGCGGCCTTATTCGCTGTGCTCCGATCCGGCCGACAACAGCCACTACCGCCTCGGCGTGCTGCGTGAAGATCACGGGCTCGGCGGCTCGCGCGCCATGCACGATCTGCGTCCCGACGACAAGGTGTTCGTCAGCCATCCGGCCAACCATTTCCCGCTTGCATCCGAAGCGGGATTCCATCTCCTGATCGCAGGAGGCATCGGGATCACGCCGATGCTGGCGATGGTTCATGCGCTGAAAGGCGCGCGGGCCCGCTTCCGGCTGCACTATTGCGCGCAGCGACGGGCTGACATGGCGTTTGCCGGCGATTTGCAGCGGCTATGCGGGCCCGATGAAATCGTCCTGCATGAGAGCGCAATGCCCGGCAGCCGGCTCGATATCGCCGAGACGCTCGCGCGGACTCCCGCCGGCACGCACGTCTATTGCTGCGGCCCGCAGCGGTTGATGGATGGGGTGACAGCTGCCGCGCGTGACGCCGGGTTTGCCGTCGACACGATCCATATCGAGCATTTCGAGGGAGTGCCCGCCGACCAGCGGCAGCGTGGCGAGCCATTCCAGATCGAGATCCAGTCCACCGGGCAGGTGCTCGATGTGCCGGAAAACAAGAGCGCGCTCGAGGTGCTGCGCGAGAATGACATCGTTGTTGATGCCGCCTGCGAGGGCGGTGTCTGCGGGACCTGCCGGGTCAAGTACGTCGCCGGCGAACCGATCCACCGCGACCTGGCCCTGCGGGTCGAGGAGCGCGCCCACACGCTGCTGGTATGCGTATCGAGGGCGATGGGCAAACTGGTGCTTGAACTGTGATGGCACGAGCCGTGAGCGTGCCCGGAACCGCGCGGCTCTGCGTCAGGCATTTGTTGTTGCTGCGGTGCGATAAGGCGAGGCCTCTCATCTCAGCTATGAGCTTTGCTTCATGGCATGGCGATTACGCGGCTCTCATACTCATTCCAATTTAAAAGGTGCGATCGATTTCATGTCGCTCGCACGCCGGTTCAGGGAGAAGCCGAATGAATGTCGAACTGCGGGCCAAGGAATATTTCGATGATCGCGCTACGCGCGAGATGAGCCAGCATCTCAAGGGCAAAAAACGCACCGACAAAGAAACGCTGGCCTATGCCTGCCGGATTCTGGCGATGACCGGCCAGGAGGCGGGGCTTGCCGGACAGATATCTTTCCGCTCGGAGCGCGCTGGCGCCTATTGGACGTTGCGTTTCGGCCTGGGGTTCGATGAGGCGACGCCAGACGATTTCATCGAAGTGGACCGCGATCTCAATACGTTGAGCGGCGATGGAATGGCCAATCCGGCGACGCGCTTTCATCTCTGGGTTTATGATGCCCGGCCTGATGTCATGTCGATGATCCACACGCATTCGCCGTGGGCTTCGGCGCTGGCTGCGGCGCGCCAGCCGCTTGTTATCGCGCAAATGGATATGACGCCTCTGCACAACGATTGCGCTTTCCTTGGGGAATGGCCGGGCGTGCCGATTGCAGATCAGGAAGGCGTCCTCATCTCCGAAGCTCTGGGAGACAAGCGCGCGATCATTCTTGCCCACCACGGTTATCTCACCGCTGGTGCCTCGATCGAGGAGGCGACGTATCTGTCGGTGTATCTCGAGCGGGCCGCGCGAATGCAGATTCGTGCCCAGGCATTCGGGCCATTGACTCCGGTGGATGATGCGCTTGCCAAGGAGGCGCACGATTATCTGCTCAAGCCATCGATCGTCAAAGGGACGTTTGACTACTGGTGCCGGCAGACGGATGCCGCCGTGCCAATGCCGGCGACGCGGTAATCGAAGGCGAAGCGCTCGGGCGCGCAGTAGGTGGAAACCATCTGCCTGCCGCGCGCTTCGTGCGGATGTTGCCAGGACAAATATTTCAAAAACATCGAACAAGGGGGGACAAACAATCATGAGTGCAACTCATTCTTCGACACAAGGCTCCGGGCCTCAGCGAGGGCGTCGCCATTACATCACTGCAGGCCTTGCCAGCATGATGGGCACCACCATTGAGTGGTATGATTTCTTTCTGTATGGCACCGCGGCGGCGCTGATCTTCAACAAGATCTTCTTCCCGAGCTTCGATCCTGTGACCGGCACGCTGGCGGCGTTCGCGACCTATTCGGTCGGCTTCTTCGCCCGTCCGCTCGGTGGCATCGTGTTCGGCCACTTTGGCGATCGGGTCGGGCGCAAATCGATGCTGTTGATCACGTTGGTGCTGATGGGCGTGCCGACCATGATGATCGGTCTGATTCCGTCCTATGAGAGCATCGGTTACTGGGCGGCGGTGCTGCTCGTGGCGATGCGTTTCCTTCAGGGCATCGCGGTCGGCGGCGAATGGGGCGGCGCGGTGCTGATGGCCGTCGAGCATGCGCCGGAAGGCAAGAAGGGCTTGTTTGGCAGTCTGCCGCAAGCCGGCGTCGCGCCCGGACTGATCCTGTCCTCGCTGGCGATGAGCATGGTGGCGACCTTGCCTGAAAAGGACATGCTGTCGTGGGGTTGGCGCCTGCCGTTCCTGGCCAGCGTCGTGCTGTTGGTGATCGGCTGGTTTATCCGCGTCAAAGTCGCTGAGTCGCCGGATTTCGAGCAGATGAAGAGCAAGGGCGGCGAAGTGAAGGTGCCGGTTGCCGAGGTTTGCCGCAACTATCCGCGCGAGGTGCTGACCGTGATCGGCGCGCGCTTGGCCGAGGTGACCTGGTTTTATACGGTCGCGAGTTTCTCGCTCGCCTATGCCGCCGGAACGCTTGCCATTCCACGCACCGTTATTCTTGACGCCACCATCTGGGGCGCGACGGTGGTGCTGTTCAGTATGCCGCTGTTCGGCATTCTCGGCGACAAGATCGGACACAAGCGCGTCTTTATGATCGGAGCGGTCGGCATCGTCATCTGCGCGCCGATCTTCTTCAACCTGCTCGGCACCAAGGACGCTTACTGGATCAACGTCGCCATGATGGTTGCCATTGGTCTCGTCTACGGCTGCCTGTACGGTCCGGAGGGATCGCTGTTCTCCAGCCAGTTCCCGCCGGAAGTGCGATATACTGGCATCTCGCTCGCGGTGCAGGTTTCCGGTGCGCTCGGCGGCGGTCTTGCACCGATCATCGCGACCTGGCTGCTGGCACGCAATGGCGGCGATCCGCAGTATGTCGTGTGGTATCTGTCCGCACTCGCCGTCATCGCCTTCTTCAGCGCCTGGCGAATGCACGGGGCATCGAAATATGCGACGCCTTCGAAGCCTCTGAATTCGGCCTCCGCGGTCACTGCGAACGCGGCGTCCTGATGCAAATCGACTATTATTTCTGGATGAACTCTGATTGGGCCTATCTCGGCGCGGACAGGCTCGAACGGATCGCCGCTAAACACGGCATATCCATACGGTACATGCCGGTTGATCTTCCGGACGTCTATCGACGAACGGGAGGTCAACTCCTGAGCGACCGCGCGCCGGAACGGCAGGCCTACCGGATTATCGAACTGAAGCGCTGGTGTCGGACGCTCGGCATCCATGTCAATCCGATGCCGAAATACATGTGCCCTAATGCCGATGCCGCGTCACGCATCGTCATTGCGGCGGATGTGATGAAGCTGCCGATTGTGCCGCTCTACAAGGCCATTCTTCGGGCGGAATGGTGTGAGGAGCGGGACATTTCCGATCCGGCCGAGTTGCGGCGTATTCTTTCCGCTTGCGATCTTGATGCGAACGCGATCCTCGCCGCGGCGAATGTGCCCGATGTGGAGAGATTGTATCGGAAGTACACGGACGATGCGGTGAGTGCCGGCGTGTTCGGCTCCCCGTCTTATGTTTTCAACGGTGAACTGTTCTGGGGGCAGGATCGGTTGGACATGCTTGAGTCAGCAATCGCGGCCGCTTAAAGCATCATCGTGTTCCCATCCTTAAGGTGAGATCCTGATAGTTGGAACTTGGGCGAACTCCTAGGCTGAGCTTTTGAGGAACATGCTTTGCGTGGTCTGGTTTCCACACTGTTGAAACCAAGGAGAGCAAGCATGAAGAAGACTCTGATCACGGCCGTTTGCGTCGCTGCCTTTGCAGTTCCGGCGATGGCGCAGACCGGCACCACCACAACCACGAAGCCCGCGACAAAGATGGAAAACGGAAAAATGGCGCCGCCTGATGCTTCGAAGGGGACTTCGACGGACGCCAAGCGCGGTGTTCCAGGCAACCCGACCGCTGGCGGCGATGCCTCGCAGTCGAATCCGAAGTCGTCGGCCCCCGGAGCCAGCAAGGCTGGTGGCGGCTAACGCTCTTAACTCTTAATCCCTCCCCAGACTTGGCCCTGCGCTTCGCCGCGCCGGGCTTTTCTTTGCCTCATCGTATAAGCGTTTGCCGGCCTTCAGTGAATTAAATGACTGCCGGATTCTGGAACCTCCATTTGTGGCGAACATTACCCGTTATGAACACGGGAGATCCATGAATGAAGGCACCTGACGTTCGGAAAGGAATGCCGCCCGTCAGGCTCACTCGCAGTGAATTTATCGACCGCTATCATCGACGTTTTGCCGATCCGGTCTTTCAGCAGCTCGAAGGAGAGATTGACGCCATCGCCGCGGCGGCGTGGGATGCCTATAGCAACTCCCGCAAATCGCCTTTGACCCGAAAGGCCGGCCCCGGATTTTCCGATCCCGACTATGACATCTCGGTGGACTGGCTCGCGGCCTCCAAGGCCATTCAGGATGCGCAGCGCCGGCATGACAGCGCCAACGAAGCGCCCCGTATTCTGATCATCAACGGCTCGCCTCGCAGCGAGCATACCTGCCCGGGAGAAATGTCCAAGACGTGGCGTCTGATCAAGCTGGCCGAACCCGTGTTCCTGAAGGAAGGGTTTGAGGTCGATGTCCTTGATCTGTCGCGACTGAATTCGGAGTTCGGCAGGCAGATCCATCCGTGCAAATCATGCGTCTCAACCTCGATGGCACTTTGTCACTGGCCGTGCAGTTGCTATCCGAACTATTCGCTGGGCCAGACCGACGACTGGATGAACGAGATTTACCCGCTGTGGGTTGCCGCGCATGGCATCCTCATCGTCACGCCGGTTCATTGGTATCATGCGCCTACCGTGCTGAAAGCGATGATGGACCGGCTCGTTTGCGCCGATGGTGGCAACCCGGATCCGACCTCGACCCATGGCAAGACCGTGACCGAAGCCAAGCAGCTTGAGCTGCAAGGCTGGCCGTACCCGAGGCATCTTGCCGGGCGGCATTTTGGTCTTGTCGTGCATGGCGACAGTGTCGGCGCGGAAACGTTACGCCGCTCGCTCGCAGACTGGCTGACGGATATGTCCCTGATCTCCGCAGGCAGGAGCGCCGAGAGCGACGGCTATATCGGTTACATGGAGCCCTATGCCGTCTCGCATGATCAGCTTGATCAGGATTCGGAGTTTCAGCAGGACACGCTGAACGTTGCCCATGCGCTCGCCAACGCTGTCAGGCTCTCCCAGGAGGGGAGGTTCGAAAACCCCGGGAAGGGGTTGCAAGAGCCCAATCCCAAATAAACTGAGCCTTCCGCCGGAGGTTTCGAATCCCGGACTCCTTCGCAACCAGGCCGATGGTCCAAAGGCTGGAACACGCCTGCGCAGGTCAGGTTGGGGCCTTGTATCTTTCAAGGAACAAGGGATGTTTAAAATGAAGCTCGCATCTGCTCTCGCCATTCTCGTCCTCGCCACCGCGCCTGTCTTCGCGCAATCGGTCGGAGAAAAGACCGGCGTCAATTCTGCGTTGGGAATTGCGCCGACCACGGCGGACTTCGTCAAGGAAGCGGCCATGAGCGACATGCTGGAAATCAAGTCCAGCCAGCTTGCAAGACAGAAAGGAACGCCAGCCGAGCAAACCTTTGCCGAACAGATGATCGCGGATCACACCAAGACCAGCACGGAGCTCAAGGAACTGGTGAGCAGCGGCGCGGTTCAGGCCCAGATTCCGACGGAGCTGGACAGTTCCGCGCAAAGCAAACTCGATAAGCTGAATGACCCACAGCCGGATAAGTTTGCAAAAGCCTACAGCTCGATGCAGGTCTCCGCGCACAAGGATGCGGTTTCACTGTTCGAGCGTTATGCCAAGGGCGGCGATAATGCCAAATTGAAAGATTGGGCGGGCAAGACTCTTCCCGCCCTCCAGCACCATCTGCAGATGGCGCAGGATCTGGACAAGAAATGAGCGATCACTCCGCCGACAATCGAACTCCTGCGGTGTGACGAGAGATGGCCCGCGTCCTGATAGGAACGTCCGGATGGCACTATGCCTCATGGCGCGGGCCGTTTTTCCCGCAGGGCTTGCCCCTGAAAAACCAGCTTCAATATTACACCAGCCAGTTCGAGACGACGGAGCTCAACGGTGTTTTTTACCGGACGCCGAGCCCTGAAACGGTGCGAAACTGGCGCAAGCAAACCGGCAACGATTTTGTCTTCGCCTGGAAAGCCTCGAAATACATCACCCATTGGAAGCGATTGTCCGCCTCCAGCGGTGACAGCCTGAAACTGCTTGAGCAACGCGTCTCGCTTCTGGGCGGCAAAATCGGCCCCATCCTGTTTCAGCTTCCTCCGCATTTTGAAGCCGATCCCGATCGGCTGTCGGCGTTTCTCAAATTTCTCTCCAAGAAAAGGCGCTACAGTTTCGAATTCCGCCATCCCAGTTGGTACAGTCCGCGCGTCTTCCGTCTCCTCTCAGGAGAGAATATTTCGCTTTGTTTGTCAGACCATCATGATGCGCCGGCGCCGTGGAGGCGGACTGCCGATTTTGTCTATGTTCGCGGTCATGGCCCGCGCGGGGACTATCGGAACCACTATTCTCCGAGACAGCTCACTGAATGGGCGCAGCGGATACGGTCCTGGAAGCGGCAAGGCTGCGACGTCTATGTCTATTTCGACAATGACCAGAAAAGCGCGGCTCCGGCCGATGCTCTTAAGTTATTGCAGATATTAGCCTGAAGGCCGGCATTCGTCAGGCATGAAGAACGGATGCTGTTCAACGTACCTGGGAAGGCGGTTATGAGATTAGCAAATTATTCCATTGTCGATCACGGCAGCAGAGAGGTTGTCCTCCACGATGGTGAGATTGAGAGAGGCACCCGGAAAGCCAGCGGGCCTCTGCTCCTCGCTTAAAAATGACTCGCTATCGGCGGAATAAAAGCTCAGCATAGTACCTGTTCTCTCTTTCACGAGATACCTGCACGAGGAACGCAGTGATGGGCCAGTCAATGCCGTTCGAGCAGAAATGGAAGATACTTGCCGAGCAAGCGCGCGATGAAGCTGCCAAGCGTCCTCCCGGACGTGCGCGCGACGCCATTTTGAAGAAAGCGGAATCGCTGGAGCGCTCAATTGCCATTAACGAGCTGTTGAGCTCCAAGAGCCTGCATCAGCCGCACAGCAAGTGAATTTTGGAAGACGTTATTTGAATATTGCTTTCAGGCTGGCGGTGAGCAGGTCCAACGAGGACGATCACAGCAAAGCGCGTGGGGTCGCATCCCCGCGCTAACCGTGATCTTATGCGATCAGGTGACGGTTACTCCGCAAAGCATGGTCAAATGAAGGGTTTGCCACCGGTCACGGCAACCGTTGTTCCGGAGGTGTAGCTGGAGAGGGGATCGGCCAGCATCACGAAGGCCGTCGCCAGTTCTGCCGGCTGACCTGCACGCTTCAACGGTACCTGCTCGCCGAATTTGCGAACGGCATCGTCCGGCATGGTGGAGGGGATCAGCGGCGTCCAGATTGGACCGGGCGCAACCGCATTGACGCGGATACCACGCTCCGCAAGCATCTGCGCCAGGCCGCCGGTGAAATTCTGGATCGCGCCCTTGGTCGTTGCATAGGCCAGCAGGATCGGATTGGGCATATCCGAATTGATCGACGCCGTATTGATGATGGCGCTTCCCGGCTTCATGTGCGGAACGGCAGCCTTGGCAAGATAGAACATCGCGTGGATGTTGACCCGGAACGTCAGCTCCCATTCCTCATCGTCGATATCCTCGATCGCCTTGAAGGTCGCCTGGTGCGCGGCATTGTTGACAAGAATGTCGACTTGCCCGAACTCATCGACCGCTTTCTTCACGACCGCGCGGCAGTGCCCGGAATTCTGCAGATCGCCGGCGACCAGGATGCACTTCCGTCCTTCTTTTTCGACGAGCTCCTTGATCTCCAGCGCATCCTCGTCCTCCGACAAATAGGCAATGAGAAGATCGGCTCCTTCGCGCGCAAATGCGATCGCGACAGCTCTTCCGATCCCGCTATCGCCGCCGGTGATGATGGCCTTCATTCCCTGCAGCCGGCCTGAGCCCTTGTAACTGGCCTCGCCATGATCGGGCTTGGGATTCATCTTCGATGTCAAGCCGGGCATGTTCTGGCTTTGACTTGGGTAAGGTGGCTTGGGATGTCCGCTCATCTCTTGTCCCTCCGAAACAAAGGAACAATCCGGGTCCTGTCGTGAGGTTCCGCCCTGCATATGAGGACCCGCCCTGAACCTGCCGCCGTCACGCCGCCGCCCAGTATTCCTTGATCGCTTCTGCCTGTGCGACTTCGATCTGGATATCAAACCGGCTGCGATAGACATCGAGGACCGCATCGTGGGAGCGATCCGATGAGCTTGCCAAGGCGTCTTCAACCAGGATGGTGCGGTATCCCAAATCGACTGCCGCCAGCACGGTCGAAAGCACACAGACATCCGTCTCCGCGCCGGACACGACGAGAGTATCGATATTCTTTGCTCTCAGCAGGCCATGGAGCGCTCCATTGGCGAAGGCGGAATAAGTCGGGCGATCGAAGAGCGACGCAGGCGGCGTGTAGTTTGTCAGGGGATGGACAAGCTCGTGATATCTAGGGTCGAGATGTTCGAGGGTCACGCCTTGCCATTTTTTATAGTACGCGGCCCAGCGGCCGGGAGCTGAAGACGGATCCTTCGCCGGCAGAAATCGCGTGAAGACTGTTCGTGCCGGGCATATTTCGACAAGACTGGCAACGACCGGCAATACACGGTCAAGCCAGGGGGCGGGCCATAGTCCCTCTGCTGCGAACAAATGCTGCATATCAATGCACAGATGGGTGGCGTTCGGCCCGATCGGATGTGCGAGTCTACCCATCTGCTTTGCCTAAGATCAATCGTATCTAGGCTTCGCGTGTCAGCTTATCGAGAGTGATCGGCAAGTCGCGAACCCGTTTCCCGGTAGCGTGATAGACCGCATTGGCGATGGCCGCTGCGACGCCGACAATGCCGATCTCTCCGAGCCCCTTGATGCCCATGGGGTTCACGATATCGTCCTGTTCGTCGACGAAGATCACCTCGACATCGTGAACATCGGCGTTCACAGGGACATGATACTCGGCGATGTTCGCGTTCATCACCCGGCCGAAGCGGTGGTCGATCAGCGTCTCTTCGTGCAATGCCATCCCCATGCCCCAGATCATGCCGCCGATGATCTGGCTGCGTGCGGTCTTGGGATTGAGGATACGCCCGGCGGCAACCGCGCTCAGAAGGCGCGTGACGCGAATGACACCAAGCTGCTCGTCCACCTTCACCTCGGCGAAGATTGCTGAGTGAGTGTTGTGCGCGTGGGCGCCGTCGTCGTGGAATTTGGTGGCTTTCTCCTGCGTGATTCTCTCAACACCGGCATGCCGCATTGCATCGGCAACTGAAATCGTGCTGTGCGGGTTCTTCTTCGAGGCGATCGTCCCGTTGGCCAATATCGTATCGTTGACCTTGACGCCTTTCAGCGGCGAATCCGGTATCGCCTGCGCCAGTCGCAACAGTTCATCCCGAACGGCATTGCTCGTGGTGACAATGCCGTTGGATACCGAGGCCGCGATCCATGAGCCGCCTTCTACCGGCGATTGCGGCAGGGTGGAATCGCCGAGTTTGATCGAAATATTGTCGATCGGCAGCCCGAGCATATCGGCAGCGACCTGCGCCATGATCGTGTAGGTGCCGGTGCCGATGTCGGAGGTCGCGCACGATACCTCGGCGTGCCCGTTGGACGTCAGAACGATCCGCACCGAGATCGGAACCTGCAGTGCTTCCCAGATGCCGGTGGCCATGCCCCAGCCGATCAGGTCACTGCCGTCGCGCATCGAGCGTGGCGTTGGATTGCGCTTGCCCCAGCCGAACGCCTCTGCGCCATGATGATAGCACTCGCGCAGATTCTTGCTGCTGTAGGGCAGGCCGGTCGTCTGATCACGGTCGGAGTAACACGTCAGACGCAGTTCGAGCGGGTCCATTTTGAGCGCGACTGCCAGTTCGTCCATCGCGGATTCGAGCGCATAGACTCCGGTGGCGGCGCTCGGCGCGCGCATGTCACAAGCGGTCGGCAGATCGAGGCGCGCGAGTTTGTGCTCGTAGCGCGCGGCTTTGCTCTTGTAGAGCTGGGCCGACCATGTGGTTTCGTGACGATGGAAGTCTTCATATTGCGAGGTGATGGTCGTGGCGTCATGGGTGATCGCGTTCAGCGTGCCGTCTTCATTGGCGCCAAGCTGAATGCGCTGGAGCATGGCCGGACGATAACCGACGGTGTACATCTGCTGCCGGGTCAATACGATGCGGACGGATCGCCTGATGGCGCGTGCGCCAAGCACTGCGAGCACGACCTGAAACTGCGGTCGCAGACCCGAACCGAAGCCACCGCCCATATAGGGCGACATCACACGGATCTCATCGGGCTTGGCCTGGAAGACGCCGCAGAGGTAGCGCTGGACGTTCTGCACGCCCTGGGTCTTGTCGTAAACCGTGATCCTGCCGTCCTGCCACAGCGCCGTGGAGGCGAACAGTTCCATCGGATTGTGGTGTTCAATCGGCACATAATAGTTGGCCTCGTGGCGAATATCCGAGGTCGCGAAGCCCTTGGCGGCATCGCCTCGCGGCTTGGCGGGCGCGTCGAGCACAACTGTCTTGCCAAGCTGCTGGTCAAGGTCGGTGACGTGCGGCTGCTCTTCGTATTCGATGCGAACGAGCGAGGCGGCGTAGGTCGCAGTTTCGAAATCTTCCGCCAGCACCAGCGCGACCGGCTGGCCGTTGAACTTGATCTCATCGTCATAAAGAGGCCGGTAGGGCGATCCTTCCTTCGGTGCGACGTCGTCCTTGTAGGCCTTGTCATTGCCCGCCATCGGCGGGCGATTCTTGTGCGACAGGATGGCGACGACGCCTTCGACCTTCATCGCCTCGGAGATGTCGAGTTTGACGATCCGGCCCTTGGCAATGGTTGACGTCACCACGCTGCCATGGACGAGGTCTGGCACGGTGTACTCGCCGGCATATCGCGCGGCGCCGGTGACCTTGTCGCGCCCGTCGACGCGGGAAGTCGCTGTACCGATGTATGTCGCCATGGTTGTTCTCGCCTGATGGATGATCAAGGGTGCGGCGGTGCCGTCGAATGCACCGGGTCCAAAAACACCTGCCGCGATTGCGCCCTGAAGCACGCCCCGCCGGCTGATGCCGGTATCGCAAAGTCGCGGCTTCGGGGTGCGTGCCATGGCCTGCTCATGCGATTTTCTTGTCGGACTGCGACTGAGGCGTGCCCCTCGCGGCCTGCGTCAGGGCACGAACGATAGAGCGGCGGGCAAGATCAATCTTGAAAGTGTTGTGATCGAATCCCTTGGCGTCGCGCAGGACGATGTCGGCTGCGTGAACGAAGCTCTCCTGTCTTGCAGGCTGTCCTTTCAACGCCCTTTCGGCTTCAGGATTGCGCCATGGCTTATGGGCGACGCCGCCGAGCGCCAGCCGGGCTTCACGGATCGTGTCGCCGTCCAGATCAAGCGCCGCCGCAACCGAAACCAGCGCGAAGGCATAGGACAGGCGGTCGCGGATCTTGAGGTAGGTATAGTTCGAGCGGAAGCCTTGCGGTGGTAACTCGATCGCCGTGACGATGTCCGTTCGATCGAGATTGGTGTCGCGCTCCGGCGTATCGCCGGGCAGGCGATGAAAATCTTTCATCGGAATCGTGCGTTCGTCTTTGGGACCGGCGATATGAACCTTGGCGTTCAAGGCAGCCAGCGCGACGCACATGTCGGAGGGATGGGTCGCGATGCAGGACCGACTGGTGCCAAGGATTGCGTTGACCCGATTGATGCCCTCGATCGCGGAACAGCCGGAGCCAGGTTTGCGCTTGTTGCACGGCGTGGTCACATCATAGAAGTAGAAGCATCTCGTCCGCTGCAGCAGGTTGCCGCCGGTGGACGCCATGTTGCGCAGTTGCGCCGACGCTCCGGCAAGAATCGCGCTTGAAAGAAGAGGGTAGCGCTCCGTGATCAGCGGATGCCATGCCAGATCGGAGTTCGGCACCATGGCTCCGATCTTCAGCCCGCCCTCGGATGTCTCCTCGATGCCGGTCAGCGGCAGGTGTGAAATATCGATCAGATGAGCGGGGCGCTCGACATCGTATTTCATCAGGTCGATGAGGTTGGTGCCGCCGGCAATGAATTTGGCCGATGAATCGGCTGCGATCTGTTTCATGGCATCGGCGATATTTGTCGCGCGTGAGTACTGGAAATTGATCATGACGCACCCATGGCCTGCTGGATCGCGGTGACAATGTTGGGATAGGCCGCGCAGCGACAGATATTGCCGCTCATCATTTCACGAATGTCATCAGCGGTTTTGGCTTTGCCTTCGGCGATCAGGCCAACCGCCGAGCAAATCTGGCCGGGCGTGCAGTAGCCGCACTGAAAGGCATCACGATCGATGAAAGCCTGCTGCACGGGATGCAGGACGCCGTCGGAGGCAAGACCTTCGATGGTCGTGACCTCGGCGCCATCCTTCATGATTGCGAGCGTCAGACAGGAATTGACCCGTCGGCCATCCACCAGCACGGTGCAGGCACCACACTGGCCGTGATCGCATCCTTTTTTAGTGCCGGTAAGATCGAGACGGTCGCGCAAGGCATCAAGCAGGGTGGTCCAGGGCGCAATATCGAGCTTTGTCTTGGTGCCGTTGACGGTCAGTTCAACGGACTGCAAGCCGGAAGGCGGGACTGCTGCCGTAGCAGTATTCGGCCGTGCCATATGCATTCTCCGCATATCGAAGATTGACGGGCAACAACTGAATATAGGCAGTCAAGTTCCGTACCAAGCTTAGCCGAACTGGACGAATAGCGGCCTTTTATTTAGGCGGCTGCAGGCCTTGCGACGACAGCCACCCGTCGATTTCGGACTCAACCTCAATTTCCTCGATGCGATGCTCGGCTGCAGTTCGTTGTTTTGGCGTAGGGTCGTCATCGAGCAGAACCCGGAGATGCTTCTTCTCCAGCGCCAATTCGTTCTGCCGTGGATTTCTGACGGGTTCATTTGGCGTCATAAGCGCCTCCCATTGTCGGAGAAAGAGGCAGGAGACGACCGATCTTTCGTCACCGCTGAATGCCGAAGCCCTGCGGTGATAAAGCTATGCTGCGCCCCAACAGGCGAGGCTGCAACAGCAAAGAATTGTAAGTTTTGAGGAACCTGCGCGGGCGATCCAAACGCATTTCCAAGCCAGGAACTTGCCGCATGCACATGCGTTCCACCGTCGCAAACGGAGGATCCCATGGGTATTTTCACCAAGGACATCAAAACAATGGACGACCTGCTTCTTCACGGATTGCAGGATATTTATTACGCCGAGAACCAGATCGCCCAATCACTGCCGAGCATGATCGAAAAGGCGACCAATCGCGACCTGACCACAGGTCTGACAAATCATCTGGAAGAAACTCACAAACAGATTGGCCGGCTGGAGCAGGTGTTCAAGAAGCTGGGGCAACAGGTGAAGGGCACCAACTGTCCCGCGATCGACGGTATTCTCAAGGAAGGCGATGAAATTGCGGGCGAGGTCGAAGACAAGGCAGTCCTTGATGCCGCTATCGTGGCTGCCTGTCAGGCTGTCGAGCATTATGAGATTTGTCGGTATGGAACGCTCATCGCGTGGGCGGAGAGTGCAGGCCACGAGGAAATCGTCCGCCTGCTTACGACGAATCTGAACGAGGAACATGCCGCGAATACCAAGCTGAACACTGTGGCGATGCGCAAGGGCGTAAATCGAAAAGCATCGGCAGCATAAACGCCGGCGTAACAGGAGGCTCGTATTTTGAGCCGGGCTTCTACGCGTCGTGCGCTATTAAAGGATATGGCAATGCCGCAAAGTCTCGTTGGTAGATCTCTTTGGGCACTGCCCAAGAAGAGAGCGAAGAAGCTCGGTAAAAAGACGCCGACAAAAACATTCCGCGCCAGGCCCAAGAACAAATCGATTGCGATCCGGCGAACAAAGGAGGCCAGCAGCTAGGCATGATGTGGAGATGGATACGCTGCATCAAAACCGATGCTGTCATGGGCTGGTGACCGGAGACCTATAATGTCAGACAAAAGCGATATAGAGCGAGCACGAGAGCGCGCTGGGAAACATCCTGAAACAAAAGCCGTCGTGGAAAAGGTCGACAACGCGCCGCCAAAATCACGAGATCCGAGCATCCCTCCGGAAGCGCCTGGGGTCGCCGGTGAGCAGATCAAGTCGGGCGGATAAGAAAGGAGCTAAGCTAAAGCTGCGCAACGGATTGGCGGGAGACGAGCGCGATCGGCAGGTTGATCAGCGTGGGATTTTTCCGTCCGCCGATTTGCTCAAGGAGCGAGTTGGCTGCGATTTCGCCGATGCGGTCGACGGGCAGGTGCACGCTGGTCAGTGGCGGAAAGATGTGACCGGACATTTCGAGGTCGTCGATCCCGACGATTGATAGCGCTTTTGGGATCGACAAGCCGCGCGAATGGGCTTCCTCAATACAGCCGATAGCGAGAATATCGATGCCGCCGATGACGGCGGTTGGAGGATTCTCAAGCGCCAGCATCCGCGCGCAGCCGGTACGGCCGCCGGCGAGGGTCAGCGGCTGCTCTGTGATGCGCCACTCCGGCAGATCGAATTTTGCCTTGAGAAGGGCCTTGCGTATTCCCGCAAGTCGAGCGGCCTGCCGGTCGTTGAAGCGGCTGGGCCCGATCACCACGCCAATACGCTTGTGGCCGAGCTGAATGAGGTGTTCGGCGGCCAGACGCCCGGCCCTTTCATTGTCGACCACAATGGAGTCGAACCGCTCATTGCCGCACCAGGTCAATGCAACGGCAACCCCGGACGTGCGCAGCAGATCCCACGTCGCTTCGGAGCGCTGGGCGCCGACAACCATCAGACCGTCCACGCCGCGCGCCAGAAGCGATCGGATCGCCTCAGCTTCCGCTGTAGCATTGTATTCATGCGAGGCGACGAGAAGCTGGTAGTTCTGCCGCGCGAGCGTGACCTGCATGGATTGGAGTGTCCGAGAGAAGATCGCGCTATCGAGCGTGGGAATGACACAGCCGATTGTCATCGAACGACCGGAGGCGAGGGCGCGCGCGGCCCCGTCGGGCACATAGCCGAGGCGGGCGGCGCTTGAGCGCACGCGGGCGAGGGTGTCCGGGGTCAGTAATTCGGGCTGAGAAATGGAGCGCGACACGGTTGCCGGCGAGACCCCGGCGTCCCGTGCGACGTCCTGCAGCCGGACCTTCTTGTGCATCTTCATTTTCCTGCGGCGGTCCAATGAAAGATTTTTCATATAAGATTCCTGAAGGAAATCAAGAAGCGCTGGTTTATCGTGTAGAACATGGTCATTGACATGGTCGATACCGTCCACTTAGCATGAAAGCGCATTCATAAAAACGTCGATATAGAGATCCGTGATGCTGAAACGACGTGTGTGGATCGGACTGGCGACATTCACCGTTTTGGTGGGACTCTGGTTCCTGCTGACTAGTGCCGGGATTCTGTCGGCGGGACGATTTCCGTCACCCGGCGATTTCTGGCAGTCGTTCGTGCAGATCACGTTGCGTGGCTACGCCGGCGCCACGCTCCTCGTTCATGCAGCCCACAGCCTTTTTCTCGTCATTGTCGGATTTCTGGTGGCTATCGCCACCGGTGTGCCCCTTGGCCTCGCGATGGGCCGGAGCCGCCGCGTCGAAGCCGCGGTCAATCCTGTCTTTCTGATTATCCGTCCCATTCCTCCCCTGGCCTGGATTCCGCTCGCCATTCTGTGGCTGGGGTTGGGTGATGCCGCCAAGGTCATGGTGATCTGGTTTGCCGCCTTCGTGCCTTCGGTCATCAATACCTTTTCCGGCATTCGGGCCATCGAGCGCCCGACCATTGAGGCCGCGCGGATGCTTGGCACGCCGTCTCTGCGTTTCGTGATTGAGGTTTTGATCCCCGCTGCGGCGCCGATGATTTTCACCGGCCTGCGTCTCTCGCTACAGGCCGCCTGGACGACGCTCGTTGCCGCCGAACTGGTCGGTGCGTTGGTCGGGCTGGGCTTCGTTCTGAACATGGCGCAGCAGGATATTTATCCCGGCATGATCATGGTCGGAATGCTCGCGGTTGGCGTGCTCGGCTTTGCCACGACCAGGCTGCTCGCCGTGTTCGAGCGCAAGGCGCTGGCCTGGAATGTCGCCGCGGGAGGGCAGGCGTGATGGATCGGCGTCTGTCTTTCCGCGAAACCCTTGGCTGGGGTCTGTTGGGTTTCGGGATTTTCATCGGCGTATGGATGGTGCTGCCGCTCTCCGGATTGGTACCGCACCAGTTTCTGCCGACGCCGATCGAGGTTCTGTCGCGGCTCGCCGAGCTTTTGACTGTGCCGTTTGCAGGGGCGACATTGCCCGAGCATCTCGCGGCCAGCGCTCTGCGCTATCTCTATGGCATGTTGCTTGCTGCTTTCATCGGCTTGCCGCTCGGCCTGCTGATGGGCTGGTTTCGTCTGCTCGACGACATCCTCTCGCCGATCTTCGAGGGACTGCGCTTCATCGCTCCGATCGCCTGGGTGCCGTTTGCGGCGCTCTGGTTCGGTACGGGAGTTGGTGGCCCCGTCCTGATCATATTTGCCGGAGCCTTCCCGCCCTGTCTCATCAATGCCTATCGCGGCGCGCGTTTCGTCGATCCCCGGCTGATCGAGGCGTCACGAATGCTGGGTACGGGGCATATCCGCACCATCCTCGAAATTCTGCTGCCGGCATCGGTGCCCTCGATCGTTGCGGGGCTTCGTGTCGCCGCCGGGCTCGGTTGGCAATCGCTGGTCGGCGCTGAGCTGATTGTCGCCGCGAGCGGCGTCGGCTTCATGATGGTTCAAGCCCAGGCGAATGTTTCGACGCCGACCGTGATGACCGGAATGATCGCGATCGGCGTCGCGGGCATGTTGATCGACCTGATTTTACAGCAAGGCGAGGCCGCGATTCTCCGGAGGCGCGGACGCGCGTGAGGGCAGCATAAATGGGCGCGATCAAGTTCGACAAAGTGAACAAGTTCTTTGGGTCTGGCAAAAACGGCCTCAAGGTGCTTGACGATATCGACCTGGAGATCGCCGAAAAGGAATTCGTGGCCATCGTCGGCCCCTCGGGATGCGGGAAAACAACATGCCTGCGGATCGTCGCCGGCTTCGAGCAGCCGACCTCCGGCACGGTCACTCTCAATGGGCGACGCGTGGTCGAGCCGGGACCGGACAGGGCGGTCGTCTTCCAGAATTTCGCGTTGTTTCCGTGGAAGACAGTGCGTCAGAACCTCGACCTCGGCTTGCGGAATAAAAGGCTACCGAAGCAGGAGCGGGACGCTCTGATTGCGGATGCGCTCGACCTGATGGGTCTGCAGTCGCACGCCGATGCTTTTCCCCATCAACTATCCGGCGGCATGCAGCAGCGTGTCGCGATCGCGCGTGCTTACGTCTTGAAGCCGGAAGTTCTCCTGATGGACGAGCCGTTCGGCGCGCTGGATGCGCAGACGCGCGTGGTCATGCAGGAAGAACTCGTGCGGCTTGCGCGCGTCAATCCCCGCACTGTGCTTTTCATCACTCACGCCGTGGAGGAAGCGGTCTATCTCGCCGACCGCGTCGTGATCATGGGGCGCCGTCCGGGGCGGATCAAAGAGTCCGTCGACGTCAAGTCGATCCGCGACGCCGAGAACTGGGATCGGCTGTCGAGGATCGAGGATGTGATGGACCAGGCATCCTTCGTTCACCTGCGCACGCATGTCTGGAAGTCGTTGCGAGAAGAAAAGCAGGAACACTGATCCGCGGCCTGTCGTCATGCAAAGGGTGCGGTCCTTGCAAAGAGAACAACAAAGTACGGGAGAAACCTCATGACCTGGAAAACGAAAACCTGGACAACAATGAAGGTCGTCACGGCGGCAGTCATGCTGACAATGACGTCGCAAGCAAAAGCGGAATCGGCCATCGGCGTCAGCTACCAGCCCTCGCTCTACTGGGCGCTTCCCTTCTACTACGCCACCGTCAAGGGGTGGTGGAAGGAAGTCGATCTGAAGCCGAATTTTTCGACGTTCCCGGCGGGCGCGCCGCAGATTGCAGCGTCCGCAGCGAAGTCGTGGGACGTCGGAGGGACCGGTTCGGTCCCGGCGGTTCTTGGTGCGACGCGCTTTCACATCCTGACGATCGGCCTCACCAACGATGAATCGAAGGCCAATGCGATGATGGTGCGTGGCGACAAATACGACGCCATCGCGGCCAACCCGAAGCTTCTCAAAGGTCAACGGCTGCTGCTGACGACAAACTCGACGGTTGATTATGCCTCTCGCAAATGCCTCTCCAAGTTCGGGTTGGCTCCCGGCGACATGCAGTTTGTCAATCTTGGTCAGGCGCAGATCATCACGGCGCTGACATCGAACAACGGTGACATCGCCGGCGTATGGGCTCCGAACACTTACACGCTCGAGGATCGCACCAACGCCAAGTACCTGTGCTCCGGTGCCGATGCAGGCGCAGTGGTGCCGGGCGCGCTGGTCGTGCGTGCCGATTATGCCAAAGAGCATCCCGATGAAGTCGCCAAGTTCCTCGCTGTGTATCTGCGTGGCTGGGCATGGGCAAAGGCCAATCCCGACGAGGCGCGCAAGCTGGCGCTGGATTTCTACAAGCAGGGTGGACTGGAAACGACTGCCAAGGCCATGGATGAGGAGTTCAGACTGCGTCCGACCTTCTCGCTCGACGAACAACTGAAGCTGATGTCGCGCGCCAATGGCGCCTCGGAGATGGATGGCTGGTTCGACAAGATCGGAAAATACCTGACCGAGGTCGGCACGGTCGCAACCGGTCCTGACCCGAAATCCTACATTACCGACGATTTCATGAAGCGCGTGTCCGCCGATGCCAGGTTGCGCGCCTTCGCGACCGAGTTCGACAGGAAATAGGCCGAGGAGAAGGACTCCCCGAGTGATGCCATCCCGGAAGCATCCGTGATCAAGTAAAGAGGTAGATCGTCATGTCCGTGACTTATTTGAAGAAGGCCGCCAAGACTCCGGAGACGGAGACCGAGACGGCTCGCAAGGTCGTCAATGAAATGCTTGCGGCGATCGAAGCTGGGGGCGAGCAGGCTGTTCGCGACTATGCGTTGAATCTGGATAAATGGTCGGGAGACATCGTTCTGACCCCGGCTCAGATTGAAGAGCGCACGCGCAACGTTCCGCAGCAGGTCAAGGACGACGTCACCTTTGCTGCGAGCCAGGTGCGTCGGTTTGCTGAAATGCAGCGCGATTCAGTGCAGGATTTCGCGCACGAGATGATACCGGGTGTTGAGGTCGGGCAGAAATGGGTCCCGGTCAATACCGCAGGCTGTTATGCTCCGGCGGGGCGTTATGCTCACATCGCATCGGCCTATATGTCGGTCGCAACCGCCAAGGCGGCGGGTGTGCGTACGGTGATTGCATGCTCCGCTCCGTACAAAGGGGAGGGCATTCACCCCTACGTCCTTTACGCCATGCAGGCGGCAGGCGCCGACGTTATCATGTGTGTCGGTGGCGTGCAGGCGATTGCCGCAATGGCATTCGGGCTTTTCACCGGCCGCAAGGCTGACATCATCGTGGGACCCGGCAACAAGTTCGTGGCCGAAGCCAAGCGCATGCTATTTGGCAAGATCGGCATCGATGTATTCGCTGGCCCTTCGGAAGTGGCGGTGATCGCCGATGAGACGGCCGATCCTTTGATCGTCGCAGCGGATCTCGTGGGGCAGGCCGAGCACGGCCATGAGAGCCCGGCCTGGCTGATCACATCGTCCCGGCGTATCGCCGATGAGGTGGCGCGGCTTGTGCCGGGCCTGATCGAGCAATTGCCGGCGACCGCGCGTGAGGCAGCGAGCGCGGCGTGGCGGGACTACGGCGAAATCGTCCTGTGCGATTCGCGCGAGGAAATGGTTCAAGTCTCCGACGTCTATGCCAGCGAGCATCTCGAGGTGCATTGCCAGGATCTCGATTGGTGGCGCGAACACCTGACGAATTACGGCTCTCTCTTCCTCGGTGAAGAGACGAATGTGGCGTTCGGAGACAAGGTGTCGGGACCGAACCATATCCTGCCGACGAAGTTTGCGGCCCGCTATTCGGCCGGACTATCGGTGCACAAGTTCCTCAAGCCGCTGACCTGGCAACGCATGACGCGCGCCGGATGTCAGGCCATCGCTCCGATTTCCGCACGTATTTCGCGCCTTGAGGGCATGGAAGCTCATGCGCGCACCAGCGACGTGCGGATGGCGAAGTATGCGCCGGGCGTGAAGATGGATCTCGGCGTTCAGGTCGGCGTGTAATGACATCCCGGCTCGGTTCTCTCTTCGATCTCACGGGGCGGACGGCGCTGGTCACCGGCGGCAATAGCGGGATCGGCCTGGCGCTGGCGCGCTCGCTTGGCCTTGCCGGAGCCGCTGTTGTGTTGGTGGCGCGCCGCAAGGCCGAACTCGATGAGGCCGCCGCGGCGCTGTCGGGCGAGGGCATTGCCGCGCTGACCGTGGTTGCCGATCTGGCGGCAGCAGACGCACCCGCCGCAGTGGCGGATGCGGTGAAGACTGCCGGCGCTTCAATCGATATTCTGGTCAATGCTGCGGGTGTCAATCTGCGGCAACCGTTTCAGGAGGTGAGCGCGGAGGCTTTTGATCTGCACATGGCCGTGCATCTTCGTGCGCCGTTCCTACTGGTGCAGGCACTGGCGCCCCTCATGGCGGATCGGGGATGGGGACGGATCATCAACATCGCGTCGTTGCAGAGCTGGCGTGCCTTTGCCAATTCCGCACCTTACGGCGCAGCCAAAGGCGGCGTGCTGCAGCTCACGCGGGCGATTGCGGAAGAGTGGTCGGGCCGTGGCATCACCTGCAATGCGATCGCGCCGGGTTTCTTTCCAACCCCGTTGACGGCGCCGGTGTTTGGCGATGCCGAGCGCGTGCAACGGGTCGCGAGCCAGACGGCGATCGGCCGCAATGGCGAGATGAATGATCTTGCAGGTGCGATTGTGTTTTTTGCCTCGGATGCCTCGGCCTATATCACCGGGCAGACGCTTGCGGTCGACGGCGGGTTTACCGCAAAATAAGAGGGCAGGCGATGCGAGCCTTGGTTTATACCGGTCCAAATGCGCTTGAAATGCGCGAGGAGAGCGATCCTTCGCCGGCGTCTGACGAGGTTGTTGTCAAGGTCGAAGCGGTCGGCATATGCGGCTCCGATATGCATGCCTATCACGGCCACGATACGCGCCGGCCTGCGCCCTTGATCCTCGGTCATGAAGCTGCGGGCCGTATTGTCACCGGGTCACGCACTGGCGAGCGGGTGACGATCAATCCGCTGGTTGTCGATCCGAACTGCCCCTATGCCATCGAGGGACGCTGGCACCTCTCGCCGACACGCCAAATCCTGTCGATGCCGCCACGTCCGGGCGCGTTTGCCGAATATGTCCGTGTCCCTGAACGCAATGTGGTGCCGATCCCGGACAGTCTGCCCATCGAGCATGCGGCACTGGCGGAGCCGATCGCGGTGTCCTGGCATGCCGTGCGCCTCGGGATGGAGCGGCTGTATCTTCCGCTGGCGGCGGCACGCATTGTGGTGATTGGCGGCGGCGCCATTGGGTTCACCTCGGCGCTGGTGGCAAGACATTTCGGCGCAGCGGATTTGCGCGTTGCCGAAACCAATCCGCTGCGTCGGGAGACGCTGCGTGCGGAAGGTTTTCAGGCCTATTCGCCGGGCGATTTAGAGGCGCCAGCGGACGACAGTGTCGACCTTGTGATCGATGCGGTGGGTGCGGTGAGCTCTCGCGCCGCCGCAAGCCGCATGATCCGTCCGGGTGGCGTGATCGTTCATCTCGGCCTGCTGCCGGGCGTCGAGGGCTTGGACATCCGCAAGGTGACCCTTCAGGAGGTCACCTTCACCGGATCCTATTGCTATACCCCGGTTGATTTCGAGCAGACGGTTGCGGCGATTGCCGGCGGTCGGCTCGGACAATTGAAGTGGTACGAGGAGCAGCCGCTTTCTGAGGGTGCTCAGGCCTTCGCCAGCATCGATGCTGGCACGCTCAGTGCGGCAAAGGTCATCCTCCGGCCCTGACGTTGCGGGAATTCGCCGCGCCCTGCTGAGCGGGTCTCCATGTGGCAGTTTAGGCTACAGGCCGATTGTCCTGCCTGAGAAGCTCCAGCCTTAAACTATTGAGTATCCGTTTTCGCGAAGCGTTCACCGAAGTCGCAGTTCGGCGCTCGGCACGACTGCGTGCCGGGCTGGGGCGACATTTTGGCGTCTCCGAAAAACTGAAGGCAGGGCAGATTATGGACGCAACAGCAATGTCAGCTTGAGGAACGCCAGCGAAAGCGAGACAGCGCGGCCAAGAGAATCTTCAATCCTCAATCGATACAAATAAAACATTGATACCTACATTGTACCTTTAAAAAATAACATTTTGTCCCACTAATTGTTTGACAAAAAAATTCGCTCGATGATGATTGTTTAATGCGGAGAGTTCCTATCCGCCCTTAGCGACCTGTTACGTGCTGCCACCCTTAGAAGGATGCGACTCCATGACAGTGCCGTTGATAAGCCGGCGAAATATGGTTTTTGGCGCGGCCGCAGGCGCCATTCTCAGCCGGACCTCCGCCTTTGCCGCCGCGGATCTGATCCCGGTCACCATCGCGGAAAGTCAGGGACATGGTTGGGCCCTGTTCTATGCGGCAGATGCACTCAAGCTTTGGGAAAAGAACGGACTCAAGGCCGAGATTTCGCGGCACACGGCGGGCCGGCTTGCCATGGAAGCCGTCATGAGTTCGCGGGCTAACTTTTGCACTGCGACGGACAGTCCGTTCGTGCTTGGCACTTTGCGCGGCCATCGCATGATCGCTGTCGCTGACTTTACCCGCTCGTGGGACCTGGTGGTGACGGTGCGCACCGACCGCGGCATCAAAGACCCCAAGGATCTCAAGGGCAAGACAATCGCCACCCAGTTCGGCACTAGCGGCCATTACTATCTAAGCCGCTATCTTGCCGCCCATGGCCTTTCCCTCGCCGATATCAAGATGATGAACGTCGGCGGGACCGACATGGTCAACGCCATCGTGCGTGGCGATATCGATGGCTTTGCCTGGAACGTTCGCTCGGGGCAGGTTGCTCAGAAGCAGATTCCGGACCTCATCAAGATGCTGTCGAACGAGGGCGTCACCTCGTCATGGTCGAACCACAGGCTGGTGCTGACCAATACCGACACTGTCGAAAAAAATCCTGAAGCGGTGCGCCGCATGCTTCGCTCTCTGTTCGACGCCGAGACGGCGATGGAGAAGGAAAGAGCGCAGATTGTCGATTACGTCGCCGATCTGACCAAGACATCCAAGCAACATACGATAGACGACTTTGCCTTGAGCGAGTTCACCGTCGAACTCAGCGACAAGCTTCTCGACAGCATGGTTACGAATGCAAAATGGGCGATCGAAGTCGGAATTTCGAAAGCGCCCAAGGGTGATATCCGGACCTTGCTGCGTGAATCGATCAGGGACGACTTCATGCGAGCGGTGCGGCCGGATCGCGTGAAGCTTTCGTGAGGAACTATGGCCAGTACAATTGAAATAGACCAGGTCTCGAAATTGTATTCGACAAGCGGGGGAGGTGCGGCGTGGGCGTTGCAGGGCGCCTCGCTTGCATTGAGCCGGGGACAATTTGTCTGCGCGATTGGTCCGAGCGGATGCGGCAAGACCACGCTGTTGAATCTGATGGCCGGCTATTTTCAGCCCACACAGGGCACCGTGCGAGTTGACGGTAACGCGATTACAGGCCCAGGGCCGGATCGCGGCGTGGTTTTTCAGGAATACGCATTGTTTCCTTGGCTCACGGCCCGCAGCAATGTGGAGTTCGGATTGAGCGTGCGCGGAATGCCTGCGGCGGAGCGCGCCAAACTGGCGTTGGAATATCTCGATCTCGTCGGCCTTGCGCGCGCTGCGGACAGCTATCCGCATGAATTGTCGGGTGGCATGCGCCAGCGTGTGGCGGTGGCACGCGCGCTCGTCAACAAGCCGGACTTTCTGCTGATGGACGAGCCGTTCGCAGCGGTGGATTCGCTGACACGCGCGAGCTTGCAGCAAGAGCTGGTGCGCATGTGGCAGGAGCTCGGAATTGGAATCTTTATGATTACTCACAATATCGAGGAGGCGGTTTTCCTTGCCGAACGAGTGATCGTGATGACACCGCATCCGGGGCGCATCCAGGAAACGATTGATGTTGATCTGCCTTATCCAAGGAATCGCGCATCAAGCGAGTTCGGGCTGATGTACGCCAAAGTGAGCGATGCCTTCCATCAAATGGGCGATACGGAAGAGGAGATGGCGCATGGCTGACGCGGGCCAAATGGCATCTCAACAAAAAACCAACGATGTTCTGGAGAAAGAATTTATCGCCACGGTCGCCAGTCAGCGTGCGGTTGAAAAGCGGCGTCAGATTGTCCTGAATATCTCGGGCGTAATCATCTTTCTCGTTCTGTGGCAGCTATCGCCCTATATCGTGCCGGGCCTTGATAATCTTCTGTTCCCACCCCCGACCGAAGTCGTCTCTGTGATGCGGGAAATGATCGTGTCGGGCGAGCTTCTGAAGCATACCGGTGTCAGCGTCATGCGCGCGATTGCCGGCTTTCTCATCGGCGGTTTTCTTGGTGTCGTGCTCGGGGTTCTCACTGGCCGGTTGGAGTCATTCGGCCATCTGGTCGATCCGGTCTTGCAAGCGTTCCGCTCCATTCCCGCGATTGCATTCGTTCCGCTGGCGATTATCTGGTTTGGTCTCGGCGAAGCGTCCAAGATTTTCCTGATCTCCTTCGGTACGTTCTTTCCTGTCTGGATCAATACGTTGATCGGCGTCAGGGGAATCCCGACAATTTATATTAGGTCGGCGGCCAGCCTCGGGGCGCGTCCGGACCAGATCATGTTCAGGGTCATCCTTCCGGCAGCAACGCCGTTCATCATCGCAGGGCTTCGGCTGGCCACGGCCGTCGCGCTTGTGGTGCTGGTCGCGGCAGAACTGGTGGGCGCCAGCAGCGGCCTCGGCTATCTCATTTCGTATTCCCATCTTGTCTTCCGCGTCGACATTATGTTTGTTGGGCTGATCATGCTTGGCATTCTGGGGTTCATCACCGATCGTCTCTTCCTGTTTGCAACGGCGCGCTTGTTCCCGTGGTACGGGATTGAATCGCGGCGTTGATGCATGTCGGGCGCGGACACGATTTTCTGTAACGGCCGTGTCCTGACCGGAAATGATGAGAATCTGATCGCCGATGCGGTCGCCATCCGTGGCGGCCGTATCCTCGCGGTGGGCTCCGATACGGATATCGCAGCCTTCCGCACATCCTCGACGAAGGTGATTTCTCTCGACGGACGAAGCCTCATTCCGGGTATCGTCGATGCGCATGCTCATCTTGAGCGCGAAGGGCTCAAGACCTTGCGGCCTTCCCTTGCTCATGCACGTTGCGTTGCGGACATTCTCGATGTCGTTCGTGCGCAAGCGCGCAAGTTGCCGGCCGGGACGTGGATCGTTACGATGCCGATCGGCGCGCCACCGTTCTATTTCAAGGCGCTCGATACGCTGGCGGAGAAAAGGTTGCCGACGCGTGCCGAACTTGATGAGGCAGCGCCCTATCATCCGGTCTGCATCGGCGGACTGTTCGGCAACTGGGGGCGGCCACCATCCTACATTGCGCTCAATACATGCGCGCTGGCGCGCACCGGAATTCTTGCGGGGCGCAAGCCGGAATGCGTCGGTGTCGAAATCCAGTACACCGAAACGGGCGAGCCGAACGGATGGATTATCGAGCATAATCGCAGGCTGACTGTCGATTTCGATCTGCTGCGGAGTATTCCAGGATTCGATTTTGCACAGCGTCTCGAAGGTCTGCGGCGTTCGATCAAGCTTTATCACAGCGTGGGAACGACCGCTGTCTATGAAGGTCACGGCTCCGCAGCGGAAACGATCGCGGTCTACCGCAGTCTCGCCGAGAGCGGGGAGCTTTCGATGCGAAGCTTTCTTTGCGTCAGTCCCTCCTGGGCCGACATATCCGAAGCGCGCCGCGCAATGCGCGACTGGCTGAGCTACGCGCGCGGCGCCGGGCTTGGCGACGACTGGTTACGGGTCGCGGGGATCTTCGTCGGGATCGAGGGCGATCCGATCGTCGCGCGATTGTGCCGTGAAGCGCTTCCCAACACCGGCTGGACGGGATTTGTCGAGTGGCACAACCGGCTCGACGATTTTCGCGAGATCGCGTTTCTAGCTGCGGAGAACGACCTGCGGCTGAACACCATCGTCAAGGATCGCCTGCCGGAGATCCTGACCATCTTCGAGGAGGTGGACCGCAGATATGGCATTTCTCGCAAGAATTGGGTGATCGAACATATCGGTTTGATCAACGATGCGGACTTTGCCCGGATCAAGGCACTCGGCCTGGTCGTCACGGTGATCCCGGTCTATATGCTCTGGAAGAACGGTGAAGTGTATCGCCCGAAGATTAGTGACGGTGAGAACTTCGTGCCGTTGCGCTCGCTGCTCGAACAGGGAATTCCGATAGGGGCGGGCACTGACAACATTCCCTACAATCCCTTCTTCACGATGTGGGCGATGCGAAAACGGCAAGAGCGCGTGAGCGGCGATATTCTCGGGCCTGGCCAGCAGTTGACAGCGCAACAGGCGCTGCGCGTGATGACGCTGGAAGGCGCCAGAGTGGCGCTGTCGGAGCATCAGCTCGGTACGATTGCGATCGGCAAGAAGGCCGACCTCGCGGTTCTTTCCGCCGATCCCATAGCCTGCGATCTGGAAACGCTTGCCACGATCACGGCCGAACTGACGATGACGGACGGCGTGGTGCGTCACGATAGTGGCGCGCTCGCGCTCTGATTGCCTTCGAGGCGTACTGCTGATCTTCGCATCTTTCGCAGCACTATCCGTGAGCCGTTCGAGCGGCCGGTTTCGAAGGGCGATGATTTAAGGGAACAGGCCTCTCGATGTCTTTGCCATGCGCACTCTCTCCACACCGATAGCCATGGCTGCGGTGCGGTGGGAGATTTCGTCCTTTCGGGCGCGTTCGATCATCCGCTCGAAGGCACGATCGAGGATTTGGTATTGGCGCCTGACGACTTCCTGCTCTTCCCAGAAGAGCTGCTGCAACCCCTGCACCCATTCGAAATAGCTGACGACGACGCCACCGGAATTACACAGAATGTCGGGGATCAGGAAGATCTCGTCCTGGCGACGCTCAAGGACACGGTCCGCATCGGGCGTTGTGGGGCCGTTGGCACCTTCGGCGAGAATACGGCAGCGCAGGTTTTCCGCGACTTTCGCATCGATCACCCGCTCAAGCGCCGCCGGGATGAGGATATCGCAGGGAAGGGTCAGAATGCTTGCCGGATCGCACAGCAATTCGCTTGAATAGCCGCGCAGGCATCCGTGCTCATTCGCGTACGTAATCATGGCTGGGATATCCAGCCCCTCGGATCGCATGACGGCGCAGGTATGATCGCTGACGGCGATGATTTTGATGCCGGCTTGATACAGTTCGAGAGCAGCGATCGATCCGACATTGCCGAAGCCCTGGACGACGGCGCTCGTGCCATGCCGTCCGATTGAAAGCATGTCCATCACCCGCAGCGTAAGATGCGCGACCCCCCGGCCGGTTGCTTCGCGCCGGCCCAGCGTGCCGCCGGCGCTGACCGGCTTTCCGGTGACGATCTCACCGACCGTTCGGCCCTGATACATCGAATATGTATCCATGAACCATGCCATCACCTGTTCGTTGGTGCCCATGTCGGGGGCCATCACATCGATATGCGGGCCGACGAACGAAATCAGTTCCTGCATGTAGCGGCGGGAAAGTGCCTCGAGCTCTGTCTTCGACAGGCTGGTGGGATCGACCGCAATACCGCCTTTGGCGCCGCCATAGGGCAATCCGGCGAGTGCACATTTCCAGCTCATCCAGATCGCGAGCGCGGCGATCTCCCCAAGGTCGACATTTGCAGCGAAACGGGTGCCTCCCTTCGTCGGGCCAAGCGTGAGGTGGTGCTGAACGCGATATCCTTCAAACACGATGGTCGAGCCGTCGTCGCGGCGGATCGGCAACGAGACAGTGATGGCGCGCTTCGGCAATAACAGCCGGCTTCTCTCGTCGAGGGGAATCGACAGGTGGTTCGCGATAGTATCGAATTGATTTACGGCCATATCGAAGACCGGGCCGCTATAGAGCGTCATTTTATTCACTCCATTGTTGCGTTGGGTTCGTCGACTGCTTGTGTCTGAAACGATCTCGACGCGAATGCCTCCAGCAGGTCAGCTCGGACCTGATTTCGTCAGCGGCTTCTGAACTGGTCGCGCGGGCCGCGATATTTGCATCGCGACAGAATGCCTGCGCGTGTCATGCTTTCATCGCGAGAGCGAAGGCGACGTCGGTCAGCACCCGCGCTCCTGCAGTCGCGTCCGCCGGAGTAATTTCTTCCGCTTCGTTGTGGCTGATGCCATCCTTGCAGGGAATGAAGATCATTCCGGTCGGGCAGTGATAGTGCAAATAGCGGGAGTCATGGCCGGCCGGGGACTGCATCTCGCGGTGTGGCAGCTGCAAATTCTGCGCGGATTGCGCGATCAGCGCACGCATCGATGCCGGGAATTCGACCGGCGGATCGTAAAGGAGCTCGCAAACACTGACGTCACAAGCTCCGCGCGCTGATTTGCAGATTCCCGGAACGGCATCGCCCAGTCGTTTGACGGTATCCGGATCGTCATGTCTGAGATCGATCGCGAAAATGACGCGGCCGGGAACGACGGACGGTGCGTTCGGTGTCACGGTAAGCATACCGATGGTAAATCGAACGGTATCTTCCGCGTCCCACATCGTGTTCTGCAATGCCTGAATGATGGAAACCGCGCTGACGAGCGCGTCCCGGCGATTGGCACGCGCCGAGGTTCCGGCGTGGCTCTCTTCGCCATTCACTTCGACGCGGAAGGTGCGCTTGCCCTGAATGCCGGTGACGACGCCGATCGTGAGCTTCTCGTTTTGAAGCGTGATGCCTTGCTCGATATGGGCTTCGATGAAACCAGCGACCTTGAAGCCGAGCGGGCGTCGCGGCAGGTCCTTCTCCGCCGCAAGAACCATCGCCAGCGCCTCGCTGACGGGAACGCCGGCTTTATCCTGAATTCCCGTAATGTCGCTGAGCGCACGAACGCCGGTAAACACCGCCGAGCCCATCATGCCGGGTGCGAAGCGTGAGCCCTCCTCATTCATCCATGCAACGAGTTCGATCGAGCGGCGGGGCTGTTGCTTGGAGGCCTTGATCGCTTCGAGAGCCTCGAGTGCAGCAATGACGCCATAGGCGCCGTCGAATTTGCCGCCGGTCGGCTGGCTGTCGGTGTGAGAGCCGATCAGCAGCGGAGGCAGGCTGGGGTCGGTGCCGGGCAGCCGAAGGAAAAGATTGCTTGCCGGATCAATGGACGGCTCAAGTCCGATGGCCTTGCCCCATGCGACGAGCTGGGCGCGCGCCGCTATTTCTTCGCTGGAAAGAGCGAGCCGGCTGACGCCGCCCTTTGGCGTGGCACCGAATTGTGCCAGATCCATCAGGCGTTGCCACAGGCGCTGGCCGTCGACGAAATCCGAGACGCCTTTGGTGTCGGTCATTGAATGCCTCAGGGAGTTCCGGCGTTACAAGAGAGGCTGGCGCGCCCGCGATATGAAAGCTCGATAGATGTGTCAGGCGGCAGTCCCGATGCAGGTATATTTGAGCGACAAATAATCCTCGACGCCATAGCGCGAGCCCTCGCGGCCCATTCCGGACTCCTTGATGCCGCCGAACGGCGCGACTTCCGTCGTGATCAATCCCTCATTAACACCGACGAGGCCGTATTCCAGCGCATTCGACACCCGGAAAATGCGATCCAGATCGTGGGTATAAAAATAGCATGCCAGCCCGAACTCGGTGTCGTTAGCCATCTGGATGGCTTCCTCTTCGGTATGGAAACGGAAGATCGGGGATAACGGACCAAAGGTTTCTTCGCGCGCAACTTTCATGTCGGGCGTGACGCCCGCCAGCACCGTTGGCTCGAAGAAGCTTCCTCCCAGCGCATGGAGCTTGCCGCCGGTCAGAATTTTCGCGCCTTTGCTCGTAGCGTCAGCAATATGTTCATGCATCTTGGCGACGGCGTTGTGATCGATCAACGGTCCCTGATTGACACCGGTATCGAGGCCATTGCCGAGGACAAGCTGCGCGGAGGCTTCGGCCAGCCGCTTTGCAAAGAGGTCGTGAATTCCATCCTGGACCAGGAAGCGATTGGTGCAGACGCAGGTCTGGCCAGAGTTGCGATATTTCGCAGCGATTGCGCCGGCCACGGCGCGGTCCACATTGGCATCGTCGAAGACGATGAACGGCGCGTTGCCGCCAAGCTCCATCGACACCCGCTTCATGGTGCCGGACGCCTCCTTCATCAGCTTCTTGCCGATCTCCGTGGAGCCGGTGAACGTAATTTTGCGGACTCGCGGATTCGCCGTGAGTTCGGCGCCGATGGCCGCGGCCGAGCCGGTGACGATATTGACGACGCCGGGTGGAATGCCGGCCTGTTCGCACAGCACACCCCAGGCCAGTCCCGATAACGGTGTTTGCGATGCCGGCTTGATGATCATGGTGCAGCCGGCGGCGAGGGCCGCGCCGAGCTTGCGCGCAATCATCGAGGATGGGAAATTCCATGGCGTGATCGCGGCCACGACGCCAACCGGCTCGCGGGTGACCAGAACCTTGCGATCGGCCCAGGGTGAGGGGACGATGTCGCCATAAATGCGGCGGGCTTCTTCCGCGAACCAGAGAATGTAGGCGGCGCTGGAGGTGACTTCACCGACGGCTTCTGCGAGCGGCTTGCCCTGCTCGGAGGTCAGGATGCGCGCGAGGTGATCCGTGTTGGCGACGATAAGGCCGTGGAGTTTTCGAAGCAGAACGGCTCGCTCATTGGCGGTAAGAGCGCGCCAGGCCGGCAGCGCGTCATGAGCGGCATTGATGGCGCGGGCGGTCTCGGCCTGTCCGCAGCGGGGCACGGTGCCGAACAGAGTGCCGGTCGCCGGATTGGTCACGTCAAATGTCGTGCCATCGTCGGCGCCGACCCAACGGCCCGCGATATAGACTTTGCTGCGAATGAGGTCGCTCTTGGCCAGACTGTCGCTCATGATGATGTAACCCCGAAGAGGGATGAGGTCGTCGGTGCGGGACCGGACGATCGTTCGTGATCATCCGGTCGTGCGGTTCGTGGCGTGAGGGCCCTTGAATCAGGCCGCGTTGCTGATGTCGGTGAGCGCCCAGATCAGGCGATCCATCTGTTTTTTCAGGCTGACGTCGATCCGCAGATAACGCTTGCCGAGATCGATGAAGGATACCGAACCGTCCTTGACGATGACGCCGCGCTTGAGCAACTCCTCGAACATCTTGGTCGAATCCAGCGCCGGATCCTCGATCCGCAGCAGGAAGAAGTTCGACGTCGGCTTGCCGACCACGGAGAAGCGGTTGAGAGTGGCGATCTTCTCCATGACATACTGGCGCATCTCGGCGATCACCTCGATGGTCTTAGCGACATACTCGTCGTCGTCAAGCGCGGCACAGGCGCCGGCCACCTGAAGCGCACCCATGTTCCATGTCGGCTTGAGATGCATCAGCGGCGTAATGATGCTCTCGTCTGCAATGCCGAAACCGACGCGCAGGCCGGCAAGCCCGAATACCTTGGAGAAGGTGCGCAGGACGATCAGGTTCTTGAACTCCTTGAGGAGATCCATGCCGCCATTGGTATTGGAGAAATGGATGTAGGCCTCGTCGAGCACCACGAGCTGATTTTTCGCCGCATTGCAGACCCGGCGAATATCGGCGTGCGAGATCAGCCGGCCTGTCGGGCTGTGCGGATTGGTCAGGAAGACGATGCGGACGTCATCCTTGATGGCCGCGATGTAATTGTCCCACTTGAAATCGAGATCGTCGCCCATGCCGACGAAGACCGGGACGCGGCCCTCGTTTTCGGCGGCCATGTGATAGATCGGAAAGGCCGGGACGAACATCAGAACCTTGTCGCCGGGTGCCGAGAAGGCGCGAATGATCAAGGACATGATCTCGGTTTCGCCAGCGCCGCAGATGACCTGCTCCGGCTTGTAGCCGTACTTTGTCGCAATCTTTTCGCGGAGCGCGCCAGCCGTCCAATCCGGATAGGACTGGATCTTGGCAGCCAGCTTGACCGCGGCGAGAGCTTTTGGCGACGGTCCGAACGGGTTCTCTGCCGAGCCGAGCTTGGCGACATCGTCGACCGGAATGCCGTAGGTCTTGGCGACGTAATCCTGAGTAAGCCCCGGAACGTAGGCTTCCTTGGTCCCGAGGGAAGGATTGCTGAGGAACATCTAAATCTCCGTTTTTGAAAGCATGCGGCACTTGGCCTGCAATCAATCAAAAACAATCAATATCGACAATGTTAATGATGTAATGGTACAATAATTGAAAAACATCCACCTCTTAAAGGGAGTGGAAGGTGCTCGGGCGGGCCGTAAGGGCTTGGGCGATCACGTGGAGTCCGTCAGCCAAGCGCGCGCGTTCGGTCACGCCGCCGAGGCTGATGCGAACGGCATGGGGGGTCGGATTACGGTCCACCGCGAATTTATCGGCGGTCGAGATCAGCGTGTTTCCAAGCCGCACCTGGGCGGCGAATTCGCTGGCGCGCCACGGCTCCGGCAACTCCAGCCACAGGTGATAGGTGGGACAATTCGGGAAGATATTCGAGAGTCCCAGAATCTCTTCAGCCATTTTCATCCGTTCGGCCGCCTCTTTCCTGTGCCAAGATACGAAGCTCTCAGCGATACGTTCTTCGATCAGCACCGAGGTGATCTCTCCCATCAAGCTGGGCGAGGTCCATGACGTTGCGTGAACGCCCTCGCTCAGCCGCGGCATGATGCTTGTGGGAGCGAGCAGATAGCCGATGCGAAGGCCGGGTGCGATGCTCTTCGATGTGCCGCACAAATAGATGCAGCGATCCGGATCGAGCGAAGCCATGGTGGGGGTTTCGTCGCCGGATAGATGTCCGCTGCTATCGTCCTCGATAATGTAGGTGTCCAATCTGGCGGCGATCTCGAGGATCTCCCGCCGCCGCTCAAGCGGCATGCTTGCATTGGTCGGATTGTGCAGGGTCGGCGAGCAGAGAATTGCACCGACGCGAGTGCCCTTGGCCGCTTCCATCAGCATTTCAGGCCGCAGGCCGTGTTTGTCCGTGGGGACGCCTCTGATGTCGAGCCGGAACAGATCGGCAAGCCGCTTGATGCCGGCATAGTTGAGGCTTTCGGTCAGGACGGCGTCACCGGGCTTGGTGACGGTGGCAAGGGCGGCCATCAACCCTTCCTGTGACCCGTTACACAGAATGATGCTGTCGGGGTGAGTCTCGATTCCCCGCAAGCGCAGCCACTTCACGCCCGCCGCGCGATGCCGCAACAATCCCGGCACCGGGTGATATTCGAGCAGACCGTAAAGCGACTTCCGCCGTGACAATGCACCGAGCACCTTGTTCAAAGCATTGTTGAACGGCTCGATCGTCACTGTGTTGACGCTCAGATCGATGAGGCCCTTCGGTTCGCTATCGGCGGCGGCGACGTTTTCAGGAAACTGCAAAACATACGAGCCGCGCCCGACGCGGCTGACAATCAGACCGAGCCGTTCCGCTTCGGTAAAGGCTTTGGTGATCGTCCCGACCGTGACATTCAACTGATGGGACAATTGCCGATGGGTGGGGAGCCGTTCTCCGCTGGTCAAGTCGCCTTTGGTGATGTCGCGCTGGAGCGCTGCGACGATGCTGCGATACAGCGGCCGTGTCTTCGGCAAGCTCGGGTTCCACATTCCGGGCAACCTTCAAATCTGTTCTTGCGGTGACGTCCTGATTAGCGGGCGGCAGGTTTCGTAAGCCGACTATTGATCCTGAAAATTCGCATCGGGACTCTCGCGCTTAAATGGGGTGAGAGAGCTGGCTTGTTGGTAACAAGAATCTTCGTTGACGACAATAATGTAACGCTACAATTTTTACGAAACAACAATCGTCAAAATCGAGCAATGAATTCGTCGTTCATAGCGAGGGACTGCCAATGTGTAGAATGCAAGCGAATACAAGCTGTTATATGCAGCAGATAGATGGGTGCAGCGCTTCGCTTTAATCGAGGCCTGAGCTTTGCACAAATTTATCATATGTTTATTTTCAGGTCGGCGTATTGACTGCCTTTTAGAATGACATTTAATGCAGACAATCTGGCATGTATTAGATTTCAGGTTGTCTAATGCTCGATCTCCTGATCAAGAACGGCACCCTCATTGATGCACAGGGCCCTCGTCGAGGGAGCGTCGGCGTTTCCGGCTCACGCATCGCCGCCCGCTTTTCTGAAGATATGGAGCTGCCCCGGGCGCATCGGGTGATCGATGCGTCTGACTTGCTGGTGATGCCAGGGATTGTTGATCCGCATGTCCACTTTTACGGCGAGGGCATGGGAGATTTCTCCAGGCTCGCGGCCATGGGCGGTGTCACGACTTATATCGGCATGATCCGCGGCGAGCCGGAGCAGCGTCTCATCGATGTCGTCGAGCAACATCGGCGCGATGGTGTTGCGAGTTCGCTGGTCGATTTCTCATTTCATGTCGTCATTTACGATCGTGAGGATTCGATCGCGCAACTGGCGCAGATCGCGGCCCTCGGCTTTTGCTCTTACAAGATGTTTCTCGCCTATAAGCGTCGCGGCATGATGGCCAGCGAACGCTTTCTGTTCGCGGCGATGGAAGAGGCCCGCCGTATCGGCGGAATTGTTCTTGTCCATTCAGAGGACGGCGAGTTGATCGACCGTCTTGAGCAGGCCGCGATTGCGGCGCGGCGCGTCGGAGTGGCCGACTATGCGCCGACGCGGCCTCCGGAGGCGGAAGCAGCGGCGATCGACATGGTCGGCCTTGCCGCGCAGGCGACAGGCTGCCCGGCCTATATCGTTCATGTGTCCTCTGCAGATGGATTGGCTGCGGTCGAGCGCGCGCGCCGCCGCGGCGTGCCACTGTGGGCTGAAACTTGCCCGCAATATATCCTGATGGGGGATGATGATCTGCAGCGTTTCGGTGCTTTGGCCAGAATCGCGCCGCCATTGAGATCGTATTCGGATCAGCGTGCACTCGGCACCGCTGTGATGACCGGCGCTATCAATACGATCGGCAGCGATCACGCGAGCTACAGTCCTGCAGCCAAGGCCAAGGGACGCGATAATATTTTCGAAGCTCCTTTCGGTATGCCGGGCGCGCCAACTCATTTTCCCTCCATGTTCACGTGGGCTCTGGACAAGGGCGTTCCGCTATCGACGCTCTCGCGAGCGATGTCGTTGACGCCCGCGCAGTTGTTCGGGCTCGATTCACGCAAAGGCACGCTCGATCCCGGCGGTGATGCGGACATCATCCTGGTGGATCCGACCGAGCGGCGGGCCGTCGACGCCGAGAAGGTCTGGCCGAATGTCTGTCCGAATCCGTTGGTGGGCGTGCCTCTTGTCGGCTGGCCGCAAACGACGATCTCGCGTGGCGAGGTGGTCTGGCATGACGGCCAGTTCACCGCGTCGGGCGGCAGGGGCGAGCTGATCCCGCAAGTCAGGCGCGGGGGATAAGCGCAGGGTTCGATAATCGGTTGCGTTCGATCCATCCGGATCAAACGCATGAGCAAAAGATAGAGCGGAGCGGCCAGCGTGGCGACGATAGCAGAGAGTCTTGCGGATTTTGCAGTCAGTCGCGCGCTGCAAGACGACCGCGCTTTGGCGGGCAAGATGCGCATCTATGCCCTGGATACGCTTGCCGTCACGCTTGCAGGCACCGTTGCTCCCTCGAGTGCACCGGTCGCGCGCACGATCCTTGCCGCGTGCGGCAAAGCCGAAGCTACCGTGATGGGTGTCGGCAAGGTTACGTCAGCCTGGGATGCGGCTTTGGCAAATGGCGCTTTCGCACATGCTCTTGAGCTGGACGACGATCATCGCGTTGCGGTGCTGCATCCGGGCGCCGTGGTGGTGCCTGCGGCGCTCGCCGCTGCGGAAGCAGAAGACGCTTCGGGTTTGACTTTCTTGCGCGCGATGTTTGTCGGTTATGAAGTAATGTGCCGGCTGGGCGAGGTGTTTCGCGGCAGCCAATTCCATCACGGCGTTCACCCGACGGCCTTGTGTGGTGTTTTCGGTGCGGCGGCAGCGGCGGCGGTTGCCATGAATCTTGATCGCGACGGCTTCGTGCGCGCACTTGGCATCGCCGGTACCCAGGCCTGCGGCCTGACCGAGTGGCGAGCCGACGGCTCCTGGATCAAGCGTCTTCATCCCGGCCGTGCTGCGCAAAGCGGTGTGCTGGCGGCACGGCTTGCTCGCGAGGGCTTTACCGGACCCGCGACGATCTTCGAAGGTGAGGGCGGCTTCTTTCGTGCCTTCTCTTTTGGCGAGCAGATCGATCCCGGTTGTATGACCCGCGACCTCGGCACGGAGCATCATGCCTTCGGCACCGCGATCAAGCCTTACCCCTGCTGTCGTTTCGAGCATGGCGCCGTCGATCTGGCGATTGCCGCGAACGCGGCCGGCATCGCCGCGAGCGATATCGATTCCGCCAACGTCAGAATCTATGGCACCGGCGTGCTGTCCTATCATCACCGACCGAAAAGCGCGGTGGATGCGCAGTTCAACGTTCCGTATGCCGTGGCGGCTGCTCTGCTGCGCGGGAAAATCGGACTTGGAGATTTCACGGACGAGGCGATCCTTGATCGCGAGGTGCTGGCGATCTGTGATCGCGTTCATGTCAGGGAGGATGCGGATTTCAGCGCGCATTATCCGGAGGAATATCGCGTCGAGCTCGAACTCGTTTTCAAGAATGGCGAGCGACGCACATCCTTTAGCGATTGTCCAAGCGGAGATCCGTCGGCCGGCCAATATCGCGGCCAGCCCGACCTGCTCGGGCAGGAGGTCGAACGCAAGAGCGCGTCGCTGCTGACCGAGGTTGGATTCGGCGATCGGTCACAGCCTTTGCAGGAATGTGTTGCCGGTCTCGTCGATGCGCAAAGCCTTGCTGAGCTTGCCAGTCTGCTTGCGAAAGAGCTTCCCACAGCCGCGCCAGCGCGCCGGTCAGGGGCCTAGACCCTTCATCCTCGGCATGGACGTCGCGAGACGATCATAAGATCGCTACAAGAATCAAACGGGAGACGAACTCATGAAAGTCGGACTTTATCTTACGACACAGTTCACGCCTGAAACCGATGTTTCCAAAGCACGGGTGGAGATGATCGAGCAGGTGAGGCTCGCGCGCCAAAATGGGTTCTCCTCGCTCTGGGTGCCTCATCATTATCTGACCACGCCGATGAAGATGCTCTCGCCGATCCCGATTATGGCCTATCTGACGCGCGAGGCGGAAGGCATGATGATCGGTCCCAACATTCTGGTGATGCCGCTGCTCAATCCGGCTCATGTGGCAGAAGAGGCGGTCACGCTCGATCTTCTGTCGGGCGGCAATTATGTGCTTGGCATGGGTGTAGGGTACCGCGAAGCCGAATTCGAGACGTTCAACGTTCCGCTCAAGGATCGTGTGCAGCGCCTGACCGAAAGCGTCGAGATTATGCGTCGTCTGTGGACGGAAGATCGCGTCACGTATCACGGCAAAATTTTCAAAGTCGATAACCTCGGCATCGGTCTGAAACCGCTGCGTCCGGGTGGCCCACCCATCTGGATTGGCGGCGTGGTGGATGCAGCGGTCAAGCGCGCGGCGCGCCTTGGCGATGCCTGGCTCATCACCAATTTCGCGCATTTCGATGCGCTCGTTCCGCAGATGAAGCTTTATCGTGAGACATTGAAGGAAGTGAACAAGCCATTCCCCGCTGAGGTGCCGATCACCCGCGAATGCTATGTCGGACCGACCCGCGCGAAGGCGCTCGAGGAATGCAAGGCGGCGCTGGAATATAAGTATGGCGCTTATTCGTCCTGGGGGCTCGACAAGCAGTCCGAAGGTTCCGAATCCTTCAACCAGCCTTTCGAAGACTTCGTGAAAGATCGCTTCATCATCGGCGACAAGGCTTTCGTCAAGGAAGAAGTGCAGCGTTACAACGAAGCGCTGGGTGTGAACCACTTCATCATGCGCGTGATGTGGCCGGGTCTTGAACATGCCAAGGTGCTTCGCACGATCTCAAGCCTGGGCGAGATTTTCGCTTAAACGTTGCAATAGGGCGGCGCGGCCACTGCGCAAAAAGAATAATTCCCGGCGCCGCTCCGTCTCGAATGATGGACGCAAGCCGGGATTTAAATCGAGAGCTTGTGATGAGAGTCGCTTCGCTGTCGCAATCCCCCTGTCATGAATGGCTGCCCACTCATGTCTGATTTTCTTCAGCACATCGCGTCCTCCGCAGCCCGGCTCGATCGGGACGACGCGCTGGCGCTCGTCGCATGTGAAAATCTCGGCGCACTGATGGCAGCGGCGGCGGCGAGACGCGACATGGCCCACGGCCAGTCGATCTCCTATTCGCGCAAGGTTTTCATTCCGCTGACGCAGTTGTGTCGCGATGTCTGTCACTACTGCACGTTCGCGCATCCGCCCAGGAAAGGCGAGAAAGCGTTTCTGTCTCTTGATCAGGTTCTTGCCATCGCCCGGGCCGGTGCCGAGCAGGGCTGCAAAGAGGCGCTGTTCACTTTGGGCGACAAGCCGGAGCTGCGCTACCGCGTGGCGCGAGACGAACTCGCGCAGCTTGGTCATGCGAGTACGTTGTCCTATCTGGAGTCGGCCGCGCGCGTGGTCTTCAAAGAGATGGGCCTGCTGCCGCATCTCAATCCCGGCGTCATGGATGCGTCCGACATCGCGGCATTGCGGAAGGTTTCCGTGTCTCAAGGCATCATGCTTGAGAGTTCCGCGGAGCGGCTCTGCAAGCGGGGAGGGGCGCATTTCGGCTCACCCGACAAAGATCCGGAACTGCGGCTCGACACCATTCGCAGGGCCGGCGAGCAGGCGGTGCCGTTTACGTCGGGACTTCTGATCGGGATCGGCGAGACGCGAGCCGAGCGGATCGAAGCGCTGCTGGCGCTGCGCGATCTCAACGACCGCTTTGGCCATATCCAGGAAATCATTATCCAGAATTTCCGTCCGAAGCCCGGTACGCGAATGGCCGAGGTTTCGGCGCCGCCGCTATCGGAGCATTTGTGGACCGTTGCGGTGGCACGCCTGCTGTTTGATCCGCAGATGAATATTCAGGCGCCGCCGAATTTGAGTCCGGGTGCGCTGAGACATCTGGTCGATGCGGGAATCAACGATTGGGGCGGTGTGTCTCCGGTCACGCCCGACCACGTTAATCCGGAAGCGCCCTGGCCTCATCTGGTCAAGCTCGCTGAAGCCACGCGATCCGCAGGCAAGATCCTGGTCGAGCGCCTGGCAGTCTACCCGTCTTATGCGATGCATGCATCACGCTGGGTCGATCCGGCTTTGCGTCCGGCGCTGCTGCGGCAGATCGACGGCGAGGGCCGGCCACGGGACGATATCTGGTGCGCCGGTGGTCTGCAGGAGCCGTCGGCCTCAGACGTTGCGCGTCTGCGCCGCCCCAAACCAAGCTCGATAGAGAACAGGAAACTGGGACGTATTCTGGCCCGCGCCAGAAAGGGTGAACGTCTCGGCGAGGGCGATATCGTCGCTTTGCTGTCAGCAAGGGGCGATGATTTCACGGATGTCTGCGTCGCCGCCGACGAATTGCGCCGGGAGGTCACCGGCGATGTTGTCAGTTATGTTGTGACCCGCAACATCAACTACACCAATGTCTGCTACCTCAAATGTCAGTTCTGCGCGTTTTCAAAAGGAAAGCTCAGCGAGAATTTGCGCGGGCGACCTTATGATATGCCTCTCGACGAGATTGCGCGGCGGGTCCGCGAGGCTTGGGCACGCGGGGCGTCCGAAGTCTGCATGCAGGGTGGCATTCATCCCTCATATACCGGCACGCATTATCTGGACGTCTGCCGAACCGTCAAAACGGCGGCGCCGCGGATGCACATCCATGCTTTCTCGCCGCTCGAGGTTCATCAGGGCGCACAGACGCTGGGCATTTCCGTTGCGGAATTTTTGGCGCAATTAAAGGATGTGGGGCTGGGCACGCTTCCGGGAACGGCAGCGGAAATTCTTGACGACGAAGTCAGGGCAGAGCTTTGCCCTGACAAGATCGGTACGGACGACTGGCTCCATGTGATGCGCACGGCGCACAGTCTTGGATTCCGTACCACGGCAACGATCATGTTCGGACATATCGAGCGCTACGAACATATCGCTCGCCATCTGCTTCGGCTGCGCGATTTACAAATGGAGACCGGCGGATTTACCGAATTCGTCCCGCTGCCGTTCGTCCATATGGAAGCGCCGATCTATTTGAAGGGTCGATCGCGGCGCGGTCCGACATTCCGCGAGACGGTTTTGATGCACGCGGTAGGGCGGCTCGTGCTGCATCCTCACATCACGAATATCCAGACGTCGTGGGTGAAGCTCGGTGCAAAGGGAGCGGGCTATTGCCTGCAGGCGGGGGCCAACGATCTCGGCGGCACCCTCATGAATGAGACGATATCCCGCTCGGCGGGCGCCAGCCATGGGCAGGAAATGCCGCCGCGGGAGATGGAGGTCATGATTCAAGACTTGGGACGCATTCCGAGACAACGCACCACCGTTTACGCCGACGTCTCGGCTGAACGCCGGCAGGCGAGCTTCGATGCGCCGGCTTTATGTGAAGCGTCTTCTGCTCCGGCCGCGGACCGACGAGAGCTCGCCGAGCTCATTTGATTTGTAACCGGCTTCCATGGATGGACGAGGGTCGATGAGTTCGAGCAAACATACGATCTGTGTCGTTGGAGGGACGGGCGCTGAAGGTGGCGGTCTTGCCTTGCGCTGGGCCCGTCACGGACATCGCGTCATTATCGGCTCGCGTGACGCCTCGAAGGCGGAGGCGGCAGCGGCAGAATTGAACGGCTTGCTTGGCGCCGACAGGATCATCGGCGCGGAAAGTAAAGCGGGGGCCGCGTTGGCGGACGTCGTGGTGCTGACCGTGCCGTTCGCCGTACAGATGTCCACCGTCGAGGGACTGCAGGATGTGTTGCAGGACAAAATCCTGATCGATGTCACAGTGCCGCTGGTGCCTCCGAAAGTCGCCAAGGTGCAATTGCCGCCGTCGGATTCCTGCGTGGTTGCGGTCCAGACGTTTCTTGGGGAACGGGTGCACGTGGTGTCGGCTTTCCAGAACGTCTCGGCTCACAAGCTGAAACATCTCGATGCGCAGATCGATTGCGATGTGCTGGTCAGCAGCGACAGCAAGGAAGCTCGACACGTCGGCATTGAGCTGGCGGCCGATGCGGGATTGCGCGGGATCGATGCCGGAGTTCTGGCAAATTCGGTGATCGCCGAAAGCCTGACCTCCGCGCTGATCTGGATGAACCGGATCTACAAAATCCCGGATGCAGGAATTCGCATCACCGGCCTTCCGGACGCATGAGGACAGCCGAGGTGAGTGACATCCTCATCTTGATTCCCTGCAAAGGTCTTGATCGGGGCAAGTCGCGGCTTGCGGAGTATCTTGACCAGCGATCGCGGCGGGCTCTTTGCGAGTTCTTTCTATGTCGCACGCTTGCGCTCGCCACCTCGGTTGTTCCTGCACAGCAAGTGCAGGTGATTACGTCGGATCCGCGGGCCGAGCGGATCGCAGCCGAATACGGCGCGTCACATCTGCCCGATTGCGGCATCGATCTTAATTCGGCGTTGTCAGGTGCGCGATCGAATCTGGTGGGCGGGGCTTTCGAGACGTTCGGTGCGCTTGTGCTGCCCGTCGATCTGCCATGTGCCAACGCGGCGGCACTCCAAATGGTTCTGACGGCCCGTGCCGATGTGACGATCGTCCCCGATAGCGAAGGCCAAGGAACGAATGCCCTTTTTCTCAAGCAACAGGCATTTCGGAAATTTCGGTTTGCATTCGGTCCGAACAGTTTTGCGAAGCATTGTGCGGCAGCCCGTGATGCGGGCCTCGCCATCGAAATCATCAAGGACGCGTGCCTTGCCTTCGATGTTGATGTGCCTGGACAATATGCTCGATGGATCGAGGATACGAATACCTCGAGCGCGTACAATTAAAGCTATCAATGCATAATTGATGCAGTGAATCTTGTCACATAGACCCTCTATTTGTTTGACAAGTGAAAGTTCTCATCCAGATTTATCTCGTGAGCGTACAGGTTCAAAGATTTTGAAATCGAAGGCGTTGGCAGGTTGCGCTGTCAAATGTCCCGGACGGTGAAGTTCATCTCATTTGACAGGCTTGTTCGCGAAGAGGGGGCTGCGATGGGTGTGACGATAAGTCGAGGCGTCAATTTCAGGCCTCCCTTTCTTGCCTGAGTTTCCTAAAGCGCGACGCAGCAAGGGTTGCTTTGTGAGCGCAGTTTCCGTTCGCCGCATACGAAAAATCCGCAAGCTCTAAGGACCGCGAGTCCAAAGATGCCAACAGGAGGAAACTCACGATGAATCTTCCTCGATCTTCGGAAGTTGATTTGGCCGAGACCCGGTCTTTGAAAGCGCCGGAAGTTGGACAATATGCGAGCAATGCCGATATCGATCTGGCGTGTGGGCTGGATCAGGTGTTGGCAGGCATCGGCGTGTCGATGTCCGAGGAAGACATCCAAAAAGAACTAAACACTCAAGATGAGAACTGTGAGTGTAAAAAAGGGATGCGTCCGCAGGTCGATCGCCGCCAATTGCTGAGAGGTTCAGTTGCGGCGTTGGCTGGCGGTGGAGCGCTTGTCGCGGCATCCAACGCGGCCCTTGCGGACACGGCCGGTGCAGGGAAATGGCCGGTTCCTAATGACCCGACCAAGGAACAAGGGCGAATGATGGGTGAGGACCGCGGTTACGGTCTTCGTTCGCAATTCGAAACAGAAACACGTTGGTGGGCCAAGACTCGTACGACGTCCTATACGCCGTTGGCTAAGCAGCAGGGTATCATTACGCCATCGGGCCTGCATTTCGAGCGCCACCATGCCGGCATTCCGGAAATAGATCCGGCAAAGCATTCCCTCGTGATCCACGGTCACGTTCAGAGACCGATGAAGTACACGGTTGAAGATATCAAGCGATTTCCATCGATCTCCCGGATCCATTTCATCGAGTGCGCAGGAAGCACAGGATCGCAATTCAGCAAGATCGGTGCAAAAGACGTTCAACGTACGCACGGCCTGCTCTCCACATCTGAATGGACGGGTGTGTCCGTCTCCACGCTGTTGAAGCAGGTCGGTTTAAAGGATGGAGCAGCGTGGGTTCTCGCCGAGGGCGCCGATGCGGCAATGATGACCCGCAGCATTCCGCTGGACAAGATGCTGGACAATGCATTCGTCGCCTATGCCCAAAACGGGGAATCAATTCGGCCTGAGCAAGGCTATCCGCTGAAGTTGTTGCTGCCCGGCTGGGAAGGCAATACGCACATCAAATGGCTCAGGCGCCTGCATGTCAGCGACAAGCCATTCATGACGCGTGAGGAGACTTCGAAGTACACCGATATCCTCACCAAGACGGGAAAGTCCCGGATCTTCACCTTCACGATGGAGGCGAAATCCGTCATTGCCTTCCCTTCGGGTGAAATGAAGCTGCCGCGGCCGGGCTTTTATGAGATTACCGGAACGGCCTGGTCGGGACGCGGTAAGATACGCCACGTCGAGATCACAACGGATGGCGGCAAGTCCTGGAGTCTCGCGTCGCTGCAGGATCCCATTCATTCGATTTCACAAACCCGTTTCCGCTTTCCCTGGGTCTGGGACGGCAAGCCGACGGTCATCGCCAGTCGAGCGACGGATGAAACGGGCTACATGCAGCCGACGCATGCTCAACTCAAGGAAGCCCGCGGGTTGCTGGCCGCCGGCGTGACCTATCACATGAATGCCATTCAGCACTGGGGAATTAAGGAAGACGGCGAAGTCTATCATTGGCATCCGTTTGTACACGGCTAAGGGGGCTCACATGTCCAATGTATGGAGCGGCATTTTCTATGCTTCGGCGACAGCTTTACTCTTTGCTGTCGGTGCCTCTGCCACAAAGGCAGATGGAGCGGGCTATAGCATCATCGGTCAGACATTCGGGAGTGTCATCTCCAGTGAAGAGATCGCCGCATATGGTCCAGTAGCTATCGATCACTTCGGGCGCGGTCTTCCACCGGGCAGCGGCAGCTATGAAGAGGGCAAAACCGTCTATAGTGAAAACTGCAGCTCCTGCCATGGTGTAAACATGCAGGGTGTTGCGGATCTGTCGGATATGCCATCCGGTCGGTCGCTTGCACTGGTCGGAGGCAAAGGCACGCTCACCTCGGAAACTCCAAGACGGACCGTCGAGAGCTTCTGGCCTTACGCAACGACATTGTTTGACTACGTCCGTCGCGCGATGCCCTATCATAGTCCCGGCTCGCTGACCGATAAGCAGGTGTACGCCGTCGTCGCCTACATCCTGGCTGAGGGGAATATCATCGACAAGAAGACCCAAATGAATTCTGAGACACTGCCAAAGGTGAAAATGCCGAACGCTGAAGGCTTTATCTCGGAGAATAAGAGGCTGGAAATTTATAAGTAGCTGAAGAAGCAGCTCGGATAATTTTCAACATAGTGGTCGGTCACGGAGGTCAGGATACGACCTGATTTTCCCCACATGCGCTCAGCGGTGCCCGGAGCAGGAGCGTCGCCGCAAGCCCGTTAGACGTGGCGTAGGATCAGCTTCTCTCTCCCCCGGCGTGACTTGATCCCCTGAGCGCCGGTTCATGTAATCTTCTGCGCGGCATCGGCGACATTGATCTTCGTTGGACCGTCGCTCTTCATCACGATTTGCTTCTTGCTGCTGCGTGTTTTCATGACCTGATCGATCAGCGGGATCGGCAATCGATTGTGAGTTAGTGAAACAGAATTGCGTCCGGGGTCAGGAGATCGCGGATAAAATCGGACTTCCGGGAATCTTTCATAAGCAATTTTACCATCAAGGAGGGTAGGGCCGCCGCGACGGGCCTTCATTAAGAACCGATTAAACCGTCGGTGTTAGATTGCCGTCCTTTGAAATATTTTTGTTCGTTGCTGCGCTATTGATCGTATCGATTGTTGAGTTCATCCGATGGTAGAAACCCGTCGTGCCCCCCGTTTCAAAGTGTCCAAGCCCGCTCGCGTTGGCGATGGTAAAAACGCAGCTCGTTGCATTATCCGCGATCTGTCTGTGACCGGAGCCGCGATCGAAGTCGACAGCCAGGGGGACGTGCCTGACACATTCACATTGGTTGTGCCTGAGGATGATTTGATCCTGCCCTCCCGCGTGGTCTGGCGCAGGGGATATAGAGTGGGTGTTACCTTCGAAGAGACGCCCGAAGATGACCCTCAGGCTGAACGATCCGACGTCGAAGCAGCCTGGTGAGCCTGACGACATCGGCTTAACGTCCCGCACGAATTCCGACTGCCGCGTTGGGTGAAGCATGAGGCTGTCGAGATTTCGCATCCGCGGCAAAGAACTCATGATGCGGTAAAAGTAATTTGAAACTCTGATCAATTCGACGAAAGTCGGCGCACGCAGTTTTTGCACCTGCGTAAATGTGCGTGAATACTCAAACGCCTCGATATCAGCATTATACGGTGCTAGGCTTGCACGGACTCGCCGTGTCAAATCGAGGATCACATTATGGGTCGATGGCTTGCGGAAAAGCTTCAGCAATGGCTGATCCTTGTGCTCAGCGTGGTCGTGATTGGCGGCGCCATTGCGATCGGCGCACTGCTCCAGTCGAAACCTGAACCAACCAAGTCTGTTGAGGTTGCCTCCACCGGACAGAACAACACGGCCAAGTCGCAGGCACCGCCGCCGGCCGCTACACCTGCGCCATCTCCGAAAGCCGATGCGGCGCCGAAGGCCGCACCCGCGCCAGCCAATGCAGATGCGAAGGCTGCGCCCAAGGACAACACCAAGACAGCGGCCAAGACGGGCTCGAACGCTTCTGCCGCGTCCAATACCAATCCCGGCAATGCTGCCGCGCCCGTGAAACAGGCGACGCAGGTCGCTCCGCCGATGGCGCACAACCACGCGGCAGCCGCGCCAACGCCGACCACCGGACAATCCGCGCCGGCAGCATCACCCGCAGCGGCGCCGGCTGCACTGACCGGCGATGCCGCCGCCGGCCGCCAGGTTTTCCGCAAATGCCAGGCCTGCCATTCGCTTGACGTCGGCAAGAATGGACTGGGACCCTCGCTTGCGGGAATCGTCGGCGAGAAGGCCGCCGCCGTTTCGGGATACAATTTTTCGTCGGCGATGAAGGCGAGCAATCTGACGTGGGATGCCGCAACGCTCGATGCCTATCTCACTGATCCGCAGAAGGTGGTGCCGGGCAACAAGATGCCATTCCCGGGCCTGAAGACCGAGCGCGAACGCAGCGCGGTGATCGCCTTCCTGGCCGCCAACTCCAAGACCGGCGGGGCCCCCGCGGCGGCACCTGCAGAACAGAACGCGGCAGCCGCGCCGGCTCCCGCCGCCGCCCCGAGCGCGGTCCCCCCATCGCCCTCCGCGGTGCCGTCATCAAACTATGTGCCGGGTCTGCGCTATACGCTGCGCTCCGGCATTGCCGAGGGCCGCATGGTGTTCATCGGCGTCGGTGGCTCCATCGATGGTCAGGTCAACCCGCTGCTGTCGGCGGCGGAAGGGCAGGTCGTGCAGATCACGCTGATCAACGGCGAAGGCGCCGAACATGACATCGTGTTTTCCGATCAGGGGCCGGCTGGCACCTCGGCGCATATCGTCGGCAAAGGCGCGAGCACAAGCATCGCGTTCTCTGCCTCCAAGGCCGGCGACTATCTCTATTATTGCAGCGTGCCGGGACATCGGCTCGCCGGCATGGAAGGCAAGTTTCTGGTCACGCCCCAGCCGCCGCCGCAGACCGTGGTCGAGGCCGACATTTCGCAGAAGCCCACGGAGGTCCCGCCGTCGGTGGGCAAACGCGGGCCGCAGACGGTCCGTGTCGATCTCGTCACCGTCGAGCTTGAGGCGCGGCTCGCGGAAGGCACCACGTTCGGTTACTGGACGTTCAACGGCAAGGTGCCGGGCCCGATGCTGCGCGTCCGTGTCGGCGATACGGTTGACGTGCACCTGAAGAATGCCGATGGCAGTTCGATGCTGCATTCGGTCGATTTCCATGCTGCCACCGGTCCCGGCGGCGGCGCCGCATCGACGCAGACTAACCCCGGCGAGGAGAAGAGCTTCAAGTTCAAGGCACTCACGCCCGGCCTGTTCGTCTACCACTGCGCTACGCCGATGGTCGCCCATCACATCGCCAACGGCATGTACGGACTCATTCTGGTCGAGCCTGAGGGCGGCCTGCCGCCGGTCGATCGCGAGTACTACGTGATGCAGGGAGAAATTTACACCGATGGCGCATTCGGCCAGCACGGCAGCCAGGAGTTCAATGTTGAAAAACTGCTGAACGAGCGTCCGGAGTACTTCGTCTTCAACGGATCGGTCGGCGCGCTGTCCAAATTCCATCCGATGCAGGCGAAGGTGGGCGAGACCGTCCGCATCTATTTCGGTGTGGGTGGGCCGAACTTTACCTCGTCGTTCCATGTCATCGGCGAAATCTTCGACAAGGTCTACAATCTCGGCGGCGTGACGAGCGAACCGCTGCACGGCATCCAGACCGTGACGGTGCCGGCCGGCGGCGCGGTCATCACTGAGTTCAAGGTCGATGTCCCCGGTAATTACACGCTGGTCGATCACGCGTTGGCGCGGGCCGAACGCGGACTGGTGGGCGTCCTTCATGTCGAGGGGGCACCCAACACCGAGATTTTCGACGGCAAGATCGAACCGGGATCAGGACACTAAAACGCACAATCCTGCGACATGGGATATGCGGTCCTGCGAAATGGGATATCGAGCAGGATTTTATTTCAAAGATCTGTAACCAGACCGCTGACCAGCACCGGCAAGCAAGCCTTTCTGGACAGCGGCGGATTTTCCGGCTGATATTGACACGATATGCCGCGAGGGCATGATCCTGAGCTGGAGGCGCCGGTTCCGCTAAAAGATATTGCCCGGATGATGAGTTGAAAACTCGGTGCTGGCACCGTGTCGTGTTGACGTGCGGCTGCCAACGGTGTGGTCGCGACAGGGAGGAAGACTCATGAAGTCTGGTCGCAACGCGACCCGTAGATATTTTCTCGGCGCGGCGGGTGCCGTCTGCCTTGGAATTCTCGCGGTCTCGGCCCAAGCGCAACAGCCGCTTGAACTGAAAATCATGGCGCCGGCCAATCCGGGCGGCGGCTGGGATCAGACCGCCCGTTCGATGCAGCAGGCACTGATCGCCTCGGGTGTCGCCCGCAGCGTACAGGTTACCAATGTCGGCGGCGCTGGCGGCTCGGTCGGCATCGCTCAGTTCGTCAACTCGGCAAAGGGCGATGGCAGCCAGTTGATGGTGAACGGCTTCGTCATGGTCGGCGCACTGGCGATGAACAAATCGCCGGTCACGCTCGATCAGGTGACGCCGATCGCGCGGCTCACCGAGGAATATCAGGTGATGGTCGTTCCGGCCAATTCGCCGATCAAGGATGCCAAGGATCTCGCGGCTGCGCTGAAGGCCAACATTGCGAAGGTCACCTTCGCGGGCGGATCGGCCGGCGGCATCGACCACATCATGGCGGCGTTGTTCGCCGGCGCTATTGGTGCCGATGCGACCAAGGTCAATTACGTGCCGTTCTCCGGTGGCGGTGAGTCGCTGGCTGCCATTCTCGGCGGCAAGGTGACGGCGGGCATCTCCGGCTATGGCGAATACGAAGGCCAGATCAAGTCCGGCAAGCTGCGCGCCATTGGCATCACCTCGAACGAGCGGCGGCCCGGCATCGACATCCCGACTTTCAAGGAACAGGGCGTCGATCTGGTGTTAACCAACTGGCGTTCGGTTGTCGCCGCACCTGGCATTACGCCAGAGCAGAAGAAAGTTCTGGCGGATGCCATCGACCGTCTTGTGAAGTCGCCGGCCTGGAAGGAAGTGCTGACCCAAAAGGGCTGGGAGGATGCCTATCTTCCCGGTGATGCGTTCGGCGACTTCCTGAAGAAGGAGACGGCGCGGGTGAACGAGGTTCTGAAGTCCATTGGCCTCGTGAAATCATGACGGCGGACAGCAGCGCGCAGCAAGCCGGGCCCGCGCAACGCGGCGTAGATTGGGCGGGCGTCGCCATTGCCGTGGCATTGGCATTGCTCGCGGTGGTGCTCGTCGTCGATGCGATGCGCATCCAGGCGAACGTCACTTACGGCATGGGCCCGCAGGCCGTTCCGATCGCCATCGCCATCGGCTTCGGTGTGCTGGCAATTGGCAATCTGATCAACGCACTGCGCGGCGACTTTCCCGAGCGCGAGCACATGGATTTCCGTCCTGTCGGGCTCGTCCTCGCAGGACTCGCGGCGATGATTGCGATCATCGGCCTCGGTGGCGGCTTCATTCCGGCGATGACTGTGCTGTTCGCAGCGACCGCCACCGCCTTCGGCCGGCGTGCCATTCTCACCGATCTCGTCATCGGCTTTGTTATCGGCACCGTCATTTACATCGCCTTCAATCGCCTCCTCACTCTCAGCCTTCCCGCCGGCCCGATCGAGCGCCTGTTCTAGGTCACTTAGTCAAGGATCGTTGGCATGGATACATTCGTCGCGCTGGCCCACGGCATGGCCGTTGCCCTGCAGCCGATGAACCTCCTGTTCGCGCTGATCGGCGTGTTCCTCGGGACGGCGGTCGGCGTGTTGCCGGGTATCGGCCCCGCGCTCACGGTCGCGCTGCTGCTGCCGGTCACCTACAAGCTCGATCCGGGCGGCTCGCTGATCATGTTTGCCGGCATCTATTATGGCGGCATGTATGGCGGTTCGACCACGGCGATCCTGATCAATACGCCGGGTGAAAGCGCTTCGATGGCGACGGCGCTCGAAGGCAACAAGATGGCCAAGGCCGGCCGCGGCGGCCCTGCGCTGGCGACGGCTGCGATCGGCTCGTTCGTGGCGGGAACGCTGGCGACGATTGGTCTCGCGTTCGTTGCGCCCTATCTGGTGGATGTCGCGGTCAAGTTCGGGCCGGAGGATTACTTCGCTTTGATGGTGGTTGCGTTCGTCACGGTCTCGGCGACGTTCGGCGACTCGCCGGTGCGTGGGTTGACCAGCCTGTTCATCGGTCTGACGCTCGGTCTTGTCGGCATCGACAAGTTGACCGGGCAGCCGCGGATGTCGTTCGGCGTGCCGGAGCTGCTCGACGGCGTCGAGGTGACGACATTGGCGGTCGGCCTGTTTGCGGTCGGCGAAGCGCTTTATGTCGTCTCGCGGCGACATCAGGTGGACGAGAAGATCGAGGCGGTGCGCGGCTCGCTCTGGATGACCAAGGAAGACTGGAAGCGCTCGTGGAAGCCGTGGCTGCGGGGCTTCGGTTTTGGTTTCCCGATCGGCGCGTTGCCGGCGGGCGGCGCCGAGATTCCGACTTTCCTGTCCTATTCGGCCGAGCGGCGTCTGACCAAGCATCCCGAAGAGTTCGGCAAGGGTGCGATTGAAGGCGTCGCCGGACCGGAAGCCGCGAACAATGCGTCCGCGGCCGGCACGCTGGTGCCGCTGTTGACGCTCGGCCTGCCGACATCGGCAACGGCCGCGATGATGCTGGCGGGCTTCCAGCAGTATGGATTGAATCCGGGGCCGCTGCTGTTTGCGGAAAGGCCTGATCTGGTGTGGGGCCTGATCGCGAGCCTGTTCATCGCCAACATGATGTTGCTGGTGCTGAACCTGCCGCTGGTCGGCCTGTGGGTCCGGTTGCTGGCGATTCCGCAGCCGTGGCTCTATGCCGGCATTCTCGTGTTCGCGACCATGGGCACGATTGCGGCGAAGCCTTCCGTGGTCGAATTGACCATGCTTACCGGCTTTGGCGTGCTCGGCTTCCTGATGCGGCGGTACGACTTCCCGATAGCCCCCGTGGTGGTAGGGCTGATTCTCGGTCCGCTCGCGGAGAGTCAGTTGCGACGCGCGTTGTCGATCAGTCTGGGCGATCCGATGACGCTGGTGCAAAGCCCGATCTCAGCGACACTGCTGGGCATCGCGTTCATTGCGCTGGTTGCCCCCTTCGTCCTGAAGAACATGAGCCGCTTCAAGGCGACCGAGGATTAGGATTCCAGTTGCATTTTCGTTTGAGACGCAGGCCGTCCTTTCAGAGGACCTTGTCGCGCCGACGTCAGGCCAGGAAATCGCTGCGATTCACCCGGCTGAGAGAAGTTTCGAGCCGTAAACTATCGCGGCGGATCTCCTCCACCGTTTCGAACGTAAAATGGATGTGCTGTGCCGCGGCGCCTTCGGCATCCTTGGCTTTGCCTGCGATCACGGCACGCGCAATTGCCAGATGCTGTTCGAGCAACTGATTGCGCACGCCCTCCCGCAGATAGAGTTGCGCGCGATTATAGAAAATATCGTTGCGCAGAAGGTTGGCAAGCGCGCGCATGATATGCAGCAGAACCACGTTGTGGCTTGCTTCATAGATCAAGAGATGAAGATCGACATCGGCATCGCCTTCCTGCGTCGGGTCCTCCAGCCGGTGGGCTTTCTGCATCCGCTCCATGCATTGCTGAATCGCCTTGCGGTCGAGATCGGTGGCGCGCATGGCCGCAAATCGCGCCGCATTCACTTCCTGAATGCGTCGGAATTCGAAGTAATCGGCGGTTACGCGCGGCTTGTCGTGCAGCAGCGTCGCGAGCGGCTGAAACAGCGGCGTGAGGAATTGCGCAACGAAGGTGCCTGAGCGGCCGCTGACCAGCAGACCGCGGCCCTCGAGGATCTCAAATGCCTCACGGAGCGAGGGGCGCGAGATCTCAAGCTTTTCGGCAAGTTCACGCTCTGGAGCCAGTCTTTCGCCCGGCCGCAACACGCCTTCCAGGATCAGCTTTTCGATGTGCGCGGCCATCGCTTCCGAGACCTTCGGTCCTCGCACAACGTTGCTCAAGGTACTCCCCATCTCTTTGGCAGATCGAACGAATCCGGCGCCGACTATGAACTAACGGCAGTTCCGGTCAAGTATTGATCATTCTCAATGTCAATGGTCCATACAAATATCCTATTGACATCTATGGTAAGTTAATTTTACCACGCCGCCCAATAGTCAAAGACCGTGACCAAGCGGCAGCTCCCTTTCGCAAGGAAACATGAGGAGGCCTTTGTGACGTGGACCCAGGTATACGATCCCTTTAACAACCCTTGGCTTTCGACGGCGGTGGCGGCGCTACCGGTCATCGTGCTTTTGGGCGCGATTGCCATTTTCGAAATCAAGGCGCACTGGGCCGCGATCTTGGGGTTGGTGGCGGCCCTCGCTGTCGCCGTTCTGGGTTTTGGCATGCCGGTCAAGCTGGCAGGTCTTTCAGCCGCTTACGGCGCCGCGTTCGGTGTGCTTCCGATCGGCTGGCTGGTGCTCAACATCATCTTCCTCTATCAGCTCACCAACGAAAAAGGCGAGTTCGAGGTTCTGCAGCGCTCGATCAGCGGCTTGAGCGACGACCGGCGGCTGCAACTGCTCTTCATCGCATTTTCGCTGGGCGCCTTCTTCGAAGGCGCGGCCGGTTTCGGCACACCGGTCGCCGTCACCGCGGCCATGCTGATCGGCCTCGGATTCTCGCCGCTGGCCGCTTCGGGCCTGTCGCTGATCGCGAATACGGCGCCCGTTGCTTACGGCGCGCTGGGAACGCCGGTCATTGCGCTTGCTGCGGTCACCGGTCTCGATCTGCACGCGCTCTCCGGCATGATCGGACGGCAGCTCCCGTTCTTCTCGCTGATCGTTCCGTTCTGGCTGATCTGGGCTTTCGTCGGCTTCCGCAAGATGATGGAGATCTGGCCCGCTATTCTTGTGGCCGGCGTTTCATTCGCGGTGCCGCAATATCTGGTGTCCAACTTCCATGGTCCGTGGCTGGTCGACGTGATCGCAGCCATCACCTCGATGGTCTGTCTGTGGGCATTCCTGCAGGTCTGGCAGCCAAAGCGCATCCTGAAGGAGATGCCCGAGGGATTCGGCAAGGTTCAAAAGGAAGAGGACCACGAGCACCAGGCTGACAAGACGTCGACCGGCGCTGTCGCCCGGGCCTGGATGCCATGGATCATTCTCTCCTTGTTTGTGTTCGCGTGGGGCACACCTCAGGTGAAGGCCTGGCTGGACGGAATCTGGATCGGTCGCTTCCCGGTCGAAGGGCTTCACAACCTGATCCTGAAAGCTCCTCCGGTTGTGGCCAAGCTCTCGCCAGAGGGCGCGGTCTACGCATTCAATATCCTGTCAGCCGCTGGCACGGGCATCTTCCTTTCGGCTCTCGTGTCAGGCTTTCTGCTCGGCTACACGCCGATGGGCCTTGTCAGAGTGTTCGGCAAGACTCTCGCTCTCGTTCGCTACTCGTTGCTGACGATCGCCTGCATGCTGGCGCTGGGCTTCGTCACCAAGTACTCGGGCACTGACGCCACACTCGGCTTGGCCATGGCCAAAACGGGCGTTTTCTACCCGTTCTTCGGCGCCTTGATCGGCTGGCTCGGTGTCGCTCTCACCGGCTCCGACACGTCCTCGAACGTGCTGTTCGGTGGTCTGCAAAGGATCAGCGCCGAACAACTGGGGTTGAACCCGGTGCTGATGGCGGCCGCCAACAGTTCTGGTGGCGTGATGGGCAAGATGATCGATGCCCAGAGCATCGTCGTCGCCTCGACCGCGACCAAGTGGTACGGGCACGAGGGCACCATCCTGCGCTTCGTTTTCTTCCACAGTCTGGCACTGGCCGTTCTTGTCGGCTTCCTGGTGCTCGGTCAGGCCTACCTCTGGCCGCTGACTCTTCTGGCGCAATGATCGCAGGGGCGGGGGACACCATCCCCCGCCTCTTTTCTTTTGAGACATCTCCTTTGTCGCCAAACGACGGTCTAGAGGTCACAGATGCGTCTGAACCAATGTCACAACTTCCATGACTTCCGACGGCTTGCGCGTCAGCGCTTGCCGGGGCCAATTTTCAACTACATCGACGGCGGAGCGGACGACGAGACCAGTCAGCGCCGCAACAGCAAGAGCTTCGAGGATTGCGATCTCGTGCCGAACGTGCTGCGAGGTGTGCGGGAGATCGATCTGTCAGTGACCGTGATGGGTCAGAAGCTTGCGACACCGTTCTACTGTTCGCCAACCGCGTTGCAGCGACTGTTTCACTATCAGGGCGAGCGTGCGGTTGCGGCCGCTTCGGCAAAGCTCGGGACGCTATTTGGCGTCTCTTCACTCGGCACGGTGAGCCTCGAGGAGTTGCGCAAAACCCACGACACGCCGCAAGTCTATCAGTTCTACTTCCACCGCGACCGTGGCCTCAACCGCGCCATGATGCAACGGGCAAGGGAGGCGGGTGTCGAAGTCATGATGCTGACGGTGGACAGCATCACCGGCGGAAACCGTGAGCGCGATCTGCGCACGGGCTTCAGCATTCCCTTCCGACTGACGCTTGCCGGCATGCTGCAATTTGCGATCAAGCCGATGTGGGGACTGCAGTATGTCACCCATGAGCGTTTCAGGCTGCCGCAACTGGAAGATCACGTCGACATGAGCGGCGGCGCCATGTCGATCGGCCGCTATTTCACCGACATGCTCGATCCCTCGATGAACTGGGACGATGTCGCGGAGATGGTGCGGAGCTGGAACGGACCGTTCTGTCTCAAGGGCATCATGTCGGTCGAGGACGCCAGACGCGCGGTCGATATCGGCTGCGCGGGGATCATCCTCTCAAATCATGGTGGCCGGCAGCTCGACGGCTCGCGTGCTCCTTTCGATCACCTCGCCGAAGTCGTCGATGCAGTGGGTGACCGGATCGATGTCATGATGGACGGGGGCATCCAGCGCGGAACGCACATCCTCAAGGCGCTGTCGCTCGGCGCCAAGGCGGTCGGTCTCGGGCGTTACTATCTCTATCCGCTTGCCGCTGCCGGTCAGGCCGGTGTTGAGCGTGCACTCGGCTTGTTGCGAGCCGAACTCGAGCGCGACATGAAGCTGATGGGATGCACGTCGATCAGCCAGCTTTCGCGAGAAAACCTGCGCTTCAGATCGTCTCATGCATTGATGTAGGGAGATGTCCCTTGATCACGCCGGTGGAATGTCGCGACGAATTATCGGGAACTGTCGATCTTTCTCATACGCAGCAGATCTGCGACCTTGTTGCGGAGAAGATGGGCTTCGACTGCTCCTTCATGGGACAAAAGGGCGTTATCCTCGCCTCCAATCTGCGCGAGCGGATCGGGACCGTGCATGCCGCCGCCGCGCGAGTCATGGACGGCGAAGTGGATCAGTTTGAAGTCACCGCCGATATGGCCGCTGCCAGCAAGGGGACTATGCGCGAAGGCATTAACATGCCCATCAATATCGACGGAAGGCGTATCGGCTCCTACGGCCTCGCAGGTCCGCTCGATACGGTCCGGCCCTTCGCCTATGTCATTACCAGCCTTGTGGGCTCCGTGATCGCGCTGCGCATCCAGGATGTGAGCCGGACGAACCACATCTCGCTTCAGGTCACGAAAGCAACCGGCGTGGCGGCCACGGCAGCCAAGGCGGCGGATGAGGCCGCCGAGGCCATGCTGTTTCTGAGCGAGACGACGTCGCGGATCGGCGACGTTGCCACGACCATCGGCAAGGTTGCAAAGCAGACCAATCTGCTGGCCCTGAATGCAACGATCGAGGCCGGCCGCGCTGGCGATATGGGCGTCGGATTTGCGGTTGTCGCGCAGGAAGTGAAACTGTTGTCGGGTCAGACTGCAAAGGCCACGACCGATATCAGCGGCCAGATCGGAAAGGTTCAGGGCGCGGTCGGCGAAATGCGGCGAGCCATGGACGCCATGAACGACAGCATCAGGGATGTCAGTGCCATCGTTACGGATATCGCCGATACCATACAGGAACCGCATTGAGGTTTGGATCAGCGCCGATCTGGCGGCACATCATTGCCATACACACTTGCTGCAGGGAGAAGGAGTTCGCCATGACCCAGCTTCAGACTCGGGATGTGCCGTCGCGCGACGCTCTCCTGAATCGCCTGCGCGTCATCGTGGGTGAGACCCATGTGCTGACCGCGAACCGCGAGACGCGGCGTTATACGCGCGGCTTTCGCTGTGGCGGCGGTCCGGTGGCGGCGGTGGTGCGTCCTGGCTCTCTGGTCGAGATGTGGCGAGTGCTGAACGCCGCCATCGAGGCCGGACGTGCGGTGATCTTCCAGGCATCGAATACCGGATTGACGGGCGGTTCTACGCCGTGGGGTGAGGACTATGATCGCGAGATCGTTCTGGTCAGCGTGATGCGGCTGAAAGGCATCCATCTAATCGAGGATGGCAAACAGGTAGTTTGCCTGCCGGGCGCCACGCTGGATACGCTGGAGAAGCAGCTAAAACCGCTGGGACGCGAGCCGCATTCCGTGATTGGCTCCTCCTGCATCGGGGCCTCGGTGCTGGGCGGCATCTGCAACAATTCGGGCGGCGCGCTGATCCAGCGCGGACCAGCCTATACCGAGATGAGCCTCTACGCCGAGGTGTGCGCCGACGGCTCGGTCAGGCTCGTCAATCATCTCGGACTGGATCTGGGCGACGATCCCGAACAAATCCTGTCGCGTGTCGAGCACGGCGATCTGCCTGCTTCAGTTCCAACAAACGCCTGGGCCTCGGACCGGGAGTATGCCACCCATGTTCGCAACGTCGAAGCGGAGACACCGGCCCGGTTCAATGCCGATCCGCGGCGTCTTCGGGAATCGGTGGGCTGTGCGGGCAAGCTTGCCGTGTTCGCCGTGCGGCTCGACACGTTCGAGGCCGAGAAGGATACGGCCGTCTTTTATATCGGCACCAACGATGCGGATGAACTGACCGAAATCCGCCGCCATATCCTTGGCAGTTTCCAGAACCTGCCAATCTCCGGCGAATACATCCATCGCGAAGCCTATGACGTGGCCGCGAAATACGGCAAGGACACCTTCCTGTTCATTCAAAAGGCAGGAACCGATCGGATGCCTGCGCTCTTTGCAGCCAAGGCCCGCATGGACGGACTGACCGAGCGGCTGGGGCTGGGCACCACCATCTCGGATCATCTCGCGCAGGCCGTGGTGAAGCTGATGCCGCAGCATTTGCCCGCACGGATGAACGATTTTCGCGATCGTTACGAGCACCATCTGCTTCTGCGCATGGGCGGTGCGGGTATCGCCGAGGCGCGCGACTATCTGGCCGGCATCTTTCCGTCGGCTTGCGGCGATATGTTCGAATGCACTCCGAAGGAAGGCACAGCCGCCTTCCTGCACCGTTTTGCCGTGGCCGGAGCGGCGGTGCGGTATCGTGCGATCCATGCCCGTGAGGTCGAGGACATCGTCGCCCTCGACATCGCGCTACGCCGCAACGACCGCGACTGGGTGGAGCAACTGCCTGCGGAGCTCGACGCGAAGATCGAGAAGAAACTCTATTATGGTCATTTCTTCTGTCACGTCTTCCATCAGGACTATGTGGTGAAGAAAGGTTATGACTGTCTCGCGGTCGAGCACGAGATGTGGAGATTGCTCGACAAGCGGGGTGCCGAATATCCGGCCGAGCATAATGTCGGCCACCTTTATCACGCCAAGCCTGAACTGGCCGGGTTCTACCGCAAGCTTGATCCGACCAACAGTCTGAACCCCGGCATTGGCCAGACCTCGAAATGCGCTCACTGGCACTAGCGCCAGTGGTGGACGCTTAAAGATTGGAACGAGTTTCCACGCGGCTCTTCAGGCCGGCGTTCCTTCCTTCCGCCTGAACATCTCCGGCGAGCGCACATGCTCGGATCTGAAGCCGAGCCCAACGAGCCGGCCGGCAAGATGAGCAAGAACGGGCCACCGGGCGATGCGCCGCATGAAGGAGGGCGGCCCGTCACGCCGGCTGTCGTCCGCTTCGCGCTTGGTCCGGTCGCGCTGCATCATCAGTTGTACTTTCTGCGTCGCTTTCGTCGGGAACGAGCGTCGCGCCTCGACGGCGGCCAGATGGTTATCCACTAGCGTGCCGGTGCGGAGTGGCACGGCCAAGATGTTCGCGGCCGCGACTGCATCCTGAATCGCAAGGTTCACGCCGAAGCCGCCAATCGGCGACATCGCGTGCGCGGCGTCGCCGATGCAGAGAAGACCGGGGCGCCACCAGCGTTTCAGACGATCGATGCGCACGCTCAGCAGATGAATGTCATCCCATGAGCGCACTTCTTCCATGCGCTCCGGCGGCAGTGGTGAGATCGCGGCGACAGCCGCGCGGAAAGCATCCAGCCCGGCCGCCTTCACGTCGTCGAAGGAACCTTTGCGAATGACGTAGCCGCACTGCCAATAGTCGCCGCGGTCGACCATGACGAAACCCTGTCGCGGCCCGCCGTGGCCCATGACGTAGGGTGGATCATCAGGTTTGTGCGAGAGCTTCATCCACAGCACGTCGCGCGGACTTCCGAAGCGCTCGATTTCGAGGCCCGCTTTCTCCCGCACAACCGAGTTGCGTCCGTCCGCGCCGATGACGAGAGCCGACTTGATCTCCAGTTCGCCATTCGGTGTCGCGGCCTGGACACCGGCGATCTGTCCATGGTCCTCGATCAGCTCTGTTACCGCCGCCTGCATGATGAGCCGGAAATTCGGGAAGCGGGCCGCTTCCTGCGCGACATAGTCGAGGAAGTCCCATTGCGGCATGAACGCAATGAAGCGGCATCGGGTTGGCAGGCGTGAGAAGTCGGCGATGGTGATGTCCTTGCCGCCAATTTCGGCGTGCAGTCTTGGCGCCTGTGTGTGCTGCAGTTTCAGAAGCCCGTCGAGCAAGCCGAGTTCATGCATCACCTGGAGCGTGGACGGGTGAACGGTGTCGCCACGGAAGTCGCGCAGGAAGTCGTCATGTTTCTCCAGGACGGTCACCTCGACGCCCGCGCGGGCGAGCAACAGGCCCAGCATCAGCCCGGCAGGGCCGGCGCCAACGATGCAGCAGGTCCGATCGGCCATCTTCCAACACCTCTTCAGCGCTTTGTTGCCTCTGGCAATGAGCAAACGAGTTGTCTGCGTACACCCAATTTCGGAACTGCGGTTTGGAAAGGGTTGAAACGCTCCGTCAACCGCCAGCCAATTATGCTACATTATAACATTGTATCGAGAGCTGCGATGTGGGGAAGGCCAACGGCCGCGGAGTCCGCGCCAACCTCGAGGACTTTCCGCTTGGCCGCACCGCAAGCGGCTTGACCGCTGCGTTGATCGATCCGCTCGTGACTGACCATGTGGAAGTCTATGGCGGTGCAAGATGGTGAGGAGCTGAACGGTACGAGAGCATGTTGCAGGGTCAATTGTCGAACGTCGGGAGTGAGACTGTCGTTTAGACAATGATAAAGTGCCGGGATCGAACGCAGGAGACGGCCATGAAGGATATACCGATCGGCGCAAAGGGGCGCTTCGGGCTGGAGGTGACGTCCCAGCATTTGGCGAACCAGTTCAAGGATCCGATATTGCCACCGGTGCTGGCGACGCCGATGATGATCCTGGCGATGGAGAACGCTGCGTTAAATGCAATCCGCGCTTATCTGGGGCCGGGCGAGAGCGCGGTCGGAACTGTCGTTGATGTCCGGCACCTCGCGGCAACACCGGCGGGACAGCGCGTGACGGCGTATGCCGAGGTCACTCATGTCGAAGGGCGGCGGATCGTGTTTGCCGTTACGGCGCATGACGAGACCGAGGAAATCGGAAATGGCATCCATGAGCGGATGGTGGTCGACCTTATCCGTATAGAAAAGCGTCTCGAGGCGAAGCGCGCGCAATCGCGAGCCAATCAAAAGAGCAAAGGTTAAGGAGCCGTCGCATCGTGCGATGAGACGCATGTGAGCGTACCGGTGTCAAAATCCGATGGGCAGCTTATCCGGAAGTCTCGCCAGATTGCACTGAACTTCCGCCTGGTTGAGGCTGGATAAGACTGTCGTTCGAGAGCCGAATTGGTATGCTGTTCATTCGATACGCCAATGATCGCTGAACCGGATGGTAGGTCAAATGCTGCCCGGTGTCGGCTTCCGAACACGGAAGGATCGGCGCGATGGAAGAATACGATCTGTATATCAATACAAAAAAGCCCGCCATTGGCCTTTACGTACGCAAAGGTGCCGCTCTTCCTGATCTCGCCGATAAGAAGGATTGGGTGTTCGACGGCACCGCGGCGCAGGACCTGCTGCCTCCGAGCGTTTTGGAAGGCATTGCCGCAAGCGGGCACGCGTTTCGGGACATGGATTAGGTGACGTAAGGGCTGATTTTCGCGTTGCGGCGCTCGGCGTGAAGTCGCGCCGCATCGCCGCCGTGCTCCACCGTCACGTTGCCAGTCGCGGCACAGCGTTGCCGAAAGCCTAGTCGCGCCGTGGCGTGAGCGCGACGGGAGGAGACCAGGTGTGTCGCCGTTCAAGGATGAAGCGCACCAGATATCCCACAGACAAGCCTGACAGAACGCCGACGATTTTCACCGCAGCATCGCGGACGCGGGCATGTCTTCCAAATGAGGCCATCTGGGCGATTTCGATTGTGCCGATGGCAACAACGAGAAAGAGACCGATCGGAATAATACGCTTTGGATAGGCCAACGCGAACAGGGTACCAAGAACCAGCAAGGCTAGCAGCCGCTCGACGTTTGGCGATACGAGATGCGTCACCGGACGAAATCCGATAGGGCCATCAGTAACAACAGCAACTGCCAGCAACGCCATCCAGGCAAGAACACGAAAAGCGGTATTCGACATCATCCCACTCTTGAGGCATATGCCTCGTTCGATCGGAAATACGATCTTACCACTAGAAGACCTTGTGTCCGGCATTTGCCGTCAAAAGAAAGCTGGATAGCAGTTCACGACACCAAGTGGGAGTTCGTCTGCGCCCGAAGGTCGGCATACTAATCTACCTAGCCAAGCATCGTTGATGCCCGAACGGCCGCGATAGTTCAACAGTCGAGCGGGCCAAGGTTAACAAATTCTTGGTTCATTCATCTAAATCCGGGCCGAGTAATACTAACGCGCGATAGGGATTCGTGCGTGTTTCTTTATTCAGTGTTCGATGGTTACAACTCTTAGAAAATCAGCGAAGTCTGTGGAGATAGATGGTGTTCTGGCAAAACGATACTGATGTGATCAACCTTGCGCCTGACGCAACGGAATCGGCAACCGCGTTTGAAGTCACGTCGTTGAGGCCGACCACCTCGAATCCGCGCCGGATCAGTAATTTTGGGCTGGGCTATGTCGGAGCCGTGTCGGCGGCTTGCTTTGCAAGCATCGGTCACACCGTGGTTGGCATTGACATCAATGAAACCAAGCGCCGTCATCTCAGCGAAGGCAAATCGCCGATCATCGAGCCCGGCCTTGACGAACTGATGATGCAGCAAGTGCAGGCAGGTCGGCTCGCGGCTTCTGCCGACGTCAATGCAGCGATTGCGGAAACCGATATTTCCATGATCTGCGTCGGCACGCCCAGCAGCGAGAACGGAAGCGTCAATCTGGATATCGTGCGCAACGTGACGCGAGAAATCGGCCAGGCGTTGCGTCAAAAGCAGGGCGACCATCTCGTCATCTTCAGATCGACCATTCCGCCGGGATCAATGCGCAACGTCATTATTCCGATTCTCGAGCAGGAGTCGGGGCGCCGGTGCGGTGAAAACCTTCAAGTGGCTCATAATCCGGAATTCCTCCGCGAGAGCACGGCCATGAACGACTTCTTCTCCCCGCCGAAAACCGTGATCGGCGCTGACGATCCCCGCGCTGCGGAACAGGTGGCGGAGCTTTATGAGGGAATACAATCTCCCGTGTTCGTCGTGCCGTACGAGACGAGCGAGATGGTCAAGTATGTCGACAACACCTGGCATGCGCTGAAGGTGGCATTCGCAAATGAGATCGGAAATGTCTGCCAGTCTCTCAAGATCGACAGCCACGAACTGATGAACGTATTTTGCGCAGATACAAAGCTCAATATTTCTCCATACTACCTCAAGCCGGGTTTTGCCTTTGGCGGCTCCTGCCTGCCGAAAGACGTGCGCGCGTTGACCTACCTTGCGCGGCAGATCGATGTCGAAATGCCGATCATCTCCAACATTCTTGCGAGCAATCGGCGTCAGGTCGAAAGAGCGATCGATAGAGTGATCGGATTCGGCCAACGTGACGTCGCCATGTTGGGAATCAGCTTCAAATCGGGCACCGACGATCTGCGCGAGAGCCCGCAGGTCGAGCTGATCGAGCGCCTGCTCGGAAAAGGGTTCAACGTGAAGATCTATGATCCGAGCGTGAACCTGTCAGCGCTGACTGGTGTCAACCGACAATATATCGAGAAAGCCATTCCGCATATCGGATCGATCATGATGACGTCACTGCGCAAGACGGTGGCTGCGGCCGATGTCATCATCATTGGAAATGCATCGTTCGAGTTCAAGAATATCGAACATTTGCTCAGCGACGATCAGACCGTTCTGGATCTCGTTCGACTGTGGAAGGCTCCGCAGACAAAGGCGCATTATGTCGGAATTAATTGGTAACGACAGTCGCTCCGGCACGCAAAGCAAGCTTCGCGTGCTGATGATTGTCGAAAATCTATCCGTGCCCTTCGATCGGCGCGTCTGGTCTGAAGCCAAAACGTTGACGAAGGCAGGGTGCCTCGTCTCGATCATCTGCCCAAAGGGCTTCAACGCCCGCAGCAGCTACGAAGTGATCGACGGCGTGCATATCTATCGACATAGCATGCCGTTCGAGGCCGGACGCGCGATCGGCTATCCGATAGAGTATGGATGGGCGCTGCTTTGCGAATTCATCCTGTGCTGGAAAGTCTTGTTCAGGCATGGATTTGACGTGATCCATGCCTGCAACCCACCTGATACCATCTTTCTGATTGGTGCTTTCTTCAAGCTGTTCTTCAACAAGCGCTTTGTGTTTGATCATCATGACATCAACCCCGAACTGTATATGTCCAAGTTCGGGCGCAAGGATTTTCTTTACCGCATTCTCGTTCTGCTCGAGCGGTTGACCTTTCTCACAGCGGACATATCGCTGGCGACCAACGAATCGTACCGCAAGATTGCGTTGACCCGCGGAGGCATGCGCGACGAGGATGTTTTTGTCGTGAGATCCGGTCCGGATTTGGCGCGTATCAGGCTGCTTCCTCCGAACCCGCTCCTCCGTCGGGGCCGCCGATTCCTGGTCGGTTATGTGGGTGTGATGGGCGCACAGGAGGGAATCGATCTTCTTCTGGCCGCGGTTGCGCAGATCGTTCAGAAACACGGCCGTACCGATATTCAGTTTTGTCTCGTTGGAGGCGGGCCTGCTCTGGAAGAAATGAAGAAGCTTGCCGTCACCCTCGGAGTACAGGATTTTGTTTCCTTCACGGGAAGAGCCAGCGACCACGATCTGTTCGAAGTGTTGAATACCGCTGACGTGTGCGTCAATCCCGACAAAGCCGATGAGATGAACGACAAGTCGACCATGAACAAGATCATGGAATATATGGCTGTCGGCAAGCCGATTGTGCAGTTCGATCTCACGGAAGGGCGGGTCTCGGCCGGGGCAGCGTCCCTCTATGCCGCGCATAACGATCCGGCGGATTTCGCAGCCAAGATTCTTGAGCTCATCGATGATCCCGAACGGCGAGCGTCGATGGGAGCGGAAGGGCGCCGCCGCGTCGAAGAAGAACTGTCCTGGGAGCACGAGGCACCCAAGCTGCTCGCGGCTTACTCCGCGCTGATGGAAAAGGGAACATCCCGTACCGAGAAAGTGCGGGCTTCGATCAGTTCGACACCGCGCACACGGTAGAACCAGGCGCTTGCTCGCGAAGGTAATGAAAAGATCTCGTGGGAGCGCGGTGCGGGTGTCCTGATCGATTTGGAGTGGAGACTGTATTGAGCGGCGCGGTCGGGAAAATGCGATGGTATTTCGACCGGTTGCTCGCGATGAGCATTCCGGAGGTTAGCCATCGTCTGAAAGAGTTGCTCAAACGTCGTGTCTCTGCCTTCAGGGCATTTGAACCGGCAGGGCTTGGCAACGAAGCGGTGATGCTTCCGGCGTTCACTATCGATAGGGATCGTCTTCTGGAAGTCAGCGAGGATATTCTCGCGGTCTGGCGATCCGTCGCTCCACGAGGAAATACACCGGGCGCCTTTTCGGCTCTGGGCCATACGTTTCCGATTTCAGCCGAGATCGATTGGCACCGAGACCCTGAGACAGGCCGGAGCTGGCCGAAAGATACCTACTGCTTTGATATCGACTACAGGCACAACCGCCTGTTCGGAGATGTCAAGCTGGTATGGGAGCTCAACCGGCTTCAGTTTGTACCGATCCTTGCGGCGCTTTCGGTGGTCGATGGCAATCGTCTTCACGCGGATCTTGCGCTCGATCTTCTCGATCGCTGGATTGACCACAACCCGCCCTACAAGGGGATCAACTGGGTTTCCGGAATTGAGCTCGCCTTGCGGGCGGTGTCGATTCTGCTGACAATCGGCATTATCGGCCGCGAGAACATCCCGGCGCCGCTTGTTCGCAAGATCATGCAGAGTCTGGCGGCGCATACATACTGGCTGGAGCGTTTTCCGTCGCGATATTCATCGGCTAACAATCATCTGATCGCCGAACAGGCTGCGCTGTTTATATTGGGAACGCTTTCCACCGATAAAGCAGGGCAAGACAGGGCTGATGCCGCACGCCTTCTGTTGATTGAAGAAGCCAAGCGGCAGATCCACGACGACGGCGTAGGGGCCGAGCAGTCGCCGACCTATACCGCCTTCACATGTGAATGGTACTTGTTGGCGTTCCTGGTTGCAGAGCAGGCGGGCAGGCCGTTTCCACGCGAAACGCTGGAGCGGATCGGCTATGCCGGCGAATGCCTGCGCTGGTTCATTGATGAAGAAGGTCATCATCCGCGGATCGGCGATGATGACGAGGGCCGCGTTGTCGGCTCGGGCGTTGGGCAGGAGCCGTTCTACGTCGCGTCGGTTCTCGATCTGATGGCGCTCGCCCTTCGTCGTAGTGATCTGGCGGTCGCTTTCGGCTCACCCCAATTGCGCAATCTTTGCTTCGGTCCTGCCGTCGGTGCATCGCCTCCACCAGTAGGCCTGCGGATATTCGAACAGGGCGGGTATACCGTATGGCGACGTCAGCTCGGCGGACATGATGCGCTCGCCGTCCTTGATCATGGCCCGCTGGGCTATCTCGCGATTGCCGCACACGGGCACGCCGATGCCCTGTCGCTGACATTGCATCTTGACGGGCAGCCCGTGCTTGTCGATGCCGGAACCTATCTTTATCACGCTGGCGGCGCGATGCGCGACCGTCTGCGCGGCACCGCGGTCCACAACACCCTGTGCGTGGACGGAGCAGATCAGAGCCAGATTGCCGGCGCGTTCAACTGGCGCCGCAAGGCTCAATCCAGGTTTGTCAGCATTGACGAGGGCAGGGATGGAACGCAGCGTATCACGGCACAGCACGACGGGTATCGTGATGTCTACGGGGTGATGTGCGAGCGCACGGTTTGTGTTGACGATAATAGTCTGACAGTCGCAGATGCCCTTATCGATTTGGGAAAAAGCTCGAAGTCTGTCACTTCAATCCGGATCGGCTTTCTTTTGCATCCGGATTGCGAGGCGGAAATTGAAGGTCCGCTTGTGGTTGTCCGCCGCGGTGGACGAATGTTGATGCGTCTGGTTGCAAACGCCGATTTGAGACCAGAGCTTGAGGACGCCGAATATTCGCCTGCGTTCGGAATACTGCAACGAACTACGCGTATCGTCTTCGCAGCTTGTGACGCGGCAATGCGGCAGTTTAGCATTCGCATTGATGTCGTATCTTCCGACACTTCGATAATCGACGCGGAATCCAGACTGCAGCCGAGCGGAAATGCGATCGAGCACGGGCGACATGATCATGCAGGAGCAACCCTGTTGTGAAGAACGCCAATGCCGCTCTGTATTTCTGTGCGAATCTCGCGCCGCGGCTTGCGACATTCGTTCTCATGCTTGTGCTGACACGCCTGTTGCCGATGGGGGAATACGGCCTGTTCGTCCTTGTCGTGACGACAGGCGAAGTTCTCGACATGGCGGTAGGGAATTGGGTTCGTATCTTTGTCCTGAGGAGCGAGAGCAGGGACCGCCGGGCATCGGCCCGGAGGCTCGGGCGTACCTTGGCTCTGACGGTTGGGTGCTGTTTTCTATCGTGCGTAGGTGCGCTTGTGCTGGCCTGGATCGAGCCTAGCTTGAGCGGGCGATTTACGGTTGCAGTCGTGGCATACGTCGTTGCCTTCGCCACATTGCGCCTTGGCCTGACGCTGCTGCAGACGATGCAGCGTCATCGTGCTTATGCCATGACCGAAATTGCCCGCGCGGCGTTGTCGCTGATATTCGGTGTTGGCGCTACCCTTGCGATCCAGCCCGATTTCGTCGTGACCTCTCTGGGTGTCTCCCTCGCCACTCTGATTCCAGGCGTGTTTGCTTGCGCATTGGTGTTCCGGGCAATGCCACGCCCGGTGTTACCAAAGTATGGTTACGGCGCGGCATTCTCGTTCGGTGCTCCGATTGTCCTGGTCGTCCTGCTCGCGCAGATTATCGGCTGGCTTGATCGATTTATCATCAATCATTCGCTCGGCGCGGCGATCGTCGGTTTGTATGCCGCGGCATTTGCACTTGCGCGCCAACCTGTCGAGCTTTTCAGCGGCGCGCTTAACCCCTACATTTTTCCAAATCTGGTGCGCGCCTATATGTCGGGAGGACGCCGGGCGGCGGCGCCCGTTCAGGTCGGCAATCTTCTCGCTTTGATCATTCTCTGCGGCGCGGTGACTGCTGGCGTCATTCTGCTGAGGCAACCATTCGCTGATCTCGTTCTGCCTGAGGATTATCGAGCGGAAGCCGTCCGGGTGATGCCGTGGATCGCATTGGCGACGCTGTGCAACAGTCTTCGGACTTTCTGCTTCGAAAATATTTTCCACATCACGCAACGCAACTGGCGGCAATTCGCTTATCTGGTGCCATCTGCAGGTGTCTCGGCAATTGCCGGCTTTCTGCTTATTCCACAGGGAGGAGCAGTCGCTGCGGCAATGATTGCTGCAGGCGTTGCAGGTCTTTCGCTGGTCGGAAGTTTTCTGCTGTCCTATCGATTGCTGCCATTCGGATTGCCGCACCGGGCGGTCGAAGGCTTGATTCTTTCGATGACGCTGGCATCGGCCGCAGCATGGGGCATGACATTCCTGATGCAAGGATATCTGCCTGTGCTGATTCTGATCGGCGCCACCGCATCGTTCTGCACGGTGTATGCCGTGATGCTGTGGCTGTGCGGCTTTGACCTTCTTCGTTTGCTGGATCGGCCGTGGGAGATCTGGCGGGCAACGCAGAACGCACCTGCCGGGGTCAAGGCTTCAGCATAGATTCGAACAGCGCAAGATAGGCGTTGGTCGCGGTTTCCACGCTGAACTCCTGCGCCCGGGCAATCCGTGGTGTGGGATCTCCGGGTTCGTCGAGTGCGCGGTCGATGGCCGATGCCAGCGCATCGATATCGCCGCTGTCAACCAACTCGCCGAAGCGACCATTCATCAGAATTTCCTCGGGACCGCCGCTTTTGGTCGACACCACCGGCAGGCCGGATGCGAGGGCTTCGACGACGACGTTGCCGAATGGCTCCGTCGAGGAGGACAGCGCGAAGCATCGTCCCTTGCTGTAGCAGGGCCACGGATCGTTCTGATATCCTGGCAGGTCCAGCCGCTCCGAGACATTGAGACGCCGGGCCTGGGCGATAAGGTTATCGCGCTCCGGCCCTTCGCCGAAGATGACGAGCCGCGCGTCGGGCCGCACCCGGGCAAGCGCCTCCACGAGCGCTGAAAATTGTTTTTGCACGGCGAGCCGGCCCATGCTGACGATGACGGGGGGGCGACGGGCGAGCTCGTCTGCATCCGCTGCGTGAGCGCGTTCGACAGAAACGGGGTTGTAGATGCGCACGAGCTTGGCTGCCGGTACGTGCCAGTCGTCCCGAAGGTGCGCGAGGAGATCATCGGATACGCAAACCACAGCGCTCGCCTGACGCGCCAGGAGAGGCGCGAACCTGTAGGCGAGATACGCAAGCCGTCCTCTCCCGATATGGGAGTGCCCATGATAGGACAAGACGATGCGGGTCGATCCGCCGGCGAGCAGCCGCGCCAGCGAGAGTTTGACGTTTGCGACTCCGAGGAACGAAAAGGCGATGTCAGGCGTGTGCGTGCGCAGGAAACGGGTCAAAGCGAGAACCGATGCCGGATGCGAAGCGCCGAGGACGATCATCTCGACACGCGAATCGATCAGATCGCGGTTGGCGGTTGCCTCGAAGTCGACCAGCAATGTCGTGCGCCAGCCGGCGTCCACGAAACTCGACGCAAGTAACGCCGCGACGCGTTCCGCTCCGCCTCCGTTCAAGCCCGGGATATAGATCGTAATATGTTTGGGATTCGGCATGCGCGGACCATGCACAATTAAGGTAAACAACGATTTACCAGCAGCGAATGACGACGCCCTGCGGGAATATGCGTAATAATGACCCCTGAGGTTCACGGATAAATAAGAGTGGTTGATCGAATACGTGGACCCGATGCCAGAATGATGCTCGAATCCAGTTCCTGCTCGTCTCGCGTGATCCGGAAATCCGTGTAGAGGGACCGTCACTTCGAAGCATCGTCAACGTCAAGAAACGAAGGAATTTGACATGGCTGCTCTGGACATTGCGCGAGGCGCATATGCGAGACTGCCACCGGCGACGCGATCTCGTGTAGGACGGTTTCTCCGCTACGTGCCGACCTCGCTGAAGTTCGGCAAAACATACCGTGCCTGGCGCGACACTATCGATCGCGCGAAGGCAGATGTGGCGTTCACAGCGGCCTTTCGTCAACAGGCGCTGGGCGATGTGGTTGATCTGGCATTGCGCAAATCGCCCTATTATCAACGCGCGATCGGACCTTTGGTCGGCGATCTTCCTCGTGATCAGCTGATCGGCAGTGAGGCGTGGACACGAATTCCGGTTCTGTCGCGGCAGACGATCATCGACCATCGTGATGAGATGTGCACCATCTCGCCGGAACAGCTCGATCAAGTGTCCACCGACGGGTCGTCCGGCGAGCCGCTGAATTTTCTGATCGATCGTGATCGCAGCCCGAAGGAGTATGCCTTCATCCACAACGCGTGGTCGCGGACGGGCTTCAAGGGAGACGACTGGCGCTGCGTTTTTCGCGGCCTCGATCTGAGGTCCGGCGAAAACAGCTATATGGAGGCTGAAGAGGCTCTGAAAGAGTTGAGGTTCTCGGTGTTCCACCTCAACGATGACATCATGCCTTTGTATCTGGAGGAAATCCGGAAGCGGAACATTCAATTCATTCATGGCTATCCTTCGGCCATCGCCATCTTCTCGGAATTTATCCTGCGCAAGAAGTTGGGGCCTGTCTCGCAGATCCGCGGAATCTTTCCGATTTCGGAAAAGATCTATCCGCACCAGCGCGAACTGATGACCAAGGCCTTCGACCGTGCGACTTTGGTGCCGTTCTATGGATTGAGCGAGAAAGTGGCATTCGCCCAGGAGCGGGCGGGGAAGCCCGACGAATATGAATTCGATCCGATCTACGGCTACACCGAGCTGGTCGATGATAACGGATATCCCGTCACAATTCCCGGTGAAACAGGCCGAATCGTTTCGACCAGCCTGTTGTTCAAAGGAATGCCGCTGATCCGATATGATACGCGCGATACGGCAGAGCTCGTCGAGATGCCGGCGGCGCACAACGGCTATCGTCTGGTGTTGCGGAATATATCACCAAGACGCGACAGCGAATATGTTATCGGGAAGTCCGGTGCGCTCATTCCGTTCTGCGGCCTTTGCGTGCCGATCGACGCAAAAGGCGAAGTGCGCGAGGTGTTGTTTATTCAGGACGCCCCAGGCGAAGTTGAGTTGCAGGTTGTCACTGACGGGGCCAAGGAGCCGGACCTGCGCGATTATCTCGATCGCATGGCCGAGCGGTCATCGGGCGATCTCAATATCAAATGCCGGGTCGTTGATAGTCTGCCGATCAGCAAACGCGGCAAGCGCAAGTTCATCGACCAGCGTCTCGATCTCCGTCTGCCATACTAAGAGAGTCTATTTTGGCTCGATGAACGGGATGCGGTCAGATACACTTCGCGCAAGCCTTTCGCGAACGACTCCAGTGTGAATCTCTCAAGATAGGCCTGCCGCGAGGCGCGTTGCATGCGATGCAACAACTCGCGGTTCGCCACGAGACGGGAAAGCGCTTCGGCCAGCGCATGAGCGTCGCGAGGGATGAGATATCCGTTGATGCCGTCCTGCACGATATCACCGACATTGCCGACAGCCGTTGCAATCAAGGCCGCGCCAGCACAGGCGCCTTCGATCAGGCTGAGCGGAAGCGCTTCCGTCCTTGATGGAAGAACCACAACATCGGCACCGCGCATGTAATCGTGCATCGACTCCGCTTCCAACCAGCCGGTAAAGGTCATGCGATCCTTCAGGCCGGCTTGATACGCCATCTCGCTGTACCTAGCGACTTCGCCGTTGCCGGCAGCGATACAATGCCAGTCCTCACGATCCTGTTGCAACTTGGCCAGTGCGGAAATCAGGACGTGCATGCCCTTGTTCTCGGTGAGCAGGCCGGAGAAAAGAATTGCAAGCGGCCTTGCCTGGGGCTTCGGCAGGACGTTCTCGCCGGCGAAGTCCGGAATGCCGTTGGGCACGATGGCAATTCGCTCCGGTACGACTCCGATGCGCTCGAACGCCTTGGCGTGGACCTGACCCAGCGCGATGACCATATCGGCTTGGGTCGCAATCGCCTTGAACAGCCGACCGGCGAGGGTTCCTTTCGCGATCTTGTCCTCTATGAACTGACCGTGAAAATGCACGACGACTCGCGCGCCATAGGACTTCGCCAGCTTCAGAACGGCGAATTTCCGAGGCAGGCTTCCGCCGGTCGCAAAATTGATATGAACGACATGCGGACGGAAGCGTCGCAAGTCATCTCTGATCCTGGCAAAGACGACAGGAAAGGCAAAGATCCAGCGGTTGCCCGGTGCGCTGCCACGCGAATATGAGAAGCGCAGGTCCACTTCCGGCATCGCCGTGCCGGCAGGCAATTGGCGCAGATAGAAATACAGGCGGTCAATGCCGCCTTTGCCGGAAGGACCAAACGGCGTGATGCATAGAACGCGGACGGGGGGCATATCAGGCCCTTTTTATCCGCCAGCACGACGGTCAGATGATCACACCGGTGCTATCAAAACATGATTAGCGAACCGTTAATGTCATCCGGCTTAGGATTGTTGGACTGGACTTTAGTACACTGTCTTTTGGGCCCGCCGGATGATCCGTTCGAATTCCATTGTATCCGAGCCGGACAGCGCACTCGTTTTGCTGCGTCTATTGTTCGTGGCGTTCGCAGCATTCGTGATGCTGAGGATCGGGCTGAATGCGCTGATCCTCAATCAGTTTATGAACTACACGACGCTCGAAGGCTCGACCATCGAGAAGATCAATCCTGCGTTCTACGGCATTGCCTTGATCGCGGCCGGGCTGATGTTGGGCTATCGCATCGAGCTGAGCAGGCTCGATCTCGGCATTCTTCGTGCCATCATCATATTTATCGGAGGCATCGCGGCATTGCTTGTGATGCTGACGATCAGCGGCCTGAACACGTCAGCCGGTTATATCATTGATACCTACGTGACGGCGTGCATGGCAGCGTTTGTCATGATGGCGATGCCCCAGGCCTATCGCTCGCAGCTTGGCGAATTGATCGTATTCTTTCTGGTTGTCTGTGCCGTTGTCGCGATCGCGGAGTTCGCGCTGAAAGTGCGTTTGCTGCCTTACCCCGGCGGCGAAAGCGCGTTCCGACCCACCGGACTGTCCGATCACCCGCTGCAGCTTGGCCGGTGGTGTGTCATGGGCATCACCTTCATCGGCGTTACGCGATGGCCGCCGCCTGTCAGGTTGGCTGCAATCGCTGTGTTGTTCGTCGGTTGTCTCGCCTCGGGTGCGAGAATCGCAACCATTGCGGCCGGTCTGGCGTGTCTTGTCGTTCTGACCGCCGGTCCGCTGAGCGGCCGCTCACCGAGCGATATTCTGCAGCGTAAGCTGATGGTGCTGATTTTGTCGATCGTTGCGATTGCCGGGATCATTGCCGCAATGTTCATGGTCGGCGCGCTGGATCGTTTTGAGGGTGGCCTTGCGGATCAAAGCGCACTCGCGCGGGTGAACATTTACAGCGTGTTCGACTATCTGACATGGCGCGATATCCTGTTCGGCACCGATATCCTCCATGTCCAGCAGATCGCAAAGGACGTGCTCGGGATCCCCTATATCGAAAGCTCGTTCGTCGTATTTACGGTTCAGTTCGGTCTTATCGGTGCGGTGGTCTTCGCAGCATTGCTGGCGAACCTGTTCCGGGCTCTGCTCAAGGGGCGCCCGATGATCGCCGCCTTTGCAACAGTGACCTTCTTTGTGCTGGCCCTCAGCAATAACGAGCTCTCGGTCAAGTCTCCGGACATTCTCATGGTCATGCTGTTGATCATGTGCAATCCCGGCAGCAGACCGAGACACATTGCAAAATGATCGGACGGGCTCACAGCATCATTTTGATCTTGTCTCTGGCGCTTTTGTTTCTGACGCCAGGTGTGTCCCACGCCAATCAGGAGAGCCTGTTTCAACGTGGCGTCGGCGTGCATCGGCCGCTGAACTGGGCGTCTGTGCTGCCGTCCGATCGTTCACAATATGCCTGGCCGCCCTTTGCATCTTCCGCTCATGACGTCCCGGAAGACCTGGTCGAGCAGATCCGTCGATCCGGATTTGACTTTGTCCGGTTGACTGTCGATCCGGGGCCGTTCCTTCAGATGACCGGAGACAGACAGGGTGAGCTCGATACGATTTTAATCCGGACGATACGCCGCTTCCGGTCGCATCACCTTGGTGTCATCGTGAATTTTCATTCCAACTCGCAGGTTGCGCAATACAAGCCAGAGCGCATTCTGGTTGATCCAGACGCGGAGATATTTCGGGTCTATCGGGATTTGGTTGCGCATGTTGCCCGTTTGCTCGGCGAATTGAGCGATCCGCGCGTGGCGTTCGAGCCGGTGAACGAACCTCCGGCAGGATATGACAGCGCCAGCGCGGCGCGTTGGCAGGTCATGATGGAGGTGCTGTATCGCGCTGCTCGCAAGGAGGCCGCGCGCTTGCCCATCGTCGTGACGGGCGCGCAGGGCGGCAGCCGCAGAGGCCTTGTGCTTCTCGATCCTGCTCCTTTCATCCAGGACGACAATGTCCTGTATTCCTTCCACTATTACGAGCCTCATATTCTGACTCATCAGGGCGTGGAATCATCGCAACCTCAGGCGTTGTTCTGGCGCGACTTGCGGGGACTTCCTTACCCCGTACGAAAAGAGGACCTCGCGAAGGCTCTCCGGGCCGCGGAGGTCAGGATTGACGCAGATCCTTCCTTTCCGGTCTCAGAGAAGCCACATGTTCGGACAGCTGCCCGTGCCGCCATCGCCCGCTATTTTGAGGAGGGGTGGGGCGATGAGCGCATCAACGTGGCCTTCGCCGACATAGCGCAGTGGGCACGTGGTCACGGCATCAAGCCACACCAGATCATTCTCGGTGAATTTGGTGCCACACGTATCGGCACCGACAATGATCCCGCGCGAATTCGGTGGCTCGCGGATGTGCGGTGCGCAGCAGAAGAGCAGGGGTTCCGCTGGTCGGTATGGGAGTTGAATGGCACCGGCGGGATGGCGATCGTCGATACGACAGACCCGGCTAGGCTCGATGACGCGACGCTTCGAGCGCTCGGAATAGGGCCCGCCGCCCAGGCAAAAAGCTGTCGCATCAAGGGGTGAGCCGCAATCCGCACGCGGCGATTCACCCATGCTTAACCGTGTTGTCCCTGTTTTAGGCAATATTAACCAAGATCGAACATAACGGAATGTGAGGTCAGGGTAATCGTTCGAGTCGGATGCGTTCAAGGCTTCCGAAAATAACCGAGACGCGATGTTCGTTTTCTCCGGTTTTTCTAAGGGTGCCTTTTCATGACGATGGCAATTGAATCGCAGGAGGCGCCCGCCGCTGTGATCGACCTGCGAGGAATGTTCTCCGCGCTGGCACGCCGCAAGAAACTGATTTTTGGTATCACGGCCGCCTGCATTTTGCTGTCGCTCGCTGTCGTGTTGGTCATGCGGCCGCGATTTGTCTCCAGCGTCGAACTTCTGATCGACCCGCGCGGGCAGCAGGTTCTGCCCAATGACGTCAGCCCGAATACAGCCTCCGCCGAGGCCATGTTTGCAATGCTGGAAAGTCAGGCGCGTGTCCTGACGTCCGGCGAAGTCTTGCGCAGCGTCATTGCCAAATTGCACCTCGATGAAGATCCGGAATTCACCAGCGGGGGAGTGGAAACGGATGATGCCGCTTCGGTAGCCGATGCGCGAACTCGCGCGGCGCTTCGCACTCTGCTCAAGCGAATTACGGTCCGGCGGCTGGACCGGACCTATGTGATCAATCTGTCGTTATGGACCTCATCACCTGAGAAGTCGCGGCAGATAGTCAGCGCCATTGTGCAATCCTACTTCGATGTTCAGGCGCAGACGCAGACCGAAACCGCAAAGCGCACGGCAGCGGCACTGGAGGGGCGTCTCGATGCGCTGCGCCTCAATCTTGCGAGCGCAGAGAAACAGCTCGAGACTTACCGCATCCAGCACAATCTCGTCGGCGGAAAAGGCCGGCTGCTCAGTGAGCGTGAGATTACCGATCTTGTCAATCAGGCTTCAGCCCAGCGCATCCGGACCATCGAACTGCAGTCCCGAATGGAAGTGCTTCGTCAGCACAAAGGGAACAGTCAGAAAGTGATCGGCACGATCGCGGAGGCCGTGCAGTCACAGACACTGAATGACCTGCTCGCGCGCTATGCCGAAGTCAAGAAAGCCGAGGCTGACAATCTGGCTTCGCTCGGGCCGTTGCATCCTGCTGTTATCACGGCACATGCTCAAGTGCGGCAGGTGAGCGATCTGATCGAGGCCGAGCTGCGACGGATCCAGCAGAGTCTTGTGACGGAATATCAGAGGTCTAAGGACGTCGAAGCAGAACTGAACCGGCAGATCATCGCCGCACGTGAGGTTGCATCCTCCGGACAGCCGGCTATTGCGAAGTTGCGGCAGCTTGAAGACGATGTGGCTGCGCAGCGCCAGGTCTACGAGACGATCCAGCGCCGCGCCAAAGAGGTGAGCGATGCAGGCTCGGTCGATCGCACAATCGTACGCGTCATTTCTCCCCCGACGGAGCAGCCAGCCACCTATCTTGTTCCACGCAGCATCGTGCTTGCTGGCGGACCGCTTCTTGGGCTGCTGGCTGGATTGTTCGCCGCGGCCTTTCTAAATCAGTTCGACCGGAAGGTTCAGGGCTCACCGGATCTGGTACGCGATACCGGTGTCTTCAATCTGGCGGTGGTGCCGGAACAGGTCGTCCGGACCGGAAGCCAGCTCGATAGTGCTTCCGGAACGGTGGAGCTTGAATGTCTGACGGATACGTTCGACGTTCTCAAGGCCGCGCTATCGAGATTTCCCGGAGCTATTCTCGTGCTCGGAGCGGATCGTCCGGAGGCAAGCGGAACGTTCACGCTGGCATTGGCGAAGCTGGCCTCGCAACAGGGCATTCGTGCGTTGACGGTCGACGCAACACGCACGCGATACATTACGAAGCTGTCGAATCTGGACAGCAAGCCGGGCTTCTCTGAGGCCAGGCAAGGCTTGTTGCCCCTGAGCATGTTTGAAGTGCAGGTTGGGGGGCTCAACATCCTGCCGGCCGGCACCCAGGAATCGTCCCGACCGGCGTCCAGTGTCAAATCGCAGATTGACGATTCTTTCTTCAACACCAACAGCGAAATGACGTTCATTGACGGTGGCCTGGTTCAAGACCGAGACTTTCTCGCGACCATCGGCATGGCCAGCATCGTGCTGATCGTCGTGGATGTCGGCAAGAGCCGGGGTGACCGCCTTGCTGAAGCGCTGCAGATCATCAAGTCATATCGCAGCCGCCTTGTCGCGACCATCATGCAGACGTGATTCCGGTGCGGTTTGACCGGAAGCCAGCAAGATTTCCTCCTGAAAGCTATCGTGCTTGAATGCGCATTCCTTGACGCGGCCTAAAAAAGCAAAGGGCAGGGCTGACAGATGGATATCTTCGATCGGCTGAAGGCGGCAGCCATCACGGACTGGGAACGCTACGTCGATCATGACTTCGTCCGTCAGCTCGGCGCGGGGACGTTGCCGCAGGCGGCATTCCGCACCTATCTTGTGCAGGACTACCTGTTCTTGATCCAGTTTGCCCGCGCTTATGCGCTCGCCACCTACAAGAGCCGCAACCTCGCTGATATGCGGATGGCACAGGTCGGGCTTGCCGCTATCCTCGACGAGATGGATTTGCATGTGCGGCTGTGCGGCCGTTGGGGCCTCTCGCCGGAGGAGATTGAGGCGACGCCGGAGCATCAGGCAACCGTCGCCTATACACGCTTCGTGCTGGATTGCGGCGCGGCCGGAGATCTGCTCGATCTGCATGTTGCGCTTGCGCCGTGCGTTATCGGCTATGCCGAGATCGGTCGTGATCTGGCGTCGAGCGGAATCGCTGCGCTCAGCAACCATCCCTATCGCGAATGGATCAGCGAATACGCAGGCGAGTCCTATCAGGACGTTGCCGTCGCGGCGCGGCGCCATCTTGATGATCTCGCGGCGCGCGCGATGACCGAGCGGCGTTTTACCGAGCTTGCTGCTTTGTTCGGAAAAGCATCGCGGCTCGAAGCGGACTTCTGGCAGATGGGGCTTGATGCCGCGGAACACGCGGCAAAGCGCTAAGGCTTAAATAGTCCTGCCAAACAGCAACGCCTGCTTTTGATCTAACGCAGACTTTCTCTTCCAAATGAACCGGAGTCGCAACGTCACACTGTGAAGACGGTGTTCCGTGCGCGGCCTTTTCAGGGTCGGCGTGGCTATTTTCTGCACGCCGCGAAAAAAATCGAACAACCTTGTGGTCGATCAAAGTGGCATGGGACCCGCGGGAGGATCATGAATTGTGAGATTTGAAATCAGCTCTCCAGGTGGAGGTTATTATGCTCTCTCGTCGCAACGTGCTGATGTGTGCCGCTGCATCCGCGCTCTTCATGGCCGTCCCAGCTCTGGCGGCAGATGATTTATCAGGGCTCCAGCGGGTCAAGGTCGATCTCGTCGCTCCTCCGTTCATTCACCCGCATGAGCAGGCCACCAAGGCCGCGCCGCGTGTGGTCCAGTTCCGGATGACCATCCAGGAGAAGGAATGGGTGGTGGATAATGAAGGCACCAAGGTTCACGCCATGACGTTCAATGGCTCGGTGCCGGGGCCGATGATGGTGGTGCACGAGAACGACTATGTCGAGCTCACCCTCGTCAATCCCGAATCCAATACCATGGCGCACAACATCGACTTCCATTCTTCGACCGGCGCGTTGGGCGGTGGCGGCTTGACGCTGATCAATCCCGGCGAGCAGGTGGTGTTGCGGTGGAAAGCGACGCGTCCCGGCGTCTTCGTTTATCACTGCGCCCCGGGCGGCCCGATGATTCCCTGGCACGTGGTGTCGGGAATGAACGGCGCGATCATGGTGTTGCCGCGGGACGGCCTCAAGGATGAGAACGGCAAGCCGCTGCGCTACGACAAGGCCTATTACATTGGCGAGCAGGACTTCTACGTTCCGCGCGATGCGGAGGGCAAATACAAGACCTATGCTTCGCCCGGCGAGGCCTACCCCGACTCGGTCGAAGTGATGCGCAAGTTGATCCCGACCCACGAGGTCTTCAACGGGCGGGTCGACTCTCTGACCGGCAAGAACGCGCTGACGGCGAAGGTCGGCGAGCGCGTTCTGATCATCCACTCGCAGGCCAATCGCGATACCCGTCCGCATCTGATCGGCGGCCATGGCGACTATGTCTGGGAGACCGGCAAGTTCAACAACCGGCCGGAGAAGGACCTTGAGACCTGGTTCATCCGTGGCGGTTCGGCTGGCGCAGCGCTCTACACCTTCCGGCAGCCGGGCGTCTATGCCTACGTCAACCACAACCTGATCGAGGCGGTGGAGCTCGGCGCGACGGCGCACTTCAAGGTCGAAGGCAACTGGAACGACGACCTGATGAAGCAGGTGCAGCCGCCGAGCCCGATCGGCACCGGCGACAAGCTGGGCGCGGTCACGCCGTCCGCGACCAAGGTGAACTGACAGACGAAAGACCGGTGGTCGCGCGTGCCGCGATCACCGGTCGGGAGTTTCCCCATGATGACGCTTCTTCATGCAAAAACTCTTCTGGCTGTCGGTGTCGGCGCATGTCTGCCGCTCGCGATTGCAGCCTTGCCGATCAACTCGCAGCCGGACGCAGCGCCGGCTGCAATTGCATCCGAAACCGTCCGGCTGGCGCCGGAGAGTTTCCGTTACCGTGTCGCAGGCGAGTTCACCCGCGAGGGGCGGCCGGTCAATGCGCCGATGCTGGAGCGGCGGAACAAGAATCCGCTCTCCATCATGAAGGCGCAGGTCACCGAAGCCGAATTCGACCGCTGCGTGCGCGATGGCGGTTGCCGCCCGATCGGCCAGCGCGGCAAGGCGCGGGCCGATGTTCCTGTGGTCGGTGTGAGCTGGGAGGACGCGAGTGCCTATGCGCGCTGGCTCTCGGCCAAGACCGGACAGGTCTGGCGTCTGCCGACCGACGAGGAATGGGTATTCGCCGCCGGATCGCGGGCGAAGGACGATGCCCTTGATGTCGACTCGACCGATATCAGCCAGCGCTGGCTGGCGAAGTACGAGGAGGAGTCGTCGCGCCAGCGGCTGCCCGATCGCGGGCCGCGGCCGGTCGGCGGTTTCGGAGCCAACGAGCACGGTCTGCTCGATCTCTCCGGGAACGTCTGGGAATGGACCGATAGCTGCTTCACCCGGCAGACGCTCGATGCGGGCGACCGCGTGATCGGGGAGGGCACGGTGAATTGCGGTGTTCGCGTCATCCAGGGCGCGCACCGCGGCTATACCACCACCTTCATTCGCGATGCGCGCGGCGGCGGTTGCAGCATGGGCGTGCCGCCGGACTATCTCGGCTTCCGTCTGGTGCGCGAAGAAGGTTCGTGGCTTGCGAATGTCACCTCGCGGCTGCGCAGGCCGTTCGAACGGATCTCGTAATTATATAAAGCACCGAAAGAGGGCGTAGCCGCGGGCTGCGCCCTCGTTTTGCATTATGTCGTGAGCTGGCGATAGATCGCGGGCAGGGCGGCGGGCAGGCGGGCGATGTCGCGCACGATGGCATAGGCGCCGCGCCCGAAGATGTGCGGGAAGTAATCCCGCGCGTTCTCGTCGATAGTGACGCCGAACACCTGCAGCCCGGCCTTGCGCGCCTCACGGATCGCCATCCGCGTATCCTCGATGCCATAGCGTCCCTCGTAGTGGTCGACATCGTTCGGCTTGCCGTCTGTGAGAAGGAGCAGCAGGCGATGCCGCTGCGGTCGCTTGGCAAGCTCGCCGGTGACGTGGCGAACAGCCGCCCCGATCCTCGTGTACTGCCCCGGCTTGAGCGCTGCGATCCTGCGTGCGATGCGCTGGTCAAGGGTCTCGTCGAAACCCTTGATGGTGGTGACATTGACGTTGGTGCGCCGTCGCGAAGTAAAGGTGTAGATCGCATGCTCGTCGCCGCAGGCGGTGAGGCCGTGGGTGAAAGCGAGCAGGGCGCCTTTCTCGACATCCAGTACCCGCCGGTCCTGCATCCAGGCGTCGGTCGACAGCGACACGTCCATCAGCACCGCGACCGACAGGTCGCGCGCCGCCGGCCGCACATCGGTGAAGACGCGGTCGCTGCCGGATTCACCCGCGCGGCGGTCGGCGACCGAGCGGATCAGCATCGACAGATCGAGCTCGTCGCCATCGGGCTGGGCGTGCAGGGTCTGGCGGCGCGGCCGCAGCGCCTCGAACTGGCGGCGGACGTGGCGGATGTTGCGTTCCGTCACCGTATCCACCGGCCAGTCCTCACCTTGCTCCGACGCGTGGCCGGTGATCACCCGGCAATAGTCCGGTCGGTAGGCCTGCCGTTTCCAGTCCCATTCCGGATAGGTGCGGTCGGCGACCAGGGCGGCGGTATCGGCCTCACGCGGTGTCAGGTCGAGATCGAGCTTGAGCCGCACCGACGGCCGCTTCTTGTTCGATCCGATGGTGAGCTCCGGTGTGTCCTCGAGCGCCTGGCGCGCGCCTTCGTCGTCATCGTCATCGACGTCGCGGTTGACGTTGATCATCTCGGCGATGTTGAAAATCGTCTCGAACCGGTGCAGCATCAGGGGATCGCCGCGATCGCTTCGGTCGGTGGACTTGCGCACGCCGGTGCGGCGCTTTTCGTCGACCACGATCGAGTCGCCGCCGGGCTCATCCACATCCGCGCCGGCCACGCCAGCTACGTCGATCTTGATATCACCCCATAGCGGCACCGGCAGGAAGGTGTGGTAGCCGCGCGGCACCGTGAAACGGTCGTCGAGTTCATCGTCGCCCATGATTGCGTCGAAGATCGGGTCGGACAGCGGGGTGACGTCGTTCAAGAGATGGAGGATGACCTTCTCGATCTTTCCTTCAAGACCCGGCAGATTGCGGTGCGGCCGCTCGCCCAGTGTTGCGTGGCGCAAGCGATTGTAGACCGGTATCAGGCCGGGCCAGGCCGCCAGCGTGGCACGGGTGGTCTGCACCGCTGCGCGCAACCGATAGAGATCGTCGCGCAGCGGATCATCGTCACGCTGGGGCGGAACGGCATGAGCGAACCAGATCACCAGCCATTCGTAGAGTCGCTCATTGTCTGATGCGTCGGCAAACAGATCGATCCGGCCCGGCAGCCGCAGCGCGCTGGCGTCAAGGGCAGGGCGCTCCAGCATTTCGGTGCCAAGCCCGAGCGCCTGTTTCAGATTGAGCCGGTGGTGCGATGTCGTCGCCGCACTGCCAACGATACGGACCGCGCCGTCGCCGCCGCTGGCCCGGAACAGCAGGCCGAGGCGGGTGCGAAGCGGATCGAGCAGGGTAGCGGCCTCGGGATGGCCCGGATAGGACCGCGACGAGCCGACAAGGCGATGCCAGTACTGTCCGAAGGCTTCTTCCGGCTCGAACAGCGGCATGACGCTTATCCGAGCGCGATCTGTGCGACGCGGACGAGGCCCGCCACGATCTCTGGATCGTCGGACAGCGGCTCGATCAAAGCGACGCGCAATGCGGTGTCGTAGTCGACGCCGTCGCGGATCATGGTGGCGCAATAAACGATGAGGCGGGTCGAGGCGCCTTCCTCAATGTCCTGTCCCTTCAGTCCGCGCAGCGCCTGTGCCACGCGGACCAGTGCCAGGCAGCGCTCATGCGGCAGCCCGCTTTCGTGCGCGACGATGCCGGCCTCGGTGTCGAGGGTCGGGAAGCCGAACTCCATGGCGAGGAAGCGTTGCCGCGTGCTCGGCTTCAGCGTCTTGAGCACGTTCTGGTAGCCCGGATTGTAGGACGCCACCAGCATGAACTCCGGCGGCGCCTGCAGCAGTTCGCCGGTGCGCTCGAGCGGCAGCGTGCGCCGATCGTCGGTGACCGGATGCAGCACCACGGTGACGTCCTTGCGTGCTTCCACCACCTCGTCGAGATAGCAGATCGCACCCTCGCGCACGGCACGCGTCAGCGGGCCGTCCACCCAGACCGTATCGCCGCCCTTCAGCAGATAGCGGCCGGTAAGATCAGCGGCGGTGAGGTCGTCATGGCACGACACCGTATAAAGAGGGCGGCCAAGCCGCGCCGCCATATGCGCGACGAAGCGGGTCTTGCCGCAGCCTGTCGGTCCTTTGAGCAGGACCGGCAGGCGGTTGCGATAGGCGTGCTCGAAAATCTCACATTCCGAGCCCGTCGGCGCGTAGAACGGCAAATCAGGCTCTTTCGCCGCGGCGTTGACGCTCTTCAACATGCAATCATTCTCCGTGGCTTGAGAGCCGTTACTTCGCCGTCTGCAGCGGCATGCTGATGTGAGCGGGTTGTTCCTCCTTCACCGGTCCGAAGATCGAGTAGAGGAACAACAAGCACGCGATCAGGACGAACAGGCCGGAGCCGAGGCGCATCCAGTAGAACAGTGCAAGCTGCTCCTGCACCTCCATGTAACTCATGCCCAGCACACGCTGCAGGTGCACCTGCACGACACCGGCGAAGGTCAGCACAAAGGTCATGAACGCCATTGCGGAGGTCATGATCCAGAAGCTCCACATGTTGAGCACCTGATTGTAGGGCTTGTGCTTGCGCAGATAAGGCATCGCGTAGCTGATCATCGCCAGATTGAGCATCACATAGGCACCAAAGAAGGCGAGGTGGCCGTGCGCCGCGGTAACCTGGGTGCCGTGGCTGTAGTAGTTGACGAAGGACAGCGTGTGCATGAAGCCCCACACGCCGGCGCCGAAAAACGCGCCCACGGTGCAGCCGAGCGACCAAAGCATCGCCGCCTTGTTGGGATGGTCGCGGCGGCCCTTCCACACCATGGTGAAGGCGAAGATGACCATGGCGAAGAACGGCGCTACCTCAAAGGTCGAGAAGATGCTGCCGATCCACTGCCAGTAACCCGGTGCGCCGATCCAGTAATAATGGTGGCCGGTGCCGAGCACGCCGGAGAACAGCGCAAGACCGACGATGGCATAGAGCCACTTCTCGATCACCTCACGGTCGACGCCGGTCATCTTGATCATCAGGAAGGCGAGGACGGAGGCCATCACCAGCTCCCATACGCCTTCGACCCAGAGGTGGACGATGTACCACCAGTAGACCTTGTCGAGCGCGATGTTGCCCGGATTGTAGAAGGCGAACAGCCAGAACACCGCGATACCCCACATGCCGAGCAGCAGCACGTTGCCGATCGCGGTCTTGCGGCCTTTCAGGATGGTCATCGAGATGTTGTAGAGGTAGATCAGCGCCACCACGACGATCGCGCCCTTGATCCAGAGCGGCTGCTCGAGGAACTCGCGGCCCTCGTGGATGCCGAACAGATAGCCGGCGACCGCCGCCAGCGCGCCGAACATCAGAAGGCCAAGCTGCACATAGGCAAGGAACGGGCTTTCGATATCACGCTCGGCCTCCTCGGGAATGAGGTAGTAGCCGCAGCCGAAGAATCCCATCAACAGCCACACGATCAACGCGTTGGTGTGGATCATGCGCAGGATGTTGAAGGGGATAATGTCGGACAGGAAGTTCGGAAACACATAGACGGTGCCGGCCAGCGATCCGAAGATGATCTGCACGCCAAACAGAATCATGGCGCAGGTGAAGTAGGCCAGGGCGACCCGTTGGGTTGGATATTTCATTGTCTTTAGCTCCTCAGCCGGAGGTCTTCGGCGGCCAGCCTTGCGTTTTCACGCCGGCGGTGAATTCCAGGAAGTCGATCAGGTCGTTCACTTCCTGATCGTTCAAATGAAAGTCGGGCATCTGGCGGCGGCCTTCGACGCCGCTTGGCTGCGAGCGCATCCAGGCGGTGAGACCCTCACGCGCGCTCTGCGGATCCTCGCGTCCGCCGTAGCGGACCCAGACATTGCCGAGCTCGGGGGCGAAATAGGCGCCTTCGCCAAGCAGAGTGTGGCAGTTGATGCAGGAATTCTTCTCCCACACATGCTTGCCGCGCCGGACGCTGTCGGTCAGGCCGCTGTCGCTCGCGCTGGTTTTGCGGATGTAGTGATCAGTCTGCGCCGTCAGGCCGACGAAAATCACGAAGAAGAAAATCGATCCCCCGTAAAAGATGTTACGGGCGGCCGCTTTGGTAAACCTCTCACTCATCGCCCATTGGCTCCCCAACCTTTCCAGATCGTCCACGTCTCGCCACCTTGCGTGGCGGGATTCTCGACCTGTTCTAAAAGGCCGGCTCGTCCATACTTTGAGCTAGGACAAAAAAGAAATATTTCATACTCATATTATTTCAGCCAAGGAGAATAGGAATCAAATGACATTGGTGCCGGCACATCGCGAGTCCGCGGATACAACGTCGCAAACGGCAGATTGGGGGCCGCTTTCGGGGCTACCCGGAAATCCGATGATCTGGATCCTGATTCTCGGCGAGATGGCGGTGTTCGGCGCGCTGTTGCTCGGATTCTCCGTGGCGCGGGTTCTTGATCCGGCGACCTTTGCGGATTCGCAGCTTCATCTGCATCGTTTGCTGGGCGGAATGAACACGCTGGTGCTGGTCAGTAGCGGTTTTCTGGTGGCGGCAGGAGTGAGGCGCAGGCAGGAGGGGCGCGATCCGCGCCTCCTGCTGGTGGCCGGCATGCTGCTTGGCGTTGCCTTTCTGGCGATTAAGGGCGTCGAATATGGCGAACTGTTCGCCGCTGGTTTCGATATCGAGACGAACACCTTCTTCCAGCTTTATTTCCTGATCACCGGCTTCCACGCCGTCCATATTGTGCTCGGGCTTGCGATTCTCGGCGTCGTGCTGTTTGCCGACAGCGTCGAGAATCTGGAAACCGGTGCAGCGTTCTGGCACATGCTCGACATGATCTGGGTCATGATCTACCCGATCGTCTATCTGGTGCGCTGATCATGACGACGCTGGTGAAAGCCTGGATCGTTCTCGCTGCCCTGACGCTGGCGGCGATGGGAGCCGGCGCGATGCAGGGCGCAAGCGTGCCGGTGGTGGTGCAGGTCGGGATCGTGCTCGCGGTTGCGGGCCTGAAAGCCTCGACCATCCTGCGTTATTTTCTTGGACTGCGTTCGGCGTCAGGCGGCTGGCGCGTGCTGTTCGCGCTCTATCTCGTCGTGCTCTGCGGCGCGATCTTCGCGATCTATGCCGCGGGATCTGCGTTGGCGGTATCGGGGCCGATACCATGAACGAGCCGCAACTTGGACTGCTTGTGCTGACGCCCGTCATCCTGGTCTTCATCGTGTTCATGTATCGAGAGGGCGCGATACCGAAGGCGGGTGCCGTCGTCGCGGCGCTGCTGTCGATCATCATTGCGGTGGCGATGTTCGTTGGACAGTCCTGAAGGGCGCGGTTGCGCTTCATATGTCGCGCTCGATCATTCCAGCCATGCGTCTCGGCAGAGCTCCCATTGACGCCCATCAACATGATGCGTGAGGAGGGGCGGATCATGTAGTCATCAATAGGAGGCCGATATGTCCGGCAACGCACTGCTTTCATCTGTTCTTCCACTGCTTGGCGCGCTTGGTGCCACGGCCCTGATTGTTCTGATCACGGCAGCTCTGTCGGAGCTCAATGTGCAGGCAAAGCCTGTCAAGGTCCGTACTCGGCAACAGCATCGGCCATTTTAACGGCACCGTGGCCAGAATTGCAGGTCTCTCGCAACTTGATCCATGTCGTTGACGTCTCGGACGATCCCAGACTAGGCATGTATATAATTGAATATGGCGCTGGCTGATTTTCATGGGCGAGTAGCCCCCTGCGCGAGCAAGTGGCGCAAGGAGCCGTCATGGATTTCGCCGGATTGATCGCGGAAGTCAGCGAGCCATTCCCACCAAAGGAAGCGGCGCTGGAGCTTCTGCAGCGCTCCCGCGAGCCGGCGCTGGCCTTGCAGTTGTTCGCCGCGGCATCCCGAATACGGGACGAGAGTATCGGCAAGACGCTGTGGTGGTCGGCCGGCATCTCCTCGATGATGCCGTGCCTTGTCGAGCCGCTCTGCACCTACTGCACCTATTTCACTGTCAAGTCGTTCCCGATGGAGGAACTGGTGGCTTCGGTGAAGGCCATCGAGGATCTCGGAATCCGGCATCTGCATCTGTCCGGCGGCACGGACTTTGCCGGCTATGATGACGAGATGTCGGAGGCAGTCCATGCCATTCGCGAGGTGTCGCAGATCGATATCGAGATCAATCTCGGCCCGTCCTTCACGCGCAACGGGGTGCGCCGCCTCAAGCAGCTTGGCGTCAGCAGCATCACCAGTTCACTCGAAACCTTCAATCCGCAGGTTTTCGCCAAAGCCAAGCCGGGCGACAGTCTTGAGAAGCGCAAGGCGCTGATCGAGACCTGCCAGGAGGAGGGCATGCCGGTGCGCAGCATGATCCTGGTCGGCCTCGGCGAAAGCGAGGCGGACCGGATCGACCATCTGTACTGGCTGATGCAGTTTCGGCAGCTTTATCATCTGCGTTTCTCGCGCTTCATGCCTTATGCCGGCACCGACTGGGCAAACCACCCGCGCTGCTCGCCCTGGGAGGTCGCGCGGCTGGTCGCGGTGGCGCGACTGCTGATGCCGCACGTCGATCTTGGTCTGGCGGCGGGCAACAGCGCCGACGATATCCCGTTGTGGTATGCGGCGGGTGGCGGCAACCAGTTGCTCGGTGCGTCGGTCTCGATGCGACAGGGCAAATCGCGCAAAGCGCAGCCAGGCGAAACAGTCATCCCGGTCACAGAGCGCGTGGCACTGGTCAGCCGGATGAATCACATCGAGCAGTTTGTTCGCGGGCTGGGCCCGACAGATCGGCCCGGCCGTGCCGCACGCGAACTAAGCGCCGTGCAGATCGCAGTTTCGTATTGCCGTGCTGGCAAGAGGCCATCTGCGAGAGCATGAGCCGATTTGCCGCAGCCCGGCGTATCGCACAAGGCGCGTCCTCCTTTGTCAGGGACGGCCGCCCAGCATCTCCTCAACTTGTGGTTTTGTCAGCGGCGTCTTGAAGAAGGCCGCGTAGAACGAGCCGATCTCGTCACGGATGTCCCAGTCCCTGAATAAATCGGGATGGATCAGTTGCGCCGCCCACAGCACCGTGAGTGGCTGCTCGACGGTGCGATTGCCCCACAGGTGCACCCCGGTGGGAATGGCCGCCACGCGGCGGTTGCGGATCGCCGAGACGGTGGCAAGGCGCGGATCGGCATAGGCATCCGCGACCTCTGCCGCGCTGCTGACGATCATCACCTCCGGGTCCCAGGCCAGCACCTGCTCGCGTGAGAATGTCAGCGCCTCGGTGGGGCGCTCGCCCTCTGTCACGCTGTGGCCGCCGGCCTTGGCGATCCACCATTCGGCGATCAGGTGCGGTTGGGTCATCCGCTTCAGGCTGGCATAGAGCACACGTGGCCGCTGTGCGGGCTGCTGCGCCAACCGTGCGGCGATTTTGCCAAGCGTTGCATCGAAGTAGCTGCAATAGGCCTCGGCCGCCTCTGCCTTGCCATAGATCTGGCCGAGCAGGCGCATCACCGCCTTGACGTCTTCCGGCTGGCGCCAGGCCAGGAACACCGCGGGCGTATGGACGCGGGCGACGAGGTCGATGGTCTGCCGGTCCATGGTGAGGACGATATCGGGCCTGGTTTCGAGCAGGCCCTCGACCAGTGGCGCGCCGCCGCCGCCCTGCAGCACGGGGCGCTGCGCCAGATCGGGATCGACCAGATACTGCAGTTTCCAGCGCGGCCCGGACAGGTTCGGCGGCAGGCCGTTGACCAGCGATTTGGCCTCGCCGAGCGCGAATACGAAGCTGTTGAGCACCGGGACGGGGCCGATGGTGGCGACCCGTGATATATGGTCGGAAATAACGACATCGCGCCCGGCCATGTCGGTGATGGTACGGTCGGCACGCGCATGTGCCGTCCACATTATAAGTGCTGCGATGCACGCGAAAAGTGCAACCGGTTGACGCCAGTCTCTCTTGCCCTGAATCAAATGAAGTCTCCAAGTCGCGAGCGGTGAATGATTTCGCGTCGATTGAGCGCGCATTTGCTCCTGCGATGCTTGACGCTGCGAAATCCATTCCATATGACGCGTAATGTCATTTAGATACATAACGGTTTGAAGCATCCGCGTCACGGGCTTCGAACCGTTTTCGCCTCTCGATCGGGGGCCGCGTGGCTGGCACGCGAGGATGATCGAAAGCGGTCTGCGCCGGATTAGGGGAATCCGCAGATCGCGTTGGCGGTAGATGACTGTGCCGGGGGGCGCAGCAACTTTTCACACAGATCGGAAGCGAGGCGATGCGTTCATGCGCGTCGTTGCGCGGAATATTGGGGGCTAAAATCGTGAAGGGGACTCTGTTTATCGGCGTCCTGCTGGGCAGCGTGTCGTACGGCGCGCTGGCCATGGCGCAGGATTCGCAAAAACTTCCGCCGGTGACCATCACTGCCGAGGGACAACCAAGAAACGCGCAGCAGAACGCGATACAGAACACGCGGCGCCGGGCCGCGCGGCGGTCGCGTCAGGCGGCGCCGCAGAATCAGCCACCGATTGCGCAGCCACAGGCCACCGGAGTGCTGGCGCCGCAGAACCAGATTCTCAGCACTGCACCGCGGCCGGCCGGCGTCAGCAGCGTCAGCGGGCAGGGCATCGGCATCCTCGGTGGTCCGGCGCAAACCAGCTTCTATCAGGCGCTGACCATGTCGCCGTCGGTGCTGGTGGAAAGTCCGGATCCGTACGGGCTCAGCCCGACGCGCAATATCAACATCCGCGGCAAGGGCGATTTCCATCTCTCGAAAAACATCGAGGGATTGCCGATCATGGGTATCGTCGGCGGCACCGACCTCTACGATCTGGAGAACATCCGCAGGATCGACGTCTACCGCGGCGCGGTGCCGTCCGAGAACAGCCTCGGCATGTCGAACGCATCGGGCGTCGTCAACCAGCTCATCCTCGGTCCGCAAGACAAGGCCGGTGTGTTCGGGCGTCAGGCGTTCGGCACCGACAGTTTCTACAAGACGTTCGTGCGCGTCGATACCGGCCTTCTGAAGGACACCGGCACCAAGGCGTTCATCTCCGGCTCGAACATCGACGTCGACAAGTGGAAGGGCGCGGGCGACATCCAGCGTCAGAACATCACCTTCGGCATCAATCAGGCCATCGGTGAGCGCATCACGGTCGACTTGAACGCGGTCTACAACAAGTTCGACGGCAACACCTACCGTGCGCTGACCTATGCGCAGGCGCAGGATATCCGCCGCAACTATAGTTCGACTATAACACCGTGCTGACGGGCAATCCGGCGACCGACGTGAACTACTACAAGTTCAACCGCGTCACCGCCGAAGACTTCGCGATCTTCGGCAAGGTCGACTACAACTTCGCGCCTGGCCAGCACCTGGTGTTCAAGCCGTATTTCTGGAACAACAACGGCGCCAACTATTCGGCGGCGGGAAATCAGGTCCAGATCTGGCGCCAGCAGAACCAGAACCTCGGTGGTGTCCTGGAATACAAGGGCAAGTTCGCGACGGGAACGGACGTGGTTGCCGGCTACTGGTGGCAGACGATGGCGCCGCCGCCGCCGCCAACCGACCAGCGCCGCTTCACGGTCAATGCCAGCGGCCAGCTTGTGTTCGCCAACTGGCAGAGTCTGGCGCGAATCGATGACTTCAAAGTCAACAGCCCGTATGTCCAAATCTCGCAGCAGTTCGGCGCCACCTTCGTGACCGCCGGCGTGCGCTACATGAGTCTCGGCGCGCCGCAGATGCAGTATTACAACACGGCAGGCATTCCGGACGGCACCTACGATCAGGCGCTGGCCACCAACCCGGCGACCTATCCGGGCTCGGATGTGGTGGCGCGCACTTACACCGAATGGCTGCCCAACGTCGCTATCCGGCACGACATCAATGCGGCACTCAGCGCCAACGTCTCCTATGGTCGCCGATTCGGCCGTCCGGACTGGGGTCCGCAGGCCAGCAACTTCATCAGCAATCGCGCGGCATTCCTCGCCCAGGGCTTTACGCTGCAGACGCTGGTGGACAAGGTGCGGCCGGAAATCGCCGATCAGTTCGATGCCTCGCTGCGCTATAACAACTACGGCCTGACCATCGTGCCGACGGTGTTTTATGCCAAGCATCAGAACAAGCAGGTCAAGATCGTCGATCCATCGATCGGCCCAAACATCGCCTATTATGTGGGCACCGGCTCGAGCACCGAATATGGTGCCGAACTTGAAGCATCCTATGCGCTCACCGAGCGTCTGGCGGTGTTCGGCTCCGGCACATGGGCGTCCCAGACCTTCGATCAGGACACGCCGACGCTCAGCGGCGGCGCGGTGCTCGCCACCAAGGGCAACCAGATTCCCAATACACCGCAAGTCATGGTGAAGGGCGGCATGACCTATCAGTGGGCTGGTCTCGCTTTCACGCCGATGGTTCGCTACATCGGTCCGCGCTTTGGCGATGCGGCGAACAAGGAGCGCGTGCCGGGATATACGGTGGCGGACTTCACCGCGTCCTATGATCTCGGCCAGCATGTCGGTATCGAATCTCTGAAGGCGAGCATTTCAGTGCTCAACATCTTCGATCGTCGCTACATCTCGCAGATCTCGCCGAGCGACACCGATCTCAGCGCGGGCGCCAGCTACTACGCCGGTGCGCCGCGGACGGTGGTCGGGTCGCTGACGATGAAGTTCTGACAACAATAAACCGGCGCACCACGCGGTGCGCCGGTTTCAGCTTTGCGCACCGCTGGTGGTGGTCAGAGCTTTCTCAAGGTGTGGCCGCAGCACATTCCCCATCAGGTCGAGCGAGCGCTCAAGCAAGGGAAGGGGGAGGAAGCCGAAGAAGGCGGACAGCGCGTTAAGGTAAGTGACGCCAAGCTCGTCATGCAGCGCCATGAACTTCTCGGCGCAGGTCTGCGGCGAGCCGGCGATCACCATATCGCGATAGAAGTTTTCGGGTTCGAGCCGTGCTTCGTCGATCACGCCCTCGCGCTTGAACAGGCCGAAACCTTTCAGCCGCGTCGTCAGCTTCTCGATGGTCGGCCACAATTCCTTGCGTGCCGAGGCATCGGTCTCGCTGACATAGACGAAGCGCCCGAACGGCACGCCGGCCGGATCGCCGCCGGCCTCGACATAAGCGCGCATCAGCCGCCGTTGGTTCGGCATGCTGATGATACCGTGACAGATGATCTTGTGGCCGTTCTGCGTCGCCCATGCCGCGGTTTCGTTGGTGTTGGTGCCGACATAGATCGGCGGGTGCGGTTTCTGAATCGGCTTCGGCTCGATCGAGTGACTGACGTCTCCAAAGGGAAGTGCGCCGGTCTGCCAGGCGCAGGGCAGGAAAGTCAGCATATCCTTGAAATGCTCGGCGGTGCCTTCCGGACTGACGCCATAGGCATTGAGATAGCGTGGATTGTTGCCGCGGGAGATACCAAGATCAACCCGCCCGTCCGAGATCACGTCCAGCGTCGCGATTTCCTCAGCAAGGCGGACCGGATTGTGCAACGCTGCCAGCAGCACCGAAAAGCCGACGCGCAGGCGCTTGGTCCGCGCCAGGATAGCGGAAGCCAGAATGAGCGGGGAGTGGCAGCGCCGCCCCTCGACCTCCACGATGCTGCCCTGGAAGTGCTCCTCGTTGAGCCAGACCCCTGTGAAGCCCAGGGCTTCGACCTTCTCCGCCAGATCGAGGATTTGCGAGGATGAGATCGATTCCAGCCCGCCGCCGCAACCGGACAGGCCGATCTTGAAGGACCGTGGTTCTCCGCCGGCATCCGTCGCCGTTCGACGGCCTTCTGCAATTTCGGTCGAAACATACGCGCTATCGGTCATCAGAACGGCCCCCACAAGCCCAAGCATGATCGCGGCGCAGGTTCGCGCCCCCATGATCGATATATGTATCTATATACAGCGATGAAATCAAAGCCGGACACAAACGGCCGGGCCGGCGGACGCCCCGGGTTATATCGGGATTTCAGTTATCTAAAAGCAGCCGCAGCCGGTCGGACATCCGCAAACAAAAGCGCGGGCGAGGAATCTGTTTCCTCGCCCGCGCTTTCAGTCCGGCTCTTGTTGCGTCTTGTCGCGAAATGTCCCGTCAGTTCAGCCGCTGCTGCGGAGCTTCGCCGTACCAGTCGAACGGCTGGTCGGTCATATTGACCATCACGCTCTTGACCTCGAAATGATCGTTGAAGGATTCAGGCCCGAATTCTCGGCCGACGCCCGACAGCTTGACGCCGCCCCATGGCGAGGCCGGATCGAGCCGGTGATGGTCGTTGATCCAGACGATGCCGCACTGCAGGGCTGCGGCCACGCGATGCGCGCGTGAGATGTCCTTCGTGCGGATCGCGGCGGCAAGGCCGAACGGCGAATCGTTGGCCAGCGCGACGGCTTCTTCTTCGCTCGAGAACGGTGTGATCGACGTGAACGGGCCGAACACCTCTTCCTGGAAGATGCGCATCTTCGCGGTGACGTCCGCAAAGATGGTGGGCTCCACGAAGAAGCCGCCGCTGTTCGACAGGTGTTTCGGCACCTCGCCCCCCGCGACAAGACGGGCGCCCTCATCGAGACCGTACTTCACATAATTCAGCACGCGCTGGCGCTGCTTCTCCGAGATCACCGGCCCGAGCTGCGTGGTGGTCTCCGTGGGATCGCCGACCCGGATCGATTTCGCCTTCTTCGCCAGCTTGTCGACGAATTCGTCATAGATGTCCTTGTGCACGATCTGGCGGCTGCCGCAGACGCAGGTCTGGCCGGCGCCGATGAAGGCGCCGAACGCGGCGTAGTTGACGGCGCGATCCACGTCGAAATCGGGGAAGGTGAGCACCGGCGTCTTGCCGCCGAGCTCGAGGGTCTGGTGGGCAAAGATACGGCCGGCATGGGCGCCTGCGATCTGTCCGGCTTCGGTGCCGCCGGTCAGAACCAGCTTGTTGTAATCGGGGTGTTCGCAAAGCGCCTTGCCGGTGGTCGGGCCAAGACCGGTGACGATGTTGAACACGCCGTCGGGCAGACCGGCTTCCGTGAAGATGCGTGCCAGCGCCAGCGTGGTCAGCGGTGTGTATTCGGAAGGCTTGACCACCGTCGTGCAACCCGAGGCGAACACTGGCGCGAGGCTTTTCGACAGGATCATCAGCGGATGGTTGAAGGGCGTGCAGTTGGCCACGACCCCGACCGGTTTCCGCAGCGTGTAGTTGAGATACTCACCCTCGACCGGGATCACCGCGTCGCGGCGCGCAAGGGCAAGGCCCGCATTATAGCGGAAGAAATCGGGCACGCGGCGAAGCTGGGCGCGCGTCTCGTTCACTGGCCTGCCATTGTTGATGGTTTCGAGCTGGTAAAGCTCGTCCAGATTGGCCTCGAACGCGTCGGCGAGCTTGTTCACCAGCCGGGCGCGGGTGCGGAGCGGCATGCCGGCCCAGTCTTTTCCTTCAAAAGCGCGGCGGGCGCTTTTCATCGCGCGGTCGACGTCACCTCGCGTGGCGTGCGCGATCTCCGCGATGACTTCGCCGGTCGCGGGGTTGTGCACCGGTATCGTCTCGGAGGTCTCGGCGGCCACCTCGCGACCATCAATGAAGAGTCCGTGTATTTCGATGCTTTTTCCGGACTGTGGTTTCGCTTGAACAGACATGTGACCTCCGATGTTACGCATTCATGGACGCACCTACGCTTGCAGCACGACCCATTCGAGGGCCGCGCTGAAGCGCTTCACCGCTGCGGTGACGTGTTTTTTCAGCAGATTGGCGGCAAGGCGCGAGTTGCGCGCCTGCAGCGCGGTGATGATGGCGCCGTGCTCTTCGACGAGCTTGTCCGGATTGCGTCCGCGGAGCGATGCGACGCTCATCCGGGTGAGGCGATCGGCTTCCTCGATCAGGTCGCAGGTCGCGCGCGTCATCCGGCCATTGCCGGAACATCGCGCCAGCGCGCAATGGAAGTCGCGGTTATAGGCGATGAAGTCGCTTTCGGACGTGCCGCTGAAATGGCGGAATTCATCCAGCGCCTTCAATTGCTCGTCGCTGGCGTTCTTTGCGGCTTCGACAATGCACGCCACTTCGAGTGCGCAGCGGAATGTGAACATGTCGCGCGCATCGGTGAGGGAGATCGGCGATACGCGATAGCCCTGTCGCGGCATCACGGTGACTAGCCCGTCGCGCACCAGATGCTGAAGCGCTTCGCGGACCGGCGATTTGCTCACTTCGAAGCGCTGCGCCAGCTCCTGCTCGCGCAAATCGGTGCCGGGCGGCAGCTCGCAGGTGAGGATGCTGCGCTTCAGCTCTTCGTAGATTCTCGGTCCGTGCATGACAGACGGAAATGTTGCGGGGTAGGTCATCTTGATCTTTGTAAGATATTACAAGATAGACGTAAAGGGGCCTTGGCCATGAGGTGTAGCGGTTGTTCGAGAAGATTAAATCTCATTTATCAGTTTGATATAGCGTTATAATTCTTATTTTTCATTAGATAAGAGAAGTACTAATATCCTTCAGGCTTGACTCATTTAAGGATGAAGTGACATCTTACAAAAATCAAAAAACAAACATGTGATACGCTAGTAACGAATGGGGAGAGTGTGATGATGCGGTCGAGCGCCCTGATTTCAGCAGCAATGGCGGCCCTTCTTGGGGGCAGTCTGCCGGCAGAGGCGGCGGACAACAGTCCGCTCAAGGTCGGCTTCATGACGGTGCGATCCGGGGCGCTGGCCGCCGGTGGCCGGCAGATGGAAGAGGGCCTTCAGCTCTGCATCGATGAGCATCAGGGGGCGATGGCTGGCCGCAAGATCCAGGTGATCACGGCCGACACCGCCGGGCAGCCCGCCGTCACCAAGACCAAGGCGCAGGAACTGGTCGAGCGCGACGGCGCCCAGGTTCTGATCGGCCCGCTTGCAGCATTCGAGGCGCTCGCGATCGATGATTACATCCGGCAGACCAAGACGCCGATCATCTCCCCTTCGGCCGCTGCGGAGGATCTGACCCAGCGCAAGCCCAATCCATGGTTCGTGCGCGCGGTGGGCACATCGGCGCAGGCACATCATCCGCTCGGCGAATACGCCGCCAAGGAACTGGGATACAAGAAGATCGCGATCATTGCCGACGATTTTGCGTTCGGCCATGAAATCGCGGCGGGCTTCCAGCGTACGTTCGAGCAGAATGGCGGCAAGGTGGTCCAGAAGTTGTGGTCGCCGCTCAACACCGCGGAATACGGCACCTACATCACGCAGATCGATCCCAGCGTTGACGCTGTGTTCGCAGCCTTCGCCGGCGGCAACGGCATCAAGTTCCTCGGTGAATACAAGAACTACGGCATGCAGAAGCCGGTGCTCGGCGCCATGACTACGGTGGATGAGGGCATTCTCAAGCGCATGGGCGATGAAGCCGTCGGAGTAATTTCCTCTGGCTGGTACAGCGCGGCGACCGATACGCCGACCAACAAGAAGTTCGTCGAGGCCGTGCGCAAGGCTTATGGCGCCGATCCGGGCTACTATACTGTCGGCGCTTACATGGCCTGCCAGTTCCTCAACAATGCGCTTGAGCAGGTGAAGGGCGATACCTCGAACAAGGATGCCTTCATCAAGGCCCTGCGCAACGTCAACATCACCGACAGCCCGTATGGGCCGGTGAAGATCGATCAGTATGGCCAGCCCATTCTCGACATCACGATCCGCAAGGTCGAGAAGAAGGATGGCCGGCTGCAGAACGTTGTGCTCAAGACCTATCCGGCCGTGAGCCAGTTCTGGACCTATGGCGCGGAGGAATTCCTCAAGAGCCCGGTTTATTCACGCGACTGGACACCGACGAAGTAATACGCGCCGTCGGGAGGGATCCGTATGAACTTCTGGATCATTCAGGGGCTGAACGGTCTGGCATTCGGATCTCTCCTGTTCATTCTGGCATCGGGATTCTCGCTGATCTTCGGTCTGATGCGTATCGTCAACCTCTCACATGGCGCCTATTTCATGCTCGGTGCTTATGTTGGGTTGTCGGCGATCGGGGCGGGGGCCAATTTCTGGGTGGCCATCCTGCTCGGTGGTGCGGCGATCTGCATTCTCGGCGCGCTGATCGAGCGGTTCATCCTGCGCCGCCTGAATGGACAACCGCTGGCGCAGGTGCTGGTCACGCTCGGTATTGCGTTCATCATCGCCGATGCCTGCGTCTGGATCTGGACGGGCGATCCGCGGCCGGTGCCGATGCCCTCGGCGCTGACTGGCGCGTTCCGCGTCTCGACCATCGCGTTTCCGATCTACCGTCTGTTCGTAATCGGTGTGGCGTTCGCGCTGGCGATTGCGCTCTGGTTTCTGCTTGAACGCAGCCGCCTCGGCGCGATGATCCGCGCCGGCGTCGATGATCTGACCATGGCGCGCGCCATGGGAATCCGGACCTCGCTGTTGTTCTCAGTGGTGTTCTGCCTTGGCTCCGCACTGGCGGGCGCTGGCGGCGTTCTGGCAGGACCGATCCTGTCGGTCTATCCGGGCCTCGATACCGACATGCTGCCGCTCGCGCTGGTGGTGGTGATTCTGGGCGGGGTCGGCAGCCTGCTCGGGGCTTTTGTCGGGAGCCTGATCATCGGCTTCATCTACAGCTATGGGCAGGCGCTGTTTCCGGATCTCGCTTACGTGATCCTGTTCCTGCCGATGGTGCTGGTGCTGACGCTGCGGCCGACCGGACTGTTTGGAAGGCAGGCGATCTGATGCGAGCGCCGGCTTCGAATTGGGTGTTGTGGCTGGTCGGGCTCGCCGCGTTGCTGGCGCTGCCGTGGCTGGTGACCTCCGAATATTACATCAACATCGCCAGCCAGATCGTGATCGCGGCGATTCTTGCGCTCAGCCTCAATCTCTTGATCGGCTTCGGCGGCATGATTTCGCTGGGCCATGCGGCCTATCTCGGCGTATCGGCCTATCTCGTGATCTATCTCACCGCCCATGCGGGATTCGATCATCTCTCGGGCGCATTGATCGCGATCGGCGCCACCACTGTGCTGGCGATGCTGTTTGGCTATCTGTCGCTGCGCGCCTCCGGCCTTGGCTTCCTGATGATTACGCTGGCGCTCGGTCAGATCCTGTGGGGCGTCGCCTATCGCTGGGCGAGTCTCACCGGCGGCGATAACGGCCTCGGCGGGATGAAGCGGCCGCATCCGTTCGGTCTCGACCTGATGCACCCGACGATCTTCTATTACTTCGTGCTGTTTTTCCTTGGGCTCGCGCTTTGGTGCATTGCGCGTTTCATCCAGTCGGCACTCGGTCAAAGCTTGCAGGGCACGCGCGATCAGCCGCGCCGCATGCGCGCGCTGGGATATAATGTGTGGCTGATCCAGTGGATGAGTTTCGTCTTCGCCGGATTCTGGGGCGCGGTCGCGGGACTTCTCTATGCCTACTATCACCAGTTCGTCAGCCCGCAGGCGCTGCATCTGACGACCTCCGCCGAAACACTGCTGATGGTGATCGCGGGCGGGACCGGCACGTTGTTCGGGCCGGTGGTTGGCGCTGCTCTTGTGGTCATTCTCAAGAACGTGGTCAGTGCCTATATCACACGCTGGCTGATCCTGCTCGGGCTCATCTTCGTCGCCATCGTCCTGTTCATGCCTGAAGGTCTGGTGCCGGGGCTGACGCGGTGGGTACGCTCACTGCGAGGACATTCGCTCAAAGACAAGAAGAGAACTGTCGTCTCCACCATCACCAAGGATCGCGTGCTATGACGACGCCAGTTCTGGAGGTGAGCGGACTCTCGCGCTTCTTTGGCGGCTTACCTGCCGTGCGCGACGTTTCGATGCGTGTGCCGGCTGGCGAGCGGCGTTTGCTGCTGGGTCCGAACGGGGCCGGCAAGACCACGTTCTTCAATCTCATCGCCGGCGATTATCCGCCTTCGCAAGGCGAAATCCGGATCTTTGGGCAGAACGTGACCCGGAAGTCCGCCAACCAGCGCACCCATCTCGGCATGGCGCGGACTTATCAGATCATTACGCTGTTTCCGAAGAATACGCTGCTCCACAACGTCGTCATCTCCCTCGTGGGATTGCGGAAGCTGCGCTTCGATCCATGGTCCGATCTGCGGCAGCAGAGTGCGCTGTGGGATGAAGCACGGGCAACGCTTGCGCTCGTCGGTCTCGATCACCTCGCTGAGCGGACTGTGATGGAAACCAGCTATGGTGAACGCCGCCGGCTCGAGATCGCGATGGCGCTGGCGCAGAAGCCGAAGCTTCTGTTGCTCGATGAGCCGTTGGCCGGTCTGTCCGCCGACGAGCGGCAGGATGTCCAGCGCCTTCTGCAATCCATTCCGCGCGACGTGACCATCGTCATGATCGAGCACGACATGGATGTCGCGCTGGCCTTTGCCGATGTGATCACCGTGATGCAGCATGGCAAGGTGGTGGTGGAGGGCAGCCGCGCCGATGTCGTTGCCGATCCCAAGACGCGGGAGGTGTATCTTGGACACTGACGCGCTCACCATCAGCGGCCTGAATGCGTTCTACGGCGAGAGCCATGTCCTGCACGATCTGTCATTCAGTGTGAAGAAGGGGCAGGTGCTGGGACTGCTCGGACGCAATGGCGCCGGCAAGACGACCTGCATCAGCGCCATCATGGGGCTGGTCAAGGCCAGGGCGTCGCGCATCGATCTGTTCGGTCAGCCGATCGCGGGCTTGTCGCCCGAAGCCATTTCGCTGAAGGGCGTTGGTCTGGTCCCGCAGGGTCGGCGTATCTTTCCGTCCCTGACGGTCTATGAAAATCTCACGGTCGCGGCGCGCGACGGCTATGCGAGCAACGGCGCCGGCTGGGGCCTCGAACAGGTCTACGCCACCTTTCCGCGGCTGTCAGAGCGTCAGCGGCAACTCGCCGGATCGCTGTCCGGCGGCGAGCAGCAGATGCTGGCGATCTGCCGCGCGCTGATGACCAATCCTCGTCTTGTGCTGTTCGATGAGCCTTCGGAAGGGCTGGCGCCGCAGATCGTCGCCGAGGTGGCGGACGTTCTCAAGAAACTTCGCGACAGCGGACTGTCGATCGTTCTGGTCGAGCAGAACATCAAGCTTGCGCTGGATATCGCGGACGAGGTGGTGGTGCTCAACACGGGGTATGTCGCGCATGCCGGCGATGCGGACTCGCTCCGCTCCAACGATCGTCTGGTTGAGCAACTGCTGGGTGTTTATTGAGAGGGTGGAGAATGACGTCGGTTCGCTTGCATGACGGGATTCTTGATATCGCGGAAACGGGAGCCGGCAAGCCCATCGTGCTGCTGCATTCCTTGCTCGCAGACCGCGCGGTGTTCGACAGGATCGTGCCGCTGCTCGCCGCGGAGCGGCGCGTGATCGTACCCGATCTACCCGGTTTCGGTGGTTCGTCCTCGGCCGGCTCGACGATCGAGGGTATCGCTGACCGGATCGCCGGGCTGTTCGATGCGCTTGACCTTGGCAACGATGCCGATGTGCTCGGCAACGGTTTCGGCGGCTTCATCGCAAGTGCGCTTGCCATTCGCCACGGCGTCCGATTCGATCGACTCGTTCTTGCCGATACCGGAATCAGTTTCACGCCGGAAGGCAAGCAATCGTTCTATGCGATGGCCGACCGTGTGCGCCAAAGCGGCATGGAAGCCGTTGTCGATGTCGCCATGAAGCGTCTGTTTCCGGATGATTTCATCGCGGCTCACCCCGAGGTAGTGGCCGAGCGGCGCGCTGCGCTGGTCAAGACCAATCCCGAGTTTTTTGCCGAAGCTTGCCTTGCTCTTGCGGCACTGGATCTCACCGCGCGGATCGGAACCATCCGCAACCGCACACTGGTCGTTGTCGGCGAACTCGATTCCGCGACACCGCCGCAAATGTCGCGCGCGCTCGCCAAGGCGCTTCCCGATGCCGAGTTGCTGGAGATTCCGGGGTGCGGCCATGCTCCGATGGTGCAGGCACCGCAGACTTTCATTGAGACGATTTCCGGCTTTCTCAGCTTACGGCGTGCCGCGCAGCTCAAGGCCGGCGCATAGGGCGAGGAGTTGGCGATGCCACGCATGCAGGTGGGACGATACGAGCTGAATTATCTCGATGAGGGGCAGGGCACGCCGGTTGTCTTCATTCATGGGCTGGCAGGCGATCTCAGTGCCTGGACACCCCAGATGCAGGCTCTCAAGTCTCGCTATCGCGTCATCTCCTTCGACAATCGCGGTGCGGGGAAAAGCACGCAGGTCGATGAACCGATCAGCACCCGCGATATGGCCCGCGACACCATCGGTCTGATGGAAGCTCTTGGTGTCGGGCCCGCACATATTGTCGGCCGATCCATGGGCGGCGCGATCGCGCAGTATATCGCGCTCGAGCGTCCCGACCTTGTTCGCTCGTTGGTGCTGTGCGCCTCGTTCGCCAGGCTCGATCCGCTCGGTGCCCGGGTTCTGCATAACATGCGCGAAGTGCTTGAATGGCGTGGCAACTGGGCCGACCACGCGCGGCATTCGGTTCAGAATTTTGTCAGCGCCGCTTATTTCAACCGGGAACGCGAGCAGATCGCGCGGATCGAGCAACTGATTGGCAGCGAGGCGCGGTTGCCGGCCTGTTATGTCTGGCAGAACTGGGCGTGTCAGGAGCACGACACACTGGATCGTCTTTCGGAGATCAAGGTGCCGACACTAATCATGGCTGGCGCGCAGGATCCGATCTGCTCGCCGACTTGCACGGCATGGATGTCGGAACGGCTGCCGAATTCCCGCACCGTCATGTTCGACGGCTGCAGCCATTTCTTCCTCATGGAAGATGCCCCGAAGTTCATGAGCCAGCTTGAATCGTGGTTCGCCGAGGCGAACGCCCATTAGCTTAGCTGTCGGCAGCCGTCACCATTAAGCCGCCCCGATCAGTTTCTGCAGTTGATCGGCAAACGGCCGCAAAGCGGCGGCGTGCTTTTCGGCATCCTTGTCCTTGACGGAGAAGCGGAAGGTTGCACCCTGTGCCGACAGGGCAGCGCAGAATCTGCCACGGGAATCCTTGATGGGAACCGCAACCGCGGCCATGCCCTCCTGCAGGATCTGATCATCGACGCTGTAGCCTTGCGCGCGAACGGCTTCCAGCTCCTTTTCCAGTCTCTTGCGCTTGTCCGCGCCTGATGTCTTCGCAATGGCCGTCAGAATCCGGCTTTTCGAGGCCTTGGGCAGGCTCGACAGAAAGAGTTTGCCTGAAGCCGATGTCTCGAGCGGAACGCGCGTGCCGACTTCGAAGGCCGCGCGAACGGCCCAGTTGGATTCGACACGATCTGCGATCACCATCGTGCCATGGTCATGAACGACGATATTGCAGGTTTCGCCGACCTTCTCCGCCGCTTTTCGCAGCAGCAATGAGCGTTCGGCCATCATGGCGCCGCCGGCCATGATGTCCATGCCGAGCCGGCACAGCCTTTCACCGTAAGTGTAACTTTTCCCGTCCAGCGCACGCGCGACGAGACCTTCCTCCTGCAGCGTCTGGCACAGCCGCACGACGCTGGGGCGGGACGTTCCTGTCAGCTCGCTTAATTCCGTCGCGCTCAGCGGCGTGGAGGATCTGGAGATGGCTTCCATCAATCTGAAAGCCCGAAGAAAGGACTGACCTTTGTCCCGGTCTCGTTGATCCAACTTTTTCAGCATTGCGTCATCTTTCCGTTTTACGGAACTATAAGCGGAAAAACTACAGAAACGAGCAAAAAGTGTCCAATTTCGTCCATTTCTAATATAAAAGAGCCGTTGTTGCGTAGCGCAGGATTGGAAGCAACTTGGATATCGGTGATCGGACGATCTCGACATCTCTCGATCAGGTCTTGATAGCCACGGAGAGGTCGCTGGCGCCTGCTTCGGCGTCGGATGGTGTCGACGGAAAAGCGGCGCTGGCGAGCACGTCTGACAATGCGCTGGCACAGGGTCAGGTGCGGGCCGCTCTTGTCCTGCGCGGCAAATCCGATCGCAACGCTGTCTACAAGTTACATCACGACGAGGAACTGCATAGTCGGCTGCTGCCTGAGGAGAACGCGGCCCGAACGGCGTTTCATGCGGCAGAGCGTGCACGTGTCGAGAGTCTGGGGATCCGTTGTTGGGCCGGTATGCGCTCCAACTTTCGTGCGCTGTTTGCTGCGGAATGCGAGAGGGCGATAGCGGACCAGTACTTTTCCGATCGTCCCGACGCGCGGAGGAGTCTCGCGTTTTCCATCGCGGTGACGGAGACGCTGCTCAAGTTTGACGTGCCGTCATCGATTCGCGCCATCGTCGCAGCGGAGGTCAACAAGATCAAAAGCGCCCTTGCCGGGAAGGAAGCTGCTTTTGACGATGCTGCGCTGGACCAGTTTGCATTTGCGTGTATGACGCACGGTCTGCTCTCCGACATCGGGCTTGAGCGAAAGCGCTACAGTGAAGATGAGCTGCGCCGCAGGGCCGGAGACAGGCGCGAGGAATACGATCCGTCGGACCTGATGAAGAAGCGGCGGAAGGTCGAGCAGTCCTTTTCCGGTAATGACGCAAAGGCCGGCAAAGAGGTACTGCAGCCGCGCAGGGCGCGCCGCGAAACGGCCATGTCGACGGACTCCCGATCAGATCGGACGAAATTCATCTACAAGCCCTACACCCGCGATTACGATGAGGTGGTGCGGGCCGTGGACCTGGCAAACGCTCAGGAGCTGGCGGACCTGCGCCGCAAGCTCGATGCTCACTTGCTGGCGGCGCGCTCGAGCATCGGCGCGCTGGCCAATCGGCTTCAGCGCCGGTTGCAGGTTCTGCAGCGCAGCGAATGGAACTATGATGTCGAAGAGGGACTGCTGGACGTCTCGAAGCTGACGCGGATCGTCACCGATCCTGTGTTGTCGGCATCCTACAAGATCGAGAAGGAATCGGAACTCGGGTCGGTCGTTATCAGTGTGCTGCTGGATAATTCGGCCTCAATGAAAGGAGAGCCGATCAGGGTCGCGGCCTGCTGTGCGGATATTCTGGCCCAGGCTCTGGAGCGGTGCGGCGTCAAGCTGGAAGTGCTGGGCTTTACGACAGCGGAATGGAATGGCGGTCGCTCAAGACGCCAATGGTCGTCTTCCACGCGCGAAAGTGCGCCCGGCCGGCTCAACGACCTGCGGCATATCGTGTACAAATCCGCCGACGAGCGATGGCGCCGTTCGAAGCTGTCCTTCGCCTTGATGATGAAGGACGACATCCTCAAGGAAAATATCGACGGCGAAGCACTGGCCTGGGCGCATGAGCGGCTCCTCAAGCGCGGAGAAGACCATCGTATTCTGATCGTGGTGTCGGATGGCGCTCCGGCGGATCATTCGACTTTAACGCTGAACGGTCGCGACTATCTTGCGGACAATCTGCGTGACGTCATCTCTCGCATTGAGGGCGAGGGAACGGTTGAGCTTGTCGGAATCGGGGTCGGCCATGATCTTAGCGCCTTCTACAAGAAGTCGATCCGGATCGAGGGCATGGCAAAGCTGGCATCGGCGCTGACGTCCGAGCTTGTCGCGCTTCTGGAGCGTGTCATTCGCAAGAAAATTTAGGCGATGCCTGCGGCTATCTATCCTTGATCTGCAGCGGGCCCGTGCCGGAGATATCCGACAAAAAGGGCGTGTACATTGCTGTACACGCCAGTGAAGCGAACCTTAGGAACAATGAAGATCAGGTTCGCTTTGTGACCTCGATTACGCCGCGATTCGCATCGATCTTGACCCAGTCGCCGGTCTCGATGAATTCCCACGGCTTTCCTTCCTCGATCTTGTGGACCGCGGGAATGCCGCTGTAGATCGCGCCGCTGGCGCCGATGCCATGCGCCTTGCGCCAGATGATGCCGGCCGGCGCGGAGTTGAAGACGGTTTTCTTCGTGTAGAGACTGAGCGTGGCGCCGGTCGTGTAATAGTCGGTGTCGTAGATCAGGATCTTGTCCTTGATGCAGTGCCCCGAAAGCGGGTGGTCCTGAATTCTGACAAAGCCTGTTTCATTGGCGATCGCGCCGGCATGAAGGCTGAGGGGCTTATTCGTCACCAGCGCTTCGCCTTCGGCAACGCCTGCGGAAACCATCCGGCCGTGCAGTGTGGTTTTCTTGGTCATCTGTTTTCTCCTGATTGTCCGGTTTAGTTCCAGGCGGGGAGTTCGAACTCGCCCGTGACGGCGGCATCCACGCAGTTGGCGAGCGTGCCGTAACGCCAGCTCGGCTTGCCTTCTCCCGCGACAAGCCGCCGCATCTTCATGCTGTCGGTCGCGATGTTGATTTCCGGACCGAACATGGTCTCGATCGGCATGCAGAACTCGCAGGTGTCGCGTGTGAGCAGTGCGCCTGCAGTTTCGAGCTTGCTGACAAGTCCCATTTCCTCCGCCAGAGAGTAGGTGGGATGGTCGGTGTGAATGTAGAATTTCACCCCGCTCTTCACCTTGCGACCGCCGAGAAGATCGGCAACTTCCCGGATTTCCTCGATGGTTTTGAACGGGCAGCCGGACACGACCACGTCCACTTTCGATTTCTTGGTCGTCGACAGGTCCTCGTACATCCGGCGCAGCGCCTTGCGGTCGATGTAGAGAGTATCGATGTCCTTCGGCACCTTGCCGCCGAATGCCGCTTCAACGGTGGGTGCTTCCGGGCTGACGCCGACATAGAGCAGAAGGGTGGTCGTCATGGCGGGCGAACAGGCCGCGCTGAGCGCCTTGTATTCCTCCTTGCCAAGACCGAGCGGCATGCCGGTCACCACCGGAATTCGATCGTAGGCAAAGTCGCCGATGATCGCGCCGAGCGCTTCGAAGTCGCCGGTCTTGGCGCCTTCGCCGCCGATCGAAGCCATCAGCTCCGGATCGAGCTTGACCAGACACGAGCCGACGCGGTTTCTTGGATCGAGCATGCCGTGCTTGGGGATCCGCTTGGTGATGCTCGCCATCGGGCAGTTGACGCTGTCTTCGCGATTGCCGCGCGCGCCGATCAGCGAGTTGGCGAAACCTGTCGCGTTGCCCTCGATCCAGGCGATGTTCTCTCCGAAGCGGACGAGATTCTGGGTGAGATAAGGCGTGCAGGTATAGGTCAGCACGACATTCATGCGGCGCAGGCAGTCGATGATGGCGTTCTGTTTTTCCTCGTAGCCATCAGGCCAGTTGAATTCGTCCTTGTGCTTCAGATCCATCGAGATGGGCTCGCACGTTGTCATGACGCCCATCTTTGCGCCCATGTCGACCAGCCGCTGATAGAAGGCCAGTCCGCCGTCTCCGATCGTGCGATAGTCGGAAAAGATATGCGCGCTGTGGCAGTCGACCATCTCTTCTGCTTCGAAGGCTTCGCCGAATTTGACGAGATGTTCCATCGCATGCTGCACGGCCGGGCCGTATTTGCCGTCCAGTTTCCTCTTGTCTTCGTCGGTCAATTTCATCGCGCGCTCCTTGATGTTCCGCTCTTCGCCGCTTCCGGCGGCTGATCGTCTCATTTGGTTCCAAAAGATGCGAAACCAAACGCAATACGATTAATGTTGCATCAAATCGCAATGCATGCAACAGTTAGCTCGTCGGCGCCTGACTTGGACCTCGTGTCGCAGGCCGCGAAAGTCTGAAAAGGAGCAGGATTGTTCGATTGAGTCCGGACTTCAGAAGAGACTCATTTCAAAATCAAAATTCGGAGGAGGAAACCATGGACGCAAGGAGCGCGACGCCCGGTCGCCAGAAGGCGCAAGGGTTCTGGGATCTGATCATGGACGATCAGGTATCGGAGACAGATTTCAAAAAACTCCACCGCAACTATCTCGCACATCGCGATGAGGTTGAGCGTATTTCAAAGCGCAGAATTTCGCGGCGCGAGTTCGCCCAGATTTCCGCATCGATCGCCACCAGCTTCGGTCTTGCATCGACCATCGGCAATCTCGGGATGGGCGTGTCGAAGACCTACGCGTCTGAAAAGGGCGCCAAGAAAGGCACCATCCGGATCGGCTACATCAACACGCTGGATTGCTGTCTTTTCGATTACATCCTCGAGAAGAAGGGCATCTTCCAGAGCATGGGCTGGGACGCGAAGTTCCTCGGCGCTGCGGGCGGCCCACAGGTCATGGAAGCGTTCATCGGCAACGAGATCGATTTTGCGTATGTCGGCTCCAACACGCCGGGCCTCGCCGCGCAGAAGGGGATCAACTCGCGGCTCATCGTCGGCGGCATGTTCGGCATGGGCGGTCTCGCCGTGAGCGACAAGCTCTACAACGAAGGCGTCAAGGACATTCCGAGCTTCTTTGAAAAGGCGAAGAAGCGGGCGGCCGAAGGCAACCCGATCGGCATGTCGACCCAGGTTCCGGGCACATTGACGCATGCCTGCGCGATGATTGCCGCGAAGGACAACGGTCTGGATGCCGACAGGGATCTCGACCTGAAGTATCTTCCTCCGCCGGAGGTTTCCTCGTCCATGATGTCGGGCGTGGTTGAAAGCCAGTTGATCTGCGAGCAGTTCGGCTCATATCCGGAGTATTTCAAGAAGGGCAGGGTCATCGCTCACTGTCTCGACAGCGGCAAGAACATGATGCCTTGCGACGGTCTTCCGGAGCAGACCTATACCCAGTGCACGGCGCTTGCCGCGCGTCCCGGTCTGCCGGACGACATGGTGCAGGCCTGCATCGAAGGCCACAAGCGTGCTGCCCAGTTCATGAAGGACAATCCCGAGGAGACGATCAAGATCGCGGCGGCGATCTCCGGAACGAAAGGTCCGCTTGAGTACGTCGCGATGTTCAATCGCGCGCGCTGGCACTACGGCATCAACTGGGAGTCGTGCGACAGCGTCTGGAACAACACGATGCGGAAGATCGGGCTGGCGAAGAAGAACCTCAAGCTTGATGAACTGATCGATACCAAGAACTCGATGGAGCTGAAGGCCGGCTTCGAATCGACCGCGGGCGTCAGTCAAAAGGGTCCGGTCGATGTGACATCCCAGGATTTCCGCAATCGGGTCTGGGCCGAAGCGATGTCGAAATTCGGATAACGCAGCTAAGGCGCGAGTTGGATGAAGGAAAGGAAGGTTATGAGTTCACAATCTCAAACTGCGTCCGCGGCCAAGCATGTCGCCGGCCTGGTTGCCCCGGAGGAGAAGAAAGCGGATTCCGTACAGATAGAGCGTGCCGCGAAAATCTGGGGGAACGTGCGTGTCTATGGTGTCCTCACCGGCTTGATTGTCATTTGGGAAATCCTGGGCAAGTCAGGCCTGTTCGAACCGATTATCCTGCCTGCGTTCACCGACGTATTGGCGGCGATCTGGGTCAACGCAGTCCAGGGTGATCTTTTCCTTGCCATCGGGTGGAGCTGCTATCGCGTCTTCATGGGCTTCGGGCTTGGCATGCTGCTCGCCGTCCCGCTGGGCGTGGCCATCGGCTGGTCCCGGGTCTGCGAGGACCTGTTCAATCCGATTGTCGAAATCTTGCGACCCATCCCGCCACTGGCGTGGATTCCGCTCAGCATCATCTGGCTCGGCGTGGGGTTCAAGTCGGTGCTGTTCATCACCACGCTGGGGTCGTTCTTCCCGATCCTGGTGGCGACCATCGCCGGTGTCCGCAACGTGGACCGGCGGATGATCGAGTTCGCCAGAACGCTTGGCGCCAGCACAAGGCAAATCCTGTTGAAGGTCGTGATCCCTGCCGCGATGCCGCAGACATTCGTCGGCATGCGCATCGCGGTCGGCTTCTCCTGGATGGTGGTGGTCGCGGCGGAGATGATCTCGGTGAAGTACGGTCTCGGCTGGTTGATCTGGAAAGCGCGCTTCTCCTTTGACACCGCCACTGTCATGGCCGGCATGGCCATCATCGGCCTGCTCAGCGTGCTGATGACCAAGGCCATGATCTATCTCGAGGCCATTCTGTTCTCCTGGAAAAAAGGGATCGTAAAAGGATGATGATGGAACCAGCTATCAGCGTTCGCGGCGTCAGCAAGGTTTTCGGAGGCTTCCAGGCGCTTCGCGACGTTGATCTCGATATCCGGCAGGGGGAACTCCACATTTTCCTCGGGCCGAGCGGATGCGGCAAAACGACCTTGATGCGGATGATCTCCGGCTTTGAGTATCCGTCCGGCGGCCGGATTCTCCATTGCGGGACGCCGATCGAGGGGCCCGGTCCCGACCGTGGCCTGATCTTCCAGGAGGGTGTGAACTTTCCCTGGCGGACGGTGCGCCGCAATGTCGAGTTCGGCCTGGAAATGAAGGGGATGCCGAAGGCCGAACGAGCCAGGGTTGCACAGAAGTTCATCGACCTCGTGGGGCTGACCGAATTTGCGTCACACTATCCCTCGCAGATTTCGGGCGGCATGAAGCAGAAAATGGCCCTCGCCACCGCGCTGGCCAACGATCCCGAAGCGTTGCTGATGGACGAGCCGTTCGGCGCACTCGATGCGCAGACACGGTCGGTGATGCAGCGTGAATTGCTGCGGATCTGGAGCGAGACGAACAAGACCATCATCTTTGTCACGCACTCGATCCGCGAGGCGCTGCTGCTCGGCAACCGGATTTCGTTGTTCAAGACGCGGCCGGGCGAAATCGCCAAGATCTACGATCTGGACGAAGAACTCGGCAAGCCGAACGTGGAACGTGATTCAACCGACCGCAATCTGGTTGACATGGAGGGAGAGATATATCGTGTTATGCGCGACGGGGAACACTGAAGCTGCCTGATCCGCGTCGTGGCTTTTGAGGGGTGTTGGAGATCAAATGAGCGAGTCTGATTCGTCTGCGGGTCGTACCAAGGGTAAAGACGCTCATCGCACCAACATCGCTGTGGTTTGCAGCCTCGCCGATGACATCCGCTCAACGATGGGCCCCAAGGGCATGGACAAGATGATTGTCGATGGCCTTGGGGACATCATCGTCACCAACGATGGCTATACGTTGCTGACGAACATGCGGATCAAGCATCCGTCGGCGAAGCTTGCGATCGAAGCGGCGATCACCCAGCAGGAAAAGGTCGGAGACGGCACCACATCGGTCGTCGTCTTCGCCGGCGAGTTGCTGCGCAGGGCCCAGCACCTTCTGGAAATGAATATCCATCCTTCCCTCATTGCCCAGGGGTATCGTCTGGCCGAGGGAATGGCTCAGACCATTCTCAAGCAGATCAGCGAGCCTGCCTCCATCGAGACGCCGCAACTGCTGCTGTCGGCCGCGCAGACCGCCATGACCGGCAAAAGCGCGGAGAGCGCCAAGGATCATCTGTCGCGTCTGGCGCTCAAGGCCATTGAGCAGACAATCGATGCCAAGGCCGGACAGGCCATCGACCTGAGGTCGCTCAAGCTCGAACGCATGATAGGGGGATCGCTGGATCAGAGCGAATTGCTGAACGGCGTGCTGATTTCACGGGAGCGGGCGCACCCCCACATGCCGCGTGAAGTCCGGCAGGCGAAAATCGCGATCATCGAGCAGGCGCTTGAGATCAGGAATCCGGAGATCACCGCGCAGATCCAGATTAGCGATCCGGCTCAGATGCAGGCGTTCATCGAGCAGGAGCAGCGCACGCTTGCGGAAATCACCGCCAAACTGGTGTCTACCGGCTGCACGGTCGTCTTCTGCCAGCAGAATATCGAGGAGCCGGCCGACTATTTCCTGAGCAAGGCGGGCGTGCTGGCCGTGCGGCGGGTGCCGCAAAGCGATCTCGTCCGTATCGCGCAGGCGACGGGCGCGCGCATCGTCACCAATGCGATGTCGGTGGAGCCCGAGGACCTTGGCTTTGCCGGACGAATTCGCGAGGACAGCCAAAGCGAGCACGCGATGATCGTCGTCGAGGAATGCAAGGATCCGAAGGCGGTGACACTGGTGATCCGGGGCGCGACCGAACACTCCGCAGAAGAGGCCCGCCGCGCTATGGAGGATGCGATCGGCGATATCGCCAGCATTCTGCGTGACGGCAAGGTTGTCGCCGGGGCCGGTGCGATCGAGATCAGGCTGAAGCGCGCGCTCGATGCGATGGCCAGGCGTGATCTGAAGGGCAAGGAGCGCCTGATCGTCGAGACGTTCGCTCAGGCTCTGCTCGTTGTGCCGCGAACCTTGATCGAAAGTACCGGGCAGGATCCCATCGAGGTGATCTCCCAGATCGAGGACGAGCACGAGCAAGGGCGCGAATGGACCGGCTTCGACGCGGTCGAAGGCGATGTCGCCGATTGCTGGAAGCGGGAGATTCTCGAGCCGTCGCGGATCAAGGCGCAGGCGCTGACCTCCGCGACCGAAGTGGCAGTGACGATCCTGCGCATCGACGACATGTTTATTGGGGATACTCGCGACCGGGTGTAGGGAGAGACAATGTGCGCTCTTAATACGATGGCGTTGCGTATCGGGCGGATTGTCGGATGTATCGTGTTCCTGCTTGGCATGGTTTCGCCAAGTCTTGCGGGCGCGCTGGAAGATTTGCGGCGCTATGCCTACGTCAGAACGGATTCGCCCTCCGTTCTCGTGATTGATATGAAATCCGACAAGGCCGTTGAGGAAATCCGCTTCGAGGACACGCCGCGTGCGATCTATGTCATTGAAGAGGAAAAGCTGCTTTTGTCGGTGCCGGCTGGCGGCCGCCAGATAGAAGCGTATGATCTTGCGGCGGGTCGCAGGGTGACGCCGATTTACATCGGCTCGCGGATTGGTCTCTTTCAGTATAATGCCAAAAGTGGCGTGGTTGCCGTCGCCGACGCCGAAACCGGCTGGATCACCCTTATCGATCTTCGTCGTCGCTCAATCCTCGGCAAGGTCGAGGGATTTCAAGGTGTCAGCTCCATCGGCTTTGACCGCACGGGAGAGGAGCTCCTCGTCACCCGCAGATCGTCACCCAGCGTCAGCGTGATCGACGTGAAGAAAGCGCAGGTCATCCAGGCGTTTTCCATCAAGCCCGAAGCGACGCGGCGAGACGATCGAAATCCGGGGCTTCAGTCTCTCGACAAGACGCCCAATGGCCGGTTTGCTCTCGCTATTGCCGAGAATTCTCCGAACGTATCCGTTATCGATCTTGGCGCGAAAGACGTCGTGAAGGATATCCGGATCGGGAAGGGGGCGTTCGATCGGGCCTACAGCACCGGCGACGGCGCCTTTATTCTGTTGTCGAGCGACAGGAATCAGAGCGTCTCGCTTGTCTCCATGGCGTCGCAATCGGAGGTTGCGAATTTCCATGTCGGCCCGAAAATCGCAAATGTCAGTACCGCATGGTTCGAAACCATGGCCTTCGTTGTCGATCAGGCCGACAGCAACATCGTCATTCTCGACCTGGTGAACCGGAAGGTTGCCTCTGTCGTCCATCTTTCCGGCCATCTCGGAAAGTCGGCGGTGACGCCGGATGGATTGCGAGTGTTTATCCCATCGCGGGATACGCGGTCGATTGCCGTGATTGACGCCAGAAAAAATCAGTTGTCCGGCATGATTGCCGAGCTCAAATTCGCGCCGGAAGAAGTGGTCATGGCCGGCTCGATCGCTTTCTGCCATTGATGGTGACCCTCGCGCCGCCGTTCGATCCCTCGGCGGCGGAATAAGCTCTCCCATTGACGAATTCACGTCCGTCCCGGTGGAACATCGGGCGGTATGAGGGCATTCTTGGTAATTCCGACTGTGCCGGAAACCGGACCGGAACTGCTGTCAAAAATGGAAGGACAAGCAATGGCGATTGCCAAGAACACAATCTGCCTGTGGTACGACAAGGACGCCGAGGCCGCAGCCCGCTTCTACGCCGAGGTCTTCCCGGACAGTTCGGTGCGTGCCATCCACCATGCTCCCACCGACTATCCCTCCGGCAAGGCGGGCGATGTGTTGACGGTCGAATTTACTGTCGCCGGCATTCCCTGCATTGGTCTCAATGGCGGACCGATCTTCAAGCACAATGAATCCTTCTCATTCCAGATTGCCACGGACAATCAGGAAGAGACCGACCGCTATTGGAATGCCATTGTCGGCAATGGCGGTCAGGAAAGCGCGTGTGGCTGGTGCAAGGACAAATGGGGCATTTCCTGGCAAATCACGCCCCGTGTGCTCACCGAGGCCATGGCGGCTGGCAGCGAGGAAGCCAAGCGCGCGTTTACCGTGATGATGGACATGACGAAGATCGATGTCGCCGCGATCGAGAAGGCTCGCCGCGGCTGATCGTCATGTGTTGCGGGCGGGTAGCTCCGGAGTCGCTAGCTGTCCTGCCTGAACACGGCCATTGTCGCGCCGGAGCCGGGTGCGGCGATGAAATCGACGGAGACGGCCGCGCCGATCTTGATCTTGTCCAATGGCGTGTCGACGATGTTCGACATGACGATCGGGCCTTCCTCAAGCTCGATATACGCCATGACATAAGGCGGATCGGCACGATGCATCACGCTGTAGGTATAAACCGATCCGCGCCCTGAGGCCTCTTCCCATTCGAGATTGCAGCCGAAGCAGAAGGGGCAGTGAGCGCGGGGATAATGATGCGCTTTGCCGCAATCCCGGCAGCGATGCAGCAGCAGCTTGCGCTGCTCCAGAGCGTCCCAATAGGGGCGTGTATCGGGCGTTGTCTGGCGCCTGGGCTCGTTCTTGCCGTCCGATGCCATCCTATTCACGCTCCAGAATAAGCGTACCGCTGACGTGGCGGGTGCCGAGGCGACCGCCCGTGGCCTGCACCAGAGCGAGATCGCATCCCGGGACCTGCACCGCAGGATGCGCTTCGCCCCGCAACTGCCGCACCGCCTCGATGATCTTGGTCATTCCGCCGCGATTGGCCGGGTGATTGTTGCACAGACCGCCGCCATCGGTATTGAAAGGAAGCTTGCCGACGCCCGAGATCAGGTTGCCGTCGGCAACGAACGCGCCGCCTTTGCCCTTCTCGCAAAATCCGAGATCTTCGAGCTGGATCAGTACGGTGATGGTGAAGCTGTCGTAGATGGAGGCGTATTTGATGTCGGCCGGCTTGACGCCAGCCTCGGCGAACGCGACAGGGCCGGAGCGTGCGGCCGCAGACGTCGTCAGATTGACGCGTCCTCCCATCGGATGCTGGACGGCTTCGCCTGCGCCGCGGAGCTTCACGCGCGGGCGCTGCAGGGATTTGGCGATATCGGGATGGACGACGACGATGGCGCCGCCGCCGTCCGACACCACGCAGCAATCCAGCTTGTGCAGCGGTGAGGCGACCATCGGCGAGGCCAGCACCTCGTCCACCGTGACGACGTTCGGCAGCATCGCATGCGGATTGTGCTGCGCGTGATGAGAGGCCGCGACCTTGATCCAGGCGAGCTGTTCCGATGTGGTGCCGAATTCGTACATGTGCCGCATGGCGCACATGGCGTAGAGATTGCTGATGACCGGCCGGTACGGGTGCTCGAAGGCTACGTCCGGTGCGTCGTCCGTAAAAACATGCGGGACGGTGCCGATGGTGGACGCCTGCGAGCGTGGGCGCCCGGCCAATGTCACCAGAGCGATCCGGCATTTGCCCATCGCGATGGCTTCGGCCGCATGCGCGACATGAAGCAGATAGGATGAACCGCCGGTATCGGTCGAATCCATGTGCCGGACATTGAGGCCGAGATAGTCGAGCATCGACAGCGGGCCGAGGCCGGAGGCGTCGCCGGCGCAGAAATAGCCGTCGACGTCATCCTTGGTCAGGCCGGCATCGTCGAGCGCGCCCTTGGCGACTTCCGCATGGAGCTGCCCAAGCGATTTATCGGGCGCCTTGCGGGTGGGATGCTCGTAAGCGCCGACAATATAGGCTGCGCCGTTGATGCTCATGCTGTCTCCGCTGGCGTCCGCGAGAAGTTATTGGGCGGCGTCCGCTGCAATGACCTTGCTGATAACAGGCCAATAATATTCGCCAAGGCCTTTTTCCGAGGCGCTCGCCAGCAGCCCGTCTGCGGTTCGCGCGCCGGGCAGTGGGACACCGAACTGTTCGCCGAGTGCGAGAGCATAGGAGATGTCCTTGCGGGCGTAGTCGGTCGAGAAGGCACGCTCCGGGAAATGCTCGGGCAGCACCGATTTCATGCCGTGATTGCGCAGCGCGAAACTGTCAGCCGAGCCCTTCATCAGGGTCTTGAACAGCATCTCGCCGTCAACGCCGGCGCGGCGGGCGACGGCGATCGCCTCCGACAGCGCAACGACCGTTTCAACGAGCACCATGTTGTTGAGGATCTTGACCACCTGTCCGGCGCCAACCTTGCCGCAATGGGTGACATCGCTGGCGAAGCAGCCGAGCAGGGGCTCCAGAGTTGCGTAGGTGTCCGCATCGCATCCCACCATCACGCTCAGCCGTCCTTCCTGCGCGGCCTGCCGGGTTCTGGCGATCGGCGAGTCCGCGTAGCGGACGCCTTTCGCCTGGAAACGTTCCGCGAGAGCGTGGGTGAGTGTCACCGGGGACGTTCCGAGATCGACGATGATCTGGCCCGGACGGGCGTTGGGCAGAAGGTGGCTATTGCAAACGTCCTCGACCTGCACGCCGCTCGGCAGCGCCAGAAAGATGACATCGGCCGTCCGCGCCATCAGGTCGATGTTTTCGCACGGCACGACACCATGGGCTGCGAGCCGCTGCAGCGGCGCGGCCTGACGGTCGTAGCCAATGACCCTGAGCCCGCTTTTTTGTGCCAGATGCTGACACATCGGCTCGCCCATTGTGCCAAGTCCGATGAAACCAAGGGTCTGTATGCTCATGACTTTACTCTGCTGATGTGTGTCGGCACTGCCGCTGATGGACCTAAAGGTCGAAGTAGATGCTCTTGGCGAGCTGATACAGGCGAAGCCCCTCGATGCCTTTCTCCCGGCCAAGTCCGCTGTCCTTGAAGCCGCCGAACGGCGTGGAGATGCTGAGCTGCTTGTAGGTGTTGATCCAGACCGTTCCGGCTTCGATGCGGCGCGCGAGCCGCCAAGCGCGGCGGTAGTCCGCCGTCCAGATTCCGCAAGCCAGGCCATAGGCCGTTGCATTGGCCTGTTCGACCAGATCGTCCTCGTCTTCGAACGGCAGGATACAAAGCACGGGTCCGAAGATTTCCTCGCGGCAGGCCGTCGCCGAGTTCGGCAGGCCCGCAATCAGCGTGGGAAGATAGAAAGCACCCTTCGCCAAGGCTTCATCGTCCGGGTGCTTTCCGCCTTCGAGGATTTCGCCGCCTTCGGTCCGCGCCGACGCGACGAGGCTCTCGACTTTGTCGCGATGGGCAAAGGATGCGAGCGGCCCCATCGTGCTGCCGGGCTGGTCCGGCAGGCCGACCTTGATCTGCCGCACCTTGGCGCGAAGTCGTGCAACGACGTCCTCATAAACAGATCGCTGGATGAAGAGACGCGAGCCGGCCACGCAGGACTGGCCGCTGCCTTCGAAAATGCCGCCGATGATGCCGTCAACCGTGGCATCGAGATCGGCGTCGGCAAAGACGATGTTGGGTGACTTGCCGCCCAGTTCGAGTGCGACCGGGATCAGGCGTTCTGCGGCAAGCCGCCCGATCGCGCGACCGGTTTCCGTGCCGCCGGTGAAGGAGACCATGCGAACTTTGGGATGCTTGATCAGCGGAACGCCGGTGTCCCGCCCATAGCCGGTGACCACATTCAGCACGCCGGCCGGCAGGCCGGCCTCGATCGCAATCCGCGCGACATCGACCGCCGCCGTCGGGGTCACTTCCGACGGCTTGACGATGACCGCGTTGCCCGCGGCCAGTGCAGGCGCGATCTTCTGCGCTTCCATCGTGAGGGGGGAATTCCACGGCGTGATGGCGGCAACGACGCCGACCGGCTCGTGGATCGTCATCGACAGGTAATTGCCGCGCGGGGGCGTAATCGAACTGCCCAGTGTTTCGCAGACGCCGGCATAATAGCGAAACGTCGCGGCGGCGCTGGCCGCCTGCGTGCGGCATTCGGCGAACACCTTGCCGTTCTCGCGCATCTGGATTTTCGCGAAGTGCTCGGCTTTCTTGACAATCCCGTTGGCGATCTCGTGCAGGATGCGAGCCCGCTCGTGCGGACGCATGTTGCGCCATTTCGAATCGGACGCGGCCTTGTGCGCGCTCGCGACCGCGCGCTCGATGTCGTCAGGGCCGGCTGCGGAGACATAATAATTGGTTTCGCCGGTGGCGGGATTGATCGACGCAAACACTGGGCCTGATCCCTGCACTGCCTCGCCGTCGATGAAGAAAGGCAAAGCTTGGGACGCGATATTTGCGGATTGGGGAGACGCCGGACTGCTCACAAAAATTCCTCTTGTTTGTTCTGTCTGACAGAACATATATTCTCTTTTACAGCACGATAGAGGACGCCCCTCTGTTTGGCAAGTTGAGCAGTAAAGGGAGCTGAGGATGACTGTGTCCGACAAGGATACGAATGGATCGAACGGCGTGGCCGCGGTGGAGCGGGCACTGTCGATCGTCGAAGCAGTCGAGGCGAGCGCAGAGCCGCAAACGCTGGCAGAGATTTCACAACGCACCGGTCTCTACAAGAGCACTATCCTGAGGCTTCTGGTGACGCTGGAGCGGCGCGGTCTGATCGTGCGCTGGAGCGATGGGCGATATGCGTTGGGTCCCGCGGCGTTCCGGCTCGGTCTTGCCTATAGCCGCTTCGATCAGCTTCGCGGTCAAGCCATTCAGGTTCTCCACGAACTCGTCAACAAAGGAACGGAGTCCGCCTCGATCCACATCCGTCACGATGCGACGACGCGCCTGTGTCTTTGCCGGGTGAATTCCAAGCACGCCACGCTCGATCGCATCGCCGAGGGTGACCTTTTGCCGCTGGATCGGGGAGCGGCTGGCCGTCTCCTGCTGGCATTCGAGGGCAAGAAAGGTGCGGCATATGATCGCTTGCGATCGGAGTGTTTCGCGTCGTCGACAGGTGAACGCGAGCCGGGTTGTTCCGGAATAGCGGCGCCAATCTTTGGCGTCGAAGGCACCATCAAGGCAACATTGTCGCTCTCCGGACCAAGCGAACGCTTCACGGAAGAACGCATTGCGAGCATGCGGAAATTGCTGATGAAGGCCGCCGCCACGATCACGGCCAACCTTGGCGGGACTTTCCCGGACGGCCACGCGGGGGCCCGTCGCCGCGGCAAATAACCTTCGTCATCCGAAAGCCTTGGCTCTGGGGAGTTGACTCAAGAGCCAAAGTCAACTCATCTATCAAAATTACAGAACAATCGTTCTGTTAGACAGAACGATAAAATCGCAGTCTCGGCCTTGAAGCCGAGCCATACGGGGACGGAATGCCGGAGTTCTGCAAAGTCGAGCGCGACGGGCATCTTCTTCTGGTGACCCTTGATCGGCCGGACGTGATGAACGCGCTTCATCGGCCGGCCAATCTCGAGCTTGAAAAAGTCTTCGACGATTTCTCCGCGGATCCGGATCTCTGGGCCGCGATTGTGACCGGCGCCGGTGAGAAGGCTTTCTCCGCGGGCAACGATCTCAAATATCTCGCCGAGGGCAACGACACGACGGTGCCGCCACGCGGCTTTGGCGGTTTGACCGCGCGTTTTGATCTCGACAAGCCGGTGATCGCCGCGGTGAACGGTCTGGCTCTCGGCGGCGGATTCGAGATTGCGCTCGCCTGCGACATCATCATCGCGTCGGAGAACGCAAGCTTCGGTTTGCCTGAACCGCGTGTCGGATTGGCCGCCGTGGCCGGCGGATTGCTGCGGCTGACGCGTCAAATTCCGGTCAAGCAGGCGATGGAGATGATCCTGACCGGACGCTCCGTCACTGCGGAAGAGGGCTTGCGCCTTGGTTTCGTGAATGAGGTGACGCCGCGAGGCGAGTGCCTTGCGCGTGCAAAAAGCCTTGCTCACGAAATTCTCGTGAACTCGCCCCTCGCGGTGCGGGCTGCCAAGCACATTGCCTATCGCGGTCTCGATAGCGCCGATCTCGAGACTCTGTATCGCGCACAACGAAATCTGCCGGTTGCCCAGGTTCTTTATCAGAGCGTCGATGCGCGCGAGGGACCGAAGGCCTTTTCAGAGCGCCGCAAGCCGGTCTGGCTCGGGCGTTAGTCAATTATATCGGGTATGGGAGGAGGAATAAGATGAAACGCGGAATTAAGGGGTTTGTATCGGGTGCCGTCATGCTGCTGGCCAGTCTGCAACTGGCGTCGGCGCAGAATCTGCCGCAGCAGATCAAGATTATCGTTCCCTTCCCGCCGGGAGGTCCGACCGATGTCTTCGCGCGCTATATCGCGCAGGGTCTTTCGGAGAATCTCAAGCGCACCGTGTTCGTCGAGAACCGCGCCGGCGCCAACGGCACGATCGGTGGCGAGCAGGTCGCGCGCGCCGCGCCGGATGGCTCCACGCTGCTGTTCAACGCCACGCACCAGGTCATTACGCCGGCGCTATTCAAGAAGCTGCCTTACGACACGGAAAAGGATTTCACGGCGATCGGTCTTGCCGCCACGGTGCCGAATGCACTGGTCGTCAATCCCAACTTCGAGGCCAAAACGCTCGGTGAGTTGATCGCTATCGCGAAGAAGGAACCGGGCAAGCTGTCCTTCGGTTCGTTCGGCGGCGCCAACCATCTTGCCGGCGAACTGTTCAAGCACATGGCTGGCGTGAACATCGTCCATATTCCTTACAAGGGCGCAGCTCCCGCGATGAACGACGTGGTGGCAGGCCATCTGCCGATGATGTTCGACTCGTTGCCGACGGTTCTTCCGGTGGCGGAGGGCGGACGCGTGCGCATCCTTGCCGTGACGAGCGCCGAGCGTTCCAAGTCGCTGCCAAACATTCCGACCATTGCCGAGGCTGCCAATCTGCCCGGCTATGAGGCGAAGGCTTGGTTCGGTCTGTTCATGCCTGCTGCGGAAGGCTCGTCGGTCCAGAAGGAGCTCTCCAAGGCCATGGCCGAAGTGCTCGCGCGCAAGGACATCCAGGACAAGTTTGTCGCGCTGGGTGCAACGCCGGGGACACTCACAGGCGATGAGTTCACCAAGTTCGTCCACGCCGAACTGAAGAAGTGGCGGAAGGTGGTCGACGAGGCCGGCATCGAGCGGCAATAGCCGCGCCTGTCCGAATTCAACAAGGCGGCCCAGCCTGAACTGCTGGGCCGCTCCGGCGTCGATATCGAGGGAAGACGAATGAGCGCGAGTCCAGAGCAGGCAGGCTTGATCAAAGCGCCTCGCGAGTTCTATGGCGGCATCGTGCTGATGGCCATTGCCATTGGAGCGCTATGGGAGTCGCGGAATCTGCCGGGCATTCAGGGATTCTCCCTTGGCCCCGGAACCGTGCCGACAATCTACGCCGTGATCCTTCTTCTGCTTGGCGCGGGAATTCTCGCCATCGGTCTGGTGAAGAAGGGAACACCTCTCGACCATCCGTCATTTCGAGGACTGGCCTGCGTTGCCGCGTCTTTGATCCTGTTCTCGCTGTGCATTCAGTCACTGGGCTTGATCCTTACATCGATGGCGTCATTCCTGACGGCGGCGCTCGGCTCTGCCGAAACGCTCTGGAAGGAAACAATCATCGCGTCGGTGGTGCTCACAGCATTCTGCTGTCTGCTGTTCGTCTATGGTTTGGGGCTGCCTTTCCAGTTGCTCCCCAAAATCATGGGGTAAGTAATGGATATCTTCTCCAATCTTGCGATCGGGTTGCAGGTCGCCGTATCGCCGAACAATCTGCTTCTGTGTCTGGTCGGTGCGTTGGTGGGCACGCTGGTCGGAGTGCTGCCCGGCATCGGCACGATTGCGACCGTCGCGATGCTTCTTCCGGTGACTTTCGGCATGCAGCCGACCGGCGCCATCATCATGCTGGCGGGCATTTACTACGGCGCGCAGTATGGCGGATCCACCACCTCGATCCTTGTCAATATTCCAGGCGAGGCAACCTCCGTTGTCACTGCGCTTGACGGATTTCAGATGGCGCGTCAGGGCAGGGCGGGTCCCGCGCTCGCGATCGCCGCTATCGGTTCGTTCTTTGCCGGCTGTGTCGCGACCGTCCTGATCGCGGCCTTGAGCGTGCCGCTGATGAATCTCGCTTTGGCGTTCGGACCGGCGGAATATTTCTCCCTGATGACCCTAGGTCTCATTCTGGCCGTGGCGCTGGCAAGCGGATCGGTACTCAAGGCGGTGGCCATGATCGTCCTTGGTCTGCTGCTGGCGACGATCGGCTACGATATGGAAACCAACGTGCCGCGAATGGCGTTCGGTATCGCCGAGCTCTCGGACGGGCTGAGCTTTGCAACGGTCGCGCTCGGCCTGTTCGGCTTTGCGGAGATCATTCGCAATCTGGAGGCCAAAACCAGCGAAGACCGTAAGCTCGTCCAGGAAAAGATCACCGGACTGATGCCGACGCGGCAGGACCTCCGCGCGTCATGGCCGGCTATCCTGCGCGGCACGGGTCTCGGTTCTGTTCTCGGCATTCTGCCCGGCGGTGGAGCGGTCATTTCCTCGTTTGCGTCCTATACGCTGGAAAAGAAGCTTTCCAAGCATCCCGAGCGTTTCGGACGAGGCGCTATCGAAGGAGTTGCGGGGCCGGAGAGCGCCAACAATGCCGCCGCGCAGACCTCGTTCATTCCGCTGCTGACGCTCGGCATCCCGGCAAACGCCGTGATGGCGCTCCTGATCGGCGCCATGATGATACAAGGCATCGTGCCGGGACCGCGCATCATGCAGAGCCAGCCCCAACTGGTCTGGGGCGTGATCGTCTCCATGTGGCTGGGCAATCTGATGCTCCTTATCATCAACCTGCCCATGGTCGGTCTCTGGGTCCGGTTGCTGCGGGTGCCGTATCGTATCCTGTTTCCGGCGATTGTGGTCTTCTGCGCCATTGGCGTCTACTCGATCGGCAATTCGCCGGTGGATGTGCTGATTGCTGGCGGCTTCGGCCTGTTTGGCTATTGGCTCGCGAAGAACGATTTCGAGCCGGCGCCCTTGCTGCTGGGCATGGTGCTCGGGCCGATGATGGAAGAGAACCTGCGGCGGGCCATCATGCTTTCGCGCGGCGATATCACCGTCTTCGTCACGCGCCCTCTATCAGCGGCTCTGCTTGCGGTGTGTGCGATTGCTCTGGTCCTGACCGTGCTGCCGGCGATCAAACGCAAGCGCGAAGAGGTGTTCGTGGAGGAATAGGCCTCAACGACGCTGCCAGGGATTGCGCTCCCACGGCATGTCGAGCGCGACATTGAATTCTGACGGACCCGTTCGCTGCGCCGGCCCGGCTGCGGCGGACAAACACAGATCAAGAGAAGGAGATTGGAATGCAAATCTATACCGAGCTTAATCTCGGCAAAACCGATCCGGGCCTGCGCGAGCCGGATGTCACGTTCGATATCACCAAGGCCACCGAAAAGGCCAAACTGATCGAATCTCTCGGATTCGACGGCGTGGTTTCGACCGAAACCAAGGACGACTCCTACATCATGATGGCGCTCGCCGCCGAGGCGACGACGACGCTGCAGGTCGCGACATCGGTTGCGATCGCGTTTGCGCGCGCTCCGTACACGACGGCGATGGCTGCGTGGCGTCTTCAGGCGCTGTCGCGCGGACGCTTCACCCTTGGTCTTGGTCCACAGGTGAAAGCGCATATCGTGCGCCGCTTCGGCATTCCCTTCACGCCGGCCGGTCCCTGGATGCGGGATTACATCGGGGCCGTGCGCGCGTTCTGGGACTGCTGGCAGAACGGCACCAAGCTGAACTACGAGAGCGACCGCTATAAGCTCAATTTGATGGTACCGCTGTTCGATCCGGGTCCGATCGAGTTCGCGCCGCCGCCGATCCATATCGCTGCGGTCAATACCTACATGGCTCAGGTCGCCGGCGAGGTGGCTGACGGTCTGCGCCCGCATCCGATGTGCACGCCGCGCTACATCCGCGAGGTTCTGATGCCGTCGTTCCGTAAGGGCGCGGCCATCACCGGGCGTGACACGAGCGGCATCGCGATCGCGATGAAGCCGCTGGTGGCGACCGGTCCCGATGAGGAGACGCTCGAGAAGAAGATCCGCGACGTGCGTGCGCGTGTCGCCTTCTACGCCTCGACGCCGGCCTATCGTCCAGCGTTCGAGATCTGGGGGCTGGGTGATCTGGCCGATCGTCTGAGCCTTCTGTCGCGCGAACAGCGTTGGGAGGAAATGCCGGGCTATATCGATGACGAGATGCTCAACACCTATGCAGTGGTCGGTCTCTATGACGAGATCGCCGACAAGATTGTGGATCGCTTCAGCGGCGTCCTGTCTCATGTCGGCTTCAGCATCCCGGTCGAGAACGAGAAGGATGCCGAACTGATGAAGGCCATGATCAAGCGCGTTCAGGCAGGCTGACGAGAGACTGAAAGCCGGCGCCCTGCGGGGCGCCGTCACTTTGCCGAAGAAGGAAAGATGTTATGGACGGAGCGTTGTCGCACATCAGGGTGCTGGACCTGTCGCGTATTCTGGCAGGCCCATGGTGCACGCAGAATCTTGCCGATCTCGGAGCTGACGTGATCAAGGTCGAGCGGCCGGGTGTCGGAGACGATACGCGCGGCTGGGGGCCTCCGTGGCTCAAGGACGTCAACGGCAACGACACCCGCGATTCCGGTTATTACGCTTCCGCCAATCGCAACAAGAGGTCGGTGACGATCAATATCGCCTCGCCCGAAGGTCAGGCGCTGGTGCGTGAGCTGGCCAAGACAGCGGACGTCTTTATCGAGAACTACAAGAACGGCGACCTGAAGCGATACAATCTCGACTACGACTCCATCCGCGCGGTCAACTCGTCGATCGTTTATTGCTCGATCACCGGTTACGGTCAGAATGGTCCCTATGCCGACAAGCCGGGCTATGACTTTGTCTTTCAGGGCATGGGCGGCATCATGAGCATCACCGGCGAACGCGACGATCTTCCGGGCGGTGGTCCGCAGAAGGTCGGCATGGCGCTCTCCGATATCATGACCGGCATGTACGCCACGATCGCGATCCTCTCCGCGCTGATGTATCGGCAGCACAGCGGCAAGGGGCAGCACATCGACATGGCGCTGCTTGATTGCACGGTCGCCATGGGCAGCAATCAGGCGCTCGCTTACCTGATGACCGGAAACATTCCCAAGCGTTTTGGCAATGCGCATGCCGCCGTCGTTCCGTATCAGCCTTTCGCCACGGTCGATGGACATGTCATCATCGCGGTCGGCAACGACCGACAGTGGCAGCGCTATTGTCAGGTGATGGAGCGGCCGGACCTCGCGGCGGATGAACGCTTTGCCACAGCCAGCAACAGGATTGTCAATCGCGAGATCCTGCTGCCCGAGATCGCACGCACCATGCGGGAGCGGACGTCTCAGGACTGGCTCGATCGGCTGGAGGCGGCTGACGTGCCGTGCGGCCCGATCAACAACTACAAGCAGGTCTTCGAGAATCCGCAGGTCGTGCACCGCCAGATGCATCAGCGTGTTCCGCGCGGCGATGGCGCGATCGTCCCGACCCTGGCAAGCCCGTTGCGCCTGACGCAGACGCCGCCGGCCTATCGCAAGGCACCTCCGGCGCTGGGCGAACACACCGACGATGTCCTCGCGAGCCTTCTGGGCAAGTCGGAGGACGAGATCCGCGAACTGCGCAACAGCAAGGTGATCTGATGGGTGATGGTGAGAGCAAACCCGTCATCGCGATCATCGGCGGGACGGGCGATCTCGGCTCCGGTCTCGCCAAGAAATGGGCTGCCGCCGGTTATAAAGTGCTGATCGGATCGCGCTCGCGCGACAAGGCCGAGGCCATGGCGCAGACCATCGGTCATGATGCCGCCGGCTTTGGCTATGCCGAAGCGGCGAAGATGGCCGATGTCGTCATTGTCGCTGTTCCCTATGCCAGCCACGCCGAGACGTTGCATGAGATCAAGTCCGTGCTCCCCGGCAAGATTCTGGTCGATGCCGTGGTGCCTCTCGTGCCGCCGAAGGTATCGGTGGTGCAGCTTCCTGCGGAAGGCTCTGCCGCCCGTCAGGCGAAGGATATCGTCGGCGAGGGTGTTCGCGTTGTTTCGGCCTTCCACAATGTCGGTGCGGCGAAGCTGCACCAGGGCGGCCGCGCGGAATGCGACGTGCTGGTCTTTGGCGACGATCCGGAGGCGCGGGCGTTGGTTATTCGCCTTGCAGGCGAAGTGACGACGAGGGGTGTGGATGGCGGCGTGCTTGCCAATTCGGTCGCGGCAGAAGCCCTGACGTCCATCCTGATCGGCATCAATCGCCGATACAAGGTGGCCGGTGCGGGCATTCGCATCACCGGGCTGGGTTGATCTGCCAACACGTGGCGTGACGGCCGAGGCTCTCAGGATTCGGTTGCGCTGGCGACCGACAGTTCGAGCCGCGCTTCCAGAGCCTTCTCGATGTGCTTTCGGCCTTCTGCTTCTGCAGCGTCTGGATCGTGCGCCGCGATGGCGGCGACGATTGCGCGGTGCTCCGCCGCTGCGGTGGAAGGGCGTCCGCCGACCTGAAAGGTCGTCTGCGGCAGGAGAGCGATGGTGTCGTGCAACTCGTACAGCGAGCGTTGCAGATAGCGGTTGTGCGACGCCTCGTTGATGCGGTCATGGAATTCGCGGTTGATCGCGGCCATCCGTGCGGGGCGCGTCTCCTGTTCGAACCGGTCGCACAGCCGTTGCAGGAGCATCACCTCGCTCGGGTTCGCATGCTGCGCCGCGAATCGTGCGGCGGCTCCTTCGAGAAGGCCGCGCAGCGCGTAGAGCTCGAGAACCTGCTGGCGATCGAGGGTCGTCACCGTCAGACGGCCGTTCGACAGTTCGATCAGTCCGCGGGCCTGCAGGCGAGCCAGCCCCTCGCGCGCCGGAGTGCGGCTGACGTCGAGCGAGCGGGCGACATCTTCCTCCCGCATCCGCATGCCGGATTTCAGGGTGCCGGAACGAATCTGTTTCAGAAGCTCGGTGTAGACATGGTCGGCTCGCGACCGGCCGTCAGCCGGAAGATCCATTGTGGGTCCCTTAGCATGCACGAGCGCTGATCGCTCTTTCAGTCCTGCCCTTATGCAATAGCCGCGAGCGGCCCTGATGCAAACCCTGCCGCTGCGCGTGAAGATGATATCATAACCGCATAGCCCGGCCGTGCCTTATGCGGCCGCCTTGATATCGCCCTTGGGCTGGACATCCACCGGGGCGGGTTCGCTGAACTGACGGAATTCCCACGTATACCGGACCAGGGCGACGGCGCGATACAGTCCGTGGACGAACTTGCCATAGGGCATGGTCAGGAACAGGCTGAAAACCACTCCCAGATGGAGAGCCAGCAATGTCCCCATCGCCGGAGTGGCGCGCAAGACCAGCAGCAGCAGTCCGGTCAGGCTGGTCAGAAACAGCATCACAATGAAGGCCGAATCCATGCCGAGCCGCGGCTTGTCCACCATCATGGGGTCGCGCTGCAATTTGGCTTTCATCAGGCCGACAGGGCCGATGAGCAGCCCGATCCCGCCGAGCGTGCCGAGCACCACCGGCAGATCGTACCAGGCGTAAGGGGCCTGCAATCCCAGAGCGTAGTGATAGAGCGTGGCGATGGAGGTAGAGGCGAAGCACAGCATGAAGCCGTAAAACGTCAGGTGATGATAAAGCCTGCGCCGGTCGGTCGGTTTTTCGTCCTTGTTGAAACAGCCGACACCGCCGCCGTCGAGATAGCGTAGCCGCAGAATGTCGTGCAGGGCGGTGAAAAGCGACCGGCTGTCCAGCGGAGTGTTCGGGACGGAGCCGATATCCTTCCAGAAAGCGCGAAATCCCATGAAGAAGGCGATCAGCACGTAGAGCGATATCGCGCCGAACAGGCCGGCCATCGCGTTGTGCGGCATCAGCCGGTAGAACGCGCCTTCGCCGGTGTGCTTTCCGAACATGACCGCGGGGTCGTGCCAGCCGACAAATCCGCCGATGAATACGGCGATCGAAAGAGCCGTGAGGAGGGCGATGGAGAGGCCGTTTCTCTCGAACAGACCGCGCGCGCAGCGCGGCCAAGTGTAAGACTGATACGATTCGGCTCTGGCCTGCGCCATCACGCGCGGAACATTGACGTTGAACTCGTGCGGCGGCGAGAACTGGCAGTCATGATAGCACGCACCGCAGGCATGGCAGAGATTGGCGAGGTAGTTGAGGTCGCCGTCGGTGAAAGACCGGCGCAGCTCCATGGCCGGAAACACCGCGCAGAGGCCTTCGCAGTAACGGCATGAGTTGCAGATCGTCATCAGGCGATCGGCTTCCTCCAGGATCTCACTGCTGTGCATGATCAGCCGCACCCTTTCCGGCAATGCGTCCGAAGACGCTTCCAATCGTCATCCCGATTCCGGCGGCATAGCCTTGGCCAAGGACATTGCCCGCCATGATCTCGCCGGCGGCAAACATGTTCGTCGCCGGTCGTCCGTCCTGCATCATGATCCGTGCGTCCCGGTTCACCTTGGTTCCGAGATAGGTGAATGTAATGCCGGGCCGGACAGGGAAGGCGTAGTAGGGCGGTGTTTCGATCCGCCGGGCCCAGTGACTTTTTGGCGGGCTCAGCCCTTCTGTGTGGCAGTTGTCCAGCACGGTGGAATCGAAATCGCCGTCCCGAACGCTGGCATTGAACGTGGTCACGGTGCGGTTCAGCGCCTGAGGGTCAAGATCGAGCTTTTCGGCGAGTTCGGAGATGCTGTCTGCCTGAATCGGCGGAAACAGCGAAGGCATGAACAGCTTCAATGAGCGTGAGTCAAAAATGATATAGGCGATCTGCCCGGGCTGTGCGGCCACGAGGCGACCCCATATCGCGTATCGCTTGGGCCAGATGTCCTCGCCTTCGTCGTAGAAGCGTTCGGCATTGCGGTTGACGACGATGCCGAACACGACGCAGTCAAGCCGGGTGATGATGCCGCCGTCAAACTTCGGTGCCCGCGCATCGATAGCGACCGCGTGACATTGCGTGACGTCGCCCGTGGGCTGCGCCCCGGCATCCAGCAGCAATTGAAGCACGCTGCCGCGATTGTACGGCGTGCCGCGGATCAGGAAGTTGTCCGCAATCTCGCCCCAGCCTTGCTTCAGCCAGTCGATATTGGCTTCAAACCCGCCAGCGGCGGCGACGAAGGACCGCGCCGGCATGCGCTCGACAGCATTGCCCAGGCGAACGCGAGCGGCCTGGAATTGTCCGTCCTCCATCTCGAGGCCGACAACCTCCGCGTCGTAGTGGATTTCGACGCCGATCTCCTCCGCCGTGCGATAGAGCGCGTTGAGCATCGCGCGGCCGCCGCCCAGGAAGAATGAGTTGGTGCGGCCAAGGCCGAGTGTGCCGCCAAGCGAGGGCTGAAACCGGACGCCCTGTTCGGTGATCCAGTCGAGCATCCCCTTGGATTCGGAAATCATGAACCGGGCGAGGTCCTGATTGGTGTTGCCGCCCGTGACACGCAGCAGATCCTCGAAAAACTCGTCCTCGGTGTAAGGGCCGGTCAGGGTCGCGGTGGCGCTGTCATGGGCACAGCGCATGTTGCGGGTGTGGCGGGTATTGCCCCCGCGATAGAATTTCGGCGCCACTTCAACGATGCGGACGGTCGCCCCCTGTCGGCGCGCCGAAATGGCGGCGCAAAGCGCCGCATTGCCGCCTCCAGCGATCAGAACATCGACGGTTTCCCAGGTCATAAAGGGTCTTTCAGATATGTATATCTTTGTATACATATACATACAGAAAACAATCCGCAATAGCGATGACGCGGGTTTGGGCTTTGCTCGCGGGTGAGGTGGGCCGGGGCGTTCGCCGGCGATCGGGATGCAACGCGCTCTGGTCAAAGTGTCCAGCAGACAGTGGGTGCGGCCGGTATTTCCGATAGGGCGGACAGGCAAACCGACCTTGTTCGGGACGGCAAGGTCAGTCGGTCGATCGCATCATGTGCACCGCGCTTCCCGGTGCCGCCGCTCCCACCTCAGGCGATCTTGACCTGATCATCGCCGAGGATATGCGCCGCGCCGTTGTCGCCAGACAGCAGAACGCGTGCCTAGTCGTTAGCGTGAGAGTCGCTTCAAGCCGCTCTCCAGCCTGATCGTTGTGCGATCGACGCTACGCACTGTTATCTCGCCGGCCTCGAACCCCGGCCTTGATGAAATCGCCGGGCGCGTGTGCGAAGCAGGGCGACTCTAGTCCGCTGGCACGACTTCATCGTGCGTTTTCCGTTGCAGAAGGCCGCGTCTTGGACGCCGATACAGGCGTGATTTCCGATCCTTGACTTGCATCAAGGCATCCGCGCGCAAAACACGAAAAAGGTGGGTTCAAGACTGGCGCTCGGGGCGCCGGCCAGCGCGAATCATGTCGGGGGACTTCATGAAGTACGGCACGGGGATTTTCCTCGTTGGAGGGTTGGCTTTTCTCGCCCTGCTGGGCGCCGCCTTTGCAGTCGATGACCTGTTCCAGCAGCACATGTGGATCGCGTTCTTCACGCTCGCGGCCTTCACCATCATCCTGATGCGAAACACCGGCTTCGAGCCCGAAGCACCGGTCGATGAATCCGCCTACATGGACGGGCCGGTTCGTTACGGCGTCATCGCCACGGTGTTCTGGGGTGTTGTCGGCTTTCTTGCCGGCGTGTTCATCGCCGCGCAGCTTGCCTTTCCGGACCTCAATTTCGAGCCATGGCTGAATTTCGGCCGTGTCCGCCCGCTGCATACCTCCGCGGTGATCTTCGCATTTGGCGGCAACGCGCTGATCGCCAGCTCCTTCTATGTGGTGCAGCGCACCTGCCGCGCGCGCCTGTTCGGCGGCGATCTCGCCTGGTTCGTGTTCTGGGGCTACCAGTTCTTCATCGTGATGGCGGCGACCGGCTATCTGCTCGGCATCACCCAGTCGCGCGAATACGCCGAACCCGAGTGGTACGTCGATCTCTGGCTCACGATCGTCTGGGTTGCCTATCTCATCGTGTTCATGGGGACCGTGCTTCGGCGCAAGGAGCCGCATATCTACGTCGCCAACTGGTTCTACATGTCCTTCATCATCACCATCGCGATGCTGCATGTGATCAACAACATGGCGGTGCCGGTGTCGATTGTCGGCTCGAAGAGCTACTCGGCCTTCTCTGGCGTGCAGGATGCGGTCACGCAGTGGTGGTACGGCCATAACGCGGTGGCGTTCTTCCTCACCGTGCCGTTCCTGGCCATGATGTATTACTTCGTGCCCAAGCAGGTGGATCGGCCGATCTACTCCTATCGGCTGTCCATCGTGCACTTCTGGTCGATCATCTTCCTTTATATCTGGGCCGGCCCACATCACCTGCATTACACGGCGGTGCCCGATTGGGCGCAGACGCTCGGCATGGTGTTTTCCATCATGCTGTGGATGCCGTCATGGGGCGGCATGATCAACGGCCTGATGACACTGTCGGGCGCCTGGGACAAAATCCGGACCGATCCGATCGTGCGCCTGATGGTGGCCGCTATCGCCTTCTACGGCATGGCCACATTCGAAGGCCCGATGCTGTCGATCAAGGCGGTCAACTCGCTGTCGCACTACACCGACTGGACCATCGCCCACGTCCATGCCGGCGCGCTCGGCTGGAACGGCATGATCTCGTTTGCCGCCGTCTATTTTCTGGCGCCGAAGCTATGGGGACGGGAGCGGCTCTATTCCATCCGCATGGTCAACTGGCACTTCTGGCTCGCCACGCTCGGCATCGTGCTCTACGCCTCGTCGATGTGGGTGTCCGGCATCATGCAGGGCCTGATGTGGCGCGAATACGATGAGCAGGGCTTCCTCGTCTATTCCTTCGCCGAAACCGTCGCCGCCATGCATCCCTATTATCTGATGCGTGCGCTGGGCGGAGGGTTCTATCTCGCCGGCGGCTTCCTGATGGCATGGAACGTCTACCAGACCATTCGGGGCAGGGTGCGCGATGAAACGCCGATGGGCAGGACACTGCCGGCGCGTAGCGCGGCCATGCAGCCTGCCGAGTGAGGAGTGCGATCCATGTCGTCTATTTTGAAGAACCACTCCAAGCTCGAAAAGAACGCGACGCTGCTGCTGATCGTATCGCTCGCGGTGGTCACCGTCGGTGGTCTCGTCGAGATCGCGCCGCTGTTCTATCTGCAGAACACGATCGAGAAGGTGGAGGGTATGCGCCCTTACACCCCGCTGGAGCTTGCCGGACGCAACATCTACATTCGCGAGGGCTGCTACGCCTGCCACTCGCAGATGATCCGGCCGTTCCGCGACGAGGTCGAGCGCTACGGGCATTACAGCCTCGCGGCGGAATCGATGTACGACCACTCCTTCCAGTGGGGATCGAAGCGGACCGGCCCCGATCTTGCGCGTGTGGGTCAGCGCTACTCGAATGAGTGGCATGTCCAGCATCTGATCGAGCCGCGCTCGGTCGTGCCGGAATCGGTGATGCCGAGCTATGCCTTCCTCAAGAATGCGCCGCTCGACGTGAAGGGGATCGCGCCCCATCTCGTCGCCAATCGCAATGTCGGCGTTCCCTATACCGACGACATGGTCGCCAATGCCGAAACGGATCTGAAGGCGCAGGCCAATCCGGATGCGGACACCAGCGGACTGGAAGCCCGCTATCCCAAGGCCAAGATCAGTGATTTCGACGGCAACAAGCAGGCGCTGACCGAAATGGACGCGCTGGTCGCCTATCTCCAGATGCTCGGCACGCTGGTCGATTTCTCGACCTATGACGAAGCCGCCGGCTACCGCTGAGGAGGGACGGATGGAAACCTACACCTTTATGCGGCACATGGCCGATAGCTGGGGCCTGTTGTGCATGGCTCTGTTCTTCGTCGGCGCCGTGATCTTCGCATTCCGTCCCGGCAGCCGCGCGCTCGCTGATGAAGCCGCCCAAATTCCTCTCAAGGACGACTGACATGAGCGAAAAGCAGATCGACGAGATTACCGGCGTCGCCACCACGGGCCACGAATGGGACGGTATCAAGGAGCTCGACACTCCGATGCCGCGCTGGTGGCTCATCACCTTCTATGCGACCATTGTGTGGGCGGTAGTCTATACCATCGCCTATCCGGCCTGGCCGCTCATCAGCACGGCGACATCGGGGCTGCTCGGCTATTCCAGCCGCAGCGAGATCAGGGCCGAGCTGACCGCGGCCAAGGCGGCCAAGGCCGATTATATCGCGGCGATCGGGTCCAAGACGGTCAACGAGATTCTCGCTGACGACAAGTTGCGGACTTTTGCGGCGTCGGCGGGCGCGGCGGCGTTCAAGGTCAATTGCGTGCAGTGCCATGGCTCCGGCGCGCAGGGCTCGCCCGGCTATCCGAACCTCAACGATGACGAATGGCTGTGGGGCGGCAACGCCCAGCAGATTCAGGAGACCATCGCTCACGGTGTTCGTTTTGCTGAAGACTCCAAGACCCGGATTTCGGAAATGCCAGCCTTCGCCGACATTCTGAAGCCAAAAGAGATCACGCAGGTCGCATCCTTCGTGGCGTCGCTTTCGAACAAGGCCGGCAATGCGAGCGCGCAGGACATTGCCGCTGGCAAGGGGATCTTCGCGCAGAACTGCGCTTCCTGCCATGGCGAGGATGGCAAGGGCAGCCGTGAATTCGGCGCGCCCAACCTGACCGACGCCATATGGCTTTACGGATCGACGCCGGCGGCCATCGCCGCGCAGGTCAAATCGCCCAAGCACGGTGTCATGCCGGCATGGTCGGCGCGCCTGGGCGATACCACTGTCAAGGAACTGACCGTCTATATCCATTCGCTCGGCGGCGGCGAATAGGAAGATTGCACCGGTCCGATGCGGACACCCGCCGCGTGAACGCAATCCAGTCACACCGGGCGAGCGCATGTGAAGGATGGCCGGCGCTTCAAAGGGAGCGCCGGTAGGAGGCCATGAAGATGCTCGAAACGTCGGACATCGAGACGTTTGATGCAACGGCGGTGAATTCGGCGCGGATACGCCAGCCGCTCTACGCGCCGCGCAAGAAAATCTTCCCCAAGAAGGTTGAGGGTCGATTCCGGCGTTTCAAGTGGATCGTGATGCTGATCACGCTCGGCATCTACTATCTGACGCCCTGGCTGCGCTGGAATCGCGGTCCCTATGCTCCCGATCAGGCGGTGCTGGTCGACCTCGCCAACCGGCGCTTCTATTTCTTTCCGATCGAAATCTGGCCGCAGGAACTCTACTTCGTCGCCGGCCTGCTGATCATGGCCGGGTTCGGGCTGTTCCTGCTGACATCGACGATCGGGCGCGCGTGGTGTGGCTACACCTGTCCTCAAACCGTATGGGTCGATCTTTTTCTCGTGGTCGAACGCGCGATCGAGGGCGACCGCAACGCGCGCATCAAGTTCGAGGGCATGCCGTGGTCAGCGAACAAGCTGATCAAGAGGGTTTCCAAACATGTGATCTGGCTGGCCATCGCGGTGGCGACGGGCGGCGCATGGATTTTCTATTTTGCCGATGCGCCGACATTGCTGCGCGATCTGGTGACCGGGCAGGCCGCGCCGGTCGCCTACATCACGATCGCGATCCTGACCGGCACCACCTACATCTTCGGCGGGCTGATGCGCGAGCAGGTCTGCACCTATATGTGCCCCTGGCCCCGCATTCAGGCGGCGATGCTCGACGAGAATTCGCTGACCGTCACCTATAACGACTGGCGCGGCGAACCGCGCACGCGCCACGCCAAGAAGGCGGCCGCCGAAGGGCAGGCGGTGGGCGATTGCGTCGATTGCAATGCCTGTGTCGCGGTCTGCCCCATGGGCATCGACATTCGCGACGGACAGCAGCTCGAATGCATCACCTGCGCGCTGTGCATCGATGCCTGCGACAATGTCATGGACAAGATCGGCAAGGAGCGGGGGTTGATCGCCTACGCGACGCTGGCGGAATACGATTCCAACATGGCGCTGGCGACGCTCAGTGGCACATCTGCCATCGACCCGCGACGGGTGCATGACGCGGGTGGCAGACTGTCGGACAAGATCGCCACGTTCCATGTGCGAAAACTGCTGAGGCCGCGCACCTTGATTTATTTCGCGGCGTGGTCGCTGGTTGGGCTGGGCCTTCTTTTTGCGCTGCTCACGCGCGACCGGCTTCAGGTGAACGTGCTGGCGGACCGCAATCCGCAGTTCGTCGTCCTGTCGGACGGCTCGATCCGCAACGGCTATACGATCAAGCTCCTCAACATGATCCCCGAGCCGCGGACCATCATCGTGACCTTGCAGGGATTGGAAGGCGCGGAGATGAGTGCCGTCGGCCTGGATCACGCCGCGGCGGCGCGCAGCTTCGCCGTCGAGGTCGAGCCGGACCGGCTGAAGACGTTCAAGGTTTATGTGCGTCAGCCGCGCGAGAATGTCGCCGGTTCCACGCAGCATTTCAGGTTCGTGGTCGAGGACAAATCGAGCTTCGAAAGCGATCGCTACGAAGCCACATTCGATGCGCCGGGAGCAAGAAAATGAATACAGCGGGCCGCAATCGCGAACTGACGGGCTGGCATGTCTTCGCCATCATGGCGAGTTTCTTCTCGCTCGTTATTGCCGTGAACCTGACGATGGCCTTCTTCGCCCGTTCGAGCTGGACCGGCTTTGTCGTCGAAAACATCTATGTGGCGAGTCAGAAGTTCAATGAGAAGGCAGCGGAGGGCCGTGCCCAGGCCGTGCTTGGCTGGAAGTCCAAGCTCGTCATAGCCGGAGGCAAGGTCAGCTATCGGCTGACCGACAAGGTCGGCAATGTGGTTGCTGCCAGGCGCGCGACCGCGAGCTTCCGCCGACCGGCCTATGCGTCGGAAGACCAAGAGGTAATTTTGGTTCCGCAGCCGGATGGTTCGCTGGCCGCCCCCGTTGAATTGCGCGATGGCATGTGGATCGTCGAGGTCCATGCCGAGGCCGGCCTCGATCATCCCTATCGCGACACGCGGCGGCTGGCCCTACGCAACGGAGCCATCCAATAAGCTTGCGCTCCCGAGCACGGAGCTAGTCGCGCCACATGACCGCTCTTGTCTATCTGATCCCGGTGGCACTGCTTTTCGGACTTGGCAGCCTTGCCGCTTTCCTCTGGGCGTTGAAAAACGGCCAGTATGACGATCTCGATGGCGCGGGCGAGCGGATTCTCATGGACCACGATCCCGGCAGTCCGCCCGGCTATCGCTGATTCGCGCATCAGTCGGAAAGTGCGCGCGCCTTCCAGGTCCCGTTGTCGATCATGTCGCGCATCAGTTCGATCAGAATTGCCGCCACCGCGTTGGTGGACATCATGTTGATGGTCCGCTGCGACACCACGACCGAGAAACGCCAGTTCGGGGTCGGGTCCATGATGGGGACAGCGCCGAACAGGCCGGCATTGATCTCCTGCAACATGGCAAAGTGCGGCATGATCGTCATGTAACCGGACTTTACCAGTTCGACGATCGCGTTGAAGGAATCGCTTTCAATGATGACGCGAGGCGTGATGCCGTTGCGGGTGGCGAGATGTTCGATGTAGTTGCGCAGGACGTGCTGCTTTCCGGGCAGCACGACCGGAATGCTCTCCAGTTCGACGAAGCCGATCGAATTGCGATGCAGGATCTGGTTTTTGCTGTCGGCCACCAGCATCAGGTCCTCGATCCCGACAGGATACAGCGAGATATTCGCGAACACCCGCGGATCGTACAGCAATGCGATATCGAGCCGCGCGGTCTGCATCCATTCGTCGAGCGTGCCGGTCATCGCCTCGATCAGATGGATCGAGATGCTGGGGTATTTTTCTTTCACCTTCGCGATCAGCGCCGCCGACAGCCCGCGGCAGGCCGACGTGGGAAAGCCGACCGAGACTTTGCCGCTCGGATTGCGCGACTGCGTGATCACCGTCTCCTTGGCGAAGGCGACATCCTTGAGGATCGAGCGGGCGTGCGCGTAGAGCGTGTGTCCGATCTCTGTGAGGATGACGCCGCGCGCGTGGCGATGGAACAGCTCGATGCCGAGCTCGGCTTCGAGATCCTTGATCTGCTGGCTGAGCGAGGGTTGCGAGGTGCGCAGGATCTCGGCGGCGCGCGACAGGCTGCCGGAATCGGCGATGTAGACCAGCGATCGCAACTGTCTCAGGTCCATGATCGGAATTCCCCTGACTTCCGCTCCGACGCGGGGAGAGCGAGGTTTTTTATCGCGGCGCTGATGTCCGGCAGCTCACGGTCGCGGCTATATCACGCACCGCAGCAACGCAAGGAGCTCCAAAACGTCACACCTCAAGTCTTTACGTATACCAGTTGACCTGCTGATTCTGCGGGCTTTTGGCTCAATCATTGAGCAGATGCACAATACTATAGGAAGTGCCTATAGCTAAGATAATGATTTCATCTTTGTGCTGGTTGCTGCCTTGGTCTTGTATCCGCCGCAGCGGCTCGACGAAGTATTTCACGGCTGAGCCGGTGGAGGAGACATCAATGACCCATTTGAATTGGTCGAAATCACTTCTCGTTGCGGGTGCCGTCACTTTCATGGCCGCCCCGGCAATTGCAGCCGATCAGAAGCCCTGCATCGGCAACAGCGCGCCGCTGACTGGCCCGGCCTCTTTCGGCGGCACCGCGGTGAAATACGGCGCGGAAGTCGCGATCGATGAAATCAACGAGGCCGGCGGCGTGCTTGGCCAGAAGCTCAAGCTCATTCAGTATGACGATGCCGGCGCCCCGCCGCGCGGCGTGGATAACGTCCGCCGTATCGCGCTGTCGGACAAGTGCATCGCCATCTTCGGCGGTTATCACTCGACCGTTGGTCTCGCCCAGGTCGGCCCGGTGAACGAAATCGGCATTCCGTGGATCGGCACCACCGGCGCCGGCACCAAGATCGTCGAGAACGGCGCTTCGCCGAACTACATGTTCCGTGTGTCGGCCAAGGATAAGTGGGTCGCGCAGTTCCTTGCCACCGAGGCGCTCAAGGTCTCCAAGAACGGCAAGGTCGCCATCATGTATGAAAATACGGGATGGGGTAACGGCGCGCTGCCAGACTTCAAGGCGGCCATGGAAGCCAAGGGCAAGACGGTTGCAGCGATCGAGACCTTCAACTGGAACGATCAGGATATGACGGCCCAGGCGATCCGCATCCGCGATTCCGGTGCCGATGCTGTCGTCACCTTCGCGCTTGACCGCGAGGGCAACCAGATCGTCCGCAGCTTCGACAAGATCGGCTACAAGCCGACCATCTTCGGCGCCTGGGGCATTGCCGGCAATCTCGGTGATCTCGCCGGTCCGCTCGCCAACGGAGTGCGGGTGATGCAGACCTTCACCTGGATGGGCGAGATGAACCCGCGCACCAAGGCGGTGTGGGAGAAGATCAAGAAGAAGTTCAACCTGAAGGATCCGTCAGAGCTGAAGATGGGCTCGGCGACCGCGAACTCCTATGACGCGGTCTACATCCTCGCCAAGGCGATCGAGAAGGCCGGCTCCTACGACTGGAAGAAGGTGCACGACGCGCTCTACACCGTGAAGCATGATGGTCTGGTCGCGAAGTACGATCCGGCATTCGATGCTTCGAATCCGGAACGTCAGGACGCCATCCTGCCGCAGTACTACAAGCTGACGGTGTGGTCCGACGGCAAGCTGCTGCCGATCGATCAGACCAGCTACGGCAAGACCAACTAATCCAGAACCCGGCTGCCCGCTTTAAGGGCGGGCAGCCTCCACTCCGGACGTTTCGTGAAAGCCGTTAGGCTTTGGCGGGACGGCCGTGCGCGCGGTGGATCAGATGCAATCGATTATCCAGTACACCTTGTCGGGACTTGCGATCGGAGGCTGCTATGCCCTCGTCGCGCTCGGCTTTCATATCATGTGGTCGGCGGCGAAGGCGGTGAACTTCGCCCACGGCGACACGCTCATGCTCGGCGCGGTGCTGACGATCATGGCGATCGATCAGGGCGTCCCGCTGCCGCTCGCCATCGCAGGCGCTATCGCGGTGTCGTGTCTGTTCGGCATTCTGCTCGAGCGTTTCGCCGTGCGACCTTTTGCCAAGACCACGAGCTCGATCGGCTGGATGCTCACCACCATCGCCATCGGCATCATGCTGCAGGCGCTGGTGACGATGGAGTTCGGCGGCTTCTCGCGCGCACTGCCTTCGCCGGGCGTGGAGAAGGCGATCTCGGTGATGGGTGCCGGCGTCTATCCGCAGGAACTGGTGATCCCGGTCGTCGCGCTTCTGGCCATGCTCGGCCTTGGCTGGATGCAGCGCCATACGCTGATCGGCCGCGCGATGCAGGCCGTGTCGTTCGACCGCAACGCCGCTGCGCTGATGGGCATCAACGTCAACTGGATGTTCGGATTCTCCTTCGGCTTGGCCGCCGCGCTCGGCGGCGCAGCCGGAATTCTGATCGCGCCGATCACGCAGGCCTCCGCGTCGATGGGCCTGACGCTCGGCCTCAAGGGCTTCGCCGTCGCCATCATCGGCGGCATCACCAGCGCGCCTGGCGTGGTCATCGCTGGTCTCGGCTTCGGTGTCGTCGAGAAATTCGTCGAGGGCTATATCTCCACCGCGGCGCGCGAAATTGTTGGCTTCGGTCTCACCATTCTCGTCCTCCTCGTCTTCCCGCAAGGGCTGTTCGGCAAGCGCGAGGTGTTCAAGGTATGACCCGGCGTCTGCTCACACCTTTCGCCTTCGCTGCGCTGGCGATCTTCCTCGTTGTTCTGCCGTTCACGGCGGAGAACGAATATTCGCTGCGGCTGTTCATGCTGTTCACGATCTACGCGATCGTGGCGCTCGGCCTCAACGTGCTGGTCGGTCTCGCGGGCCTGATCTCGCTGGGTCAGGCGGGTCTGTTCGCGCTCGGTGCCTATACCGGTGCGATCCTGGCCAGCCGCCTTGGGCTTGATTTCGTCTTCGCGGCGATTGCCGGAACGGTGGTGGCCGGTGCGTTCGGCGCGTTGCTGGCCTATCCCACGGTGCGGGTGCGCGGCGTTTATCTCGCCGTCATCACCATCGCCTTCGGCCTGATCGTCGAGAACGTCATCATTGAGTGGGATCATCTCACCGGTGGCACTACCGGCATCAGCAGCATTCCCAAGCCGACGCTGTTCGGTTGGCCGCTCGACGGCTTCCGTTATTATGGCGTGCTCGCCGCGCTGCTGTTCCTTGTCGTGGTCGTGACCCACAACATCAAGCAGTCGCGCTATGGCCGCGCCATGCTGGCGGTGGCGCAGAGCGAGACCGCGGCGCGCGGTGTCGGCCTCAACGCCACCGGCGTGCGCACGCTCGCTTTCGTCATCGCGGCTGCGACGGCGGGTCTGGCCGGCGTGCTCTACGCCTTCCTCAATCTTTACATCTCGCCGGACAGTTTCACCTTCAACGACTCCATCCGCTTTCTGCTGATGGTCGTGCTGGGCGGGGCGGGGACCACCGGCGGCGCGCTGCTTGGCGCGTTGATCCTGACCTATCTGCCCGAATATCTGCAGCAGCTTCAGTACTGGCAGCAGTTCGCCTATGGCCTGTTGCTGGCGCTGGTGATGTTCGTGCTGCCGCTCGGCATTTTCGGCACGCTGACGCATCTCGCGGCACGTTTCCTCAGGCGGGCTCCCGCTCCGCTGCGGGTGACGGAGAGTGAGATCGAGCAGGTGCTCAAGGATGCGAAGGCGGGATGGGCGCCGGCTTCTTTCTCCGCCGAAGGGCTGACCATCCGTTTTGGCGGTCTCACCGCGCTGAACAAGGCGTCGATGCAGGTCGCGCCGGGCGAGATTCACGCCCTGATCGGCCCGAACGGGGCCGGCAAGTCGACCATGGTCAACATCGTCACCGGCTTCTACCGGCCGAACGAAGGCATCGTCACGCTCGACGGCGTCAATCTCGCCGGCTCGCCGCCGCATCTCGTCGCCCGCAGCGGCGTCGCGCGCACCTTTCAGAACACCGAACTGTTCGGCGATCTGACGGTGATCGAGAACGTGATGGTCGGTTACCAGAAGCGGCTCTCCTACGGTCTGTTCGAGGCGGCCTTCCGCGTCGGGCGTTTCCACAAGGAGGAGGCCGAATGCCGTCATGCAGCGGAAGCGCTGCTGGCCTTTGTCGGCTTGACCGATTTCGTCAATGAGAAAGCGCGGTTCCTGCCGTTCGGCATGCAGCGCCGCCTGGAGATCGCCCGGGCGCTCGCCACCGCGCCGCGACTTCTGCTGCTCGACGAGCCGGCCGCCGGCCTGACCACGCAGGAGATCGACGAGCTCGACCGCATGATCCGCCGCACCGCCTCGCTCGGCATTTCCGTGCTGCTGATCGAGCACCATGTCGATCTCATCATGTCGGTGGCGGACCGCGTCACGGTGCTCGACTACGGCGTGGTCATCGCCAGCGACAAGCCTTCCATCATTCAGAACGATCCGCGCGTGATCGAGGCGTATTTCGGCGTCGCTCCGGCGGCCCATGCGGCGGAGGGGGCTTGAGCATGAGCACAAGCGCAAACGATGTGCTGCTTGAGGTCCGCGGCCTCGAAATCCAGTATGGCGCGGCGATCGCCGTGCGTGGCGTCGATCTTGTCGTGCGGCGTGGCGAATTCGTCTCGGTGATCGGCAATAACGGTGCCGGCAAGACCTCGATCCTGCGCGGCGTCAGCGGCCTCGTGCGGCCGCGCGCCGGCAGTGTTCTGTTCAAGGGTGAGGAGACCGCGAATTTCCCTGCCCATCGCAAGGTCAATCGCGGTCTCGCGCTGGTGCCGGAAGGCCGGCTAATCTTCGCGGACCAGACTGTCGAGGACAATTTGATCCTCGGCGCCTACGGTCGCTGGAAACGCGATCGCGAGGCGGCACTGCGCGACTTCGACACCATGTTCGATCTGTTCCCGCGGCTCAAGGAGCGACTGCATCAGCGCGCCGGCAGCCTGTCGGGCGGCGAGCAGCAGATGCTCGCAGTGGCGCGCGGGCTGGTGTCCAAGCCCGATCTCCTGATGATAGACGAGATGTCGCTCGGCCTCGCGCCGAAGATCGTCGAGCAGATGATGGGCGTGCTGCGCGATCTCAATTCCGCCGGACAGACCATCCTGCTGGTGGAGCAACTGGCGGCGCAGGCGCTGGCGATCTCGCATCGCGCCTATGTCGTCGGTCACGGAAAAATCGAACTTGAAGGACGTGCGGACGAACTGGCCGGCTCACCGGCGGTGATGGAAGCATTTCTCGGAAAGAAGCATCAACCGGACAAATAAGCCGAAGGAGAAAGTGAATGAGTAAACGTATCGTCGATCTTAGCTTGCTGATCGAAGACAACATGCCGGCGCACAAGCTGTTCCAGCGGCCGGTGATCACGACCCACATGTCTCATGAATCGGCGAAGGCCTTCAATCTTGGCGTGCCGGGCGATGCGATGACGTTCCAGACCAATTTCATCGCCATGCTCGACCATGTCGGCACGCACGTCGATGCGTTCCGCCATGTCAATCCGGAAGGCAAGTCGGTGGACGAGATGCCGCTCGAGCTGTTCATGGGCAAGGCGGTGGCGTTCGACCTGCGCCATGTCGGCGATCTCGAGGACATCACCGCAGAGCATATGGCGGAAGCGGAGAAGAAGTCGGGCGTGAAGGTGGACGGCCACATCGTGCTGCTGTGCACCGGCTTCCACAAGCGTAACTATCCGAAGCTGGAATCGGTATTCAAGAATCCGCAGCTCACCGTCGAGGCTACCAAGTGGCTGCACGAGCGCGGCTCCAAGATGCACGGCGTCGAAGGTCCTTCGACCGACCGTCCGTCGGACAACATCTTCTCCCAGCATCGCCTGTGCCGTGACCTCGGCATCAGCCACTGGGAATGGCTGGTGAACCTCGAGGAACTGCTTGGCAAGGGCGAAGTGCAATTCTTCGGCGTGCCGCTGAAGTTCAAGGGCGGTTCCGGCTCGCCGGTACGCGCTTTCGCTATCGTCGGTTGATGTGAACAAACGGAGCGGCGGCGCAGTGCATCGCCGCTCCGATAACGATGTCATGGCCTGGGGCGGCGGAGATCGCCGCCCGCTTTTTCGTGATCGTCGCCGGAGGTGAGTGATGTCGGCCGAATTCGATGCCCTGTCCGCCGTTGAGCTGAAGCGTCTGATTGCACGCAAGGATGTTTCGCCGGTCGAAGTCACACGTCGCGCGCTTGCAGCGGCCGAGGCGACGCAATCGACCCTCAATGCCTTCAGCACGATAATGCCGGAAGCGGCGCTTGCCGCAGCGGTGGCGGCGGAGGAGGCGGTGATGCGCGGCCAGCCGCTCGGCTTCCTTCACGGCATCCCGGTCAGCGTCAAGGATCTGATCGCGGTCGGTGGTGTCACTTATGCTTCCGGCTCGAAGGCGATGGCCAACAACATTGCTGCGGCCGATGCGCCCGCGGTGGAGCGGCTGCGGCAGGCCGGAGCCATTATTATCGGCAAGACCACGACCAGCGAATTCGGCTGCAAGCCGGTCGGTGACAATCTGCTCACCGGCATCACGCGCAATCCATGGAATCTCGACAAGACGCCGGGCGGCTCCAGCGCCGGCGCCGCGGCGTCGGTCGCGGCCGGCGTCACGCCATTTGGTCTCGGCACCGATGGCGGCGGCTCGGTCCGCATTCCGTGCAGTCTGTCCGGTCTTGCCGGCATCAAGGGCCATTTCGGCCGCGTGCCGGTGTGGCCGGCGTCCGCGACGCCAACGCTGGCGCATGTCGGGCCGATGGCGCGTTCGATGCAGGACGCGGCGCTGCTGTTTTCCGCCATCGCCGGTTATGACGCGCGCGATCCGTTCAGCGTCGCGGGGCCGGTGCCGGACGTGCTCGGTGCCGCGCAGGCGAGCGTGAAGGGCATGCGGGTCGCCTACAGCCCGACCTTCGGTTACGCCAAGCCCGATCCCGCCGTGCTCGACGTGGTGGAGAAGGCGGTGCGGACGCTGGAGACGCTCGGCTGCGAGGTCGAGCAGATCGACCGTCCGTTCGCAAAGGATCCGATCGATCTGTGGACCGCCGAGTTCTATGCCGGCGTCGGCATCCGGCTGCGTGATTTCGTCGAGAACAAGCGCGACATGCTCGACCCCGCGGTTGCCGATGTGCTGGAAGGCGCGCTGTCGCAGGACATGCGCAGCTATTACACCAAGGTGTTCGAGCGTTATGCCTTCCGCGATGAAGTGCGGACGTTATTCGAGACTTATGACGTGATCGTCTCGCCGGTGGTGCCCGTCACCTCGCTCGATGTCGGCGTGAACATTCCCGCGCATCTGTCCGATCGTAACCTGGTGTCGTGGGTGTATTACACCTATCCGTTCAACCTCACCGGCCAGCCGGCAGGCTCGGTCTGTGCGGGCATTGCGGCGGATGGCATGCCGGTCGGGCTGCACATCGTCGGGCGTGCGCTCGGCGAATATGACGTGGTGCGTCTTGGCGCGGCCTATGAGCGTTCACAGCCGCACGGCTACAACCGTTGTCCTGCAATGGTATGAGGAAGCAGGGTCCGCGTCGTCAGCGGACCCATGTTGCCGCAAAAGCAACAACCGCAGACTATCGCTTGCTGCGTTTGACCGAGTTCTTGATGCCGGACATCTCGACCTTGGGAGGAGCGACGTTCTGGCCGCTGTCCCATGCCACTTTGTGATCCGAGCCGACAACGTTGATAACGGTTTTGCCTTCGAGCGTGACCGTCACCGCATTTTTGCTGCCCGTCACATTGAGAGTTGAAGAGCCATCGGCGCCTGGTTTCAGCGTCGTGTGAATATCGTTGTCGACGAGATCCACCTGCAGATGTTCGCTGGTCCCGCCCTTCACCTTGTTGGCAGATCCGGCCACAAAAAGTTTTTCGGCGTGTTCGAGAGTGACACTGTGGTTCGACCCATAAACCAATACGTTCTTGCACGTCCCGGTCAGCGCGATCGTGTTGTTGGCGCCAGAGATATTCACATCGCTGGAGGTACAATGGATGTCTCGATCGAGATCCGTGCCCTCGATATTGATTTCATCCGCCTGGGCAAGCGCTGAAAGACTTGTGACCAAAAGCGTTGCACCAAGAGCGAAGGATTTGAGCATCATTTGATTCCAATCGATCAAAATTGTTGATCACCGATGGAAGCATCCGAAATGTGACGTGACAGTGGCGCTTGTGGAAATCGGAAATGCGAGCCGTCTGCTTGCGCGCACATTATCAAGTCAGGCGTCGCGCGCTGATGGATAAGCACAGGCGGTACTCAAGTCTGCCAATAAGCTGATCCATCATCGTGGCTGGATGGCGTAGCGATGTTTATCGCTCCGCAGTTCTTGGCGTCGGATAAGTCGCGAATGCGGTCATGCGATAGAAGAGCGATCAGCCGCCGCCCATGCCGAAGAACATCAGCGTCTTGCGCGTGTATTCCTCGGCGTAATCGACGATCTGGTCGGAGCCATCACGCGCGCCGGCCTCGTCATTCTCGGCGATGCGTCGGGCCACGTGGGCGTGCAGGGTGCAGACCCGCTGCAAATCTCCGAACTGCTTGAAATGCAGATACCAGAAGCGCCGGGTCTGCACTTCAATCGGGGAAATCGCCTGTGCGGCGTATTTGTTGCGCGCGGTCGCAATAATCAGCGAGTTGAATTCGCGGTCGGCCTCGACAAAGGCAAGACCGCTGTGCGTCGCGGCGGCCTTCTCGAACATCAGCGCGAGCTGACGAAAACGGGCCCGCTCCTTATCGCTTGCGAAGCGGGCGGCGCGCCCGGCCAGAACCCTCTCGATGCCCTTGCGCACTTCGATCATGGCGAGCTGATCGACCAGATCGATCTCCGAGACGAAGGCCCCCGAGCGCGGCACGATTCTCACGGTGCCTTCAAACGACAGTCGCTGCAGCGCCTCGCGGATCGGCGTGCGTCCGATACCGAGCTTGCTGCTGAGAGAGACTTCGGAAATGCGCGAGCCGGGAGGCAGCTCGTGCGTCACGATCATCTCCTCGATCAGGCGATAAGCGGTACGTGACTGCAGTTCGTCATCATTGTCGGCAACTTCGGGAAAGCTCATGGATTGCATCACAAAAACTGCATGATTGATGACAGATAAGAAAAGGGCTGATTCCAGAGGACGTTATCCTGCCCTAACCACAGAGTTCCAAGCCTACAATCGTCTTAGTGATCGGGGTTGCCACCTTTCCCACGCGGTCAGGCGTTTGGCGAGTGCCAAATAGACGCGAGTCCCTCCCTCCTGCGCTCCTTGCAAGGAACTTCACAAAATCACAGCCGCCCTCGGGCCGGGCCGCAATAAACTTGCAACAGTCCCGGGGCTCTGACATGTTAGAGATATATTAGCGATAATATAGAGCCAGAGAACTGGCCAACAATCACAACATAGGGAGTGAAACGACATGACGACCCAAACCGGGCAGACCACGTCTGCGCCGCCATCACGCTGGTTTCAACTTTTTCTGGGCATGGTCGCGATGATGGCGATCTCAAGCCCGCAATATGTCTGGGCGCTGTTCACCGGACCGCTCACTGAAAAGCTGCATGCTCCGCTTGCGGAAATCCAGGTGACATTCTCGCTGCTGATCATGCTGCAAACCTTCCTGTCGCCGGCGCAGGGCTATCTGGTCGACCGTTTCGGTCCGCGCGTGCTGCTGTCATTCGGCGCCGCGCTGACCGGCTTGAGCTGGGTTCTTGCAGCGCATGTCGAAAGCCTGATGGGCCTTTATATTACGTATGGCGTTCTTGGCGGCATCGGCACTGGTATCATCTATGTCGGCGTGGTCGGCATGATGGTGCAGTGGTTTCCCGACAAGCGCGGTCTTGCCGTGGGTCTTGTCGCGGCCGGTTACGGCTTCGGCGCCATCCTCACCACTTTCCCGATCTCGGGCAGCCTGCACACCAGCGGCCTGTCGAGCACGCTGCTGGTCTATGGCATCATCTTCGGCATTGTGGGTGTTCTCGCCGCGCTCGGCATGCGCCGTCCCGACAAGAATATCCCGCACGTGGCGGCGGATGCCGAAGCGCACGGTCTCGTGCAGGAAACCCGCGACTACACCCCGCGGGAAATGCTGCGCAGCCCGATCTTCTGGCTGATGTTCGTGATGATGACGATGATGTCCACCTCGGGCCTCATGGTGATCTCGCAGATGGGCGCCTTCGCCAAGGATTTCGGCGTCAAGGATGCTCTCGTGTTCGGCCTTGCGGCGCTGCCGCTGGCGCTGTCGATCGACCGCTTCACCAACGGTTTGACGCGTCCGTTCTTCGGCTGGGTGTCGGACAAGATCGGCCGTGAATACACCATGACGCTGGCCTTCGGCATCGAGGGCATCGCCATGACCATCTGGCTGCTGTATGCCCATCACCCGCTGACCTTCGTGCTTCTGTCCGGCGTCGTGTTCTTCGGCTGGGGCGAGATCTTCTCGCTGTTCCCCTCGACCTTGACCGACACCTTCGGCACCAAGAACGCCACCACCAATTACGGCTTCCTGTATATGGCGCAGGGTGTCGGCTCGGTGCTCGGCGGCCCGCTCGCGGCCGAGCTGCACGAGATCACCGCATCTTGGAACGTGGTGTTCGGCGTCGTGATCGCGATGAACTTCCTCACCGCGTTCCTGGCGATCGCGGTGCTCAAGCCGATGCGCACCGCTCACCGTCTGCGCAGTGCCGACACCGCCGCGGTGGCGACGGCTTAGCGCCGCTGTCATCTCCGCATAAACATCAGCCGGGGCGCTTATGCACCCCGGCTTTTTTATTACGCATGATCGCGTTCGAAAAATGCTGCGCCCGGCATGGTCGTTGCGCTTCATCCATGCGCCGCGGAAGCAGCTAGGCGAACCGCAAGACACCCGCGCCGATGGCGATGATGCACACTGCGATCACGCGGATTGTGCTGACCCGCTCCTTGAGAACAAACGCCGAGATGGCCGTTCCGAACAGGATCGATGTCTCGCGCAGGGCGGCGATGACGGCGACCGGCGCAAGCGTCATCGCCCAGAGCGCGAGGCCATAGGCGATGATCGTCCCCGCGCCGCCCACCAATCCGAGATGCCAGTTGGCGGCGATATAGCCCTGGAAGTCCGCGCGCCGCGCGACGAACGCCCAGATGATCAAGGGAATGCCGGTGAGCAGGAAAATCCACAACGTATAGGCGGCCGGCGTACCCGACAGACGCACGCCCAGCCCGTCGATCAGCGTGTAGCTTGCGATCACCCCTGCATTGAGCAAAGCAAGCGCGAGTCCGGCCTTGTTCTTCGAGTGCCCGGACGTTGCCATGGCGAGAATGCCGGCACAGATGATGGCAATCCCGATCCAGGCTGACGCGGACAGATGTCCTCCGAGCAATCCCACGCTCGCGATGGCAACGAGCAAAGGCGCGGTGCCGCGCATCAAGGGATAGGTCTGGCTCATATCCGCAAGATGATAGGTCTTCGCGACCAGCACGTAATAGCCGACCTGAAGCAGTGTGGAGGCGGCGATGAACGGCCAGCTCTCCCGGCTCGGCACCGGCAGGAACGGCAGACACACTGCGGCGATCAATGTCGCCCACGTCGTGACCAGCACGGTGGTGAGCAGCTTGTCGGCCCCGCCTTTGACGACGGCGTTCCAGATGGCATGAAGTGCGGCGGCGAAGAGAACGACGCTGAATACGAAGATGGTCATTCCGGTGGTCGCGCGCCTTTCCCGATGTGGTTCAGCCTAACTTTAAAGCAATCGAAGTCCGCCTTCAATGCGAGGCCGGATCGCAATCGGTGTCGTCTCCGTTGACCTGCTCTGAGCGGGCTGCATGCAGCGGTGCCTGTCTCGTTTTGTGGAATGTCTGCCGCTGGTGCGGCCGGGTCCGCATCATGGATGGCATCCATCTAGCCGGTCAGCGCGTAAGTGCCGCTTGCGTCTCTTTTGATGCCGGTCCTGAATTTCAGGATGATGGACGGCACATGGGCTGCGGAAACCGGCTTGCTGAGGAAATAGCCCTGCATTTCATCGCAGCCCTCGGCGGCGATCTGATTGAGCTGGGCGATGGTCTGCACGCCTTCCGCCGTGGTGCGCATGCCCAGACTCTTTCCGAGGCTCACGATGGCCCGGATGATCAGCTTGGAGCCTTCGGTCGCGGTCAGGTCGCGGACGAACGACTGATCGATCTTGAGCTTGTCGAACGGGAAGCTCCGCAGATAGCTCAATGAGGAATATCCCGTCCCGAAATCGTCCAGCGCGATCCGCAGGCCGAGAGCGCGAAGCTTGTGCAGCGTCGCGATGGTTTCCGCGCTATTGGCGAGAAGAACGGATTCCGTGATCTCGAGCTCCAGCCGCCCGGGCGGCAGCTTCGAGCGCCCCAGAGCCCGCGAGAACGCTTCGACGAGGCGCGGACTGCGGAACTGGACGGAGGAGACGTTGACCGCGACCTTGATATCGTCCGGCCACAGCGAGGCCTGCTCGCAGGCCTGTTCGACCACCCATTCGCCGAGCGGGATGATGATGCCGATCTCCTCGGCCACGGGGATGAACTGTTCGGGCGACACCAGACCGTGCACCGGGTGATGCCAGCGCAACAGCGCCTCGAAGCCGCAGATCCGCTCCAGCCTGAGGTCGTAGAGCGGCTGATAGAAAAGCTCGAACTGGCGTTTCTCCATCGCCTCGCGAAGATCGAGCTCCAGCGCCCGGCGCTTCTGCAGGCTTTCATCCATCTCGGCTTCAAAGAACCGCCAGATGCCGCGGCCTTCCGCCTTGGCGCGATACAAGGCCACGTCCGCATTCTTCAGCAGCTTCTCGCCGGTGGTGCCGTCGTGAGGCGCCAGTGAGATGCCGACGCTGGCGCCGATGACAATCCGCTGCCCGTCGAACTCGTAGGGCTGGGCGAGGCATTCGACGATGCGCCGGGCGAGACGCTCGGCATCGGCAGGCTTTTGCGTATCCGCCTGGATGATCGCGAACTCGTCGCCGCCGAGGCGCGCCACGGTGTCGATCTCGCGGACGCAGGCCCGCAGGCGGTCAGCCACAGCGCACAGCAACTGATCGCCGACCGGATGTCCCAGCGTGTCGTTGACCTGTTTGAAATTGTCGAGATCGAGACACAGGACGCCGAACCCCGGCCCGCGGCCGGCCTGGGCGATGGCCTGCTCGATCCGCTCCGCCAGCAGAAGGCGATTGGGCAACTGGGTGAGAGCGTCATGGCGCGCCATGAACGTGATCTGGGATTCCGCGCGATGCTGCTCGGTCACATCCTCGCAGGTGGCCAGCCATCCGCCATCGGACGTGGCGCGATGCGCGATGCAGATGATCCGGCCATCGCTCAGATGCTGGAAATAGCTTCCGCTCTCGGAGCGGGCCAGGAAGCGCTCGCGTTCGGCGAGCAGATCGTCCACGGTCTGGCCGGCATGGTTTCCGGCCATGATGCTCAGCGCCAGAACGGATTCGAGGCGCATGCCGGCACGGACATAGCCGGACGGGATGTTGAAGATCTCGCAGAAGCGGCGGTTGACGACCTGAAGGCGACCTTCCTTGTCGTACAGGCACAGGCCTTGCGACATATTCTCGAGAGCGGCATCGAGCCTGCGATTGGTCTCGTGCAACTGCTCTTCCTGTTTCTTCAGCGCCGTGATGTCGCTGAAAACGACAATCACACCGCCTTCCTGGGTTCTGCTGCGGCTCACACGCAGCCACCGGCCATCCGGCAGCCGGGCTTCGCCGGTGAGATCGTGCTCGGCGAGCAGATCGGGATGGATTGCGGGAGCCACGGTCTTTCGGGTGTCCAGAAGCTCGAACTGCAACAGCTCGGGAGCGCTTGCCAGGAATTCTCCCGCGCGCGAATTGGCCAGCGCGATCTTGCCATCGGGATGAAGCAGGACCACGCCTTCACGGGAGGTTTCGAGCGCATCGGTCAGGCGCGCTTGCGCGGATCGCCGCTGGGCAACTTCGCGCTCGACCATGTCCTTGATGTTGTTGCGCATCACGCCCATCGCGGCGATCAGCGTGCCGAGTTCGTCGGCGCCTCCCTTGGGAATGTCGACATCAAGCTTGCCCTCCGCAATGCTGCGGGCGGCTCGGGACGCCACGGCGACAGGCCCGATGATCCTGCGGCTGAGCAGCCAGGTGACGAAACCGGACAACAGCAGCGCGACGGCGAGCGCCACCACATTGAACTGTAAGTCGCGATTGATGGTGGAAAGCGCCCGTTGCCGGAACAGGAAACCGTCTCCGGCCGTATAGTTGACCAGAAGATCGATCTGCTGGTCGACGATCTTGGCGTAGCTGTCCAGACGGGCCGCGAAGATCTCCGGCAGGAGATCCTTGTTGCCATGGCGATAGAGTGCCGTCCACGCGCTGACGGCCTCGCGCACCTTGGTGGCCGCGTTGGTCGCAAGCGGCGACTGGGCGCGTTCGGCGGCCACGCTCAAATCCTCGTAGAAGGTCTTTTCCAGACCGCTGATTTCCTTGTCGAGCGCGGCGTGAGCCAGCGGATCGCTGGTTCCGAGGTTCCGGGACGCGGCCGCCCGCATCTTGGAAAAATCCGCGGCGGCCGCTCGCGCGTAGTTGATCGACATCAGCGATTCGTCAAACGTCTTGGCGACCAGCGTGCCGGCATGATTGATGCCGTACATGGCGTAAAAGCCGAGAGCAGCGGTGATGGCGCTCATCAGCAGATAGCAGATCAGAATCTGGGTACGAATCGTACTGCCCGCCGACTTGCGGAAGAACAGGCGGTGATAGGCCGCGCGGAAAGGCGCACGGCTCGCCCTCGGGCCCGATGAGACACTCATATGACGCTTCCGGCTTCTTCAGTGGCTGAAGAACACGTTCTGGTCTCAAGCCTCCACTAATGATGTGGCCTGTTCTGAGGTGACATCACTCATCGAAATAACGGTATAATCTTTACAGCTCGTATTGAGTAAAAGGCGCCGTAGATCATGGTAACCAGTTGGTGCATCGTGCTGTTCGAATCGATGATCCGCATATGACGCTTTCAACGGAGGAATGAATGCAAAAGTTCAGACTGCTTTTTCTCCTCGCAAGGCGTTGCGATACGCAAATTTTCATCGCGATCGTCGGCGGGCTGATTGCGGGAAGCGCATGGGCCGCCGGTCCCTATGCAATCTCGCAGAAGAACCGCGAGTTCCAGCCCGGCCAGATCACCATCACTCGCGGCGAGGCTTTACGTTTCATTAACGATGACGGCGAGCTTCTTCATCACGCCTATCTGACGTCGCCGACGTTCCAGTTCGATTCAGGAGATCAGAAGCCGGGAAGTTCCTACACCGTTGCCTTCCCGGTGACCGGGAGTTTTACAGTGCGTTGCGCCATCCACCCGAAAATGAAGCTGGTGGTGAAGGTGAACTGAGCCTTTTCGCCGGTGCAGTGCGGTCTTACAAAACCGTCGTGTTGAACAGACTGGCGTGACCGAAATAATAGACGAACAGCGTGGCCGCGAGTGCGGCGCAGAAGCTAGCGGGAGCGAGCAAAGGTACGCGGCGGTCGTTTTCCACCCGCCGGTTGTCGGCAAGAATTGCGAACAGCACCGCAATGATGCCTGAATGCCCGATGGTGTCGATCTTTCCGAACTCGAAACAGGCGGCGATGAACATGCCGGCGAGAATGGCGGCGGCGCAGCGCCGGACCAGCGGCGTCCAGAGCAGGGCGAAGGCGAGCGTGAATTCCACCACGCCCGCCGCGCGCATGTAGAATTCCGGATCGAACCCGAACGTGATGTTCGGGTGCGTGATGAAGATCGGGAAGCTCCACTGCGGATAGGCCCACTTCTCGACCGACGCCCACATCAGCGTCACCGCCGTCGCGTAACGCATGATGTCGATCGGCTCGATTCCGAAGAACTTCTTCTGCAGTCCGGTCAGGGCGAGATACGCCGCGATCCCCAGGAAGATCGGGTAGTCGGCCAGATGGAAGATGCCGTAGTCGCGGATCGCCATGCCGAACAGGATCGCGATGCCGAGTGCGGAGATCGGCAAGGTCCGCCGCGACAGTAGGCAGGCCGCGATGATGAATTGCAGGGGACTGACAAGCGGCGATTTGCTGGTCAGTTCCGGCGTGAGCAGGATGCCGCCCAGAGCCCAGAGCGAGACGAAGAAGAAAAAGCAGATGGCTCGCACCATGACCTCGGTGTGAAGCCGCAGCCCGCTGGTGACCCGGTCCATCGATCGCAACATCGCTTCGCCGAGCGAAGTCTTCTCGATGAAGCAGCCGGCCAGCAGCCAGATCAACGCCACAAGGATCAGAATTTCAAAGTCCTGGCACAGCACATTGGCAAGCCCGACCGGTTGGCCGGCGACATCGTAAGCGCAGAACCACTTCACATGGGCGCTGGCTGCACTCGTGCCCATCACGCCGAACAGCAGGACGAGAAGACACCGCGCGAGGATCGGCAAGGGCGAGTGGACTATGCCGATGGTTCGCTGGCTATGGCCAATCATCACGTGATCCAGGCAGTTTATGCGATCGTGTTAAGGATTTATTCACTATACGAGGTAGCGGGGTCTGGAAAAGCCTCCCATGTTTTTGTGGTTAATATTTATTAAGATGAAAATTGGACGAGCATATCCAATGACTTGGCGCGAACATAAGCGCTTGTTTCAAGTTTTAGGAATTGGCGCCACCGGGTTTCAATTCCTCCCATTCATTTTGAACGGACTGGATATTGGAGAGCGGGATGTTTGCTCTGTTGAGTGTCGCGAGTGTTCTGGTGGGGACTGCGTTGGCGTGGGCCTCGGACAGGCATATCGCCCATCGGGAATGGCTGGAGACCTGCGCGGGTATTTCCCTGTTTGCCGGCTTCGGCCTGCTGGGCGCCTTGCTGCCGCGACTGGCCTGATCGAACGAGATTGATGCTCCGATCACCGCGCCGGCGGCGGGGGATTTGCTTCGGATGCGTCGGCCGTCAGCGTGTGCAGAAATGCAATCAGCGCTTTCTTCTCGGCTTCCGTCAGCGATAGCGGCTTGATGGAGGGCGAGCGGCTGGGGCGATCGATGCCGCCTTTGTTGTACAGCTCGACCACATCCTCCAATGTCGCGATCGAGCCGTCATGCATATAGGGCGCGCGCCTGTCGACATCGCGTAGCGTCGGCGTCTTGAAGGCGTATTGCAGCTTTTCCGAATTCGGGAACATCCGTCCCCGTCCGATATCGTCGCCGGTGGCGGAACCTATGTCCTGGAACGATCCATCGGTGAACGAGGGTCCGCTGTGGCAGCTCGCGCAGTGCGCCTTGCCGTTGAACAGCGCAAAGCCGTGCTTGGCCTCGGCATTGATGGCGTTCTCATCACCCATGATCCAGCGATCGAAAGGCGCTTCGCCGGCAACGATGGTGCGTTCATAGGTGGCCAGCGCCTGCTCGATTCTGGGGCGCGTGATGTTGCCGTCGCCAAAGGCGGCGGTGAAAGCGGCGACGTAGCGCGGAACGGCACGCAGGCGCCGCACCAGTTCAGGCCCGGTCATGTTCATGTTCTGCGGACTGGTCAGCGGCGCGAAGGCCACCGACTCCAGGTCTGGAAATTTTCCGTCCCAGCCGAGCAGATCGAGAAACGCGATGTCGATCAGGGTCGGACTGCGGAGTTCGATGCCCGCAGGATCCTCGCCGATGGCGCGGGGCAATCCGTCTCCCCATGCTTTCGAGGGCATGTGGCACGACGAGCAGGAATGCTTGCGCGATCCCGAGAGGATCGGATCGAAGAACAGCATCTTGCCGAGATCGGCCTTGGCCTGCGTGTAGGGATTGTCGTCCGGAAACGGAATCGTTGTCGGTCGCCGATAGGTGGCCCGCTGCGCATCGGAGAGAACGTCAGAGTCGTGCGCTCCTTCGGCTACTATGAAGCCGAGCGGCAAGCCGACAAGCAGGATTGCTGCGATCGGGAACCCGATCCATCGTTTCATCTGTTTCACCAAGCATGACAATGACTTAATATGCTTTAGGAAAACTTAAGGTTTAGTGACGTGGGCTCTGCGGGAAGAGCAGGGCAAATCGTTTTGGCAGCCGGAATTGCATGCCGGTTCCATTTCAGCCGGAACAACGATGACAGTATCGGCAACCCCGGCGGCCTGCCTTACGTGGACGGCTTGCTGAACACGTAGGCCAGTCCCACCAGCATCACCGCGCCGGTGATCGACAGAGGCAGCAATCCCAAACCGACCCCGATCCAGAGCCACAGAAAGCTGATGCTCATTCCTCCCAGCGCAAACAGCTTGGCTTTCCACGGAATTGCGCCGTTCTCGCGCCATGCAACGAGCACAGGCCCGAAGCGGGGATGCGACAGCAGCCAACCCTCGAGCCGGGGAGACGAACGGGCGAAGCATGCGGCAGCAAGGATCAGGAACGGTGTGGTCGGAAGCACGGGCAGGAACGCCCCGATGAAGCCGAGCGCAACGAAGGTGATGCCGAGAAACAGATAGAGATAACGCATCAGATCAATCGCCATGCGACGCGAAGGGACTTCCGGGCCTCGAACGCCCGGCCTCAATGCCCGAGCGTTCGCTCTCTTTATCAATGTCTCGCGCTTTCACAATGCCGCCTGACGGCCGCGCAAGCCGCGCCGGAACTGTGCAGGACACGTCGCGCGCCGCCCGTCCCGCAGGGCAAGCCGGATGTTGGCCTGATCTGTCGCAGGGGATACTGACCTTTCGCGATCTCTCGGAACGCGGCGCGGCTGCGCGTCAGTGCCGCGGGCGGCTTGCGGCCACGGCCCGCAGATTCGCCAGCCGCGAAATGGAATGCGCGGCGAGCTTCTGTGCGAATTCGAGGCTGCTCTGGTCGGTGGCGCTGTCGGCATCGTCGAGATAGATGTTCGACAGTTGCTCGGCCCGCCGCAAAGCGCGTTGCTTGACCTGTTCGAGTTCGCCGGGGGCCGGCGTTTCGATGTCGTCAGGCGGAACGTCGTCGGATGACGACAGCGCGCCGGCTTGCAAGAGCTGCTCGCTCTGCGCCGGCGGCAAGGTCTGCGACCATGCGAGCATGTCCCGTCGCAGCAGGCTTTCCAGCAAGGCGGCGGACATGTCCCTGTCGCCCTGATCGTCTTCGGCGGCCGTTCTGTTCTCGCTCTGCCATGCAAGGCGTCGCTCGCGGCGCAGCAGATTGCCGTCGGACAACGCCTCCCGCGCCAGTCGTTCGGCGGCATCGCTCACCGCCGAGTGCCCGGCGAGCGCGGCGATATAGGTCCAGAACACGAAAGCGCGCTGGCGATGGCGGACCGCGAGAGCCCACACCGCGTAGGGCGTGGACAGGCGCGAGTCCGCGATGTCCACAACTTCCTGCATCGGGACCAGATCGATAACATCAGCCGGTAGCTTTTTCAGATCGGGAGGCTGGCCGCATGCTTCGATGCAGGTCTTTGCGATCGCATCGGCGCGGATATTTTCCCGCGACACGAGAGTCTCGAAGACCGGTCGCAGGGCGTGGACATTCTGATCGGCATGCGTCAGCGCCGCGCTGTAATGCTGCATTGCGCGCTGGGCCTGATGGAAGGCAACGGCATAAAATTCCGGCAGACTCGTGATCGGTGCCGGCGCCGTTGTCAGCAGAGGCTTTTCATGCATGCAGAGCTTCGCCTCGCAATCCGTGATTTGATATAGAACAAATACCGATATTATCTCTACTGATACAGATGTCCATGCGGGGTTGCCAATGGATAGGAACCGGCGGCGTCGTTTTTTGTTGGCTTCTCCTGAAGCTGCAAAAGCGGATGGGGACGGCTTGTCTAAATTCCGAGATTTCTGCGTCGCTCGCATCGTCGCCCTCGTTGTTCTGGTCGGAGCGGTTTTCCTCGCTGCCGATGCGCACGCGGCAGGCCAGCTTGGCGAATATCTGAGCAAGGCGCAGCCGGCGGAATTGATTCCGGGAGCAACGCGCTTCGGATCGCTGCAGGGCGATCCGCCCGTCGCACCGATCTACAAGAACGATCAGCTTCTCGGCTTTGCTTACCTCAATTCGGATTTCTCCAATGCGGTCGGCTATTCGGGAAAGCCGATCAAGGTTCTGGTCGGCATCGGCACGCAGGGCGTTCTCGCCGGCTTCAAGCTGGTCGAACATAAAGAGCCGATCGTCCTGATCGGCATTCCGGAAAAACGGATTCTCGACGCCGTCAACAAGCTGGTCGGCACCGAAATGATGCCGGTGGTCAGCGGCGCGGTGAAGGCGCCGCAGGTCGATATCGTCAGCGGCGCGACCGTCACCGTGCTGGTGATCGGCGACAGCATCGTCCGCTCGGCGACGAAACTGATCAAGACCGGGCGGCTCGGAGGGCAGGGACAGGCCGGAACCGCGGCGGTCGCGGCGCAGGTGGTCAAGACCATCGACATGAGCAAGAGCGAGACGCGCGACTGGCAGACCTTGCTGGGCGACGGCTCGATCCGCCGGCTGCATCTGAGCGTTGCCGATATCAACGAGGCTTACGAGAAATCCGGCAACGCGGCGGCGGTCGCGCATGCCGAGACCGGCGATCCGGCGGATGATTTCATCGATCTGTATGTCGCCGATGTCGCAGTGCCGACCATCGGCCGCAGCCTGCTCGGCGATGACGGCTATGAGCGCCTCAAGGCGCGTCTCAAGCCGGGCCAGCAGGCGCTGGTGGTCGCGGGCTCCGGCCGTTATTCGTTCAAGGGATCGGGCTATGTCCGCGGCGGCATCTTCGACCGTATCGAGCTTTTGCAGGACGGCAACAGCATTCGTTTCCGCGACCGCGATCACACCCGGCTGGGTGATTTTGCCGCAGAAGGCGCGCCAGGCTTCCCCGAGATCAGCCTGTTCGTGCTGCCGCCGGACTTTACATTCGATCCGTCCGAGCCGTGGACGTTGCAGCTTCTGGTGCAGCGCGCCATCGGCGCGCGCGACAAGGCGTTTCTGACTTTCGATCTCGGCTACACGCTGCCGGATGCCTATCTGAAGCGCGAACAGCCGGCGACGGTGGTTCACACCGAGCCGGCCGCGGCATCATCGCCGCAGCCCGCGCAGAGCGCGGATGCGACCGCGCCCGAGGAGGAGCCGCTATGGATGCGGATCTGGCGCGGCGATACCGTCAGGATCGGCATCACCGTGGTCGCGCTCGGCACGCTGACGCTGATCTTCTTTTTCCAAAACGTGCTGGTGCGACGGCCGCAGGTCTATGTCTGGGTGCGCCGTGCCTATCTCTTGTTCGTGTTGGTCTGGCTCGGCTGGTACGTCAATGCGCAGCTCTCGGTGGTCAATGTCCTGACCTTCATGAATTCGCTGCTGACGGGCTTCAGTTGGGAATATTTCCTTTCCGCGCCGCACATCTTCCTGTTGTGGGCGTCGGTGGCGGCGGGGCTATTGTTCTGGGGGCGCGGTCCGTTCTGCGGCTGGCTTTGCCCTTTTGGCGCCTTGCAGGAACTGCTCAACAACATCGCTCAGGCTGTGAAGGTGCCGCAGTTCCGACTGCCATGGGGCCTGCACGAGCGGCTGTGGCCGATCAAATACATGATCTTCCTCGTCCTGTTCGGGTTGTCGCTTTATTCCACAGCGCTGGCCGAACAGGTCGCCGAGATCGAGCCGTTCAAGACCGCGATCATTCTCAAATTCGCGCGCGACTGGCCGTTCGTGATCTACGCGCTGACCTTGCTGGCCGCCGGATTGTTCATCGAGCGCTTCTTCTGCCGCTATCTGTGTCCGCTCGGAGCGGCGCTCGCCATTCCCGGCCGTATCCGCATGTTCGAGTGGCTGCGCCGCTGGCCGGAATGCGGCTCGCCCTGCCAGCGCTGTGCCGTCGAATGCCCGGTGCAGGCGATCCATCCCGAAGGACACATCAATGTCAACGAATGCATCTACTGCATGCACTGTCAGGAGCTCTATTTCGACGATCATCGCTGTCCGCACATGATTCAGGTGCGTCTCAAGCGGGAGAAGCGCGAGGCGCTGTCCTCGCCATCCATGCGGGCCGCAAAAGGGCCAAACACAATCATTACCGCCGGGGGCAAGACGGTCAGCGCGCCCGGCGGCTCGGTCGCTACACCTACAACCTGAAAACCTAGGAGACTTCCATGAGCAACCAAGAAGGCGACAAGGGCGTCAGCCGCCGGGCATTGCTCGGCACGACGGCAGCGGCGGCCGGCGTCGGCCTTGCCGGCGGAGCGGGCCTCACCACGATCGCGGAGGCCCAGACCAAGGCGCAGCCGAAAGCTGCCCCCGCCGCGCGGCCCGCGGTTCACAAGACCGAAGTCGCGCCGGGCGAACTCGACGAATATTACGTGTTCTTCTCGTCCGGCCAGTCCGGAGAGCTGCGCATCGTCGGCATGCCCTCGATGCGCGAACTGATGCGCGTGCCGGTGTTCAACCGCTGCAGCGCGACCGGCTGGGGCCAGACCAACGAGAGCCTCAAGGTGCTCACCGAGGGGCTGACGCCGGAGGGGCGCGAGTTCCTCAAGAACCGCGGCGGCACCTACATGAACGGTGACCTGCACCATCCGCACATCTCGTTCACCCAAGGCACCTATGACGGCCGCTATGCCTTCATGAACGACAAGGCCAACACCCGCGTCGCGCGCGTGCGTCTCGACGTCATGAAATGCGACAAGATCATCCAGTTGCCGAACCAGCACACGGTGCACGGTCTGCGCGTGCAGAAATATCCGCGCACCGGATATGTGTTCTGTAACGGCGAGGACGGCGTGCCGCTGCCGAACGACGGCAAGATCCTCGACAAGCCGAAGGAGTATCATTCGATTTTCACGGCGGTCGACGGCGACACCATGAAGGTCGCCTGGCAGATCATCGTCGACGGCAACCTCGACAACGTCGATGCTGACTACCAGGGCAAGTATGCCTTCGCCACCTGCTATAATTCCGAGGGCGGCGTCACGCTGGCGGAAATGACCGCCAACGAGCAGGACTGGGTCACCATCTTCAACCTCAAGCGTATTGAAGAGGCGGTGAAGAAGGGCGACTACAAGGAAATGGGCGGTGTGCCGGTGCTCGACGGCCGCAAGGGTTCGCCCTTTACCCGCTATGTCCCGGTCTCCAACAGTCCGCACGGCATCAACACCGCGCCGGACGGCATCCATGTCGTCGCCAACGGCAAGCTGTCGCCGACCGTCACCGTGTTCGACGTGCGGCTGTTCGACCAGTTGTTCGACGACAAGATCAAGCCGCGCGACGTGGTGGTCGCGGAGCCCGAGCTCGGCCTCGGCCCGCTGCACACCGCTTATGACGGCAAGGGCAACGCCTACACCACGCTGTTCATCGACAGCCAGATCTGCAAGTGGAACATCGATCTCGCCAAGCGCGCGTTCAAGGGCGAGAAGGTCGATCCGATCCTTCAGAAGCTCGACGTCCACTATCAGCCGGGCCACAACCACACCTCCATGGGCCAGACCAAGGAGGCCGATGGAAAATGGCTGATCTCGCTGAACAAGTTCTCGAAGGACCGCTTCCTCAATGTCGGCCCGCTGAAACCGGAGAACGATCAGCTCATCGATATCTCCGGCGACAAGATGACGCTGGTGCATGACGGCCCGAGCTTCGCCGAGCCTCACGATGCCACCATCGTCCATCGCTCCAAGATCAACCCGATCTCGATCTGGGACCGTGCCGACCCGTTCTTTGCCGATGCTGTGAAGCAGGCCAAGGCGGACGGTATCAACCTCGAAGCCGACTCCAAGGTGATCCGCGACGGCAATAAGGTGCGCGTCTACATGACGTCCACCGCCCCGGCCTTCGGTCTGGAGCAGTTCACCGTGAAGCAGGGCGACGAGGTGACGGTCTATGTCACCAACATCGACGCGGTGGAGGATCTCACCCACGGCTTCACCATCGTGAACTACGGCATCGCGATGGAAGTCGCGCCGCAGGCCACCGCTTCGGTGACCTTCACGGCCGACAAAGCCGGCGTCTACTGGTATTACTGCCAGTGGTTCTGCCACGCCATGCATATGGAGATGAAAGGCCGTATGCTGGTCGAGCCGAGATCGGCCTGAGGCGGGGCATTCGTGCGACGTTTCTTCAATATCTTTCCGGCGGCGGTTCTCGCCGCCGGAATCTCCAGCTTCGCCGGCGCGGAGACGCTGACGTTTGCGCCGGGCCAGTTCTCGCAGCAGGCGCTGGACCGGGCGCAGGACGGCGACGTCATCGTGCTTGCGTCTGGAGAGCATCGAGGGCCGATCCGCATCGAGCGGCGTATCGTGCTGCAAGGCGAGCCCGGCGCAACCCTGACCGGAAGCGGCGAGGGCAGCGTGATCGGCGTCTATGGGCCGGGCGTTGAAATCCGCGGGCTGACCATCAAGGGCTCGGGCCGCGATATTCAGGCGATGGATTCAGGCATCTATCTGGAGAAGACCGCCGAGCGGACGCTGGTCGAGAACAACCATATCGTCGGCAATCTGTTCGGCGTCTATGTCCACGGCGCGACAGGATCGCGCGTCCTAGGCAACGTGATCGAGGGCCTGCAGAACGTGCGCCGGGCCGATGCCGGCAACGGCGTGTCGATCTGGAACGCGCCGGACGTGACCATCGATGGCAACACCATCCGCTATGGCCGCGACGGCATCTTCACCATTTCCAGCCGCAAGGATCGCTTCATCAACAACCGCTTCGAGAAGGTGCGGTTCGCCGTCCACTACATGTACACCAATGACAGCGAGATCAGCGGCAACGTCTCGATCAGGAATCATGTCGGCTACGCCATCATGTTCTCCAACCGTCTCATCATTCAGGGCAATGTCTCGTACCGCGATCGGGATCACGGTCTGCTGTTCAACTATGCTAACTACTCGAAGATCGGCGGCAATCTGGTGGCAGGCGGGGCGATCGAGGAGACATCGGGCGCGCAGGAGGTGGCAAGCGATGAGCGCGGCATGCTGCCAGAGGCAGGCTCCGCCACCCAAGGCGCGCGCAGCGGCCCCGGCAAATGCGTGTTCATCTACAACGCCAACCGCAATCAGTTTCAGGATAACTGGTTCGAGCAGTGCGAGATCGGGGTGCATTTCACAGCCGGCTCGGAAGGCAACGAGATCACCGGCAACGCGTTTGTCGGCAATCGCAATCAGGTGAAGTATGTCGGCACCCGCGATCTCGATTGGTCGAAGGGCGGGCGCGGCAATTACTGGAGCGACAATCCGGCCTTCGATCTCAACGGCGACGGTGTCGCGGATACGGCGTATCGCCCCAACGATCTGGTCGACCGTGTGCTGTGGACCGCGCCGTCGGCGAAAATCCTGATCAACAGTCCGGCGGTGCAGGTGCTGCGCTGGGCGCAGGCGCAGTTTCCCGCGCTCTATCCCGGCGGTGTGGTCGATACTCATCCGCTGATCGCGCCGCCGCCGCGGCCGGAAGCGGGGGCAGGCTTGCCATGACCGCAACCGTCTCCATCCAGAAGGTCGACAAGAGCTACGGCAAGATTCGCGCCTTGCGCGAGGTGTCGTTCGATCTGGCGCCCGGGCGCATCTGCGCGCTGGTCGGCCATAACGGCGCCGGCAAGACCACGCTGATCAAGCTGATGCTGGGGCTGATCCGCCCGAGCGGCGGCGCCATTCGCGTACTGGGCGAGGACCCGGCGGCTGGCGAGTTCTCGGCGCGCCGGATGCTCGGCTATCTGCCGGAGAACGTCGCCTTCAACGCCGCGCTGACCGGACGCGAGACGCTCAGCTTCTACGCGCGGCTCAAGCAACTCAAGCCGGCGACCGCGTGGCCCTTGCTCGACCGCGTCGGCCTTGGTGATGCCGCCGACCGGCGGGTCGGGACTTACTCGAAAGGCATGCGCCAGCGTCTCGGTCTTGCGCAGGCGCTGCTCGGGCGTCCGCGCATTCTTCTGCTCGACGAGCCGACCACGGGTCTCGATCCGGCGCTGCGCCAGACCTTCTACGACATCCTGCACGAATTGCGCGACGATGGCGCGACGGTGCTGATCTCCTCGCATGCGCTGAGCGAGCTCGAAGGCCGCGCCGAACATGTGCTGATCATGAACCGGGGCATTCTGGTGGCGCAGGGCACGCTGGCGGAACTGCGCCGGCTTTCGCAACTGCCGATCCGGGTCTCGTTCGACCTTGCCGATGGCGACGATGACAGAATGCCGGAGTGGCTGATGAACGGCACGGCGCCAAGCGCGAACGGTCATGTCGTGCTGGTGCCGGATGATGCGAAGAAAATGGCGCTGCTGCGGTTGGCCGCCGGCGATCCGCGAGTGCGCAATATCGAGGTCGTGACGCCGACACTCGATGATCTTTACGCGCATTTCCTGCGTGCGCGGGAGGCCGCCGAGTGAGAACCATCGCCATCATCGCAGCTAAGGAAATCCAGGAAGGCCTGCGTAATCGCTGGGTGCTCGCCACCACGCTGCTGCTCGCCGCGCTGGCGCTGTCGCTGACGTTTCTCGGCAGCGCGCCGACCGGAAATGTCGGCGCGGGCGCGCTGGATGTCGTGGTGGTCAGCCTGTCGAGTCTCACGATCTTCCTGCTGCCGCTGATCGCTCTGCTGATTTCGCATGACGCCATTGTCGGCGAGATGGAGCGCGGAACCATGATTCTGCTGCTCAGTTATCCGGTCGGCCGCTACCAGATCGTTCTCGGCAAATTCTGCGGGCATGTGCTGATCCTCGCCTTCGCCACCGTCATCGGTTACGGCGTCGCGGCAGGGGCGCTGGCGATCAGCGGGGCGGCGGTGCTGGCGGCAAGCTGGTATGCGTTTGCCTGGATGATTGGGACGTCGATCATGCTCGGTGCGGCATTTGTTGCGATCGGCTATCTCATCAGCAGTCTGGCGCGCGATCGCGGCACGGCGGCGGGCGTATCGGTCGGAGTCTGGCTGATCATGGTGCTGGTGTTTGATATGGCGCTGCTCGGCCTGCTCGTCGTCGATCAGGGCAAGATCGTTTCGGCCGCGGTGCTCGAATATCTGCTGTTCTTCAATCCGACCGACATCTATCGCCTCGCCAATCTCACCGGCTTCAACGTCAGCCAGTTTTCCGGCATGGCCGGCCTTGCGGGCAGCGCGGGCGCCGGCACGAGTGCATTGCTGCTCGGCATGGCGCTGTGGATCGCCATTCCTCTTGGCCTCGCCACCGCCTCTTTCGCACGGAGGGAGCTATGATGCTGCGCGCGCTTTGCATCGCTGCGGTCGCGCTGACGCTCGCCGCCTGCAATCAGGACGAGACGACATCCGCGCCGCCGCCGCCCGCCGCGCTCAACAGCGAGGCGATGGGCGTGTTCTGCGGCATGAATCTGCTGGAACATCCGGGGCCGAAGGGACAGATCATCACCGCAAGCCGGATCGATCCGTACTGGTTCTCATCGGTTCGCGATACGGTGGCGTTCACCTTGATGCCGGATCAGCCGCGCGACATCCGCGCGATCTATGTCTCCGACATGGGGGCGGCGCCGAGCTGGGAGGAGCCGGGCGCCACCAACTGGATCGACGCGCGCAAGGCGTTCTTCGTGATCGAGAGCCGTCGGCGCAGCGGCATGGAGACGGACGAGGCGGTGCCGTTCGGAAATCGGGCTGCGGCCGATGCCTTTGTCGCCGGCCATGGCGGGCGTGTCGTCGGCTTCGACCAGATTCCGAAAACCTATGTGCTCGGCAGCAGCGCGGCGGAGCAAAACGGGTATGATCCCGCGCAGATACGGACCAACTGAGAGCGGCGGCCATGACACACACATCCCTCACGCGCCGGCGCTTGATTGCCATTACAGCCATGGCGGGCGGGGCTGCTCTGCTGGGTGGCCGCCGCGCCGTTGCGGATACGCCGATCCGCTGGCAGGGCTCGGCGCTCGGCGCGCAGGTTTCGGTCGAGATCTATCATCCGGACCGGGCCAAGGCCGAGCGGCTGGTGCGTCTGTGCGTGCAGGAGGTGCGACGGCTCGAGCAGCAGTTCAGCCTGTATCAGCCGGAGTCGGCGATCTGCACGCTGAACCGCACCGGCGTTCTGATCTCGCCCGATGCCGACATGGTCGCGCTGCTCAAGGCCGCGCTCGGCTTTGCCGAAGTGACCGACGGCGCGTTCGATCCGACGGTGCAACCGTTATGGAATCTCTACGCGGCGCATTTCACGCAACAGCGGCCGGCGCCGGAAGGCCCGTCCGCGGAGCGACTGGCGGAGGCGCTGTCGAAAGTCGGCTACCGCCACCTCAAGGTTAGCGACGATCGCGTCGCGCTGCTCAAGCCGGGCGCTGCGATCACGCTCAACGGTATCGCGCAAGGCTATGCCACCGACCGCGTCACCGAGACGCTGCGCGGGGCGGGTCTTTCGACCACGCTTGTCAACATGGGTGAAATCCGCGCCATCGGCCCAAAGCCGGACGGCGCGCCGTGGCAGGTCGGTCTGGCCGATCCGGACACGCCGGGCGTGGTGAGCGAAACCATCGGCCTCGTCGATCGCGCGGTTGCGACCACGGCGGGTGCGGGCTTCAGGTTTGATGCCGCCGGCCGTTTCACCCATCTGTTCGATCCGAGAACCGGGCGCAGCCCGTCGCGTTATCGCTCGGTCAGCGTGATTGCGCCGACGGCGAGCGAAGCCGACGCTTTCTCGACTGCTTTCAGCCTGCTGCCAGTCTCGCGCATTCGCGAGATCGTCGCGGCACGGCATCATGTTCAGGTCCATCTCACCAACGCGGAGGGAGAGACGCAGGTATATGGCGCCTGAGGCAGCATCTTCGACGTGCGTTTTGTTCGCCGGATGCTGGCCACCAAACTTGCTCGTGACGAGCGGTACATAAAGGAGAAGAAACATGCGAGGAATGATAGCTGCTGCATTGCTGGCTCTGGTCGGCACCGGCGTTAGCCAGGCTCAGGCACAGGATGCCGCCGCCGGCGAGAAAGTCTTTGCGGTCTGCAAGGCCTGCCATCAGGTCGGCGAGACTGCGAAGAACAGCGTCGGCCCGGAGCTCAATGGTCTGATCGGCCGCAAGGCGGGCGAGGCGCCCGGCTACAACTATTCGGCGGCCAACAAGAATTCCGGTCTCACCTGGGATGAAGCCACCTTCCGCGAATATATCAAGGACCCGAAAGCCAAGGTCCCCGGCACCAAGATGGTCTATGCCGGCCTGAAGGATGAGAAGAAGACCGACGATCTGATCGCCTTCCTCAAGCAGTTCGACGCCAGCGGCAAGAAGAAATAACCCGGCACACGGCCTCGGCCGATGACGTATCAAGGCTCCGCCGCCGTCTCGGTCGGCGGCGGAGATGTCATCCCATCGGGCTTGAATATCTGCGAAGCGTGTGTGCCGTTCAGGCGCCCCCTGACAGAGCTGACAGTGCCGCCTCAACCGCTCCCCACCAGCGCGATCACACCCAGGATCATCACGGCGCAGCCGATCAGCCGCCACAGGCCGACCTGCTCGCGCAGCACGATCATGCCGAGGAAGGCGCCGACCATCATCGACATCTCGCGCGCGGGCGCGACCACGCTGACCGGCGCGCCGAGATGCAGCGCGATCAGCACGAGGATATAGGCGAGCGGCTGCAACAGTCCGACAGCAATGGCGAGACGCCAGTAGCCCGTCATCTTTTTTCGCGCCCGGGTCGGATTTTTCAGGATGAGCGGCGCGAGCAAGGCGAAGCGCAAGAGGTTCGCGGTCCAGTTGAGGACGACCGGCGCGATGCCGAGGCTTTTGACCGCATAGGCATCGACCACGGTGTAGATCGCGGTGAGGAAACCCGTTGCCGTGCCCCACAATACGCCGGCAAATCCGGTGCGCTTTCGGAACGCGGCGAGGTTGCCTTGCGTCGAGATTAGCCCGATGCCGATGATGACGGCGATGAGACCGGCGATGCCCAGCGACGTTGGCAGCTCGCCCAGCAGCAAAAAAGCGCCGACCGAGGAGAGCAGGGGGCCGGTGCCGCGCGCCACCGGATAGACCACCGACAGGTCGGCGACCTGATAGCCGCGCTGCAGCGACAGCGTATAAGCGAGGTGGACCACGGCGCTCAGCACGATAAAGCCAGCGACCAGCCAGCTCCACGCCATGCCGTCGCGCGCAAGCAGCCAGATCGCCCAGGGGGCATAGGCGATGCAGCTGATCAGGTTGCTGACACAGACGAAGGTCGGCCCGGCCGATGCGGCCTGCTTCGACAGCAGATTCCAGGTAGCATGGATGAAGGCGGCGGCAATGACGAGAGCGAGCGGCGCGAGCAGCATGAGACCTCCGTGCCCGGCCTCGGGCGCGTTACGGGTCTCGACGTCTCCGCCTCTGGGCTTTTGTCCCTCGGGTGCAGCCGCGGCATGATCACGGTTTCTGCAACGCTCGGACCAGCAGCGGCCCGATGGCCGCCCGGAACCCTAGTTGCCACTCTGTCGATATGATTTATTAGCTTATCCGAAGATTGCTCCGCAAGAATGGTGTGCGTTCTTCACGACAGAACACCTGCGCGGAATTCGCAGGCCTTGGATAGTAAACGGACCAGCCGCCGATGCTCACAAAACCGAAAGTCAATGCGCAGCCGATGCGGATTGCCGGCCGAAAGGTGTCCACAAGCGACGTCATCGAGGTTCGATATCCCTACACCGATGAGGTGATCGGCATCGTGCCGGCGGGGACGGCCGCGCATGTGCGCGAGGCGTTCGACATCGCGGCGAACTATCAGCCCCGGCTCAGCCGCTATCAGCGGCAGCAGATTCTCCTAAAGGCATCGGATCTGATCTGGGAGCGAAGGGAGGCGATCTCCGCCACGATCACTCTGGAGCTTGGAATCTCCCGGAAGGATTCGCTTTACGAGTGCGGGCGCGCGCGCGATGTGTTCTCGCTTGCCGGCCAGATGTGCATCGTGGACGATGGCGAGGCGTTTGCCTGCGATCTCACCCATCACGGCCAGGCGCGGCGGATCTTCACCAAACGCGAGCCGCTGCGCGCGATCTCGGCAATCACGCCGTTCAACCACCCGCTCAACATGGTGGCGCACAAGATCGCGCCGGCGATTGCGACCAATAACTGCATCGTCTGCAAACCGACCGAGAAGACGCCGCTCACGGCTCTTGTTCTGGCCGACCTGTTGTATGAAGCGGGTCTGCCGCCGCAGATGCTGTCCGTCGTCACCGGCCTGCCGGAGGACATCGGCGATGAGATGGTGACGAACGAGAATATCGAGCTTGTCACCTTCACCGGCGGCGTTCAGGTTGGCAAGATCATCGCGCAGAAGGCCGGATACACGCGGACGGTGCTGGAGCTTGGCGGCAACGATCCGCTGATCGTTCTTTCGGACCTGTCGGGTCCGGATATCGAACGCGCGGCCGCGCTCGCCGTTGCCGGCGCAACGCGAAATTCCGGCCAGCGCTGCACGGCGGTGAAGCGGATCCTGGTGGACGACAGCATCGCCGATGAATTCGTCGGCCACGTTCTGCAGCGGGCGAAAGCGATCACGTTCGGCGATCCGATGGACCCGCAGGTCGACCTCGGAACGGTGATCGATGCACAGGCGGCGGAGATGTTCGATCGTCGGGTGGCCGATGCGCAGAAGAGCGGAGCGAAGATCCTCTATCATCCCGGGCGCAAGGGAGCGCTGTTTCCGCCGGTGGTCATCGATCATGTCGATCCGGCATCCGAACTCGTGCGCGAGGAAACCTTCGGGCCTGTGATCCCTGTCATTCGCTGCCGGGGGATCGATGACCTGATCGAAACATCGAACGGCACGGCCTTCGGACTGTCGTCCGGCGTCTGCACCAATCGCCTCGACCACGCGACGCGACTGATCGAGGAGCTCAAGGTCGGGACGGTCAATATCTGGGAAGTGCCGGGCTATCGCACCGAGATGTCGCCGTTCGGCGGCATCAAGGATTCCGGCAATGGCGCCAAGGAAGGCATCGTCGAGGCGATGAAGTCCTACACCAACGTCAAGACGTTCTCGCTTCCGTGGGGAAGCTAGGGCGCCCGCGCGTGAAGCGGGCGTGTGGCGCCGGCGTTCAGGAGATCGCGTTTCTCGGTGAAGAAATCGATGAAAGTCCGCATCTTCGGCGGCATCTGGGCGCGCGAGGGCATGTAGAGATTGAAGCCCGGGACCGTCGGGCACCATGGCGCAAGCACGCTGATCAGCGAGCCGTCGACGATATGCGGACGAACGATCGGCTCCAGATGCATGACAAGGCCGATGCCTTGCAGCGCCGCGCGCACCAGCATCTCGTCGTCATTGGTCGTGAACGTGCCGCGCGGCTCGATCTCGAAATCCTCGTTGGGTGGATCGGGCTCGCTGAACTCCCAGCGATAGATCGCGCCGCTGGAAGTATGACGAAACCGGATGCAGTCGTGGTCCGCGAGGTCGGCGGGTGTTTTCGGCGCGGGATGCCGCTCGAAATAAGCGGGCGTGCCGACCACCGCCATGCGGAAGTCCGGGCAGAGCGGGATCGCGATCATGCTGTCGGAGACCCGCTCCCTTAACCGGATGCCGGCGTCGCAGCCCTCATGAATGATGTCGCCGAAGCCGTCATCCATGATCAGTTCGAGCCGCACCAGCGGGTGGCGCCGGGTGAATTCCGCCAGATGCGGCTCGATCAGATAGCGCGTGGCGACGCGCGAGGTGTTGATGCGGATTTCGCCGGAGGGGCGATCGCGGTCGGTGCCGATGGCGTTGACGGCCTGATCGATCAACGACAGTCCGGGATCGATCTGCTCCAGCAGATGGCGGCCTTCCTCGGTCAGCGAGATCGAGCGGGTCGAGCGATGCAGCAGCCTGACATTCAGCCGCTGTTCGAGACTGCGAATCGTCTGCGACAGCGCGGACGGAGACACGCCGAGGGTCGCGGCGGCGCGGGTGAAATTGCCCTCGCGCGCCACATGGCTGAAGGCTGACAGGGCAGGCAGCAGGGTCCGATCCATGGCGCTTCTGTGAAGTTCAACTTCAAATTGATTTAAGATTACATGCCTTTATCTGCATAGTCTATCGCGCCATACAGACTTCAAGGGTCCTCGGGGACACCGCGGCGGGCTGAGCCCGCTGGTGCAACCAGGCCCGTCATTGACATCGCCGCCGGGCTGTCGGTCCTTTCATCCGGTCTGTCGGTCCGTCCGCCAAGCACAGCAGGTGATTTATGAGCAGAATGTCCAAGGAGCGCATGGACAAGGCGCTGGAGCAACTCAAGACCATTTCCGACGCGGACTACGCCAAGGTGAAGGCGCTGGCGGCCATCGTCCGGCCGCTGCGCAGCGTCATCCACAAGACGCCGGACGATTACGGCATGACCGGCTGGCGCGATCTCGTGATTCCTTCCGACGACGGCACGCCGCTGGAAGCCTGGTACATCCCGGCCAAGGGCGGCGAGAGCAACAATCTTGTCATCTTCAATCACGCGCTGCCGATGTGCCGCGCCGGTTTCCCCGGTCATCTCGGCGAGCCGTGGAGCAATTTCGACGCGGTCGAGATCGACTTCGTCATCCAGTACAAGCACCTCACCGACGCCGGTTATAATGTGCTGACCTACGACATCCGTAATCACGGCAACAGCAGCGCCGCCAATGGCGGCCTGTCCGGCATCGGGCAGTGGGAGTGGCGCGACTGCGTCGGCGTCAAGACATATGTCGACAGTCACCCGACGCTGTCGAAGATGAACGTTGGCCTCTACAGCCAGTGCATGGGTGGCAATTCGCAATATCACGCGATCCATCGCCGCCCGGAGCTGTTCGAGAACGTACGCTGCATGGTGAGTCCGATGGTGGTCTCGATGGCGGCGATCTACGACGCGTTCTCGGATCTGCAGGGCATCCGCCAGTATCAGGAGCTGATCGATCTCGAACTGCTGAAGATGGGTGCGTTTGTCGCCGCCGAGATGACGCCGCATCTGTGGGCGCACAGCGTGAAGATGCCGGTGCTGATGGTTCAGGTGCTGCAGGACGCCTGGACGCGCAATCCCGAGGATGCGCAGAAGACCTTCGACCTGCTCGGCAGCAAGGAGAAGCAACTGCTCTGGATCGAGGGCACCACGCGGCGCTTCAAGGATGGCTACAACTATTTCGGGCGTCACCCGGAAAAGATCATCCCGTTCTTCGACAAGTATATGAAGTGAGAGCTACACCAGCCCGCGCCGGACCGCTTCCACCGCGGCTTCGGCGCGGGAGGTGATGTTCAGCTTGCGGTAGATGTTCTTCACGTAACCCGCGACGGTGTGCGGCGTGAGTTCGAGCACGCGCGCCGCCTCGCTGACGCGCAGGCCGCGCCCGAGCAGCCGCAGCACGTCGATCTCCCGCGGTGTCAGCGCCTCATGCGCCGCGTCGGGCGGCGACATCGTGGCGGGCCGCGCTTTCGAGAAATAATCGAGGATGCGTGTCGCGATCGACGGCGACAGCGGCGGCTCGCCGCGCTCGATGCGGTGCAGGTACTGGATCAGCGTATCGGGATGCTGGTCCTTCAGCAGATAACCCTGCGCGCCCGCCGCGATGGCGTTGAACAGATGTTCGTCGTCGTCATAGATGCTGGTGATGACCGGCGTCAGCGTCGCCTGATGTTTCGCCAGCTCGCGCACCGCCTCGATGCCGGAGCCATCCGGCAATCCGATATCGACCAACGCGATATGGCGCGCCGGAACGGGGCGGGCGAGATCCTGCGCATGCGCGGCGATCCAGTCCAGCGCGCCGCGCAATGTCGCCACCTGGGTGATGCGGATGCCGTCGAACGCGGATGTCAGCATCTGCGCCAGCCAAGCGCTGGTGTCGGGCTGATCTTCCACGATCAGGCCCAGCCGCGTTGCGTGTTCCGTCGGTGACGATGCCATTATATCAGCTCAACTTGCGGGCAATTGGCACCGCTTCAAATCATCGGACAACACAGTAAGAACAACGGCACGCCCTCCATACCCCCCGAACGTGGGGGATGGCAGCGCAGCACCTCTGCAGGTCTGCATGTCTTATGGGCCTGCATGTTGAGTCTCGCCGGTGGCGCGCATCGGAATGGTGATTTTCACCGCCGTGCCTTTCGCCCGCGGCGTGATCGACACGGTTCCATTGATCTCGCTCACCCGGCGCAGCAGGCCGCGAATGCCGCTGCCCTGCGGGCTGCCCTCGACATGGGCCGGGTCGATGCCGACGCCGTCGTCGGCGATGGTGGTCACAAGGTGATCCTCCGCAACATCGACACGGATATCGACGTTGCGCGCTTTGGCGTGACGGATGATGTTGCTGACAACCTCGCGCTGCGCCGAGGTGAAACAGCGGAAGCTCTGGTAGTCGAGCCGCGGCGCGGTGTCGTCGATCTCCGTCAGCGGCCAGTTCAGGTCGAGCCCGGCGGTGATCAGGCGCTCTCCGGTCTCGTGGCGCAGGGCGGCGATCATCTGCCCGAGCGGCGGCTGGTCGGTGGACAGGCCGCTGACGATGGTGCGGATATCGGCGATCGCCTCGCGCAAGAGGCGCTGGGTGTCGCCCAGCTCGGTCTTGTAAAGGCCGGAGAGCAGGCGCGCGCCGACATCGTCATGCAGGTCGCGCGCGATACGCCGCCGCTCCTCGACGCTGCCGCGCTCATAGGCGCCGCGGCTGTCTTCGGCGTAGCGCATCAGCCGTACCAGCTCGCGCGCCAGATCGCGATGAATGGTGCCGAACAGGCGGCGGCCGCGCCAGGGATAGCGCAAGGCGAGGGCAGGCGTGTCGGCGACGGGCGGCAGCAGCAGCTCCAGCCCTTCCTCGCGCAGCTCGACGGCATCGACCGCCTGGCCTGCGTCCTCGATCGCCAGCGGATCGAACAGTTTCTGAATGAGGTCGCGCCACTGGCCCGATCGCTCGGAGGCGGATGTGGCAAATGAAATGTCGATCACCGCGCTGAACAGCTCGTGGTCCTGAAGGCTGTCGCGCGCGACGAAATAAGTCCACAGCCGCCCGCGCAGCGGCAGATAGATGAAGCCCACGGCGATCAAGGCGAGGCCGAGCGATGTGGTCTGCTGCAGTTGCAGGAGGGTGACGAGCGTGGCGTCGACGGCAATGAGCAGCAGCGTGCCGGCGGTGTAGAACAGGATGCGGAACGCCCATTCCGACAGATCGAACAGGCGGTAGCGCGCGACGCCGAGCGCGAGTCCGGCATAAATCAGCAGGAAGAAGCCGAAGGCATGGCCCTGCTGCATCGCCGGCGCGGAGGAGAACAGGATCGGCGCGGTGATCAGCGAGACGAACGCGCCGGCGCCGACGATCACCGACAGGCCGAGCCAGTTCAGCGCCGCGCGGGCGCGGGGGTCGTGGCGGTTGACGAACCATTGCACGATGACACAGACGATGATCATCAGCATCTCGACCAGGGTCGGAAGCTGCATACCGATGGTCTGGCTCGGCAGCGCGTGCAGGACGTCGGCGATGAGCCACGGTCCGAAAATGCCGGGCACGATCCACAGCGCGCGCAGCGGCACCAGTTGGCGCGGATAGCACAGGAACATCGCGATCATCGCCATGCCGAAGCCGAGCGCGCCGATGTGATTGAGCGCCGACAGCAGGCGAAACAATCCACCGTCGATGGCAAGTTCGCGCGAGGAATAGATCGCCGCCGCATAGGCCGAGAGCATGATCATCGCGCCAGAGAGCGCGAACAGGCGCGTGGTGATGTCCGAGCGGCGCATCGCCAGCACCCACATGCCGATCAGCAGCGAGCCCGCGCCGGTGACGATCTGCACCCAGAATGCGGCGGGCAGGTCGGAGAGCGGCCGCCGCTTCGGCGTCACCGTCGAAGAGATGATCTGTCCCTCGTGGCTGGATTGCAGGATCAGCGAAGGCGCGCGCAGCAGTGCTGCGATCTGTCCCTGTCGCTGCATGAAAGCGCGGATCTGCGCATAGCTCTCGAAGGTGTCCGGCTCATCGATCACATCGTCGGGCGTGAGCGCGATGGCGGATTCATGCTGTCCCGCCGGGGCGACCGCAACGAGGCGCGATCCCGGCGCAACGCCATGCACCGCTCCGTCCGGATGGATGGTGGTGATGGTGACGATGTTTTTCGCGGCATCGGCTGTGAGGGACAGGCCCAGCCATGGCTGGTGCAGGACGATCCAGAGCACCAGCGCCACGGCCGCAACGCAAAGAACGATCGCGCCTTGCATGACGCGGTTCGGCAACCACAGCCCCATGGGGATCCCCGCCACCCCTCGAATGCGGGGTACGAGAACCCCATGCCGGGCTACATAACTCGAAACCGGGCAGACTCTCAAACGTCGAATGTGAACCGCATGCTTGTTGCCATCTGGCTGGCCGAGGGTTTGGTGGCGTTCTGCGCCCTGGCTTTCGAGGTGGTCGCCGCGCGTCTGCTGGCGCCCCATGCCGGGATGTCGACCGATACGTGGACCACGATCATCGTGGCCTTCCTGCTGGCAATGGCGTTGGGCAACCGGATCGGCGGGGGGCTGGCGGCCCGAAACGACGTTGCGCGGATGCTGTCCTGGGCGGCGCTTGCGGCGGTGGCCGGCGGTGTCGTGATTGCGCTGTCGCCGTCTCTGGCCACGCCCTGGGACCAATTGGTTCTCGCGCCCGCGCCGTCCGCGCTGTGGCGGATCGTGCTGTTCGCGGCCGGGCTTTGCATTCCCGCCGGCCTGCTGCTCGGCGTGGCGACGCCGCTTCTGATGATGAGCATTCTGACCATCATGGATCGGCGCGGGTGGGTGATCGGGGCGATGTACGCCGCCGGCGCGGCCGGCAGCGTGGCCGGCGTTCTGGTGGCGTTATGGGTGATGGTGGACGGCTTCGGTGTCCGCGCCTCCCTGCAGATCACCGGCGCGATCTCGGTGGCCAACGCGGCGATGATCGCGACCGCCGCGTTGCGGCTGCGCGCCGTCCGGGTGTCGGCATGAACCGGTGGCTGCTGCCGCTGGCGAATTTCCTGTCCGCCGCGGCGTCGCTGTCGGTCGAGCTGGCGATCGTCCGGCTCGGAGCGCCTTATGTCGGGCAATCGCTGGTGCCGTGGTCGGCGGCGATTGCCAGTGTCTTGCTCGGACTTGCGGTCGGCCATGCGCTGGGCGGAATTGCCGCAGGCGGCAGCGAGGATCGCGGGCGGCTGAGATTCCATCTTGGCGGGGTCTGGCTGGCGGCGAGCCTTGCCGCCGCGATCATGCCGGGCGCGGTGGAGGCCGTCGCGCAGGCGTTCGCCGGCGATCAGGGATTTAGCGAGGGCGCGGCGCTGGCGATTGCGCTGCTGGCGTTTCCGCCGAGCCTTGCGGCGGGCTTCGTGGCGCCGATGACGGTGCGGCTCGCGGTGCTGACACCGGGGCTGGCGCTGCCGCGGACGGTCGGCGCGATCTATGCCGCATCCGCCGCCGGCAGCGTGATCGGCACCGCACTCGCCGGTTTCGTGCTGCTGGAGACCATCGGCGCGGCGGGTCTCGTGCGCTGCGTCAGCGCGCTGTGGATCGCGCTCGGCGTCTGCGTCATTCCGTGGCGTGGCCTAGCGCGATCCTTTTCCGTCGCGGCGGCGTTCGCAGCCATCGGCACCGGGCTGATGGCGATGCTGCTGGCCACATCCGGGCCATGCCTGCGGGAGTCGCGCTACACCTGCATCCGTTTGCTTGACCGTCCTCTGCCGGATGGCGGCCTGTTGCGTTTCATGATGCTGGACGAGGGCGTGCACAGCGCGTCGGATCGCGACCGTCCCGAGCATCTGCATCTGGGCTACGCGGCGCTGGCCGACCGGCTGGCGCGCGAAGCGATGGCAAAATCGTCCGCGCCGCGTGCGCTGGTGATCGGCGGTGGCGGCGCGACGCTGCCGCGCGCCTGGGCGGCGGCTGGTACCCGCGTCACTTCGATCGAGCTCGATCCGGTGGTTGCATCCGTCGCTGACGATCAGATGTGGGCCGGCGCGCAGCGTCAGCTCACCACGGTGATCGGCGATGGCCGCGCCGTGGTCCGCAGCCTGCCGGCCGCTGAGGCGTTCGACGTCATCCTGATGGACGCCTACCGCACCCGCAGCGTGCCGCCGCATCTGGTGACGCGCGAGTTCAACGCGCTAATCGACGCGCACCTGTCGCCGGATGGCGTGTTTCTCTCCAACATCATCGACCGGCGCGATACGCCCTCGCTGGCCGTCAGCGTCGCGACGACTTTGGCGAGGGTCTTTCCCGCGGTCGATCTGTGGATGGCCGGAGGCGAGCAGGGCGCGGTGACGAACTTCGTGGTGGCGGCATGGAAGAACCCGCGCCGTGCCGCCCGTCCTCCCGATGAAAACGTGACCGTGTCGGTGATGAATGCCGGGGAGGCGGTGCAGTCCCGCGCCGTGATATGGCGGCGGGTCGATGTCGCCTTGGCGTCGTTTCTGCTGCCGCAGGCGTGCGCCATTGTCCTGACTGACGACTGGGCGCCGGTCGACCGTCTGATCGCCGGGCGGAAGGTGTGCAGATGAGCGACAATATAAAGCATGTCCTCAGCCAGATCGCGCGAACCGCCGTGCTGTGCGGCACGCTGGGATTGCTGCTCTATCTCGCTCTGGCTTTTGCGACGGAAAGCCCGGTGGTCGCGCCGTTCCTGCCGGGAGCGTTTGGACTGGCCGGCTCCGTCTGCATGCTGGCCCTGACCGGCCATACGCTGCTCTCGGCGTGGCGGACCGGCGAATTCGTCACCCGGGTCAGCGTCACGTCGCGTGCGCGCGATCCAGTCTGGTTCTGGAGCCTTGCGATCTGGCACGGCGCGGTGGCGCTTGGCCTGCTCGCGCTGGCGCAGTACTCATTCAATCTTCTGATCGACGTGTTGCAGGCGGCCGATCACGGCGGCCTATGAGCACGGGCGCTGCGGCAGCATGGTCAGCGAGGCGATCGCGGCCTTGATCTTCAACTGCTCGGTCAGCGTGTCCGACACGGTGAGAATGCCGTTGGTGAAGCGGGTCATCCGTTCCTGGGCGCGGACCTTGCCGGTCTTCTGGTCGCGGAAGATCAGTTCGACACGGTGACGCGACGTCGTCTTGAGCCCGTCCACATTGGCCGGATGTCCCGCCGGCAGCGCAGCCTTGTTCTCCGCGCCGAAGGCGTGGGCGGTGTGCTCGACCGTGGTCATGGAGATTTCGGGGTTGTAGACGTTCGCCGCGATGCTCTTGCGGCCGGCGGTCGCGGCGGCATTGACCATCAGCTCATGCTGCATCGGCAGCACGGTGCCTTTCGGCAGCTCGGCCTTGCCGCCGGGCAGGTCGCGCGATGTCAGCGTAACGCTGCCGTCGCCGTTCTTGCGTCCGACGATGCTGTATTGCTTTGTCACCTTGCCGTTGACCCGCTCGGAGAAGCTGACGGCAAGCTGGCTGGCGGCGGGATGCTCGGTGATCGTCGCTTCGGACTGGACGGCGAGCGAACCGTTCTGGGTGTTCAGCGTGCCGGTCATGGTCCGCACCACACGATATTCGGTGCAGCGGCTGCCGTTGATCTCGATGGCAAGGCGGCCGTGTCCGCCGGTGAACGGCGAGGTCTCGTTGGCGGGCGCGAAATCGAGCTTGTAGACCGCCTTGAACGGTGTGAGGTCGGCGGCGGGCGCGGCCGGTGCCTGTGCATGTGACGTCGAGGCCATGGCCAGTGTCACGCATCCGGCTAACAGGACGTGAGAATGACGGATGCTGCACATCATGGCCGCGTTGCCCCTGTCGCTGACTAAATATCTTGTCCCCGAGGCTAATCACGGATGGCCGCCTCGGCGGTACCCCGTGAAAAGGGGGCAGTGGGCCTCGCTCCGGGACATTATTAAAGTCATGCGACAGATCGGCGCGCGTCGGTTGCGCCGCCCCCGTGAACAGGGGGTTGTGGCTTCGCGCTGCTCTCCGCCAAATGGATCGGTTGGCCGAATTTGAGATTCGGGCCACTCAGCGAGGAAACGCGAATGCATCTCAACCATCAGCAGAACGCCCAGCCGCTTCCTTTCGTTCTTGCAAATGCGAAGCCGTATGCTCTCGAGCAGTACGAGGATGACGCGCTGGGCTATTACGATCCGGTGACCCAGACCTGGAAAGGCACGTTGCTGTTCCACAAGTCGTCCACCTCCCGCAATGTGACGTCCACATCGGGCCGTATCTCCGATTCGGATCTGTCATCGGATGTGCTCGGCAACTGAGTTACTTAAGTTGTTTGCATGACGTTCGGGGTCGGCCGCGAGGTCGGCCCTTTTCCGTTCCACCCACGCAGCTCCGGCGGCCGCCTGCATGCCTTCTTCCCCGATTACCAGCGTTCTGATGATCTCCACCAAGCTCGATCCGCATGTCGATGCGGTGCTGGAGCGGCTGGAAAAGCGCGCCGTGCCGTGCTTCCGGCTCAACACCGATCACTTCCATGAGGAGTATCGGGTCACGATGACCGACGAGATCCGCGGTACCATCCGTATCGACGACAAATGGGGCCGCTCCTGCACGTTTCCGCATGAGGTTCGCTCGGTCTGGATGCGCAAGCCGGAGCCGTCGCTGCCGCCGCCGGGCATCCATGACGAAGGCGTCATCAATTATATCCAGGACGAGATGCGCGAGCTGATGGGCTTCCTGCCGATGGACGCGCGGGTCGCCTGGATCAACAATCCGGACCAGAATCGCCGCCATCAGCGCAAGTTTCCGCAGCTTCGCCTCGCGCGCCGCCTCGGCCTGCGTGTGCCGCGCTCGATCATCACCAATGATGCCGAGGAGGCGGGCAAATTCTTCGCGACCTGTCCCGATGGCGTGATCTGCAAGCCGATGCTGATGGGCAGCCATTATGTCGAAGGCCAGCATCGCGTGGCCTACACCCGGCCGGTGCCGCCGAGCGAATTCGCCGCGCTCAAGGCCACCATCTCGCTGTGCCCGACTTACCTGCAGGAAGCGATCGCCAAGGATCACGAGCTGCGGGTGACGATCATCGGCCATGAGCTGTTTTGCTGCCGCATCGACAGCCAGGGCGTCGATGGCGCCGAGCAGGACTGGCGCGCGGTCGATACCATCAAGCTGCCGCACACCATCGTGTCCTTGCCCGAGACCATCGACCGCGCGCTGCGTGAATATCTCAAGCATTGCGGCCTGCGCTTCGGCGCGTTCGACCTGATCGTGACGCCGGAAGGCGACTATGTCTTCCTCGAGCTCAATCCCAACGGCCAGTGGTACTGGATCGAGCTCGCCACCGGCGCGCCGATGGCGGACGCCATGGCGCGTCTGCTCGAAAATCCGTAGGCGACGATGAGCGATCGCGCGGCTGCCGGTCCTGCGACGTCGTGGCTGGCTCGGTTGCTGGGCGGGCGAAACGAGCAGCGTGGCAACACCGATCTGCGCCGCACGGTCCGGGTTCTGCTTGCGCTCGGCTGGGAGCAGCGCCATCTGGTGTTGCCGGCGCTGTTCGCCGCTGTCGTTCTTGCCGGCCTCGCTTTGCTGCCGCCGGTTCTGCTGGCCAAGCTGATCGACAGCGTGTTTCCGGACCGGCTGATCGCGATGGGCGTTGCGATCGGCGTCGGCATCGGCTGCATCGCGCTGATCGACGCTGCCTGTTCGCTGGTGCGCCGGATGTTTGCCGCACGCGCCGCGCTGGAATTGCAGCGCGACATGCTCGTTCCCGCCTTTGCCGCCGCGCTGCGCCTGCCGGTCGATCATGAACTCGCGCGTGATCAGGGGCCGCTCGGGCGGACCTTCGAGGAGACCGAGCGGCTGGCGCAGAACGCCACCGAAGGATTGATCGAATTCGGCATGGCCGCGGGCACCATCCTCGTGCTGGCGGCGGCGCTTGCGCTCACCGACTGGCAGACCGGGCTCGCCATCGCAATGATCGTCGGCATGGTCACGCTGCTGCATGTGCTGCTCGGGCGCGCGCTACGCAATCGCGAGGCGGTGTGGTTCGACACGCGCAGCCGGCACTGGTCGCATATCGTGGAGTCGATCGCGTACATCAACACAGTGCGCTTCAACTCGGCGCATCGTTTCGCCGAGGATCGTTTTGCCGACCGGCTCGACAGTGACCTCGCGGCGCGTCTTGCCACCATCGAGCTCTCCGCCTGTCTCGATGCCGCCGGCCGCCTTGCTGCCGGTCTCATCGTCGCGGCGATCGCATTGCTCGGCGGCTTCCGTGTGATGGACGGCGGGATGAGCGTCGGCGATTTCGTGCTGGTGCTCTCGATCGGCGGCTCGCTGTCGGCGCCGGTACTGGCGCTGGTGAAGGCGTTCGACGATTTTCAGGCCGCGACCGTCGCGGTCGAGCGGCTCTCGGTACTGGCAAAGGCGCGGGTCGAGGACATTCCGGCCAATGCCGATCCGGCGCGGCGGGGACCGGCGCATCTTGCGATCGAGAACCTGCGCTTTTCCTATTCCAGCGAGAGCGCGCCGGTACTGGCCGGATTGTCCTGCGCCTTCGCGCCGGGCGAACGCGTCGCGGTGGTGGGGCCGAGCGGCATCGGCAAGAGCACGCTGGCCAGCCTGATCTTTTCGGCGCGCAGGCCGGATGCCGGTGTCCTTCGTCTCGATGGCGTGCCGTTCGATGACATTCCGCTTGCGGTGCTGCGGCGGCGCATTGCGGTGGTGCCGCATGAGATCGACGTGTTCACCGGCACTGTTGCGGAAAATATCGCGCTCGATATCGACTGCGATCATGCCGGGATCGAGCGCGCCACGCACATCGCCTGTCTCGATGCCGAGATCGCGGCGCTATCGCTCGGCTATGAGACGCTGCTCGGGCAGGGCGGCGTCGAACTCTCAGCCGGCCAGAAGCAGCGGCTCGGCATCGCGCGCGCGGTGCTGCGCGATCCGGACATTCTGGTGCTGGACGAAAGCACGTCGTCGCTCGACCTTGCGACCGAACGCCGGGTGATGGACAGGGTGCTGGAGCATTTCTCTCGTGCGACCGTCATCGCCATCACGCACCGCGCGAGCGTGATGGAGCGGATGGCCCGCATCATCGAAATCTGAATCTTCGTTGTCGTCTCATTTTCTGCACGGCTTGCGTGGACGATTCTCCACGCCGTTCTCGCTGCGTCACAATGGCACATCACGTCGGGGATTCTGAACGGTAGTTTGTGGCGGCCGCCACAAAGGCGCTGTTGTCGATTCGGTCCAATTCGATTCGATTCATCAAAAAAACGAGGAGAGATGATGAAACTGAAGCTTGCTGCGGTCGCGCTTTTGGCGTCGACGGCGATTGCATCCGCTGCCGATCTGCCGGCGCGCACCTACACCAAGGCTCCGCTCACGCCTGTCGCGCAGGTCTACAACTGGACCGGCTTTTATGTCGGTGCTTTCGGCGGTTATGGCTTCGGTGGCAAGCTGAGCGGCGACAACACCGATTTCGACAATGACGGCGTCGATGACGTCACTTCGATCAGCGGCGTGAAGGGCGGCTTCGGCGGCGGCACCATCGGCTACAACTGGCAGGCGCTCGGCAGCCAGATCGTGTGGGGCCTTGAAGTCGATGCCGCGGGCGCCAGCCTCAAGCAGAATTTCGCCGACGACGACAGCACCTTCTCCTACAAGGTGAAGGCATTCGGCACCGTCACCGGCCGCGTCGGCTTTGCCGTCGACAACATGCTGATCTACGCCAAGGGCGGTTATGCCTGGGCCAGCACCAGATTCTCCGCAAGCGACGGGCCTGAGTCCTTCACCAGCAGCAAGACCCATTCCGGCTACGCGGTCGGCGCCGGTCTTGAATACGCGTTTCTGCCGTCATGGTCGGCGAAGGCCGAATATCTTTACGCCGATTACGGCAAGGCCACCTACGGTCCGTCGCCCGATGGCGACACCGGCCGCGTCGGCCTGACCAACCATACCGTGAAGTTCGGCATCAACTATCACTTCAATTCGCCGGTCGTCGCCCGCTACTGATCGTGGCACGTGTGAATTCGTCAGAAGGCCCCGGTTCGCGCCGGGGCCTTTATTATTGGGGGCAGAGCATCCCTTTCGCGGCGTCATGGCGATCCGTGTGGCATCGCGACGACGGATGCAGGTTCCTGAAGCCATCGAAAATTATTGTTGACGTTTTGAGGGAGTCTAAATCCACGGTCTTGTCCCGGCCCATGTTGTTCAGCATGGTCGCGGCCAATGCCGGACAGCTTTGCAAGTGGCCTAGTTTCACGCATGGACATGCGGGAACCGTGATGAGCGCCAGCCCTCGAATATCCACGACAGGATTCACCATCTCGGAACTGATCCGCGAGAGCGCGCAACTCTCGCTGGGAATCCGGCCGGCCGATATGGCGCCGCGCGTGATGGAGACGCCGGTGTGTTCGGGGCGGCTGCTGGCGCACGAGGTCTATCCGGGCCTCACGGCGACCGCGAACGACATTTCATATCTGGCGGAGCACGAACTCTCGGTGGAAATGGAATCGGCTCTGCTTTGCGGCCTCGTGCTGCGCGGCGAGAGCGACACCATGAACATCGATGGCTTCGGGCCGGTCACCAAGCGCCTGGAGCAGCCGACGGTGATCGGCTTTCGCAGGAACGCGCGGTTTCGCCGGATCTGCAAGGCACCCAACACATCCTGCGCCGCCGGCTTCATCCTCAAACCCGCCTTTTTCGATCGGTTTGGCGACAGCGTCACCGATGACGGCCTTGTCGAATTGCGCGATTTCCTCTCCGGCGACTTCCGCGCCGAGACGCTGCCGCGTTCGACGCGGCTGATCGAGATCGGGCATCGCAACCTCAATCATCCCTACAACGGCCAGCTCGGCGAACTCTTTCTGGAAAGCAACACGCTGTCCTTCGTGATCGAGATCGCGGAACTGCTCAAGCAGGAGCGGCGGCTGGTCGCGCAGCTAGGGCGGCGTCACTACGATCGTGTGATGGAAGCGCGCGACATCCTCGATGCCAATCTTGTCGCCCCGCCACAGACGCTCGATCTGGCGCGGCAGATCGGCGTCAACATTACCACGCTGCAGGACAACTTCAAGAAAGTGTTCGGCACCACGATCTTCGGCTACGTCCGCACCCAGCGTCTTCTGATGGCGCGGGTGCTGCTGCTGGACTACCGGCTGTCCGTCGCCGAGGCGGGTTATCGGGTCGGCTTCGCCAGCCCGGCCGCGTTTACGGCGGCCTATCGCAGGCATTTCGGCCATCCGCCGGGAAAAGAAACGGCGCGCGAGCACGACTGAGTGCGCTTTTGAATTTTATTCCGCCCGATACTTTACATCCGTTCTAATTCTAAACTGTGTTTCGCGACAGTATTCCGACGTTTCGCAATAGCGGTCAGCGTGGCGAGTCCGGTTCGGCGGCCTGTATCTCATCAGTGAATTTTGATGACGGGGGTTACCGAAAATGTATCGCGGGGATTTGTCGAGAATTTCGCATTTGCTGGCCGCAGGCGTGGCGTTTGGCGCGCTGCTTGCGCTGCAAACCTCGCCGGCGCTGGCGCAGTCCGCACCCTCCGGCGCGGAGCAAAAACCGGCGACCCTGCCTGCGGTGACGATCGATGCGCCGAAGCGGCAGGCGGCGCGGCGCGCAAGACCCAGCCGCAACGCAACGCGCGCGCCGAGGCGGGCCGTGGTCCGCAACGTCCAGCGTGCTCCGCAGGAATCGGCGGCGGCGAATGCGGGCCGGGCAGGGCCGGAGCGGGCGAACGGTCCAGTGAATGGCTACGTCGCCAACCAGAGCGCGACCGCGACCAAGACCGACTCGCCGATCCTGACCACGCCGCAGTCGGTCTCGGTGGTGACGCAGGATCAGATCGCGTCGCAGGGCGCACAGACCATGAGCGAGGCGCTGCGCTATACGCCCGGCGTGATCACCGAGCCTTACGGCGCGAGCTCCACGAGCAGCGACGTGAAGGTGCGCGGCTTCCTGGTGCCGCGTTATCTCGATGGCCTGCGGTTGCCGATCGACCCGATTGTGACCTTCGCACAGACCAAGATCGAACCGTGGGGACTGGAGCGGATCGAGGTGCTGAAGGGGCCGTCGTCCGGTCTTTATGGCGAGACCTCGCCGGGCGGCCTGATCAGCATGGTCAGCAAGCGGCCGACGACCTACACGCAGAACCAGATCGAACTGCAGACTGGCAGCTTCGCGCGCAAGCAGGCGGCATTCGACTTCAGCGGACCGCTCGATAAGGACAAGGAGTTCCTCTATCGCATCGTCGGCCTTGGCCGGCTGTCCGACACCTGGATCGACTACAACACCGACGACCGCTTCTATATCGCGCCGAGCCTGACCTGGCGGCCGACCAACGACACCAGTTTCACCGTGCTGGCGAGTTTCACCCGCGACCGCGTGAAGGGGCAGCCGCAGCAATACGTGCCCGCCGTCGGAACGCTGTTCCAGAGCCCGCTCGGCCGCATTCCCTACAGCCGCTATCTCGGCGAACCGGATTACGATCGAACCAACGCCGAAAACGCGATGGTCGGATATTCCTTCGAGCACCGCTTCAACGAGGTTTTCCAGTTCCGCCAGAACCTGCGCTACTCCGAGGTCTCTACTCATGTGACGTCGATGCGCAACGAGACGGGCGATCCGAATTTTGACCCAAGCTTCCCGGCCATGCCGGCGGGATACGTTGCCCGGTCGGCCAACTATGTCTACGCGCGGTCGAATTCGCTGGCGCTCGACAATCAGTTGCAGGCCGATTTCCGCACCGGTCCGATGATCCACAAGGTACTGGTGGGAGCCGACTACGTTCAGGCCAAATCGTCGGCATTCTATTCCGTCAGCGGATTCCTCAATCCCCAGTTCAATCCGCCTTTCCCGATCGGCGTGTTCTACCCGATCAACGTCTATGCTCCGGTGTATGGCACGGCCAGCCCGGATCCTTCGACGTTCTTCCCGTTCTTCAGCCAGACCACAAGCCAGAGCCAACTCGGCTTCTATGCGCAGGACGAGATCAAGCTCGACCGCTTTACGCTGACCCTGACCGGCCGCCACGATCAGTGGCAGGCGGACACCACCAATTATGTAACGCCTGGGGTGGTTCATCAGGACCAGGGCGCGTGGACTGGCCGCGCCGGTCTGTCCTATCTGTTCGATAGCGGACTTGCGCCCTACATCAGCTATTCCAACTCGTTCCAGCCGGTTGTTGGACTGACCCGCACCGACGCCGCCGGCGGCGTGTTCAAACCGACCACGGGCGATGGCAAGGAGATCGGCATCAAGTTCCAGCCGCCCGGCACCAAGGCGCTGTTCACGCTCGCGGCCTTCGACGTGAGGCAGCAGAACGTGTTGACGGCCGACCCCGTCGATCCAAACTTCAGCGTCCAGACCGGCGAGGTACAGGTCAAGGGCATCGAGATGGACATGAAGGCGAGCCTCTCGAACGAGATCGATGTCGTCGGCGGCTACACCCATATCCAGCCGATCGTCACCCAGAGCAACACCGGCAATGTCGGCAAGGATGTCGTCAACATTCCGCGCGACTACGCTTCGCTGTGGGGCTTCTACACCTTCCGCAACGGACCGGTGGCCGGTCTTGGCCTTGGCGCAGGCGTTCGCTATATCGGCGCGAGTTTCGGCGATGATCAGAACACGCTCGTGATTCCGTCCTACGGCCTGATGGACGCATCGATCTCGTATGACTTCTCCTATCTGCGTCCGGACCTGACGGGCTTGAAGTTGCAGGTGAATGCCACCAACCTGTTCGACAAGTACTATGTCTCGACCTGCTTCACGGGCCTTGCCTATTGCGGCCTCGGCGCGCCGCGCCGGGTGCTGGCCACGCTGAAGTATAGCTGGAACTAGGAGCGGAATATTGGCGTCAGGATCGGTGTCGCTGCGAAAGTGGAGCTGGGTGCACAAATGGTCGAGCATCATTTGCACCGTCTTCATGCTGATGCTCTGCGTCACCGGCCTGCCGCTGATCTTTCATCACGAGATCGACGACCTGCTGCATGAGGAAGTCAAGGCGGCGGAGGTGCCCGCGGGCACGCCATACGCCAATCTCGACAAGGTGGTGGCGAACAGCCTGTCGAGGGACCCCGGCCATGTCCCTCACTTCCTGATCTGGGACAATGACGATCCCAACACCATGATGGTGAGCATAGGCAAGACGCTCGACGCCAATCCGGCGAAGAACCGTCTCGTGCGCCTCGACGCGCACAGCGCCGCCTATCTCGACGCGCCGGATGTCACCGGCCGCTTCACCTACATCATGCTCAAGCTGCACACCGACATGTTTGCCGATCTGCCCGGCAAGCTGTTTCTCGGCCTGATGGGCATCCTGTTCTGCGTCGCGATCATCTCCGGCATCGTGGTCTATGCGCCCTCGATGCGGAAGCTGAAATTCGGCGCCTATCGGCGCGACCGGCCGCGGGTGGTGCGCTGGCTCGACATCCACAACCTGTCCGGCATCGTGCTGGTGATGTGGATGCTGGTGGTCGGATTCACCGGCGTGATCAACACCTGGGCCGATCTCGTCATCAAGGTCTGGCAGTTCGGCCAGCTCGCCGAGATGACGGCGCAATACAAGGACAAGCCGTTGCCGGCCAATCCCTCGTCGATCGATGCGGCGGTGAAGGTGGCGATGCAGGCCGAGCCGGACATGAAGCCGGCCTTCGTCGCCTTTCCGGGCACCATCTTCAGCAGCAAGACGCATTATGCGGTGTTCCTGCGTGGCAACACGCCGCTTACTGCACGGCTGCTCAAGCCCGCGCTGATCGACGCGCAGAGCGGCGTTCTTACCGACAGTCGCGAGCTGCCATGGTACGTCGCGACGCTGCTGATCTCGCAGCCGCTGCATTTCGGCGACTATGGCGGCATGCCGCTCAAGATCATCTGGGCCATTCTCGACATCATCACCATCGCGGTGCTGGTGACGGGCCTCTATCTGTGGCTGCGGCGGCGTCAGCCCGCCGCGCTCGGCGCCCGCGCGCCCAGTGTGGCCGCCGATCGCAGAATGGAGGCGGCGTCGTGACCACGCTGTTCCGGCCGCAGCGCCAGACCCTCTGGCAGATCTTCGCGATCCCGACCGTGCTCGGCGTGCTCAGCATCGTCGGCCTGATCTCGGCGCTGGTCGGCGACGGCATCTGGGACGGGCTGTCGTGGCTTTTGCTGGCGATCCCGGTGGTGCTGTGCGCCTATGCGTGGCTCAGGCCGGGGGCAGGTGGCGGACGCATCCGCTGACCGGGCGCGACGGTCTCGCTGCCTTCATTTCACATCAAGAACGCATGCGCGCAATCAGGAATGCGCGAGCGAGACCTGTTGCAGCTCCGGCTTCTGCGCAAGGGCGTGCCTGCGCAGCAGGATCTTCCGCGCCGACTTGCCGAAGAAATGATAGCCGGAGCCGCCTTCGGCGAGCACGTCGAGAAACTGATCCGGCTCGGTGATCCGGATTGTGCCGAGCACGTCGCACCCCGCCTCGAAGAAAGCATCCGGCACCATGGTCACGGTCGGTCCGACCACCACGACGCGGGCCGAGGACGGCGCGAGCGCAAGCAGGTCGTCAAGCGTATCGTTCAGCACGGTGGTGCCGGTGATGAACAGCACGTCCGCCTGCGGCACGATCTGTGGCGCCATTTCGGCCGGGCGGAAGTGCGGCATCTCCTGCGGCTTGAGTGTGCTCGGGTCTTTCTCGAGTACCCAGTGCGTCGCGCCGATCCTGCGCAACTCGCGCAGGAATGGCGCGAAGGCACCGACGACCACGACCTTGTCGTCCGGCTTCACATCGGCGCCGGCAAAAGCATCGACATCGTCGATGATATCGAACGGCTGGCGATGGCGTCGCTCCGCGGCGAGCTGCGCCAGTGCGTTCAGCGCCGCGATGCCGATTGCACGGCGAATGCCGGTCTGCCACAGCGCTTCATCGAGCAGGCGGTCGGCATGGCTGCCGCGCAGCTTACCCGGAAACGGCATCGCCATCGCCGAGCTGGGGCAGCAGACCGCCTCGGGAATTTCCTTGACCGGCGTCGCGCATGCGCCGGTATGGCCGGTGGAGAGCTTGATACCGGTGAAGAACAGTCCAACCACGGCGCGCTCGACACGGATGGTCTGGAGTTCGCTGCCGAGTTGTCCGCGAATAATCTCGATCGTTTGATTGAGAATGCGACTCATGATGACGGATGCCTTTGTTGCGGCAAACGAATCGGCGCACTATTGCTCCGGTCCTTCCATGGAGGCAATATTGCAGTCGATATTGCGCAGATGGGCATGATTTCGCTCAAAATCGGCGCCGCATTCGATATGAAACGCTGTATTTCCGGCGGTGGCTGAATACAGGTGGATTTGGGAAGCGTCGGCAGCTAGTGTTGTTGCGAAGCGGGAATGTGTCCCGTAAGGCATTGTTTTAGGTTGATTGCTCGGCATATGGCGATGGGCAAGTTGATGAAGAAGCCGACCTCGAGGTCATTTCCGTCTCTGAGCATTCGTATCGATCTCAATCCCGGCGAACGAATCGGCCCCGGAAAAATCCAGCTCCTTGAAAGCATCCAAAGCTGCGGCTCGATCTCCGCGGCAGGGCGCGCGCTCGGCATGTCCTACAAAAGGGCCTGGGATCTGGTCGATGAGATTAACAGGATGTGCAACCAGACCGCGGTCGAACGCCAGGTCGGCGGCAAGCACGGCGGTGGTGCCGTGCTCACGCGCTTTGGCGCTCTTCTTGTCGATCAGTACCGCGAGATCGAAGCGGCCGCCGAGAACGCGGCCCGTCAGCGCCTGAAAGTGTTGAAGGTCAATCTTGTGCGGCCTCGCAAGAAGGCGACGCGCGGCAAGGCGTCCTGAATCCTGTCAGGTTCTCTGCAATCCTTCGCAAGCGGATGGCGGCACGAAATCCGCAGCGGCACAGTGCTGCCTGCACTCGGGTTGCGTCAGGACAATCGTCGGATGCGTAGCCGCGGGCAGGCGAGGGAAGACTAGTCGGCAACAAGAATGACGTGATTGGCCTCGAAGGTCGCCGCGATCTCGTGACCTTCCTTGATGTCGAGATCATCCGCCGCCTGTCGCGGCACCACGCCGATCAGCGTCTTGCCATGACCGATATCGAGATGGATTTCGCTGTTGGGCTTGGAATCGGCGCGGTAGGAGACGACGCCGGCAAACCAGTTGCGCGCGACCGGCGGCGCCTGATCGGCCTTCGCAAAGCGAATGAAAGGCGCCTTGATCAGGACGAGCACCTTGGAGCCGACGGCAAGGCCGAGATCGTCCGTCGCGCTGTTGGTGACGGTGGCGAGAATGGCGTGCCTGTCGGAGACCTTGAGGGTCACTTCCACGTCCACCGGTCCTTTCCGGATCCGCGTCACTTCCGCCCGGAACATGTTGCGCGCGGAGATGCGCAGGCCGGTGGCCCAGAGCAGGTCTTCTTCATGCTCGCCCAGGCCTTCGTGCGCGATCAGGCGTGAGATCCGAGACAGCCTGTCTTCGAGACGATGGAATGTCGCTATCAGCCGCCGTCCTTCCTCCGTGACTTCGGCACCGCCGCCGGCGCGGCCGCCGGTCTTGGTGACGAAGGCGGGCGTGGGCAGCAGGTTGTTGATCGCGTTGACCGCTTCCCATGCGGTCTTGTAGCTGAAGCCGGCAGCCTTGGCGGCCTTGGTGATGCTGCCGTGCTCGACCACGGCTTCGAGCAGCCCGATGCGTTCGCGGCCGACCAGCAGCCGTCCGTCGCTGCGAAGCGCCAGCAGGGCGTCGATTTTGCTTTTGGGCATCCAAGTGAATCCAAACGGTAGCAGCAAAGAACACAGCGACCGGTCGGCGCGCGACGAATCGCAGCCGGCCGGTGCGTTCTGAAGCTTACCTCCGATCCGGAAAATCGGTGTCGGCGGCGTCAGCAATATACAGTTGAGGATGATAGCGCCTTCGCGGCATTTCTCAACGTCGCCCGGCCGCCGCAAAGGGGCGGCTCGACACGAGGGGCGGACCGCGGGGATCGGAAGACTATTCGGCAGCCATCAGAAACGGCGTGGCGGCGATGGCATTGGCCCGCGCCGCCGCGACGGCCAGCCAGTCGCGATAGATTCCCTTGTCCTCGCGGGAGAATGCCGCCCGCCGCTTCATATCGTCGAACGTGTCGTCCGGATGACAATACTCATAGTCGTCGCGGATCAGCGCCTCGAGATAGGCGCGCTCTGTTTCGTCTTTCGGACGGACATGATCATGAGAGTTCGGCATGGCGGTTTCCATCCGGATTTCGCGGTTCGGCGCGTTCGTTGCGTTCGAGGATCATCATCACCCAGGGCAGACATTCGGTATTTCCCTGAGCGGTCGCGATCATCATGGCTTCGAGCCGATCGGCACGCGCGATGTTGCAAGGCGTGTCGTCCTGCGCAGGAGACGGGCCGGAGGCGAACACGGCGTTGTGCAGTTTTAAAAGGAGAGGGAGGAACTGCGGCACCATGTTCGCCTCCGTTGGTTCGGCGGGGTCAGCTTTTCGACCCGGCCTGATGCGGTTTAACGTCGGTGACCTGCAAGGGTTGCACCGTTGTGTCGAGCACCGCTTGCGCGGCTTTGCGTTCCAGCTCGATAAAGAGCGAGGTGATGTTGACGATCAGACGCCGCGCGACCGCTTTGCCAAGAATGCCGGACAGCAAGTCCTGATAATACGGTTTGAAGATGCGGCCGGTGACGCCGCGATCGGCGCACATGAGATCGACGATGTTGCGTGCCAGCGCAGACAGTCTGGTGGAATGCGTATCGGGATTGAGAATGGCGCCGAACGCCTGCTCGATCTGTCCCCAGTTGCCGCGCGAGATATGAGTGAGGACGTTGCTGAGATGCGGATGTGCCCGCAGCGCCGCGACGACCATGAAGGCCAGCTCGGTCGGAGCGATGGCGGTCTGGTGCGACACTTCCAGTGGGGTGTCGACTTGCGGCGATTGTCCCGGATTCTGGACGACAGCCCATACCGGAGGCGGTGACGAGGTGTTGAGAACCGGCTGCAGCATGACGTCCCTCCCTAAAAGATATATCTAATATACATCTTTTAGGGAGGCATACAAGCGGAAACATCCGGGGATAGCGGACGATTTTCGTGGACGATTTTCGCCCGTTACCTCGATCGGGCGGTGTCGCGGAAGGACCGGCTGGTCAGGGAGCGGAAGATGACAGGAAAGGTCGAGTTAATACTGTTGTAATGATGGCCCGCGGCCGGCCGTCATCGCCCCGGCTTGCTGCCGGCAGCGGCGGAGGCAACGGCGCCCGGCGGCATCTCGCCGTCGAGCCAGTCCTGCTCCTCGGCAAGCGCGAGCCACGCCGCGGCCATCCGCTTGTAGCGGTTATGGGTCGGGTCATCCTTGGCGGCTTCGCTCAGGCGCAAGCAGTTCTCGGCATTCTCCCTGAAGATATCCGACTGTTTCATTGCTGCATGGGGCCTCCCTGACCATGCAAGATATGTCGTCGCGGAACATTGGCAAGATATCCCGGTTCATACGGTCGGCGTCCGATTACGCAGACATTATGACGCAGTTTCCCGGCAAGAGAGCTTGCGTTGTATCAAGCCGTCGCCACGGAGCAGCGATAGAAATGACCCAACATTCTTTTGCGTGGAGAGAATTATGGCGTTCGAAGATATTCTGCTGTCGCTGACGACCTATCCGGAGCCGACAAGGACGGCAGCGATCGAGGATGCCGTGGCGCTTGCCGTGGCTCTTGAATCGAAAATTTCCGCTCTGGCCTGCGAGGTCAGGGTTTCCGTCCCCTCCAGTCCGCTCGGAAGCTCATTGCTCAACGTCTCAGCGATGGTCGCAAACGAGGCGAAGAAAAGCGCGACGAATGTGAAGGAGTCGTTGGCCGCGTTCGAAAAACTGGCTGATGCCGAAGGCGTATTGAAGGACTGCATCACGGAGAAGTGCCTGACGTCGGAAGTCCCCGGCGTTATCATTGATTATGCGCGCTTGCGCGACATGACCATCATTCCGCTTCAGGAATCCGACGGCATCGAGAGCTGGTTTGCGGAATCCCTGATTTTTGAATCCGGCCGTCCCGTCATTGTCTTGCCCGAGAGCAAGACATGGAGCCGCCGGGTCGGAATCGACACGGTTATTGTCGCCTGGGATTTCAGCCGGAATGCTTCGCGCGCCGTCTTCGATGCAATGCCGATCCTGAAAAAGGCAAAGCGTGTTTACATCCTGACAGTCACGAACGAGAAGAAGATCGATACCAAGCGCTCGGGCGCTGAACTGGCAAAGTATCTCGCGGGCCACGGCGTCAATGTGTCTCTCGATGTGGTCGATGCGGCCGGTCGTCGTGTTGACGAAGTGTTTGCCGCTCAGGTGGCGTTGAGGGATGCGAACCTGCTGGTGATGGGTGCTTATGGTCATTCGCGGTTGCGTGAGCTCGTTCTGGGCGGCGCAACAAGGGCGGTCCTGAGCCAGCCGATCGTACCGACATTCCTGTCGCATTGAGCAGGCTGAAGCGGCACGATAGGCTTCCCATGCAATCGGTCCTGACCGGAGATTGCAGTGAAACGGGAAACAAGGCTCGAAGCCGCAGACAATAGTTGTCGTGATCCGGCCGCGCGTTTGCATCCGACCGCGCGGCCGGCCACGATGATTGCGGCGCTTCAGGCCGCAAGTCGAGCGGCTCTCGACCAGATCATATGGAATCGTCCGCGGATCGCGGTGGATGATCCGGAAGCCCTGCATCGGGTTAGAGTAGGATTCCGGCACCTCGACGCCGCAATCCGGTTTTTCGCCGCCAGTATTCCGAAGCACGAACGCGCACTGCTGGCGCGGGAATTGAAGTGGCTCGGCCGGAGGCTGTCGCGGGCGCGCGAAATCGATGTCTTTCTTGATGAAGTGATATCACGCCTCCCACGTCACAGGCGCGTCGAACCGGATATCGCTGCGCTCGAACGGCTGTGCCGGCGGGAGCAGGAACGTGAATACGCCGATGTCCGCCGCGTGTTGGCATCCGGCCGCTTTCAGGATTTTGCCTCAGCGATCGAGAGCAGCCTGATCGACGGGAAAGAGCTGCTTTCCCATCCTCATGCTTCTTCCGATCAGGCTGCATCCGGACTGATGGAGATGAAGAGGAGGTTGCGGAAGGGGCGTCATGTCGACGCGCTTCGCCGCGATGATCTGCACAGACTTCGTCTGCGTGTAAAACGCATGCGTTATGCGACCGGATTTGTCGCGCCGCTTCTCGATCGCAGGAACACAAAGCCTGCCCGGCACATGAGCGAGTTGCTGAGACGGTTGCAGAATGAGCTTGGCGCGATCACGGACCAGAAAGCACACAAGGATTTTTTCAAGGAGCTGCGCGAATGCGGCTCCTCCCGGTCTGCGGCTGATGGCGGCGAAATCGACTGGCGGGGCGTGGAGCGTTTTCTGTTTGCAGGCCGTCGCAAGGCAAAGGTGGTGTCATTAAAGCGCGCGAAGAAAATCTATCGAAAGCTCGAGGAGATCGAGCTTTCCTGAGCGGATGCGCGCGCACGTATTGCGCAGCATTCGTCGCGCAGGAGTGTTGAATTCAGCCGTTGGTCGATTGAGGCTCGGCGGTCTTGCGCGGCCGCGGCACCCGATTGGTCAGGATTTTCAGATCCGACAGAGGATCGGCTTTGGCCGTGGTGTCGACCTTCTCGAACACAATACGGGTGCGATATCCCATCGCGCGCGCGATCCGCAGATAATTGGTGAGGGTGGTCGAACAGTTGCCTTTCAGGTAACGCGACAATTGCCCCGGATTGATGCCGAGCAGGAAGCCGACGGCTTCAAGGCTGACGGCCTCGTCGGCCCGCAGCTTGCGGAGGGCGGATACGAACTCATCCTCGTCAGCCGTGATCTCGCGCGTAAAGCGATCGCTGGTCTGAGGGTCGGTTCCCGGAAAAACACTTCGACAGCTTCTGATGCGCATCGTGATCCCGTAAACGGCTGAGTGCCAACGTCATACAGAGATATATTCTGATATTTGTATTTGATTGTATGATGTGGTTGACGTTTGTCAACGGCCATCGCGGGACGTTCAGAGGGCGCCGTGATTGTGCAGATGCAGCATGAAAAGGGCGCCGCTATTCGGCGATAAAGCGTCGGCGTTCGGCTCGAATCCGCGACACGATGTAGCGGTGGACCTCCCGCACGCGGCGGGTGCTGTGGGTGTCCGGGTGGGAAACCAGCCAGTAGGTCCGGGTAAACTGAATCTCGGGCAGGAGCTGGGTCAGCTCCGGATAGCGCCGCGCCGCATAGTTGTGAAGGATGCCGATGCCGTGTCCGGCGCGGACCGCCTCGATCTGGCCGACCACGCTGCCGCACTCATAACGGCGTTTCATCAGCGTGTTGAAGTGCACCGCGTAGTCGAGCGCCTTGCTGTAGATGATGTCCGCAACCTGGGTCACGAGCATGTGGCCGGACAGGTCGTCCTGGGTTGTGATTGGTGCAGAACGTTCGAGATATTGCTGCGAGGCATAAACGCCGAGCGTGTAATCAGTGAGCTTGGTCGCGATCAGTCGGCCTTCCTTCGGCGGCTCGATGGTAATGACGATGTCGGCCTCACGCTTTGACAGCGAGAACGTGCGGGGCAGCGGGACAAGCTGGATCACCAGATCCGGATGGACAGCGGCGAGCGCGGCGAGTTGTTCGGCCAGAAAATAATTGCCGATGCCGTCGGGAGCACCGACCCGTACGGTGCCGGTGACGCGATCGGACGTCGCCACCAGTTGCGAGCCGATTTTGAGGAATTCTGATTCAACGCGTTCGGCCGTGGTGAGAAGCGCTTCGCCGGAGCGCGTCAGCGTGCATCCGGTCGTGCCGCGCTTGACCAGCTTGGTCCGCATTTCCTTCTCGAGCGCGGTGAGCTGGCGGCCGACTGTGGCGTGGTTGATGCCGAGCCGCTTGGCCGCGCCGAGGATTTGCCCGGTCCGCGCGACTTCCAGGAAGATTCGAACCCGATCCCAGTCCATCCTTGGACTTTAATTTTTGCACAACGGGCTGGCAAGGTCCTGCAAATGCGCCATTCGGCGAACGCCGGAAGTTGCACCGGAAAGTCGTTTGCAGAATGCGACGGCACGCGGCCGCCGGATCAGGCAACGTGTTGCCTAGTTGATCCTGCTACCGAGATATCTTGCGATCACGTCCTTCCACCATGCGCTCTGCGTTGCGTCGAGAATGGCGATGTTCAGCGGCGCGCGCAGCTTGCTGTTGTTGGCGATGGCGAACGCGTAGTGTTGCGGCTCGAAGGTGGTGTCGAGCATTTCCAGCGTTGCGGAGAATTCCTGCTGAATGAGCCAGGCGAGCAGCGGCTTGTCATAGACGAAGGCATCGATCTTATGCGCCCGCAGCGCCTGCAACCCCTGTTGCGGCGTCTCGTAAGTGTGGAACGAGATCTTGAGTTGCTTTACGGCATCCAGGGTCGATGAATCCTTCACGATGCCGACCCGTGCCGATTGCAGGTCGTTGACCCCGTGCACCGAGCCCTGCAGGTGACGAACGGTGAGGCTCGATGTCACCGCCGCGGTAAAGACGGCGATGGCGACGATGGACATCACCGTCCAGATGCTCGCGACAATACGGCCGGCGACGGTGCGCGGGCTGTAATCGACATTGCCGCGCCGGGTCATCGCCGCCGTGGACCACCAGATGCTCGAGGTCAATCCCTTCTTGATATCGCCGCCGAACTCCTCGTTGTGCCGGTGCTCCAGAAACCAGATCAGAAACCCGACAAAAAGCGCAAGCAACAGCAGCGCGGTCACAGCCTGCAGGAAACCGAGATTGGTGAAAGACTGGATCACCGGCATCCAGTTGAGCATGCCGCTGGCCGGCACGGCGATGCCAAGGCCCGTCGAAAAGAACGGCGAGGTGAAGTCCATGACGCGAGCGCGCGCGCCCGTGACCGTCAGCGCGCCGATCGCGACATCGTATTTCCCGTTGGCCACGCCATCGATCAAAGAACCGATGGTCGGCTCCTCGACGAAACGATAGCGCAGCTTCAGCTTGCTGGCCGCGTGTCGCCACAGATCGACGCTGATTCCCTGCCACTCGTCATCGGCGGCGTGGATGGCGAAGGGAGGCGTCTGCTTGATGCCAACGACGAGTTCGCGCTTGCTCGTATCGACTGCCGCCGATTGCTGTGCATCGCAACGGTCGCTGCCGGCCAGCAGGACGCACAACGCGATCATGCCGACGGCAAGGAGCTGCATCCAGAGGGGTGAAAGAGCACACGACCGACGGACGGATGGTTCTCGGAGCATGGTCATTCTGCGTCACGTTCCAAAATCAGGAAGTTCGTCTTGCGGCGATCGGATATCAATTTGGATCGGCAGTATCGCCGATTCGATCACATCGTTTGGCGGCGCAGTGTATCCGGATTCGCTTGGAGCCTTGCCATCAACCCGCGTGCTGAAATGTCTCATGTTGTGACGGGATCGCAAAATCGGGCGGGCGATTTGCCCGCGCCTTGTTGAGATGTCGTCCGGTCCGAATGATCTGGAGGCCTGCTGCAAGCCGACGATGCAAACCCGATCTGGATGCTCTTGTCATTCTTCATCGTCGTTGACGGGACGATGACAACGCATGATGTTTGCTGGTCTCGATGCATGACGCGCTGCACACATGACGCAGGTTTTCAACGCAACGAGGCACGAAGTTTTTCTCAGCATTGCACAGCGTGATTCAATCTGCTTACAATTATTGAAAAGAGCCGTTTCAAAAATCGGAATTTTTCTGCAGGCGATGTGAATGATGCATTCGAGCGATGCATTCACGAGGGGAGAACGCCATGTCATCCACGCTTTCGAAAATCGTCACGGTTACCCGCGTCGGCGCGCTGGCGCTGTGCGCAGGACTCTTGTCTGTCGCGACGCCTGCACGCGCTGAATTTCCTGAGCGGCCGATCGAAATGATCGTGCCATGGGGGCCGGGTGGCGGAGCCGATCAGCTTGCGCGCCTGATCAGCAAGCTCGCCGAGCCTTCGCTGGGGCAGGGCATTCCTGTCGTCAACGTGCCGGGCGCCACCGGTGGTACCGGCATGGCCAAGCTGCTGTCCGCACCCGCCGACGGTTATTCGATGGCGATCTATATTGCGGACAGCCACGCGCTTCTTGCCGGCAAGAGTCCGCGCTGGACCATGAAGGATATCATTCCGGTTGCGGTGATGATTCAGGGCCCGTCCTTCATCTTCGTCGCCAACGACAGCAAGTACAAAACCTGGCAGGATTTCGAGAAGGATGCGCAAGCCAATCCCGGCAAGCTGAAGATCGCCACGCTGGGCTTTGGCAGCGTCGATGACTTCTCGATCAGCGTGATCGAGCAGAAGGGGCTGAAGTTCGTACAGGTTCCGTTCTCGAAGCCGAGCGAGCGGTATGTCTCCATCCTTGGCGGCCATGCCGACGCTTTGTACGAGCAGGCCGGCGACGTGGCGTCCTTCCTCGCCAACAAGCAGATCCGTCCGTTGCTTGCCTTTGGCAAGGATCGGCTGCCTGCGTTCAAGGATACGCCGACCTCCTATGAGCTCGGCTACAAGGTCGCGCTGCCGCAGTTCCGCGCCATCGTCGTGCGCGCGGGGACGCCGCCGGAAGTTGTCAAGAAACTTTCCGATACGCTCGCCAAGGTCGCGGCGATGCCGGAGTACAAGAAATTTCTGGAAGAACAGTTCGGTGCCACCGACAGCTTCATCGATTCGACCAAAGCCACGGCCTTCGTCGATGAGCAACTCGAGGACATGAAAAAAGCCGTCGCGAAGAACTGACAAAACGATTGGAACGTCCAGCGTCGTAAAGGGAGCACCATGAACGCGAGAATCCGGTCGTCATTTCCTTATTTCGTCGGTTTTGCAGTAGCGGTCGCGCTTTATATCTACGCTGGATACATGGACTACGACCCGCGGGCCGGACAACTCGGGCCCGCGGTGTGGCCGCGGCTAGCCATTCTGCTGATGGCGGCGGCATCGCTGTTCGAGATCGTCAGCATCTTCTCCGGTCGTCGGGCAACGACGGCAGGTATCGCTGAAGCACTTGATCATGAAGATGGCGACGAGGAGGGGCCGCGTCATCCCTGGCTGTTGCTCGGCGGCGTCATCCTCGTGCTCGCTTATGCGGTTCTGGTCCCCATTCTTGGTTTCATCGTCGGGACCTTCCTGTTCCTGGCTATCTTTATGTATCTCGGCCGCTATCGCCGCCACGCCGTGGTGTGGGGAGTGAGCGCAGCCGTGACGATTCTGTGTGGAATTCTTTTCCTGCGCATCGCCTACGTCTCGCTGCCGCGCGGCGTCGCTCCGTTCGATCTCGTCACTGATCTGTTCTTCCACCTTCCGGGGCTCTGACCGAACATGACCGATATTTTCGCACAGCTCGGCGTCGGCTTCCTTCACTGCCTGACACCGGCCAATCTGGTGATGCTCGTCATCGGCATTACCCTCGGCCTGCTGGTCGGTGTTCTGCCCGGTCTTACCCTGGTTATGGGTGTCGCGCTGGCGCTGCCGTTCACCTACAAAATGGATGTCACCGCCTCGATCGTGCTGCTGACCGCGATGTACATCGCAGGTACCTATGGCGGCGCGTTCACGGCTATTCTGTTTCGAATACCCGGCGAGCCGATCGATGTCCCGATGCTCTGGGACGGCTATACGATGGGACGCAACGGCCATGCGGCAAAGGCGCTCGGCTGGACGTTGATGGCCGCGCTGATCGGCGGCGTGATTTCCGGCGTGATCATGGTGCTGATGACGCAGCCGCTGGCGAAGTTCGCGCTCCGGCTCTCCTCGCCGGAATATTTCGCCATTCTTTTATTCGGTCTCAGTAGTGTCGTCGCGCTGGGGCGCGGCGCGCTGGCCAACGCGCTGATCAGCCTCAGCGTCGGGTTGTTGATCGGTGCGGTCGGCACCGATCCGATCTATGGCGCTTATCGCTTCACCTTCGGCTCATCGCTGCTGACCGACGGCATCGAGTTTCTGGTGGTGATGGTCGGCGCCTATGGCGTTGGTGAAGTGCTGACCCGTCTCGAAACCGGATTTGCGACCAAGCCGGTCGAGCAGATTTCCGGCGCGCGCACCCAATTGCCCAGCGTCAAGGAAATGCTGGCGCTCAAGGTGCCGTTCCTGCGCTCAAGCCTGCTCGGCAACATTATCGGCATCATTCCTGGCGCTGGTGCCACGATCGCTTCCTTCGTTTGCTATGGCGTCGAGGCGCAGTTCGGCAAACGCTCGAAGGAGATGGGCACCGGCGTTGCCGAGGGCATCGTTGCGCCACAGGCCGCTGCGACGGCCTCGGTCGGCGGCGCCCTGGTGCCGCTGCTTGCGCTCGGCATTCCGGGCAGCGGCGCGACCGCGATCATCCTCGGCGCCTTCATGCTCCATGGCATCCAGCCCGGCCCGCAGATTCTGGTGACCTCGTCCACCATGGTCTACACGGTGTTCGCGTCGCTGTTCCTCGGCCTCGCGCTGATGTGCCTGATCGGCTATTTCGCCATTCGCTTTCTGGTCAAGATTCTCGACTTTCCCGAAGCCGTTGTTTCAGCTTACGTGCTGATCCTGTGCTTCATCGGCGCGCTGTCGATCCGCAACAGCGTCGTCGATCTCTGGCTGATGATCGGATTTGGTATCCTGGGCTACCTGTTCGAGCGCCTGAAGTTTCCGGTCGCTCCGCTCGTTCTCGGCGTCATCCTGGGGCCGCTCGCTGAAGAATCGTTCATGAATTCGATGATCAGCTTCTCGAACGACTGGACGATATTCTTCACCCGGCCGATGGCGGGCGGGATCATGGCATTGACGGTGGTCGTGCTCGCGCTGCCGTTCATCCAGAAGTGGTGGGTCAGCCGCCGACGCGTTGTGCCGAGCTGACCTGAAGTTGAGGTCAGGGCGCATGTAACCCTGCGGACTCGCCGGTTGATCTCGATTCACCGGCGAGGACAGGGAACATTCTAGTCTAATTGACGTTATTCCGAATTACGTCGTGGGGTCATCGCACTCAGCGGGTGCACCATGTCGAAAACAGTTCGGATTTGGATTCTTGCCGCTGCCTTGCTGGCGGGATTTTCAATCGCCGTTGCTGATGCGGCGCCCGGTCGGGGCGGCCGTGGAGGCGGCGGCGCACACTTCAGCGGAGGCGGCGCTCATTTCGGCGGCGGCGGAGCCCGCTTCGGTGGCGGCGGCCGCTCTTTTGGGGGCGGGGCCCATTTCGGTGGTGCCCGTTCCTTTGGTGGCGGAGCCCGTTTCGGTGGGGCCCCGGCGCATTTTGGCGGTCGCTCTTTTAGTGGTGGTCCACGATTTGGCGGTGGCCGCGCTGTGGTCGGGCCGCGGTTCGGCGGCGCTCATTTCAATGGACGGCATTTTGGCGGCTCGCGATTTGTTGGCGGGCATCGTTTTGGCGGCCGGTCCGCTATGCCGCGGTCCGTGAGCCGCTCGCATCTTCGCGCAGGCGGCCGGGCGGTTGCCGGCCGGCGTGGACTTGATCGGGCAAACCGGGCGGTCAGCAATCGCGCTCTGCGCGGCGGAGGCCAGGCAGCGACGGTGAATGCGCTGTCGCAACGGAATGCCAACAATGCCAGAAGCCGGGCGCGTGTGTCGCAGGCCATGCAATCACGGGCGGTTGCCGGCGCTCTGCGGAATAGAAATGCACTGCGCAATCCCAGCGCGCGTGCGGCGATCACCGCGAGCGCGGCGATGGGCGCATGGCAGCACCGGCACGGCAATCATCACCATGGCTGGTGGCGGCATCGGCACGGCGGATATGGCTGGGTCGGCCCGCTGTTCTGGCCGTTCGCCTATTATGATTTCTACGACTACACGATGTGGGGCTATGGCTATGACGATCCCTTCTGGGATTATGGCTACAACGACATCTATGCCGGTCTGTTCGCCCCTTACGGTTATGATGCGCTGACCGGCTATTTCCCGGAGAGCGGATCGGGCCGGGCAGGGCGAACGGTCGGTCGGGTCAGTTCCGCTTCACCCACCGGCGAGACATCGAAGGGCGAGGTATCGAAGCCAGCGTCCGATCAGCTTGCGCAAATGTGCGGTCAGGACAGCCGCGATATCGCCGGTCTGCCGATCGATCGCATTCAGGACGCGCTTCAGCCCAATGAGGAGCAACGCGCCGCACTCGACGACCTGGCCAATGCCTCGGTGAAGGCCGCGCAGGATCTCAGGACCGCGTGTCCGACGGATGTCGCGTTGACTGCGCCGGGTCGCCTCGCCGCGATGGAAAAGCGGATCGAGGCGATGATCGCTGCGGTTGGCTCCGTGCGGCCGCCGCTCGACAAATTCTACGGCCTGCTGAGCGATGAGCAGAAGGCGCGGCTGAACGCGCTGGGACAGGAGCAGCGCGAGGGCAACGCGTCCAAGGACAAGAACGGTACGGTTGCGTTGCAGACCGATGCGGACGGAAAAGTGTGTGGTGCCTCTGAAGCCGGTGCCACCCAGTGGCCCACTGCCGAAATCGAGCGGCGTCTGCGGCCGACTGAAGCCCAGCGCACAAGCCTGACGACGTTGCAGGATGCAAACGCGAAGGCAGCGGACATGCTGCGGGCTTCATGTCAGCGGGAAGGCAATCTGACCCCGCCGGCGCGCCTCGCGGCGGTCGAAAAGCGGCTCAATACGCTGCTTGATGCGGTGAAGACCGTCCATGCCGCGTTGGGCAGTTTCTACGGCACGCTGAGCGATGAGCAAAAGGCGCAGTTCGAAGCGATCGGCCCGAGCCTCATGGGTGCGGCGGAGGAGCGCGAGCCCGCCAGTTCGCGACGCACCGGCAAGCGCTCCCATCATCACCGGCACGGGATCCGCAGCGTCGAAGGCATGCTTCGCCACTTCATAGCAATCGTCAGATAAGAGACTGACGCGTTCTCCCGCCGGGTGCTGGGCTACACGGTGCGCTGACTTATCGGCTTATCCGGCTTCTTCAATCAGCTTGTGTGATGACAAAGAAACGATGCCAGGATTTCAGGGCCTGGACGCACCAATCTCACGCGCATGTGATAGGGGCGGATTTTGATTAACGATAGTCTGGTGACGCTTTGTTATCACATCTCGTGTTGACTTTTGTCACAGTAGGGCGAGCAGCGATTTTGGCTCCGGTCTTCTCCTTGGAAAGGCCGCGAGATTTGCGGTGGCTCGCCGTACCGATGAGTTCCTCCCAGACTTGCCCGGCCCGGCCGTAATCCGGTTGGCCGGGCTCTTGTTTTCCGGCCTCTGGACCGGACATTCCTCGATCTACTCTCCGCTGCCTTCTTTGAGGGACGTCAGCAAAGCCGGGGCGTGTCCCTCGATCAAGGTGGCATTGATCTCGCGCAAATGCTTGAGAATGGCCGCTTCGGCCTGCGCCACATGGCGCGTCGTCAGGCAATTGAAGATTGCGCGATGTTCGCGGCGTGATGCAATCCGCCGCTCCGGCGTCAGGAAACGCCGCCGTAGATTCCCCCAGGCGGCCCGCCGCCGTGCCGCGCCGATCGCCGCATAGACATCGACCACCAGCCGGTTATGCGTGGCTTCCGCGATGGCCTGATGAAAAGCGTCGTCCGCGGCGTCGAACGAGGTGTAAGTGTCGGCCGCCTCGCCCTGCCGCAAGGTGTCCTCGAGCCGGTTGAAATCGGCGGCCGTGGCGTTGCTCACCACCAGAAACGCAAGGCGCGGTTCGAGAACGAAGCGAGCGTCCATGATCTCGCGCGGACTGGCGTCGTAAAACACCCGGACCTGCTCATAGCCCGATGCATCGGCACCGGCGGGCGCTGTTTCGCTGACAAAGGTGCCGCTGCCGACGGCGCGGATCACCTGACCTTTTGTCTCAAGCACTGCGAGAGCTTCACGAACCGCGCCGCGCGGCACGTTCAATTCGGCGGACAATGCGCGCTCGGTCGGCAGTTTTGCGCCGGGTGCAAAGCGTCCCGAGGCCAGCAGGTCCTCAAGATAACGCAGCACGGTTTCGGACCGATTTTCTTTTGGTTGAACCAATTTTAGGGACATGGTTCAGAATAATCCGGTATTTATATCGCTGCAACGATGAAAATATGGACAAAAGTACAATTTACTTGAGTTTATCCGGGCCAATCGATAAATCGGACTCGCATTGGTTTGGAGGGCAACGTGCGGATTGCAGTAATTGGTTCGGGTGGGGTCGGGGGCTATTTTGGCGCGCGGCTGGCGAAAGGCGGTGCCGACGTTACGTTCCTGGCGCGAGGTGCCCATCTCGCGGCGATGCGCTCCGAGGGCCTTACAATTGAAGGCCCGGATGCACTTCATCTCGACAAGGTGCAGGCGACTGACGATCCGGCGCAGATGGGTGTCGCCGATCTGGTGATGTTCGCCGTCAAGCTGTGGGACACCGATACGGTGCTGGAGCAGATCCGGCCGGTTGTCGGTCCGAGCACTGTGCTGATCTCCTTTCAGAACGGCGTGCTCAAGGATACCTATCTGCGCGCGAAATACAGTCCGGCTCAGATCATGGGCGGTGTCGGCTATGTCGCGACGACCATCGACCGTCCCGGTGTCATCCGGCAGACCGGCCCGATGCAGCGGTTGATCTTCGGCGAGTTCGACGGCCGCCGCTCGGAGCGGGGCGAAGCATTTCTGCAGGCGTGCCAGAACGGCGGGATCAATGCCGAGCTCTCGTCCAACATCAATCGCGATATCTGGCAGAAGTTCGTGTTTCTGGTCGGATTGTCCGGCGCCACCACGTCGATCCGTTCGCCGATCGGACCCATTCGCGAGAATCCGCAGACCCGCCAGTTCCTGCTCGACGTGATGCGGGAAGTGGTGGCGGTCGGACGCGCGCACGGCGTTGATCTGCCGGAGGACTATGCCGAACTGCGTCTCAAGCTGGCTGACGATGTTGCCTACGATATGTCGGCGTCCATGCATCATGATCTGCAGAACGGCCGGCCGCTCGAAGTGCGCTGGCTGTCCGGCGGCGTCGTCGAGCTTGGCAGGCAGGTCGGCGTTCCGACGCCGCTCAATCGCGCCATCGCCGACATTCTCGCGCTGAGCGCGCAGGGTGCGCCGGCGGGTAGCCTGAAGCACTGACGATGGCTGCAAATGCCATGAGCGTTGCGAGCAAGCCCGAGGCACCGCCGCGGCTTACGATCCGTGATCTCAAGACGGTGATCGTCGAAGTGCCGATGACGTTTGCGCTCGGCACCAGCGCCGCGACCGTGCGTAAGGCGCCGCTGATCCTTGTCGATCTGGAAACCGAGGAAGGCATCACGGGGCGGACCTATCTGTTCTGCTATCGCGTGAGTGGTGCGAAGGCGCTCGCGGCATTGCTCGTCGATGCGGTGGAGGTGGTGCGCGGCAAGCCCGCTGCGCCGGTGGAGATCGGACAGCTTCTCGCGCGGCGTTTCACTCTGCTTGCGGTCTCGGGACTGGCTCGCATGGCGCTCGCGGCATTCGATGGCGCGCTCTGGGATGCGCTCGCGCGCGCGGCGAACTTGCCGCTTGCGACGATGCTCGGTGCATCGCCGCGTCCGGTGCGCGCTTATAATTCCAGCGGCCTCGGCTTGATGACACCGCAAGCTGCTGCCGATGAAGCTGAAGCGTTGCTCGCTCGCGGCTTCAAGGCGGTGAAGCTGCGGCTCGGCTACGCGACTCTGGCGGAAGATCTCGCCGTGACGCGTGCGGTGCGCCGGCGCGTACCTGACGATGTCGAGATTTTCGTCGATTACAATCAGGCGCTCGATGTGCCTGAAGCTCTCAAACGCGGCCGCGCGCTCGAAAGCGATGGCATCGCTTGGTTCGAGGAACCGATCCGCTATGATGACTATGCCGGTTACGCGCGTCTGACGCGCGAACTGACGCTGCCTGTGCAGCTTGGCGAGAACTTCGACGGCACGGCGCAGATGGCTGAGGCGCTGCGCCAGCAGGCCTGCGATCTGGCGATGCCGGATTTTGCCCGCATCGGCGGCGTCACCGGATGGATGCAGGCCGCGGGTCTTGCCTCGGCCTATGGCATGCCGATGTCGTCGCATCTGCTTCCCGAAGTCTCCGCGCACCTGCTTGCCGCGACGCCAACCGCGCACTGGCTGGAATATGCCGACTGGGGCGACGCCATTCTGGAAGAGCCACTTGAAATCCGCGAGGGCCATGCCGTGATCCCGGATCGGCCGGGCGCAGGCATGTCGTGGAATATGCCTGCGGTGAAAAAGCTGCGGATCGACTGAGCGCGGCTGTTCTCAGGCAGCTATCGCGTCTTTCGTTTCGCTTGTCCCAGCCGCGTGGCCAGAAAATCCGCCAGCACTTCGACGCGGGCCGGGCGCGGGCCGCCCGGCGGCATCAACAGGTGCACCGCGCCTTCCGGCTGCTTCCAGTCTTTCAGGATGACATCGACTTTCTTTGCGGCGATGGCATCGCCGATGATGAACTCCGGCAGATTGGCAATACCGAGTCCGGCGAGCAGTGCCGGCATCACTGCCTCGCCATTGTTGACGCGCAACGCGCCCGATGGCCGGACCGAAGCCTGCTCACCCTTGGCGTTGGTGAAGTGCCACACGCCGGGCGTCGACAGATAGGTGTAACCGAAGCATTTGTGCTGTCCGAGATGCATCGGGTGCGTGGGCGTGCCGTAGCGCTTGAGGTAAGACGGCGCCGCCACTGTATAGCGCGGCATCGCGCACAGCCGCCGCGCCAGCAAAGATGAATCCGGCAAGGTGCCGATGCGGACGCCGGCGTCGAAGCCTTCGCCGATCAGATCGACCTTGGCGTCGCTGAGATGCAGGTCGATCGCGACTTCCGGATAGGCCTTGAGAAAATCCGGCAGCAGCGGCGCGATTGTCCTGACGCCGAAGGTCATCGGCACCGCAAGGCGCACCAAGCCGCGTGGCACAGCCGCCTGCGCCAGTGCCTCGTTTTCCGCCGCTTCGCCATCGGCCAGCAACTGAGCGGCACGTTGTGAAAGCCTTTGCCCGGCGTCGGTCAGCGCGAGTTGACGCGAGGTGCGATTGAACAGCCGCGCGCCGAGCCGTTCCTCAAGCCGCGTCACGGCTTTCGACACGGTCGCCTTGGACAGCGCCAGTTCTGACGCCGCGCCGGCGAAGGAACGCATTTCGACGACCTTGGCGAAGATGGCGAGGGCTTCGAAATCGGGAAGTCTGGACATCTCAATTCTGGAAACAATGAGTTTCGATAGTTTCTATTTCTATCCGAAAGCCGAATGCTTATCCAGAGGTCATCGAAGGTCATGTGGCGAAGCAATCCGGTAGCGGCCTGCCAGCGCCACATGAACTCAACATTAACTCTGTATGAACTGAGGATGACCGTCATGATCGAGCTTCGACCCTTCGACAAGCTTGGCGGCGCCGACCACGGTTGGCTGAAGGCCAAGCATCACTTCTCATTCGGCAGCTATTACGACCCGGCCAATTTGGGCCACGGCCGTCTGCGCGTCTGGAACGACGACGAGATCGCGCCGAACACCGGCTTCCCCGCGCATCCGCACGCCAACATGGAGATCATCACCTACGTTCGCGAAGGTGCGATCACCCATCAGGACAGTCTTGGCAATCAGGGACGCACCGAAGCCGGCGATGTGCAGGTGATGAGTGCAGGCTCGGGCATCCGCCATGCCGAATACAATCTTGAACCCGGCAAGACGCGGATCTTCCAGATCTGGATCGAGCCGACGCAGCAGGGCGGCCAGCCGTGCTGGGGCGCGAAGCCTTTCCCGAAAGGGGATCGCTCCGGCAGCTTCGTCACGCTCGCCAGCGGTTTCGCTTCCGACACCGACGCGCTGCCGATCCGTGCCGATGCGCGCGTGCTCGGCACCGCGCTGAAAGCGGGCGAGAGTGTCGAATATACGCTTGGCCGCGATCGCAAGGGCTATCTCGTGCCCGCGGTTGGTCGCATCAAAGTCAACGGCGTCGAGGCGCAGGCGCGCGACGGTGTCGCCATCACGAATGAAGCGACTGTGAAGGTCACCGCGCTGGAGGATTCCGAACTCGTGCTGGTGGATGCGACATGACACAGATCATTCCCTTCGTCATGCCGGCCCTGATCGTCAGCTATCGCGGCGCCGAATGCTTCCTCAAGGGCTGGGTGGCGCAGCATCGCGCCACATGTCTCGAGGCGAAATCCGCCTCGCGCTCGTAACGATCCTGATCGATCCGCCGATGGCGGGTCGATCGCAACCAATACCGAACACATCGACCAACTGGAGTGAAAGAAATGGCGAAGGTTCTCGTTCTTTATTATTCGGCCTATGGGCACATCGAGGCGATGGCGAACGCAGTCGCCGAGGGCGCGCGTGAAGCCGGCGCGACCGTTGACATCAAACGCGTGCCGGAGCTGGTTCCGCCGGAAGTCGCCAGGGCGGCGCATTACAAACTCGATCAGGCCGCGCCAGTCGCGAAGATTGAGGACCTTGTCAATTACGATGCTATCGTGGTCGGTACCGGCACGCGTTTCGGCCGTATCGCCTCGCAGATGGCGAACTTTCTCGATCAGGCCGGCGGCCTGTGGGCGAAGGGCGCGCTGCACGGCAAGGTCGGCGGTGCGTTCTCCTCGACCGCGACCCAGCATGGCGGCCAGGAGACCACGCTGTTCTCGATCATCACCAACCTGTTGCATTTCGGCATGGTGATCGTCGGCCTCAACTACGGCTTTGCCGGTCAGATGGGCGTCAAGGAAGTCACCGGCGGCTCGCCCTACGGTGCCACCACCATCACCGACGGCGACGGCAGCCGCATGCCGAGCGAGAACGAACTCGCGGCCGCGCGCTATCAGGGCAGGACCATCGCGGAGACCGCGAAGAAACTGCACGGCTGATCGAAAGTATTTGTTTTCGTCATGCCCGCGCTTGTCGCGGGCATGACGATTGAAATGTGTGGCTATCTTTTAGAATTTTGAGCTACTGCATCACAGCGCCGCTGCATCGACCGGCAGCGCGATGGAATATTTCACCTGGCTGAGTGCGAAGCTCGACTCGATCGAAGCGATGCCGGAGAGCCGCGTCAGCTTGGTCTTGAGAAATTTCTCGTAAGAGGCGAGGTCGGCGGCGACCACGCGGAGCAGATAGTCGCGGTTGCCGGTCATCAGATAGCACTCCAGCACTTCGCTCCAGCCCGAAATCGCCTTGGCGAAGCGGCCGAGGTCTTCCTCCTTCTGCCGCTCGAGCTTGATCGAAATGAAGACGCTGACATGCAGGCCGAGCGATTTCTGATCGACCATCGCGGCATAGCGCGTGATGACGCCGCGTTCTTCCAGAAGTTTCACCCGGCGATGGCAGGGCGACACCGAGAGGCCGACCCGCTCGGCCAGCTCCTGCATGGTGACGCGGCTGTCGGCCTGGAGAATCGCGAGGATCTTGCGGTCGATGGCATCGAGGCTCGGCATTGGGATAATGTCCGGTTTGAGAGCTTTAGATTGGAATAACGTACCAATAATCACCGTTTTGTTGCAATGCTTTAGGAACCGTCGCGCCGGGCGGCTGTTATCGTTCCGTCCTCTTCGTCCCATGAGGCCGTATGATGACGCAGCCCTCCCGCATCGAGATTCTGTCCGAACTGACGCGCAAGGCGCTGTGGCTGTCGTCATGGACCATCCATCACGCCAACCACGTCCGCCCCAATGTCGATGGGCTCAAGGTCGGCGGCCATCAGGCATCCTCGGCCTCGCTCGCCACCATTCTGGCCACGCTGTATTTCGGCGTGTTGCGGCCGCAAGATCGTGTCGCGGTGAAGCCGCATGCGAGCCCGGTGTTTCATGCCATCCAGTATCTGCTCGGCCAGCAGAGCCGCGAGAAGCTGGAGAATTTCCGCGGCTTCAAGGGCGCGCAGTCCTATCCATCGCGCACCAAGGATGTCGATGACGTGGATTTCTCCACCGGCTCGGTCGGCCTCGGCGTCGCGCAGACATTATTCTCGTCGCTGGTGCAGGATTACGTCCGCGCCCATGGCTGGATGAAGGGCCGCGATGAGGGGCGCATGATCGCGCTGGTTGGCGATGCGGAGATGGACGAGGGCAACATCTTCGAGGCGCTGCTGGAAGGCTGGAAGAACGGCCTGCGCAATACCTGGTGGGTGGTCGACTACAACCGCCAGAGTCTCGACGGCGTGGTGCGCGAGGGACTGTGGGAGAAGGTCGAGACCATTTTCCGCAATTTCGGCTGGGACGTGGTGATCGTCAAATACGGCAAGCTGATGCAGGCGGCGTTCGCCGAGCCGGGCGGCGAGACACTGCGGCGCTGGATCGACACCTGTCCGAACCAGATGTACGCGGCGCTGTGCTTTCAGGGTGGCGCGGCGTTCCGCCGGCATTTGCAGGATGAGATCGGCGATCAGGCCGAGGTGTCGCGCCTGATCGACAGCCGCACCGACGAGGAATTGCTGGCGCTGATGTCCAATCTCGGCGGCCACGATGTCGAGAGCATGCTGTCGGCGTTCGAGGCGGTCGATCACGACCGGCCGGTGTGCTTCATCGCCTACACCATCAAGGGCGTCGGCCTGCCGTTGCAGGGCCACAAGGACAATCACGCCGGGCTGATGACGCCGGCGCAGATCGATGCGTTCCGCACCGCGCAGAACATCCGGCTTGGCCATGAGTGGGATCGCTTCGAGGGTTTGACCATCAAGCCCGCGATCCTCGATGCGTTTTTGCGCGAGGTGAAGTTCGCGCAACGCGGTCCGCGCCGGCTGAGCGCGCCGACTGTGGATGTGCCGGAGACGCTTGAATTCCAGCCGTCCGCGAAGATGTCGACGCAGCAGGCTTTCGGTCTCGTGCTCAATGAACTGGCGCGCGGCAACACCGCGCTGGCCGAACGCATCGTCACCGTCTCGCCGGACGTCACCGTCTCGACCAATCTCGGGCCGTGGGTGAATCGCCGCGGCCTGTTCGCGCTGGCGGAGAATGTCGATCTGTTCCGCAAGGAGAAGATTCCCTCGACCTTCAACTGGGATTTCTCGACCAAGGGCCAGCACTTCGAGCTCGGCATCGCGGAGATGAATCTGTTCATCATGCTCTCCGCGCTGGGGCTGTCGCATTCGATCAACGGCGCGCGGCTGCTGCCGGTGGGCACGCTGTATGACCCGTTCATCTCGCGCGGTCTCGATGCGCTGAACTATGCCTGCTATCAGGATGCGCGCTTCATGGTGGCGGCGACGCCCTCGGGCATCACGCTGGCGCCGGAGGGCGGCGCGCATCAGTCGATCGTCACGCCGCTGATCGGTCTAGCGCAGCCGGGGCTTGCCTCGTTCGAGCCGGCCTTTGCGGATGAGCTCGCCGCCATCATGGGCTGGGGTTTTGCCCATATGCAGCGCGGCGCGGCCGGCGAGGGGAATACTGAGGACTCTCCTTATAATGGGTCAGACGGCGATGCCGCCGGCGGCTCGGTCTATCTGCGGTTGTCGACAAGGCCGATCGAGCAGCCGCAGCGCGCGATGACGGCGGAATTGAAACACGACCTCACCGAGGGGGCGTACTGGCTGCGCAAGCCCGGACCCAACGCCGAGGTGGCGATCGCCTATGCCGGCGCGGTCGCGCCGGAAGCGATCGCGGCGACCGGCCTGCTCGGCGAGGATCGCCGCGACATCGGCCTGCTCGCAGTAACGTCGGCGGATCGTCTGCATGCCGGCTGGTCGCGGGCGCGCAAGGCGCGGCGCGAAGCCGATGCCGGGGGTCCGGTCGCGCTCAGTCCGGTGGCGAGCCACATCGAGCGGCTGCTCGCGCCGCTGCCGCGCAACTGCGGCATCGTCACCGTAATCGATGGCCATCCGGCGACGCTCGGCTGGCTCGGCAGCGTGCATGGGCATCGAGTCGAGGCGCTCGGCGTCGAGGCGTTCGGGCAGACCGGCTCGATCGACGACCTCTATGCGCATTACGGACTCGACGCCAACACCATCATCGAGGCGGCGCAAAGCCTTACTTCAGGGCCCGCCATTCGCCATCGCAAACGGGCGGTTTGACGCGCCGGGATGCCCGCAGGCCCTGTTTTCAAGTGGAAAATGCGGTTTTGCGTCGCTTTCCGGGCATTGCCCTTGTCAATTCGCGTTGGCCGAATCCCGAGAATCACGCTTAAAAGCAGGCAGTCCGGATATTCCGGGCTGCGCCGAATGTGCGTTTCCCCTATGAAAATAGCCGTTCGCAGTCGCTTTACCGTGTATTTCGCAATACTGTTCAGCATTGCGAATCAACAGGAGGCTCTATGGCCACACAGATGACGAAGTCGCAGCTGATCGAGAAGGTCGCTGGCGAGACCGAACTTTCCAAGAAGGACGTGAAGGGCGTGATGGAGTCGCTCACCACGATCGGCTACAAGGAACTCAAGAAGTCCGGCGTTTTCCTTCTTCCCGGTTTTGCGAAGTTCGTGGTCGTCAAGAAGCCGGCGACCAAGGCGCGCAAGGGCACCAACCCCTTCACCGGTGAGCCGATGACCTTCAAGGCCAAACCGGCCCGCAAGATCGTCAGAGCCCGGCCGGTCAAGGCCGCCAAAGACGCAGTGTAAAAACAAGGGCCCTTTGAGGCCCTTGTTCCTTTTTGGGGTACGTAATGTCCAAGCAATCGTCGCGGGAGGAGGCCGAGCGTCTGGTCCGCGAGGCGATGGAGCGCAGAGGCGTTGTCGTCAAGCAGGGCAACACAAGGATCGACGCGGTGTGCGGCAAGTGCGGCGCGGCCAACCGCGTGTCGGCGCCGAAAGGCCAGACCCGCGTCCGCTATACCTGCAAGCAGTGCGGCCATTCGCAGGATACGCTTTAAGCGGGCGGGTGCGGGCGAGGGGCTGCGGCCGTTGCAGCCGGTAAAAGCGGGATCATGCCAATGACAATCAAGGCCGTGGTGTTCGATGCCTATGGCACGCTGTATGACGTGCAATCTGTTGAAGGCGTCACCGAGCAGGCCTTTCCCGGCCATGGCGAGATCATCACCCAGATCTGGCGGCTGAAGCAGCTCGAATACACGTGGCTGCGCTCGCTGATGGAGCGCTACGAGGATTTCGAGTCCGTAACGCGGGCCTCGCTGGATTTCACATTGGCCGTGCTGGGGCTGAAGGCCGGGCCGGGCGTGTTCGACCGCATCATGGAGAAGTATCTGCATCTCGATCTCTATCCCGATGCAAAGCAGGCGCTGGCGGCGCTGAAAGGCCGCAAGCTCGCGATCCTCTCCAATGGCAGTCCGGGCATGCTGAACGCGCTGGTGCGCAACACCGGGCTCCACGACATCCTCGACGCCACCATCAGCATCGATGCCTGCAAGACCTACAAACCAAGCCCGAAGGCCTATGCGCTGGTGGAGGCGACGCTCGGTGTTGCGCCGAACGAGGTCCTGTTCGTGTCGTCGAACCCGTTCGATACCTCCGGCGCCAAGGCGTTCGGATTCAACGTCGCCTGGATCGAACGCGTCACGCCGCAGGCGATGACGGCGGCATGGCAGCGGCACGATCTGGTGCGGCCGCTGACCCTCTTCAAGGCGCTGCGCATGCAGATGGATCATCTTGGTCTTGAGCCCGACCATCGCATCGCCCATCTCGGCGGATTGCCGTCGCTGCTGTCGTAACGCACTTTCCAATTATCGGCATGCACCTTCATGCCGTGCGGTGAGCACGCCGGATTCTCATTTCGACATCTGTTTTGCGTGACGATCTGGCGCGTGCGGCCGCTCGCATGCGGCGGTGCGTCATAGATTTAATCTTCCCAGCGAATTGACTCCCCATTTTTCCGGTCCTAGCCTCCATTCGCATATGGAAAATGGTGTTCACCGCTCGTGAATGAACAGCCCACCATCATCGGCCCGCGCCGACATCTCCATTCCCTCAACATGTCGCTGGACGTGATCGAGACGCTTGCCTCGTCGCGCGAGCCTCTGACGCTGGGCGAGATCGCGCTGCGTCTCGATCTCAGCAAGGCTGCGGTTCACGGCGTGCTCTCCAATCTGGAAGCGCGGCGTTATGTCGAGCGTGTCTCCGAGCGTGGTGGCTACCGGCTCGGCCACCGCTTGTGGGAGCTCGGCATCGTTGCCGGCGAATCCATCGAACTGGCGAAGGTCGCTCACGCTTATCTGGAACGGCTGGTGGCCCTCAGCAACGAGAGCTCGCAGCTTGCCGAATACTGCGCGCCCGGCGAGGTGGTCTATCTCGACAAGGTCAACAGCCCCAATCCGGTGCAGGCGCAGATCCATGTCGGCCGCCGCGCGCCGGCGGCCTATGTCGCGACCGGCCGCGCGTTGCTGGCGTTTCAGCCTGAAGCCGAGATCGAACGGGTGTGCAAGGGGCCACTGCACCGGTTCACGGCCAGGACCATCACCGATCCGAAGCAGCTACGCCGCGAGCTCGAACTGACGCGCGAGCGCGGCTACTCGCTCAATCACGGTGAATATCGTGGCGAGATCGTCGGCGTCGCCGCGCCAATCCGCGATCATCTCGGCAATGTCATTGCCGCCATCAGTATTTCCGGCCCCGAATATCGTTTTTCCGTCGAACGCGCCGTCGAGTTCGCGCCCGCGGTGATGGCCGCGGCGGAGGACGTGTCGCGTGAGCTCGGTCAGCGCTTTATCCAGAAACGTCGTGCATAGGATGTCCCGAACGCCATGTTGATTGGCCAGTTGCTAGAAGACCATCGGGCAGCCAAGCCCGCCATTATTTTCGAGGGAAAGGCCTACTCCTATGCGGAGCTGGACGATCTCGCGAACCAGTTCGCGCATCTGTTCGGCAAACTGCGGCTGGAGACCGGCGATCGCGTCAGCATGCTGATCGGCAACGAACCGCTGGTGGTGGCGGCCTATTTCGGCATGTTCAAGACAGGTGTGATCGCCAATCCAATCAACAACCGTCTGACGGTGGAAGAGACCGCCTATGTGCTCGGCCATTCCGGCGCGCGGCTGTTGATCACCTCGCCGGAATTCCTGCCGCTGGCCGTCAGTGCGGTCGAGACGCTGGAGGTCAAGCCGGCCATCCTGCTGCTCGGCGCCGCGCCGGGCATCACCGTTCCGGTACCGATCATCTCCGACACCGAGCTGTTCGCGCAGCCGCGCGCGCCGCGCCGCGTCGAGGGACTGACACAGACGACACCGATCCTGCTGATTTACACCTCCGGCACGACCGGCCGGCCCAAAGGCGTGCTGCTCACCCACGCCAATGTCTGGGCCGACGGCATGGCCTTGTCGCAGGGCTTCCGGTTGACCGAAGATCATGTCGCGCTGTGCATGATGCCGCTGTTCCACTGCAACGCGCTGATCGTCAGCCATATCGCCGGCTTCATCGCCCGCGCCACCATTCTGCTGGTGCGCAAGTTCAGCGCGCGCGAGCACTGGAAGCTGGTGATGGATTACAACGTCAACAGTTTCAGCGCGCCGCCGACCGTGCTTGCCATTCTGCTGGAACGTGAAGCCGAGGTGCGCGGCGCCAATATCAGGCTCGATTTCGTCAAGACCGGCTCCGCGCCGCTGACGGTCGATCTTGCCACGCGGTTCGAGGACCGCTTCGGCAAGGACATCCTGATCGAAGGCTGGGGCCTGACCGAAGGCACCGCGACCTCGACGCTCAACCCGCTTTATGCCGGCGGCAAGCGCAAGATCGGCTCGGTCGGGCAGGCGCTGCCGGGGCAGGAAATCCGTGTGTTCGACGAGCAGGGCAACACGCTGCCGGCGGGCGAAGTCGGCGAACTGGTGATCCGCTCGCCGACCGTGATGCTCGGCTACTTCCGCGACGAGGACGCGACCCGCAAGACCATCGTCGATGGCTGGCTGCACACCGGCGACCTTGGCCGCATGGACGAGGACGGCCATATCTTCCTGGTCGGCCGCAAGAAGGAAATCGTCATTCGCGGCGGCGAGAACGTCTCACCGCTGGAAGTCGAGGAGGTGATCTGCCGGCATCCGGCGGTGCGCGATGCCGCGGTCGGTGGCCTGCCGGATCGCATCTGGGGCGAGGTGGTGGTCGCCTGCGTGGTTCCGGCGACGCCGATCACCGAGCAGGAACTGCAGGACTACTGCCGCAAGCATCTCGCCGACTTCAAGGTGCCGGTGCGGATCGCCTTCACCGAGGAGTTGCCGCGCAACGCCACCGGGAAAATCCTTCGCCGCAATCTCGCACAGTTCTTTCAGCCCGCCGCCGAGGAGGTGTCGTCATGAAACAGATGACTTTGGAAAACGCCGCACGTCTTGTGCGGGACAACCAGATCGTCACGCTCGGCGGAACGCTGTCGCAGCGCATTCCGGCGTCGTTCGTCCGCGAACTGGCGCGGCAGAGCGTCAAGGGACTGCATCTGATCAAGCCTTCGCCAGGCTTCGATGCCGATGTTCTCGCCGCAGGTGGCTGCCTGGCCAGCGTCCGCTGCGGCATGGCCACTCTGGAGCAGCCGTTCGGCATGGCGCCGAGCTTCCGCCGCGCGGCGGAGAAAGGCGAGCTCGAAGTGATCGAGAACGCCTGTCCGGCGGTGATGGCGAGCCTGCAGGCGGCGGCGTTCGGCCTGCCGTTCCAGTGCGTCGCGGGTTTCGAGGGCAGCGACGTTCCCGACATCGCGCCGTTCGCGCGGATCAAGGACCCGTTCACCGGCGAGGATGCGCTGGTGGTGCCGGCGGTGCGTCCGGACTGGGCGATCCTGCATGTGCATGAAGCGGACGTGCGCGGCAATGCGCGTATCTACGGCACGCCGGTGTGGGACCGTTTGATGAGCCGCGCGGCGAAACGCGTCATTCTCACCGCGGAGAAGATCGTCGAGACTTCGCATTTCGTGGCACAGCCGGAGTTGACCATCATTCCGGAAATCTTCGTCGAAGCCGTGGTGCATGCGCCGGCCGGCGCATGGCCGACCGCGGTCTATCAGCACTACGACATCGACGAGCCGGCGATGCGCCGTTACCTCGAACTCAGCCGTACGCCCGAAGGCTTCAAGAAATATCTCGATGAGACGGCAGCGCATGATCGCGTCGCGCTGGGAGCGGCGGCATGAGCGAGTCCTACAGCCCCGCCGACATGATGGCTGTTGCGATGGCCCGCCTGATCCGCAACGGAGAGGTGGTGTTCGTCGGCGTCAACTCGCCATTGCCGCTCGCGGCGGTGACGTTGGCGCGGCGACTCAATGCGCCGGATTGCACCTTCATCAGCGTCGGCGGCGGCATCAACCCGACCGTGGACAAGATCATGGCAGCCACCAGCACCGCAGATCTCGGGCGCGGCTCGGCGTCGATCTTCGACAATCAGGAAGTCTATGGCCTCAACGGCCGCGGCGGATTCGATCTGACCTTCCTCGGGATGGCGCAGGTCGATGCGAAAGGCCGCGTCAATTCCAGCTTCATCGGCGATCGCGACAAACCGAAAGTACGCTTTCCCGGCGGCGGCGGCGGACCGGCGATCCTGCCGAAGTCGAAGCGCGTCGTGCTCTGGCGCGCCGGGCATTCGCCGAAGATTTTCGTCGAGGAGGTCGCGTTCACCACCTCCGACGGCAACCTCGAACGCATCGTCACCCCGCTGTGCATCTTCCGCAAGGAAGACGGACGCCTCGTGCTCGACAGCATCCATCCCGGCGTCTCGCGTCACGAACTGGCCGAGAAAACCGGCTTCAAGATTCCCAATCTCGACAGTGCTCCGGTGACGCCGGAGCCGACGCAGGAAGAACTCGCCATCATCAGGCAGATCGATCCCGACAACGTGCGGAGGGTCGAATTCGGTCTGCAATAGTTCAATCACCAACCAAAACAGAACGGGACAAAGTCCCGAAGGGAGGATAGAGATGAACATCTTGAAGGCAATGGGCGGCATTCGCAAAACGTGGCTGATGGCTGTCAGCGCAGGCGCTTGCCTCGCGGTGATGTTGAGCGCCAGTACGCCGGCCTCCGCGGCGGAGGAAAAGGAACTGGTGTTCGCCGGCTTCGGCGGATCGCTGCAGAAGGCATTGCAGGCCACCGTCATTCCTGCCTTCGAGAAGAAATACGGCGTCAAGGTCGTCTACGTCACCGGCACCTCGAACCAGATTCTCGCCAAAGTGAAGGCGCAGCGCTCCAGCCCGCAGATCGATGTGATCTGGGCCAACGACACTACGCACTATCAGGGCAAGGCCGAGAAGCTTTACGCCAAGCTCGATCCGGCCAAGGTGCCGAACCTCGCCAATCTTTATGACTTCGCCAAGGACCCCGACGGCATCGGCGTGGTGATGGGCATTCAGGCGCTCGGCCTCGAATACAACACCAAGGTGTTCAAGGAGAAGGGTTGGGCCGCACCGACCTCGTGGCTGGACATGTGGGACCCGAAATTCAAGGGCCACGTCGTGTTCTACAACATGCCGATCGGCTACACGAACCTGCTGTTCCTGAAGATCGCCGAACTCAATGGCGGCTCGATCGACAATCTTGAGCCGGGCTGGGCCAAGATGAAGGAGATGATTCCGCAGGCGCTCGCCTTCGTCGATCCGCCGGCGCAGGTCGATGCGCTGTTCGGCACCGGCAGCGCCTGGATCGGCTTTAACGGCAGCGCGCGCGTGCATGACTTCGCCGGCACCGGCGCGCCGGTGGCGATGGTGCTGCCGAAGGAGGGCGGCATCCTCTATCCGCAGCAGTTCGATATCGTCGAGGGCGCGCCGCATCCCGATCTCGCCCAGCGCTTCATCGACTTCACCATCAGCCCCGAAGCGCAGAAGATGATCGCCGAGAGCATGCTGCTCGGCCCGGTGAACAAGACCGTGAAGCTGGACGAGGCTGCCGCTGCGAAGGTGCCTTACGGCGAGAAGAACGTCGCGGCGCTGCTCAACCTCAACATCGGCCCGATCAACCAGAACCTGCAGGCGCTCACCGCCCGCTGGACCGCCATGGTCGGAGGTCGCTGATGGAAGCCCACCTTGAGATTCACAGGCTGCGCAAGGCGTATGGCGATTTCGTCGCGCTTGATGACGTGTCGTTCTCGGCTGCGCCCGGCGAGATCGTGGCCCTGCTTGGCCCTTCGGGCTGCGGCAAGACCACCCTGCTGAATCTCATTGCGGGGTTTCTCACTCCCGATCAGGGAGCCATCATGGTGGCGGGGCGCGACATGGCTCATGTCGCGCCGCACCGCCGTGACATGGCGATGGTGTTCCAGAACTACGCGCTGTTCCCGCATATGACGATCGACCGCAATGTGGCGTTCGGCCTGAAGATGCGCGGTGTCAGCGCGAGCGAGATGGGACGCCGGGTGCAGGAGGCGCTCGACCTCGTGCAGCTCGGCCATCTCGGCAAGCGTTATCCGAAGGAGCTCTCCGGCGGCCAGCAGCAGCGTGTCGCGCTGGCGCGCGCGCTGGTGGTGCGTCCTTCGGTGCTGCTGCTCGACGAGCCGCTGTCCAATCTCGATGCGCTGCTGCGCAAGAAGATGCGCGAGGAGATGCGGCAGATCCTCAAAGCGGCGGGGATCACCACCGTGGTCGTCACCCACGATCAGGAGGAGGCGCTGGTCACCGCCGACAGCGTGGTGCTGCTGGCCTCGGGGAAGGTCGAGCAGCGCGCGACGCCGAGCGAGCTCTACGAGCACCCGAGCACGATCTTCTCCGCGCGTTTCATGGACGTGACCAACCTGTTCGACGGCGTCGTTGCTGGCCGGGACGGCGCCTGTGCGGTGGTCGAGACGTCGCTCGGCAAGTTGCTGGTCGAAACCCCGCGCGGCGGGCCAGGCGAGAAGGTAACCCTCGCGATCCGCCCGGAGAATATCTATGTCGGCCATGATGCCGGCGAGAACAGCGTCACCGGCCGCGTCGTCAGCACCACCTATCACGGCTCGGTCCGCCGGGTGGAAATCGAAGCCGGCAGCACGCATCTCGTCGCCGATCTCGCGGTGAAGCGCTGCGTCGCCAAGGTCGGGGAGAATCTCACGCTGTCATGGGCTGCGGACGAAACGCGGCTGATCCCCTCGGGCGAAGCGATCAAGGCGGCTGCTGTGTCAAGCGAGCCGCGCGTCGCAGAAAGCGTGCTGCAATGAACGCGCTCGCCGACAGCGTGGTCGTTCCGACATCGGGCATGCGCTCGCCGCTCCGGATGCATGCCGGCCTGCTGCTGGTGCCGGCGATCGTGATCTATGCGGTGCTGTTCGTCTGGCCGCTGCTGGTCTCGACCTGGACGAGCTTCGCGCCGCATGGCCATCTGTCGCTCGAAACCTACACCAAATTCTTCGAGGACGAGTTCTATCGCTCGGTGCTGTGGCGCTCGATGAGGATCAGCGCGGTGACGACGCTGGCGACGCTGATCATCGGTTATCCGGTCGCGGTATTCCTGTCGCAGAACTGGCGCAAAGGCCGCTCGCTGGTCGTGTTCCTGGTGATCGCACCGATGTTCGTCAGCGCCGTGGTGCGTTCCTATGGCTGGATCATCATCCTCGGGCCAAACGGCATCCTGAGCCAGATGTTTCATGCCATCGGCCTGCCGGTCCGGCATCTACTCTATACCGAGACCGGCGTCATCATCGCGCTGACGCATGTGTTCCTGCCGTTCATGGTGATCTCGCTGGTCGGCTCGCTGCAGCAGATCGATCCGGCGCTGTCGCGCGCGGCGCGCAGCCTCGGCGCCAACGGCTTCAACGTGTTCACATGGATCACGCTGCCGCTCAGCCTGCCGGGCGTCACCGCGGGTTCGGTGATCGTGTTCTGCCTGGCCGCGAGCGGCTTCGTCACGCCCGCGCTGGTCGGCGGCGCGCCGGTGCCGGTGATGCCGTATCTGGTCTACAAGGAAGGGCTCCTGGTGCTGAACTGGCCGTTCGCATCCGCCGTCGCGCTGATCCTGCTGGTGGCGACGGCCCTCGTCACAGCGGTCTACACCTTCTTTGTCCGCGATGGATCGAGCCGGCGGAGGATCGTGCGATGACGAACCGGCTGCTCACGGCCTATGTCGCGCTGATCTGCTTTCTGATGATTGCGCCGATCGGGATTGTCATCCTGACCTCGCTCAATTCGGCGGCGTTCCTGTCGTTCCCGCCGGCCGGCTACAGCCTGAAATGGTACGGCGAGGTGCTGACCGACTCGATGTGGAGCACCTCGCTCTGGCTCAGCCTGAAGATCGGCTTTGCGGTCGCGGTGATCTCGACCGCGCTCGGCGTCATCGCGGCGCTCGGCCTGCGCTCGCTGAACAACGCGGCGTCGAGCGCGCTGCAGACCTTCTTCCTCTCGCCCCTGATGCTGCCGACCGTGCTGATCGGCCTTGCGTTGATGCAGTTCTATCAGTCGCTCGGTATCCGCGCCTCGGTGATGACGGTGACGATGGGGCAGATGCTGATCGCGGTGCCGTATGTCATCCGCCTCGTGCTGGCGAGCTTTGTCGGTATCGATCCGCGGCTGGAGCGTGCGGCCTCGATCCTCGGCGCGGATTCGCTGCGGGTGTTCTGGCACGTGACGTTTCCGCTGATCCGTCACGCGGTGCTGGCCGGCATGCTGTTCAGCTTTATCGTCTCTCTCGACGATGTGAACATCGCGCTGTTTCTCTCCGACACCCACACCACGCCGCTGCCGGTGCAGCTCTTCAGCTACATCGAGCAGAACGCGGATTCGCTCGGCGCTGCGGCAGCCTCGCTGCTGATCCTGCTCGCCTGCATTGCCGTCTTTATCTGCGACCGTCTGGTTGGCATCGAATGGCTGTTCGGCGCCAAGCAGCAATCGACCTGAAAAGGAGTACGCCCATGTTGCCGCTTGAAGGTGTTCGGGTCATCGAATTCTGCGAAGTCGCGGCGGGGCCGTTCTGCGGCATGCTGCTTGCCGACATGGGCGCGGATGTCATCAAGGTCGAGCGGCCGGAAGGCGACGGCATGCGGCAATGGCCGCCGATGTCGGACGGCTACAGCGAGAATTTCGCCTCGGTCAATCGCAACAAACGCTCGGTGACGCTCGATCTGAAGAACCCGAAGGATCTGCAAGCGGCGCGCGCGCTGGTGCGCTCGGCCGATGCGGTGATCGAGAACTATCGTCCCGGCGTGATGGCGCGCAACGGCCTCGACTATGCGACGCTGTCGAAGGATCAGCCGGACCTCGTCTATGCCTCGATCTCGGCGTTCGGCCAGACCGGGCCGCGCTCGCAGCAGGGCGGCTTCGACCTGACGCTGCAGGCGATCGCTGGCGTGATGAGCGTGACCGGCGAGGCGGGCGGCGCACCGGTGAAATGCGGCGTGCCGTTGTGCGATTTCGTTAGCGGGCTTTATGGCGCGTTCTCCGTGGTCTGCGGCCTGATGAAGGTGCGTGAGAAGAAGGGCGGCGATCACTTCGACATCTCGATGCTGGGCGCGACGCTGGCGGTGGCCGCGCTGCAGACCAGCCAGTATTTCGGCACTGGCGTCGATCCGGTGAAACTTGGCTCGGCGCATCCGCGCAACGCGCCGTATCAGGCCTTCCGTGCCGCCGATGGCTGGTTCGCGCTTGCCGCCGGCAACAACCGGCTGTGGGCACAGGTCTGCGACATCGTCATGTTGCCGGACCTCGTCAACGACCCGCGCTTCACCTCGCCGGGGATGCGGGCGAAGAACCAGGAAGCGCTGCGCGATATTCTTGAGACGGTGTTTCAGCTTGAGCCGAAAGCGGTGTGGCTGGAGCGCTTCGGCAATGCGGGCGTGCCCTCCGGCGAGATCAACACCTATTCGGAGGCGCTGGCCGATCCTCAGGTCGGTCATCTCGGACTGGTGCAGCCGATCGATCTGCCCGGCGGCCATCGCACCCGCACGGTGATCGCGCCGATGCTGATGTCGGGACAGAACATCGGCGTGCGGCGCGATCCGCCGGCGCTGGGCGCGCACAACGAGGAGGTGTTCGCCAATCTCAGGACCGCCGCGGCAGAATAAGGATCATTTGACATGACGACTGCAGAACTCGCCGTCGAGCGGGACGGCCGGACGCGGCACGTGACCCTGACGCGGCCGGAAAAATCCAACGCGCTCAGCGCCACGCTGGTGGAATCGCTGCTGACAGTGCTGGATGAGGCCGAACGCGACGGCACCACGCTGATGGCGTTTCGCGGAGCGGGCGCCAATTTCTGCTCGGGTTTCGATCTCGGCGATCTGGATGCGCAGAGCGACGGCGACCTCGTACTCAAGCTGATCCGCATCGAGCTGCTGCTGCAGCGGATCGCGCACGCGCCGTTCGCCACGCTGGCGCTGGCGCATGGCAAGGTGCTCGGCGCGGGCTGCGATATCTTTTGTTCGTGCGCGCAGCGGGTGGCGACGCCCGATGCAAAATTCAGGATGCCGGGCTGGCGCTTCGGCATCGCGCTCGGTACGCGGCGGCTGGTCGGCCGTGTGGGCGCCGATGCGGCGCGCTCGATCCTTTCGGCGAGCCGGATGTTCGGCGCCGCCGAGGCGCAGACGATCGGTTTCGCCACCTCGCTTGCGCCGCAGGACGAGTGGCCGGACGTGATCGAAGCGGCAATCGCGCGGGCGGCTCTGCTCGATCCGGTGTCGCAGACCATGCTGCTCAATCTCACCGCGCCGGACACCCGCGCCGCGGATCTTGCGGCGCTGGTGGAAAGCGCCAGCCGCCCCGGTCTCAAGCTGCGTATCGAACAATACCGGGCGGCGGAGAAGGCGGCGCGTGCCCGCAAGTAGATCGGACGCGGCCGCACAGGCGATCGCACATATATAAAGGCAGCACGCCACCGCCGCTTCTGCCGGCGGGTTGCAAAAGCTGCCGGTAAATGGTCCACCATATCCGGATGGCCGGACCGCAACAGAGCATCGTATCCCTCACGCCGCTGGAGCAGGCGCATAAACTGCTGTGCGACGGCCTTGCGCCGGTCGCGGCGACGCCCATGCCTCTGGTGCAGGCCGAGGGCTGCATCGCGGCGGGTCTTGCGCGGATCGGCCGTGTTGTGCCCGAGCACGACATCGCCATACGCGATGGCTGGGCGTTCCGCGCATCCGATCTTGTCGGCGCGTCGTCCTATGCGCCGGTGCCGCTGACCGGCGCGCCGAAATGGGTGAATGCCGGAGATGCGCTGCCGTCCGGCTGCGATTGCGTGATCGAACCCGACATGGTGGAGCAAATCGGCCCGCTGGCGCAGGCGGTGGGCGAGTCCGCGCCCGGCGCCAATGTCCGCCGCGCAGGGGAGGACATCGGTGCGGATGACGTCGCGATCGCGGAAGGACGCAGGCTTGGTCCGCTCGATCTGCTGATCGCCCGCGCGCTGGGCCTCGCAACTCTCGATGTGCGCCGGCCGCGCCTGAGAATCGTCAACGTTCCGTCCGCGTGTGCGACGACGACGGAATTCGTCGCCGCCGCCGCCCGGCGCGCCGGTGCCGATGTGGTTTGCATCGATGCGTCGGGTCGCGATGCGGCATCGATTGCAGGCGCGCTCGATGTGTCCGCCTGCGATCTTTTGGTGATGATCGGTGGCACCGGAGCAGGGCATGCCGATGCGGCGATCCATGCTCTTGCAACGCACGGTGAAATGCAGGCGCATGGCATCGCGCTGCAGCCGGGGCGCAGCACGGCGGTGGGCCGGATCGGTGCATGCCCGGTCGCCGCGCTGCCGGGCGCGGCGGATCAGGCTTTGGCGGCGTGGCTGACGCTGGCGCGCCCCGCACTGGATCGGCTGTCGGGACATTATATATGTGCAGCGGCGCCGGTGGTGTTGCCGCTGGCGCGCAAGATCGCGTCCGGACCGGGCATGGCCGATATCGTTCTCGTCAGGCGCGAGGGCGAGAGCTGGCAGCCGATTGCGGTCGGCGATCTGTCGCTGCGTCTTCTGGCGCAGGCCGATGGGTGGCTTGCGGTGCCCGGCGACAGCGAAGGCTACGCCTCGGGCACGCCGTGCGGCGCGATGCTGCTCGACAATGATGTGGTGTAGCAGGTGATCATGACCAATCCTCCGTCTCCGCCGCGTTCGGCCAGCCTCGATCAGGAGCAGTTCCTCACCGTTCTGTCGCGTGAGGAAGCGCTGTCGCGTTTTGAGGCCGCGCTATTTCCGCGGCCGGCGCGTAGCGAGATGCGCAAGCTGAACGATGCGCTCGGCCTTGCGCTCGCGGAGGATGTGATCGCGCCGATCGATGTACCGCCGTTCGACCGCTCCAATGTCGATGGTTTCGCCGTGCGCTCGAGCGATCTGGCGATGGCGGCGGAAGGCTCCGCCATTCGTCTTGCGCTCAACGACGAGATCATTGCCTGCGGAGACGCGCCGCAGCTTGTGGTGACGCCCGGCACCGCGACGTCGATTGCGACCGGCGGCCCTGTTCCGCGCGGCGCCGACGCGGTGGTGATGATCGAGCACACCCAGCCGGCCGGTGCCCGCGCCATCGAAATCCGCCGTGCGGCATCGCCCGGCCAGTTCGTGTCCTATGCCGGATCGGACATCGCGCGCGGCGAAGCCCTGATGCGCGCCGGCACCATCGTCGGCTCGCGTGAGGTCGGCATGCTGGCGGCGTGCGGCATCGCCGAGGTGAGGGTGGCGTGCAAGCCGAAGGTCGCGATCCTCTCCACCGGCGACGAACTCGTGCCGCCCGGACAGCCACTGCGACCCGCCGCGATCTACGACACCAACGGGCCGATCGTCACCGCCGCCATCGCCGAGAACGGCGGCGATGCTGTTTTCGTTGGCGCGTTTCCGGACGATGAAGTCAAACTCGAAGCCGCGATGCGCGCGGCGCTGGCGCAATGCGACATGCTGGTGCTCTCCGGCGGCACCTCGAAAGGGGCGGGCGATGTCTCCCATCGCATCATCGGCCGGCTCGGCAAGCCCGGCGTGATTGCGCACGGCGTCGCGCTCAAGCCCGGCAAGCCGCTGTGCCTTGCGGTGTGCGACGGCAAGCCGGTGGTGATCCTGCCCGGTTTTCCGACCTCGGCAATGTTCACCTTCCACGACATGATCGTGCCGGTGCTGCGCCGGATGGCGGGACTGCCGCCGCGTCCCGACGCCAAGGTGATGGCCAAGGTGCCGGTGCGGATTGCTTCCGAACTCGGCCGCACCGAATTCGTCATGGTCTCGCTGGTCGAGGGCGAGGACGGTTTGATCGCCTATCCGTCCGGCAAGGGCTCGGGCGCGATCACGGCGTTCGCGCAGGCCGATGGTTTCCTGCGCATCGACGCGCTGGCCTATCAGATGCCGGCGGGCACCGAAGCGGAAGTGACGCTGTTCACGCCGCATGTGCGGGTCCCTGATCTCGTGATCGTCGGCAGCCATTGCACCGGGCTTGATATCGTCACCGCGCCGCTGGTGCGGAGCGGCCTGTCGGTGCGCTCGATTCCAGTCGGCAGCCTCGGAGGACTCGCGGCGGCGCGGCGCGGCGAATGCGATCTCGCGCCGATCCATCTGTTCGACGACAAGACCGACACCTACAACGTGCCGTTTCTGGTACCGGGGCTTGAACTCGTGCCGGGCTACCGGCGCATGCAGGGCATCGTGTTTCGCGCCGACGACAATCGTTTCGAGGGACGCGATGCGCAAGGCGCGGTGAAGGCTGCGCTGGCCGATCCGTCATGCCTGATGGTCAATCGCAATCAGGGCGCCGGCACGCGCATCCTGATCGATCGTCTGCTCGGCGAGGCGCGGCCTGACGGCTACTGGAATCAGCCGAAGTCGCATAACGCTGTCGCGGCGGCGGTGGCGCAGAACCGCGCCGACTGGGGCGTGACCATCGCGCCGGTCGCGCGCGCTGCCGGGCTCGGCTTCATCCCGCTGGCCGAGGAGCATTACGATTTCGCGCTGGTCTCGGCGCGGAAGGCGCGGCCCGCAGTGCGTGCCTTCCTTGACTCCCTGGCATCGAGCGAGACACGCGCCGCGCTGGAGCAGGCCGGCTTCCGTCCGGCCTGACGCCGCGTTTGCAGCTTACGCGTTGGGATCGTTCGCGTTCGGATAGAACAACTGCTCGCCGCCGACCTTGTAGTCGGCAATCGCTTTCTGGCCTTCCGCCGACACCAGCCAGTCGATCAGCTTCTGGCCGGCGTCCTTCTTCACCGTCGGATGCTTGTCCGGGTTCACCAGCATCACGCCATACTGGTTGAACAGCCGCTTGTCGCCTTCGACCGCGATGACGAGATCGCCGCGGTTCTTGAACGACAGCCAGGTGCCGCGATCCGCCAGTACATAGGCGTTGGAGGCCGACGCGGTGTTAAGCGCGGCGCCCATGCCCTGGCCGATCTCCTTGTACCAGGGGCCCTTGTCCTTCGCGATGTCGATGTCCGCGACCTTCCAGAGCTTGAGCTCGGCGACATGGGTGCCGGAGCGGTCGCCGCGCGAGATAAACGGCGCGCCCTTGTCCTTGATCGCCTTCAGCGCGGCCACGATGTCCTTGCTGCCCTTGACGCCAGTCGGGTCGTTCTTCGGGCCGATCAGGATGAAGTCGTTATACATCACCGGATAGCGCTTCACGCCGAAGCCCTCGCTGAGGAATTTTTCCTCGGCGGATTTGGCGTGAACGAACACCACATCGGCATCGCCGCGCCGCGCGGTATCGAGCGCCTGTCCGGTGCCTTGCGCCACCACCTTCACCTCGATTCCGGTCTTCTGCTTGAACAGCGGCAGGATATGGCCGAACAATCCGGAATCCTGCGTCGAGGTGGTGGAGGCCACCACGATCGAAGTGTCCTGCGCAGTCGCAGGCTGTTGCGCGACGGTCAGAAGGCCGATGGCTGCGAGCGCGGCAATGGCGCGAATGAATTTCATATCGAGGTCCTTTCGCTAGATCAGAAGCTCGCCGCCGATGAAACGGCGAGCCTCTTCAGTTTGGGGAGTGAAGAAGAAAGTTGCGGCTGCGCTGCTTTCGATAATGCGGCCGCGATGCATCAATATGATATCGCCGGCGAGCCGGCGGGCTTCGCCGAGATCGTGCGTGGACATGATGATCTTGATGTTGCGCGCAGCGACCGCGAGCAGGACATCCTCGATCGCCTTGGTCGAAGCAGGGTCGAGCGCGGCGGTCGGCTCGTCGAGCAACAGTACGTCCGGCTCGCGGGCCAGCGCGCGGGCCAGCGCCAGCCGCTGCTGCTCTCCGCCGGAGAGCTTGCGCGCGGGCCGTTCCTGCAGTCCTTCGAGCCCGACCAGCGCGAACAGTTCGCTTGTGCGCCGCGGCCATTCGCTGCGCGGGACATTCGCATTCGCCAGCGCATAACGCAGGTTGGCGGCGGCGCTTCGCCGCAGCATGACCGGCCGCTGAAAGACGATGGCGCGCTTGATCGGCGCGACACGCTCGCGTCCGCCCCACATGATGCGGCCGCCGGTCGGGGCGCGCATGCCCATTGCGACACGCAGCAGCGTGGTCTTGCCCGAGCCGTTGGGGCCGATCACGATGGTCGGCGGCCCCGCCGCAAAGCGCAGCGAGATGTCGTCGAGGATTGTGGTGTCGCCGTCGCGCACATCGACATGCTCCAGCACAATCGGCAGATCGGTGGCGGGCGCACGCACGATCACGCTCCGCCGAAACGTTCGCTGACGCGCTGCGCGCACCAGGCAAGGCCGTTGATCACGACGATGATGGCGATCAGAACGACGCCAAGGGCGATTGCGCGCGGCAGGTCGCCCTTCGAGGTTTCCAGCGCGATCGTGGTGGTCATCGTGCGGGTGAAGCCGTCGATATTGCCGCCGACGATCATCACGGCGCCGACTTCGGCGGCGGCGCGGCCGAACCCGGCGAGCAAGGCGGTGATCAGGCTGAAGCGCGCATCCCAGATCAGTGTTGCGGCGCGACCGAGCGGGCCGATATTCATCGCCAGCAATTCGTCGCGATATTCGTTCCAGAAGTCGGCGATGGTCTGGCGCGTCAGCGCCGCGATGATCGGCGCGATCAGGATGGTCTGCGCGATGATCATCGCCTGCGGCGTGAACAGGATGCCCCATGATCCGAGCGGACCCGAGCGCGACAGCGAGAGATAAACGATCAGTCCGACCACGACTGGCGGCAGCCCCATCAATGCATTGATGGTGACGACGACGAAACCTCTTCCCGGGAAATCGTTGAGCGCAATCAGCGCGCCGAACGGAACGCCGACCAACGCGGCGAGACCGACCGCCGACAGGCTGACCATCAGCGACAGTTCAATGATCTGGAACAGGCCAGCGTCGAATGACGTCACCAGTTGGAGAGCGGATTCGAGATTGGACATTCAAGGCAACCTGACGCGCCGCGCGGCGTTGAGCGTTGGTGCCGTTAGAGCAAGCAAACAGGGAAGAAGCAAATGCCAGACGAAAACGATCTGCCGGGTGCGCAGGACATGGGCGGCAAGCATGGCGGTTCAAAGGACGGGCCGAAGCCTTCGCCGCAACCCGATCAGATGGATCGCGATCCGCATCACAAAGGTCCGGAGCGCACTGACAACCGGACAGACTGACATTCAAAAAGTTTCGTTATGTATGATGCGTGCATAACGATGGGCTTGCGCGATGTGCTCGCCTGCATGGCGAAGCGCCTGCGGTGATTTTATCCCTTGCCCTTGGGGCAGGGGATGGGGGTACTGTGACCATCGCGTCGCGAGCCGATGTGCGCGGTGGCAGGGGAATGACGTCCGACCGAAGTAAATCTGACAACAGCCGCGTGGGCAGTTTGCTTCGCAAAAAAAGCCGGTCTCGCTCCAAGGATGTGACGATTTATCATAATCCCGCTTCCAATACCTCGTTGCGGGTTCTGGCGATGATCGAAGCGAGCGGCGTCACACCGCGCATCATCGACTATCTGCAGACACCGCCAAGCAAAAGCCGGTTGGGTTACCTTATTCGCAAAATGCGGGTCACGGCGCGGGATCTGATCCGCAAATCCGGTCTTGTTGCAGCGCAGCGATCGGTCGGTCATCTCAAACCGGATGACGAGGCCATCCTGGATCTGCTGGTGCGCTCGCCGGAACTTTTATTGTGCCCCATCGTCGAAACCTGGAAGGGTGTGCGGCTGTGCCGGCCGGCCGAGCAAGTGCTCGATCTGCTTGACTATGCGGAGACCGCCGCGCGTGATCAGGGACGCGTCATTCATTTCAAAAAATCAGCTTCTTTCTTGCATTCTGTATGCCAGTCGCCTTATGGTTTTGACCACACTGGAGCAATTCTAATGAGTCACGCCGGGCAACAGCAGGTCATTCCGTTCGAGCATCCGGGAGAGGGGCGGCGACGTGCCCGCGCGGTGCCGAAGGGCCGTCAGATCGATCCGCGGGCGAACGAGGAAATCGAGCGCCTGCTCGGCGATCGTCCGCGCCGCCGCGATTTTCTGATCGAGCATCTGCATCTCATTCAGGATACTTACGGCCAGATTTCCGCGGCTCATCTTGCCTCGCTCGCCGACGAGATGAAGCTTGCTTTCGCCGAGGTGTTCGAGGTCGCAACCTTCTACGCGCACTTCGATGTGGTGAAGGAAGGCCAGCCCGACATCGCGCCGCTGACTATCCGCGTATGCGACTCGCTGACCTGCGCGATGCTCGGCGCTGAAACCCTGCTCAAGGAATTGCAGAACAAGGCCGGCCCCGGCGTGCGCGTCGTGCGCGCGCCTTGCGTCGGCCGTTGCGACACCGCGCCGGCAGCGGAAGTCGGACACAACTTCGTCGATCACGCCACGGTCGAGAACGTGCTCGCGACGGCAAAGGCCGGCGACACCCACGCGCATCTGCCCAAGTATGTTGACTACGACGCCTATGTCGCGGACGGCGGCTACAAGCTCCTGAACAAGGTGCGCTCGGGCGAGATGTCCAGGGACGATCTGCTCAAGGCGCTGGACGACGCATCGCTGCGTGGCCTCGGCGGCGCAGGCTTCCCGACGGGACGCAAGTGGCGCGCGGTGCTCGGTGAGCCCGGTCCGCGCATGATGGCGATCAACGGCGACGAGGGCGAACCCGGCACCTTCAAGGATCGCTTCTATCTGGAGAGCGATCCGCATCGCTTCATCGAGGGCATGCTGATCGGCGCGCATGTGGTCGAGGCCGGCGAGGTCTACATCTATCTGCGCGACGAATATCCGGCCTGCCGCGAGATCCTGCAGCGCGAAATCGCCAAGCTGCCGCCGGGCGGTCCGAAGCTTTATCTGCGGCGCGGTGCCGGCGCGTATATCTGCGGCGAGGAATCGGCGCTGCTGGAGAGCATCGAGGGCAAGCGCGGCCTGCCGCGTCACAAGCCGCCTTACCCGTTCCAGGTCGGGCTGTTCGGCCTGCCGACGCTCATCAACAACATCGAGACGTTGTGGTGGGTCCGCGACATCGTCGAGAAGGGTGCGGCATGGTGGCACGGGCAGGGCCGCAACGACCGTCACGGTCTGCGCAGCTATTCGGTGTCCGGCCGTGTCAAGAATCCGGGCGTCAAGCTTGCGCCAGCCGGTGTCACGATCAAGGAACTGATCGAGGAATTCTGCGGCGGCATGGCCGACGGCCACAAGTTCCGCGCGTACCTTCCGGGCGGCGCGTCCGGCGGTATCCTGCCGGCGTCGATGAACGACATTCCGCTCGATTTCGGCACGCTGGAAAAATACGGCTGCTTCATCGGCTCGGCCGCGGTGGTGGTGTTGTCCGACAAGGATGACGTCAAGGACGCCGCGCTCAATCTGATGAAGTTCTTCGAGGACGAGAGCTGCGGCCAGTGCACGCCGTGCCGGGTCGGCACGCAGAAGGCGGCCAAGCTGATGGAGACGCGGGCGTGGGATCGCGATCTTCTCAATGAATTGAGCCAGACCATGCGCGATGCGTCGATCTGCGGTCTCGGCCAGGCGGCCTCGAATCCGCTGACATCCGTGATTAAGTATTTCCCTGAGGAGTTCGCGCCGAAGGAGGCTGCCGAATGACCAAGATTCAATTTGAACTCGACGGCAAGATGGTCGAGGCGGCGCCGGGCGAAACGATCTGGCAGGTCGCCAGACGCGAGGGAACCGAGATTCCGCATCTGTGCTATTCGCCGGAGCCGGACTATCGCGCCGACGGCAATTGCCGCGCCTGCATGGTCGAGGTCGAGGGCGAGCGCGTGCTTGCGGCGTCCTGCAAACGTATGCCGACCGTCGGCATGAAGGTGAAGACCGCGAGCGACCGCGCTACCTCCGCCCGCAAGATGGTGATGGAGCTTTTGGTCGCCGACCAACCGGCACGCGAGACCTCGCACGATCCGGATTCGAAGTTCTGGAACTGGGCCGATCGGGTTCATGTCACGGAGAGCCGTTTTCCGGCCGCCGAGCGCTGGACCGGTGACTACAGCCACCCGGCGATGAGCGTCAATCTCGACGCCTGCATCCAGTGCGGCCTGTGCGTGCGCGCCTGCCGCGAGGTGCAGGTCAACGACGTCATCGGCATGGCCTATCGCAACCATGATGCCAAGATCGTGTTCGACTTCGACGACCCGATGGGCGAATCGACCTGCGTCGCCTGTGGCGAGTGCGTGCAGGCGTGCCCGACCGGCGCGCTGATGCCGTCCTCGCTGCTCGATGCGCAGCACGACACCCGCGAGGTCTATGCCGACCGCAAGGTCGACTCGCTGTGCCCGTTCTGCGGTGTCGGCTGCCAGGTCACCTATCACGTCAAGGACGAGAAGATCGTTTACGCCGAGGGCCGCGACGGCCCGGCGAACCACAACCGCCTGTGCGTCAAGGGTCGCTTCGGCTACGACTACATTCACCATCCGCATCGCCTTACCAAGCCGCTGATCCGGCTGCCGAACGCGAAGAAGAGCGCGATGGATCAGGTCGACCCGGCCAATCCGTTCACGCATTTCCGCGAAGCCTCGTGGGAAGAGGCGCTGGATTTGGCCGCCAAGGGTCTGGTCAAGATCCGCGACGAGAGAGGTCCGAAGGCGCTGGCGGGCTTCGGCTCCGCCAAGGGATCGAACGAAGAGGCGTATCTGTTCCAGAAGCTGGTGCGCACCGGCTTCGGCTCCAACAACGTCGACCACTGCACGCGGCTGTGTCACGCCTCGTCGGTTGCCGCGCTGATGGAGGGCGTGAATTCCGGCGCGGTGTCGGCGCCGTTCTCCGCCGCCCTCGACGCTGAAGTGATCATCGTGATCGGCTCCAACCCGACCGCGAACCACCCGGTCGCCGCGACCTTCTTCAAGAATGCGGTGAAGCAGAACGGCGCCAAGCTCATCGTCATGGACCCGCGCAAGCAGCCGCTGTCGCGCCTTGCCTATCGGAACCTGCAGTTCAAGCCGGGCGCCGACGTCGCGATGCTGAACGGCATGCTGCACACGATCATCACCGAGGACCTGACCGACAAGCAATACATCGCCGGCTACACCGAGGGCTTCGAGGAGCTCAAGGAGAAGATCAAGGAATTCCCCCCGGAGAAGATGGAGAAGATCTGCGGCATTCCCGCCGAGACCCTCAAGGAGGTCGCCCGGCTTTATGCCAAGGCGAAATCGTCGATCATCTTCTGGGGCATGGGCATCAGTCAGCATGTCCATGGCACCGACAATTCGCGCTGCCTGATCGCGCTTGCGCTGATTACCGGCCAGATCGGCCGACCGGGCACGGGGCTTCACCCGCTGCGCGGCCAGAACAACGTGCAGGGCGCATCCGACGCCGGCCTGATCCCGATGCTGCTGCCGGACTATCAACCGGTCGGCCGCACCGATCTGCGCACGCCGTTCGAGGAGGTCTGGAAGCAGGAACTCGATCCGGTGCCGGGATTGACCGTGGTCGAGATCATGAACGCGATCCACGCCGGCACCATCAACGGCATGTATATCGAGGGCGAGAATCCGGCGATGTCCGATCCCGACCTGCAACATGCGCGCGAGGCGCTCGCCAAGCTGGATCATCTCGTGGTGCAGGATCTGTTCGTCACCGAAACCGCGTTCCATGCCGACGTCATCCTGCCGGCCTCGGCGTTCGCCGAGAAGGTCGGCTCGTTCACCAACACCGACCGCCGCGTGCAGATTTCGCGTCAGGTGCTGAAGCCGCCGGGAGATGCGCGTCAGGACATCTGGATCATCCAGGAGATCGCCAACCGCATGGGTTGCGACTGGAACTACGCCAGCGTCGGTGATGTCTTCACCGAAATGGCAAGTCTGATGCCGTCGCTGACCAACATCACCTGGGAGCGCCTGGAACGGGAAGGGGCGGTCACCTATCCGGTGGACGATCCGCACAAGCCCGGCAACGAGATCATCTTCACCACGGGCTTCCCGACCGAGAGCGGCCGCGCCAGGATTGTGCCCGCGCACGTCACGCCGCCCGACGAAATTCCGGACGAGGAGTATCCGATGGTGCTCTCGACCGGCCGTATTCTTGAGCACTGGCATACCGGCTCGATGACACGCCGTGCCGGCGTGCTCGACAGCATCGAGCCGGAGGCGACGGTGTTCCTGTCGCCGAAGGATATGCGCCGGCTCAACGTCTGGCCTGGCGATTTCGTCCGCGTCGAGACGCGGCGCGGCGCCGTCGAGATCAAGGCGCGCTCGGACCGCGACGTGCCGGAGAACATGGCGTTTATGCCATTCTGCTACGCCGAAGCTGCGGCAAACCTTCTGACCAACCCCGCGCTTGATCCGTTCGGAAAGATTCCCGAATTCAAGTTCTGCGCGGTGAAGGTGGAGAAGGCTGAGCTGCGCAGCGCCGCCGAGTAATCGGCCGCGGCAATAAATCGGATCATCGCAGGCGCACTGCGGTGATCCTCGTGGTCTGGGGACGGGCTGCGATGTTGGCCGCCCGGCGAGACGGCCTTACGGGCCGAGCATTTTCCGAATGGCCGAAAGGGTCATTTTGAAGCCCGACCGTCCCGAGACCATCCGCTCCATCATCAGGCCGCCTTCCAATGCCGAGACGATGAAGCGGGCCGCTTCCTTCGCCTTGATGGTGTTGCGGACGTCGCCGCGGGACAATCCATCGGCGTATATTTTCTCCAGCCAGCCGATATGTTCCTGAAAGAACGCCGTTGTGCCGTCGCGCAAACTTGCGGGCAGCGTCTCAAGCTCGGCGGCGAGCGCCGCGCATAAGCAGCCCAGATTCTGATCGACACCGGTGAGATAAAGACGGCCGTAGGCGTCGATACGATCCAGCGCATGCTCGTGCCGTTTTTCGATATGCGCGAGTCCATCCGCATATCGCGATCGATAGGCCGCCAGCACAGACGCGACGAGCCGCTCCTTGGTCGGATAATGATGATGGATGCTGGCCTTCTTCACTCCGACGGCGTCCGACAGATCGGCGTAACTGAACCCGGAATATCCCCGGCGCCGGATCAAGGTCTCGGCGCTTCTCAAAAGCTGCGTCTTGGTCTCGGTCACGACAACGGGCTTCATGGGGGAATCGTTCTGGCTGGCGGAATTTTCCTGCTCTTATAGATCGGCCACGACCGTCCGGAATAGCGGAAAAATCAAATCTGTCGCAGGCGCGGTCGTTTACACCTACCTACTAGTAGATAGAATAAACTGTTGTCCGCGTCCGGAGGAACCGGGCGGGGATGACGGCGCCGATGAGGGTTCACTAGGCGTAGTGGGCTCTCCAAGTGATGCTCAATCTCTTATGGAGAGAGACATGAAAAGCGAAGGAAACGCCATCTATGACGAGAAAGCTCGTCATATGGCCGAGCAAATGATCCTGGCCGAAGAACGCCACATTGCTCAACGACAGCAAGAAGAGTGCGACTGCAAGGACGGCATGTTTCCGCGTGCCGCCATCACCGATCGACGAAAATTCCTGTTTGCCGCCGGCTCGCTTGCCGGCGTTGTCGGCTCCAGCGCATTGGCCTATGCCGACGACAAGAAAGCACCGCCCGGCGCGTTTCATTTCGATGTTCCGGACGATCCGACAAAAGAGCAGGGGCGTGCTGTCGCCGCCGATGGCGGTTACGGTTCGCGCTCGCAATTCGAAACCGAGGTGCGCTGGCGCTATCCGACCGCCAACGAGTTTACCTCATGGAGCATGACGCCGCTCGACAAGGGCCTCGGTAATCTCACGCCGTCAGGCCTGCATTTCGAACGGCATCATGGCGGCATTCCCACCATCGATCCTGCCAAGCACAGCCTCATCGTGCACGGCATGGTGGATACCGCCAAGAAGTTCAGCATGGCGGATATCAAGCGTTTCTCGGCGGTGACGCACAAGCATTTCATCGAATGCTCCGGCAACGGCCTCACCGAATGGAACAAGCCGACGCTGAAAACGGTGCAGGGCACCCACGGGCTGCTCAGCACATCGGAATGGACCGGCGTTCCGTTCGCGACCATCGCCAGAGAGGTCGGTCTCAAGACCGACGCGAAATGGGTGCTGGCCGAGGGCGCCGATGCCGCAGTGATGACGCGCAGCATTCCGATGGAGAAGATGCTGAAGGACGCGATGATCGCCTATGGGCAGAACGGCGAGGCCTTGCGTCCCGAGCAGGGCTATCCGCTTCGGCTGCTGCTGCCCGGCTATGAGGGCAACACCCACATCAAATGGCTGCGGCGGCTCGAGGTCAGCGACAAGCCGTTCATGACGCGCGAGGAAACCTCGAAATACACCGATCTGCTCGGCGACGGGAAGGCGCGCATCTTCAGTCTGGAGATGGATGCGAAGTCGGTGATCACCTTCCCGTCGGGTGACATGAAGCTGCCGGGAGCGGGCTTCTACAACATCCAGGGTCTCGCCTGGTCCGGGCGCGGCCGCATCCAGTCGGTGGATGTGTCGGTCGATGGCGGCAAGACCTGGTATCCGGCACGGATCGATTCCACGCCGGAGCCGATCTGCACCGTGCGCTTCAGCTTCCCGTGGATGTGGGATGGCAAGGCTGCCATTCTGCAAAGCCGCTGCACCGACGACACCGGTTATGTGCAGCCGACTCTCAAGCAACTGATCGCCATTCGTGGATCGAACGGACCATTCGGCTCGATCTATCACCTCAATGCGATCCAGAGCTGGGCCGTCAACGAAACGGGAGATGTCGCCAATGTCCACGCTTAAAACTGTGCTTGGAGGCACGATACTGGCTGGCCTTTTGTCGTCTGCGGTGTTCGCGCAGGCCGTCACCGACCAATATGGTTTCGGCACCAAGGTCGATCCGGCCGAACTCTCCGGCTTCTTCTCGATCCCGCCGGACGGTCGCGGTCTGCCGCCGGGCAGCGGCACCGGAACAGCGGGCGCGAAGGTCTTCGCCGAGAACTGCGCGGCGTGTCATGGCGACAAGCTCGAAGGCAATCCGGCGAAGGGGATCGGCGGCGACAAGCTGATCGGTGGTCGTGGATCGCTGGCGACCAAGACGCCGGTGAAGACGGTGGAGAGCTACTGGCCTTACGCGACCACGCTGTTCGACTACGTCAAGCGGGCGATGCCGTTCAGCGCGCCCGGCTCGTTGAAGAACGACGAAGTCTATGCCGTGGTGGCGTATATCCTGTCGGAGGCGAAGATCATCAAGCCGACCGATACGGTGAATGCCGAGACGCTGCCGAAGATCGCGATGCCGAACAAGGACGGCTTCATTCCGGATTCGCGCCCGGAACTGCAGCTCTATCACTGAGGCCCAAGGCCCATGAGAAATGCGGGCGCGCCACAGCGCGCCCGTCATGTTTGAGCGACATATATTTGATCCTTGGTCCGGTCGTTCGCGGTGCGCGAACAGCGCGCCGCCTCATTCCCGTGCCGCCTGTTAACCGGTTGCAATACCTTGCTGTTCTGGCAGGGCCCGGGGAATAGCTATACTATTTATGACGTTCCCAACCCCAGTCGGGGTGGATATGGTGCCGGCCGGCAAAGCGATTTCGCCCCCGTCGGGAGTTTATTCCATGTCATTTGGTGCCTCCGAGCCGCCCCAGCCGGTCGAAACGCGCTTTTCCGAAGTCGTGTTTCCCGAACACGCCAACCACTACGGCACGCTGTTCGCGGGCACTGCCCTCAGCCTGATGTCGAAGGCGGCGTTCGCCGCCGGCGCCCGCCATGCCGGCCGCAATGTCGTGATGGTGCGCAGCGACACCGTCGAATTCAGGGAGCCCGTCAAGGTTGGCGAATTGATCGAGATCGTTGCGCGCGTCGTGCGCTCGGGCCGAACCTCGATGACCGTGGCGGTCGAGATCTTCCGCGAGGAGGTCGCGAGCGGCCAGCGCAGCCGCGCCATGCATGGCACCTTTGAAATGGTCGCGATCGGCGAGGACGGCCGTCCGGTCCCGATCGCGAAAAACACCACCACCACTGTCTAAGCCGACGAGGAACCAGCAAGTGAAGCAGCATACCGTTCGCACCTACAAATCCGCCGAGCCTCTGCAGCGCGCCGACCAACTGGCGTGGAAGATCGCGGAGGTCGCCTCCGATCCGGTGGCGGTGGAGAACGAGGTGGTCGAGATGATCGGCAACCGCATCATCGACAACGCGTCGGTGGCGGCGGCCTCGGTGGCGCGACGGCCGGCGGCCAGCGCGCGGGCGCAGGCTGAGGCGCATCCCTATCAGCCGGGCGCGACGGTGTTCGGCCTCGACAGGAACAAACGCGTTTCGCCGGAATGGGCCGCGTGGGCCAACGGCGTCGCGGTACGCGAACTCGATTTCCACGACACCTTCCTCGCCGCCGACTATTCGCACCCCGGCGACAACATCCCGCCGATCCTTGCCGTCGCGCAGCACTGCAACCTCAGCGGCGCCGATCTCGTCCGCGGCCTCGCCACCGGCTATGAAATCCAGGTCGATCTGGTCAAGGGCATCTGCCTGCACGAGCACAAGATCGATCATATCGCCCATCTCGGCCCGTCGGCCGCGGCCGGCATCGGCACGCTCCTGAAGCTGCCGACCGAGATGATCTTCCAGGCCGTGCAGCAGGCGCTGCATGTCACCACCACCACGCGGCAATCGCGCAAGGGCGAGATTTCGAGCTGGAAAGCCTACGCCCCGGCATTCGCCGGCAAGATGGCGATCGAGTCGGTCGATCGCGTCATGCGCGGCGAGGGCGCGCCGTCACCGGCCTATGAGGGCGAGGACGGCTTCATCGCCTGGCTGCTCGGCGGCCCGAAGGCGCAGTATGTGGTGCCGCTGCCGGAGAAGGGCGAGCCCAAGCGCGCCATTCTCGAGACCTACACCAAGGAGCATTCGGCGGAATATCAGAGCCAGGCGTTGATCGATCTTGCCCGCCGCATGGGCCCGAAGATCGGCGACCTGTCGAAGGTCGAGAGCATCGTCATCCACACCAGCCATCACACCCATTATGTGATCGGCACCGGCGCGAACGATCCGCAGAAGATGGACCCGAAGGCGAGCCGCGAAACGCTCGATCACTCGATCATGTACATCTTCGCTGTCGCGCTGGAAGACGGCGGCTGGCATCACGAACGCTCCTACGCGCCGGAGCGCGCGCAGCGCCCCGAGACCGTGACGCTGTGGCACAAGATCTCGACGGTGGAAGATCCGGAATGGACCCGCCGCTATCACAGCCATGATCCGAAGGAGAAGGCGTTCGGCGGCAAGGTCGTGGTCAAGCTGAAGGACGGCAAGGTGATCGAGGATGAACTCGCCATCGCCGATGCCAATCCGCTCGGCGCGCGCCCCTTCAAGCGTCCGGACTACGTCAAGAAATTCCGCACGCTGGCGGAAGGCGTCATCGCCCCGGCCGAGCAGGATCGTTTCATCGCCACGGTCGAGCGTCTGACTTCGCTCAAGGCGGGCGAGCTGAACGAGCTGACATTCACCGTCGATGCCAAGGCGCTCGGCAAGGCATCGCCGCACGGCATTTTCGATTGGCAGGCAGGCGCGAAGCGCTAACGGCCCACAGGAGACACGTTCATGGAAGCGACCACCAAACCCGCCCCGAAGAAATCCGTCGCGCTGTCCGGCGTGCTCGCCGGCAACACGGCGCTGTGCACCGTGGGGCGCACCGGCAACGACTTGCATTATCGCGGTTACGACATTCTCGATGTCGCGGAAACCTGCGAGTTTGAGGAGATCGCCTATCTTCTGGTGCACGGCTCGCTGCCGACCCGTCCCGAGCTTGCCAGCTACAAGGCCAAGCTGAAGGCGCTACGCGGTCTGCCGGCTGCGGTGAAGGCCACGCTGGAGCAGATTCCGGCCGCCGCCCATCCGATGGACGTGATGCGCACCGGCGTCTCGATCCTCGGCTGCGTGCTGCCGGAAGCGCCCGACCACAACCATCCGGGCGCGCGCGACATCGCCGACCGCCTGATGGCCTCGCTCGGCTCGATGCTGCTGTACTGGTATCACTTCTCGCACAACGGCAAGCGCATCGATGTCGAGACCGACGACGACTCGATCGGCGCGCACTTCCTGCATCTGCTGCATGGCAAGAAGCCGTCCGCCTCGCACGAGCGGGCGATGCACACCTCGCTGATCCTCTATGCCGAGCACGAGTTCAACGCCTCGACTTTCACCGCGCGCGTCATCGCCGGCACGGGTTCGGACATGTATTCGGCGATCACCGGCGGCATCGGCGCGCTGCGCGGTCCCAAGCACGGCGGCGCCAACGAAGTGGCGTTCGAGATCCAGCAGCGCTACCGCGATGCGGATGAGGCGGAAGCGGATATCCGTCGCCGCATCGAGGCCAAGGAAGTGGTGATCGGCTTCGGCCATCCGGTCTATACGGTCTCCGATCCGCGCAACAAGGTGATCAAGGAAGTCGCCCGCAACCTCTCCGCCGAGCGCGGCGACATGCGGATGTTCGAGATCGCCGACCGGATCGAGGCGGTGATGGCCGAGACCAAGAAGATGTTCGCCAATCTCGACTGGTTCAGTGCCGCGTCGTATTATGCGATGGGAGTTCCGACCGCGATGTTCACGCCGCTGTTCGTGATTTCGCGCACCTCCGGCTGGTCGGCGCATGTGATCGAGCAGCGCATCGACAACAAGATCATCCGCCCGTCGGCCAATTATGTCGGACCGGAGAACCTGAAGTTCGTGCCGATCGAGGCGCGCGGCAAAGCTTCCGCCAAGACTCGCGCCGCCTGAGGCATCATCGAGGATCACGCCATGACCTATCTTATCGGCGCAACGTTGCCTTCGGCTCCGGCCGGCGAGCGTTTCCGCGAATTGCTGAAGCGTCCGGGCATTCTGCAGATTCCGGGCGCGCATAACGGCATGGCATCGATCCAGGCGCGAGATGCCGGGTTCGATGCGCTCTATCTGTCGGGCGCGGCGATGACGGCATCGATGGGATTGCCCGATCTCGGCATGATCACGGTGGATGAAGTCTGCTTCTTCGTCCGCCAGGTCGCGCGGGCAAGCGCGCTGCCGGTGCTGGTCGATGGCGATACCGGCTACGGCGAGGCGCTCAATGTGATGAACATGGTGCGCGCTTTCGAGGATGCCGGCGCCGGCGCGGTCCATATCGAGGATCAATTGCTGCCGAAGAAGTGCGGCCATCTCAACGACAAGAAGCTGGCCGATCCGCGCGACATGGCGGCCAAGGTGGCGGCAGCGGTGAAGGCGCGGCGGCATCTGTTCGTCATCGCCCGCACCGATGCTGCAGCGAGCGAGGGCATCGACGGCGCGGTGGCGCGCATCAAGCTTTACCTTGAGGCCGGCGCGGATGCGATCTTCCCGGAGGCGCTGACCTCGCGCGAGATGTTCCAGGAAGTGGCCAAGCGCCTGCCGGGGGTGCCGCTGCTCGCCAACATGACCGAATTCGGCAAGACGCCGTTCATCACCGCCTCCGAGTTTGAGGCGATGGGTTATCGCATGGTCATCTGGCCGGTGTCCTCGCTGCGCGTCGCCAACAAGGCGCAGGAAAAGCTCTACGCCACGCTGAAGAAGAATGGCAGCACCGAGGGGGCGGTTCCGGACATGCAGACCCGGGCTGAACTTTATGCCACGATCCGACTTCATGATTATGAGGCGCTGGATGCCTCGATCGTCGAGACCATCGTTCCGCGCGCCGCCGAGTAGTCGCTTATAAATTGTGCCGTGTCCCGGACTCGATGCAGCGCGCGAGCGGTGCATTGCAGAGCCGGGACCGTTGCAAACGCCGGGTGCTGGAACGGCCCCGGATCAGCGGCGCGGCATTTCATGCCGCTATCCGCGTCCGGGGCACGCCGGAACGCGGGTGGCGGATTTTCAACAACCTGCTAAAAAGCCGGAATGGAACTGAGCGAGCGCAAAAAGCTGATTCCGCCGGGCGGCGAGACCAAGGTCTTGCTGCACTCCTGCTGTGCGCCCTGTTCCGGCGAGGTGATGGAGGCGATGCTCGCTTCCGGCGTCGACTACACCATCTTTTTCTACAATCCGAACATCCATCCCGAGCGCGAATATCTCCTGCGCAAGGATGAAAACGTGCGCTTTGCCGAGAAGCACGGCGTGCCGTTTGTCGATGCCGACTATGACAAGGACAACTGGTTCGCGCGCGCCAAGGGCATGGAGTGGGAGCCGGAACGCGGCATCCGCTGCACCATGTGCTTCGACATGCGCTTCGAGCGCACCGCGCTGTACGCGCATGAGCACGGTTTTCCAGTGATGACGAGTTCGCTCGGCATCTCGCGCTGGAAGAACATGGTGCAGATCAACGATTGCGGACAGCGCGCGGCGTCGCGTTACGAGGGTCTGTCCTACTGGGACTATAACTGGCGCAAGGGCGGCGGCTCCGCCCGCATGATCGAGATCAGCAAGCGCGAGGAATTCTACCAGCAGGAATATTGCGGCTGCGTCTACTCGCTGCGCGACACGAATGCGCATCGTCGCAGCCAGGGCCGGGATCCGATCGAGATCGGAACCCAGTTTTACGGCCGGCCCAATCCGGACGATGAGCCGGATGGCGCGGCCTGAGTGGGCCACATCCCCTTTGACGGGCGTGGGAATTGATCCTTAGCTGTGGGCTGTCGTGGTCCTCGCGGCATTTGTCGCGAGGCTAAGAGGGAATCCGGTACGGCAAAGCCAAAGCCGGAGCTGCCCCCGCAACTGTAAGCGGCGAGCCATTGTCCATCGGTGCCACTGAAACTTTCGGTTTCGGGAAGGCTGGGCCATGGCGCGGACCCGCGAGCCAGGAGACCTGCCTCGACAGCATGAACGTCCTCGGGCGGGGTGTCCGGTGGTGCGGTTGTGGCGGCGGCACTGTGCCGCGTGCCTCGGCGCGCGTCGCTCTGGCCTTTGCTCCCACATCTGGAGTTGAGCCATGTCTGTTTCTTCTGTTTCCGTCGCCGTCGCCAGCCTCGGCACGCCGCGTATCGGCCCGCATCGCGAATTGAAAACCGCGCTGGAAAGCTTCTGGGCCGGCAAATCCGACGAAAAATCGCTACTGGAGACCGCCGCGAAACTGCGCGCCGACAACTGGGCGCGGCAGAAGGCGCGCGGCATCACCGTGATTCCGTCGAACGATTTCTCGTTCTACGATCAGGTGCTCGACACCAGCGTGATGGTCGGCGCGATTCCGCAAATCTACGGCTGGAAGGGCAACGCGGTGTCGCTCGCGACTTACTTCGCGATGGCGCGCGGCGCGGAAGGCGGCGGCGAGACCTGCGCGCATGGCCATGTGCATCACACCGGCCACGGCGTGCCGGCGCAGGAAATGACGAAGTGGTTCGACACCAACTATCACTATATGGTACCGGAGTTCAGCAAGGGGCAGACCTTTGCGCTGTCCTCCACCAAGCTGATCGATGAATATCGCGAGGCCAAGGCGCTCGGCTTCCAGACCCGTCCGGTGCTGGTCGGCCCGGTGATCTTCCTCAAGCTCGGCAAGAGCAAGGATGCGTCGTTCAATCCGCTGTCGCTGATTGATAGCCTTGTGCCGGTCTATGTCGAGGTGTTGAAGCGCCTGGCCGCGGAGGGCGCGGAATGGGTGCAGATCGATGAGCCTTGCCTGGTGGTCGATCTGACTGATGAGGAGCGCAACGCGCTGCGCCGTGCCTATGCCGCGATCGCGCGGGCGGTGCCGCAGGTCAAGGTCATGCTGGCGGCCTATTTCGGCGCGCTCGGCGACAATCTCGACACCGCGCTGCAGCTTCCGGTCGCCGGACTGCATCTCGATCTTGCGCGTGCGCCGGAACAACTCGACACCGTACTGAAGAAGGCGAGGCCCGATCTCGTGCTGTCGCTCGGTGTGATCGACGGCCGCAACATCTGGCGCGCCAACCTGCCGGCGATCCTCGATCGTATCGAACCGGTGGTGGCGCAGCGCGGCAAGGATCGCGTGCAGGTGGCGCCGTCCTGCTCGCTGCTGCATGTGCCGATCGATCTCGAGGCCGAGACCCGTCTCGATGCCGATATCAGGAGCTGGCTGGCATTCTCGCTGCAGAAGATGAGCGAGCTCTCAACGTTGGGCAAGGCGCTTGTCTCCGGCCGCGCCGGGGTTACCGCCGAGCTCGACGCGTCCGCTGCTGCCGCGGCGGCGCGCAAGACCTCGCTAAAGGTCAACAACAAGGCGGTTGCCGATCGTCTGAAGGCGGTCACACCCGACATGATGAGCCGCAAGAGCCCGTTTGCGGCGCGCGCCAGGATCCAGCGCGACAAGTTCAAGCTGCCGGCATTCCCCACCACCACCATCGGCTCGTTCCCGCAGACCAGCGAAGTGCGCAAGGCGCGTGCCGCTCACACCAAGGGCGCACTGTCGAATACCGACTACAACAAGTTCCTGCGCGAGGAGACGGCGCGCACCATCCACTGGCAGGACAATATTGGTCTCGATGTGCTGGTGCATGGCGAGTTCGAGCGCAACGACATGGTGCAGTATTTCGGCGAGCAGCTTGCCGGCTTTGCCTTCACCAAGAACGGCTGGGTGCAGAGCTATGGCTCGCGCTGCGTGCGGCCGCCGATCCTGTTCGGCGATGTCTCGCGCCCGAAGCCGATGACGGTGGAGTGGTGGCAATACGCCCAGTCGCTGACCGCAAAGCCGGTCAAGGGCATGCTGACCGGCCCTGTGACGATCCTCAACTGGTCGTTCGTGCGCGATGATATTCCGCGCAGCGAATCGTGCCGTCAGATCGCGCTGGCGATCCGCGACGAGGTGCTCGATCTGGAAAAGGCCGGTGCGGCGATGATCCAGATCGACGAGGCAGCGCTGCGCGAGGGATTGCCGCTGCGCCGGTCGGAGTGGACAAGCTATCTCGATTGGGCGGTGGGCAGCTTCCGGCTTTGCGCCTCCGGCGTGAAGGACGAGACCCAGATCCACACCCACATGTGCTATTCGGAGTTCAACGACATCATCGATGCGATCGGCGCGATGGATGCCGACGTGATCTCGATCGAGACCTCGCGCTCCAAGATGGAGTTGCTCGACGCGTTCCGGACCTACGCCTATCCCAACGAGATCGGCCCCGGCGTCTACGATATCCATTCGCCGCGCGTGCCGGAGGTCGGCGAGATGACCGAGCTGTTGAAGCTGGCGCGCGGCCGTCTGGCGGACGAGCAGTTGTGGATCAATCCGGATTGCGGGCTGAAGACGCGCAAGTGGGAAGAGGTCGCTCCGGCGCTGGCCAACATGGTGGCGGCGGCGAAGGAAATCCGCGCGCAGCCGCGCTAAAGCATGATCCGGAAAAGTGCGAAACGATTTTCCGGCAGGATCATGCTCAAACAGAGATCCAAAAATGCGAGGCGGCAGGATATCCTGCCGCCTCGCGTCACTTTCCTGAATTTACAATTCGCCGATCAGGTATGGGCCGGCGCGCCGCGGGCCCGCGTCCGCTTCAGCATGTAGCTGTTGCCCGGCGCGGCATCCTGCTGGTTGGCGATGCGATGCATGATCGCGAGCGCGCTGCCGAGGATCTGTTCGTCGTGATCGACCGGGAACACCACATAGGCCGGCATGAAGAATTCAGGCGCGCCGTCGACGATGTGCAGGGTCCTGGCCTCGACATAACGCGAGACGATGCGGGCAGGGAAGTAGCCTGAGCCGCCGCTTTTCAGGATGTGCTGCAGGCCGAGCCAGCCGATGCTGGCGTTCAGCGCCGAGCCGCCGAAATTGGGGAAGCATGCGCTGTGGCGGGCGTAGAATTCCGGGCCCCAATCGACATAGACGTAGCCGGCTTGCGGCGTCGGCGGACTGTCCGGCGTGGTCGAGACCATCACCAGGCGCTCCTCGAACAGTTGCTGCACCTGCAGGCCGGGCCGGCTCTGCGGCGTGTACATCAAGCCGACATCCAGCCGGCCTTCGATCAGGCCCTGCATGATCTCGGGTTCGATGCCGCTTTCCGCCCGAATCGAGATGGTCGGGTTGCTCTGCTGCATTTCCGGCAGCCATTGGAGCAGGAATTCTTCCCACAGCCCGATGCGGCAGCCGACCGTCAGCGTGCCGCTGAAGCCTTCCGGCAGTCCGATGTCGTGGCGTGCCAGCTCGACCGTGCGGACCAGCGTGGAGGCGTGGCGCTGAAACTGCCGTCCTGCCTGGGTCAGCGTGGTGCCGGCCTTGTTGCGGACGAACAGGGTGCATCCAAGCTGATCTTCGAGGGTGTGGATGCGGGTGCTGACGGTGGATTGGCTGACATGAAGATGTTCTGCCGCGCTCACGAAGTTTCCGGAGGCGACAACAGTCAGAAAAGTACGTGCGAGTTCGGTATCCATCATGCGGCCCGTTTGTTATCGGTTACCGCAATATCAACTGCCTTTACTATCGGTTTGTCAAAATGATTTGTGCTCCGAACGGGAATAGGAGCTGCGACTTTCCGTCCGGGCTTTTTCCGACGCCGAAGTCGTTCGCTTTGGGTGAAGAGGAAGAGGAGATGCCACCCTTCTTATCTGCCGATAGAGCGAAACGCTGTTCCAGATATGATTATCGATTCATATCTATCGATTCGAAGCAGATATTATGAAATTGATTTCATATATCAGAATTGGTGAACCATCGGATTTGCCGATTAAAATGCGGTCAGAATGTCGCGGTTTGGAGCAATTGTGCCTTGGTCCAAAGTCGAGGTGAAACTGGAAGAGCTTTTTAGAAGTTGAAATTCTTTTGTGAAATCAACGCTGAAATTTTTCATTTCAAATAATTAGATTGATGAAGCGAATATTATTCGTTTGTCAAAAGCGACCTTCTCCGTACGTTTCTTGAATATTCCGATCGGCAATCCGTGCGGTCAGGAACGCGAAGATAGTCGCGACTGACAAATCTATCGGATTGGGGACCAGAGCAGCCGGCCGGAATCAAAACGATAAGGAACGCGCTGCACCCGTGCTCCGGGAAGCTGGCGCGTATACGGGAGAGATGATCTTGCATGGACCTTTGGTCTGGAAAAGCTCCGTCGTGTCCGGCGCCATCGCCGAGAAGGAGTCGATGCCGAGGGCTTTGCGGCCCATCCTCCATGCTCTTCAGGAAACATTCGGACGCATCGACCGCGAGGCGGAAAGTCTCGTTGCGGAAGCGCTGACTATTTCGCGTGCCGAAGTGCATGGCGTGATGAGTCGCATAGCGGACAAACCGGTCTACGAGGCCAGCAACGCCGGCAAGTTCTTCGCGAGCCAACCCAACGTGAAGGTGCCGGAGGCAGCGGCCGAACATATTCGAAAATTCTGGGAACCCCGGATGCGAAACATCATCTGTCAGCATCCGGAGCAGGGCGGAGCGGGGCGCGACCCCACTGCGCGCCGAGCAGTTGAGCTGATCGCCGAAAAATAGGCGGCAGCTTGAGGACGACGCGGACAATGAGCCGCGCAACGGGCAATGACCCATCGGGAGGAGAAACAATGGCAGTTATGACGGATACCCCGGAGACGTACGCCAAGGCATGGATTCCATTCCTTGACCGCGAGCGGACGATCGCAAAACCGGGTTACAGCCGCTGGATGATTCCGCCGGCGGCGCTTTGCGTGCATTTGTGCATCGGCCAGGCTTATGCGTTCAGCGTGTTCAACCTGCCGATGACCAGACTTCTCGGCGTGACCCAATCCGGGCCGGGCGACTGGAAGCTGACCGAACTCGGATGGATCTTCTCCATCGCGATGCTGTTCCTCGGCATCTCGTCTGCGGTGTTCGGACGCTGGGTCGAGGAGGGCGGTCCGCGCAAGGCGATGTTTACCGCCGCGATCTGCTGGGCAAGCGGCTTCCTGATCTCCGCGCTCGGCGTTCATCTGCACACGCTCTGGCTGATCTATCTCGGCTACGGCGTGATCGGCGGCTGCGCGCTCGGCATCGGCTACATCTCGCCGGTCTCGACGCTGATGAAGTGGTTTCCTGACCGTCCCGGCATGGCGACGGGCATGGCGATCATGGGCTTCGGTGGCGGCGCGCTGATCGCGTCTCCGCTGTCGGTGTGGCTGATGAGCAAATTCCAGACCGCGACCGATGTCGGTGTGTTCAGCACCTTTATCGTGCTCGGCTGCGTCTACTTCTGCTTCATGATGTTCGGTGCCGCGATCGTCCGCGTGCCGGCGCCGGGCTGGAAGCCGAAAGGCTATGTGCCTGCCGCCGACACCGGCAAGAAGATGGTCACCAAGAACGACGTGTTCGTCTATGACGCGCTCAAGACCCCGCAGTTCTGGCTGATCTGGACGGTGCTGTTCCTCAACACCACCGCCGGCATCGGCGTGCTCGGTCAGGCATCCGCGATGAGCCAGGAGATGTTCCCCGGCCACATTACCGCGATCGCCGCTGCCGGTCTCGTCGGCCTGATGAGCCTGTTCAACATGGGCGGACGTTTTAGCTGGGCATCGCTGTCCGACTTCATCGGCCGCAAGAACACCTATTTCGTGTTTATGGTGCTCGGCTTCTCCATGTACGTGACGGTGCCTTACGCGGGCAGCAGCGGCAACGTCGTGCTGTTCGTGTGCTGCTTCCTCGTCATCGTCTCGATGTATGGCGGCGGCTTCTCGACCGTGCCGGCCTATCTGCGTGACCTGTTCGGCACGCGTTATGTCGGCGCCATCCACGGCATCCTGCTCACCGCCTGGTCGGCGGCAGGTGTCGCCGGCCCCGTGCTGATCAACTACATCCGCGAGTACAACGTGACGCATGGTGTGCCAAAGGCGCAGGCCTACAATACCACCATGTACATCATGGCCGGCCTGTTCATTGTCGGCTTCATCTGCAACTTCGCCATCCGCGCGGTGGATTCGAAGTGGCACATGAAGAAGGCGGCGGACGCCGAGGCCACTCAGGACAACGCGGGAACGGCTCAGGCGGTGCCGAGCCAGGCATAAGGACGCTTCCATGCTGAGGCTGAATGCAGCTCTGTCCTTCCTTCTCATTCTTGGATGGAGCCTGCATCAGTTCTCGGCGTGGATCGGCAGCTTGAAACCCAAACACACCGCCGACGAGATCGCCGCGATGGTTTCGCAGAGCGGCAATCCGCCCGGCGCCTGAGGAGAGATCCATGGAACACGTTGAAACCAATACGAGCGCGCTACGTCTGATTCTGGCCTGGAGCATCGCAGGCATTCCGCTGCTGGCAGGCGTCACCCAGACGCTGATCAATGCCATGAAGTTGTTTCAGTAAGCGCTTTGACGAGGCACCCGCTGCTGCGGTTGTGAGTGAAGGTTAGCTGCGGTTACGGTTTCGGCCGGACATCGCAGCTAATATCCCCATAGACTGGCCAATCCGCTTTGGCGGATTGGCTTTTTTGTTGGTCGCTTTGCGTTTGCTGTGAGCAGCGCAGCGTTTGTCGCGTGCGCTGCGGTATCGGCTTGACCGATGCCAGCGGTTGAGATTTCTCGCTTGTGAATGCAGGCCGATGCGTAAATGATGAAGTGATCGATCAATTCCGGCGATCGTTCGCAGGATGGATGTCCGGTTATCGGCCGGCAGGTTTGAAATCGGCCGTTTCGACCGGAAAGCCTTGAAAAATTGACGCCGCCGCAGCCGGATCAGCGTCGCCGGCCAGAATTCAGTGTTTCGGAATGAGTGCCATGGATTTTCGTGCAGCCGTCGGTGAAGCCATTCTCTCCGCTCAGTCCGATGCGATCATTGCAACCGACAAGGCAGGCGTGATCACATTCTGGAATCCCGGCGCGACGCGAATCTTCGGCTTCACGCTCGAAGAGACGATGGGCAAATCGCTCGACCTGATCATTCCGGAGAATCTGCGGGCGCGGCACTGGGAGGGTTACGACAAGGTGATGGAGACCGGCACGAGCCACTACACCACCGGCGACCTGCTGTCGGTGCCTGCGTTGACCAAGGCGGGCACGCGCATTTCGGTCCAGTTCACCATGGCGATCCTGTTCGACGAGGCCGGAAAGCCGGCCGGGGCCGCATCGGTGATGCGCGATGTCACCAAGCAGTTCGAGGAGACCAAGGCGCTGCGTAAGAAGCTGGCGGCCGCCCAGCTTGCGGTCAAGGAAACCACCTGACGGCGATCATTCGCGGATGGGGGCGAGGCTTTTTCTTGGTCGGCCGTTTGAAGCGGCTCGGGATCGACCTGTCCGCATTGACTTGCGCCCGCCTGTCAGCCCGGCTCGGGGCGAGGACAGAAAAATCCGGATTTTTTCGGAAACCTTTTTGGTTCGGCGTCATCTCATCGGCAGCAGGGAGATTAGGTGATGATCGACAATCGTGGCACCGCGCCGCTGCCTCCGCTCGATGTGACCTCCAGCGACGCCGATCTGGTCCGCGGCACGCTCGAGCGGGACGGCCGTGCCTTTCGGGCCATCATGAAGAAATACAACCAGAGGCTTTACCGGATCGCGCGCGGCATCGTCCGCAACGACTCTGAGGCCGAAGACATCGTGCAGGAGAGCTACGTCAAGGCGTTCGCGCATCTGGACGGCTTTCGCGGCGATTCCAGCCTGTCCACCTGGCTGTCGCGGATCGTGATGAACGAGGCGCTCGGGCGCTTGCGCACGCGGCGTCCGACCGTCGATATCGCCACGGTCGAAACCCGTGGAACGGAAGCCGAGATCATCCAGTTTCCCAATACGGCAAGGTCGGACCCGGAACGCAACATGGCCCAGCGCGAACTTCTGCAACTCGTCGAGCAGGCGACCGACAAGCTGCCCGATGTTTATCGTATGGTCTTCGTCGCGCGGGTGATCGAAGGATTGAGCATCGAGGAGACTGCCGAGGTTCTCGGGATACGGCCGGAGACGGTGAAGACGCGCCTGCACCGCGCGCGCCGTCTGGTGCGTGAGCATCTGGACACCCAGATCGGACCGGTGATGCTCGATGCGTTTCCGTTTGCCGGCAAGCGTTGCGAGCGCGTGACCCAGAACGTGATGAAGCGGCTTGGCTTGCCGGACTGAACGCCGGAACCTTTTGCCCTCCCGACCATCGAAACCTCAACAGCAGCCGATGCCATTGCGGATCGGCGACAGGAGATTGCATTCATGGCTTCCAAGGTGGCTTCCAATGTGCAGGTGCTGGAGCGGCATGCGGCCGATCAGGGCAAGCCCGATCGTGCCGAGGTCGAGGCGGCCTTCCGCACCATCATCCGCTGGACCGGCGACGATCCGGATCGCGATGGCCTGACCGAGACGCCGAGCCGCGTCGCGCGTGCCTTCGAGGAATTCTTCGTCGGCTACAGCCAGGACCCGGTCGCGATCCTGCAGAAGACCTTCGAGGAAATCGAAGGCTATGACGAGATGATCAGTCTGCGCGGCATCCGTTTTGAAAGCCACTGCGAGCATCACATGGCGCCGATCATCGGCAAGGCCTGGGTGGCGTATATCCCGAACGGCCGCGTGGTCGGCATCAGCAAGCTGGCGCGGGTGGTGGAAGTCTATGCCAAGCGGCTGCAGATCCAGGAGAAGATGACGGCGCAGATCGCCAACACCATCAACGAGGTGCTGAAGCCGCAGGGCGTCGCCGTGATCATCAAGGCGCAGCACCATTGCATGACCACGCGCGGCATTCACAAGCCGGACACCGATCTCGTCACCAGCCGCATGCTGGGCTGCTTCCGCGACAACCCGCTTACCCGTCAGGAATTCATCAGCATGGCGGTGTGATCCCGCAAGGGCTACGATGCCAAGTCCATAGAGGCGACCATGAACGACCAGACCACGCCACAGGGCCCCGATCTTAACAAGGGCGTCAAGCTGTCGGAACTGGCCGACGGCAAGCTGCTCGGCCATGTCGGCGAGGAGGAGGTGCTGCTGGTGCGCGGCGAGAGTTGCATCTTCGCAGTCGGCGCCCATTGCACGCATTATCACGGTCCGCTGGCGGAGGGTCTGGTTGTCGGCGACAGCATCCGCTGTCCGTGGCATCATGCCTGCTTCGATCTCAAAAGCGGCGAGGCGACGCGTACGCCGGCGTTCAGCCCGATCGACTGCTGGAACGTCGAGACGCGTGGCGACGCGGTTTTTGTTCAGGGCAAGAAAGCCGCACCGTCCCGTAAGGGCACGAAGCCGGTCTCCGCACCGGACAGGATCGTGATCGTCGGCGGGGGCGCGGCCGGCTTTGCCGCCGCGGAGATGCTCCGGCGCGAACAGTTTGCCGGCGAGATCGTGATGCTGTCGCAGGAAGCCTCGACGCCGGTCGACCGCCCCAATCTCTCCAAGGATTATCTGGCCGGCAGCGCGCCTGAGGACTGGATGCCGCTGCGGCCGGACGAGTTCTATAAGGATGCCCGCATCGACCTGCGGCTTGAGACCGAAGTCGTGGCTATCGAGACCGGCAAGCGTGAGGTGATTCTCAAAGACGGTGAGGCCGTGTCGTATGACCGTCTGCTGCTCGCGACCGGCGCGGAGCCGCATCGCTTGCCGCTTCTGGGCGCAAACCTGCCACATGTGCATACGCTGCGCACGCTGGCGGACAGCCGCGCCATCATTGCGAATGCGCAGGGCGCGCGCCGCGCGCTGGTGATCGGCGCAAGCTTCATCGGCCTTGAAGCGGCGGCGGCGCTGCGCGCCCGTGATATCGAAGTGCATGTCGTCGCGCCGGAAAAGATTCCAATGGAGCGGGTGCTCGGTCCGGCGATGGGCCAGTTCATCCGCAATCTTCATGAAGAGCATGGCGTGATCTTCCATCTCGGCGATGGCATCGCCGCGATCGATGCGGGTGGCGCGGTGCTCAAGAGCGGCGAGGAACTCGAGGTTGATCTGGTTGTGGTCGGCATCGGCGTCAAGCCGCGGCTCGATCTTGCCGAACGCGCGGGCCTCAAGCTCGATCGTGGCGTCGTGGTCGATCGCTATCTGGAAACCAGCGCTCCCGGCATTTACGCGGCCGGTGATATCGCGCGCTGGCCCGATCCGCATTCGGGCGAGAGCATCCGAGTCGAGCACTGGGTCGTGGCGGAGCGACAGGGGCAGACCGCTGCGCGCAACATGCTCGGCGCGAAGGAAGCGTTCGACGCGGTGCCGTTCTTCTGGAGCCAGCATTACGACATTCCGGTGAACTATGTCGGCCACGCCGAACGCTGGGACGAGATCGTCGTGCATGGCGACATCGCGGCGAAGGATTGCCTGTTGCAATATAAACTGAATGGCCGCGTGCTCGCAGTGGCGTCGATCTTCCGCGATCTCGACAACCTGAAGGCCGCGCTCGCAATGGAGCAAGAGAAGGCTCTCGTCTGATCGTTTGTTCTCCGGAAAATTTTTTGACGATTTCCGGAAACCTCCCGCCACCGTGTCCATCCAATGCGCATACGACAACACGCACCGGGCGCTCTCACGCCCGGTCAGAGGAGCATGCTCATGTTTGCCAAATTCACCGCGGCTGTTGCCGCTGTCTGTCTGCTCGGCGGTTCGGCATTTGCGCAGAACGCAAAACCGACGGATCCGCAGATCGCCCACATCGCCTACACCGCCGGCGCGATCGATGTGACCGCCGGAAAGCAGGCGATCTCCAAGGCCACCAACAAGGACGTCATCGCGTTCGCCAAGGACATGGTGCGCGATCATGAAGCCGTCAACAAGCAGGCGCTCGACCTGCTGGACAAGCTGAAGGTCAAACCCGAGGACAACGACACCAGCCGTTCGCTCGCCAAGCAGGCAGCGGACAAGCAGACCGAACTCGGCAAGCTTTCCGGTGCGGCCTATGACAAGGCCTATGTCGCCAACGAGATCGCCTACCACAAGACCGTCAACGGCGCGCTTGAATCGCTTCTGATCCCTTCGGCGAATAATCCGGAGCTCAAGAGCCTGCTGCAGACCGGTCTGAAAATCTTCCAGGGTCACCTGCAGCACGCCGAGCAGGTCGCCGCCGCTCTGAAGTAAGAACAATAAACTTCAAAGGAGAGCCACATGTTGCTGGGGCGAAATCTGCTCGCGTTAACGTCCCTCGCGTGGGTGATGATGTTCGCCCCGGCGCATGCTGAGACGATCCAGGTCGTGGTCGACAAGCTGGTGTTCAGTCCGGCCGAGGTCAACGCCAGGGTCGGCGACACCATCGAGTGGGTGAACAAGGATGTGCTTGCCCACACCGCGACGGTGAAGGGCGACTGGGATGTGATGATCCCGCCGAAGAAGAATGCGACCTTCGTGGTCAAGAAGGCGGGTTCGGTGGAATACTATTGCCGCTTCCATCCGAACATGAAGGGCAGGATCACCGCGCAATAGCCGCGTGCGATCGACGCGGCATCGTCGCGTATCATCATCTTTCACGATGTGAAGCGGAAGCCGATAGTCAGGACGCCGGCTGCGGCATGCGGAAGCGCTCGCCCTTGGCCAGCATCATGCCGTGTGTGGTGGCGATGCCGAGCTCAAGACTTTCCGCGATCCGCCGGGCGCGCTCGACGAAATGATCGGCAGCCTTCGGCGGACAGATATCCTGCACGGTCGCTTCGAACAGCGCCAGCCAGCGGTCGAAGTGCTCGGCGTCGACCGGCAGCGGCAGGTGCTTGCGCATCGGCTGGCCGTGATAGACGCCGGTCATCAGCGCCACCGACGACCAGAATGCGCACATGCGCTGCAGATGCGGTTCCCAGTCCTTAATCCGGGCCTCGAACACCGGGCCGAGCAATTCGTCGGCCCGCACCCGGCCATAGAAGTTCCGGACCACACGATCGATCATCACCTCGTCGATGCCGGTTTCGGCGCGAATCGCCCGGGTCATTTCCGCGCGTCGTTCCTCAGCCGATAATGCTGTCGTCATGGTCCATCCTGATCGGTATGATCAATAATAAAGTACTGTATATGTATCTTATTGCCTTAAATCAACCGGTTGGCTGGGGATGGGCCGTCAGCCGTTCCAGGATTCGGCGGTGAGCAGAGCAATATCCGCCCCGACCCGCAAATCATCCTCGGTTCCCAGGGTCTGCCGCCGGATGTTGCCGGCACGATCGATCAGCACCATGGTTGGCGTGCCCTGCATGCCATAGGCCGCCATGGTCTGCGGAATCGGGCTGTCCTCGCCCGGCACATCGACCGCCACCGGAAAGCTGATGCGGTATTCGTGCAGGAAGGCATCGAGCGCCACCGGCGTCATCGCGGCATGATGTTCGAACACGGTGTGAATGCCGATCACCGCGACCTTGTCCGGCGAGAAGATCTCGGCGATGCGCTGCGCCTGCGGCAACGCCGATTTCACGCAGCCCGGACACAGCATCTGAAAGGCGTGCAGCACGACCACCTTGCCGCGCAGGCTGGCCAGCGTGATCGGCGCCGGGACGTTGAACCATTGCTGGGTGAACAGTTCAGGAGCAGGGGTCATGCTGCAAGCTAACCAGCGGACCTGTTGTCTGCAACGGTGTCGTGCGGTGGCAGGGCGTGCACGAGGCGCGTTGCATTTGATGCAGCGCAAGCCGGATGCGTGGCATGCCAGATGCTACATTCGGATGAGAAAACAGCCTTGTTTTCCGGGGTTTTCCGCGTGTCCGGTATTTCCGTACTAAGCAGATGTTTACGACTGGCGAATAGAATCCCGGCGGTTTCTGAATCCCTCGAACATTTTGGCGCATCATGACTCAACCACAGTCGCTGCCTTCGTTTACGGATGTTCAATCAGGATCAAACGGCGATGCGCTGCTGGACAGGCTCGGCAGCGAGATCAGCGGACTCGGTGTCGAGCTCGCCGACGTGCTGGGAAATCTGCACGACGTCGCGGATCGCGTAACACGCCAGTCCGAACAATTCGGCCAGTTGCAACAGACTGCGGACACCATGGCCGCAGCCAATCGCAATATCGATGAAGCGGCGCGCGCGGTTCGCACGGTGGCCACCAGCGCGACCGAGGACATGACGGAATCGCGCGAGGTCGTGCTCGCCGCAGTCAAGCATATCGCCGAGCTTATCTCCGCCGTGAGCCGCATCGAGCAGCGTCTCGGCTCGGTCAGCGAGGTGCTGTCGCAGGTCGGCAAGGTGTCGGGCACCATTGAAGGCATTGCAAGGCAGACCAATCTTCTGGCGCTGAATGCCACCATCGAAGCCGCGCGCGCCGGCAATGCCGGGCGCGGCTTTGCCGTGGTCGCGAACGAAGTGAAAAGCCTTGCGGAAGCGACGCGACAGGCGACGCTGCAGATCAGCGAGACGGTGCGCAATCTCGACGGCGAGATCGGCCAGTTGATCGGCGACAGCGGCACCGCCACACTTTATGCCAGGCACGCGGGTGAAGGCGCCGACCAGATTCAAGGCGTCATCCACCGTGTCCATGACGGCTTCACCACGGTCGGTCGCGACATTGGCGCGATCGCGGACGCGGCGACCGCCAATCTCGATCATTGCAATGTTGTGCTGGCCGAACTCGGGCACCTCGCAACGGACGTCGATCTGTCGTCGACCGATCTCAAGCGCGCCGATGATCGTGTCGAGAACCTGCTCGGCATTTCGGAATCGCTGATCGGCACCATTGCCGACAGCGGCGTCGAGACGGCAGACACGCCACTGATCAAGGCCGCGGTTGTGAGCGCGAAGCAGGTCTCCGACGCATTCGAGCAGGCGATCAAGCGCGGCGAGATTTCGGAATGCCAGTTGTTCGACCAGACCTATCGCGAGATCGCCGGATCAGACCCGAAGCAATATCTCTCCGCCTATCTCGACTTCGCCGACCGCCTGTTGCCGCCGATCCAGAATCCGGTTCTGCGGATCGATCCGCGCGTGGTGTTCGCGGTCTCCTTCGCCAGCACCGGATATCTGCCGACGCATAATCCGGACTACTCCAAGCCGCAGGGCAAGGACCCGGCGTGGAATGCCGTGCATTGCCGCAACCGTCGCATTTTCGATGACCGCTGCATGAAAAAGGCCGCCGCAAACGCCAAGCCTTTCCTGCTGCAGACCTACCGGCGCGATATGGGCGGCGGCAATTTCATGCTGATGAAAGATGTGTCGTCGCCGATCGTTGTGAACGGCCGCCGCTGGGGCGCCTTCCGCATCGGCTTCCGCGACAAATGATCTGAACCGTGCACCGAGTGGCGTTTTGCGTGCGATTTGATCTTGGTCAGTGACATGATCGCGAAGATCATACCAAATGCAGGGGTCGTGGTTCTACCGAGTCGCAAGACTTGGTAGCTAAGATGGGAAACCGGTGAAGCCGCGGAAGCGGCAAGGCCGGCGCTGCCCCCGCAACTGTAAGCAGTGAGCTGATTCCAACAGCGGTCACTGGCGCGTGCGCGCGCCGGGAAGGCCGGAATCCGCCTCGACCTGCGAGCCAGGAGACCTGCCGCGACACCAGAACGTCCACGGGCGGGGTGTCCGGCGGTCGCGTGTCCGGCTGCGGATTTTTCCGTGTTGCCTATGCGCGTCTTTTCGGCACCCGCTCTCAACATAACGGGGTGCCGATGTCCGTCTCTGTTTCGCACGATCCGTCCGGCGATTGCCTGTCGCAGCTTCATCTGCCGTCTTCCATCGTCAAGCGCGACGGCACCTCAGTGCCTTTCGATCTCGACCGGATTCGTTCCGCGATTGCGCGCGCCGGGCAGGCGACCGGCGCGTTCGACAACGACGAGGCTCATCGCCTGACGCACGACGTGGCGCATGTGATCAGCGCGCGCTTTGCGTTCGACGCGCCGCAAGTCGAACAGGTACAAGATGTTGTCGAGCGGGTGCTGATCGAGGCGGGCCATCCCGCAACGGCGCGCGCCTACATCGTCTATCGCGAGAAGCGCGGGCAGGCGCGGGCCGACCGCAAGACGATGGTGGATGTCGCATCCTCCATCAACGAGTATCTCGACCGCACCGACTGGCGCGTCAACGCCAATGCCAATCAAGGCTATTCGCTCGGCGGTCTGATCCTCAATCTGTCGGGCAAGGTCGTCGCCAATTACTGGCTCTCGCATGTCTACCCGCCGGAGATCGGCGAGGCGCATCGCGAGGGCGACATCCACATCCACGACCTCGACATGCTGGCGGGCTATTGCGCCGGATGGTCGCTGCGTACGCTGCTGACCGAAGGCCTCAACGGCGTGCCGGGCAAGGTCGAGGCCGGTCCGCCGAAGCACCTCTCCAGCGCGGTCGGGCAGATCGTCAACTTCCTCGGCACACTGCAGAACGAATGGGCCGGCGCGCAGGCGTTCAGCTCGTTCGACACCTATATGGCGCCATTCATACGCAAGGATCGGTTGAGTTATGCCGAGGTGCTGCAATCGATTCAGGAACTGATCTACAACCTCAACGTCCCTTCGCGCTGGGGCACGCAGACGCCGTTCACCAATCTCACCTTCGACTGGACCTGTCCGGAGGATCTGCGCGATCAGGTGCCGGTGATCGGCGGCGAGGAGATGGACTTCACCTACGGCGATCTGCAGTCCGAAATGGACATGATCAACCGCGCCTATATGGAGGTGATGACCAGGGGGGATGCCAAGGGCCGCGTCTTCACCTTCCCGATCCCGACCTACAACATCGCCCCCGACTTCGCGTGGGACAGCAAGAATGCCGACCGCCTGTTCGAGATGACGGCGAAATACGGTCTGCCGTATTTCCAGAACTTCATCAATTCCGAGCTCAAGCCGAACATGATCCGGTCGATGTGCTGTCGCCTGCAGCTCGATCTGACCGAACTGCTCAAGCGCGGCAACGGCCTGTTCGGCAGCGCCGAGCAGACCGGCTCGATCGGCGTCGTGACGGTGAATTGCGCCCGGCTCGGCTATCTCTATCGCGGCGACGAGACCAGTCTGTTCCGCCGTCTGGACGCGCTGCTCGAGATCGGCCGCAACAGCCTCGAGATCAAGCGCAAGGTGGTGCAGCGCTACATGGATGACGGGCTGTTTCCCTACAGCAAGCGTTACCTCGGCACGCTGCGCAATCACTTCGCCACGCTCGGTGTCAACGGCGTCAACGAGATGATCCGTAACTTCACCGCCGATTGCGAAGACATCACGACGCCATGGGGCTACGCTTTCGCGCTGCGTCTGCTCGACTATGTGCGGATGCGGATCAGGGAATTTCAGGAGGCAACCGGCAACCTGTTCAATCTGGAAGCGACGCCGGCGGAGGGCACCACCTACCGTTTCGCCAAGGAGGACCGCAAGCGCTATCCCGGCATCCTGCAAGCCGGTACCGATGAGAATCCCTATTACACCAACTCAAGCCAGCTTCCGGTCAGCTTCACCGACGATCCGTTCGAGGCGTTGGAGCGACAGGACGAACTGCAGTGCAAGTACACCGGCGGCACGGTGCTGCATCTTTACATGGGGTCGCGCCTCTCATCCGGCGCGGCCTGCAAGAAGCTGGTGCAGCGCGCTCTGACGCGTTTCCATCTGCCCTACATCACGGTGACGCCGACATTCTCGATCTGCCCAACCCATGGCTATCTCGAAGGCGAGCACGCCTTCTGTCCGAAATGCGACGCCGAACGGCTCGCAGCCAAGCGGCAGGCGGCCGCGCATTGAAAGGAGACAAGGATGAACCAGCACGTCACCATCGAAGACAAAGTCGCGCTGCGCGACGACGAGCGCCAGCCCTGCGAAGTCTGGACCCGCGTGATGGGCTATCACCGCCCGGTGTCCTCGTTCAATCGTGGCAAGAAGGGCGAGCACAATGAGCGCCAGTTCTTCAGTGAAACGCGCGCCGCGCTCCGCTGAGCTTCGCATCGGCGGGCTCGTCCGGCTGTCCACGTGCGACTGGCCGGGCGAGCTCGTGGCCACGGTGTTCTGTCAGGGCTGTCCGTGGGCATGCGGCTATTGCCACAATCCGCATCTCATTCCGCCAAATACAGAGGCGGCCATCGCGTGGTCCGAGGTGTTATCGTTTCTCGACAGTCGGCGCGGTTTGCTTGATGCCGTGGTGTTCTCGGGCGGCGAGCCGACCTTGCAGGCGGCGTTGCCGGAGGCGATGAGGGCCGTGCGCGCACTCGGCTTCCGCATCGGTCTGCACAGCGCCGGACCTTATCCCGAGCGGCTGGCCGCGGTGCTGCCGCTGGTCGATTGGGTCGGCTTCGACGTCAAGGCTGCGTTCGCCGGCTATGCCCGGATCACCGGCGTCGCCGGCAGCGGCGACAAAGCGCGCGAGAGCCTGCGGCATCTTCTTGCCAGCGGCGTTGCGCATGAAATCCGCACCACCGTGCATTCTGCGCTGCTCGGCCCTTCGGAACTTGCAGACCTCGCGGCAGATCTCGCCGCTTTCGGGATTTCAGCCCATAAAATCCAGCCATTTCGCGCTGCCGGGTGCCAAAACCCTGTCCTTACCGCGTCTGCGAGTTAGGTGGGATAGCGGGGAGAAAGGCCCGGTTCCGTGTTGACAGGAATCAACCTTCGTCACAACATGTAGGTGTCGTGGTTCCATCAGATCGCAAGATTTGGTGGCTAAGAAGGGAAGCTGGTGAATTGCCAAAGAGGGCAATGATTCCAGCGCTGCCCCCGCAACTGTAAGCAGTGAGCTGATTCCAGCAAGGGTCACTGGCGCGTTTCGCCGGGAAGGCCGGGATCAGCATCGACCTGCGAGCCAGGAGACCTGCCGCGACACCAGAACGTCCACGGGCGGGGTGTCCGGCGGCGGTCGCTTGCACGCGGGCCGGCCTCGTCGCCGGATCATGCAGCGTCCCTCGGCCAAAACCCCCTCACTGCCAACGCATCACACGGGGTCCTTGCCGATGTTGTCTCTCGAACGCGAAGCCGCCAAATCCGCTCCTCTCATTCAACTCCGGCCGGAATCCCTGGCGGCGGCTCCGACGAGCGAACCGCCGTTCCAGGTCATCCGCCGAAACGGCACCGTGTCGCCGTTCGATCCGAGCAAGATTTCGGTGGCGATGACCAAGGCGTTCCTTGCGGTGGAGGGCAACACCGCGGCGGCCTCGCGGCGTGTGCATGAGATCGTCGAGCAACTGACGGCGGAGGTCGTCGGCGCGCTGACCCGGCGCATCGGGGAGGGGCGCACCTTCCATATCGAGGACGTGCAGGACCAGGTCGAACTCGCGCTGATGCGCAGCGAGCATCACAAGGTGGCGCGCGCCTATGTGCTCTATCGCGAGGAGCGCGCGCGCGAGCGCGCCGGACAGGAAGCGGCGCAGCAGGCTACGGTGGCTGAGCCCGCGCTTCGCGTCACCCTTGCCGATGGCACGCGGGTGCCGCTCGATCACAAGCGTCTGGCGCTGATCATCGAGGAGGCCTGCGCCGGTCTTGAAGGCGCCGATGCCGCGCCGGTGCTCGCCGAGACACGGCGCAATCTCTATGACGGCATCAGCCAGGACGAACTGGCGCTGGCTTCCATCATGGCGTCGCGCACGCTGGTCGAGCAGGAGCCGAACTATGCCTATGTCAGCGCGCGCCTGTTGCTGGATAAATTGCGCAACGAGGTGCTGTCCTTCGTCCACGGCATGCCGGTGCAGGCCTCGCAGGCCGACATGGCGGAGCGCTATCCCGAATATTTCCCGGCTTACGTCAAGGTTGGCATCGAGGCCGGGCTGCTCGATCCCGAGCTCGGCCGCTTCGATCTGGCGCGCATCGCCGCCGCGTTGAAGCCGGAGCGCGACCTGTCGTTCCAGTTCCTCGGTCTGCAGACGCTGTACGACCGCTATTTCCTGCACGAAGGCGGCAAGCGCATCGAACTGCCGCAGGCGTTCTTCATGCGCGTCGCGATGGGCCTTGCGATCCGCGAGATCGACCGCGAGGCGCGCGCCATCGAGTTCTACAATCTGCTCTCGTCGTTCGACTTCATGGCCTCGACCCCGACGCTGTTCAATTCCGGTACGCTGCGCCCGCAGCTCTCCTCCTGCTTCCTGACCACGGTGGCGGACGATCTCGACGGTATCTTCAAGTCGATCAAGGACAACGCGCTGCTGGCGAAATATTCCGGCGGTCTCGGCAACGACTGGACGCGGGTGCGCGGCCTCGGTGCGCACATCAAGGGCACCAATGGCGAGAGCCAGGGCGTGGTGCCGTTCCTCAAGGTCGCCAACGACACCGCGATCGCGGTCAATCAGGGCGGCAAGCGCAAGGGTGCGGTCTGCGCCTATCTCGAGACATGGCACATCGACATCGAGGAATTCCTCGATCTGCGCAAGAACACCGGCGACGACCGCCGTCGCACCCACGACATGAACACCGCCAACTGGGTGCCGGACCTGTTCATGCAGCGGGTCGAGGCTGACGGCGAATGGACGCTGTTCTCGCCCGACGAGACGCCGGACCTGCACGATCTCTATGGCAAGGCGTTCGCCGAGCGCTACGCCTTTTATGAAGAGAAGGCGACGCGCGGCGAGATGCGGGTGTTCAAGCGCATCCGCGCCACCGATCTGTGGCGGCGCATGCTGACCATGCTGTTCGAGACCGGCCATCCGTGGATCACCTTCAAGGACCCGTGCAACCTGCGCTCGCCGCAGCAGCATGTGGGCGTCATCCACTCCTCGAACCTGTGCACCGAGATCACCCTCAACACCTCCGACGACGAGGTGGCGGTGTGCAATCTCGGTTCGATCAACCTGCCGCGTCACGTCGGCACGAACGGGCTCGATACTGCGCGGCTGCAGCGCACGGTGACGACGGCGATGCGGATGCTCGACAACGTCATCGATATCAATTTCTACACCATCCCCGAAGCGCGGCGCTCCAACCTCAAGCACCGGCCGGTCGGCCTTGGCCTGATGGGCTTTCAGGACGCGCTGCACGCCTTGCGAATTCCGATTGCGTCGGATGCGGCGGTGGCCTTCGCCGACACCAGCATGGAGGTGATCTCGTATTACGCGATCTCGGCCTCGGTCGATCTGGCGACCGAGCGCGGCGTCTACCCATCCTTCGCCGGCTCGCTGTGGAGCAAGGGCATCCTGCCGCTCGACTCCATCGTGATCCTGGAAGAGGCGCGGGGAGAGTTGAAGCTTGATCGCTCCTCCACGCTGGACTGGGACAGCCTGCGCCAGCGCGTGGTCACGACCGGCATGCGCAATTCCAACGTGATGGCGATTGCGCCGACCGCGACGATCTCCAACATCTGCGGCGTCGCGCAGTCGATCGAGCCCGCCTATCAGACGCTCTACGTCAAATCGAACATGTCGGGCGACTTCACAGTGGTGAATGAGTATCTGGTGCGCGATCTCAAAGCACGCGGGCTGTGGGACGAGGTGATGGTCTCCGACCTGAAATATTTCGACGGTAGCCTCGGCGCCATCGACCGCGTGCCGGATGATCTCAAGGCGCTTTATGCCACCGCGTTCGAGATTGACACTGCTTGGCTGATCGAGGCGGCGTCGCGCCGGCAGAAGTGGATCGACCAGGCACAGTCGCTCAACCTTTATATCGCCAACCCGTCGGGCAAGAAGCTCGACGCGCTGTATCGCCTCGCCTGGCAGCGTGGTCTCAAGACTACCTATTACCTGCGCTCGCGCAGCGCCACGCATGTCGAGAAATCGACACTGAAAGGCACGGACGGCAAGCTCAACGCGGTGTCGTCGGTGGCCAGTGCCGCCGCGCACGCGCCGATCATCGTGCCCGCCGCGCTGTCGTCGGCGCCCGATCTGTCGGGCAAGCAGGCGTGCTCGATCGACAACCCCGACTGCGAGGCATGTCAGTAACGGCGCCCCTCATCCTGAGGAGCGGCGTCTTCGCCGCTTCTCAAAGGATGAGGTCTCATCGCCCTCATGGTTTGAGACGCGCGCGGAAGTGCGCGCTCCTCACCATGAGGCTCAGCTCTCATCAAAGGAATCTTCCCATGCTCGACTGGTCCGAACCATCCGCCTCCGCAAAGCCGTCGCCGGCAACGATCTTCAACACAGCTCCCGCGTCATCGGTCGAACAGACCGGCCTTGGCGAGATCGAGCGCGGCGGCGCGCGCGTCTCGGTCGATGACAAGGCGATGATCAACTGCCGCGCCGACGTCAATCAATTGCTGCCGTTGAAATACAAATGGGCGTGGGAGAAATATCTCTCCGGCTGCAACAATCACTGGATGCCGACCGAAGTGTCGATGCAGGCTGATATCGCGCTGTGGAAGTCGCGCGACGGTCTGACCGACGACGAGCGTCGCGCCATCAAGCGCAATCTCGGTTTCTTCGCCGCCTCCGAAAGCCTTGTCGCCAACAACATCGTGCTGGCGATCTATCGCCACCTCACCAACCCGGAATGCCGGCAGTATCTCTTGCGTCAGGCCTTCGAGGAGGCGGTGCACACCCACACCTTCCAGTACATCGTCGAAAGCCTTGGCCTCGATGAGGGCGAGCTGTTCAACATGTACCGTGAAGTGCCGTCCATCACCGACAAGGCCGCGTGGGCGCTCAAGCACACCCAGAACCTCGACAATCCTGATTTCAAGACCGGCACGCTGGAAGCCGATCAGGCCTTCCTGCGCGATCTCGTCGCGTTCTACGTGGTGTTCGAGGGCATGTGGTTCTACACCGGCTTCGCGCAGATCCTCTCGCTCGGCCGCCGCAACAAGATGGTCGGCATTGCCGAGCAGTATCAGTACATCCTGCGCGACGAGTCGATTCACCTGAATTTTGGCATCGACGTCATCAACCAGATCAAAATCGAGAATCCGCATCTGTGGACGCGGGATTTCCAGGACGAGGTGCGGGGCATGATCCGCGAGGCCGCCGAACTGGAAGCCGCCTATGGCCGGGACACCATGCCGCGCGGCTTCCTCGGCTTGAATGCCGGGCTGTGCGAGCAATATATGCACTTCATCGCCAACCGCCGCTGCGCCCAGATCGGCCTGTCTCCGGTGTTCGAGGAGGCGGAGAATCCGTTCCCCTGGATGTCAGAGGTGATGGACCTGAAGAAGGAAAAGAACTTCTTCGAGACCCGCGTCATCGAGTATCAGAACGGGGGCGCGCTGAGCTGGGAGTAGAGCCGGTTCGGGGGCGATCCGGCGTTTGTCGAACGGGCGGCCAGCCTGTACGGTGCACGGACGATGAAGACCCTCGTAATCGACAACTACGATTCATTCACCCACAACCTCGTTCACCTGATTGGGCAGATCAATCAGGAGGAGCCGCTTGTCGTCTTCAACGACGAGATGACGTGGGATGAATTGTCGGCGCGGCGATTCGACAACATCGTGATTTCGCCCGGACCGGGACGACCGGACCGGACGGCCGATTTCGGCCTGTGCCGGGATGCTATCGAGAAAGCGGATGTGCCGCTGCTCGGCGTCTGCCTCGGCCATCAGGGCATCGCGATGGCGGCGGGTGCCGAATTAATCAGCGCGCCGAGCCTGGTGCATGGACGCAGTTCGCTGATCGCGCATCGGGGCCATCCGCTGTTTGCCGGGATGGCCTCGCCGTTCGCTGCGGCGCGCTATCACTCCTTTATTATGCAGCGGCCGCTGCCGGACGATCTGGAGGAGATCGCCTGGACTGAGGACGGCCTGTTAATGGCGCTGGCGCGCCGCAGCCGTCCGCAATGGGGCGTGCAGTTTCATCCCGAGTCGATCCTGACTGACGACGGCCGCATCCTGCTACAGAACTTTCGCGATCTGTCGCGCAAGGCGAGGGGGGCGGCCGCTCCGTCCGCGTCGTTCCATACGCCTGCGCGCACGCAAGTGCCGGTGTCGGAGGTGCGCAAGGCCTTCTGGCGCGAACTGCCGCGCGCGATCGATGCCGAGGCGGCATTCTGCACTCTTTATAAAGAGTCGCCTTACGCGTTCTGGCTCGACAGCAGCATGGTCGATCCGGCGCTGTCGCGCTGGTCCTACCTCGGCGATGCTTCGGGGCCGCATGCGGCGATCCTGCAATATCGCTGTCGCGACCGGTCACTGACGATCGAGGATGCGAGGGGCAAGCGCGTCGAGCACATCTCTCTCTTTGATTTTCTGGAAAGAGAGACGCCATTTCGTCCGCAATCCGCGCCGCCATGTCCGTTCGTGGGCGGCAAGATCGGCTGGTTCGGCTATGAGCTGCGCAGCGATTGCGGATCGCCGGCATCGCGACAGGCGACAACGCCCGACGCCCTGCTGATCGAGGTCGACCGCTTCATCGCCGTCGACCATCTCGAAGGGAAGACCTATCTCTGTATAATCGACGATGCCGACGAGATCGAGCGCGCCGAGCACTGGCTGGCAGCGACGCAGGCGCGGCTTGAAAATCTTGCGCCATTCCCGGCGACGTCTGCGCCTTCGCCGCGTATGCCGCTGACATTCCAGCTCGACCGCGGCCGTCAGCACTATCTCGCCGATGTGCAGCGCTGCCTCGATCTGATCGGGCAGGGCGAGAGCTATCAGGTCTGCCTCACCAATGAATTGTCCTGTTCCGCGGACGTCGATCCGCTGACGGTCTATCGTACCCTGCGCAGCATCAACCCCGCGCCCTATGCTGCGTTCTTGCAATGGCCGGGCGGCGCGGTGCTCAGCGCCTCGCCCGAGCGCTTTCTTGCGGTGGATGCTGATGGGCATGTCGAGACCAAGCCCATCAAAGGCACCATCCGGCGCGATCCGGATCCCGCGCGCGATGGCGCCCTGGTTGAGTGCCTGCGCCAGAGTCGCAAGGACCGCGCCGAGAACGCGATGATCGTCGATCTGCTGCGCAACGACCTGTCGCGCAGTTGCGTGCCGGGCAGCGTGACGGTGCCGAAGCTGTGGGATGTCGAGACCTATCGCACCGTGCATCAGATGGTGAGCACGGTTCGCGGCACGCTGAAAGCGGGAAGGTCCGTCGCCGGTTTGCTGCGCGATACGTTTCCCGGCGGCTCGATGACCGGCGCGCCGAAGCATCGCACCATGGAGATCATCGACGAGCTCGAACAGCGTCCGCGCGGCATCTATTCCGGCGCGCTGGGCTGGATCGGTCATGACAGCGCGGCCGATCTGTCGATCGTCATTCGCGCCATCGTTGCGGTGGGCGGCACATTCACCATCGGCGTCGGCGGCGGCGTTGTCGCGGATTCGACGCCGCAGGGCGAATATGACGAGATGCTGCTGAAAGCACAGGCCTCGATCCGGGCCATCGTCACCGCATTGTTCGGCGAGTTCAGCGAGGCACATTACCGCATTGATGAAGATGGTCGCGCGCTATCCGGCGCGGCGAGGGAAAGGCAGCACGTCTGATGGCGCAGGTCTGGTGCAACGGCCGCTTCCTTGCAGCGAATGACGCGCGCATCGCGATTTCCGACCGCGGCTTCACGCTGGCCGACGGCCTGTTCGAAACGCTGAAAGCGGTCGGTACGGCGCCGTTATGGTTTTCCGAACATATGACGCGTTTACGCGCGGGCGCGGGGTTGCTTGGCCTTGCTGTTCCCTATGACGATGCTGCACTTAAGGGCGCGATGGTCGGTCTGTTGAATGACCAGCCGTCGTCGGAAAGCGCGATCCGGCTGACGCTGACGCGCGGGCCGACCACGCAGCGCGGTCTGTGGAGCGGCGACAACCCGGGTCAACCGACCTGCCTGATCACGGTTGCGTCTTCAGGAAAAACGCCGCCCCAGCGGGTCATCATCAGCCGCGCCACCCGGCGCAACGAGCACTCGCCGCTGTCGCGGCTCAAGTCGCTGAATTACGGCGACAACATCATCGCGCGCCGCGAGGCCATCGAGAAGGGCGCGACCGATGCGTTGATGCTGAACAGCCGTGGCGATCTGGCCTGCGCGACGGTCGGCAACGTGTTCATGCGTTTCGATGGCCGCTGGATCACGCCGCAGATTGCCGATGGCATCCTGCCGGGTATTGCTCGTGCGAAAATCATCCGCCTGCTCGACGTGACGGAGCGCTCGATTCCGGAGGCGGAATTGACGCGTGCCGATGCTGCTTTCATCAGCAACAGTCTTGGCTGCGCGGTGGTCAAGGAGCTTGAGGGACGTCCGCTCGATGGCGAGGAAAGCCTGCTGCCGCCCTCGATCTATAACGAGAAGAGTTGATCAACCGGCCAGTGATTTGTGCGTGAAGTCTTCGATGTACTTCATCAATCTGTCGGATGCGGCGGCGGCGTTCTTGGCTTTCCCCGCAGCGATGGCCTGGGCGATTGCGGCATGAAGCTTTGCCGTGGTTGAAAGATGGGTGGACCGCTCGCAGTAGCGGAACCAGAACCGCCGCGCCACCGCACTCATCAGGCCCATCGAACGTTGCGCGAATTCGTTGCGGGCCGCCGCGGCAACGAGGTTGTTGAAGCGCTGATCGAGCCGGTAGAACGCGATGTCGTCATTGCTGTCTCCCACCTTCAGCATTTCCTCTGCGATCTCGATGAATTCGCGCCGTTCCTCGTCGGACGCGCGTTCGGCGGCGAGACGCGCCATCAGCCTTTCGATCTCGCGTCGCACTTCGATCAGCCGCAACTGCATGCCGAGATCGATGTCGGAAACCCTGATGCCCCGTCGCGGCATGATGACGACGAGTCCTTCGCGCGCGAGGCGCTGCAGGGCTTCGCGAATGGGCGTGCGGCCGATCTTGAGTCGCTGCGCCAGCGCGTGTTCGGAAAGAAGCGTGCCGGGAAGCAATCGAAGCGTCACGATCATTTCCTCAAGTTCGCGATAGGCGCGATCGGTGAGGGGGACATAACCCGTTTTCCGGGGCGCAGGCTGACGCTTCACAGGTGCCTTGGATTTCACATTGTCCCCCCGCGCGAGCCCGATGGACAGACGCCTGGCAGTGTCATTCGATCTGACGATAGTCGCCCTCTGCACCCGGCCGGGTTGCGCTCGACCCACGTCTGCCGATTGCAGCGACGGGGAGCGCGCAGCCGGCGGGGCTGAAGGCCGCGCATTTGTGGATCAGATCAAGTTTGCATTCAAGCGTTCCGCGCGGCGCGCGACGACACAACGCGAGGCCATGTGGCATCGCATCGCAACACAATGATCGTGTATCGCAGTTGCGAAGGAGGACGCGTCAGTCGTGGCCCTGCACCGGATGCGGCACGTACGGTGCTTCCAGCGCGGTGATTTCCTCGTCGGTCAGGTTGAGTGACAGCGCGGCGATTGCATCCGGCAGATGGTTTGGTTTCGAAGCACCGATAATTGGGGCGGTGACGCCGGGTTTCTGCACTACCCAGGCGAGCGCCACCTGGGCCGGCGGCACGCCGCGCGCCTTGGCGATGCGGAAGACCTCCTCGACCACGCGGCGGTCGGAGTCCGCCGTCTGCTGATAGAGCGTCTTGCCGAACGCATCGGTTTTCTGCCGCTCGCTGACTTCGTCCCACGGGCGGGTCAGACGGCCGCGCGCCAGCGGGCTCCACGGCACCACGGCGATGTTCTGGTCGAGGCAGAACGGCAGCATCTCGCGCTCCTCCTCGCGGTGGAGCAGGTTGAGATGGTTCTGCATGCTGGAGAATTCGGTCCAGCCGTTCAGCCGCGAGGTGTAGATCGCCTTGGTGAACTGCCAGGCGTACATCGAGGACGCGCCGATGTAGCGGACCTTGCCGGCTTTGACGATGTCATGCAGCGCCTCGAGCGTTTCCTCGATCGGCGTCTCGTAGTCCCAGCGGTGGATCTGGTAGAGATCGAGATAGTCGGTGCCGAGCCGGCGCAGGCTGTTGTCGATCTCGTTGAAGATCGCCTTACGCGACAGGCCGGCGCCATTGGGGCCGGGGCGCATGCGCATATACACCTTGCTGGCGATCACGATGTCATCGCGCTTGGTGAAATCGCGCAGCGCGCGGCCGACGATTTCTTCCGAAGTGCCGTCGGAATAGGCATTGGCGGTGTCGAACACGTTGATGCCGGCCTCGACGGCCTGCTTGATCAGCGGGCGGCTGGCGTCTTCCGGCAGCGTCCAGGGATGGTTGCCGCGCTCCGGCACGCCGTAGGTCATGCAGCCGAGCCAGAGACGGGAGACCTTGAGGCCGGTGTTGCCGAAATTGACGTAGTCCATGACATCCTCGGATCAAAAGAGAGTGGCGCCGGATCATCGCATCGATGTGACGGCCGCCGCGTGACGAGGCAGCGTTTTACACGATCTGACCGCTTTGGGAATCGCGCGGCCCGCACAGGGCTCTGCCGGAATTGAGGAGCGGCGGTGGTGATGTCTGCCGACCGAGGCCCGGCGTCGAGTCCGCCCGGCAGGCCGGAAAGCGGGTTCACCGCTCGCAAAAGAGTGGAGAATAATCTGCGATAAACGTCTCCGAATGGAGGATATTTCTCTATTTTTTGAAGTAGCATTGCAACTTCCTGCTTAATTTCAAGGGCTTATGGACCATTATCGTCAGCCCGATTAGATAGATGCTGTCTCCTTTTCATAGAGCCGCGGGAGCGGCGAAGGACTATCCGTCATGATCGATCTTGCGGTGGCTGCCGGTTTTGCGATTGGCCTGACCTTCGGTGTCGTGGGTCTGCTCAGCGGCTTCTGCCTGATGAGCAGCCTGCGCGACTGGTGGACCGCGGACGATGGACGCAAGCTGCGCAGCTACGCGGTGGCGCTCGGCGTTGCGATTCTGGGCGCGCAGTTCGTGGCGGGCGTCGGCCTCGTCGATCTCGGCAAGTCGCTTTATCTGCAACCTTCGTTCTCGGCACCGCTGATCTTCATCGGCGGCCTGCTGTTCGGCATCGGCATGGTGCTGTCGAACGGCTGCGCTTCGCGCGCGCTGGTGCTGCTCGGCCGCGGCAATCTGCGTTCACTGGTGGTGATCACCGTGATCGGCGTCGCAGCGCAGATGACGCTGAAGGGCTTGATCGCGCCGGCGCGTCTTGCTTTCCTGAACCTGACCCAGACCACGCCGTCGGCGATCTCCGCTCCGGCGCTGCTGAGCACGCTGGGCGTTGACGCGACGGTGGCGCGGATCGCGGTCGCGCTGATTGCGAGCGGCGCGCTTTTCATCTTCGCGTTTTCGGATCAGAAGTTCCGCCGCGCTTACGGCCAGATCGCTGCCGGCATCACGGTCGGTCTGCTGATCACCGCCGGCTGGCTTGCGACCGGCTGGTTCGGCGCCGACGAGTTCAATCCGATTCCGGTGACTTCGCTGACCTTCATCTCGCCGATCGCCGACTCGCTGCAATACACCATGCTCTCGACCGGCATGTCGCTGAACTTCGGCATCGCGCTCGTTGCCGGCGTGCTCACCGGCAGCCTGCTGACGGCGGCGCTGACCGGCCGTTTCCGCCTCGAAGGCTACACCTCGCCGAACCACATGGTCCGTTCGATCTCCGGTGCTGCGTTGATGGGCATCGGCGGTGCGATGGCCTATGGCTGCTCGATCGGTCAGGGCCTCACCGGCATGTCGACGCTGGCGTTGCCTTCGCTGATTGCCGCGATCGGCATCCTGCTTGGCGCGGCTTTTGGCATTCGCGGCTTCGCCCGCGTGCCTGCCTTCGCAATGCGGTAAGATCCTCATTTCATACTGTTTGCGGTCTGGCGTTCTGAATTCGCCGCGCTAGTGTCGTCCCCCGGCCGGGTATGGCCGGAGGAGGCTTGTGTTCATGAATCGACGCGATCTGCTGCTGACTTTCTGCCTTGCGACTGTGGGGCTGGCCGTTCCCGGAATGGCGTTCGCACAAACCGGACCCTCCGATCGCAAGCCGAAAAGTGACAAGCCGTTCGCCGAGCATTTCCTTGCGCTGCAGCTTTCGGATTCCGATCCGAAGAAAGAGCGTCTCGTTCTCAGCGTCGCCAGCAATATCATGAAGTTCTACGGGACCGACAGGGTCGCCGTCGAAGTGGTGGCGTTCGGGCCGGGCATCAACCTGTTGCGTGATAACAACCAGTATCGCGCTCTGGTGGACAGCCTGGTGGTGCAGGGCGTGAAGTTCAACGTCTGCGGCAACACGCTCGACACCATCGAGCGCGAGACCGGCAAGCGGCCCAAGATGAACCCTCATGCCATCGTCATTGAAGCCGGCGTCGAGCGTCTGCTGACGCTTGCCGAGAGCGGATACACAATCGTTAGACCGTAGAGTCAGACCATAGGGAGGAGACTGAAAGATGCGTTTCTTGACCAGTGCCATTGCGGCAAGTGTGTTGCTTGCGACGGCCGCAGCGCCCGGATTTGCGGCAGACGGAAAGTCGCACCGGGTTGCCATTCAGGTCGACCAGAACGATCCGGCGGTGATGAATCTCGCGCTCAACAACGCGACCAACATCATCAACGAGTACAAGGCGCGCAATGAGGATGTCGAGGTTCAGGTGGTGACCTACGGACCCGGCCTGCACATGCTGCGTGCCGATACCTCGCCGGTCCGCGACCGCATCAAGCAGATTGCCGATGCGAGCTTCCCCTCCAAGATCAAGTTTCTGGCCTGCGGCAACACCAAGGAGGGCATGGAAAAGCGCGAAGGCAAGCCCGTCAGCGTCGTGCCCGAGGCGACGATCGTTCCATCGGGCGCCGTGCAGTTGATCGAGCTGCAGGAAAAAGGCTGGGCCTATCTGCGGCCGTGATGATTCCGCGATGGCTTCGCGCAGGGCAGTGCGGGGCCATCGCCATCGATCGATGCAAGCGCGGGACGCGATCTGCCCGCGCCCGCTTGCCTTCTTCTCTTATTTTGAAATCCAAATCCGGCTGGTCAAATGCGACCAGCCGCGCTGCATCATGTCGCGGGTCGAACCATCGACCAGCATGGTGATGCCGAGCCGTGCGCCGAGCACCATGCCGCCGACCGCGAATGGCCATGACAGCGCCAGCATCGATCCGGCGCTGATGCCCTGACCGATGGTGCAGCCGCCGGCGAGAATGCCGCCGACGCCCATCAGCGCGCCGCCGGCAAGATGACGGCGCATCTCGCGATCGTCGTCGAACGCTTCCCATTGCAATTCGTCGGCGTACCATGCCGCAAGGCATGACCCGATCACGACGCCGAACACGCTGCCGACGCCGAAATCGTTGAAGCCGCCGACATTGAGCAGCCCGGCGTAGAACGCCTTGCCGATGGTGGAGACGAAGGTGAGGCTTTGCGGCCGCGCCGGTGCTGCGAAGTCGTCGCCGAGCAGGGACGTTGCAAGCCATCCGGCGATGACGGCGAAGCCGAGCAGCACGCCCGCGGTGAGCAGGCGGCGTGCGCGCCACAGGCGGCTGTCGCCGAGCGCGAGCCAGCACAGGCTCACGCCGGCAATCACTGCGATCAAGGCGCGCAGATCGACGCCGGCGGCGAGCGATGACAGCGCGGCGATGTCGGCGGGAATGCCGCTAGGCATGGGCAGCGCGAGTTTTTCCAGGAAGACGATGCGAAAGCCGGCGAAGATTCCGCGCAACGTGGCGTATGCGCATGCGCCGAGTACCAGGACCACGATCAGGCCGCGCAGATCGCCGCCGCCGAGCCGGATCAGCGAGCCGAATCCGCAGGTGCCGACCATCGCCATGCCCACGCCGAACATCACGCCGCCGAGCATGATGGATATCAATGACAGTGCGGGTGGCGCGAAGGTAGTGTCTTCAGGACGCAGGATGCCGCCGAGCACGAGTCCTTGCGTTCCGAGGATCGCGATACCGAGGGCCAGGCCGAAAATCTTCATGCGCCGGCCGTCGCCGCCCATCAGCGCATCCTCGATCGCGCCGAATGTGCAAAGCCGCGCGCGGCGCACGACAAAGCCGGCAACCACACCGATCAACAGACCGCACAAAGCCGGCATCCACGCAGACATGTTCTGCAAGGATTAGCTCCTCCCGTTTTGGCCTCGCGCTTCGCTTCTTCAAACGGCGCAAGGTCCGCCTGCCGGATGGCAGGCTTATTTCTTTTTCTCGCCTCTCACGGGGGCGCAGAAAATATCGTAGACGACCGAGATCATGCTTCGCACGTCGTCATTGGCCAGGCTGTAATAGATCGCCTTGCCGTCGCGGCGGGTGTCGACCATGCCGTCGTAACGCAGCCGCGCCAGCTGCTGGGAGACCGCGGACTGGCGCAGCGAGAGAATGTTTTCGAGTTCGGTGACGGAGCGCTCGCGCTCGGCCAGCAAACATAGCAGCAGCAGTCGGTTCTCGTGCGACAGCGCCTTGAGGAAATTGCTCGCCTTGCGCGCCTTGCGCATCAACTGATCGAGCTCAGGCGAATATTCCGCGCCGTCGCGCAGTTCGTGTTCAAGATCTGAGGAGAGTATAGCGCTCATGTTCGTTATCATGAATTGGTGACGGGTCAGATTTTGCTGGAGCGTTCCAATTTGGAACGCTGAAACTCCGGAGCGATCTTGGTGACGTAAGTGCCGAGAAGCCCCCAAAACGCGTCGTCATTGATGTAGCCGGTGATGCGGCCGATCTCGTGGCCGTTGTCGATGATCACGAAGGTCGGCGTGTAGCGAACAGGCGCGGCGAGGGTGATACCCGCCTGACTCTGCTCGCGAATATGCAGCCGACGCAGCGGCAGCATGTGCGCTTCCGCGGTCTTCTCGTAGAGCGATCCGACTTCACGATCCCATCGCTGGCAGTACGTGCAACCGGCCTGCTCGAACATGATCAGTTCGGACGCGCGTGCCGGCAACAGCGCCGCGATGTTCACTGTCATCACGAGCAACGCGATTTTGATCATCGATTTTATAAACATGTGCTACATATACACGAATTCGCATGTATCTTCAAATGGAATGCCATGGTCGGATCACTTTCGTTGGCAGGCGCGCTGGGGGCGGGGCTGCTGTCATTTCTTTCCCCCTGCGTATTGCCACTGGTGCCGCCTTACCTGTGCTTTCTGGCCGGAATCAGCCTCAATGACCTGACCCAGACCCAACGGGGCCTCTGGCAGCCGAACTGGCGTGTGGTGGCGCTGTCTTTTGCCTTTGTCCTTGGATTCGGGACGGTTTTCGTCGCGCTGGGGGCTTCCGCCTCGCTGCTCGGCAAGGCCATCACCGCCCATTTCGAGACGCTGGGCATGATCGCGGGCGTCGTGATCATCATCCTCGGGCTGCATTTTCTCGGTGTATTCCGGATCGGGCTGCTGTTTCGCGAGGCGCGGTTTCAGACCGCCAGCAAGCCGGCCGGCTTCCTCGGCGCCTATATCGTCGGTCTCGCCTTCGCCTTCGGCTGGACTCCGTGCGTCGGTCCGGTGCTCGCCGCGATCCTGCTGGTGGCGGGCTCGGAAGGATCGGCCGGGCAGGGCGCGTTGCTGCTTGGCGCCTATGCGCTCGGCATCGGCATTCCGTTCATGCTGGCGGCCTTGTTCTCCAACCATTTCATGCGCCTGATGGCGCGGCTGCGCAGCCGGATGGAGATTGTCGAGAAGGTGATCGGCTCGGCGCTGGTGATCACCGGTGTGCTGTTCCTCACCGGAGGCATGCAGGTGATTTCCGGCTGGCTCCTGGAAACATTCCCGGCGATCGGAACGATCGGGTGATCGCGGATCGTTGACCGCGGTCGCAAGAATGCTGCATCGGCCGCGCGTGAACGCGCTTAAGCGGCCTCATCCTTCGAGACGCATTGCTGTGCAATGCTCCTCAGGATGAGGATCGAGTTCTGGATTGCTTCGCGGAGTCTGTCATCGGATCGCACCGTAGCGCGGTGAAGACACGCGTGAACGCGCTTTTGGCGCGGACCCGTTGGCTCGCAATGACGATGAACTGATCGTGCGCTAGAAATCGAGCTTGTCGAGGATCGCCGCAATGCCGGCTTTCGCGCAGGCTTCGTCCTCGGCGCCGCCCGGCGCGCCGGACACGCCGATCGCGCCCAGCAGCGAGCCGCCGGATTCGATCATCACGCCGCCGCCGATCATCACCACGTTCGGCAGATCGCGCAGGCCTGCTTGCGCCGAGCTCGGCTGGGTCAACGCGGTGAGTTCGGTGGTGCTGGTGCGGAAGGAGGCCGCCGTCCATGCCTTGCCGGTGGCGGTGGGCGGGGTGTGCGGACCGGCGAAACGATCGCGCAGCATCACCTGTGGCGTGCCGAAACGATCGACCACCGCGACCGCGACCTGATAGCCGCGCTTGTTGCATTCGGCGAGCGCCGCCTTGGCAGCGTCGAGCGCGAGCTCGACGCTAAGAGCTTTGTAGGTGACGAGCTTGTCCTGCGCACGGGCAGGCAGGACCGATGCAGCGAGGCAGATGACTGAAAGCGTCAGCAACTGTCGTGGTCGCATGGATCCCTCCTAATCGTGCGCAGGTGCAAGCCTCGTTACTTGTTGACCGGAGATTCCGGATCGAACAGCAGCGCGACCAGATCCTTGATCTGCTTCTCGCTCAGGACCTTGTTGGCGCCGAAGCGCGGCATGTTGGAGCATGCGACAAAGGCCTGGGAGTCGTAGATCTTGGCGAACGTGCTCTTGGCTTCTTCCGGATCGAACTTGCGGTCCTTGCCGTAGTTGGTCAGGCTCGGGCCGAGCGTGCCGAACGACACTTCGGCCTTGTCGAGCTGGTGGCAGGCGTAGCAGTTGCCGCCACTCACGGTGTCGGGCTTGTCGGAGAACTGGCCGCCACGTCCGTTGTTGGCGATCTTCTTGCCTTCCTTCCAGTCGCCGAGCAGCTTGCCATCGGCAGGATAGACCACCTTCGCCATCTCGCGCTTGATGATGGCGTCGGCTTCCTTCGACGGCACGTTGTTGTGGTACTTGTTGCACGCCTTCAGCGTGTCGTCGGGGACGATGCGCTGCTGCCACTCCTCGGGGGCTTTGCCGAAGGTGTCCTTCAGATAGGCTTCCACCACGGCGGGATCGGCCTGCTTCGGCGCAGCGTCCTTGTTCGCTTTCGGAGCCGCACCCGCCGCGAACGGCAGTGCGAGAGCCAGCGCGCCGGCGAGGGCGAGCGCGGAAATCTTGATCGATTGAGTCATGTCGCCCTCCCTTAGCGCTTGATCGACGGAACGTTGATCACGCCGCCTTCCGCGTTCTTGTTCAGATAGACCGTGAGTGCCGTCAGCGCCTCGGTGCCGTAGCCCGGCATCGGCCAGCGCTGCTGGCGATAACAGTCATAGAGGCGGTGCTGCATGGTGCGTAGCGCGCCTTGGGAGACACGATAGGTCGGCCAGCTTGCCATGGTTTCCTGTGCGGCCTTTCCGGGCTTCGACAAGTCGGGCAGCCCCTGCAGGCGGATGCGCTTGCCTTCTTCGGCATGACAGGTCGCGCAGGAGAAGTCGTTGACGCCGCCACGGCGGAAGAACAGCGCTTCGCCCACCGCCGCCATTTCCTTTTCCTTCGGATGGCTGAGCGAGACGTGCATCTTCATGCCGTTCGACTTGTTGGAAATGTAGGCGACCAGATCCTCCATATCGGAGGCCTTGCCGATGCCGGAAAACCGGCGGGCGATCACGTCCTTGGTGTCGAGGCCCTGCAGCTTGTCCATGCACCAGAGCAGACGCTGCTCGAGGTCCATGACCTTGTCCGCATCCTTGAAGTAGCGCGGCATCTGGGCATACGCGCCCTCTATTTTGCCGGCGCCAAGACCGAGGTCGCAGCCCTCGAGTGAAACGTTCTTGGTTCCACGCTTTTCTTTCCACAGCGCCTCGCCGCGATCCACGGCGAGATAGCCGGGATTGGACATCGGGTCGGAAATCATCTCGCGGTAGCGCTCGATCTCCTTTTCGCTGGCGTCCTGGGAATAGGCTAAGCTGCTGGATACGCAAAATAAGGCAACGGCGATCGCCGACCGAATTGCGGTCTGTCTCATCTTCTTCTTCCTCCCTCCGTAAGACTGTCTATGCAGTCCTTGCGGGTTTTCCTGGATTCGCTCCAGACATCTTTACATTCAAGAAAAACAATATAATGATGTGTCCCGATCATGATAGATTTCGTTGAGGATCGTCAAGCGTTACTATTAAGGGACGAGTGGAAAGAAGTCCCATCGGAGGAGACAAATGGTTCTGAAGCCTGTTGAAACAACTCGCCGCGAGACATTGACGCTGGCGGCCGTTGCCGGACTTGCGGCGTTTCTTGCGCCGAAAATGGTGATGGCGGACGAGCAGATGGTTGCCGCTGAAATCAAGAAGCTCTACGGCGACAAGAAGCTCGAGAGCGGCAAGATCAAGCTCGATGTGCCTGAGATCGCGGAGAACGGCCTGGTCGTTCCGGTCAACGTCGAGGTCGAAAGCCCGATGACCGATTCGGACTACGTCAAAGCGGTCCACATCTACGCCGACGGCAATCCGCTGCCGGGTGTCGTCAGCTACAAGTTCACGCCGGATTGCGGCAAGGCTTCGGCCTCGACCCGCATGCGCCTTGCGCAAACCCAGAACATCGTCTGCATCGCGGAGATGTCGAACGGCAACCTGTATACGGCGAAATCCAACGTGAAGGTGACGATCGGCGGCTGCGGCGGCTAATCGAACAATCCACACGACAACAATTCAGGCGAGGAAATTCAGATGGCGACCAAACCCACACCGCGCGTACGCGTTCCTGCGCAGGCCAAGGCCGGTGAAATCATCGAGATCAAGACCCTCATTTCGCACGAAATGGAATCCGGTCAGCGCAAGGACTCCTCCGGCAAGGTGGTGCCGCGCAAGATCATCAACAAGTTCACCGCTTCCTTCGACGGCAAGCCGGTGTTCGAAGCCGACTGGAATCCGGCGATCTCCGCCAATCCGTATCAGTCGTTCTTCTACAAGGCCGCCAAGAGCGGCGAGTTCACCTTCACCTGGAAGGATGACGACGGCTCGGAATACACGGCGACGAACAAGCTCACCGTCGCCTGAGCATTCGCCGCGCGCGGCGAAGAGTCGCGTGCGGCCACGATCCGACAGTATCTGTGAACGCTAGCCTTCCGGCCGGGAGGCGAAAGGGTGAGTCATGATTTCACGGCGGGAATTTCTGCAGGCGACGGCGGCTGCGTCCGCGCTGACATTGGGCAGCGGGCTGGGGCCGCTCGGGCGCGTTGCGGCACAGCAGCGCCTGACCCAGGCCGACATTCTCAAATTCGATCCGCTCGGCACGGTGACGATCCTCTACATCGCTGACACCCATGCCCAGCTCATGCCGCTGCATTTCCGCGAGCCGTCGGTCAATCTCGGCGTCGGCGATGACAAGGGAAAGCCGCCGCATCTCACGGACGAGGCGTTCCGCAAATATTTCAACGTTGCCGCGGGCACGGCCGATGCATTCGCGCTGACGGCGGACGACTTCGTCTCGCTGGCGAAGAACTACGGCAAGATGGGCGGCATGGACCGCGTCGCGACGCTGGTGCGTGCGGTGCGCGCCGAGCGCGGCGACGACAAGGTGCTGCTGCTCGACGGCGGCGATAGCTGGCAGGGAAGCTGGACCTCGCTGCAGACCAAGGCGCAGGACATGGTCGACGTCATGGGCGCGCTCAAGCTCGACGCGCTGGTCGGCCACTGGGAGTTCACCTACGGCGCTGATCGCGTGAAAGAGCTGGTGAAGGCTGCGCCGTTTGCGTTCCTGGCGCAGAACATCCGCGACGCCGAATGGCAGGAGCCGGTGTTCGAAGCGCGCAAGACATTCGAGCGCGGCGGCGCCAAGGTCGCCGTGATCGGTCAGGCCCTGCCGCGCACCGCGGTCGCCAACCCGCGCTGGATGTTCCCGCAATGGGAGTTCGGCATCCGCGAGGAGGACATGCAGAAGCAGGTCGATGACGCGCGCGCCGAGGGCGCCGATGTCGTTGTGCTGCTGTCGCATGACGGCTTCGACGTCGATCGCAAGCTTGCGGGCCGCGTCAAGGGCATCGATGTCATTCTCACCGCGCACACGCACGATGCGATGCCGGGCCTGATCAAGGTCGGCGACACCGTGCTGGTGGCGACCGGCTCGCACGGCAAATTCCTGTCGCGCCTCGATATCGAGGTGAAGAACAAGAAGGTCACCGGCGTTCGCTACAAGCTGATGCCGGTGTTCGCCGACGCCATCAAGCCGGATGCCGAGATGACCGCGTTGGTCGAGAAGGTGAGGGCGCCGTTCGCCAAGGATCTGGCGCGCAAGATCGGCCACACCGACTCGCTGCTCTATCGCCGCGGCAACTTCAACGGCACCTTCGACGATCTGATCTGCAACGCGATGCTCGCCGAGCGCGATGTCGAGATAGCGTTGTCGCCGGGCTTCCGCTGGGGCGGCACGCTGGTCCCGGGCGATGCGATCACCTGGGAAGATGTCACCAACGCGACCGCGATCACCTATCCGAACTGCTACCGCAACGAGATGACCGGCGCGCAGCTCAAGGACGTGCTGGAAGATATCGCCGACAACATCTTCCATCCCGATCCGTATTTCCAGGGCGGCGGCGACATGGTCCGCATCGGCGGCATGGGCTATTCGATCGACATCAACAAGTCGATGGGCTCGCGCATCTCCAACCTGACGCATCTGAAGTCGGGCAAGCCGATCGATGCGGCGAAGAAATACACCGTCGCCGGCTGGGCCAGCATCAACGAGAACACGCAAGGCCCGCCGATCTGGGACGTGGTGTCCGCACACATCAGCAAGCTGAGCGGCGGCATCAAGATCGAACCGAACACGGCCGTGAAGGTGACGGGGGCGTAAGCCCCCGCGTTTTCGCGTCACAACTGCGAGTAACATATTCACGTATTGGGATAACTAAAAAGGAAGGAGACGGGCATGACCGAGAATATGTCTACCGATGCCCTGAGCCGCCGACGCTTTTTGCGAGCGGCGGGTTTGGCCGGTGCAGGTGCCGCGCTCGTCGCGCGGCCCGGTATGGCGGGCGAGGCGTCGAAGCCTGATCCGCTGATCACCGAAGTGCAGGACTGGCAGCGCTATCTTGGCGATGGCGTCGACAAGCATCCGTACGGATCGCCTTCGAAGTTCGAGAAGGACGTGGTCCGCCGCACCGTGTCGTGGCTCACCGCCGACACCCAGTCCTCGATCAATTTCACTCCGTTGCATGAGCTCGACGGCATCATCACGCCTTCGGGCGTGTGCTTCGAGCGCCATCACGGCGGACTCGCCGAGATCAATCCGGCCGATCATCGCCTGATGATCAACGGCCTGGTCGACAAGCCGCTGGTGTTCACGATGGAGGACATCAAGCGGATGCCGCGCGTGAACAAGATTTACTTCCTGGAATGCGCGGCGAATTCGGGCATGGAGTGGCGCGGCTCGCAGCTCAATGGCTGTCAGTTCACCCATGGCATGATCCACAACGTCATGTACACCGGCGTGCCGCTCAAGCTGCTGCTGGAAGAGGCTGGTCTCAAGCCGAAGGCCAAGTGGCTGATGCTGGAAGGCGGCGACGCCTCCGGCATGAACCGCTCGCTGCCGCTGTCAAAGGGACTCGATGATGTCCTGATCGCCTTTGGCATGAACGGCGAGGCGCTGCGTCCCGAGCAGGGCTATCCGCTGCGCGCGGTGATCCCGGGCTGGGAAGGCAATCTGTGGGTGAAGTGGCTGCGCCGCATCGAAGTCGGCGACGAGCCGTGGCAGGCGCGCGAGGAGACCTCGAAATACACCGACCTGCTCGCCGATGGCCGCTCGCGCCGTTTCACCTTCATCATGGACGCGAAGTCGGTCGTCACCAATCCGTCGCCGCAGGCGCCGCTCAAGCACAAGGGCCGCAACGTGTTGACCGGCGTGGCCTGGTCGGGCCGCGGCACCGTCAAGCGTGTCGATGTGACGATGGACGGCGGCCGCAACTGGCAGACCGCGCGCATCGACGGACCGGTGCTCGACAAGTCGATGGTGCGTTTCTACGTCGATTTCGACTGGAACGGTCAGGAACTGATGATCCAGTCGCGCGCGATGGACTCCACCGGCTACGTGCAGCCGACCAAGGAGGAACTGCGCAAGGTGCGCGGCGTCAACTCGATCTATCACAACAACGGCATTCAGACCTGGCTGGTGCACGCGAACGGAGAGACCGAAAATGTCGAGATCAGCTAAGTTCTCCGGTCTTTCGCTGGTCGCAGCCGCGGCGTTGTTTGTTGTTGCACCGTCTCCCGTCTGGGCGCAGCAGAAAGTCGCCGCGCATGATGCCGGCAAGTCGGTGGGCAAGCATGGCAAGCTCGGCCTTGGCCGCGTTGCGCTCCCCGAGGAAGTTGCGGCGTGGGACACCGATGTGCGCCCCGACGGCAAGGGATTGCCTCCGGGCAAGGGCACCGCAAAGGAAGGCGATGAAATCTTCCAAGCGCAGTGCGCGTCCTGCCATGGCGAATTCGGGCAGGGCGTCGGACGCTGGCCGGTGCTGGCCGGCGGTATGGGCACGCTGAAAGCCGAGCGCCCGGACAAGACGGTCGGCTCGTTCTGGCCGGACGTGTCGACGGTGTACGACTACATCCAGCGCGCCATGCCGTTCGGCAATGCCCGTTCGCTGTCGCATGACGAGCTGTATGCGGTCGTCGCCTACATCCTTTTGATGAACGATGTGATCAAGGACGAGAATTTCGAGCTCAACGAGAAGAACCTCGCCACGATCAAACTGCCGAACGCCGACAACTTCTTCGACGACGACCGCGAGGTGTCGGAGAAAGCGTTCTGGAAGAAGGACCCCTGCATGAAGAACTGCAAGGCCGAGGCTCCCAAGGTGCTTGGACGCGCGGTCAATGTCGACGTGACGCCGGACGAAAAGAGCGGTCCGAAAGTGGATTGATGATCGGATGGCCGACGTGTAGGGAACTCGAGCTTCACGATTGTGCCTGGCGAGGCGCGCGGCTGCCGGCGGCAGAACGCCTCGCAGGCATGATGTCGATGTGTTCAATGAAAATCTTTCAACCGAGGTGAAAACCGATGATGATTCGTACGTTGCTGGCTGGCTTGTCCCTGATTGCGTTCACCGGCGCGGTTCATGCGCAGGATGTCGCGGCGGGTGAGAAATCGTTCAACAAGTGCCGTTCCTGCCATCAGGTGGGCGAGACCGCGAAGAACAGCGTGGGTCCGGAGTTGAACGGTCTGTTCGGCCGCAAGTCCGGTTCGGTCGAGAGCTACAAGTACTCCGACGCCAACAAGAATTCCGGCATCACCTGGGACGAGGCCGTGTTCGCCGAATACATCAAGGACCCGAAGGCGAAGATTCCCGGCACCAAGATGTCGTTCTCCGGCATCAAGAACGAGCAGGAGATCAAGGATCTCACCGCTTTCCTCAAGCAGTTCAAGGCTGACGGCAAGAAGGGTTAAGTCTCCCAAGGCGACTTATCGGGCGGCCAGGGGCCGCCCGAATTTTTTCTGACCGGCGGTCTGTATTCGTGGCGGACGGATGCGTCCGTGCCGGCTGGTGCCCTGTGCACAAATTTCAAAAACAAACATCAACATCCCAAGGAGGAAGCGATGTCGAACCTGTGGTCACGATGCCTGAAATGTCTTGCCGTGCCGTTTGCCGCGTGGCTGCTGGCCGGTCCGGCGATGCCGGCGCCTGTGATGGCGCAGGAGAGCGCCGCGCTTGCCGCAGTGCCGGCCGGCAAGGACAATGACCTGAAATTCTACGACGCCACCGGCGCGATCACGAAGGGTGCGTCGGCCCTTGAGAAGATGCAGAGCGCCGATGTCATCCTGTGGGTGGCGGGCAACCAGTTCTTCGCGATGGACGATGTGATCGGTCTCTTCCAGAAGAAGAACGCCGGCAAGACCGTCGCGCTGATCACGCTGCCGCCGGGCCTGGTGCTCAAGGCAATCGAGGCGGGCGGCTGGACCTATGGCGGCAAGGACTATCGCGGCCGTCCCGATATCTATGCCTCGGTCAATCTCGGGCATCTCAAGGCCCTGAAGAAGCGCGAGATGATGGACGACTACATGATCTACATGCACAACGAATTGCAGATCATGGTGGCCAAGGGCAATCCGAAGAAGATCGCCGGCATCATGGACCTCGTGCGTCCCGACGTGCGCACCTCGATGCCGAACCCGGTGAACGAGGGCATCATGCAGTTCTATGCCCGCAAGGTGCTGGAGCGTCACAACATCTGGCAGCAGATTTCCGCCGGCAAGGAATGCGTGCATTGCCAGACCACGCCGAACAACTGGTTCACCGCTGTTCATCACCGCGAGACGCCGGACCGCATCAAGGCGGGTGAATCCGATGCCGGCATCGTCTGGAAGACCGAAGGTCTCGAAGCGGTGCGCGCCGGCGCGAATATCGAAGCCGTCGCGCTGCCGGATGAGGACAGCCTGCGCAAGGACGTGTCGTATGTGATCGGCGTGCTGAAGACCTCATCGCACAAGCCGGCGGCGGAATCCTTCCTGGCCTATTTGCGCTCGGCCGACGGGCAGGATGCCTATGCGCGCTTCGGCTTCGTCAAGGCGAGCGACGACGAATTGAAGATGCGGCCGATCGACTGATCGCGGGTCAAAAGACAGTCCGTCGGCCGTCTTCTGAGGGGGAGCGGCCGGCGATGGTATCGGGGCGGCGTGTCCGCCCCGAGCTGCATCACGCCTTGATCGCGGCGGCCGTATGGACGGGCGCGGCTGCCTTGCGCGGCGCAGTCGCATTCGGCGGATAGAAAGTCTTTTCCAGCGCAAGCGCCGCCTTCTTCAGCGCGGGCGCGAGTTCAATGGCGCGCGCAAGCGGCAGCCGTTCGGTCGGGCCGTGCACCGCGACCGTCGCACAGATGTTGCCCTTTGAATCCAGCACCGGCACCGCGCTGGCGCTCATGCCGTCGATGAATTCCTCGTTGTCGATGCCGATCTGGGTGCGGCGGATTTTCTCGAGCTCGATTTCAAGTTCGTCAGGCGAGGTGATGGTGCGCGGCGTATGGCGCTCCAGCGGTCCGGCCTCGAACAGTGCCCGGCGCAGTGAGGCTGGCGCGAGCGCGAGAAACAGCTTGCCGCTCGCGGTGCAATGCAGCGGCACATGCGATCCCGTCTTGAGACGATATTGCAGCGGCCAGTCCGACTCGACGCGGTCGAGATAAACAAGCTGCGTGCCGTCGAGCATGGTGATGTTGCAGGTCTCGCCGATCTCGTTGACCAGCGCGGCAAGGATGGCGCGGCGCGGCGCCGATTGAAACGAATGCCGCATCGCGTCGGTCGCAAGCGCAGCGAGGCGCGGGCCGATTTCATAACGCCGTCCGTCCGATGTGCGCTGCGCAAAACCCAGCTTCTCCAAAAGCGCGATGAAGCGATGCGTGGTCGCCTTCGGCAATTGCAGCAGCGTCACGAGTTCGTTCAGCGTCGGCGGTTCGTCCGCCTTGGCGATGATTTCCAGAAGAAGCAAAGCGCGTTCGGACACTGCTGAAGTTGTCTGGACCGACATGAGGGCTCCTCCCGATTGCAGGCGTGGCTCAGTTCCGTGTTGACAAATGTCATATTCAGGTTCAACCTTCAAGATAAATCATCTCATCAATTGAGACAAGAATAATTTTTAGGGAGGTTTGACGTGTCGGAGTTCGATTACGTTGTTGTAGGAGCCGGCTCTTCCGGGTGCGTGGTTGCCAATCGGCTGAGCGCCGATGGACGTCACAAGGTGCTGCTGCTGGAGGCGGGTCCGCGGGACAATTACATCTGGATCCACATTCCCATCGGTTATGGGAAGACGATGTTCCACAAGTCCTACAACTGGGGCTTCTACACCGATCCCGAACCCAACATGAAAAACCGCGAGATCTACTGGCCGCGTGGCCGTGGCCTCGGTGGTTCGAGTTCGATCAACGGTCTGATCTTCATTCGCGGCCAGAGCGACGACTACGATCGCTGGGCCCAGCTCGGCAATGCCGGCTGGGACTGGAAGAGCGTGCTGCCGTATTTCAAGAAGTGCGAGCACAACAGCCGCGGCGCCAGCGAGACGCACGGGGGCGACGGCCCGCTGTGGATGTCCGACATCCGCGAAAAGCACGAGCTGATGGAAGCCATCATTCGCGGCGCACAGGAGCTTGGCGTTCCCCGCACCGATGATTTCAACAGCGGCAATCAGGAAGGTGTCGGCTATTTTCAGCTCTTCACCCGCAACGGCTGGCGCAATAGCTCGGCCGTCGCCTATCTGAAGCCGGCGCGCGACCGCGCCAACCTCAAGGTCGAAACCGATGCGCACACCACCGGCCTCGTGCTCGAAGGCCGCAAGGTGGTCGGCGTGCGTTATCGTCAGGGCGGCGTCGAGCACGTGGTACGCGCGTCGCGTGAGGTGATCCTGTCGGCCGGTGCGCTGCAGTCACCGCAACTGCTGCAGCTTTCCGGCATCGGGGCCGGCGAAACGCTGCGCCGCCATGGCATCGACGTGGTCCACGATCTTCCCGGCGTCGGCCAGAACCTGCAGGACCATCTGCAGTTCCGCCTGATGTTCAAGGTGTCGAAGCCGGTCACCACCAATGACGATCTGCGTTCGCTGTTTGGTCAGGCCCGCATCGGCCTGAAATGGCTGCTGACCGGCAACGGTCCGCTCGGCATCGGCATCAACCAGGGCGGTCTGTTCACCAAGATCCTGCCGGGCTCGAAAACACCGGACATTCAATTCCATTTCGGCACGTTGTCGGCCGATCAGGCCGGCGGCAAGCCGCACGCCTGGTCGGGCTGCACCTTCTCGGTCTGCCAGTTGCGGCCGGAATCGCGCGGCGTGGTCGAGATCAAGTCGGCCGATCCGATGGCGGCGCCGTCGCTGCGTCCCAACTATCTTTCCGCCGAGACCGACCGTATCTGCGCGGTGGAATCGATCAAATATGCGCGCAAGCTTGCCGCGACCGACGCGCTGAAGCCCTACATTGAAAGCGAATACAAGCCCGGCGCGGCGAAGCAGTCCGATGCCGAGATTCTCGATTATGCCCGCGAGAACGGCGCCACGATCTTCCATCCTGTCGGTACCTGCAAGATGGGATCGGACCCGATGGCGGTGACGGACGAGAGGCTGCGTGTTCACGGCATTGCCAATCTGCGCGTGGTCGATTGCTCGATCATGCCGACGATCACATCGGGCAACACACATGCGCCGGCGGTGATGATCGCCGAAAAGGCGGCGGACATGATCCTGGCCGACGCTAAACAGGACGCCGCTGCCGCATAAATAAACTGCGTAAAAATACTGCGTAAAAATAACGAGTGACAAAAGGGAGAGGAACAATGAGCCAACAGGATGCTTTGCTAAAAAAGGTGGTTTTCGCCTCACTGATCGGGGCGACGGTTGAGTGGTACGACTTCTTTCTCTACGGCGTGGTCGCCGGCATCGTCTTCAACCAGCTTTACTTCCCGGCTGGCGATCCGGTCGTTGCCACCATGCTGGCCTACACGACCTTCGCGGTCGGCTTCGTCACCCGTCCGCTCGGCGGCGTGATCTTCGGTCACTTCGGCGACCGCATCGGCCGCAAGAGCATGCTCGTTCTGACGCTGATGATCATGGGCGTCGCGACGTTCCTGATCGGTCTCGTGCCGACCTACGCACAGATCGGCATCTGGGCGCCGATCCTGCTGCTGGTGCTGCGCGTTCTGCAGGGCATCGGCCTCGGCGGCGAATGGGGCGGCGCGGTGCTGATGACCTACGAATACGCACCGCCGGAAAAGCGCGGGCTCTATGCGAGCTTCCCGCAGATCGGCCTGTCGATCGGTCTGTGCCTCGCCTCCGGCGTGGTCGCGCTGTTGTCCTATAACCTGACCAACGAGCAGTTCCTCGCCTGGGGCTGGCGTGTGGCGTTCATCCTCAGCTTCGTGCTGGTGATGGTGGGTCTCTACATCCGCCTCAACATCATGGAGACGCCGGAATTCGCCAAGCTCAAGGAGAGCCGCGCCGAGGTGAAGATTCCGTTCGCCGCGATGATGCGGGACTATCCGAAGGAGATCGTCGCCGGCATGGGCGCACGCTACATCGACGGCGTGTTCTTCAACATCTTCGGCGTCTACTCGATCGCCTACCTGACGCAGCAGCTCAAGATTCCACGCACCGAAGCGCTGCTCGGCGTGTGCGCCGCTGCTCTCATCATGTGCGCGTTCATTCCGTATTTCGGCCGCGTGTCGGACCAGATCGGCCGTACCCGCACTTACGCGCTGGGTTCGCTGATCACCGGTCTGTCGGCGCTGCCGGCGTTCTGGATCTGGATGCACTTCCCCGGTTCGCCGGTAATGGTGTGGGCCGCGCTGATCATTCCGTTCGGAATCCTCTACGCGTCGATCTACGGTCCTGAGGCCGCTCTGTTCTGCGACCTGTTCGGGCCGCAGGTGCGCTACACCGGCATCTCGTTCGTCTACCAGTTCTCGGGCATCTTCGCGAGCGGCCTGACGCCGATCATCGCGACCGCGCTGGTGCAGATGTACGGTCCCAACAGTGGCTGGGCGATCGCGTGGTATTGCGTGTTCGCAGGCACGGTCAGTGCGCTGTCGGCGATGTGGATCAACCGCCTCGCGCGCCAGCGTCTGGCGAGGGGCGAGACCGTCGCGGCTGCGATCACCGCGTAAGCTCTGGCACCATCACACAAACGAACGGCCCGACGAAAGTCGGGCCGTTTTCTTTGGGAGGCTCGGTCTTGTTGGAAGCTGACCGGGATCAGGGCAGGCTGAGCTGCGCCAGCGCGCAGGAGGCGATGCGGGCCCGACGCGAGTCCGCGCGGCTGGTCAGGATCACCGGCACCCGCGCGCCAAGCACGACGCCGGCGCATTCGCCGCGTCCCATATAGATGAACGATTTGTAGAGCACGTTGCCGACATCGAGGTTCGGCACTATCAGGATATCGGGATCGCCCGCAACCGCTGAGGTGATGCCCTTGGTGGTCGCCGAGGCGGAGGAGATCGCGTTGTCGAAGGCGAGGGGACCATCGACGATTGCGCCCTTGATCTGGCCGCGATCGGTCATCTTCGACAGCGCGGCGGCGTCCATGCTGGAGGCGAGATCGGGATTGACGTTCTCCACCGCCGATAGGACCGCGATCTTCGGATTGGCGACCTTGATCGCATGCGCGAAGTCGACGGCGTTGCTGAGGATGTCCACCTTGTCCTTTAGGGTCGGCAGGATGTTGACCACCGCGTCGGTCACCATCAGCGGCTTGTGATAGGCCGGCAGGTCGAACCAGAAAACGTGGCTCATGCGCCGGCCGGTGCGCAGGTTGGCGTCGCGCGACACCACGGCGCCGAGCAGCTCGTCGGTATGCTGCGAGCCCTTCATCAGCGCGTTGGCCTCGCCGGCGCTGACCAGCGCCACGGCGGCGCGTGAGGACAGCACCGGATCGTCCTGCGCTTCGACGCAGCGGATGCCTTCGAGCGACATCTTCAGCGTATCGGCGCAAGCCTGGATGCGCTGGCGCGGCCCGACCAGGATCGGATCGATGATGCCTTCGTCACGCGCGGCGAGCGCGGCGGCGAGGGAATCGTTGGAGCAGGGATAGGCGACCGCGACTGCGAGGCGCCCCTTGCCGCGCGCGGCGGCCTCGAGCGCGTCGAGTCTTGGGAATGTCTGGGTTGGCATCAGGTGTTTTCCGGATGGGTAAGAGTGGCGGCGAGAGACTTGGCTGCGTTTTGCAGCACCGGCAGTTTGGTCAGGATTTCGGCGTATGACATCCGCGTCACCGGCGCCTGGATCGCGAGCGCGGCGACGCAAACCCGCGAGCGGCCTTTCTGCTGGAAGATCGGTACCGCGAGACAGACGAGGCCGGGCAGATATTCCTCGCGGTCGAGCGCATAACCGTCGCGCCGCACCTCGGCGAGCTCGCGCAGCAGCACGTTGCGGTCGATCACGGTGTTTTCGGTGTGTTTGTCGAACTGCATTTCGTTGAGCACGAGATCGCGTTTGGCCGGCTGCATCAGCGACAGGAACAGCTTGCCGCTCGCCGAGCAATAGGCCGGCACTTTCGAGCCCTGCTGGAAGGTGATGCGCAGCGGCCATTTGGTTTCGACGCGGTCGAGATAGACCACCTGCGTGCCGTCGAGGATGGTGAGGTTGCAGGCTTCGCCGACCTCCTGCACCACGCGGCGCAGGATGTCGTGACGCACCGCGCCGCCGGGTTTGTTCGACAGGATCGAGAACGCGAGTTGTGACGCGCGCGCCGCGAGTTCGTAGCGGCGGCCGTCTGGCGTCCGCTGCAACAGGCCCGCGCTTTCGAGCGAGCCGAGCCAGCGGTGCATGGTCGGTTTCGGTACGCCGATACTGGAGGACAGTTCGGCAAGTGTCGCCGGATGCTGCAGTCCTGCGACCGCTTCCAGCAGACCCAACGGTTTCAAGGCGCCAAAGAGTTCGTTCATGCTCCCTCTTTACACGTTTATTCCGATAAATGAAACATAAAATCGGAAAAAATGAGATATCCGTTGCATTCGGGGGAAGGTCATGCCACTTATCGCCCTCGAAATCAATGGACCAATGGCCCTCTCACCATCGCGGGGGCACCAAGGAGGAAAGGCACCCCCATGAAAATGACGACGGAAGAAGCCTTCGTGAAGGTTCTGCAGATGCATGGCATCGAGCATGCATTCGGCATCATCGGCTCGGCGTTCATGCCGATCTCGGATCTGTTTCCGCAGGCCGGCATCACCTTCTGGGATGTCGCCCACGAAACCAACGGCGGCCTGATCTGCGACGGCTACACCCGTTCGACCGGCAAGATGGCGATGGCGATCGCGCAGAACGGCCCCGGCATCACCGGCTTCGTCACGCCGATCAAGACCGCGTACTGGAATCACACGCCGATGCTGCTGGTCACGCCGCAGGCGGCGAACAAGACCATCGGGCAGGGCGGCTTCCAGGAAGTCGAGCAGATGGCGATGTTCCGCGACATGGTCTGCTATCAGGAAGAAGTGCGCGATGCCTCGCGCGTCGCCGAGACGCTGAACCGCGTGATCATGAAGGCCAAGCGTCTGTCGGCGCCGGCGCAGCTCAACATTCCGCGCGACTTCTGGACTCAGGTGATCGACATCGAGCTTCCCGCGATCGTCGATTTCGAGCGTCCCTCGGGCGGCGACGTCGCGGTGGCGGAAGCTGCGAAGCTTTTGTCGGAAGCGAAATTCCCGGTGATCCTCTCCGGCGCGGGCGTCGTCATCGGTGGCGCGATTCCGGAGTGCGTGGCGCTCGCCGAGCGCCTCGACGCGCCGGTGTGCAACAACTACCAGCATAACGACTCCTTCCCCGGCAGCCACCGCCTCGCGGTCGGCCCGCTCGGCTACAACGGCTCGAAGGCGGCGATGGAGCTGGTGGCGAAGGCCGACGTCGTGCTCGCGCTCGGCACCCGCCTCAATCCGTTCTCGACCTTGCCGGGCTACGGCATCGACTACTGGCCGAAGCAGGCCAAGATCATCCAGGTCGATATCAACCCCGACCGCATCGGCCTGACCAAGCCGGTGGCCGTCGGCATCTGCGGCGATGCCAAGCAGGTGGCGAAGAACATTCTCGCGCAGCTCATGCCGAACGCCGGCGACGCGGGCCGCGAGGAGCGCAAGGCGCTGATCCACCAGACCAAGTCGAAGTGGCTGCAGACGTTGTCCAGCATGGATCACGAGGACGACGATCCGGGCACCTCCTGGAACAAGGATGCGCGCAGCCGCGACAAGGACCTGATGTCGCCGCGTCAGGCATGGCGCGCCATTCAGGCCGGTCTGCCGCGCGATGCCATCATCTCCAGCGACATCGGCAACAACTGCGCCATCGGCAACGCCTATCCGATGTTCGACGAAGGCCGGAAGTATCTCGCGCCGGGCCTGTTCGGTCCGTGCGGTTACGGCTTCCCGGCGATCATCGGCGCCAAGATCGGCAACCCGGACACGCCCTGCGTCGGCTTTGCCGGTGACGGTGCGTTCGGCATCTCCATGAACGAGATGAGCTCGGTCGGCCGCGAGGAGTGGCCCGGCATCACCATGGTGATCTTCCGCAACTACCAGTGGGGCGCGGAAAAGCGCAACACGACGCTGTGGTACAACAACAACTTCGTCGGCACCGAGCTCGACCGCAACCTGTCCTACGCCAAGCTCGCCGAGGCCTGCGGCCTCAAGGGCGTGGTGGTGAAGACGCAGGAAGAACTGACCAACGCTCTGCGTCAGTCCTGCGAGGACCAGAAGAAGCGCATCACCACCTTCATCGAGGTGCTGCTCAATCAGGAACTGGGCGAGCCGTTCCGTCGCGACGCGATGAAGAAGCCGGTGCGCGTTGCCGGCATCAAGCGCGAGGACATGCGCCCGCAGAAGACTGCATAACCCGGAGCGATTGGTCTGCCGCCAATCGTACCCTTGAGCGGCTGCCTTCACCGGCAGCCGCTTTTTTTTATGGATCATTTGTCCGCGAGGGCGGAAGAGGGCGTGCGTGCCGGTTTGTCGCCGAGCTGATGGGCGATGTATTGCGCAAGCTGTTCGGCGGCGTCGGAGACGCCCTCGTGCTTGCGATGCATGACGAGCTCGATCGGCGGCAGCTTCGGCAGCCCGTCGCTTTCGTCGAGGCAGCGCACGCCCGGCGTCACCGCGCAGCGCGGAAATACCGAGACCGCCAGTCCGGCCAGCACCGCGGCCTGCAATCCGGCGATGCTGTCGCACACCGAGCGCACCGACCATTGCAAGCCGGCCGCGCCCAGCGCCTCCAGCGCATGATGGCGATAGACGCTGCCCTGCGGCAGCACCGCCAGCGGCAGCGGCTTGCGCCGTTCCGGCTCGCTGCCCGCGCCCGCGACCCAGACCAGCGGTTCGAGGCGCACCGGTTCGCCGCGCCGGAATTCCGGCTGGTTGGTCATCAGCGCGATGTCGATCTCGCCGCGTTCCAGCGCCGCATGCAGATGGATGCTGCGCGTGCAGCGCAACTGGATTTCCACATTGGGATGGGAGCGGGAAAAACTGCCGAGCACGTCCGGCAGGAGGTAGGAGGCGTAGAGGTCGGGCGTGCCCAGCGTCACGTGCCCTGCGATATCGGGCGCTGCGAAGCGTTCGCGCGCCTCGTCGTTGAGGCGCAGCATGGCGCGGGCGAATTCGAGCAGCACCTCGCCGTCGCGGGTGAGGGACAACTGGCGGCGGTTGCTGTCGAACAGCGTGTGGCCGACGATTTCCTCGAGCCGCTTCATCTGGTGCGTGACTGCGGGCTGGGTGCGGCCGACCCGCTTGCCGGCGGATGTGAGCCCGCCGGTATCGACGATGGCGACGAATGTTCGCAGCAGCGCAATGTCGAGATCGTGGCTCAATGATAAATCCCGCGAATGATGACGATGCACATTATCAATTTCGTTGTGGGAAGGGCAGCCTATAGCATGCCGAAAAACAAGACCCTGCCAGACCTCAGCAAGCCGGACAAAGAGCCGGTACCTGGCAGAACAATAATTTCGGGATGAAACGACCAGGAGGAACTATGACGGTTATGCGGAACCAGGCGAGCCGGCTCGTCCTGTTTATCATCTGTCTTATGTATCTCATCTTCTACGTCGATCGAGTGAACATCTCGACCGCCGCGCCGATCATGCAGAAGGACCTCGGTCTGACGGCCACTGAGCTCGGCATCGCATTCTCCGCTTTCGCCTATCCTTATGCCTTCTTCCAGATCGCCGGCGGCTGGCTCGGCGACCGGCTCGGGCCGCGCACCACGCTGGCGCTGTGCGCGGTGCTGGTCGGCATTTCCACCATCTGGACCGGCATGGTCGGCGGCCTTGCGGCGCTGTTCATGTCGCGCCTCGTGCTCGGCATCGGCGAGGGCCCGGCATTTCCGACCGCGACACGCGCGCTGTCGAACTGGATGCGGCCGGACCAGCGCGCCTTCGCGCAAGGCGTCACCCACGCCTTCTCGCGGTTCGGCAATGCCGCGACCCCGCCTCTGATCGCGGCCATCGTGGTCGCGTTTTCCTGGCGCGATTCCTTCTATTTCCTCGGCGCGATCAGCCTGCTGTGGGCGGTGGTGTGGTTCATCTACTTCCGCAACGATCCGCGCGAGCATGCGTCGATCACCCCGGCCGAGCTTGAAGGTCTGCCACCGGCGACGGTGGTCGCCACCCGCAAGTCGGTGCCGTGGGGACCGCTGCTCAAGCGGATCATGCCGGTGACGCTGACCGACTTCTGCTACGGCTGGATTCTGTGGCTGTATCTGAACTGGCTGCCGTCCTTCTTCCTTCATGAGTACAACATGAACATCAAGAAGTCGGCGCTGTTTGCCGCAGGCGTATTTTTTGCCGGCGTGATCGGCGACACCGTCGGCGGCCTGCTCAGCGACCGCATCCTGAAGAAGACCGGCGATGTCGGAAAGGCCCGGGTCAGCGTCATCGTCCTTGGCTTCCTCGGCTCGTTCTGCTTCATGTTGCCCATCGTGTTCATCCATGATCTGACCATTGTGTCGGTCTGCCTCAGCGCCGCGTTCTTCTTCGCGGAACTGATCGTGGCGCCGATCTGGGCGATCCCGATGGACATCGCGCCGGAATATTCCGGCAGCGCCAGCGGGTTCATGAATTTCGGGTTCGGCATGGCCGGCATCATCTCGCCGGTGGTGTTCGGTTACGCGATCGACCTGACCGGGCGGTGGGACGTGCCGTTCATCGGCTCTCTTGCCTTCCTGCTGATCGGTGCGATGCTGGCGTTGACATGCAAGCCGGGCAAGCGGTTCGTCGATCGACGCCAGAGCGGCGCGGTGCCGAGCGCGACACCGGCCTGAACGAATAACGCTCCGCATCGTGCCGGTCGAAAGCCGGTGCGATGCGGACATCACTTGAGGAATGGAGCGAGCTATGAGTGCTGTTGTGGAAATGAAAAGCGCGGCTTCGGACGCGCAGGTGATCGCCGCCGATCTGATGCGCCGCGCCCGCGCTGCGCAGGAGGTGTTCGCCGAGGCCGATCAGGCCCGCGTCGACGAGGCGGTGCGAGCGATCGCCTGGTCGCTCTACAAGCCCGAGCACGCCAAGAAGCTCGCCGAGCTCGCGGTGCAGGACACCGGCCTCGGCAACGTCCCCGACAAGATCATCAAGAAGCAGCGCAAGACTTTCGGCGCGCTGCGCGATCTGCTGCGCGTCAAATCGGTCGGTGAGATCGAGCGTGACGACAAGAAGGGTATCGTGAAGTTCGCCAAGCCGATGGGCGTCATCGGCGCGATCACGCCCTCGACCAACCCCGGCGCTACGCCGGTGAACAAGGCGCTGCTGGCAATCAAGGGCCGCAATGCCATCATCGTCGCGCCGTCGCCGCTCGGCTATCGCACCACCGAGATGGTGGTGAACTTCATGCGCGATGCGCTGACCCAGATCGGCCTGCCGGCGGACCTCGTGCAGATTCTGCCCTCGCCGGTCACCAAGGACACCACGCAGGCGCTGATGGAGGCGGTCGACCTCGTCGTCGTCACCGGCTCGCAGGACAACGTGCGCCGCGCCTATCGCAGCGGCACGCCGGCGATCGGCGTTGGCGCTGGCAACGTGCCGGTGATTATCGACGAGACCGCCGATCTTGATGCCGCCGCGCAGAAAATCCGCGACTCCAAGATTTTCGACAATGCCACTTCGTGCTCGTCGGAAAACGCGGTGGTGATCGTCGATGCGGTTTATGACCAGGCCATCGCGGCGCTGAAGCGGGCCGGCGGCTATCTCGCCAATGGCGAGCAGAAGGCGAAGATCCAGAGCGAACTGTGGAAGAACGGCAAGCTCAACCGCCACCTAATCGCGCGCGGCATGGACGTGCTGGTCAACGGCTTCGAACTGCCGGCCGAGGCGGCGTCGTCGAAATTCATCATGGTCGAAGAGACCGGGATCGGCCGCGACTACCCGCTGTCGGGCGAGAAGCTCGCGTTGGTACTGACGGTCTATCGCGCCTCCGACTTCAAGGCCGCCAAGGAGACCATCCGCAAGATCCTGGACTTCCAGGGCCGTGGCCACTCGATGGGTCTGCACACCACCAACATGGCGCGGGCGCGCGAACTCGCCGAAGAACTGCCGGTGGTGCGCGTGCTGGTGAACTTCGCCCATACCTTCGGCAATGGCGGCGGCTTCAACAGCGGCCTCGAGTTTACCCTGACCATGGGCTGCGGCTCCTGGCAGAAAAACAGCATCTCGGAAAACCTGAACTACAAGCACTTCCTCAACATCACCCACCTCGTCGTGCCAATCCCGGAGGACAAGCCGTCGGAGGAAGAGCTGTTCGGGCCGCACTGGAAGAAATACGGACAATAGGACGAACGACATGAATCTCGAGGAATACGCAGCCAAGCAGCATGTGCTGGCGCCGGCCGGCGTTCCGATTCCGAAAGGAATGGTCTGCAGCACGCCGGAAGAGGCTTATCAGGCCGTCGCCAGCATCGGTCCTTCGGTGGTGAAGGCGCAGGTGCCAACCGGCAAGCGCGGCAAGTCCGGCGGCATCAAGATGGCCGACACGCCGCATGAGGGTGCGGACGCCGCGCGCGGCATCATCGGAATGTCGATCGCGGGCAACCGCGTCGAGCGGGTGCTGATCGAGCAACGTTGCCCGATCGAGCGCGAGCTCTATGCGGCGGTGCTGGTCGATGTGGTCAGCCGCGCGCCTCTGGTGCTGTTCTCCACCGAGGGTGGCATGGACATCGAGGAGGTCGCCGAGCGCACGCCCGATGCGATCCGCCGTCATATCGTCGATGTCAACAAGGGCTTCACCAAGGCCGATGCCACGGCATTGCTCAAGGGGCTCGATCTCGGCTCGTCGAGCGATGCCGTCGCCGACGTGCTGGTCAAGCTCTACGAGGTGTTCCGGTCGAGGGATGCCGAGCTGGTCGAGATCAATCCGCTGGCGCTGCTCAAGGGCGGCAACGTGGTGGCGCTCGACTGCAAGTTCTCGCTCGACGACGCCTCCGCCGTTCGTCAGCCTGATCTCGCCAAGGTGGCTTCGCCGCCGAAGCTGACGGCGCTGGAGGAGCGCGCCGCCGCGCATGGCCTCAAGTTCATCCAGCTTGACGGCAATGTCGGTCTGCTCGCCAACGGCGCTGGCCTGACCATGACCACGATGGACGTGATCGATCATTTCGGCGGCCGTCCGGCCAACTTCCTCGAGATCGGCGGCGAGGCCTACACCAAGGCCGAAGTCGCGCTCGATCTCGTGCTGTCCAATCCCGGCGTGAAAAGCCTCGTCGTCAATTTCTGCGGTGCGTTCGCGCGCACCGACGTGATGGCGGACGGCGTGGTCAAGGCATGGGAGACGCTGAAGCCGAAGGTGCCGGTGTTCTTTTCGATCCACGGCACCGGCGAGGACGAAGCCGTCAAGCTCGTGCGCGACCGGCTTGGAATTGAACCCTATGATCTCATGGAAGATGCCGTGAAGGCGGCTGTCGAGGCAGCACAATGATCTATCGACGTGGTCAAAAAGTCCTGGTTCAGGGCATCACCGGCAAGCAGGGCACCTTCTGGACTGAGAAGATGATGGAGATGGGCACCGACGTGGTGGCCGGCGTCAATCCGAAGCGCGCCGGCGAAACCACCCTCGGCGTGCCGATCTTCGCTTCCGCGGTCGAGGCGGCGAAGCACACGCATTGCGACGTGTCGGTCATCTTCATTCCGCCGAGCATGGCCAAGGATGCGATGATCGACGCGATCGACGCTGGCGTCGGCACCATCGTGGCGCTGACCGAGCATATCCCCGGCCATGACGTGCTGGAGATCTTTGCGCGGCAGAAGAATTCGGGCAGCCGGATCGTCGGGCCGAACACGGCGGGTATCGTCACGCCGGGCGAAGGCTTCGTCGGCATCATGCCGGGGCACAACCCGAACATCTTCATGCAGGGCAATGTCGGCGTGATCTCGCGCTCGGGCAGCCTCGGCACGTTGATGTGCCTCAACCTGACCCGCGCCGGTCTCGGCCAGTCGGCCTTCATCGGCATTGGCGGCGATCCGATCATCGGCACCACCACGCGCGATGCGCTTGAGGCACTTGATCGCGACGAGCGCACCACGCGCATTGTGCTGGTCGGCGAGATCGGCGGCGCGATGGAAGAAGACGCGGCGGAATATGCTCGCGGCATGAAGAAGCCGATCGTCTCCTTCATCGCAGGCCGCTCCTCGCCGCCGGACAAGAAGATGGGCCATGCCGGCGCCATCGTCACCGGCGGTCGCGGCGGCTATGCGACAAAACGCGCAGCACTGGAAAAAGCTGGCGTGCGCGTTGCCGACACGCCGGCGCAGGTCGCCGAATATCTCGCGGATGCGGCCGTGCCGGCCTGAGCCGGACTTTTCAAATCGGCATCGGGCGCGTATTGCGGGCCCGATGCCGATACGCGATTTCTCTTTATTCTCTGTTAGTAAGCCCTTCGACGACTCGCTTGTTTCAGGCGAGAGACTGTCTGCGCGCGCTTTGCGCGCTGCCGCATTTTAACGTGTCGTTAGCATCCCGCATGCGTCGCGCGGCGAAGCCTTGCGGTAGGATGTTAACTGAAGCTTTCCCAATCTGTGCCTAGCATTGCCGAGCGGCTGGTTGACCGCTCAATTTTCATTGGAAAATGAGGCAGGCCCTCATCTTCAAACCCAAGCCCTCCTTGCGAAAATCGCAATGACTCGTTGAAGGGACTGACATGCTCCGTTGGATCAAGAAAGAGAAGACGCCCGGCTGGATCAAGAAGATGAAAGTTCCCGGCTGGATGAAGAGGCTGAACATCTTCTTCTGGGTGAAGCATGTCGGCGTGTCCTGGAAGGTGCAGATCGGTCCTGCGTTCCTGATCGCCTCTCTCGTCGGCCTCGGCATGTATTCGCTGAATACGCTGCAGACCAACCAGATGGCTGCTGACGATCTGATGTCGGGCGCCGTGCGTCAGGCCGAACTGATCAACGATCTCACCACCATGACCTGGGCGGCGCATGCCAACCTGTATCGCCTCGTCGGCACCGCCGCGAGCGACAAGGATGCGAAGAAGGTGCAGGGCTACGCGCTGGATTCCGCGGCGTCGCTCGGCCGCGTCGCCGATGCGGTGATGGCGCTGGAGACGGTGCCGCCATCGCACTCGACGGTGAAAAGCGAGGACATGGCGAAGCTGAAAAGCGCGGTCGGTGATTACATCCAGCAGGCCAAGGCGGTGGTCGGCAAGACCAGCGAGGCCGGCACCGATCTTGAGCTTCTCAAGGGCGTCGAGAGCCAGTTCGCGGTGGTGTCGCGTCTTGCCGAAGAGCTGATGTCGACCAGCAGCACGCAAAAGAGCATGGAGATCGGCAATTCGCAGCTTCGGCTCGAAGAGCAGCAGGAGACCCTGAAGACGGTGCTCATTGTGGTCGCCGTGATCGGCTTCCTGTTCTCGTTCGGCATCGGCCGCAGCATTGCGAGCCCGGTGGTGGCGATGACCCGCGCGATGCGCGAACTCGCGGCCGGCGATCTGTCGGTGCAGTTGCCGGGTCTTGAGCGTCGCGACGAGGTCGGCCAGATGGCCCGCGCGGTGGAGGAATTCAAGGTGCAGGCGATGGCAAAGGCCGAGCAGGAGGCTGCCGAGCGCGAGGTCAAGAACCGCGAGCTGGCCGCCAGCCGCAAGGCCGAACTTCATGATCTTGCCGAGCGGTTCGAGAGTGCCGTCGGAAGCATCATCGAGAACGTCAGCTCGGCATCGAGCGATCTGGAAAATTCGGCGGTCGTTCTGACCGAGAGCAGCGCGGCCACCCAGGAATTGAGCGCCGTGGTGGCGAGCGCGTCGGAAGAGACCTCGAACAATGTGCAGTCGGTGGCGTCCGCCACCGAGGAGATGGCGGCGTCCGTCAGCGAGATCGGCCGTCAGGTGCACGACTCCAACCGCATCGCGTCCGAAGCGGTGGCGCAGGCCGAGCAGACCGACGCGCGCATGGTTGCGTTGTCCGAGGCGGCGAGCCGGATCGGCGATGTCACCATGCTGATCACCACCATCGCGGGCCAGACCAACCTTCTTGCGCTCAACGCCACCATCGAGGCGGCACGCGCAGGGGAGGCCGGCCGCGGCTTCGCCATCGTGGCGCAGGAAGTCAAGGCGCTGGCGGCGCAGACCACCAAGGCGACCCACGAGATCAGCACCCAGATCGCGTCGATGCAGGAAGCGACGCAGGAATCGGTCGCGGCGATCAAGGAGATCAGCGGCACCATCACCCGCGTCTCGGAGATCGCGTCGATCATCGCGGCCTCCGTCGAGCAGCAGGGCGCGGCGACGCAGGAGATCTCCAACAACGTGCAGCAGGCGGCGGTCGGCACCAGCCGCGTCGCCACCTCCATCGCCGACGTGCATCGCAGTGCGGGCGATACGGGATCTGCATCCTCGCAGGTGCTGTCGGCGGCGCAGATGCTCTCCAGCGAGAACAAGCGCCTCAAGACCGAAGTGGAGAAGTTCCTGGAGACCGTGCGCGCGGCTTAAACAGAACGTGTCATTGCCGGGCTTGACCCGGCAATCTATCAACTTGAAAAGATGGATGCGCGGATCAAGTCCGCGCATGACGGACTGCGGAAATCGCTACGCCAACGCGCACGAGCGCGCGGATATGTTTGGTCAAATCCGTCATGCCCGGCCTTGTGCCGGGCATCCACGTCTTGAAACACCGCCAGTTCAAAAACGTGGATGGCCGGGACAAGCCCGGCCATGACGATAGTTCTCCTCCGGTCGTCCCGGCGCAGGCCGGGACCCATATCCCCTGCCGCTACTTTTGAAATGATAAGTTCGGCGTCTCTATCGAGAGGCCGGTGGTGATGGATCCCGGGCGGAGCCTGTCATCGGACGGCGCTTCGCGCCGATCCGTTGGCCGGGATGACCAGTCAGCCCCTACGCCAGTGCGTCGGCGGCATCCCTGATTGCACCGTAGATCTCGTCGAGATCGTTCGCGCTTACGCAATAAGGCGGCATCACATAGATGGTGTTGCCGAGCGGGCGGATCAGCAGGTCGCGCGTACCGAAGAAGGCGAGCAGGCTCGGCCCGATATTGGCGAGATAGCCCGCATCCTTCACCTTGAGATCGAGCGCGGTGATGGTGCCCGCGCGCCGCACGTTCTCGAACCGGGCGTCGTCGCGGAACGCCGCGATCGCCTGTTCCTGCATGTCCACGAGCTTTTCCAGTTGCCGGTGCGTGGCGTCCTTCTCCCACAGCAGCAGGTTGGCGGCGGCCGCGGCGCAGGCCACCGGATTGGCTGTGTAGGAGCTGGAATGAAAGAAGGTCTTGGTGCGGTCCGTCGAATAATGCGCATCGAAGATCGGCGCGGTGCACAGCGTCACCGCGAGCGGCAGCGCTCCGCCGGTGAGGCCTTTCGAATAGCAGGCGATGTCCGGCGCGATGCCGGCCTGCGCGCAGGCGAACAGCGTGCCGGTGCGGCCCCAGCCGGTCATTACCTCGTCGGCGATGAACAGCACATGATGTGTCGCGCAGATGCGCCGCATCTCCGCGAGTACCGAAGCGGGATACATCAGCATGCCGCCGGCGCCGAGCACCAGCGGTTCGACGATGAAGGCCGCCGGCTGCTCGCGCTTGCAGATCGCTTCCAGCGCATCGAGCGTATCCTGCTCGCGGCCGTGCGAGGGGAAGGGCACGCGGCTGACGTCGAACAGCAGCGGCTCGTAGGCGGCGTTGAACACGCCGCGCGCGCCAACCGACATCGTGCCCACCGTGTCGCCGTGATAGGAATGCTCCATCACCACGATGCGGCTGCGCGGCGCGCCGATATTGCGCCAGTAGCCGAGCGCCATTTTCAGCGCGACCTCGACGCTGGTCGAACCGCTGTCGGAGAAGAACACGTGCTTGAGGTTGTCGGGCGCAAGCCGGAGCAGCCCGGCAGCCACTTCCTCGGCGGGCGGATGGGTCTGGCCGGCAAAGATGATCTGCGTGAGCTCGCCTGCCTGCTGCTGGATCGCGTGCACGATGTCCGGATGGCAGTGGCCGTGCGTCACCACCCACCATGACGAGATGGCGTCGATGATGCGGCGTCCGTCCGCGGTGTAGAGATAGGCGCCGCGCCCGCGCACGATCCATCTCATCTCGTCATGCAGCGCGTGCTGCGTGAACGGGTGCCAGATCGGAGAAGTCGAGCGTCGGGTCATGTTGCAAAATCGTCCGCGTTGAAGGCGCTGCGGAAAGCAGCGCGCAGCGTCTCGCGCGTCAGCGGGGAGAGCCATGGCAGCGTGCCGAGCCGCCGCGCCTGGCCGATCTCGCAAATGATGCTTTCGCTCTCGGCATTGGGCTCGCCGATGAAGGCGATGCCGAGCAAAGGAATGCCGCGCGCCTTCAGCGCCTCGATCGAGAGCAGCGAGTGATTGATGGTGCCGAGCGTGGTGCGGGCGCACAGCACCACCGGGAACTGCCAGCGCGCGAACACATCTATATAGAGTGTGCGGCGATCGAGCGGCACCATCTGGCCGCCCGCGCCTTCGATCAGCAGCGGCCGCGCGGTATCGGGCGGCATCAAGCCGTCGATATCGATAGTGACGCCGTCGAGCCGGGCGGCAAGGTGAGGCGAGGCGGGGGTGACGAGGCGATAGCGCTCGGGCAGGATGCGTTCGCCGGAAAGGCCGCCGAGCCGCGCCACGGTCTGCGTGTCGGTTTCGTCCTCAAGCCCGGCCTGCACCGGCTTCCAGTAATCCGCGCCGAGAAAATCGGCGAGGCCCGCGGCAAACACCGTCTTGCCGATATTGGTATCGGTGCCGGTGACGACGATGCGCCGGGTCATGCGCCAAACCTCATGCGTCGAGCCTCGCGGCTTCCTCGGCGAGCGCGTCGAGCATCGCCCGCACCTGGCTTTCATCGACATTGAGCGTCAGCGAGATGCGCAGCCGCGCGGTGCCGGCGGGCACCGTCGGCGGGCGGATGCCGCGAATGTCGAAGCCGCGCTTTTGCAGGGCGGCGGCAAGTGTCATCGTGCGGGCATTGTTGCCGACGATATAGGGCAGGATCTGCGAGCCGGAGGAACGCCAGCTATTGCGCGCGCCGATCTCGCGGTTGGTGAAGGCGATCAGGTCCTGCAGGCGTTGCTGCCGGTCCGGTTCTTCCTGCAGGATGTGCAGGGCCTCGCGCACCGCCGCAGCCATCAGCGGCGAGGGGGCGGTGGCGAAGATGAAAGGCCGGCAGCGGTTGATGATGAAGTCGCGCAGCACTTTCGTACACGTCACCAGCGCGCCGACCGCGCCGAGCGCCTTGCCGCAGGTATGCACCACGACAATATTGTCGGCGTGTCCATAAGCGGCGGTGAGGCCGCGGCCGCTCTCGCCATAGACACCGGTGGCGTGCGCTTCATCGACAGCAACAAACGCGTCGTGCCTTTCGGCGATGGCGAGAAGATCGGCGAGCGGGGCGAAGTCGCCGTCCATGCTGTAGATGCTTTCGACCACCAGCCAGGGCCGGCCCTTGCCGCCGGCCGCGCGCCATTGCCGGATCGCATCCTCGAAGGCGGCGGCATCGTTGTGCGTCACCTCGCGTGTCTCGGCGCGGCTCGCTTTGGCGCCCTCGCGGATGCTGGCGTGGACGAGATCGTCGAGCACGATCAGGTCGCCGCGCTGCGGCAGTGCAGTCAGCACTGCGAAATTGGCGATGTAGCCGCTGGAGAAGAACAGCGCCGCCTCCGCGCCGAAGAAGCGCGCGGCCTCCGCCTCGAGTTGCTCGTGTTCCTCGCAATTGCCGCGCAGCAGCCGCGAGCCGCCGGCGCCGATTGGCGTGCCGGCCTCGATTGCGGCGATCACCGCCTGCTTCATGCGCGGCGCATTCGCCAGCGCGAGATAATCGTTGGAGGCGAAATCGATGCCGTCGCGGGGGGCGAGACTGCGCAACCGGTCGTCGCGTTCCAGCGCCCGCAATGCGGATAAATAACGTTCGCTCATGTTTCGTTCTGAAACGGACATCCTGCGACCCGGTGGCAGCCCGGTTGCCGGGCAACGGACTTGTGGGTTGATTACGATGCGGCCGCAAGCCGTGCAATGCGCCCCTGACCAGCCAATCCGGCATGGGTGCCAGCCGAAATTCCGGAGGCGGAAATCATATTTAGATTTAAGGCCATCCGGGCTTTATTAGAAGGATTATGATTTGATGGGCAGCGCCTTTCTTCCATCCTTAAAGCATGGTACCCGCTGTTCTGACATTAAGCCTGATTTCGATCCATAATATCGCTTTTGGCGATGGTCGAACGGCTGGGTTATGGCAACCCGCGCGGTTAAGGTGCCGCACGATCAAACTCGATCCGCGATTGGGCTGAAGCATGAAAACATTCCGTGTTCTGTTGACGTGGCTGGCGTGTGTCGTGATCGGTGCCTCCGGCTCGCCGCTTCTGGCGCAACAGGTTTCGCAGGCCCAGCCGGCGCAATCCCAGACCGTGCAACCCCAAACCGTTCCATCTCAGACTTCGCAGCCGCAGATCGCGCCATCCCAAGGCGCGGCGCCGGCTGCGGCCCCTGTCTCATCGGATGCGACGGTCATTTCCACCGACGGCAAGATGTCCAAGGGCCCCACCACGGTCACCGGGCATGATCTGTCGCCGTGGGGGATGTTCATGCAGGCCGACATCGTCGTGAAGGCGGTGATGATCGGTCTCGCCTTCGCCTCGCTGGTGACGTGGACGGTCTGCTTCGGCAAGATGCGCGAGCTTGCCGTCGCCCAGCGCCGGCTGCGGAATGCGCTGGCGGCCATTCACGAGTCGCGATCGCTTGCCGAGGCGCGGGTCGCGATCGGCTCGCAGAAGAACATCCTTGCTGCGTTTCTTGGCGCGGCGGTGCACGAGTTGCGCCTGTCGAACGGCATCAACACCGATGCCGGCATCAAGGAGCGCGCGGCATCGAGCTTTGCCGAACTCTCTCGCGCCGAGGCGCGCCGCATGCGGCTCGGCATGGGCCTGCTTGCCACCATTGGCGCCACCGCGCCGTTCGTCGGCCTGTTCGGCACCGTGTGGGGCATCATGAACAGCTTCATCGGCATTTCCAAATCGCAGACCACCAATCTCGCCGTGGTCGCGCCCGGCATCGCCGAGGCGCTGCTGGCCACCGCGCTCGGTCTTGTCGCCGCCATTCCCGCCGTCATCATCTACAACCATTTCTCGCGCGTGACGAAGAAGTACCTCGAGATGGTTGGCCAGGCCTCCGGTGCCAGCGCGCGCCTGCTCTCGCGCGATCTTGACCGCAGCCATGGCGGCGCCGTCTCGCACGCGGCGGAATAACGGAGCCGGGCGATGGGCGTCACGTTCAACGATGTGGATGACGGCGACGATTTCGGCGAAACGCACGAAATCAACGTCACTCCGTTTATCGACGTTATTCTCGTCCTGCTGATCATCTTCATGGTGGCCGCGCCGCTGTCCACGGTCGATCTGCCGATCGATCTGCCGACCTCGACCGCGACGCCGCAGAAGAAGCCGGACAAGCCGACCTATGTCACCATCAAGCCCGACCTCGCGGTCGCGGTGGGCGAGACCTTCGTCAAGCGCGTCGATCTCGTGCGCACGCTCGACGCCAGCGGCGAGGGCAACAAGGATCGCCGCATCTTCCTGCGCGCCGACCGCACCGTGCCTTACGGCGAGATGATGGAAGTGCTCGAACTGCTGCGTCTGGGCGGCTATCTCAAGGTGGCGCTGGTCGCGCTCGAGGGCGTGCCCGACGAGGCGCAGCAAGCAGGTTCGGCTGCCGCGGCTCCGGCCGCGAGGCCGTAAACCGGCGGTGGCGATCATGATCGGTGATCTCTTCAAAAATCCCGCCAAGCGCCTCTGGGTCTATGCGGCCCTTGCCGCGCTGCTGATGCATGTCGGCGGCGTCGCTTTCGCCATCACCACGCTGCAGGGCGATGATCCGGACGAAGAGCTCGGCGCCGCGGGTATGGTGATCGGGCTCGAACTGTCCTCCCCCCGCACCGAGCCGAGCGATCTGCCGCCCGGTCCCGATGCCGACGCTTCGGCCGCTTCGCCGGCGATCGTCGAGCAGAAGGCCGAGCTGAAGCCGACCGACCTGCCGCAGGACAAGCCGGTCGAGAGCGAGGACCCCGACCGCGTGGTCTCGCCGGACAAGGCGAAGGACCCGTCCGAGGAGGATCCCAACGTCGCCGCCAAGCAGGCGACGCCGTCCACGGAATCGGTCGCCTCCGAGGCGACCGCGATGCCGAGTGTCGAGAACACGCCGCCGTCCGATCGTTCGGTGACGTTCGCGCAGGGCACCGGCGCGAGCAAGCAGCGCGTCCGCACCACCTGGCAGAAGGAATTGATGGCGCATCTGGACAAGCACAAGCGCTATCCGGCCGACCGCGGCCAGTTGAACGTGCAGATCATGGTCAATTTCGTGCTCGACCGCACCGGCCATATCCTGTCGGCGACCGTGGTGAAGGGCTCCGGCGATGCGGCCTTCGACGAGGCGGCGCTGGCGATGTTGCGACGGTCCGATCCGGTGCCCCAGCCGCCGCCGCTGATCGCGGATGAAGGCCTCAGCTTCACGCTGCCAGTGGTGTTCCGGGCCAAGGGCCACGGATAGGGCGGTCTATCCGCGTCACGGATCGTTTTCCCGCCTGACATCGCTCCTTGTCACCGTCATGCCCGGCTTTATGCCGGCATCCACGTCTTTATGGCGTTCGGCTGGGGTAAGACGTGGATGGTCGGGACATAAGGGCGTTTACGCCCGTCTTCGACGGGCTATGCCCGGCCATGACAGTAGCCTGATTTTCCCGATCTCTTTTTGAGTCAGCCGTGCGCGCGGGCGGCATGAGTGCGTGCGTGATGCGCGCGCTTGGATGCCTTCGCTTTCGGCACGCGCTTTTTGGCGACGGCGACAGGCCGCTTGCCGTTGCGCCTGGCGGTTGGAGCAGCCTTCGCGCCGGCGCTTTTGCGCAACGCGTCGCGCAGGTTGAGCGGCACGCCGTGCTTCTTCAGTAAATCCGCGAAGGCTTCGTCGGCGAGCTCCTGCAGCGTCGCCATCCGGTCGCGCTCCAGTTGTCGCACGCTTTGCCAGGTCTCCTCGTCGAAGGCGATCAGCTTACGCATCGGCCTTCGACTTCTTTTTCGCGCGCTTGGCCGGCGGCGGGACAGGAGCCGTCTTCGGCGTCTCCTCCGCCTTCAGCTCCTTGACGTCGTCGTCACGCAGATGCGGCTGCCGCGCGCCGGACGGACGCCAGTTGCGATGTTCGAGCTCGTGCCGGTCGATGCCCATCAGCTTGCCTTGCGCTGCCGCGCCTTGGAATGGGTTGCTTTCTTGGTGGCGCGCTGCGGCGCGCGGGCTGTGCGGCGCGCGGTTTTCGCCTCGCCGCCCTTCAGGCTCTGGCGCAGCGCATCCATCAGGTTGATGACGTTGCTCTCCTTGCGCGGCGCAGGCGCCTTGATCTTCTCGCCATTGCGCTTGCGGTTGATCAGGTCGGTCAACGCCGCCTCGTAATGATCCTCGAAATGCTTCGGATCGAAGTCGGTGGTCTTGGTGTCGACGATGTGCCGCGCGAGATCGAGCATTTCCTTGGTGACTTTGACATCCTTGATGTCGTCGAAATAGGCGCTCTCGTCGCGCACCTCGTAAGGATAGCGCAGCAGCGTGCCGACGATGCCTTTGTCCAGCGGCTCCAGCGCGATGATGTGCTCGCGATTGGTCAGCACGATGCGGCCGAGTGCGACCATGTCCATGGTGCGGATGGTCTCGCGGATCACCGCATAGGCATCGTGGCCGACCTTGCCGTCGGGCACGATATAATAAGGGCGGATCAGGAAGCGGTTGTCGATCTCGTCGCGCGGCACGAACTCATCGATATCGACGGTGTGGGTGGATTCGAGCGCGATGTTGTCGAGCTCGTCCTTGCTGACTTCGATGTAGGTGTCGGTATCGACCTTGTAGCCCTTGACGATATCCTCGGGCTCGACCTCTTCGCCGGTCTCGGCATCGACCTTGCTGTATTTGATGCGATGTCCGGTGTTCTTGTTGATCTGGTTGAAGCTGATCTTCTCGGTCTCGGATGTCGCCGGATAGAGGGCGATCGGGCATGTGACCAACGACAGACGCAGAAATCCCTTCCAGTTCGCTCGCGGCGCCACGGCTTTACTCCACGCTACAGACCACGCGACTCAATCGGCGCCGGCCGGAATCGTTCCCAAAGGCTTTTTGGCGAGCCGTGACAGGCTCTTGGCGGACCTGCTGCAGGTTCGAAAATGCCCAAAATGGTATTGGGAAACCGAAGATGAACAAAACCGCGAAAAATTTACGAAAAATAAGCCAAACAGAGTGGAAAACGCCCGTGTTTTCAGTGTGTTAATCCCGATTTGGTTCCCTGTGGAGTGTGGACTTTCGGTTACAGCATTTTGCTTCGCAATATGATCAAACATCGCCCATCGACTTCGACCTGAACTGACTGAACTGATCTGGAGTAATCATGAAAAAGCTTCTTCTCGTTGCCGCTATCGCAGCTCTGAGCTCGACCTCGGTGCTCGCTGCCGACCTCGGCGCCCGTCCCTACACCAAGGCTCCGGCCTACGTGGCCGCGCCGATCTACAACTGGACCGGCTTCTACGTCGGTGCGCACATCGGCGGCGCCTTCAACGGCTCCGACAGCTTCCTTGCCACGCCGAACATCGTCGGCGCGCAGAAGGACGGCTCGTTCCTCGGCGGTGGCCAGATCGGCGCCGACTACCAGTTCTCGCCGAACTGGCTGCTTGGTATCGAAGGCCAGATCAGCGGCCTGACCGACAACCGTCGCACCTTCACCAACCTCAACGACGGCAGCACCCTGCGTGACCGCAGCGACTGGCTGGCTTCGGTCACCGGCCGCCTCGGCTACACCTGGGGTCCGGGCCTGCTCTACGTGAAGGGCGGCGTCGCGTTCCGTGACGACAACGGCCTGACCGGCAACGGCTCGTTCCTGCCGGGCGTGACCAACCGCGATGCGACCGGCTACACCGTCGGTGGCGGCCTCGAGTACATGTTCGCCCCCGCCTGGTCGGCGAAGCTCGAGTACCAGTACTACAATTTCGGCACCACCGATGTGGTCGCTCCGGCTGGCCTCATCAGCTACAAGGACGACCTCCACACTGTGAAGGCTGGTATCAACTACCACTTCAACTGGGGTGGCCCGGTTGTTGCCAAGTACTAAGCTCTACTGATCCTCTGGATCGCGAAAAGGCCGGCGCAAGCCGGCCTTTTTGTTTGTCGCGTGGCTGGAGACCAGCTCACCGTCATTGCGAGGAGCGTAGGCGACGGGGCAGGGATCAGCCGCCGATGCCGTCCAGCGCGGCGATGCGCTCGGCCTCGACAAGGTCGTCTGCGGTGTTGGCGTTGAAGAACGGATCGTAGGGCTCGGTCGGCCATGTCGCGGTGGCCGCGTCATGGCTTGCGATCCAGCGGCCGACGCCGCGCGCTTCGCCGCTGGCCAGGCCCGCGCGCAATTCCTCGCGCAGCGTCACGCTCCACAGCGCCACCACATGGTGCGACTGCCCGCCGGAAGCGGCGACGGCGATCGGCGCGCCGCTCCCCAACTGCGCCGCGTGCAGCCGCGCCACCAGATCGCGGGGCAGGAACGGGCAGTCCGCTGCCGCACTCAGGAGCCATTTCGCCTGCGGCCGATGCGCCGCTGCCCAGTCGAGCCCGGCGAGCACCCCGGCGAGCGGTCCGGGAAATCCCTCGATGGTGTCCGCCACCACCGGCAGGCCGAACGCGGCAAAGCGCGCCGGATCGCCATTGGCGTTGAGCACGAGGCCGTCGCATTGCGGCGCAAGGCGCGCGATCACCCGCGCCAGAATGGTCTGGCCGCCGATCTGCCGCATCGGCTTGTCGCCGCCGCCCATGCGGCGCGCGAGCCCGCCCGCGAGCAGGACGCCAGGTATGGCGGGGATTTCATCTTTCAAAATGGCCGCCTTTGCGCTTGTCTGGTCTTCCTGCATAAGAGCAAGGCGGGCGCCTTGTCCATGGCATGGCGGCGCCCGGTCGCCGGTCGCGACGAGTTCGCCATCGCGCAGCCGGAATTTCCCGCGTGGCGGGAAGCAAGGATCAATGTAGCCATTTTGGTTCGGTGTCATACACGTCGCGCCCATTGCCGAAGCAGCCGGTGGACGCGCGTGTTCTGGAGCGGAAAATGAAAGTGATCGGTCTGGCGGGATGGAGCGGGGCGGGGAAAACCACGCTGCTGTCGCGCCTCGTGCCCATGCTGATCGCCGAAGGCCTGCGGGTCTCGGTGATCAAGCACGCGCATCACAATTTCGATGTCGATGTGCCGGGCAAGGACTCCTGGGTTCATCGCAAGGCCGGCGCGACCGAGGTGCTGGTCACCTCCGCCAATCGCTGGGCGCTGATGCATGAGCTGCGTGGCGACCGCGAGCCGACGCTGCGCGATCTCATTCCGAAGATGTCGCCGGTCGATCTTGTTATCGTCGAGGGCTTCAAGCGCGACAGCCACCGCAAGATCGAGGTGCATCGCGTCGCCAACGCCAAGCCGCTGCTCTATCCGGACGATCCGCAGATCGTCGGCATCGCCACCGATGCAACGATCGAGACGCATCTGCCGGTGGTCCATCTCGACGACATGCCGGCGATCGCCGCGCTGGTGAAGGCATCGGCGGTCGATGTCGCCGATCTGTCGGCGCCCCATATGGCGGGTGTCTGATCGCGATGGCGCAACTCACCGATGATTGTTTCGCATTCGGCGGGCCGATGATGTCGGTCGATGAGGCGGTGGCGATGATCGCCGCGCGCATCGCACCTGTGGTGGAGACGCAGATTGTGCCGCTCGCCGAGGCCGATGGCCGCGTGCTGGCGGAAGCGTTGGTCGCGCGCTCGCCCTTGCCGCGCTTTGCCAATTCGGCGGTCGATGGTTATGCGGTGCGCAGCACCGATTTGCCGTCCGGCGCCGAGGAGATGTTTGCGGTGGTCGATCGCGTGGCCGCCGGCGCCAGCGCCCAGGCGCCACTCACGCAACGCGCGGCGGTGCGCATCTTCACCGGCGCGCCGATGCCGCAGGGCGCCGACACCGTGTTCATGCAGGAAGACGTGCGCGTCCTGCCGGACGGGCAGGTGGTGCTGCCGTCCGGCCTGGACGTCGGCGCCAATGTCCGCCTGCCGGGCGAGGATATCGCGGTGGGCACGGCGGCATTGTCGCCGGGCCGCCGTTTGCGGCCGCAGGATATCGCGCTGGCCGCCGCGCTTGGCGCCACTGAACTGAAAGTGCGCCGGCGGCCGCGCGTTGCCGTGTTCTCCACCGGCGACGAACTCGCATTGCCCGGCGCCGCGCCAGGTCCGGCGCAACTGTTCGATTCTAACCGCATCATGCTGCTGGCAATGCTGAGGCGCCTCGGCTGCGAGGTCAGCGATCTCGGCATCCTGCGCGACGAGCCCGCCTCGCTCGGTCCGGCGCTACGCGAGGCTGCGCGGGGCCACGATCTCGTGCTGACCTCGGGCGGGGTCTCGACCGGCGAGGAGGATCACGTCAAGGCGGCGGTGGAGGGTATCGGCTCGCTGGTGCTCTGGCGCATGGCGATCAAGCCGGGCCGCCCGGTGGCGATGGGCGTGATCGAAGGCGCGCCGTTCATCGGGCTGCCGGGCAATCCGGCGGCGAGCTTCGTCACCTTCGTTTACGTGGTGCGTCCCGCGATTCTGGCGCTGTCCGGCGCGGCGCAGGAGACGCCGGTGCCGATGATGGTGCGCGCCACCTTCAGCTACGGCAAGAAGAGCGGCCGCCGCGAATACGTCCGCGCCAGCCTCGCACGTGGCGCGGATGGCGCGTTCGAGGCGACCAAATTCCCGCGCGAAGGGGCGGGGCTGCTGTCGTCGCTGGTGGAGACGTCGGGGATGATCGAACTGCCCGAGCAGGTCACCAGCGTGACGCCCGGGCAGATGGTGGCCTTCTTTTCGTATACCAGTCTGCTGGCATGAGCCGCGATTTGCCGCCGATGACTGTGCTGGATCTGGCCGGGCTGAAATGTCCGCTGCCTGCCCTGAAGACCCGCAAGGCGCTGGCCGCGCTGCCCGCCGGCGCGCGGCTCGAGGTGCGCTGCACCGATCCTATGTCCGTGATCGATATTCCGAATCTGGTCCGTCAGACCGGTGATACGGTCGAGGTGCAGCGGCAGGATAGGACCATCGTCTTCCTGATCGAGAAGGCCGCCGGGCCCGCCCGGTAACATTCCCCCTGACAAATAATCGGGTTTGCCTATCGGCTGATCGGATCAGACGGTCCAACTTTTAGACTATCGACAGACGTTCGGCCTTCTGCCTGAAATCACGCTTCAGAAAAACAAGAACGTATCATCCGTAAGATAGATACGTCGAAATCGGTCGGCCAACGTGTCGATCCGAGTCTGCCCGGGCCGCTGAAGGTCCGGAATATCAAATGCTTGAAACGAGCAAACGAGCAGACATGCCCGGTAAGGGCTGCTGCCTTCGGGAGGAGACGACTTATGACATCCGTAGAGGAAACCGGGACCCTATCCGGGACCACCGCTGGCATTTTCGACCGCGAGCGCATCATCGCCAAGGCCGGCTTCAACCGCTGGCTGGTGCCGCCGGCCGCGCTCTGCATCCATCTGTGCATCGGCATGGCCTATGGCTTCAGCGTGTTCTGGCTGCCGCTGTCCCGCGCCGTCGGCATCGGCGCGCCCAAGGTCTGCGCCGACATGACGCTGGCGCAGGAATTGTTCACCACCACCTGCGACTGGCGTGTCTCCAGCCTCGGCTGGATGTTCACGCTGTTCTTTGTGCTGCTCGGCGTGTCCGCTGCGATCTGGGGCGAGTGGCTGGAGCGGGTCGGCCCGCGCAAGGCCGGCTTCGTCGCGGCGCTGTGCTGGTGCGGCGGCCTCGTGCTTGGCGCGATCGGTATCTATACCCATCAGCTCTGGCTGCTCTGGCTCGGCTCCGGCGTGATCGGCGGCATCGGCCTTGGCCTCGGTTATATCTCGCCAGTATCAACGCTGGTGAAATGGTTTCCGGACCGCCGCGGCATGGCCACTGGCATGGCGATCATGGGCTTCGGCGGCGGCGCGATGATCGGCGCTCCGCTCGCCAACATGCTGCTCAACTACTTCAAGACGCCGACCGACGTCGGCGTGTGGCAGACCTTCCTGGTGATGGGCGCGATTTATTTCGTGTTCATGACCATCGGCGCGTTCTCTTATCGCATCACCCCGCCGAACTGGCGTCCGGAGGGCTGGACCCCGCCGGTCAAGGCCAACGCCATGATCACCAGCGGCCACGTCCATCTCGACAAGGCGCACAAGACCCCGCAGTTCTGGCTGATCTGGTGGGCGCTCTGCCTCAACGTGTCGGCGGGCATCGGCGTCATCGGCATGGCTTCGCCGATGCTGCAGGAGATCTTCGCCGGCAAGCTGATCGGTCTGCCCGATCTCAATTTCGGTCAGCTCTCGACCGAGCAGAAGACCATGATCGCCGGCATCGCCGCCGGCTTCGCGGGCCTCTTGTCGCTGTTCAACATCGGCGGCCGCTTCTTCTGGGCCTCGCTGTCGGACAAGCTCGGGCGCAAGAACACCTACTATACGTTCTTCATCCTCGGCATCATCCTCTATGCGCTGGTGCCGACCTTCGCGGCCACCGGCAACAAGGTGCTGTTCGTGCTCGCCTTCGGCATCATCCTGTCGATGTATGGCGGCGGCTTCTCGACGGTGCCGGCCTATCTCGCCGACATCTTCGGCACCCAGTTCGTCGGCGCGATCCATGGCCGGCTGCTGACGGCGTGGGCGACCGCGGGCATCATCGGCCCGGTGGTGGTGAACTACATCCGCGAAGCGCAGATCGCCGCCGGCGTGCCACGCGCGCAGGTCTACGACTTCACCATGTACATCCTGGTCGGCATGCTGGTGCTCGGCCTGATCTGCAACATGCTGGTGAAGCCGCTCGCGCCGCACTGGTTCATGAAGCCGGAGGAGGTCGCGGCCTTGCAGGCCAAGGGCGCTGCGGTGACGACGGCCGGCGGCTCCTACGGCATCGGCAAGGGCGGTCTCGACGCCAAGGCGGCGATGTTCTGGCTGCTGGTCGGCGTGCCGCTGGCATGGGGCGTCTGGCTCACCGTGCTGAGCGCGATCAAGATCTTCCACTGAGGCAATCGCCTCATTGACGCGCGATCAACACGGGCCGCGACGGTTCTGCCGTCGCGGCTCGAATGTTTCGTGCGCAGCGTTCGCGTGGAACCTTATGGAACCAAAACCGTCCTGCATCGTTATCTCGACGTGCTTGATAAATCCCCAAATTTGCAGCGGAGTGTTTCGATGGATGACGTCATTGATCGCGTGATGAGCACGTTTGCCATGATGCGGAACGTTGACGGAGCAAGTCTGGAAGAGTCGCGCACCAAGCTGCGCAGCTACATCGACACGCTGACATCCGCAGGCCAGAACGACTCGCAGCGCCTTGCAGTCTACGGCCTTGCATACCTGCGCGAGTTGCATGACGGTCCGCAGGACACCAGCGGCTGCTGAGGCATTAACGACCCTGCCAAAACCCGCCGGAACGACCTTTGACGGCTCTTGACCGGTCCGGGGCGGAATGGGACACGGCATCAACCCGCCATAATTGGGTGGTTCCACGATCCGCGTCAGAGCAGGGAGCGCTATTTTGGGACGGTGGACGGCCGTGGTCGTGCTGGTGTTCGCGCTTCTCGGCGCGGGCGCGGTGACGGCTGCGTTCGTCTTTGACGAGTCCTTGAAGAGCGTCTGGGCGCAATTGTGGGACGGGCCCGCGCAAAGCGCGGTCGATCAGCCCACTGAGCCCGAAGCGCCGCCGCCCTTGCAGGCCAATGCCGACGCCAAGGGCGACCGGCTCGCCGCGCCGCCGCCGAAAATCGAGGAGCCTGCCAGCCTTGCGCTCGCGACCGCGCGGCAGACTTTGCTGACGCCGCCCACGGATCGCTGGATCGGCAAGCCGCCGCCGCCGAAACCGACCACGGTTCTGCTCGACGACAAGCAGATCGCCAGTATCAAGCAGCGCCTGCGATTGACGGCGGCGCAGGAAAAATACTGGCCTCCGGTGGAGCGCGCGCTGAAGGATCTCGTGCTGATGCTGCATGAGCAGCGTCGCCGGCCTGTCGAGACGCTCGATCCCGAGAACGAGACCGTGAAGCGGCTGCTTGCCGCCGCGGGTCCCTTCCTCAAGCAGTTGCGGCCCGATCAGAAGAACGAGATTCAGTCGCTCGCGCGCATGGCCGGTCTGTCCGGCGCCATCGCATCGGTGAATTGAGCGCGCTTACACGGTGCGGCTTCCTGATCTTACGAGAGAGAAAAGAGCAGACGGGCGACGTTTCCTCTCGCCCTCATGAAGGTTGTTCGAGCGGCCACACTTCAACGACGCCATGCGCAACAGCGCAGGGCGTTCGCGAGACCATGTCGATGGCCTCGGCAAGACTGGCAGCCTCGATGATGGCGAAGCCTGCCACCGGCAAGGACGACCTCATGAACGGACCATTTGCCGTTTCGACTCCCGCTGCGTCGGGATTGCGCACCTGCACGGCGGCACCCGCGATCCCCATCAACACGCCATCGCTTTGCAGCTTCGCATCATGCGCGTGGGCCGCATCTCGCACGGCCGGCGCGGTCCGCTCGTAACCCTCGCGGTCTCCATACCCGATCGCCACGAATGTCGGCATGGGCTGCTCCCTTCACGCGCTGACGCGATACGCAGCGTATTTGCCCCTTGTTGTGAAATGAAGCGTCGCCGGAATGGTTCCTCGCGTCGATCCTGCGGCCGCGAGCACGAGATGAGCCGCACGATCTCTCCCGCATGCGGGAGGTGACTGTGGACTGCTATGCCTGAACGTCGTAGGGACTAGGACAATCGCCCATGCTCATGGCTGCTATCGGCCAGAGTTTCGATCACCCGGCATTCACACACACGTCCACGGCCGCATTCGTCAACCGTGCGCTGCAGTTCGGTGCGAAGCGTGGTGAGATGCGCGATGCGCCTGTCGATCGCGGCGACGTGGCGCCGCGCGATTTCGTCAACCTCCACGCAGGACTGGTTCGGCTTCGCGCTCATCGTCAGCAGTTCCCGGATAGCTTCGATCTCGAAGCCAAGTTCGCGCGCGTGCCGAATGAAGTTCAACCGCGCAACGTGGCCTTGATCATAGCGGCGCTGTTGGCCTTCGGTGCGCGGCGGCGGTGGCAGCAATCCGATCTGTTCGTAATAGCGGATCGTCGGCACCTTCACTTTGGTGCGCCGCGCCAGTTCTCCGATTGGAAAATCCATCGTGAAACCTCTTGAACCTCTAGTGACTATAGAGATTAGGATGCTTCTCGAAAAGGAGGCATGACATGGCCGGCGAGTGCTGCAATCACGAAACAGAGACCTGCTGCGCGCCGGCGCCGGTTCCTCCGGGGAAGGCTCAGGGCGCCGCACACGGCGCTCAGGATTCCTGCTGCTCGGGAGGCGTGCCGGTCTTTGATGGTGTAGACCCGCGCTACAAGCGCATCCTTTGGACTGTGATCAGCCTCAATGGCGCGATGTTCCTGACCGAAATGGTTGCGGGCCAGCTTGCCGGATCGCAGGCGTTGCAGGCGGACGCGCTGGATTTTCTTGGCGATACCGTCACCTATGGCCTCAGCCTCGCTGTCATCGGTGCATCGTTGCGCACCCGGGCGACGGCAGCGTTGTTCAAGGGCTTGTCGCTAAGCGTGATGGGCACCTGGGTATTTGCTTCCACCATCTACCGCACGGTGATGCTTGGTGTGCCGAGTGCCGAAGTCATGGGAATCATCGGCTTTCTGGCCCTTGCCGCCAACCTTGCGTCGGTTGGTTTGCTGATGCCCTACAAGGATGGTGATGCGAATGTGCGCTCGGTCTGGCTCTGCTCGCGCAACGATGCGATTGGCAACGTGGCGGTGATGTTTGCAGCGCTGGGCGTCTGGAGAACGACGACCGCATGGCCCGATCTGATCGTCGCCGCGATCATGGCAGGAATTTTTCTGACCTCGGCTTTCCAAATCCTGCGGCAGGCGTGGAGCGAATACTCAAGGTAGGCAGTTCATCCGGGCGGAGCCCGTCAAGTCTTGCCGCCTGCCACACCCGCCAGCGACAGCACCGTGTGCAACAGCACGTTGGCGCCTGCGGTGCAGTCGCTCTGCGTCGCGTCTTCCGCCTCGTTGTGGCTGATGCCGTCCTTGCACGGCACGAAGATCATCGTGGTTGGAATGACGTCGCTGAGATTGCACGCGTCGTGGGTCGCGCCGGAGATCATGCGGCGGCTCGGATAGCCGAGCGCGTTGCTGGCTTTCTCCACCGCATCGACCAGATTCGGATCGAAGTGCGGCGGCTCCTTGCGGAAGATTCGGTCAAGATCGATCGTCACCTTGCGCCGCTTTGAAATCTCCGCGACGGCCTCGCGCAGCTCCTTGTCGAGCGCGTCGAGCGTCGCGGCGGAGGCGCTGCGGAATTCCATGGTGAAGGTGAGGTCGCCGGGAATGACGTTGCGCGACGGATTGGCGATCACGTTCTCGCCGACGGTGCCGACCGCGTTGGGAGCGTGAGCGAGCGCGAGCCGCTCCACCGTGAGCACGACCTCCGACAGTGTGACCAGCGCATCGCGCCGCAGCGGCATCGGCGTGGTGCCGGCATGGCCCGCCATGCCGGTGATCGCGCCGTCATACCACATGATGCCCTGACCGGCCTCGACCACGCCGATGGTCTTGTGCTCGGCTTCGAGGATCGGTCCCTGTTCGATGTGCAGTTCGACGAAGGCGGCGAACCTGCGCCGGCCGACCGGCTCATCGCCGTCGTAACCGATGGTCTTCAGCGCTTCGGCGACGCTGACGCCACTGGCATCGCGCCGCGCAAGGATGTTGTCGGCGGTGTATTCGCCGACATAGGCCGCCGAAGCCATGGTGGCGGGCGCAAAGCGCGAGCCTTCCTCGTTGGTCCAGTTGATGACGCAGAGCGGTGCGTCGGTCTCGATGCCGGCATCGTTCAGCGTGCGCACCACTTCGAGCGCGGCGAGGGTGCCGAGCACGCCGTCATACTTGCCGCCGGTCGGCTGGGTGTCGAGATGCGAGCCGAGCGCGACCGGCTGCTTGCCCATGTCGCGGCCGGGGCGGATCGCGAACATGGTGCCGAGCGCATCGACATGCACGCTGCAGCCCGCGGCTTCGCAGGCGGCGCGAAACCAGTCGCGCACCTGTTTGTCCTCGGGACCGAGGGTGAGGCGGCGCACGCCGCCTTTCGGCGTCGCGCCGAATTTCGCGGTGTCGTGGATGTCGCGCCACAGCCGCGCGGAGTCGATCTGCAGGTTGGTCTTGTTCTCAGCCATGATCTATCGATAGCGGAAGATCGCGGCGTTACCAACCCCGCGCGGTGGCCCACACCGCCTCGACCTTGCCGTCCCGGACCGCCACCAGCCAGTCGTGCAGGTTGACGGTCGGGTCGCAATGGCCGGGAATGAGACGGATGCGGTCGCCGAGCTTCACTTTGGTGCCGGCGGACAGCGCAAGCTGGCCGTGCTCGTCGGTCGCCTTGATGTAGGTGACGCCGTCCGCGCCGGACACCACCGGCAGGCCGCTTTCCAGGCTCATCGCTTTCAGGCCGGCGTCGCACACCGCGCGGTCGGGCGCTGCGGCGCTGATCACGCTGGCAAGCACGAACAGCGCGTTGGCGAACGGCGTCGCGGTCTCGTTGCGTCCGTAGTCGGCATCCATGAAGGCGTAGGAGCCGCATTGCAGTTCGGTGTAGATGCCGCTGGCGAGCTCGTTCTCGTAAGTTCCGGTGCCTGCGCCGGCGATGGTCTCGCAGGGCAGGCCGGCGTCGCGCAGCAGGGCCGCGGTGTCGCGCGCCAGTTTGGCGGCATGCCCGATCGCGGCGGCGCGCTCGGCCGGCTTGCGCAAATGTTGCGCCGCGCCGTGATAGGCCTGCAATCCGGCAAAGCGCAGGCCGGGCCTGGCGGCGATGGCGCGCGCCAGCGTCACCGCGTCCTCGCCCGGCGCGACGCCGCAGCGGCCCATGCCGACATCGATCTCGATCAGGATATCGAGCGTCACGCCTTGCGCCTGCGCCGCAGCCGACAGCACATCGACCTGCGCCGGATGATCGACACAGACGGCGATTTTGGCGCGGCGTGCGAGGGTGGCGAGGCGGTCGGCCTTGGCGCGGCTGGCGATCTCGTTCGAGACCAGCACGCTGGGAATGCCGCCATTCACCATGGCTTCGGCCTCGGCGACGTTCTGGCAACACATCCGCGAGGCGCCGGCCGCCATCTGCAGTTTGGCGATCTCGACACATTTATGCGCCTTGGCGTGCGGGGTGAGGGTGACGCCGTTCGGATTGCCGGCGACGCGGCGCGCCAGCATCGCGATGTTGTTCTCCAGCGCGTCAAGATCGACGATCAGCGCAGGGGTCTCGATTTCGCTGACGGACATGCCGGGTTCGGCGGGGCGGCGCATGGTCATGATGGCTCCTGCGAGGAGAAAGGTGTGGAAAGCGGGCGCTATTTGCCGGTGAACACCGGCTTGCGCTTCTCCATAAAGGCTTTGCGGCCTTCCTCATAGTCCTTGCTGGTGAAGCAGGCGGCCGCTCTTTCGTCGCAGGTGGCGAGGTCGCGGGCACTCTCGTCCTTGAGCAGTTCGCCGACGATGAACTTGATGGAATCGACGGTCAGCGGCGCATTGCCGGAGATCGTCGCGGCATAGTCGCGGACATAAGACTCAAGCTGATCCGCCGGCACCACGCGGTTGGCGAAGCCCATGGCGCGCGCTTCCTCGGCGTCGAACAGCCGCGCGGTGTAGAAGATCTCCTTGGTGAAGGAGGGGCCGACGATGTCCATCAGCCGCTTCACGCCGGGATGGCCGTAGCCGACGCTGAGTTTCGCCGCCGGCACCGCGAAGCGCGATTCCGGCGTGCAGATGCGGATGTCGCAGCAGCTCGCAAGGCCCATGCCGCCGCCGACGCAATAGCCGCGGATCATCGCGATCGTCGGCTTCGGGCAATCGTAGACCGCGGCATAGCCGGCCTCGACCGCCTCATTGTAGCGCTCGGTGCCGTCCTTGGAGGCGCGCTCCTCGGCGAATTTCGAGATGTCGGCGCCGGAGACGAACGCCTTCTCGCCGGCGCCGGAAATCACCACCACGCGGATCGCGGGATTGTCGCCGAACTCCTTCATGATCCGCGCGCAGGCCTGCCACATCTCCAGCGACACCGCGTTGTGCCGCTGCGGATTGTTGAAGATCATGTGTCCGACAGCGCCCTCGGTGCGGGCGATCATCTTGTCCGTCTGTGTCATCGCGGTTCTGCCTTTACGAATTCAGACGATTTTTGTCGCCTTGAGCGTTGCGATCTCGGCCTGCTCAAAGCCGAATTCGCGTAGCAGCTCGTCGGTGTGCTCGCCGACTTCCGGCGGCGGCGCGACGAAGCTCGACGGCGTGCGCGACAGCGAGAACGGCTGCTTCACCAGTTGCACCTTGCGCTCGCCGGTGCCGGGCACGGTCTGCACCAGATCGAGATGCCTGACCTGCGGGTCGTCGAACATCTGGTCGATGGAATAGATCGGCCCGCACGGCACGCCGGCCTTGTTCAGCGCCTCGACCCAGTCGGAGGTGGAGCGGGTGCGGGTGACGCTTTCGATCTCAGCGTTGAGCGCGTCGCGATTGACCAGACGCACTTTCGGCGACAGGTACTCCGGCTTCTCCAGGAGGTCGCTGCGGCCGAGCGCGTGGGCGAGGCGCTCCCAGATCACCTGTCCGGTGGCGGCGATGTTGATGTGGCCGTCGGTTGTCTTGAACACGCCGGTCGGGATCATGGTCGGATGATTGTTGCCGGCTTGCCTGGGCACTTCGCCCTGCATCAGCCAGCGCGCGCCCTGGAAGTCGAGCATGAAGATCTGCGCCTGCAGCAGCGAGGTCTGCACCCACTGGCCTTCGCCGGAAGCATCGCGCTCCAAGAGGGCGGTAAGGATGCCCATGGCGCAGAACAATCCGGCGGTGAGATCGGCGATCGGAATGCCGACGCGCATCGGGCCCTGACCGGGCGCGCCGGTGATCGACATCAAGCCGCCCATGCCCTGCGCGATCTGGTCGAAGCCGGGCCGCCTGGCGTAGGGGCCGTCCTGACCGAAGCCGGAAATGCTGGCATAGACGAGGCGCGGATTGATCTTGCGCAGCGTCTCGTAATCGATGCCGAGGCGCGTCTTCACGTCGGGGCGGAAGTTCTCCACCACCACGTCCGCTTTCTCGACCATGCGATAGAACGCCTGCCGGCCGGCCTCGTCCTTCATGTTGAGGGTGATCGCGCGCTTGTTGCGATGCAGGTTCTGGAAGTCCGGACCGTGACGCGCGCCGCCGAGCTGCTCGTCGTCGGGCAGGTCGGTCGGCGCCTCGATCTTCACCACATTGGCGCCCCAGTCCGCGAGCTGCCGCACCGCCGTCGGGCCCGCGCGCACGCGGGTCAGATCGAGAACGGTGAAACGGGAGAGGGCTTGCGAGGCGTGCGGTGCGGACATGTGTGTTTCACTTCTCATTCTTGTACGGCGATCTTGTTGGCGACCGCTTGTCTGAGGATCAAAGCATGATCAGGTCAGCCGTTATGGCTTCTTGTCCCGGGCGCAGCGCAGCACCATCAACGCGTTTACGCGCGTCTTCGCCGCGCTATGGTGGTGCGCTGCTGAACCGGGACCGTCACGGTCTGGAACGGTCCCGGCTCTGCGACGCAACGTTGCACGTTGCATCGCGTCCGGGACACGTTGTTTCAACTCTAACCTGCGTCGGCCTTCAGCCCTGCGGCCTCGATGCCGGCGATGGCGCATTCCTCGTCATTCTCGGACGTGTCGCCGCTGATTCCCACTGCGCCGACGACATGGCCGCTGCCATCCTTGATCAGAACGCCGCCGGGCACCGGGATCAGCGAGCCCTTGGCCAGCGCGTTGACGGCGCCCACGAAGAACGGCTGCTCGTTGGCGCGCTTGAAGATCGCGCGCGAGCCGATGCCCATGGCGATCGCGCCGTAGGCCTTGCCGTGCGCGACGTCGCCGCGCATCAGGCTGGTGCCGTCCTGTTGCAGCGAGGCCTTGATGGCGCCGCGCGCGTCGAGCACGAAGATCGCCATCGGCTTGGTCTTCTTCTCGATCGCCTTGGCGAGCGCGGTGTCGAGAATCTTGCGAGCAGTGTCGAGGGTCAAATCAGTCATGATACCTTCCTTGCCAATAAGCCAACGTGATCCTCATCCTGAGGAGCGATCCGCAGGATCGCGTCTCGAAGGATGACGTTCCGGACCGCAGCCTCATGGTTCAAGACGGCGCCAAAAGACGCGCGTAAACGCGCTGTTGGCGTCTCCTCACCGTGAGGACGGTCATCCGGTCATATCGATCGAAACGGACCGCATTCCGCCTTGCGTCATACGACCGGCGGCCGGTTTCGTTTCACTCGATCCTGTCTTCCTCTCCCACAACGCGTGCGGGTGTTGCAAGGCTCATCGCCAGCACGCGCGCGACATGCAGCGCGCCGCGGCCCGAGCCGTCCTTGATCTGATGGCGGCAGGAGGTGCCGTCGGCGACGATCAGCGCATCGGCGGCTGCGCCGCGCACGGCGGGCAGCAGGCTGCGCTCGGCCATCGCGATGGATTCCTCATAGGTGTCGGCGCCGTAGCCGAACGCGCCGGCCATGCCGCAGCAGCTCGACTCGATGGTCCTCACCTCAAGATCGGGAATCAGCCGCAGGATCTTCTCCACCGGCTTGAACGCATCGAACGACTTCTGGTGGCAGTGGCCGTGCACCATCGCGGTGTCCCCGATCGGCTGCAGCGGCAGTTGCAGGCGGCCGCTTGCGGCCTCGCGCACCAGGAATTCCTCGAACAGCAGCGCATGCGCGGCGATGACTTTCGCAGCATCGTCCTTGCGCAGCGACAGGAGTTCGTCGCGCAGCGTGAGGAGACAGCTCGGCTCCAGCCCCACGATCGGCACACCGCGGGTCACGAACGGCGACAGCGTCGCGACGATGCGGTCGAGTTCGGCACGCGCATGGGAGACGAGACCGGCGGAGAGGAAGGTGCGGCCGCAGCACAGCGGTCGCGCGCCCTCAACAGGCTTCGGCAGATGGACGCGATAGCCGCCGGCCACCAGCACGCGCAGCGCGTCGTCGAGGTTCTCGCGCTCGTAGCAGCGGTTGAAGGTGTCGGCGAACAGCACCACTTCGGGGCCGTTGTCCGGGCCGACCGCGACGGCCTCCGGCGCGAAGGTGTCGCGCCGCCATTCCGGCAGGTCGCGCTTCGCGCTGAAGCCCGCGACCTTCTCCAGCGCCCAGCGCAAGAGGCGGCTCCTGTTACGCAGATTGACCAGCGGCGCGAAGGCGGAGGCGAAGCCCGCATAATGCGGCAGATAGCCGACCAGACGGTTGCGTAGTGTGAGGCCGTGGCTTTTCACCCGCGCCGCCAGCACCTCGATCTTCATCTTGGCCATATCGACGCCGGTCGGGCATTCGCGGCGGCACGCCTTGCAGGAGACGCACAGCTTCATCGTCTCCATCATCTCGTCGGACGACAGCGCGCCGGGGCCGAGCTGGCCGGAAATCGCAAGCCGCAGCGTGTTGGCGCGGCCGCGCGTGACGTCCTTCTCGTTGCGGGTGGCGCGATAGGACGGGCACATCACGCCGCCCTCGAGCTTGCGGCAGGCGCCGTTGTTGTTGCACATCTCGACCGCGCCCTGAAAACCGCCGGCGGCGCCGGGCCACGCGGACCAGTCGAGTTCGGTCTTGAAGTCTTCGACCTTGTAGCCGGGCTTGAAGCGGAACAGCGAGCGGTCGTCCATCTTCGGCGGATGCACGATCTTGCCGGGATTGAGCGTGCCCTGCGGATCGAAGCGCTGCTTCACCTCCTCGAAGTCGCGCACGATGCGTGCGCCGAACATCTGCTCGTGGAATTCGGAGCGGACCAGGCCGTCGCCATGCTCGCCGGAATGCGAGCCCTTGAACTCGCGCACCATGGCAAAGGCCTCCTCGGCGATGGCGCGCATCGCGTTGACGTCCTTCTCCAGTCGCAAATTCAAAACAGGCCGCACATGCAGGCAGCCTTCGGAGGCGTGGGCGTACATGGTCGGCCTTGTGCCGTGCTTGATGAACACCTTGTTGAGGCGGTCGGTGTATTCGGCCAGATGCGGCAGCGGCACCGCGCAATCCTCGACGAAGGAGACCGGTTTGCCCTCCTGCTTCATCGACATCATGATGTTGAGGCCGGAGGTGCGGAAATCGGTGATCGCCGCCTGGATCGCCGGCTCGGTCACATCGACCACGCCGCCCCATTTGCGCTGGGGATTGCCCCAGTTGAAGCCGAGATCGCCCATCAGTTCGCCGAGCTGTTTCAGCTTGGCGAGATTGGTGTCCTGGGTTTCTTCGGCGAATTCGACGATCAGCAGCGCGTCCGGTTCGCCGCGCACCACCGCCTCGATGGTCGGCTTGAACATTGCGATGTCGCGGCCGAGCGCAATCATGGTGGAATCCACCAGTTCGACCGCGATGGGTTTAAGTTTCACCAGATGCTGCGCGGCGTCCATCGCCTCGTAGAAGCTGCCGAAATGGCAGACGCCGAACACCTTGGGCCCGAGCAGCGGCCACAGCTTGAGCTCGACCTGCGTGGTGAAGGCGAGGGTGCCTTCGGAGCCGACAAGGATGTGCGCGAGGTTGTTCACCGGGCCGTTCGGCGTCAGCGCATCGAGATTGTAGCCGCCGACGCGGCGCTGCACCTGCGGGAAACGCTCGGCGATCTCCTTCGCCTCGCGGCTGCCGAGCGCGAGCAGATCGCGGAACAGGTCGCGTCCCGGCTCATCGACATTGGGCCATGCGGTGCCCTGCGGCAGCGGGCCGAAATCGAGCAACGTGCCGTCGGCCAGCGCCGCCTTCATCGACAGCGTGTTGTCGCGCATCGTGCCGTAGCGCAGCGAGCGGCCGCCGCAGGAATTGTTGCCGGCCATGCCGCCGATGGTGGCGCGCGAGGCGGTTGAGACATCGACCGGAAACCACAGCCCGTGCTTCTTCAGTTGCCGGTTGAGTTCGTCGAGCACGATGCCGGGCTGCACCACGCAGGTGCGCCTGTCGGTATCGAGCGAGATGATCTTGTTGAGGTGTTTGGAGACGTCGACCACCACGCCCTCGTTGATGGTCTGGCCGCATTGCGAGGTGCCGCCGCCGCGCGGGGTGACGACGCGGCCCTCGTCGCGGGCGATCGCCATCGCGGCCAGCGCTTCCTCGGTGGTGCGCGGCACCACCACGGCGGCGGGCATGATCTGATAGAACGAGGCGTCGGTGGCGTAGCGGCCGCGGCTGAAGGCGTCGGTCAGCACATCGCCTGTGATCTCCGCCCGGAGACGTTGTTCGAGCCGGGAGGGGGCTGCGGTCGGCATGCGAATTCCTTAAAACACGGAGCCCCGGGGGCCTTCATCTCCCGCGCGGGGCCTTAAATTCTCGCGCAGGGTCTTCATTGTAGGGTCTTCATTATCGGCCCGGGTGGATCTTAAAGCCCCGAGCAGCTCCCTTACTGCCGTCCGGGAAGCACAACCTTAGCCCCCGGATAGGGTCTTTATCGCCGGCCCCGGGACGAGGGACCTTGAATTCCCGCTCGGAGCCTTGGTCGTCAGCCCGAAAGCGGGCCTTGGTTTCCGCGCGGCGTCTTTATCGCCGGCCCGCAAGCAGGGGCCTTGATCTGCCCCGAGCCTTGTCATCATTCCCACCCCAAGCCTTTGGTCATCGGTCAAGCGGGCCTTCATCCTTGGCCCGCAAGACGAGCCCTTAAATTGGTCGGCCCGGCCAAGCGAACCGGTCCATTGGTTAGTCCGGACAGCGACCCGATGCGGCCCACCCTTACGATTGGTGCGGTGATCCGGCGCTGCTTTTGCTAGTTTGTCGCAAAATAAAATGCAAAACAATAGGGCGCTCGCCATATTCTTGCATGCAATTTATTTGGCGGTCTGACCGGCCGTGCGGGTGGCGTCAGCGGGGGAAGATGACAGGACATCATCATTTAATGACGAGTTCATTGTGCCGCCGGAGCGCTCGACCGCGGCCCGCCGCTTGTTGCGCAGGTGGTTGAACAGGATGTCGGCGAGCTCGCTGCCGGCGCGCCGGCGCAGCGCGTCGATGATGGTCTCGTGCTCGCGCATCGCCTCGCCCCAGCGTGCGCTGTCGCGGGCGAAGTTCGCCGAATAGCGCACGCGGCGAATCCGGCCGGCGAAGGTGGCGTAGGCCGTCCGCAGCGCGCTGTTGCGCGAGGCCTCCACGATCCTCTGGTGAATGAGCTGGTTGACGCGGAAGTAGTTGTGCATGTCCTTGTGCAGATAGAAGCCGTACATCTCGTAATGCAGGCGTTCGATCTCCGTGACTTCCGCATCCGTGATGTGTTCGCAGGCGAGGCGGCCGGCGAGGGATTCGAGCCCGCCCATCACGTCGAACAGTTCGTGCAGATCCGTCTCGCTGAGCGAGCGCACCCGCGCGCCGCGATTGGGCAGCAGCTCGACGATGCCTTCGGCGGCGAGAACCTTTAGCGCCTCGCGCAGCGGCGTGCGCGAGATGCCGAGCAGGTCGCATAACTCGCGCTCCAGAATGCGCCCGCCGTCGGGAATATTCCCTTCGACGATGTAATCGCGCAGCCGCGACAGCGTCTCGCCGTGCAGCGAGCCGTCCTTGGAGTCCGCGCCCGGCACGTCCAGCGCCGTGACCGTTCCGGTCATTTCGGGAATCATGGGTTTCATCACCGCGACATTAATAAGAGGGTCTTGATCCGTCGAGCGTAATTTTGAATGCAAAAAGTTCTTGATCGTTTTTTGAATTAATGCAAGTCTGCTTTTGGTTAGACCAATATAAAAACGGCGGGGAGCACGTGACACATCATCAAGGGCGCCATTTCCTGCAAATTCCGGGTCCTAGCCCGGTCCCCGACCGCGTGCTGCGGGCGATGGACATGCCGGTGATCGATCACCGCAGCGCCGTTTTCGGCGAACTCGGCAAGGCGGTGCTCGGCGGCAGCCAAAAAATCTTCCAGACCTCCGGCCCCGTGGTGATCTTCCCGTCCTCCGGCACCGGCGCGTGGGAGGCGGCGATCGTCAACACGCTGTCGCCCGGCGACAAGGTGCTGATGGTCGAGACCGGCCATTTCGCCACGCTGTGGCAGAAGATGGCCCGGCGCTTCGATCTCGATGTCGATTTCATGCCGGGCGACTGGCGTCACGGCGCCGACCCCGCCGCGATCGAGGCCAGGCTCGCCGCCGACAAATCCCACGCCATCAAGGCCGTGATGGTGGTCCATAACGAGACCTCGACCGGCGTCACCAGCCGCGTCGCGGACATCCGCAAGGCGATCGACAGCGCGGGGCATCCGGCGCTGTTTCTGGTCGATACCATTTCCTCGCTCGGCTCGGTCGATTACCGCCACGAGGAGTGGGGCGTCGACGTCACCGTCAGTTGCTCGCAGAAGGGCTTCATGCTGCCGCCGGGCCTCGGCTTCAACGCTATCTCGGAGAAGGCGCGCGCCGCTGCGAAGACCAACAAGATGCGGCGCTCCTATTGGGACTGGGAAGAAATGCTCAAGCCCAACGCCGACGGCTTCTTCCCGTATACGCCTGCGACCAACCTGCTTTACGGCCTGCGCGAAGCCATCGCGATGATGATGGAGGAGGGGCTGGAGAATGTCTTCGCCCGTCATAAACGCCTTGCCGCTGCAACCCGCGCCGCGGTCGAGCATTGGGGTCTTGAGGTTCTGTGCCAGGATCCGGCGGAATATTCGCCGGTGCTGACGGCGGTGGTGATGCCGCCGGGTCATGACGCCGACAATTTCCGCAAGGTCGTGCTCGAGAACTACAACATGTCGCTCGGCGCGGGCCTATCGAAGCTTGCCGGCAAGGTGTTCCGCATCGGCCATCTCGGCGAGTGCAATGAACTGACGCTGCTCGGCGCGTTGACCGGCGTGGAGATGGGCATGTCGCTTGCCGGCGTGCCGCATCGCGCAGGCGGCGTCGCGGCGGCGATGGGTCTGCTGGAGGAGCGCAGCAAGGCAAACATGCCGGGCCACCTCAAGCTGGTCACGCAGTGAAAAATACGACCGTGGCTTGAGCGGGAGCAAAAACCCCGCCGGCCATTCCGCCGAAAAACAGGCGGTAAAAAATAGAAACTCTGGGGAGATTTTCTATGTCGAACTACAACATTCTCATCCTTGGAGCGTCATACGGCTCGCTGCTGGCCTCCAAGCTGATGTTCGGCGGCCACAACGTGACGCTGGTGTGCCTGCCGGCGGAAGCCGATCTGATCAACGCCGAAGGCTTCCGCGTCCGCATGCCGGTGCGCGGCCGCAAGGACCAGATCGAGATCGATTCCCGCAAGCTGCCGGGCAAGGTCGCGGCCGCCGGTCCCGCCGATGTCGATCCGCGCAAATTCGATCTGATCGGCCTTGCGATGCAGGAGCCGCAATACGGCTCGCCCGGCGTGCGCGAACTGCTCGACGCGGTGGCGCGCTCGCGCGTGCCGTGCATGTCGATCATGAACATGCCGCCGCTGGCCTATATGCGGCGCATTCCCGGCCTCGACGCCGAGGCGCTGAAGCCTGCTTATACCGCGCCGGAGGTGTGGGACAATTTCGATCCGGGCACGCTGACGCTGTGCAGTCCAGATCCGCAGGCGGTGCGCCCGCCGGAGGAGAAGGTCAACGTCCTGCAGGTGACGCTGCCGACCAACTTCAAGGTCGCGCGCTTCGACAGCGAGGCGAGCAACAGCATCCTGATGCAGCTCGAGAAGGACATCGACGCGGTGCGCTTCCCCGCGCCGGAGGGACCGATCGAACTTCCGGTGAAGCTGCGCTTCCACGACTCGCTGTTCGTGCCGCTGGCGAAATGGGCGATGCTGATGGCCGGCAACTACCGCTGCATCACCAAGGACGGCATGCGTACCGCGCAGGAGGCGGTGCATTCCAACCTCGCCGAATCCCGCTCGATCTACGATTTCGTCGTCGAGGTGTGCGTGCAGTTCGGTGCTTCGCGCAGCGAAATGGTGCCGTTCGAAAAATACGCCGCTGCGGCTGAAAGTCTCACCCGTCCGGCCTCCGCGGCGCGGGCGCTCAACAACGGCGCGCCCAATATCGAGCGGGCCGACAAACTGGTGCAACTGGTGGCGCGGCAGAAGGGCATGAGCCACCCCGTTCTCGACGCCATCGTCAGCCTTGTCGATACAAGACTTCAGGCTAACCGAAACAAGGCTGCAGCCTAGGAAATCCCTTAAAATGCGGCCTGTCCTGCAAAATCGTCACAAGTTTATGTTTGCGCCGGGGGCGTTTCTGGATACAGTCCGGCCGGCAAATCGTCTTTTAAAAGAAAGATTTGCATCCCCACATAAATTCGAGGTCGTGACGATGGTGGTTCAGACGGGAAGGCATTTCCTACAGATTCCGGGGCCGAGCAATGTGCCGGACCGGGTGTTGCGCGCAATGGACATGCCGACCATTGACCATCGCGGTCCCGAATTCGCTGCGATGGCCTTCCAGCTCATGGAGGATTGCAAGACCGTTTTCCGCACCAAGAATCCGGTGCTGATCTTCCCGTCCTCCGGTACCGGCGCGTGGGAAGCCGCGATCGTCAACACGCTCTCGCCTGGCGACAAGGTGCTGATGCCGGAGACCGGACAGTTCTCGGTGCTGTGGCGCCAGCTTGCAGCGCGTTTCAAGATCGAGGTCGAAACCATTGCGGGCGACTGGCGTCGTGGCGCGAAAGCCGACGAGATCGAAGCGCGCCTGCTCGCCGACAAGCAGCACGCCATCAAGGGCGTGATGGTGGTGCACAACGAAACCTCGACCGGCGTCACCAGCCGCGTCGCCGAAATCCGCAAGGCGATGGATCGCGCCAGGCATCCGGCGCTGCTGTTCGTCGATACGGTGTCTTCGGTGGGCTCGATCGCCTATGAGCACGACGCGTGGGGCGTCGATGTCACGGTGAGCGGTTCGCAGAAGGGCCTGATGATGCCGCCCGGCCTCAGCTTCAACGCCATCTCCGACAAGGCGCTCGAAGCCGCCAAGACCAGCCAGATGCCGCGCTCCTACTGGGACTGGAACGAAGCCATCAAGGCGAACAAGAGCGGTTCGTGGCCCTATACGCCGGCGACCAATCTGCTCTATGCGCTGAAGGAAGCGATCGCGATGCTGCATGAGGAGGGGCTGGAGAACGTCTTCGCCCGTCACATCCGCCACGGCGCCGCAACGCGCGCCGCGGTTCGTGCCTGGGGGCTTGAGCCCGTCTGCGTCGATCCGCTGGAGTATTCGCCGGTGACCACCGCGGTCATGGTGCCGGAAGGGCATGACGCCGACGATTTCCGCAAGATCACGCTTGAGAATTTCAACATGTCGCTCGGCACCGGCCTCGGCCGGCTCAAGGGCCGCGCCTTCCGCATCGGCCATCTCGGCTATTTCAACGATCTGATGCTGATGGGCACGCTCGCGGGCGTCGAGATGGGACTCGACCTCGCCAAGATCCCGCACAAGAGCGGCGGCGTTCTCGCGGCGATGGATGTGTTGAAGGCGAAGGAGGAGGTGCCGCTGCAGCGTTCCGCGGTGGCATAAAATAACTGACTGACAGACGCGAACAACGATAGACCGGGCCAACCGGTCCACCAACCAGGGAGAGAGTGAATGCGAAATGTCATGAAGGCCGCTGCTGCGGTGGCAGCACTGTCGATGTACGGCGTCACCGCCGCCAGCGCGTGGGAGCCGACCAAGCCGGTCGAAATCGTCGTTGCGGCCGGTGCCGGCGGCGCTTCCGATCAGATGGCGCGCATGATGCAGGCCGCGATTCAGAAGAACAATCTGATGAAGCAGCCGATCGTCGTTTCGCTCAAGGGCGGTGCGTCGGGCGCTGAAGCCCTGATCTACATGAAGGGCAGCGATGGTGATCCGAACAAGGTGCTGATCGCCTATTCGCTGATCTACATGCTGCCGCTGTCCGCCAAGATTCCGTTCAACTGGCGCGACCTCACCCCGGTCTCGATCATGGCGTTCGACCAGTTCGTGCTGTGGGACAATGCCGAAGGCCCGAAGACCGTGAAGGACTTCATCGCCGCCGCCAAGGCCGCGAGCGCGCCGTTCAAGATGGGCGGCACCGGCTCCAAGCGCGAGGATCACGTCCTCACCGTGTTCATGGAGAAGAAGACCGGCGCGAAGTTCTCCTATCTGCCTTACAAGTCGGGCGGCGAGGCGGCGACCCAGCTCGTCGGCAAGCACACCGAAGCCAACGTCAACAACCCCTCCGAGAATCTTGAAGTCTGGCGCGCCGGACAGGTTCGCGCGCTGTGCGTGTTCGACAGCGAGCGCATTTCCTACAAGACCAAGGTGACCGACACCCAGTCGTGGAACGACATCCCGACCTGCAAGGAAGAGGGCCTCGACATGCAGTATCTGATGCTGCGTGCGATGTTCCTGCCCGGCAAGGTGAAGCCGGAAGAGAAGGCGTTCTACGAGGACCTGTTCAAGAAGGTCGCTCAGACGCCTGAATATAAAGAGTATATGGAGAAGCAGGCGCTCAAGCCCGCCTTCATCACGGGCCAGGACATGGTCAAGTTCCTTGAGAAGGATGACGCGGTCAACAAGGAGCTGATGACGGAAGCCGGCTTCGTCGCGAAGTAAGCTGTCCGCCGTCGTCCTTTGACGACCGTTCGATAACGACCGTTCGACGTTTTTGAGGTTGGGTGCTGCTGCCGGTTGCCGGCGGCACGCCCGGTCTCGCCCGCCGCACGGGTTTTTCCGCCGCATCCGCACGATGAATCGAGCCCAGCGAAAGAGACAATGGCAAAATCCGACATTGAAATCGTCGTCGACGATCCGACCGCCCCGGCGGAAGACTCGCCTGCCGTGACCAGCCTGCGCAGCGCCGACATCGCAACGATGCTGGTGTTGATGGGGTTCTCGGCACTGATGGCCTATGACAACTGGCACACCGGCATCGCCTGGGCGGCCGATGGTCCGGAGCCCGGCTACTTTCCGTTCTATTTGTCGGTGATCCTGTTTCTTGCCGCGGCCTTCGGCGTCGTGGAGAAGCTCGTTGCCCGCAGCGATGGCGGGACCTTCGTCACGCGCGATCAGCTGCGCCGCGTGCTGCTGGTGTTCGTGCCGACCGTGGTGTTCTGCGTCGCCACCCAGTGGCTCGGCCTCTACGTCGCGAGCTTCCTTCTGATCTCCGGCTTCATGATCTTCATCGGCAAGCTGTCGGTGTGGAAATCGCTGCTCACCGCCTTTGTTTTCTCGGCGGCCGCGTTCTGGCTGTTCGAGATCAAGTTCGACGTCATCATGCCGAAGGGGCCGCTTGAAGCCCTGCTGGGTTACTAAGGAGCCGCCCCGATGGAAGCACTCTCGCTCCTGCTTCACGGATTTTCCGTTCTGCTGACCTGGAAGATCCTGTCGTTGATGGTGGTTGGTCTCGTGCTCGGCGTGTTCGTCGGCGTGCTGCCCGGCCTCGGCGGTCCGAACGGCGTCGCCATCCTGCTGCCGATCACCTTCTCGATGGACCCGACCTCGGCCATCGTGATGCTGTCCTGCATCTACTGGGGTGCGCTGTTCGGCGGCGCCATCACCTCGATCCTGTTCAACATCCCGGGCGAGGCGTGGTCGGTGGCCACGACCTTCGACGGCTATCCGATGGCACAGAAAGGGCAGGCGGCCGAGGCGCTGACCGCGGCCTTCACGTCCTCCTTCATCGGCTCGCTGTGCGCGGTGATGCTGATCACCTTCCTCGCGCCGGGCATCGCATCCTTCGCGCTGCGGTTCGGGCCGCCGGAATTCTTCGCGGTCTATCTGCTCACCTTCTGTTCGTTCGTCGGTCTCGGCCGCGAGGCCAAGCACAAGACCGTCATTTCGATGGCGCTCGGCCTGCTCCTGACCGGCGTCGGCATGGATACGGTGTCGGGCACGCTGCGCATGACGTTCGGCTCCAGCGATCTGTTGCGCGGCGTGAACTTCCTCGTCGCGGTGATCGGTCTGTTCGGCATCAGCGAAATCCTGCTCACGATGGAAGAGCAGCTTGCGCTCAAGGGTCACGCCGCCGGCATCAGCTTGCGTGTGATCCTCAAGGTGTGGATGGAGATGCCGCGTTACTGGGTGACGCTGCTGCGCTCCTCGGCGATCGGCTGCTGGCTCGGCATCACGCCGGGCGGCGCGATTGCCGCCTCGTTCATGGGCTACAACCTCGCCAAGCGTTTCTCGAAAGAGCCGGAGAGCTTCGGCACCGGCCGCATCGAGGGCGTGTTCGCGCCGGAAACCGCCGCGCATGCCTCAGGCACCTCGGCGCTGCTGCCGATGCTGGCGCTGGGCATTCCGGGGTCCGGCACCGCCGCGATCCTGCTCGGCGGCCTGATGGTGTGGGGTCTCAACCCCGGTCCGCTGCTGTTCGTGGAGCACAAGGACTTCGTCTGGGGCCTGATCGCCTCGATGTATCTCGGCAACGTGGTCGGCCTCGTCATCGTGCTGGCGACCGTGCCGCTGTTCGCCGCGGTGCTGCGTGTGCCGTTCGCGGCGATCGCGCCGATGATCGTGGTGTCCTGCGCGATCGGCGCCTTCGCGATCCAGAACGCGATGTTCGACATCTGGCTGATGCTGCTGTTCGGCTTCGTCGGCTACGTGTTCAAGAAGATCGGCATTCCGCTTGCTCCGCTCACGCTGGCCCTCGTGCTCGGCAATCGCGCCGAGGACGCCTTCCGCCTGTCGATGATCGGCTCCGGCGGCTCGGTCGGGGTGTTCTGGTCGAACTGGCTGGTCGGCTCGATCACCACGCTCGCCATCCTGCTGCTGTTCTGGCCGTTGATCGACAAGGCGATCACCGGGCTGGGCCAACTCCGGCGGCCGGCCAAGGCCGGTGCCTGAACCGGGGTAAGCACCTGAACCAAAGCTGGCGCTTAGACTAATTATTGTCCCGCCTCGACCCGCAGTCCGGTCCCCCGGCTGCGGGTCAATTTTTTAGTCTTTTCCATAGCTTAGATGAGAGGAGAGGGAGCTCGCCTGTTATTTTTGCACCGCAAAAATGATTTGACCTTTCGCAAAGTGAGTGCTTACTTGCCGCGATGGCAGCACGTATGACAAGTGATTTGAGACGCCGGCAGATCCTGGAAGCCGCTAAAGGGTGCTTTGCGCGCCATGGTTTTGCCGGAACGACAACCAAAAGTCTGGCCGCGGCAGCGGGCATCTCCGAAGGATTGCTGTTCAAGCACTTCGCGACCAAGGCGACGCTCTATGCCGAGATCCTCGCCGAATCCTGCGAGGCGGACCCGGCGCTCAATCGCCTTCTGGAGCTTGAGCCCTCGACCGCGACCCTCGTGGAGTTCGTGCGCAGCATGGTGGGGCATTTCCTGGCCATGCGCGGACGGGCGGACCGCGAGGAGGCGCAGCGCCTGCGACTGATCATTTCGAGCCATCTCGACGATGGCGAGTTCGCACGGCTGCTGTTCGGAAAGGTCGGGCATCTGGTGGCCCCGCATTTCGTGGCGTCGCTGGAGCGGGCAATCGCAGCCGGCGAGGCGACACCGGTGCAGGGCGATCCGCACGACCTATTCTGGTACGCGCATCATCTCATTCAGATGATCGCACTGACACGACTTCCGGCGTCCCCGGCGCTGACTTATCCGAAGGACGAAGACCTTGAACGCGACTTGTCCGATTTCATTCTGCGCGGAATTGGGCTAACCGGGCCGGCCATCGCCGCCCATTTTGATTCCTCGATCTCGACGAACGCCACGCAACATCGGATTGCAGAGAGCGCCTGACATGACCGTTTCGACCGAAGCCAATATTGCCCCGAGGACGGCCGACAAGACCGGGCGGGCGACACCGCTGCCGCCGCATCGCGTGCGCACAAAACGCTGGTTCATCATTGTCGGCTTGATCCTGCTTGTGATCGTGGGTCTGTTCTGGGGCTTCAACGCCTTCCGCAGCCACATGATCGCGCAGTTCTTCGCCAACAACAAACCGCCGCCGGTCAATGTCAGCATCGCGGAAGCGAAGAAAGAAGTGGTGCCGAACATCCTGACCGCGATCGGCGATCTCGCCGCCGTGCATCAGGTGGACGTGTCGTCCGACGTGCCGGGCCGTGTCACCGAGATCAAGTTCACCGCAGGCGCGCGTGTGCAGGCTGGTGATCCACTGGTGCAGTTGTTCGATGCGCCGGAGCGCGCCGACCTTGCGAGCTACAAGGCCCAGACCCACGCGGCCGAACTCGCGCTCGATCGCGCCAAGGCGCTGCTGACCCGTCAGGCGGGAACGCAGGCCACCGTCGATCAGGCGCAGGCCGCCTACGATCAGGCCAACGCCGCCGTCTCCAAGACCGAGGCGGTGATCTCGCAGAAGCTGGTGCGCGCGCCGTTCGCGGGCGAGCTTGGCGTGCGCCGCGTCGAAGTCGGACAGTATCTCAGCGCCGGCACGCAGATCGTGTCGCTGACTGATCTGTCCAAGGTCTATCTGAACTTCACCGCGACGGAGAAGGACAGCGCCATCCTCAAGGTGGGGCAGACCGTCAAGGTTGTGGTCGATGCCTATCCGGGCCGTGCCTTCGAGGGCAAGATCACCACGATCGAGCCGCAGATCAGCTCCGATACCCGCAACATCCGCGTTCAGGCGACCATCGACAATCCCGAGGGCATCCTCAAGCCCGGCATGTTCGCGACCACCTCGGTGCTGTTGCCGCCGGAGCCCGAGCAGGTGACGCTGCCGGAAACCGCGGTGGACTACACGCTGTATGGCGACTCGGTTTTCGTCATCAAGGAGAAGAAGGGCGACGACGGCAAATCGTCGTTCACCGCGGAGCGCTCGGCCGTCAAGACCGGCAAGCGGTTCAACGGCAAGGCCGTCATCCTGTCTGGCGTCAATCCCGGTGACCGCGTGGTCGCGGTCGGCCAGTTGAAATTGCAGTCCGGTGCCGCGGTGACGATCTCGTCCGATCCGCCGCCGCCGATCCCGGCACAACCGCCGCGCTACTGATAGCGGCACGGAGCCCAGAGCAAAATGGCGTTCACCGACATTTTCATCAAGCGGCCGGTGCTGTCGCTGGTGGTCAGCCTGCTGATCCTTCTGATCGGCTTCAAGGCGGCGACCAGTCTGCCGATCCGTCAGTATCCGAAGCTGTCGAACACCGTGGTAACCATCACCACGGTGTATCCCGGCGCGTCTCCGGATCTGATGCAAGGCTTTATCACCACGCCGATCGAGCAGGCGGTGGCTTCCGCCGAAGGCGTCGACTACATCACTTCGTCGTCGGTGCAGGGCACCAGCACGATCTCGGTCTACGTCAAGCTCAACTTCAACCCGAACCAGGCGCTCACCGAAGTGCTGGCGAAGGTGAACTCGGTCAAATACCTGATCCCGAAGGAAGCCAACGATCCGGTGATCCTGAAATCCACCGGCCAGACCACGGCGGTGATGTATATCGGCTTCGCCAGCGATGAGCTCGGCGGCTCGGCGATCTCGGACTACCTGACGCGCGTGGTGCAGCCGATCCTCTCCACCGTGGACGGCGTGGCGTCGGCCGACATTCTCGGCGGCCAGACCTTCGCGATGCGTCTGTGGCTCGATCCTGCGCGCATGTCGGGGCGCGGCGTGTCCGCCGGCGACGTGGTGGCGGCGATCCAGGCCAATAACTATCAGGCCGCCGCGGGTCAGTCCAAAGGCTACTACATCGTCTCCAACGTCACCACGAACTCCGACCTCAACAATGTCGAGCAGTTCAAGCGCATGACCGTCAAGGCCAAGGACGGCGCGCTGATCCGCATGGAAGACATCGCGACAGTCGAGCTCGCGGCGCAGAGCGCCGACGCCAGCGTGGCGCTCAACGGCCAGCACGCGATCTTCATCGGCGTGCAGGCGACGCCGGAAGGCAACCCGCTCAACATCGTCAAGGGCGTGCGCGCGCTGTTCCCGGAGATCGAGCGCAATTTGCCGCCGTCGCTGAAGATGACGGTGGCCTATGACTCGACGAAGTTCATTCAGTCGTCGATCGACGAGGTGCAGAAGACGCTGATCGAGGCGGTGGTCATCGTCATCGTGGTGATCTTCCTGTTCCTGGCCTCGTTCCGCTCGGTCATCATTCCGGTGGTCACCATTCCGCTGTCGCTGATCGGCGTCTGCTCGCTGATGCTGATGATGGGCTTCAGCCTCAACCTCCTGACGCTGCTGGCGATGGTGCTCGCCATCGGCCTTGTGGTGGACGACGCCATCGTGGTGGTGGAGAACATCCACCGCCATCTGGAGGAGGGCAAGTCGCCGGTGCAGGCCTCGCTGATCGGCGCGCGCGAGATCGTCGGCCCGGTCATCTCCATGACCATCACGCTCGCGGCGGTGTATGCGCCGATCGGCTTCCTCGGCGGCGTCACCGGCTCGCTGTTCCGCGAATTCGCCTTCACGCTGGCCGGATCGGTGATCGTGTCGGGCGTCATCGCGCTGACGCTGTCGCCGATGATGTGTTCGGTGCTGCTGCGTCATACCGACCAGAGCCGTTTCGCGCAGAAGGTCGAGGACATTTTCCGCTCGGTCACCCGTGGCTACGGCCGTCTGCTGGATCGCTCGCTGGACTATCGGCCGGTCACCGCACTGTTCGCCGCAGTGATCCTCGGTCTCGTCGGCTTCCTTTACATGAACACCAGCAAGGAACTGGCTCCGGAGGAGGATCAGGGCATCCTGTTCTCGCTGACCAAGGCACCGAAATACGCCAACATCGACTACGCCAACTATTATGGCGACAAGCTCGACAAGGCGTTTGCCAAATTCCCCGAGACCGATCTGCGCTTCATCCTCAACGGCATCCCCAGTGCGAACCAGGGCATCGCCGGCATGATCCTCAAGCCGTGGGACGAGCGCAAGCGCTCCTCCACGTCGATGAAGCAGGAGGTGCAGAACGAGGTCAGCAAGATCGAAGGCACGCAGGCGTTCGTCTTCAACTTGCCGCCGCTGCCGGGCGGACCGGGCGGTCTGCCGATCCAGATGGTGATCAACTCCACCAACGGCTTCCGTCAGGTCTATGAAGAGATGACGAAGCTGAAGGATGCCGCGCGCAAGAGCGGCCTGTTCATCGCCGTCGACAGCGACCTCGATTTCAACCAGCCGATCGTGCGGGTGAATATCGATCGCAGCAAGGCCAACGAACTCGGCATCACCATGGCGGCGGTGGGCAACACGCTCGCCACCGCGCTCGGCGGCAACTACGTCAACCGCTTCAACCTCGAAGGCCGCTCCTATCAGGTGATCCCGCAGGTGCCGCGTGAGCTGCGCCTGACGCCGGATTCGCTCGACCACTTCTATGTCGCGACTGCGACCGGCCGCCAGGTGCCGCTCTCGACCGTTGTCTCGATCCAGACCGGCACCGACCCGAACGCGCTGACGCATTACAACCAGCTCAACTCGGCGACCTTCCAGGCCGTCGCGATGCCGGGCGTAACCATCGGCAAGGCGGTGGAATTCCTGGAGGAGCAGGCCAAGCAACTGCCCGCCGGCTACAGCCACGATTATCTCGCCGACTCGCGCCAGTATGTGCGCGAAGGCAACCAGCTTGCGGTGGCGTTCGGCTTCGCGCTGATCATCATCTTCCTGGTGCTGGCCGCGCAGTTTGAAAGTCTGCGCGACCCGCTGGTAATCCTGATCTCGGTGCCGATGGCGATCAGCGGCGCGCTGGTGCCGCTGTTCTTCGGCATGGCGACCATCAACATCTACACCCAGGTCGGCCTGCTGACGCTGATCGGCCTGATCAGCAAGCACGGCATCCTGATGGTGGAGTTCGCCAACGAGCTGCAGCTCAAGGAAGGCCTCGACCGCCGCTCGGCGATCGAACAGGCGGCCCGCGTCCGTCTTCGTCCGATCCTGATGACGACTGCGGCGATGGTCACCGGCCTGCTGCCGCTGCTCAGCGCGAGCGGCGCTGGCGCTGCGAGCCGTTTCTCGATCGGCCTCGTCGTGGTGGCGGGCATGACCATCGGCACGCTGTTCACGCTGTTCGTGCTGCCGGCGGTCTACGTCGCGCTCGCGACTGACCACCAGGCCAAGACCAACTCGCAGCGCACCAAGGATATCGAGGCGTTCGATCTGTCCCGCGCGTGAGGCACGCCTCGCGCTGACTCAATAACCTGACGCTCAATGGCCGGGCCTTGCGCCCGGCCATTGCCGTCTTCAATATGCCGCCCATGCAGGGGGACCATTCAGCGGCGCGGCGCGAGGAGGTGCGGACATTCTGGACCGGCCCGCCGCTCTCCTTCTATGAAGTCCTGTCGCTGAAAAGCCTGCTCGCCACCGGCGCGAAGGTCGTTCTCTATTCCTACGAAGATCATCTCGCCGTGCCGGGCGGCGTCGAATTGCGCGACGCGGGCGAAATCCTGTCGGACGAGGTGTTGCGGCAATACAATGCCGACAGCGACAAGGGCTGGTCGCGGCATTCCGACCTGTTTCGCTACATCATGCTGCAACGGTTCGGCGGCTGGTACGTCGATCTCGATGTGATCTGCCTGCGCGATCGTCTGCCGTCCGCCGAGATGTATGTCGCCCGCGCCGATGCGACCGGCATCTACAACGGCATCATGAAATTTCCGGCCGGCTTTCCTGCGCTCACCGATCTGATCGCACAGGCGCAGAAGATACTGCCCGCCGCCGACAAGGCGCTGACCGAGGAGGCGCGCCTCGTGATCGGCCCGCGGCTGCTCACCCGCGTGCTGCGCGAGCACGGGCTCGATGATCGCGCCGAGCCGCGATCGAAGGCGTATGAGATTCCGTTTCAGGACGCGCTGGCGTTTTTCAATCCGGCGCAATGCGCGGAGATCGAGGTGCGTCTCGCGGAGAGCGACTTCACCCATCTGTGGAATGGCGCGTGGACCACGCTGCGGATTCCGAAAACCTACGGGCCGCCGAAGGGAAGCTGGCTCGACATGATGTTTCGCCGCTTCGACATCGCGGTGTCGGAGCACGGCCGTCTGCAATACGACGCGCTGGTGTCGTGGGTGATGGAGGATTGCCTGCTCGAGGAGTTCAAGACGAGGACGGGCGGGGGCAGCATCGACAAGGACAGCATCGCGGCCTTTGCCGCCGAGATCGAGCGGATCGGCTGGCAGCCGCGCGACCGGCTCTATCGTCCGCCGCCGGCGAAAGCGGAGGCCACGCCGGCCGATGCGCCGCCGCCTCTGGCGCAGACAAGCGCACGGCAAACCGTGCGCAGCTTCTGGCATGGCGCGCGGCTGGGGCCTTATCAGTTATTGTGTCTGAAAAGCTTTGCCGATCGCGGTCACCGCGTCGAAGTGTTTTCCTATGATGCGAATTTCACCGCACCGGACTGGCTGACCATCCGCGATGCGCGCGACATCCTGCCGGCGGAGGAGGTGCTGTCGCCGCTGCCGCAGGGCGGGGAGGCGATCCACGGCGATCTGTTCCGCTATGCGCTACTCGAACGGCTCGGCGGCTGGTGGATCGATCCCGACGTGATGCTGATGCAGCCGGACCTGCCGGACGCCGATCTGTTCTTCGCCGGTCATGATGCGTTTGGCCAGATTCCGCCCGCGGTGCTGAAATGCCCGCCCGCGTATCCGCTGATGAAAGCGGCGCTGACGCATGCCCGCGCCCTTGGTGGCGATCCCTCGCGCTGGTTGCGTGCCGGAGCGCCGCTCTGGACCACGCTGGCCGCGGAGCACGATGCCGGCGCAATGCGCCTGGCCAGCGAGCCGCTCGGGCCGGTCTCGTGGTTCACGGTCCCCGACCTGTTCGATCCGGCCAAAGCGGACAGATTGTCGCATCAGGCGGCCGCTGCGCGCTTCCTGCGCCTGCAGGACGAGGTCTGGCGGCGGGCCGGAATCCCGGCTTGGCTGGCGCCGCCGGAGGGCTCGTTCCTCGGCATCCTGCTGCAGCGGCACGGCATCGACACCGGCTTTCCGGCGAGCATGGAATTTCCTGAATTGAACAGGTGGATCAGGCACATGTACCGCGCTGTTCAAGCAGAGCGCGCGGACCCGTCCGCCGCCCTTGGCGCCTGACGGTCCTGACCGGGCGGTCCCGCCTTCATCCTTTTGAGGTATGTCATTGATCGTCGGCAACCCACGGCGGCAACAGGGTTTTTTGTGCACCCGCAGCGAACGACATTTTGGTGAGTGTGTCCCGCGCGCCGTTGCCGGCCGGTTTTTTTTTATGATTGTTGAACCGAAGTTTATATTAGCGAGACCAATTTTTATGTTCGGTTGGCTGAATTTATTTGCCAACGCCGGTCGCGCAGAACGCGTTGCGTGTGTGGCGGTATCGGCGTTGCTTGGCGTTTCCGTTTTGGCGGATGTTGCGCGTGCGCAGGACGCTGCGGAGCAGCAGGCGCTGTTCAAGCGCATGGTGCAGCAGCCCACCAATTATGACGTGACGTTCGAGTATGTGCGCGTCGCTACCGCGCGCGCCGACTATGAAGCCGCGATCGGCGCGCTGGAGCGCCTCCTGTTCTACAATCCGAAGCTGACGCGGGTGAAATACGAGCTCGGCGCGCTGTATTTCCGCCTCGGCTCCTACGAGATGGCGAAGCGCTATTTCCTCGAAGCCTTGGCCAGCCCCGATCTCGATCCGGTGACACGCCAGCGCATCGAGACCTATCTGCCCGACGCCAGCAAGCAGCTTGAGCGCAGCCGCCTGTCGGGCTTCGCGCAGACCGGCATCCGCTCGCAGTCCAACGCCAATTACGCGCCGACCTCGGGCAGCATCCTGCTCGGCGGCAATCCGCTGACGCTGCTGCCGACCGCGCAGAAGAGGAGCGATACCAACTGGTTTGGCCTCGCCGGCGTCAGCCACGACTACGATCTCAACGGCCGCGGCGACACGCTGGAAACCCGCTTTGTCGGCTATCTCACCCAGCAGCAGCGTTTCGACCAGTTGAATGTCGGCCTGTTCGATGTCTCCTTCGGCCCGCGCTTCCTGCTTGCGCCGGACATCCTGCCGGGCGCGACCATCAAGCCCTACGTGGTCGGCGGCAACACCTGGATCGACAATCAGTCCTATCTGTCGTCGGTTGGTGCGGGCATCGACGTGCGGGTGCCGCTCAACGAGCGAGTCTCGCTCGGCCCGGTGTTCGAGTGGCGGCGCAACGATTTCAAGACCGGCCTCGATCCGTTCTCGACCTTCAATTCCGGCAATTCCTACACCACGGGCCTCGGCGCGAACTGGCAGATCATGCAGACCATCCGGCTCGATGCGCGCGGCTTCTACCGGCGCGGCGATGCGGTCAACACCTTCCAGTCGTTCAACCAGTGGGGCGCGGAAGCGGCGCTGACCTTCGAATTCGCGCCGCCGCTGCTCTCGCTCACCCGCAACTGGAGCGTATCGCCGTTCGTGCGGTTGCTGGAAACGCGGTTCGACGCGCCGAACCCGTTTATCGATCCGATCACGACCCATCGCGATACCATGTGGACGGCGGGCGCGATCTTCAATGCACCGATCACCCGTACCTTCGGCATCTCGACCGCGATCCAGTACGACAAGACCAACTCATCGCTGCCGAACTACCGGCTGGATAATTTCTCCGTCATGTTCGGCCCGACGGCCCGGTTCTGAGAGGACATCATGAATCCGCGTGTCCGTTCCTGTCTCTCCCGTTTGCTGACGTTGCTGTTGTCATCCGTCGCGCCGATCGCGCTGGCGCAGGCGCAGACCATGGGCCGCGTCGGCGCGGTCAATCAGGATGCCACCGGCACGCCGCCGGGCGGCGCCTCGCGTTCGCTCACCATCGGCGGCAATGTAGTCTACAAGGAGAAGATCCAGACCTCGGCGGTGGGATCGACCCAGATCCTGTTTCCGGATTCCTCGACGCTCAATGTCGGCCGCAACTCCAACATCGTGATCGACGAGTTCGTCTATGATCCGAACGCCGGCACGGGCAAGATGGTCGCTTCGGTCGGCAAGGGCGTGCTGCGTTTCGTCGGCGGCCAGATCAGTCACACCACGGGCGTCACCATCAAGACGCCGGTGGCGACGCTCGGCATTCGCGGCGGCGTTGCCACCGTGGTCTATCCGATCCCGCCGAGCTATCTGTCCGACCCGAACCTCGCCAATGCGAAGGGCGAGCTTGTCATCGGTCATGTCGGCACGGTCACGATCACCAACAATGTCGGCTCGGTGACGCTGCGGCCGGGCTTCGTCACCTTCGTCACCGGGCCGAACGATCCGATCCCGGAGCCGTTCCGCATCAGCGACGCGCTGTTGCAGCAGATCATGGCCTCGCTGCGCTCCAAGCCGGGCCAGCAGGGCGGCGCTGTCGATCTGCCGACGGACTCGATGGCCTCGCGTCAGGGTTACGGCACCAGCAACCTCAACGATCCGGCGCATCCGCCCGGCAGCGATCCGCTCGGCTATTTCTCGATCTTCTCCGGCGGCGATGCCCTCGCCAAGAACAAGTCGCAGTCGAGCCAGACCACGCAGACCCAGCCGACCGGCAATAACAACACTGGCGGTGGCTATAATAGCGGCGGCGGGTACACCAGCGGTGGCGGCGGGTATAACTGCGGTGGCGGCGGCTGTTACGGCTCCGGTTGCGGCAACTGGTAGCGCTCGCACGGGCCGTCCACTTCCGAATCGAATAGACTTGAGCCGACCGGCGCGGGCATTGCATTCCACCGGCCGGCGGAGCGCTTTTGGATAAGATCTACGATCTTGCGATCATCGGCGGCGGCGTGAACGGCTGCGGCATCGCGCGCGATGCGGCGGGCAGGGGCCATTCGGTGTTCCTGTGCGAGATGAACGATCTCGCCAGCGGCACCTCGTCATGGTCGAGCAAACTGATCCATGGCGGCTTGCGCTATCTCGAATATTACGAATTCCGTCTGGTGCGCGAGGCGCTGATCGAGCGCGAGCTGCTGTGGCGGATCGCGCCGCACATCATCCATCCGCAACGCTTCGTGCTGCCGCATCACGAGGGGCTGCGCCCGGCGTGGCTGCTGCGGCTCGGGCTGTTTCTCTACGATCATCTCGGCGGCCGCCATCGACTGCCGCCGACGCGCACGCTCGATCTGCGCTCCGCCGAGGTCGGCAAGCCGCTGAAGCCAGGCCGCTTCACCCGCGGCTTTGAATATTCCGACTGCGTGGTCGATGACGCGCGCCTTGTCGTGCTCAACGCACGCGATGCCGCCGATCGCGGTGCCGACATCCGTGTCCGCACTCGCGCCGTGCAGGTAACGCGCGGCGAGGGATACTGGCGCGTGGCGCTGGAGGACGGTGTCAGCGGCGCGCGCAGCGAGATTTTCGCCCGCGTGCTGGTCAATGCCGGCGGGCCGTGGGTGGAAAGCATCCTGACGCAGCAGGCCAGCATCAGCGCCAAGGCCAGGGTGCGGCTGGTGCAGGGCTCGCACATTGTGGTGCCGAAGCTCTATGCACACGATCGCGCCTACACCTTCCAGAACGCCGATGGCCGCGTCATCTTCGTCATTCCTTATCAAAATGACTTCACGCTGATCGGCACCACCGACCGCGATTATCACGGCGATCCGGCGCAGGTGGCGCCGACGCAGGAGGAGATCAACTATCTCTGCGCGTCGGTCAGCGATTATCTGGCGCAGCCGGTGTCGCCGCGCGAGGTGGTATGGGCCTATGCCGGGGTGCGCCCGCTCTATGACGACGGCGCGAGCGAGGCGCGCGCCGCGACCCGCGACTACGTGTTTGAGCTCGATACGCCGGGCGGCCTGCCGATCCTTTCGGTTTTCGGCGGCAAGATCACCACCTACCGGCGGCTCGCCGAACATGCGCTGGAGCGGTTGTCGCCATATCTGCAGGACAAGGCGACCGCCCTGCATGAAGGCTGGACCGGCACAACGGCGCTGCCCGGCGGTGATCTCGCAGTGACGGGGCTTGCCGCGCTGGCCGTGCAATTGCGCCGCGATCATCCGTTTCTCGCGCCGGCTCATGCGACGCGTCTTGCGCATGCCTATGGCACGCGGGCGCGCGGCTGGCTCGCCGGAACGCAAAGCGCTACTGATCTGGGCGAGGATTTCGGCGCGACGCTGACCGCGCGCGAGGTGGAGTATCTGATTGGTCACGAATTCGCGCGCACCGCCGAGGATGTGATCTGGCGGCGCTCGAAGCTGGGACTGTGGCTGTCGCAGGCAGAGGTGGCGCAGCTGGCAACATGGATGGCGGAGCGGGTTTAGAGCGTTTTATGTTTTGATGAAAACATAATGCCTCATCCGTCATGGCCGGGCCTGTCCCGGCCATCCACGTCTTTCTTGACGATAATTCTCACGTGGATGCCCGGCATAAAGCCGGGCATGACGAGTTGTTGATTCCGTCTAAACTAAATCTGCTCTAAAGCCTTTGACGACTTTCCTCACACTGGTCGTCGATTGAAAACGCTCTAGTGCAAAGGCCGGCTTTTGCGGCTACAAGCGGTCAGCCCAGAATAACGACAATGTGGAGTGACGAGATGACGGACAAGACCGCGATGCAGACCCGTGTGTTCGGACCGACCGGCCGCACAACCTCGGTGATCGGGCAGGGCACCTGGTACATCGATCACGGCGACCATGGGACGGCGGCGTCGGCGCTGCAGCGCGGGCTCGATCTCGGCATGACCCATATCGACACCGCCGAGATGTATGGCGACGCGGAGATTGTGATCGCGGACGCCATTCAAGGACGCCGCGACGAGGTTTTTCTGGTCTCCAAGGTGCTGCCGAGCAACGCCTCGCGGCGCGGCACCATCACCGCCTGCGAGCGTTCGCTGAAGCGGCTGCGCACCGAGCGGCTCGACTGCTATCTCTTGCACTGGCGCGGCTCGTATCCGTTTGAGGAGACGGTGGCGGCGTTCGACGAGCTGATGACGGCCGGCAAGATCCTGTCATGGGGCGTCAGCAATTTCGATGCGTCGGATCTTGCCGAGATGCATGAGGTCGCGGGCGATGGCGCGATTGCCTGCAATCAGGTGCTGTATCATCTCAACGAGCGCGCCATCGAGCATTCGGTGATCCCGTGGTGCGAGAAGCACAATGTCGCGGTGGTGGCGTATTCGCCGTTCGGCCATAACGAATTTCCCAATCCGCGCTCCGAAGGCGGCCGCGTGCTGCAGCAGATCGCGGACAAGCACGGCGCGAGCCCGCGTCAGGTAGCGCTGGCGTTTCTCACCCGGCGGCCGGCAGTGTTCACCATTCCGAAGTCCTCGACGTCCCAGCACACCGAGCAGAACGCCAAGGCCGGCTCGCTGACCCTGAGCAAGGACGACATCGCAGCCATCGACGCCGCATTCCCGCGCGGCCGCGAACCGCGTAACCTGCCGATGCTGTAAGGACAGCCATTCTCCAGGCTCGTCATGGCCGGGCTTGACCCGGCCATCCACGCCTTCCTTGCTGACCCATCATGAAGACGTGGATGCCCGCGACAAGCGCGGGCATGACGGTGAATAGGGCGTCATGACGATTGAACAGGGCGTGGTGACGGGCGACTTCGCCTCTCAATAATGAGGCGGCGGTGGTTCGTCGCCGGGCGCTGCCGGGATCGCATTCTCGGCGGCGGCGAGGCGGTCGCCGAGGCGCATCAGTTCGCGCGTCAGACGATCGATCTCTTTCCACTGCGCGGTCAGCGCCTGGTTCAGCGCCTCGATGGTCTGCTCCTGATAGGCGACGCGCGTCTCCAGCGTCTCGATGCGCGCCTCAAGGGACGGAAGCTCAGTCATCGCTGTCCTCGTTTGCCGCTTCTCCCGGCTGCTGCGCGCGTTCGACGAGGCCATGGCCGAGCGCGATGCGCTGATCGAACACGAAGCATTCGCCCTGCCAGCGGCTCTGCTCCTCGGGAATCTCCTCAAGATATTTCAGAATGCCGCCTTTGAGGTGATAGACCTGCGCAAAGCCGCGCGCGAGCAGATAGGAGCTCGCCTTCTCGCAGCGGATGCCGCCGGTGCAGAACATCGCGATCGCTTTGTCCCGCGCAGGATCCAGCGCGCGGTCGGCGTAATCCTTGAACTGGCTGAAGCTGGTGATCCTGGGATCGACTGCGCCGGCGAAGGTGCCCATCTCCACCTCGAACTGGTTGCGGGTGTCGAGCAGCACGATGTCCGGCCGCGCGATCAGCTCGTTCCAGTCCTGCGCCTCGACATAGGTGCCGACCCGCGCGTTCGGATCGATCGTCTCGTCGCGCAGCATCACGATCTCCTTCTTGAGGCGGACCTTGAGACGCTGGAACGGCATCTGCGCCGCCTGGGAGAATTTCAGTTCGAGATTGTCGAGCCGGCCGCCGAACAGCGCGCCGCTGCGAAGCTGGTTCATCAGCGCGTCGATCGCCACCGCGCTGCCGGCCACGGTGCCGTTGATGCCTTCGGCGGCGAGCAGCACGATGCCCTTGATGCCGAGCGCTGCGCACATGTTGCGTAGCGGCTCGCGCAGGGTCTCGAAGTCCGGCAATGACACGAACTGGTAGAAGGCGGCGACCTTGTACGACATCGCGCCCTTATAAAGGGCACGGGCGCGGAGGGAAACCCGGCCTAGGAGGCCGCCATTTGCTGGAACTCGTCATGGCCGGGCTTGACCCGGCCATCCACGCCTTTGTTGTCTCTTTATCAGAAGACGTGGATGCCCGGCACAAGGCCGGGCATGACGACTCCGCCGGCTCAGAACCCCACCGCCGCGCCGTCGCTGCGCGGATCGGTGGCGCCTTCGAACACGCTGTCAGGGTGGCGCACCACGGCGCCGCCATGGCCCATGGTCGAGGTGTAGTCGGGCAGTACCTCGATGTCGTGGCCGGCGTCGCGCATCGCCTGGATCAGCGCTGGATCGAACCGGCTCTCCAGCTTCAGTGTCACGGTGGCATCACCCCAGGTCTTGCCGAGCAGCCAGCGCGGCGCGCTCACCGCCTGCTGCAGGCCCTGGCCGTAGATCGCGTAGCGGCTGAAGATCGCCGACTGGGTCTGCGGCTGGCCTTCGCCGCCCATGTTGCCGTAGACCATGCGGCGGCCGTCGTCGAACAGCGCCATCGCCGGGTTGAGGGTGTGGAACGGCTTGCGGCCGGGGCGCAGCGCGCGCGGGCCATCGCCCTCGAGCACGAAGCTGGAGCCGCGGTTCTGCCAGACGATGGCGGAATTATCGAGCGTGCAGCCCGAGCCGAACTCGAAATAGACGCTCTGGATGAAGGAGACCGAAACGCCGTTGCCGTCGATCGCGCCGGCCCACACGGTGTCGCCCGGATTGGCGACGTGGGGCCAGGGCATCGCGCGCTTGCGGTCGATCTTTTTGGCGAGTTCGTCGAGCTTTTCCTTGATCAGATAATCCTCGCAACGCTCCTTCATGTGCGCCGGGTCGCTGACCACGGCATCGCGCACCAGGAACGCCTGCTTGGTGGATTCGACGATGCCGTGCAGGTAGTCGAAGCTCTCGCATTCGGCGATGTTGAGCCGCTCGAACAGCGCGAGGATCATCAGCGAGGCGAGGCCCTGCGTCGGCGGCGGGAAGTTGAACAGCCGCGCGCCCTTGACCGGCACCGAGATCGCCTCGCGGCGCTGCACCTTGTGTGCGGCGAGGTCTTCCAGCGTCACCGGCGAGCCGACGCGCGCCAGATCCGCCGCGATCTCCTTGGCGAGCGCGCCCTGATAGGCGTCCATCGGGCCGCGTTCGCCGATCTGCCGCAGCGTCTTGCCGAGCGCGGCAAGCTTCATCACCGAGCCCTCGCGCGGCGCCTTGCCGCCCACCAGGAAGTGGCTGGCGAAGCCCGGCGCGTCCTTGAGGCCGGCGAGCTTGCTCTCGGTGAGTTCGCGCTGGCTCGCGGTGACGGCAAAGCCGTTTTCGGCCGACCACACCGCGTCCTCAAGGAGGCGCGACAGCGGCAGCTTGCCGCCGATCTCCCGGCTGAGGGCGTAGGCCTCGGCCCAGCCCGACAGCGTGCCGGCCACGGTGTTGGCGGCGAGGGGACCGCGCTCGGGGATCGCGGTCAGGCCCTTGGACTTGTAGAGGTCGACGGTGGCGGCCCTGGCCGCGGCGCCGCAGGCGTCGATCGCGACCGGCGGCTTGCCGTCAACGCTGATCAGCCAGAAACCGTCGCCGCCGATTGAGTTCATGTGCGGGTAGACCACGGCGAGATTGGCCGCGATCGCGATCATCGCTTCGATGGCGTTGCCGCCTTCGCGCAGCACGCGCAGACCAGCCTCGCTGGCCAGATGATGGGGAGCGGTCACCATGCCGCGGCGGGAACGGGGAGTGTTCAGCATCGCTTAAGTCCAACAGGTTGGGCCCGCCGCGGCGGGAGTTAAGTAAGAGAAATCTTCATTGGCCTTTTAGACCAAAAAGACAGCGTTTCCAAACAGGGAAATGCCCGGCCACCGGCCGGGCATCCCTGCTGGTGAGACGCCTGATGGTGCGATCCTAACATCTGCCCCCGCTTGGGCGACGCAAATGTTGGAATCGAAGAACCACCAGCAAATAGAAGGCCCTAGAGAAGCTTTGGATTTGACAGTCGCAGCCCGCGGTGTGGCGGGAGCGAATGTCGAGCCCGCTTCCCTAGGCGTGCTTGTGACGCTCGAACCACTTCTGGCGCCAGGACTTCAGGACGAACAGCGCGAGCAGGCCGGTCAGGATGTCCATGAAGATGATCAGGCCGAACACCGGCAGCCAGCTTCCGGTGGATTCGCGCAAGAGTGCCGCCACCGGGCCGCCGAGCACCGAGCCGACGCCCTGAGCCATGTAGAGGAAGCCATAGTTGGTGGTGGCGTTCTTGGTGCCGAAGGTGTCGGTGAGCGTGGAGGGGAAGAGCGAGAAGATTTCGCCCCAGCCGAAGAACACCAGGCCTGACAGCAGCACCACCGCCAGTGCGTTCTCGCGATAGAGCACCATCAGGCCGATGGCGAAGCCTTCGAGGATGAAGGCGATGCCCATGGTGTTCTCGCGGCCGATGCGGTCCGACACCCAGCCGAAGAACGGACGGGTGAGGCCGTTGGTGATGCGGTCCACGGTGAGCGCGAGCGGCAACGCCGCAAGACCCCAGATCATCACGTCGGCGACGCCGAAATCGCGAGTGAAGTTGGCGAACTGCGAGATCACCATGAGGCCGCCGGTGGACATCATGGTCATCATCACGAACATCAGCCAGAACAGCGGCGTCTTCAGCATCTCCTTCGGCGTGAAATCATGCACCGAGGTCTTGACCTTCGTCGAGATGTTGGCCCTGGCCGCCGCGGTTTCATGCGGCTCCGGATTGCGCAGGCCGAGCGCGGCGAGCACGCCGACGATGCCGAGGATGATGCCGAAGGTCACCAGCGTCGATTGCGCGCCCGACGATTTCAGCATGGTGTCGATCGGGAAGGTGGTCAGGATCGCGCCGAAGCCGTAGCCCGCGGCGACCATGCCGGTGGCGAAGCCGCGGCGGTCCGGAAACCAGCGCACCATCAGGCCGATGATGCCGACATAGACGATGCCGGTACCGATGCCGCAGAACAGGCCATAGGTCAGATACAGGCCGGTGAGCGAGGTGATGTTGGCCGACAGCACCCAGCCAAGGCCGGAGAGCGCGCCGCCAACGGCGATCAGAAGTTTGGGGCCGAACCTGTCGACCAGCCAGCCTTGCGCCGGCGAGAACCATGTTTGCAGGACGATGAGAAGGGAGAAGGTGACTTGAATGGCCGGCAGTGTCGCGCCGGTGGTGCTTTGAAATGATTTGACGAACAGTGTCCAGACGTATTGCGGGCTCGAGATCGCCATCATGGCGATCATGCCGAGCGCGAGCTGAATCCAGCGTGCGCTGGTGTTGATCGCAATATCCTCAGTATCCCTCGACGTTGCAGACATTCTCAGCCTCCCAAATTTTCTTTAGGGGGAACTGCCCCACGGCTAGTATGTCAGTGACAGGGCGCGGGAGTGGGAAATTTACTTAAAAGCGCAGGATTGAGGCGTTCTGTCGCAGCGAGCAGCGGCGAATGACCGCGAACTATCCACATCGCGGTATGAATTGCAGGTGAATTGCGCTGCGACGCATCATTTATTGCGTCGCATGACGATATAAATTCAGTCGCATAACGACAGAAATTCAAAAGGCGCGAGCTGAAAGATTCGCGCGGATATCTGCGCAGGCAGGACTTCTCGTCGCGGCCGCGTGAGCATTTTGCTTTGTGCCGGTACGCGGTGCCGGGCCGGCGTCACGCGCGCATGCGATGCGGCGCGACGCTGCGCGAGGTGCGCGTGCCGTTATGCGACGTGGGTCGCTTCTCCCGACGAAATACGGTGCATGTGCGTGAAGATCTCGAAGCCGTCGGCACGGGCGATCGCGGCAAGGGTGATGCCCGCGCGTTCGGCCATCCTGATCGCGAGGGCGGTGGGAGCGGAGACCGAGACGATCAGCGTAGCGCCGATCGAAGCGGTCTTCTGCACCATCTCGACCGAGACGCGGCTGGTCAGCAGCACCGCGCCTTCGCTGGCGGCGATGTTCTTGCGCGCAAGAGCGCCGGCAAGCTTGTCGAGTGCGTTGTGGCGGCCGACATCCTCGCGGATTTCCATGATGCCGGCCTGTGGCGTCCAGAACGCGGCGGCGTGAACCGCGCGGGTGATGGTGTTGAGCTTCTGCAGCGGGTAGAGGCCCTGCATCGCGGTCATGATCTCTTGCGGGGTGACACGGATGCCGTCGCCGACGATGGCGACCGGCTTCATCGCTTCGGCAATCGAGTCGATGCCGCACAGGCCGCAGCCGGTGGGACCCGCGATGTGCCGCCGCCGCTCATGCAACTGGTCGGCGTTGCGCTTAGCCAGCCACATCCGCAGCTCGATGCCTTCGTCCTGCGGAACGACTTCGAGCGACTCGATGTCCGACATGCTGTTGATGATGCCCTCGGTGAGGCTGAAGCCCACGGCGAAGTCCTCGAGATCCTGCGGCGTGCCCATCATCACGGCATAGGTGCCGGCGTCGTAGGACAGCGCCAGCGCCGTTTCCTCGGGCACGGACCGGTCGCCTTCGCTGAAGCCGCTTTCGCGCCAGATCAGACGATGAGCATTGACAACCGGTGACTCGTTCACGCCGCGCTCCTGTTATTCCGCGGCCTCGGCGTGGATGATACGCCGCGAGGCGCGCGTATGCTCCTCGCAGGACTTCTGCCACTCGCCCGGATCGTTGGAGGGCATGACCTGCATTGTGGTGACCTTGAACCCGGGGCCATTGGCCACCCAATCCGAATAGTCGTGGTCACCACATGGGTCTGTGTATCAGGATGGTGGCAGGTCGTATAGACGACGCCCGGCGCGACGCGGTTGGTGACCATCTCCGCAACACATGGGCACCAAACGCCTTATTTCAAGGCGTCAGTTCTGATGCTGCGATAGCAAAACTCGATCAGGCGATTCAATTGCGCGCCAATACCGTCAGCCGCGATGGCCGATCCCGGACACGGTGTCGGGAAGGCTGTTCGCCAGATGGCGGGCGACGTCCGCCAGAGCGGCGGTGAGCGGGGTCATCGGCTCGCGGTGAGGGATCACCAGACCGACCGACTGCACGTTCTCCGGCTCCACGATCGGGATGGAGCGGACCTTGTCTGTGAGGCCGAGAGATTCGGCGAGCAGCGCCGGCATCACGCTCGCCCATTTGCCGGTGCGGACGTGGGAGTAGAGCACGATCATCGAATTGGATTCGAGGGTCGGGGCCACCGTGACGCCGGCCCGAAACAGCATCTGGTCGATGATGCGGCGGTTCTGCATGTCCGGCGTCAGCAGGCAGAGCGGGATTTTCGCGATCTCCGCCCAGGTCACGCTGCTGCGGTCGCCGAGCTGGCTGTCGGCCGCGGTGAGCAGGCGATACTGTTCGAGATAAAGCGGGATGCGGTTGACGTGGCCGACCGGCTCGTTGTCGAGATAGGTCAGGCCGGCATCGACCTCAAGATTGTCCAGCATACGCAGGATCTCGATCGAGGTCCGTGAGATGATGGTGAATCTGACGCCGGGGTGACGCGTGCGGAACGGCGTGGTCAGCGCGGCGGTCATCGCCAGCGCAGTCGGAATCGCCGCGATCCGCAGATGGCCGACAAGGCCGTGCTTGAGCGTTTCGATGTCCTCGTGCATTGCCCGCGCATCGCCGACGATCCGCCGCGCCCACACCAGCACGCGCTCGCCTTCCGGCGTGAAGCCCTGGAAGCGCGAGCCGCGATTGACCAGCAGCATGCCGAAGGTGTCTTCCAGTTGCTTGATCGCGGCGGACAGCGTCGGCTGGCTGACATTGCTGGCTTCGGCGGCGCGTCCGAAATGTTCTTCACGGGCCAGCGCCAGCAGGAATTCGAGTTTATCGATCATAGCAGCCTTCAATCTCCGCCGGGACCGCTCCGGACGGATCGGAACGCTCGCCCGTCGATCAAGACAGGTTCCCGAGCATAGTCAAATCCAATCAAGCCTTTAAAGAGGGAACCAAGACCGCCGGGACACGTTTTTCTCTGGATCGTCGGTCGTTGTCTCTGCGCGGCCGGAAGACGAGACGGTGCCTTTGCCCTGATTCCGACGCGGTCTTGGCCCGTCCTTGGACCATCGCAGCACGGACGAGGCGGGGCAGTTCATGAACGAGACCTGCGGCTTAGCAAGACGGCACATCCTGTGCGTCTTCCCGAAATACTCGCCCTCGTTCGGCACGTTCGAATATGCCTATCCGTTGACCGATGGCGTGAAGGCCTTCATGCCGCCGCAGGGCCTGTTGCTGATCGCCGCGTCATTGCCGCCCGGTTGGGAGGTGCGCTTCATCGACGAGAATATCCGGCCCGCCGCGCCGGACGATTTCCGCTGGGCCGATGCGGTGTTCGTCAGCGGCATGCACATCCAGCGCCGCCAGATGCACGGTATCTGCGAGCGGGCGCATGCTTATGATCGGCCTGCCGCGCTCGGCGGGCCGTCTGTCAGTGCATCGCCCGAGGCGTATCCCGATTTCGACTATCTGCATATCGGCGAGCTGGGCGATGCGACCGAGGAATTATTCCGCCTCATCGCTCATAATCCGGCGCGGCCGCCGCGGCAGGTGGTGTTGACCACGCACGAGCGGCGCGACATGGCGGAGTTTCCGCTGCCGGCCTATGAGCTGATCCCGCTGCGCAAATATTTTCTCGGCAGCATCCAGTTCTCCAGCGGCTGTCCGTATCAATGCGAGTTCTGCGACATCCCCGCGCTGTACGGCCGCAATCCGCGATTGAAGACGCCGCAGCAGGTGCTGGCCGAGCTCGACAAGATGGTGGAATGCGGCCTGTCGGGCGCGGTGTATTTCGTCGACGACAATTTCATCGGCAACCGCAAGGCGACGTTGGAATTGCTGCCGCATCTGGTCGAATGGCAGAAGCGCAACGGCTTCGCCATCCAGTTCGCCTGCGAGGCGACGCTCAACATCGCCAAGCGCCCGGAAATTCTCGAACTGATGCGCGAGGCACTGTTCCTTACCGTGTTCTGCGGCATCGAGACGCCGGACCCGGCTGCGCTGAAGGCGATGTCCAAGCAGCACAACATGATGGTGCCGATCCTCGAAGGCGTCGAGACGCTCAACCGCTATGGTCTTGAAGTGGTGTCAGGCATTATTCTCGGTCTCGACACCGACACGCTGGATGCGGGCGATGGGATTCTCGATTTTATCGACCGCTCGCAGATTCCGCTGTTGACCATCAACCTCTTGCAGGCATTGCCGCGCACGCCGCTGTGGGATCGCCTCAAGCGCGAGAATCGTCTGGTGGACGACGAGGGTCGCGATTCGAACGTGAAATTTGTCCTGCCCTACGAGCACGTGGTGGCGACCTGGCGCGAATGCATGGGCCGCGCCTACACGCCGGAGAAAATGTTCGCGCGCTTTCAGCATCAGGTCGATCACACCTACTGCAACCGCATCACCCCGCCGAACTCGAAGCAGCGCCGCTCATGGCCGAACATCAAACGCGCGCTCACCATGGTCGCAAAGATCGTCTGGCACGCCGGCGTGCGCAGCGACTATCGCCGTGAGTTCTGGACATTCGCATGGCCGCGCATCAAGGCGGGCGATATTGAACGGCTGATCAGTTGCGGGCTGGTCGCCCATCACCTCATCACCTTCGCGCGTGAGGCCTCGCGCGGGCGGCAGACTGCGTCCTATTACTCTGACAAGGTGCAGGACATCCAGGTCGCCGCCGAATAGGCCGCGGCGACGGAGAGGGCACGCCAACGTTACATGTAATGTCGATTTAATGCTGAGTTCATGCCGATTTCATCATGGCGCGCGCCTGCGGCGGTTCCGTATTTATTAAGATATTGGAACTATGGGGTTTTTTGTGGTTCGGGGGCACTCGCATTCGCCTCCGCGCTGCGATATCATGCGCCGTCCCGTTTTCGGGGCCGATCTCCCTCAATCATGTTGGGTTCATGGTGTTCAGGATCAGTTGCACAAGCTGGTATGTCCGCAGGCATGGCGGAACGTCGGGACGGACGCCCCGCACCGAAGGAGCGGCGCGCTCGCAATGACCAGCGCAGGTGAGTTGCGCTCCGGCAAGGGGCACAAGGACGAGAACTTTCCCGTCGCGTCGTGGATCATCCATCCGCGTCATCGCGCGCCGATTCTGGCGTTCTACAATTTCGTGCGCACCGCGGACGACATCGCCGATCACGCGACGCTGCCGCCGCAGGACAAGCTCGATCAGCTCGATCGCATGCAGGACGAATTGCTCGGCAGCGGCGCGGCGCAGCCCGAAGCGCTGGCGCTGCGCGAAGCGCTCGCCGCGCGCGGATTGTCGCCGCAGCATGCGCTCGATCTGCTCACCGCGTTTCGCATGGACGTCACCAAGCTGCGCTACGAGAGCTGGGACGATCTCATTCATTACTGCTCGTTCTCGGCGATGCCGGTCGGCCGTTTCGTGCTCGACGTGCATGGCGAAGACCGCTCGACCTGGGTTGCCAACGACAAACTGTGTGCGGCGTTGCAGATCAACAATCATTTGCAGGATTGCGGCAAGGATTATCGCAACCTCAACCGTGTCTATCTGCCGCTCGATGCGTTGAAGGCGTCGGGTGCGTCGGTGGAGATGCTCGGAGAGTCAAAAGCGTCCGCGCCGTTGCTCGATTGCCTGCACAAACTGGCGGTGCGCAACGAACAGTTGCTCACTGAGAGCCGCGCCTTCAGCGCTGAGGTGCAGGACAAGCGTCTCGGCATGGAGATTGCCGTGATCGACATTTTCGCGCGCCGGATCGCCGAACTGCTCAAGGCGCGCGATCCGCTGAGTGAGCGCGTGCATCTTTCCAAATTCGCCATGTTGGGACTTGCAGCATCCGCTGCCGCAGGCGAGTGGCTGCGCCGCGCCGGCGGCCGCGCGCCGCTCTCCCGACTATCGACGGGCGCATGATTTCCCATGAATGACGTGACAGCAACACCGGCCGGCTCGGCTTCGGGCAGTTCGTTCTACGCGGCGATGCGGATTCTGCCGCGCGCGCAGCGTGACGCGATGTTCCTGATCTACAGCTTCTGCCGTCAGGTCGATGACATCGCGGATTCGGATGGGCCGCGCGAGGAGCGCCTTGCCGCGCTCGACGAATGGCGCCGTGATGTCGATGCGCTCTATGCAGGCAATCCGCCGGCGCGCCTGCGTGACTATGTTGCAGCCGTGAAGGAATTCGGACTGAAGCGCGACGATTTCATCGCCATCATCGACGGCATGGAAATGGATGTGCCGGCCGACATCCGCGCGCCGGATGCGGCGACGCTCGATCTTTACTGTGATCGGGTCGCGAGCGCTGTCGGTCGTCTGTCGGTGCGGGTGTTCGGCCTGCCGGAACAGGACGGCATTCTGCTGTCGCATCATCTGGGCCGTGCGCTGCAACTGACCAACATCCTGCGCGACATCGACGAGGATGCCGGGCTCGGCCGTCTCTATCTGCCACGCGAACTGCTCGATGCAGCGGGCATTTCTTCGAGTGACCCTGTAGCGGTGAGCGCCGATCCCAATCTTCCGAAAGCCTGCGTGCCGCTGGCGATGCAGGCGCTGGGACATTTCCAGAAGGCGGATGAAATCATGGCGCGCAATTCGCGCCGCGCGGTTCGCGCACCGCGCATCATGTCGCAATATTATCGCGCGATCTTCGAGAAACTTCTGGCGCGAGGTTTCGCGTTGCCGCGCCCTCCCGTCAAGCTGAGCAAAGCCGCCAAGATGTCCATCCTCCTGCGATACGCCGTGATCTGATGACCAGAACTGCTCATATTATCGGCGCGGGTCTGTCTGGATTGTCGGCTGCGGTGCGGCTCGCCAATGCCGGGTTCGAGATCCACGTGCATGAGGCGACGCAGAACACCGGCGGACGCTGCCGGTCCTATTTCGATGCCGCGACGAATCTGACGATCGACAACGGCAATCATCTGATGCTGTCGGGCAATACGCATGCGCGCGCCTATGCGCGTTCGATTGGCAGCGAGGCCGGCCTTGTCGGTCCAGAGCGCGCGGAATTTCCGTTCGCCGATGTGGCGACCGGCGAGCGCTGGACGCTCGATCTCGGCGACAGCCGCTTTCCGTCCTGGCTGTTCGATGCGGATCGCCGCGTGCCCGAGACCGGCGTGATCGACTATCTCAAGATGCTGCCGCTGGCATGGGCGAGCGCCAATGCGCTGGTGGGCGACACCATCGCCTGTGACGGCGCGCTCTATCGCCGTCTGGTCGGGCCGCTGCTGCTCGCTGCGCTCAATGTCGATCCGCCGTCGGGCTCGGCGGGCCTCGCCGGCGCTATCGTACGGGAAACGCTGCTGGCTGGCGGCGCATCCTGCCGTCCGCTGATTGCGCGCGAAGGGTTGAGCAGCGTGCTGATCGATCCGGCGCTTGCGATGCTGCGCGGCAAGGGCGCGTCGATCCGGCTGATGCACGAGCTGCGGCGGGTCGAAACGTCTGCTGATCGCGCGACAGGCCTTGATTTCGGCGATGGCATCACGGCGCTGGGCGAGGGTGATGTGGTGGTGCTCGCGGTGCCGGCGCGTTCGGCTTCCACCATTCTGCCGGGGTTGAAAACGCCGACCAAATTCCGCGCCATCGTCAACGCGCATTTCCGCTATATACCGCCGCAGGACACGCCGCCGATCACCGGCGTGATCGGTGGTCTGATCGAATGGCTGTTCGCATTCCCGGACCGTTTGTCTGTCACCATCAGCGATGCCGAGCGCCTTGTGAATATGCCGCGCGAGGAACTTGCGCGCGAGATCTGGCGTGACATCTGCAAGGTGGCAAAGCTTGGTGAGAGCGTTGCCGAAGGGCCACTGCCGCCGTGGCAGATCGTGCGCGAACGCAGAGCGACCTTCGAGGCGACGCCTGAACAGAACGCGCTGCGCCCGAGCGCTGTGACGCAATGGAAAAACCTGATGCTGGCCGGCGACTGGACCGACACCGGACTGCCGGCCACCATCGAAGGCTCGATCCGCTCCGGCGATCGGGCCGCCGACCTCATCCTCAAGCAATAAACCGGCGATACCAAACTTATCATGACCATGACGTTCGATCAGCACAGCACCGCGCCGGCCGCCGAAGGTCTTGCTGCCAGCATTTCCTCGGCAAGCCGCGCCATGCTTGGAAACCGTCAGCAGGACGGCCATTGGGTGTTCGAGCTTGAGGCCGACGTCACGATTCCGGCCGAGTACGTGTTGCTGCGTCATTATCTCGCCGAGCCTGTCGATGCGCAGATCGAAGCGAAGATCGGCCGATATCTGCGGCGCATGCAGAACGACAATGGCGGATGGTCGCTGTTCTACGGTCACGAGTTCGATATGAGCGCCAGCGTGAAGGCTTACTTCGCGCTCAAGATGATCGGCGACTCGCCCGATGCGCCGCATATGAAGAAAGCGCGCGAGACGATCCTGGCGCGGGGCGGAGCGGTGAAGAGCAATGTGTTCACGCGCATCATGCTGGCGTTGTTCGGCGTGCTGACATGGCGCGCGGTGCCGATGATGCCGGTCGAGATCATGCTGCTGCCACGCTGGTTTCCGTTCCATCTCAGCAAGGTCTCTTACTGGGCGCGCACGGTGATCGTGCCGCTGCTGGTCTTGATGACGCTGCGGCCGCGGGCGAGAAATCCGCTCGGCGTCACTGTCGATGAATTGTTCATCGAGGATCCGAAAACCATCGGGCCGACCCCGAAGGCGCCGCACCAGAGCCAGCTCTGGTTCACCGCTTTCGGTCTTATCGACAAGCTTCTTCGCGTCGCCGATCCCTTCTTTCCGAAGACGATGCGGCAGCGCTCGATCAGGAAGGCGGAGGAGTTTGTCACCGAGCGCCTCAACGGCGTCGATGGCCTCGGCGCGATTTTCCCGGCAATGGCCAACAGCGTGATGATGTACGACCTGCTCGGTTATCCGAAGGACGATCCGCGCTATGTGATAGCGCGGGAATCGATCGAGCGGCTGCTGGTGATCCATGAGGATGAGGCGTACTGCCAGCCTTGCGTCTCGCCGATATGGGACACCGCGCTGGCCGCGCACACCATGATCGAGACGGGCGAGGGCAGCGATATCGCTGCCGCGATGAAGGCGCTCGATTGGCTTGCGCCGCGTCAGGTGCTCGATGTCGAGGGCGACTGGATCATCAAGCGGCCCGGCGTGCGGCCCGGCGGCTGGGCCTTCCAGTACAACAACGCGCATTATCCGGATCTCGACGACACCGCCGTGGTGGTGATGGCGATGGATCGCGCGCGCAGGCTCGGCGCCGGCACCAAATATGACGAGGCAATCGCTCGCGGACGCGAATGGATCATCGGTTTGCAGAGCGCCAATGGCGGCTGGGCCGCATTCGACGCCGACAATCTCGAATATTATCTCAATAACATTCCGTTCGCCGATCACGGCGCGCTGCTCGATCCGCCGACTGACGACGTCACAGCGCGCTGCGTCTCGATGCTAGCGCAGCTTGGCGAGACCGTCGAGAATTCGGTGCCGCTGAAGCGCGGCGTGGATTATCTGCGCAGCACCCAGCTTGCGGACGGTTCATGGTTCGGGCGCTGGGGCGTCAACTATATCTATGGCACCTGGTCCACGCTGTGCGCGCTTAACGCCGCCGGTGTGCCCCATAACGATCCGGCGATCAGGAAGGCGGCGGACTGGCTGGTGGCGATCCAGAATCCGGACGGGGGCTGGGGCGAGGACGGCAACAGCTACAAGCTTGACTACAAGGGTTATGAGCGTTCCGAGAGCACGGCCTCTCAGACGGCCTGGGCGACGCTGGCGCTGATGGCGGCGGGCAGGCTGGACGATGCTGCGACGGAGCGGGGAATCGCGTATTTGAAAGGGACCCAGAACGCAGAAGGGCTGTGGAATGAGCCGAACTACACCGGGGGCGGGTTCCCACGTGTGTTCTATTTGCGATACCACGGATATTCTAAGTTCTTTCCGCTCTGGGCGCTGGCGCGCTATCGCAACCTACGTAATAGTAACAGCCGCTTCACAGGGGTCGGAATGTGATTATTGGCGCAGGCGAAGACGCCTCGAAAGACGGATTGCCGGTTCTGATCGTTACCGGCCTGAAACAGGAAGCCCGCATCGCTGCCGGCCCCGGCCTCACCGTCATCTGCAGTTCCAGCAATCCCGTGCAATTGCGGGAAATGATGGTCTCGTTCGACCCGGCGAGCATTCGCGGGATCGTCAGCTTCGGCGTGGCCGGCGGCCTCAATCCCAGGCTGCGTTCCGGCGATATCGTCATCGCGTCCGAGATCGTTGCGGCCGAGCGGCGCTGGGCCACGGCGGCCTCGCTCACCGAAACGCTGACGGCATTGCCGGTGAAGGGCAAGCGCACTGTCATCAACGGCGTGCTCGCCGGTGTCGAAGAGGTGGTGCTCGGCCAGCTTGGCAAGGCCGCGCTACGCGCCACCACGGGTGCCGACGCGGTGGATATGGAAAGCCATATCGCCGCGCGTTACGCCGAGGCGCATGACCTGCCGTTCGCGGCGCTGCGCGTGATCAGCGATCCGGCGCATCGTGCGTTGCCTGAGGTCGCGGCGAAGGCGCTGAAGCCGAATGGCGACGTCGATATCTGGAAAGTGATGCGCGGCATCGCGCGCAATCCGTCGGAAATCCGCGCGCTGGTATCGAGCGGTCGCGATTTCAATCGCGCGCTGCGCGGCCTGCGTGACTACCGGGAGCATCTCGACGGTGCCGGCAATCGGGTCGAAGAAGACGCCTGATCTTAAGGAGCGGGCGCGCGCCGCCTGTTTTTCAAGCACCTGAAGACAATCGGCAAAACAAAAGGCGCGATGCAAATCGCGCCTCTTGTTTTGATGGATGAAGCTTTGCCTTATGCGGCGGTCGTCGCCTTGGTCTCGGCAGTCGCCGGGGCAGGCTTGGCGGCAGCAGCGGCGAGCTTGGCGGCCTTGGCCTCCGCAGCCTTGGCTTCGTCGGCGCGAATCTCCGAGAGGCGCTTCTGCACTTCGGACGAGAACACGTACTGCGCCGGACGCTGCTTCGACAGATCGATCTCCGGCGCCATCGGACCGCTGGTCTTGATGCCGCGGAGCGCGACCCACGCCGCCTTGAGCGGATTGGTGATCGCCGCATTGGCCGCGGTCGGCTCGTAGCCGCAATGCGCCATGCAGTTTGCGCACTTCTCGTACTTGCCGGTGCCGTAGGAATCCCAATCGGTGGTGTCCATCAGCTCCTTGAAGGTCTTGGCGTAGCCTTCGCCGAGCAGGTAGCACGGCTTCTGCCAGCCGAAGATGTTGCGCGCGGGCATGCCCCACGGCTCGCAATGGAAGTTCTGGTTGCCGGCGAGGAAGTCGAGGAACAGGGCGGAGTGCATGAAGTTCCACTTCTTGCCCTTGCCGCGCGCGAATACGCCGCGGAACAGCTCCTTGGTCTTCTTGCGGTTCAGGAAGTGCTCCTGATCCGGTGCGCGCTCATAGGCGTAGCCGGGCGAGATCGAGACGCCGACGCCAAGCTCGGTGGTGAAGTCCAGAAACTTCGCAATCTCCTCGGCCGGGTAATTGTCGAAGATCGTGGCGTTGACGTTGACGGCGAAGCCGCGCGCCTTCGCCGCCTTGATCGCGGAGACCGCGCGGTCGAACACGCCCTTCTGGCACACCGACTGGTCGTGATGGTCTTTCAGGCCGTCGAGATGGACCGAGAAGAACAGATAAGGCGAGGGCTCGAACAGATCGAGCTTCTTCTCCAGCAGCAGCGCGTTGGTGCAGAGCGAGACGAACTTCTTGCGCGCCACGAGGCCGCGCACGATCTCGCCGATCTCCTTGTGGATCAGCGGCTCGCCGCCCGGAATGGCGACCATCGGCGCGCCGCATTCCTCGGCCGCGTCCCAGCACTCCTGCGCGCTCATGCGGCGATTGAGGATCGCATCCGGATAATCGATCTTGCCGCAACCGGCGCAGGCGAGGTTGCAGCGGAACAGCGGCTCCAGCATTAGCACCAGCGGGTAGCGTTTCCGGCCAAGCAGCTTCTGCTTGACCAGATAGGACCCGATCTTGATTTCCTTGAAAAACGGTATGGCCATGAGGAGCGGTCTTTCTTGATCTTATTAAAGGTGAGATGCGGTCCTGACCGAAGCCAATTCCGCAGGCAGCCTGAATTCGATGTTTTCTTCGCGACCCGGCACCACTGACACGGTGACCGGCCCGATTCGCCGCAAGGCGTCAATCACGTCGTCGACAAGAACTTCGGGCGCCGACGCGCCGGCCGTGATGCCGACGGTCTTGACCCCCTTCAGCCAAAGCGGGTTGAGCTCGCTTCCGTCAGCGATCAGGTAGCTCGGCACGCCCACTTCGGTGCCGATTTCCCGCAGACGGTTGGAATTGGAGCTGTTGGTGGCGCCGACGACGAGGATGACGTCAACAAGCTTGCTGAGGTCTCGTACCGAAGACTGGCGATTTTGTGTCGCATAGCAGATATCGCGGGTGTCCGGCCCCTCGAGATCGGCGAAACGGTCTTCCAGTGCGGCGATGATATCCTTTGTGTCGTCGACACTTAGCGTCGTCTGGGTAATGTAGGCGACGGGCTCGTCGTTCGGCAGGTCCAGCGCCGCGACGTCCTCGACGCTCTGGACCAGATAGACCGGCCCGGGCACCTGGCCCATGGTCCCCACCACTTCGGGATGTCCTTCATGGCCGATCAGGATCAGGCGCCGGCCCTTGGTGACATAGCGCTTGCCCTGATTGTGCACCTTGGAGACAAGGGGACAGGTGGCATTGAGCACCGGCAGGCCGCGCCGTGCGGCCTCTTCCTCGACGCTTCTGGCGACGCCATGGGCGCTGAACACGGTGATCGCGTTCGGCGGGACCTCGTGCAGATCCTCGACGAAGATCGCGCCTTTCGCCTTGAGGTTCTCGACCACGTATTTGTTATGCACGATCTCGTGGCGCACGTAGACCGGCGGGCCATACTTCTCCAGCGCGCGCTCGACGATATCGATCGCACGCACGACGCCCGCGCAGAACCCGCGCGGCTGCGCCAGCAGGATTTGCATCGGGCTGTTTTCGCAGGGCTGTCTAGGCAAGCTGCACCGTATTGATTTCATTCTCGCGACCAAGCGCCTCGAAGACGCGCTTGACGATGCCCTTGGCGTCGAGACCGGCCTTGGCATACATCGCGGCGGGGCTGTCCTGATCGATGAAGACGTCCGGCAGCACCATGGAGCGCACCTTGAGCCCATGGTCGAGCATGCCGTTCTCGGCGAGGGTGTGCATGACCTGCGCGCCGAAGCCGCCGATCGAGCCTTCCTCGACGGTGATGAGCACTTCGTGCTCGCGCGCCAGCTTGAGCACCAGATCGGTGTCGATCGGCTTGGCGAAGCGCGCGTCCGCCACTGTCGTGGTCAGGCCGTGCGACTTCAGTGTGTCGGCGGCCTTCAGGCATTCGCCGAGCCGGGTGCCGAGCGAGAGCAGGGCGACGGACGAGCCTTCGCGCACGATGCGGCCCTTGCCGATTTCCAGTGGCACGCCGACGGCAGGCAAATCGACGCCGACACCGTCGCCGCGCGGGAAGCGGAAGGCGCACGGACGGTCATTGATCGACGCGGCGGTTGCGACCATGTGCACCAGCTCGGCCTCATCGGCCGCCGCCATCAGCACGAAATTGGGCAGACAGCCGAGATAGGCGAGATCGAACGAGCCGGCATGGGTCGGGCCATCGGCGCCGACGAGACCGGCGCGGTCGATCACGAAGCGTACCGGCAGGCTCTGAATCGCGACATCGTGCACCACCTGATCGTAGGCACGCTGCAGGAAGGTGGAGTAGATGGCGACGAACGGCTTGATGCCTTCGGTGGCAAGACCTGCAGCGAACGTGACCGCGTGCTGCTCGGCGATGCCGACGTCGAAGGTGCGTTCCGGAAACGCCTTGCCGAAAATGTCGATACCGGTGCCCGAGGGCATCGCCGCGGTGATGCCGACGATCTTGTCGTCCTTCTCCGCTTCCTTCACCAGGCTGTCGCCGAAGACGCGGGTATAGGTCGGCGCATTGGCCTGCGCCTTGGCCTGCTTGCCGGTGACGACATCGAACTTGACGACGCCGTGGTATTTGTCGGCCGCGCTCTCGGCGTAGGTGTAGCCTTTGCCCTTCTGCGTCACGACATGGATCAGCGTCGGGCCGACCTTCGAATCGCGGACGTTCTTGAGCACGGGCAGGAGGTGATCGAGGTTGTGGCCATCGATCGGACCGACGTAATAGAAGCCGAGTTCCTCGAACAGCGTGCCGCCGGACAGGAAGCCGCGGGCGTATTCCTCGGCGCGCTGCGCGCCCTTCTCGACGAATTTCGGCAGCCGCTTGGCGACCTGCTTGCCGATCTCGCGCAGCGAACGATAGGTGTTGCCGGAGATCAGGCGCGAGAGATAGGCCGACATCGCGCCGACCGGCGGGGCGATCGACATCTCGTTATCATTGAGGATCACGATCAGACGCGAATCCATCGCGCCGGCGTTGTTCATCGCCTCATAGGCCATACCGGCCGACATCGCGCCGTCGCCGATCACGGCAATGACGTTGCGGTCTTCGCCGGCGAGATCGCGCGCGACCGCCATGCCGAGACCCGCCGAGATCGAGGTGGAGGAATGCGCCGCGCCGAAGCAATCGTACTCGCTCTCCGCACGCTTGGTGAAACCGGACAACCCGCCACCTTGACGGAGCGTGCGAATTTGTTCACGGCGGCAGGTGAGAATTTTGTGCGGGTAGGCCTGATGACCGACGTCCCAGATCAGCCGGTCATTCGGCGTATTGAAGACATGATGCAAGGCAACTGTCAGTTCCACCACGCCAAGGCCCGAGCCAAGGTGTCCGCCGGTGACCGCAACTGCATTGATGGTCTCGGCGCGCAGCTCCGCGGCGACCTGTGGCAGATCGCTTTCCTTCAAATTCCGCAGATCGGCTGGGGATTTGATTTGGTCGAGCAGAGGAGTCGAAGAGGTCATCAGAAGGTCTTCCAGTGCAACTTGGAACAAGGCATGAACGGCAGCCAGTGTACCATTATGGCAGCTATTGAGCAGTAATTCTCGATAATCCCGGTGTAATGCCACTATTGTGTGGCCTAAGGGCACCGATCGGGTCGATCAGAGTTAACTCCTCAAGTCGTCAAAAGCCTCAATTTTTTGCTTTGACTGCTTCAGATAGAAAGAAAGAACGTGCTGACAAGGATTGTTGTTTCCCTGGTGCGAACCTGTACCCGACATGCATGGTTCACTCTGATCGTTGGTCTAATTCTCGCTGTTATTTCAGGTATTTACGCGCAGAAGCACTTTGCCATCAGCACCGACGTCGCCCAGCTCATCTCGCCGAATCTAGACTGGCGGCAGCGTGAGATCGCCTATGAGAAGGCATTTCCCGGTCATCACGAATTGATTCTGGCTGTTGTCGAGGCCGCGACCCCGGAACTGGCACAGCAGGCGGCGGTGGCGTTGGAAAAGAAGCTCGCGCCGCAGACCGACAAGTTCCGCTGGGTCCGCCGTCCTGCCGGCGGTCCGTTCTTCGAAAATAACGGCTTGTTGTTCCTGCCGACCGCGGAAGTCGGGCAGCGGGTCGGACAGTTGCAGGCGGCGCAACCGTTCTTCGACATTCTGGTGGATGATCCCAGCATCCGCGGCCTGACCGGCGTGCTGGAGACCGGGCTTGCCGGCGCGGAGCGCGGCCGGTTTTCACGCGATTCGCTGACCCGTCCGCTGAACGTCGTGGCCGACAGCGTCGAGCAGGTCCTCAAGACCGGTGATGGCACGTTCTCGTGGCGTCAACTGGCAAGCAGCGAGCCGCTGACTGATTCCGACCGCCGCGTGCTGATCACCATTCAACCGATTCTGGACTTTCAGGCGCTGGAGCCGGGCAAGGTGGCGACCGACGCCATCCGTCAGGCGGCCAGCGATCTCAACTTCGACAAGGATTTTCATGCACGGGTGCGGCTGACCGGACCTGTGCCGATCGCCAATGAGGAATTCGGCACGGTGCAGGAGGGAGCGGTCCTCAACGGCGTCATCACCGTTCTGGTCGTGCTGTTCATCCTGTGGTGCGCGCTACATTCGCCCAAGATCATCGGTGCGGTGTTTCTCACCCTTGCCATCGGTCTATCGGTGACCACCGCGGTCGCCTTGATGATCGCAGGTTCGTTCAACCTGATCTCGATCGCGTTCTTTGTCCTGTTCGTGGGACTGGGCGTCGATTTCGGCATCCAGTACAGTGTGCGCTATCGCTCCGAGCGTTACGAGAATTCCGACCTGCAGGAAGCGCTGGAGCAGGCGGCGAAGTTTTCCGCCGTGCCGCTGACGCTGGCTGCGGTGGCCACCGCCGCCGGCTTCCTGTCGTTCCTGCCGACCAGCTACAAGGGCGTCTCCGAACTCGGCAAAATCGCGGGTGCGGGCATGCTGATCGCTTTCGTTTTCGCGATCACCGTGCTGCCCGCACTGCTGAAGCTGCTCAATCCGCCGGGCGAGGCGGAGCCGGTGGGCTATGCCTTCCTGGCTCCGGTCGATCGCTTTCTGGAAGATCACCGCATCGGCATCGTGGCGACCACGCTCGGCATCGCGGTGCTCGGACTGCCGCTGCTCTATTTCCTGCACTTCGACTTCAACCCGATGAATCTGCGCAGCCCCAAGGTCGAATCCGTTGCGACCTATCTCGATCTGCGCCGCGATCCTGAGACAGGCACCAGCGCGGTGGAGGTGATCACGCCCTCGCTCGCTGCCGCCAAGGAGGCGCAGGAGCGGCTGTCGAAGGTACCGGAGGTGGCGCGCGTCATCTCGCTCGAAAGCTTCGTTCCGGAAGATCAGCAGGTCAAGCTCGCGATCATCCGCAAGGGTGCCGCGGCGCTTGACCCGGTGTTCAAGGCGCGCCCCGGTTCGCCGCCGTCCGATGCCGACAATGTCGTTGCGCTGGCGGATGCCGCCACCAGCCTGCGCCGCGTCGCGGCCAAGTCCGGACCTGAGCCAGCGGCGGCCGCCAACCGTCTTGCCGATGCGCTGACGCGGCTGTCGCAGTCCGATAAATCGGTGCGCGACAAGGCCGAGAGGATATTCCTGTCGCCGCTCGCCACCACGATCGAGCAGGTGCGTAATTCGCTCAAGGCTCAGCCCGTCACCATCAAGTCGCTGCCGCCTGAACTGGTCAGCGACTGGATGACCGCCGACGGACGTGTCCGCGTCGAAGCGCAGCCGAAGGGTGATCCGAACGACAACGATACGTTGCGGGCTTTTGCCGCCGCCGTGCAGAAGGTCGAGCCGAACGCGACCGGCGGTCCGATCTCGATTCTGGAATCGGGCGACACCATCGTGATGGCCTTCATCCAGGCCGGCGGCTGGGCGCTGCTGTCGATCTCGATCCTGCTCTACATCGTGCTGCGCAGGATCGGCGACGTGCTGCTGACGCTGGTGCCGCTGATTCTCGCAGGCGTGGTGACGCTGGAGATTTGCGTGCTGATCGGTCTGCCGCTGAACTTCGCCAACATCATCGCTCTGCCGCTGCTGCTCGGCGTAGGTGTGGCGTTCAAGATCTATTACGTCACCGCATGGCGGGCAGGGCACACCAACCTGCTGCAGTCGAGTCTCACCCGGGCGATCTTCTTCAGTGCGATGACGACGGCCACCGCCTTCGGCAGCCTGTGGCTGTCGAGCCATCCCGGCACATCGAGCATGGGCAAGCTGATGGCGCTGTCGCTGGTGACGACGCTCGCCGCGGCGGTGCTGTTTCAGCCTGCGCTAATGGGTCGCCCGCGCGATCTCGGGGAGTAGGCAAATCTCGGACACAGGAGCGGGATCGGCAGGTCCCGTTTTCTGTCCGATCACCTTCGGCGGAGCGCTGCCGGGAGCCGGATGCGACTTGGCTCCGCCCACCGCCGGCGGTGCCTGGGTGGGGGATGTTGCCGTCTTGGCGCCGGCAGCAGGCGATGTCGAGGACGTCGATAAGGTCTTGGTGTTCGGGCCGAAAACATTCTCCTGCGCACGCGTCCAGGTCTGACCGCCGCAGAGGATGCTCATCACGCAGCCTTCCACCTCGAGCCTGTTTGGCGACTTAAGTTGAATGGAAGCCTCGTAGGTTTTGCCGTTCTTGGCATTGTAGATTTGGCCTTCCCACTTGTCCTTTTCGTCGGCCACTTTCTTCATGTTCAACAGCACGGGCATCCCGAGGGTCGAGCGCGTCCGTTTCGTTTTGTCGGGATTCTGGCTGTCCAACCCGCCGGGCGTCTTCTCGGCGGACACCACGCCCCACAGGCGGCTGTTGCAGTCGACGATCTTGATGGTGGCGACCTTGTCCTCAACCAGCCAGTCACCCAGCGGGTCGGCGGCATGAGCCATGCCGCACGTCATGACCAGAAACAGCGCAGGATACGTTACTTTTCGCATGAGTCCTCGCGTGCACCGCAATGAAGTCGAACCCCTTCAGCCTCGTCCAAGTTCCGTCGCAACGTCAAATCGCCGCGTTGCTTTTTTTCAGTTGACGAAGCGCCCATCAGCCGACGTATGTAACCTATGGTGAAAGCAAATATAGACATTTCCGAGATATTCGCGGACCGGCAGTTTCAGCGAGGGACTCTCCACACCCGTTATCTGAACGAACAGCTCGTCCGCGTGCTCAAAACCATCGGTTACGATGTTGGGTTCCAGCGTGGACAAGGGCAATATCTTTTCGACCGTGACGGCGAAAAATATCTCGACCTCCTCAGCGGATTTGGCGTTTTTGCGGTCGGCCGCAACCATCCGGTGATTCGCGACGCCCTCAAGAGCGTTCTGGACAGCGAGTTCGCCAACCTGGTCCAGCTCGATTTGTCCACCCTGGCCGGTATTCTGGCGGAGCGCCTGATCGCGCGGGCGCCATATCTGGACAAGGTGTTCTTCGCCAATTCCGGAACGGAATGCGTCGAGGCGGCGATCAAGTTCGCGCGCGGCGCGACCGGGCGGCAGGGCATCGTCTATTGCGACCACGGCTATCACGGCCTGACCTACGGTTCGCTGTCGCTGACCGATGACACCAATTTCCGCGGCGGTTTCGGCCCGCTGCTGCCCGATTGCTCCGTGATCCCGTTCAACGATCTCGCGGCGCTGGAGCGGGCGCTGGCGTCCCGTCAGGTGGCCGCCTTCATCGTCGAGCCGATCCAGGGCAAGGGCGTCAATATTCCGAGCGATGATTTCCTGCCGGGCGCCGCCGCGCTCTGCAAGAAGTACGGCACCATCTTTGTCGCCGACGAGATCCAGACCGGCATGGGCCGTACCGGCCGTTTCCTCGCCGTCGAGCACTGGAACGTCGAGCCCGACATGGTGCTGCTGTCGAAGGCGCTGTCGGGCGGTCATGTGCCGGTCGGCGCGGTGCTGACCCGCAAGGCGATTTTCGACAAGATCTTCGACCGGATGGATCGCGCGGTGGTGCATGGCTCGACCTTCGCCAAGAATGATCTGGCGATGGCGGCCGGCATTGCCACCCTCGAAGTGCTGAAATCGGAGAAGCTGATCGAGAATGCTGCCCGACAGGGCGAACGCCTGATGGCGAACCTCGACGCGATGATTCCGAAATACGAACTGCTCAAGAACGTGCGCGGCAAGGGGCTGATGATCGGCATCGAGTTCGGCCCGCCGAAGTCGCTGGCGCTGCGTGCCTCGTGGAATCTGCTGGAGAGTGCGAGCAAGGGCCTGTTCTGCCAGCTCATCACCATCCCGCTGTTCAAGGATCACAAGATCCTGACGCAAGTGGCGGGCCATGCCAGCCATACGATCAAGCTGCTGTCGCCGCTCACGGTGACGGACGAAGACTGTGCCTGGATCGAGGGTGCGTTCGATTCGGTGATTGCGGCGAGCCATCGTGTGCCGGGGGCGGTCTGGTCGCTCGGCAAGACGCTGATGGACAATGCGGTGCGCAAGTCCGCCTGATCCGCGATCACTCTCATGCAAAAATCCACCGCATCGGAAACGGTGCGGCGGATTTTGTGTTTCGAGAGTTTCTTGAAATTACTGGCCGTGGCTGGCCAGCACGGCATTGCATGCCTTGCTGATCTTGGGCCGATGCTGCTGCAGGCAGGACAGAATGACGAGATCGGATTCGTTCATCACAGAACGGCAATAACGCGAAACATCCTTTGAACAGGCCTTCTGCTCTTCCGGCGTGCCGCTGCGATTCTGATTCTGCGCCATGGCGAACGTCGCGGCCGAGGCAAGGAGTGAGGCAATGAGAAGCGTTCTGAGCATTGTCGTCCTTCGTTGATCTGGGCGATAAGCGGGATGATTCGAAAGTAAAGTCGGCCGCACGGGAATTCCAGCAACAACATCGTTCATGCCGGATGACTCGCCGTTATTTCCTCAGGTGTGTCATACAGACAAGGAACTGGGCAAATGCAGGGCATATTTGAGTCGAAATAGGCCCTTGTTGTCGCAGGTTACCGGTTGTCCTCCAAGACCATGGCGGAACCCTTCTCGGCGATCATTGCCGTCGGTGTATTGGTATTGCCTGACGTGATGGTCGGCATCACCGATGCGTCGATGACGCGCAGGCGCTCGATGCCGCGCAGCCGCAGCCGTTCATCGACCACCGCCATCGGATCGGTGGCTGTTCCCATCTTCGCCGTTCCGACAGGATGGAAGATCGTGGTGCCGATATCGCCCGCCGCCTTGGCGAGCGAGGCGTCGTCGTCGCCGACCGACGGACCGGGCAGATATTCGGTCGGACGATAGGGCGAGAGGGCAGGCTGCTTCATCAGCCGCCGTGTGACGCGAATGGCGTCGGCTGCGACTTCGCGATCCTCATCAGTCGCAAGATAGTTCGGCGCGATGATCGGCGCCGCGTTCAATTCATTGGAGCGCAGACGGATCACACCGCGCGATGTCGGTTGCAGGTTGCAGGCGCTGATGGTGATCGCCGGAAAGCGGTGCAGCGGATCGCCGAATTTGTCGAGCGACAGCGGCTGGACGTGAAACTGGATGTTGGCGCGATCCCGGTTCGGGTTCGACCGCGTGAAGATCCCAAGTTGCGAGGGTGCCATGGTGAGCGGTCCTCGCCGTCGCAGTGCGTAGTTGACGCCCATCCAGCCGCGTTGCAGCAGGTTGTAGTAAGTCTCGTTGAGAGTGCGGATGCCCTCGACCTTGTAGATCGCGCGCTGTTGCAGATGATCCTGCAGGTTGCGGCCGACGCCTTGCTTGTCGAGCACCATGTCGATGCCGAGCGGCGCGAGCCATTCCTGCGGGCCGATGCCGGAGCGATGCAGCACCTGGATCGATCCGATCGAGCCGGCGCACAGGATCACTTCGCCTTTCGCGCGCGCCTCGATGGTTTCGTTGCCTTGATGAAAGCGAATGCCGACGGCGCGGCCATTCTCCACGATCAGGCGATCGACCACGACGCCGGTCTCCAGCCGAAGGTTGGGGCGCGTGAGTGCGGGTTTGAGAAAGCCGCGCGCGGCCGACCAGCGCCGGCCGCGCTTCTGGTTGACGTGGAAATAACCGATGCCTTCGTTGTCGCCGGTATTGAAGTCGGCCACGCGCCGGATGCCAGCCTGGCTTGCGGCTTCCGCGACCACATCGAGAACTTTCCACGACAGCCGCGGCGCTTCCACGCGGAAACCGCCGCCGGCGCCGTGCAGGTCGCCGGCACCGAGGAAATGATCTTCGATCCTCTTGAACGCCGGCAGCACATCGTCCCAGCCCCAGCCGGTGAGGCCGAGTTGGCGCCAGTGATTGTAGTCGGCGGCCTGGCCGCGCATGCAGATCATGGCGTTGATCGCAGAGGAGCCGCCGATCACCTTGCCGCGCGGGTAGTGTAGCGAGCGTCCGTTGAGGCCGGCCTCCGGCTCGGTCCTGAACATCCAGTCGGAACGCGGGTTACCAATCGCGAACAGATAGCCGACGGGGATGTGAAACCAGATCCAGTCGTCATGGCCGCCGGCTTCGAGAATCAGGACGCGGTTGCGCGGATCGGCCGACAGGCGGTTGGCGACGATGCAGCCGGCCGTGCCGGCGCCGACAACAATATAGTCGAATTCTCCATCGATCTTTTTCATCATGACTATTTCCGCCCGCGCATTGAAATTCTTGTTCTGGAATGAGGTGGCCCCGCAAGCCGCCAGAAGGATTTAGCGCGCTCGCCATTGTTGGGTCCATGACTTGTCCATGCTACTCTTGTTGCATAGTCCACGGCCACGAGCTTGCGAATGCCCATTGTCGACCGCATTTCTGCCCTGCAACCCGAAATCAAGGCGTGGCGGCGCGATCTGCATGCCCATCCGGAGTTGATGTACGACGTGCACCGCACCGCGGCGTTCGTGGCGGATCGCCTGCGCGAATTTGGTTGCGACGAGGTGGCGACCGGTCTTGGCCGCACTGGCGTGGTCGGCCGCATCAAGGGCAACAAGCCGGCGAACGGTCGTGGCATCAAGGCCCTGGGCTTGCGCGCGGATATGGATGCGCTGCCGATCGAGGAGGAGACCAACGCGCCGTATCGCTCGACCGTACCGGGCAAGATGCATGCCTGCGGCCATGACGGCCATACCGCAATGCTGCTGGGGGCCGCGCGTTATCTTGCGGAAACCCGCAATTTCGCCGGCGAGGCGATCATGATCTTTCAGCCCGCTGAAGAGGGCGGGGCGGGTGCCGACGCGATGATCAAGGATGGCCTGATGGACCGGTTCGGCATCGATCAGGTCTACGGCATGCACAACAGCCCGGGGATGCCGATCGGCACCTTCGCGACCCGTGTCGGGCCGACCATGGCGGCGACCGATCACATCAATATCCACATCGAAGGCTTGGGCGGCCATGCGGCGCGCCCGCACAAGAGCATCGATTCGGTGCTGGTGGGCTCGCAACTCGTGGTGGCGCTGCAGAGCATCGTCTCGCGCAGCGTCGATCCGCTCGAGGCGGTGGTGGTGTCGATGTGCCAGTTCAGAGCCGGCGACGCCCGCAACGTCATTCCGCAGACCGCCGAGATCCTCGGCACCGCGCGGACGCTGACCGCCGAGATGCGGGATCTGGTCGAGCAGCGGGTGCGCGAAATCGTCGCCGGCGTCGCGCTGCAGACCGGGGCGAGGATCACGCTGAATTACGAGCGCAGTTACCCCGTGCTGGTCAATCATGCCGCGCAGGTAGATGTGGCGGCGCGGGTGGCGGCGGAGGTGGCCGGCCCCGCCAATGTCAGTTCCGAAATTCCGCCGGTCATGGGCGCGGAGGACTTCGCCTATATGCTCGAAGCGCGGCCCGGCGCCTTCATCTTCATCGGCAATGGCGACAGCGCGGGGCTGCATCACCCCGCCTACGACTTCAATGACGAGGCCATCGTCTATGGCGCGTCATACTGGGCAAGGCTGGTCGAGACCCAGCTTGCGGGCTGAACGCTAGATCAATCGGAACCTGTTCGATCACGTCGCGTTGAAGGGCCGCAATGATCCCTCAACAGGCGGAGAAGACAGATGGCACGACGAGCAGCGGCACGCAAAACGGCAAAGCGCGCGGGCAAGAAATCGACAGTCCGGCGCTCTCCTGCACGAAAGGCGGCGACGGCGAGACGGTCTACGACAAAGAGAGCGCCCGCGCGCCGGCCGGCAGCGGGCAGGACGGCGGCGAGAGACAAGACGCTCAACGATCTCTTTCTCGATACCCTCAAGGATATCTATTACGCGGAAAACAAGATTTTGAAGGCGCTGCCGAAGATGGCCAAGGCAGCGCATTCGGACGATCTGCGCGCCGCGTTCGAGAAGCACTGGGAGCAGACCGAAGGCCAGGTGGATCGCCTGGAGCAGGTGTTCGCGCTGCTGGGTCAGGCTCCGAAGGGCAAGACCTGCGATGCTATCGAAGGCATTCTCGACGAGGGCAAGGAGATCATGGACGAATACAAGGGATGCGAGGCCCTTGATGCCGGTCTGCTCGCGGCCGCGCAGGCCGTCGAGCATTACGAGATCTCACGCTACGGCACGCTCAAGGCCTGGGCGGAGAAGCTCGGCATGGACGAGGCCGCCGACCTGCTCGATGAAACCCTTCAGGAAGAGCACCAGACCGATCGCGATCTGACGGTGCTGGCGGAAGGTGAGGTCAATTCGGAGGCGATGGCGGCGTGAAGTGCCATCCGTAAGGTTGGCATGCGCGGGCTTGACCCGCGCATCCACGCCTTGCTCCTGCATCACAGGGAAAGAAAACGTGGATGGCCGGATCATAGGCGAGCGATGCGACGCCGTTCTTCGAACGGCTATGCCCGGCCATGACGACTTTAAATAGTTTTTGAAAGCGCTATGCCGCCTTCAGCTTGCGCAGGAGCGACACTGCGAGCTTGAGGTCCTTGACGAAAGCGGCATATTCGCGCGCCCGCGCGTCTTCATCCGGCAGCCGCAGCAGATAGGACGGATGAACGGTGACGAGCGCCTTTGTGGCGTCGTCGAGGTCGATGACGCGGCCACGGTTTTTGCCGATCGGGGTGATCTTGCCGAGCACGCTTTGCGCGGCCGTAGCGCCCATGGCCATGACGAGGGTGGGTTGGATCAGGGCAAGCTCCCGCTCGTACCATGGTCGGCACGCCCGGATTTCCGGCGTGTTCGGCTTCTGATGCAGCCGGATCTTTCCACGCGGCACGAATTTGAAATGTTTCACCGCGTTGGTGACATAGACCTTGCTGCGCTCGATCCCGGCGTCCGCCAGCGCGCGGTCCAGCATTATTCCGGCGGGACCAACGAACGGCTTGCCAGCAAGGTCTTCCTTGTCGCCAGGCTGCTCTCCCACCAGCATGAGGGGTGCATGTCTGGGGCCTTCGCCGAACACTGTCTGGGTTGCGTCCTTCCAGAGATGACAGGCGCGGCAGTGTGCGGCCTCGGCGCGGAGCGCGGCAAGACTGTCTGTCTTGTGAAGTGCGGGTGTAGCCATCTGTACGTCTTTTCGCTGCCGCGCAAGGCGGGGAGCCGGGGCTTCGCGCGCGATCATCGCTTGCGTGGTGCGCACAGCCTCAGCGATCAGCGGGTCAATCATGGAGGCCTCGGGAAGGTTCCGCCAATATTTCTTGGGCATCTCGGCCTGCATCGCTTTGACCTTGAGCCGGGCGGGATTGAAGATGCTGGCGTAATAGGTGAGCCAGGTCTCCTCCAAAGGATCGCCCGATGGTGCATCGGTGCGCGTTGCGCCCGCAGTGAAAGTGAGAGCGTGCCCGTCCCAATGCGCGCAGCGTTCCGGCGTTAAAATCGACCACGCCATGCTGGCGAAGCGCCTTGCGAAGAACGGCGACGCCAGCTCGACGATATGATGTGTGGGTTCGAACCAGGCAACGAAACGCGCTGCCTCGCCGCTGCCGAGTTTACGGAAGCGGACGAAGGCGTGCATCTTGTGCTCGTCGCGACGGATCTCGCGCGCCATCGTCTCGGCGCGAATAACGTCGGCATCGGCGGGATTTGTCATCACGCCGGGATCGGCGCGCAGCCGCCACAGCAGCCGGTAGAGCAGGGCAAAGCGCGCCGGATCGCGATGCAGGATCGCCGCGCGCACGATTTTAATGAAGGCGGCCGGCACCGCGAAGGCGGGCGCGTTGTCGGATGGCGGAAGCGCCGCCGGCGCGAACAGTTCCGGTGCGCGGTCGGCGACCGTCCACACGATGTCTTCAGGCGGCACGCCGTTCTGTACCAGTGTCCGCGCCGACGTGCGCCAGCCGTCGAAATCGGTCTCGCTGTCGAGGACGATGGTGTGCATCAGAAGCTCCTTGTTGCGCGCGATGCCTCCATCGTCATTGCGAGGAGCGAAGCGACGAAGCAATCCAGTCTGTGCTTGCTGCGCGTTCGATCTGGATTGCTTCGCTCGCAATGACGGCGGATTGTTCTAGAACCCGAATCCCAACTGCCGTGCCGGTGGACGCAGCAGCGCGGCGAGACGCGTACTGTCGAGCAGCGCCGGCGCCGGCCGGTGGTCGGTGAGCACGATGAAGGGCAGCGCCTTGGCATGCGGCACGTTGAACCGTGCCAGATCGGCGGCGCGCAGATGGGTGACGCGGCGCGCGGCGAGGATGCGTTCCACCGTCCTGACGCCGAAGCCCGGCACCCGCAGCAGATCTTCGCGGCTCGCTTTGTTGACGTCGAGCGGGAAGCGCTCGCGGTGGCGCAGCGCCCACGCGAGCTTGGGGTCGATGTCGAGCGGCAGCATGCCGTCGTCGCGCGGATCGGTGATCTCGCCGGCATCGAAGCCGTAGAAACGCATCAGCCAGTCGGCCTGATAGAGACGGTGCTCGCGCAACAGCGGCGGCGCGCGCAGCGGCAGGTTGCGACTGGCGTCGGGGATCGGGCTGAAGGCGGAATAATAGACGCGCTTCAGACGATAGGAGCCGTAGAGATTGGCGCTGGTCTGAAGGATGGTTCGGTCACTCGCGGCATCGGCGCCGACGATCATCTGCGTGCTCTGACCGGCGGGCGCGAAACGCGGCGCGCGGTCGTCGCCGGCGCTTTCCTGCGCCTCGTCGAGCCTCAGCCGCAACCGGCCCATGGTGCGGCGGATGGCGCGCACGTCCTTTTCCGGTGCGAGCGTCTTGAGGCTCGTTTCGGTCGGCACCTCGATGTTGATGCTGAGGCGATCGGCATATCTGCCGGCTTCCGCGATCAGCGCGTCGTCGGCCTCGGGAATGGTCTTGAGATGGATGTAGCCGCGGAAGTGATGGTCCTCGCGCAGGCTTCTGGCCACCCGCACCACCTGTTCCATGGTGTAGTCGGGGCTGCGGATGATGCCGGAGGACAGGAACAGGCCCTCGATGTAGTTGCGGCGGTAGAAGTCGAGCGTGAGCTGCACGGCTTCCTCCACCGTGAAGCGGGCGCGTGGCACGTTCGAGGACGCGCGGTTGATGCAGTAGAGACAGTCGTAGTTGCAGGCGTTGGTGAGCAGGATTTTCAAAAGCGAGATGCAGCGCCCATCCGGCGCGTAGGAATGACAGATGCCCATGCCGCCATCGGTGGAGCCGAGGCCCTTGCCGTCGCGGCTGTCGCGGGTCGCGGTGCCGCTGGAGGCGCAGGAAGCATCGTACTTGGCGGCATCGGCCAGGATGGCGAGCTTGCGTTGCAGGTTCATCCATCGATCTCATTGTTGCTGCTGGTAAAATCGAGCCCTGAAGAGTCCGGTTGACTCGCCATGGCCTGTTTGCTTGACTAGAACATATCATGAACAAATAGGCTGGTCATCCGTTCCGGAAGGATGGCGGCCCCGACTACCGGGAGCGGCGCATGACCGGCGCACGCATGAACACGCTTGCGAGTCTGCGGGGTAAGATCGAGCGCCTTGAGGAGGGCGCTTGCGGTCACGCATTCGGACGTGCGGCGCTTGGTCATGCCGGGGCCGATGGGGCGCTGTCCGGCGGGCTGGCGCGGGGCGCCATGCATGAGGTGTTCGCCGAAGGCGGGCGGCACAGCGCCGCGGCGGCGGGGTTCGTGGCGGGGCTGGCGCGGCGGGTCTCAGCGCGGCGGCCGCTGTTGTGGGTCAGGCAGGATTTCACTGCGGTCGAATGCGGCGCTCTGTCGATGAGCGGGCTGGCTGAGCTGGGTATCGATCCGCGGCAGGTGGTGACGGTGCATGCCGCGGATGCAGAGACGGCGCTTCGGGTCGCGGCCGATGGTTTCGCCTGCGATGCCCTCGGCAGCGTGGTGCTGGAAGTCTGGGGCGAGGTGCACGCGTTGGGTCTTGTCGCCAGCCGCAAGCTCACGCTGGCGGCGCGCAGTTCCGGCGTCACCGGGCTGGTGCTGCGCCTTGCGGCCACGCCGTCACCCAGCACGGCGGAGACGCGGTGGATCGTGCGTGCGGCGCGCTCGCCGCCGGATGACGCGTGGCGCGTCTGGGGCGCACCGATGCTCGATGTCCAGCTTGTCCGCAATCGTCACGGCCCCACCGGGCAGTGGCTCATGGAATGGAAATGTGATGAGTGCCTTTTCCGTGAACCGGCGACGCATTCTCAGCCTGTGGCTGCCACGTCTGCCGACCGACCGTATCAAGCGCGCGTTGTCGCGCCGGGGCGGCGGGCCGGATAGCGATCAGCCCTGGGTTGTCGTTGTCAGACAGAGCAACGCGCTGCAGATTTCGGCGCTGAACGATGCCGCAGCCGCGATCGGTCTTGCCGCCGGTCTGCCGCTTGCCAATGCCCGTGCGATCTGTCCCGACGTCCACGTGTTCGATGCCGGTGAAGCGGCGGACGCGAAGACGCTTGGCGATATCGCCGACTGGTGCGACCGCTTCACGCCGCTGGTCGCGCTCGATCCGCCGCACGGCCTGTTTCTCGACATCAGCGGCTGTGCGCATCTGTTCGGCGGCGAACAGGCGATGCTGCGCGCGGTATGCGAGGCGCTGGATCGTCAGGGGTTTGTCGTCAATGCCGCGATTGCGGCGACGCCTGCCTGCGCCCGCACGCTGACGCGAGCGACGCGGGGGTGCGTGGTGGCAAATGGCGGGGAGGCGGCCGCCGTCAGTCGCCTGCCGGTGTTCGCGCTCGGTGCCGACGATGCGATCACGCATGGATTGCGGCGCGCCGGCCTCAAGACCATCGGCGATGTCGCCGCGCGCGCGCCGCACGAGATCGCCGCGCGCTTTGGCGCGGATTTCACCTCCTTGCTGCAACAAGTGCTGGGACAGCGCGATGCACCGATCTCGCCGCGCAGGCCCGCGCCCGACTACCTGATGGAGAAGCGTTTTGCCGAGCCGGTGACGACGGACGGGGTGATCGCGGCGGCGCTCGCGGACCTCGCACAGATGCTGGTGGCTGCGATGGAACGGCACGGCAAGGGTGCGCGGCAACTGGAGGCAAGTTTCTTCCGCACCGACGGCGTGGTGCGGCGTCTCAAGGTCGAGGCGGGCCAGCCGATCACCCGGGCTGTGACGATCGGGCGATTGTTTCGTGAGCGACTTGATGCCTTGGCCGATCCGCTCGATCCCGGCTTTGGTTTCGACCTGATCCGTTTGTCCGCAAGCCATGTCGAGATCGTGGTGCAGGAGCAGCGCGGTCTCGATGCCCATGCGCAGAATAATGATGAAGTATCGATGCTGATCGATCGCATCGCGGCGCGGATCGGCGGTCGGCGCATCGTGGTTCATCTGCCGCAAGATACACACATTCCCGAGCGCGCGGTGCTGGCTGCACCCGCGCAACATCATCTCGACGAAGCCACAAGCGCGACATGGCTGAAACGGATTGAAGGCGAGCCGCCGCAGCGGCCCTTGCGGATGTTCGAACCGCCGGAATCCATCGACGTGCCGTTTGCGACGGTGCCGGACGGCCCGCCGCGCCGTTTCACCTGGCGGCGCGCCACCCATGAGGTCGTGCGCGTGGAAGGGCCGGAACGCATCGCGATGGAGTGGTGGCGCACGGAGGGCGGCAGGCTAACGCGCGATTATTTTCGCGTCGAGGACGAGGAGGGACGGCGCTTCTGGCTCTACCGCGACGGCCTCTACAGCGAATGCGTCGACAAAGAGGGCAGGCCCGTCCCGCCGAAGTGGTTCATGCACGGACTGTTCGCATGAGTGCCTATGCTGAAATCGGCATCACCACCAATTTCTCCTTCCTGCATGGAGCCTCGCACCCGCAGGAATATGTGCATCAGGCGAGTGAATTAGGGATTGCGGCCATCGGAATCGCAGACCGCAACACGCTTGCCGGTGTGGTGCGCGCCTATGGCGAACTCGCCAACCCGGACGTGAAACACAAGCCGAAGCTTCTGATCGGCGCGCGCCTCGTCTTTGTCGATGGCACGCCGGACATTCTGGTCTATCCGCGCGAACGCGACGCCTATGGTCGGCTCTGCCAGTTGCTCACGCGTGGCAAGCTTGCGGCGGAGAAGGGCGAATGTCGTCTGACGTTGGGCGACTTGCTGGACTTTGCGGAAGGTCAGTTGCTGGTATTGGCGCTGCCGCACCGCTTCGAGACGGCGGCGACGCTGAAGACACTCGCAAGATTGCGGGCGAGTAGAGCGGAGGGCGTCTGGCTCGCGGCCAGCCTGCTTTATCGCGGTGACGACGGGCGGCGTCTGGCGCGCCTGCAGCACCTTGCAGCAACCGCGCGCGTGCCGCTGATCGCCACCAACGAAGTCTTGTATCATGATCCGGCGCGGCGGCCGTTGCAGGATGTGCTGACCTGCATTCGCGAGAAAGCCACGATCCATGCGGTTGGCCGGAAGCTTGAAGCCAATGCCGAGCGGCATCTGAAACCGGGCGAGGACATGGCACGCATGTTCCGTGCTGTGCCAGAAGCGGTGGCGGAAACTATGCGCTTCGCGGCTCGCATCGAATTCACCCTTGATGAATTGAAGTATCAGTATCCCGATGAGCCGGTGCCGCCGGGCAAGACGGCGCAGCAGCATCTCGCGGATCTGACGCAGAAAGGCATCGATCAATATTTTCCTGGCGGAATCGACGGCAAGCTGCGCGCGACCATCGACAAGGAATTGCGGCTGATCGAGAAACTCGGATACGCCCATTACTTCCTGACGGTTCACGACATCGTTCATTATGCGCGGACGAAGAAGATTCTCTGCCAGGGGCGCGGCTCGGCGGCGAATTCCGCTGTCTGCTTTCTTCTCGGGATCACCTCGGTGAACCCTGCCGAAACGGATGTGCTGTTCGAGCGGTTCATTTCCGAAGAGCGTCTCGAGCCGCCGGACATCGATGTCGATTTCGAGCACAACCGGCGCGAGGAGGTGATGCAATACGTCTTCGAGCGCTATGGCCGGCATCGTGCGGCGATCGTCGCCACCGTGATCCATTATCGTCCACGCAGCGCCATCCGCGATGTCGGCAAGGCGCTAGGGCTGACCGAGGATGTCACCGCCGCGCTCGCCGACACGGTGTGGGGAAGCTGGGGCGATGGTCTCGACGACAAGCAGGTCAAGCAGGCGGGGTTCGATCCGCAGAACGGCATGATCCGCCGCGCCGTCGAACTTGCCACCGAGCTGATCGGATTTCCGCGCCACCTGTCGCAGCATGTCGGCGGTTTCGTGCTGACACAGGACCGGCTCGACACTTATGTGCCGATCGGCAACGCCGCGATGGACGATCGCACTTTCATCGAATGGGACAAGGACGACATCGACACGCTGAGCATGATGAAGGTCGATGTTCTGGCGCTCGGCATGCTGACCTGCATCCGCAAATGCTTCGACCTGATCGCGGACCACAAGGGCAGGCGATACGAACTCGCCACTGTCCCGCGTGAGCAGTCCGAGGTTTACGACATGTTGTGCCGTGGTGAATCCATCGGCGTTTTCCAGGTCGAGAGCCGGGCGCAGATGAACATGCTGCCGCGACTGAAGCCGCGGACCTTCTATGACCTTGTCGTTGAGGTTGCGATCGTCCGCCCCGGGCCAATCCAGGGCAACATGGTGCATCCGTATCTGAAGCGACGGAAAATGAAGCCGGAGGAGATCGATTATCCCTATCCGAAGGGAGGCGATCCGAACGAGTTGCGGTCGGTTCTGGAAAAGACGCTCGGCGTGCCGCTGTTTCAGGAACAGGCGATGCGCATCGCCATGCAGGCCGCGGAATTCACCTCCGAGGAAGCCAACGGCCTGCGCCGCGCCATGGCGACCTTCCGTAACGTCGGAACCATGCCGAAATTCGAGGAGCGGATGGTGAGCCGGATGATCGAGCGCGGCTATGACCCGGTCTTCGCGCAGAATTGTTTCGACCAGATCAAGGGCTTCGGCAGTTACGGTTTTCCCGAAAGCCATGCCGCGAGTTTCGCGCAGCTTGTCTATGTCTCCTCATGGCTGAAGTGCTTTCATCCCGATGCATTTGCCTGCGGTCTTCTGAATTCGCAGCCGATGGGGTTTTATGCCCCGGCGCAGATTATCAGCGATGCCCGCAAGAACGGCGTCGAGGTGCGCGAGATCGACGTTTCCTTCAGCCATGCGCACAACACGCTGGAGGAGCGCTGCGGCCAGCATCATGCGCTGCGGCTCGGCTTTCGTCAGATCGACGGATTCAAATATGCCGATCCGGATGATGAGCGGCTGAGACTGGCATGCGGCCGGCCGGCGGCCGAGGATTGGGCCGGACGGATCGTGGCGGCGCGCGAGCGTCATCCGTTCTCATCGGTGGAGGATTTCGCCCGCGAGACCGGATTGCCCAAGCGCGCGCTGATCCTGCTGGCGGATGCCGATGCCTTCCGCTCGCTCGGCCTCGACCGCCGCGAGGCGCTCTGGACAGTGCGGCGTCTGCCGGATGATGTGCCGCTGCCGCTGTTCCAATCCGCCGCAGCGCGCGAGCAGCCTGACGAGGGAGCCGCGCCATTGCCGCGAATGCCGCTCTCCGAACAGGTGGTGGCCGATTATCAGACCGTCCGCCTGTCGCTGAAGGGACATCCGATGCAGTTTCTGCGGGCGATGTTGACGCGCGAGGGTATCGTGCCGTGTCAGGATGTCTCCCACGACAATGATGGCCGGCGGTTCAGGTGCGCCGGCGTCGTGCTGGTGCGTCAGCGGCCGGGCAGTTCCAAGGGCGTCGTGTTCATGACGCTGGAGGACGAAACCGGTATTGCCAACATCGTGATCTGGCCGAAGGTCATGGCGCGGTTCCGCAAGGAGGTGATGGGATCGCGGCTGATCATGGTGGAGGGCCGGGTTCAGAGCAGTCCGGACAAGGTCGTGCATCTGGTGGCCGAGCGTTTGATCGACCGCACGGCAGATCTGACCGGCTTGGCCAATGATGCGCTGCGATATTCTTTCGCGGAGCCGGGCGATGCCGACGGAGCAGGGAGAGAACACTCTTCGGATGAGCCTGTCCCGAGGTCCCGTCACCCGCGAAATGTTCGAATTCTGCCGCGGTCACGGGATTTTCATTAACGCCCGGATGACGTTTGTATTAACTCCCCGCTGAAAATTTGCCCGGAATCGGGGCTGGCGGTGTTTTTTTGATTGTTTAAAAACGGAAAGCAGCCCTATTAGGCAACGTGTCCGCACTCCTGATGGAAAGTCGTCGTGGCCGAGAAACCACCCCGATTGGTACCGACCGTTGCCTCTCTTCGCGGCCTTGACCGGGGGAAGCTGGCTCTTGGCCTTGCCGGAGTGCTGCTCGTGGGAGGAGCCGCGGTTTTCTTCGCGCTCCGTCAGCCGTCAGAGTCCAAGGACCGATGGGAAATCTCCAGCCAGTCCCGTGCCAAGGGACTGCTGCGCTATACCCCGACCGAGGCTGAATGGGCCAGTCTGACCACTGCGCCGGCCAAGACCCATGTGTTCCGGGGCGAGCACGTCACCGAAGGCAAGATCGCGGTGAACGAGGACCGCTCGACCCAGGTGTTTTCGCCCTATGCCGGACGGGTGACCAGGCTGCTGGCGAAGCCGGGCGATCATGTCGAGCAGGGTCAGGCGCTGTTCGTGATCGAGGCCGCCGACACCGTGCAGGCGCAGAACGATTTCATTGCCGCCGCCACCGCGCTGAACAAGGCCAAGTCGCAGCTTGAACTGGCGCAGACCCAGGACAAGCGCGCCCGTGACCTTTACGAAGGCAAGGCGGTGCCCCTCAAGGATTATCAATCGGCGCAGGCCGCGCTGATTTCAGCCCAGAACGATCTGCGCTCCTCGGAGACCGCGCTGGAGGCGGCGCGCAACCGCCTGCGCATTCTGGGGCTGAGCGATGCCGCCATCACCGCGTTTCAGGACAAGGGAAGCATCGACCGCGAGACCGTGGTCGTCGCACCGATCGCTGGAACGGTGGTGCAGCGTAAGGTCGGCCCCGGCCAGTACGTCAATGCAGGGGCCAGCGACCCCGTCTATGTGATCGGTGACCTGTCGACCGTCTGGCTCACGGCTTATGTCCGTGAAAGCGAGGCGTCCTCCGTTGAAGTCGGTGAGGACGTCAGCTTTGCCGTGCTGGCGTTTCCGGGCCGGACGATGACGGCCCGCGTCGATTATGTCGCCGCCGCGATCGATCCCACGACGCGGCGCCTGATGGTGCGCGCTACCATCGACAATCCCGGCGAGAAGCTGAAACCGGAGATGTTCGCGAATGTGACCATCTATTCGTCCGACGATCATCCCGCTGTCGGCGTCTCCAAGCAGGCCCTGATCTATGAGGGCGATCAGGTCCGGCTCTGGGTCGCGCGCGAGGACAAGACGATCGAGCTTCGTGTCATCAAGGTCGGTCTGGTGAACGGTGACCTCGTCGAGGTGAAAAGCAATCTTTCGCCGGGCGAACAGGTGGTCACCAAAGGCAGCCTCTTCATCGATCGTGCCGCATCGGGCAGCTAACGCGGGCCTTCGCCCTATTGGAAAGGCCCGATTTTGATCGACCGCCTCGTCTCGTTTGCCGTCAGCCGCCGCTTCCTGATGGTCGGCCTGTTCCTCGCGGTCGTCTTCGGCGGCCTGATCGCTTTCCAGCAGTTGAACATCGAGGCCTATCCCGATCCGACCCCGCCGATGGTCGATATCGTGACGCAAAGCGCCGGCCTGTCGGCGGAAGAAGTCGAGCGCTACATCACCATTCCGATCGAGACGCAGGTGGCGGGCATCAAGAACCTGCGTACCATCCGCACCATCTCGCTCTACGGCCTGTCCGACGTCAAACTGCAATTCTCGTTCGACTACACCTATGACGAGGCGTTGCAGCAGGTTCTCAATCGTCTCGGCCAACTCGGGCCGTTGCCGGGCAATGTGCAGCCGCAGATTTCGCCGCTCAGCCCGATCGGCGAGATTTTCCGCTATCGGCTGGTCGGTCCGCCGAACTACAGCGTGATGGATCTGAAAACGCTGCAGGACTGGGTGCTGCAACGCCGTTTCCGCGCGGTGCCGGGCGTGATCGACGTCACGAGCTGGGGCGGCAAGACCAAGACCTACGAGTTGCAGGTCGATTTCAACAAGCTGATCGCGCATGGCCTGACGCTGCCGCAGATGCTGCAGGCGGTCGGCAACGCCAACATCAATGTCGGCGGCAACACCGTCGATATCGGCGCGCAGTCGGCGGTGGTGCGCGGCGTCGGCCTGATCCGCTCCATCGACGATCTCGCCAACACCATGATTGCGCAGAGCAACGGCAATCCGGTGCTGGTCAAGGATGTCGCCAACGTCACCGTCGGCGAGAGGCCGCGCCTTGGCATCGCCGGCATGAACGAGAGCGACGATATCGTCCAGGGCATCGTGCTGATGCGGCGCGGCGAGCAGAGCTCACCGACCATTGCGCGCGTCGATGCCATGGTGAAATCGATCAACAATTCGAGCATCCTGCCGCCGGGCGTGCGGATCGAGCGCATCTACGACCGTCAGGACCTGATCAACACCACGACGCACACCGTCCTTCACAACATGACGCTCGGCATCGTGCTGATCGTTCTGCTGCAATGGCTGTTCCTCGGCGATCTGCGCAGCGCGGTGATTGTCGGCGCAACGATTCCGTTCGCGCTGTTTTTCGCGGTGGCTATTCTGGTGTTGCGCGGGGAGTCCGCCAACCTGTTGTCGGTCGGTGCCATCGACTTCGGTTTGATCGTCGACGGTACTGTTATTATGGTGGAGGCAATCTTCCGCCGCCTGACCCAGACGACCGAGCTGTCGCAGACTGAACAGCAGGCGATCTCGCCGGAAACCATGATGGGGATGAAGAGCCATGCCATCCTCAGCGCTGCGGCCGACGTGTCGCGCTCGATCTTCTTCGCCGCCGCCATCATCATCGCGGCGTTCCTGCCGCTATTCACCCTGAGCGGCGTCGAGGGCAATATTTTCGGACCGATGGCGCGGACCTATGCCTATGCGCTGGCGGGCGGTCTGCTTGCGACCTTCACGGTGACGCCGGCACTCAGCGCGATCATCCTGCCGTCGCATATTCATGAGACCGAAACGCGGATCATGAAGTGGCTCAATCATGTCTACATGCCGCTGCTCGGCTGGGCCGTGAACAACCGCCGTATCGTGATGAGCGCGGCCGCCGGTCTCGTGGTGATCACGATTGTCGCGATCCGCATGCTCGGCCTGGAATTCCTGCCCAAGCTCGAGGAAGGCAATCTGTGGATTCGTGCAACCTTGCCTTCGACGATTTCGCTGAAGGAAGGCAACGCCTACGTCAACGAGATGCGCAAGCTGATCCGTGCCCGGCCGGAAGTGGAATCGGTGGTGTCGCAGCACGGTCGCCCGGATGACGGCACCGATGCGGCGGGATTGTTCAACGCCGAGTTCTTCGCGCCGCTCAAGCCGATCAGCAAATGGCCCAAGACGACGCACGACAAGGACGATCTCACCGCCGAGATCCTCGCCGATCTGCAGAAGAAATTCCCCGGCGTTGAATTCAACTTCTCGCAGTATCTGCAGGACAACGTCGCCGAGGCGGTCTCCGGCGTGAAGGGTGAGAACTCGATCAAGCTTTACGGCAACGATCTGGTCGAACTCACCAACACCGCGAACAAGATCAAGGCGGTGCTCGCGACGGTGAAGGGCGTGACCGACCTGTCGGTTTTCACCTCGCTTGGCCAACCGACCATCCAGATCGATATCGACCGCGCCAAGGCGGCGCGCTATGGCCTGTCGCCCGGCGACATCAACGCCACGATCCGTGTCGCCATCGGCGGTGACAGCGCGGGCGATCTCTATGAGCCGGGCAGCGACCGGCATTTCCCGATCGTGGTGCGGCTGGCGCCGGAATATCGCAAGAGCGCGGAGGCGATCCAGAATTTGCGGATCGGCGCGCAGGGGCCGAACGGCATCACGCAGATTCCGCTCAGCGATGTGGCGACAATCCAGCTTGTCTCAGGCGCGGCCTATATCTACCGCGAGCAGCAGGAGCGTTATCTGCCGATCAAGTTCTCGGTGCGCGAGCGCGATCTCGGCAGCGCGATTCAGGAGGCGCAACAGAAGGTCAACGAGCAGGTTCACCTGCCGGCTGGCTCGCGCCTCGAATGGGTCGGCGAATTCGGCAATCTGAAGGATGCGATCCGGCGACTGTCGATTGTCGTACCGATCAGTCTGGCGCTGATCGCGGTGCTGCTATGGTTCAATTTCGGCTCGATGACCGACACGCTGCTTGCCATGAGCGTCATTCCGATGGCGATCCTTGGCGGCGTGCTGGGTCTTCTGTTCAGCGGAATTCCGTTCAGCGTCTCGGCCGCTATCGGTTTTATTGCGCTGTTCGGAATCGCGGTGATGGATGGCATTATTATCCTGTCGCAATACAACCAGCTCATCGATCAGGGATACGAGAAGGCCAAGGCCATCCTGATGACCGGCGAAGCTCAGTTGCGGCCGGTGCTGATGACCTGCGCGGTGGCAGGCATTGGCCTGTTGCCTGCGGCGTGGTCCACCGGCATCGGCTCTCAGGTGCAGAAGCCGCTGGCGCTGGTGGTGGTGGCGGGCATGGCGCTGGCGCCGTTCGTGATCCTGATCACGCTGCCGGTGCTGATCTCGATCTTCTCCCGGCGCACCAAGTAATCGCCGACCCGGAAGCCGTCACCGGCCGGAGGGGGTACGCACGCCGTGCCAGGCATCGCGCACCTGATGGTAATGCCCGTCGGGCAGGTAATCCGGCGTGTTGAGCCCGAGCGTCCGCACGTCCAGTTTCCCGACCGCGCTCAAGAGCGTGTAGGAGGCGATCACACGGTCGCGCTGTCCGACGATCTGGCGGGTGCGGGCAGCGGTGAGGTCCTGCTGCGAGTTCAGCACGTCGAGCGTGGTGCGCTGGCCCGCCTGCGCCTCGCGGCGGACGCCGGCGAGGGCGATGGTAGCGGCCTTGACTTCGCTTTCGGCGGCGGCGAGGGCAACCTTGGTGCCTTCGTTGGTGACAAAGGCACTGATCGCCGCGGTCCGGGCCTGATTGCGGATCTGTTCCAGCACCAGCCGGCTTTGCCCGGCCAGTTCCTTGGCCTGCCGGGTCTGCGAGGCGGCGAGGCCGCCGTCATAGATCGGCACGTTGATTTGGCCGATCACCGAGGCCTGACTGCTGCGGGTGGTGTCGAGGTTGGTGTCGGTGTTGACCTGCCGGTTGACGTTGCCCTGAACGCTGACCTGCGGCAGCAGGCTGCTCTCCGCGACGCTGATCGTCGTTGTCGCGACATCGACGTCATAGGTCGCCGCGATTACCGCCGGATTTTGCCGGATCGCCATCTCGATCACGGCTTGGCGCTCGCCCGGCACGAAACGGTCGACGGTCTGGGCGGGGGCAAGCGGGCCGGGCGGGTTTCCGATCACCTGAGCATAAGTCGCGCGGCTGACCTGCAGCGCGACCTCGGCGGCGTTGAGGTCCGCCAGCCCGCGGTTGAGGCGGGCTTCAGCCTGCGCGGTGTCTGTCGGGGTCACGTCGCCGGCAGCCAGCCGCTTTTTCGCGATTTCCAGTGTCTCCCGCAGGAAGGCGACGTTGCTGCGCTGGGTCTCCACCAGCGCCTGGTTGGCGATGACGTTCATATAGGCGGTGACGGCGTCGAGCAGCACGCCCTGACCGGTATTGCGCAGCGCCTCCCGGCCGGACAGCACCTGAAATTCGGCGACGCGGACGCTGTTGGCGGTCTTGAAGCCGTTGAACAACGTCTGGGTCACGGTGAGACCGATGGTCCACGGCTTCAGGGTCGCGGTCTGGACGGTGTTGTCCGGCAGCACGTTGCGGACGGCCTGCAATCCGGCGCTGAGGCTGGCGACGATCTGGGGACGATAGCCGGCAAGCGCCTGCGGCACGTTCTCGTCGGTGGCGCGCTGCTGGGCCCGTGTGGCATTGAGCTGGGGGCTGGACTGATAGGCCCTGACCAGTGCTTCCTGCAGGGTTTCCGCCCCGGCCGGCGCATGCAGCGCCGCGAGAATCAGCGGGCAGGGGAGCAGGCGCGCGCCCGTCCGATAAAACCTTCGTAATGCGCGCCAGATCATGATGGTCCGTCATTCCTCCGGGCGCCGCCCCCAGCGCCCGCCACCCTCTCTTAATTGGCCCGGCGGCCCCTCGCAAATCATCTGCTGATGAAACTTCACGGTTGTGGCTATCGGGCCTCAAACTGTGCAAGCGGCCGCCAATTGGCTTGACCTTGCGCCGGACAGCCCTGAAATGGGCAGGCGCCAGCCCATGCCCGTTCATGAGTGCGGTCCGGATCGTTCGAATCGATGCCCAAAGTCTTTTCCAATGCCAAGGCGATCGCGGACGAGATCATTCGCGATTGCGGCAAGCGGTTGGTGGTCGGCCTGCCGCTTGGTCTCGGCAAGGCTAATCACATCATCAACGAGTTGTTCGCGCGGGCGCTGGCCGATCCGTCGCTGCATCTGACCATCTTCACGGCGCTGACGCTGGAGAAGCCGCGGCCTTCGAACGATCTGGAGCGGCGTTTCATCGGCCCGGTGATCGAGCGGCTGTTCGGCGGCTATCCCGATCTTGCCTATGCAAAACATCTGCATGGCGGCACGCTGCCGCCGAATATCGAGGTCAGCGAGTTCTTTTTCCTTGCCGGCCGCTGGCTTCACCACGGCTATGCGCAGCAGAATTATATCTGTGCGAACTACACCCACGCCGCGTCCTATCTGCTGACGCGCGGCGTCAATGTGATCCTGCAACTGGTCGCCAAGCGCGTGGTGGACGGGCAGACGCGCTACAGCTTGAGTTGCAACACCGACACCACGCTCGATTTCATCGCGGCGAAGGCGGCAGGCCGTACCAGTTTCAAGCTGATCGGGCAGGTGAACTCCGAACTGCCGTTCATGCCGGGGCCGGGCGATCTTTCCGCCGATGAATTCGATGCGGTGCTGGAAGGGGCGGACGTCGAATTTCCGCTGTTCGCGCCACCGTCGGAGCCCGTCACCGATGCGAAGTACGCGATCGGCCTGCATGCCGCCGGCCTGATCCGCGATGGCGGCACGCTGCAGATCGGAATCGGGCAGGTCGGCGATGCACTGGCGCAGGGCCTCATCGTTCGCCAGCGCCACAATGATGTATTTCGCGAAACCCTGTTGCGTCTCGTGCCCGGCCAGCCGCCGCAGGAAAGCGCGCCGCTTGAGACCGGGCTTTATGGCGTCAGCGAGATGTTCTTCGAGGCGTTTCTCGGCCTGATCAAGGCCGGCATTATCAGGCGCGAGGTCGATGGCGCCGTACTGCATGCCGCCTTCTTCCTCGGTCCGCAATCGTTCTATCGCGCGTTGCGCGAGATGGATCCGAACGCGCTGTCGCGCATCCGGATGATGCCGGTGTCCTTCACCAACGAACTCTACGGAGACGAGACGGCGCGGCGGCGGGCACGGGTCGATGCGCGGTTCGTCAACAGCGCGATGATGGCGACGCTGATGGGCGACGCGGTCTCCGATGGCCTCGAGAACGGGCAGGTGGTGAGCGGGGTCGGGGGCCAGTACAATTTCGTCGCGCAGGCTTTCGCGCTCGAGGGAGCGCGCTCGATCCTTGCGGTGGATGCGACACGGCGCAGCGGTGGCAAGCTATTGTCGAATATCCGCTGGTCCTACGGCCACACCACGATCCCGCGCCATTTGCGCGATATCGTTATCACTGAATACGGCATCGCCGATCTGCGCGGCAAATCCGATGCCGACGTGATTGCTGCGATGTTGTCGGTGGCGGATTCGCGTTTCCAGAATGACCTGATGCGGCAGGCCAAGGATTCCGGCAAGCTGCCGAAGAATTACGAAATCGCGGCCCGCCATCGCGACAATACGCCGGACTACATTGCGACGGCGCTCAAGCCCGCGCGCGAGGCGGGATTGTTGCCGGCGTTTCCGTTCGGGAGCGATTTCACCGCGATCGAACAGCGCCTGATCCCGGCATTGCAGGCGCTGAAGGATGCGTCAGCCGAACCGGCCAAATTGTTGGGACTTGCGTGGCAGGGGCTGACTGCAACGGCGTCGCCGGATGCTGATGCGTGCCTGGCGCGCATGGGACTTGATCGCCCTGCCTCCATGCGGGAACGCTTCTACAGATTGCTGTTACGCGCCGTTCTGGCGCGATCGCGCTAGCGGTTCTTGAATCGTGGCGGACGCTTTTCGGCGAATGCAGTCATGCCCTCGGTACGATCTTCCAGCGCGAAGGTCGAGCTGAAGAGATCGTTCTCGACTTTCATGCCCTCGGCGAGCGTGGTCTCGAAAGCGCGGTTGACGGCATTTTTCGCCATCGCGACCGCCGGTCGCGACATGCCGGCGATGGTGCCCGCGATCTTCATCACCTCGTCCATCAGCCGATCCGCAGGGAAAATCCGGCTGACGAGTCCGGAGCGTTCCGCCTCGGCGGCATCCATCATCCGCCCGGTGAGGCAAAGATCCATCGCCTTGGCTTTGCCGATAGCGCGCGTCAGGCGCTGGGTACCGCCAAGACCCGGAATGGTGCCGATGGTGATCTCCGGCTGGCCGAATTTCGCAGTGTCGGCGGCAATGATGATGTCGCACATCATGGCGAGCTCGCAGCCGCCGCCAAGCGCGTAGCCGCTCACTGCGGCAATGGTCGGTTTCCGGCAGGTCGCAACCCGATCGGCCCGGCTGGCCCGGAAGCCGGCCGAGATCATGTCATGGAAGGTCCTGGACTGCATTTCCTTGATGTCGGCGCCGGCCGCGAACGCCTTCTCGCTGCCTGTGATCACAATGCAGCCGATGGCATCGTCGGCTTCGAGATCGTCGATGGCGGCGGCGATCTCGCCGAATACACCGAACGACAACGCATTGAGCATCTTCGGGCGGTTCAGCCGGACAACGCCGACGCCGTCCCGGCTTTCCACCACGATATGTTCGAATACCGACATTATGCCCTCACGCCCGATTGCAGATTTTGCGGCACTGTGCCCGCATGCTTTTGTGCCTGCAAGACCGGACGTGAAAGGATCAGGCAATCATTAGTCGTGCTGCGGAGGCCAAGGTCAGCAAGGTGCCGAAGGCGATGAAGATTTTGCCGATCAGCGAGGCCTGGTCCCATGCATCGCCTTCCGAGGCAGTATGGGCAAAGGCAGCCCGGCTTTCAGAATAGCTCGCCATGGAAACGCTGGGTGACGGCGTTGCCGTCGCGGCATTCGCATCCCGGTTGATGTCGTTCAATTGATCGGTCGCCGCAATGTGGACGCTGCCGGCTGTGGCGTTGTTGCTGGCGGTTTTGTCGGACTCCATCGGAGTCTGCGGTTGCGGATCACCGGCCGTGAGTTCGGCATGAGCATTGGCGACTGCAGGCTCAAGACTTGAAGGCTCAAGCGACGACGGTTCAGGGGTCGAAGGCTCGGGCGGAGCTTCCTGTTTTGCCTTGTTGAGCTTTCTGGTCTCTTCGACCTTCGCGGCTTTTGTCGTGGTGCGCGCGTGCCGTTCGCTGCGGCGATGACGGGAGGATTTGCGTACGCGATGCGCCTTCCGTTTGGTGGCGTGCGTCAGCTTGAGCGGCCGTGCGGAAGACGCCTGTGCGGTCGAGGCGCTCTGGGCTGCCGGTGCGGCTTGCGAGGCGCCGACAAAGCAGGGCATGAGGGTTGCGGCGGCCACGATAAGTGATCGTCTGATGACCCGATGCATGGGATCGTCTCCTGCGCCCACCCCGGTATCAGAGAACCCGACTGCGTGACCGTATGGCGGCGAAAAATGGGAATTTTTTGCGAGTTGGGACCAAATCAAGGCAATCGGGCCCGCCCGCAGCAGAGCCTGGGGACGCGGCTCACGATCGCGTGATTGCCATCCGGGCCGGTAACGCCTTAGGAACGGGCTCGTATTTTAAATCGGTGGGAGCGCTTGTGCGCGGGCCAGACAACGAATGGACCGACCTGATGCGGTTGGCCAATGCGGGTGATGACGCCGCCTACCATCGTCTGTTGAAGGCGGTGACCCCGGTTCTGAGAGCGGCCGCGCGCCGTGGCTTGGCGCGGGCCGGGCAGCCCGCCGACCAGTCCGAGGATATCGTGCAGGATATTTTGCTGGCCGTGCATCTGAAGCGTCATACCTGGGACGAGAATGCGCCCTTCGCACCGTGGCTGTTCGCGATTGCCCGCAACAAGCTGATCGATACACTGCGCCGGGGCGGCCGGCGTGTGTTCGTCAACATCGATGATTTTTCGGAAATCCTTCCGGGCGAGCAGCCGCAGGAGACGGTGTCCGCGACCGAAGTTGCAATTCATTTGAACGAACTGCCGGCCCGCCAGCGCGAGGTGCTGCAATCGATTTCGGTCGACGGCTTGTCGATCCGGGAAACCGCGGCGCGGCTGGCGATGACCGAAGGCGCTGTGCGCGTCGCGCTGCACCGGGGTCTCGCCAGCCTGTCTTCCCGCATGCAGGAAAAGCAGCCATGAAAACCGATGATCTGATCGCCGGTCTGGCCGCCGATAACGGTTGGCGTACGAAGCCCGTCTGGTTGTGGCTGCTGGCGGCGATGATTGCGGCTCTGCCATTGTCAGGCTCGCTGTTCATGATGAGTCTCGGCATGCGGCCGGATATCGCGACGGCCGTGCATAGCCCGTTCTTCGATTTCAAGTTCGTCATCACCATCGCGCTTGCCAGCGCGGCGGCGGCGCTCAGCCTGCATCTGTCACGCCCTGAGGCATCCTTGCGCGGCTGGATCTGGCTGCTTGCCGTTCCGGCCGGGTTGCTCGGCATCGGCATCGCCGCCGACTTCGCCGTGCATCAGCGCTCGGGCTGGGTCTCACGCCTGACCGGGACGAACTCGATGGTTTGCATGACGTCGATCCCGCTGCTGTCGCTGCCACTCCTTGCGGCAGCCTTGCTGACGCTGCGGCGCGGCGCGACGACACGCCCGGCGATCACGGGAGCCTTTGCGGGGCTGATGTCGGGTGGCGTCGCGGCGACCCTTTACGCGATGCATTGCGGCGACGACTCGCCGCTTTTCGTGGCGACCTGGTACACGCTTGGCTTTGCGATGATCGCGGCGATCGGCGCGCTCGCCGGCAGGCGCCTGCTCAGGTTTTGACTGGCTTTATCTTCAGGCCGGCACGGACTCTGCCGTGGACTGCCGCATGCGATAAAACCGCAGGACCTGCTGTGCCGTCGAGACTTTCAGCATGTCATAGCTGCTGTGGTATTCCTCGATGTCGGTCGCATCGTCGACCTGCACGAGGTCGCGTCGCATCGACAGGATCTTTTCCAGCGTCTCCCACGACAGCCCGGTCACCTTGGCCAGCACCAGCACGCCTTCGGATTTGGACTCGATCATCATGTTCTCGACGGTCGAGACCGAGATGTTGGCAAGCAGAGCGATGGCCGCATTGGTTTCCTCGAAGCGGCCGTCTTCGGCGAATTCGCCGATCTGCTCCTCATTCAGGCGGCCGTCGTCCTTGAGCAACTGGACCAGCCCCTGGATACGGACCGATTCCTCGCTGCGGGCCGCGCAGGCAGCTTGCGCCGCCTGCTGAACGGCAGACGATACGTTTGCCGCGTTTGCCGAATTGCTTGCCTCCAGCCGGGCGCGTACGGCGGCGGAGGCTCTGGCGATCAGTTTCAGATAGTGATGGCGCGGAATGGCGGGACGCAGCGCCAGGCAAACCGCAAGATTGTCGTTCTGCCCCGCCTTGGTGACCAGCATCCGGAAGCCGTTTTCGGAAAACTGGGCGCCCGGATTGTTGACAGCGCTTTCGACAACTTCCTGATTGCCGCGTTCGACCAGAACGTCGGTGACCGCGCCGCTCAACCTCTTTCGTTTTGAGATTGCCAGCAGATGGCCCTGGCTCTTGGTGCGTGCATTTTCGATCAGGGCCTTGTCGTCAAGGCGTTCCGATTGCGACAGCACTGGCGCCGCAACGTCGAGGGCATCGTCAAAAGCCAGCGTCCGCATGAGCTGCGGCGGCGCTTTGGCGATCGGGGCTAGGCGGTTCGCCAGCACAGCCTTTGCGGAGGTTTCGATCTGTTCGATCAGGCACTGAAAGACATCATCGAATACGGAGATCTGATCGTCGGAATAGTCGAGCGGTGCGTTCACGAATAGGTCGGTCACGCGGCGAAGGCGGTCGACGCGCTTGGCGACATTGCCGCTGGCCATGGCTTCCTGGAGTTCGACAAGAAGCCCTTTCGACAAAGCGGCGTGATTTGAATTCATGACTTCTGTCCAATCACTTCAATCAAAATGCCGACGCCATTTCTTGCCGCCGGATAGAAAATCTATCCGCGCTCGATACGGTTACGTCCCAAATTTTTCGCCTGGTAGAGTGCAATGTCGGCGCGTGCAAGAATACTGTCTGCCGTCTCGTTGGGCCTGAGCGTTACCACGCCTGCCGAAAGCGTGACGGTCATTCCCTGGGAAATGGTGCTCCAGTCGAGGTCGGCAACGATCTTGCGGAGCCGGTCGAGGGTGCGGAAGGCTTCGATGTCGGCCGTTTCGGGCAGGATCAGCAGGAATTCCTCACCGCCGTAACGCCCGAACCTGTCGATTCCGCGAATGTTGGCGAACATTGTGATCGCGAATGTGCGAAGCACTTCGTCGCCGGTCGGATGGCCGAACTGATCGTTGATCTTCTTGAACCAGTCGAGGTCGATTAGGGCGACCGAGCAGGACGCCCCGGTGCGAGCCGAGCGCAGGATCTCGTCATCGAGCGCTTTCATGATGCTGCGCCGGTTGTGCGATCCGGTCAGTTCATCGAGCTCGGCCAGTTCCTCGATCCGCTGATAGGCCTCCTTGAGCTGCAGGCCCTGATTGTAGAACGACTCCCGAAGCGCGCTGCTGAACATGCCGACGAACATGCAGCGGCCGATCGTGATGACGAACATCGCCAGCGTGGCGAAGCGCTCGATCAGGCTGCCATGAGGCATCGCGATCGGCTTGTCGGTCAACAGGAAGAGCGCGGACAGTCCGGCCGTCATGATGGTCCATGAGATCGCCGTCTGCCACGGCGTCGCACGGAGCGAGCCGAATGCGAAGATCACGAACAGCGAACACAGAAAAACGATCGCCACTTCCGGCGCGAGGTAGATAAACGCGAGCATCAGCAGAAGGCTGACGCTGATTTGCGGAATGACGAGGTGGTGATCCTTGAACCGGTCGTTGATGTGCGCGTCGGAGAGGATCGCGAACCCGGCGAGGGTCAGAAGACTGCAGGAGAGAAAGGCAAGGCCGGTGGTAAGGGTGGTGGTGCCTGCGAAGGCGAAGATCAGAAGGATAAGGGCGTCGGCGGTATAGCTTAACCCCATCATCACCAGCAGGCGCCGTCGTTGACCGGCTCTGCGCGCGAGCACCGCGGACGTGGAATCACTTCCGACCGTGAGGTCGCCGATATTGGCCAGTGATGAAACGAAGCTCCGCACGCTGGTGTCCTTTGCTCGGCTCCACTTAGGCGGAAAAGCCTTTAAGTTTCGTTCATTTGCAAGAAGCGGATCGGCTTCGGCGTTAAATTCGGAGGCGTTCGCCGTGCGAAGTCCGTGGTGCGAATGGAGATGGGGTGACGTGCGAGACTGCACGCACCGCGTGCGCTGTGAAACAGGTTCGCGAAATCTGAGCTATACGTGGTATTTCAATACCACGTAACTACGATTGCCCTCCGCTTGCTCTTGGCCGTGATTCAAGGGCACTTTTGCCGGAACGCGATACACGGCATTCCCGCGGCGCTATGTCGGATTTTGACGTAAGCGACCTGAACCTGTTCACGACTTCGTGCGACCAACCTTGCGAGACGGCCATTGAGTGCATCACAGGCGGCCACCGATGAATCCCTGATCGCCCGCATTGCCCAAGGTGACCGCCTCGCGATGCAGGTCCTCTATGGCCGGCATCATGTACGGGTGTTTCGTTTTGCGTTGCGTCTGGTGCGCAATGAACAGGTCGCGGAGGATCTCATCAGCGAAGTCTTTCTCGATGTCTGGCGCCAGGCGGGCAAGTTCGAGGGCCGCTCCGCGGTTTCGACCTGGCTGCTGGCGATCACCCGGTTCAAGGCGTTGTCAGCGCTCCGCAAGCGCAAGGATGCCGAGCTGGACGACGAGGCCGCGGCGGCGATCGAGGATACGTCAGACGATCCGGAAGTCGCGGTGACGAAGAAGGATACGGGTGAAGCGTTGCGAAATTGCCTGACCGCACTTTCGCCGGACCATCGGGAGATCATCGATCTCGTCTACTATCACGAGAAGTCGGTGGAGGAGGTCGCCGAGATCGTCGGCATCCCGGAGAACACGGTGAAGACGCGGTTGTTCTATGCACGGAAGAAACTGGCCGAGTTGCTGAAGGCAGCCGGCGTCGAACGAGGTTGGCCATGACGAGCGCGGGCAAGACCGGCGGAAATAACGGGTTCACGGCGCAGGAGCCGGGCGAGCTCGAGGCGCTGCTGCCCTGGCACGTGGCCGGAACGCTCAATCCGCAGGAAACCAAGCGTGTCGAGGAGGCGTTGGCGCGCGATCCAGCTCTGGCCCGGCAATACGCGGCGATCCAGGAAGAGTGCGCGGAAACCGTTCTTCTGAACGAAAGTCTTGGCGCGCCCTCAACCCGCGCGCTGGAAAAGCTGTTCGAGGCGATCGACGCAGAACCGGTGCGTGCCATGGCTGCTCCGGCAGAGTTGGGTCTGCTGGGACGGCTTGGCCAGTTCTTCGCGACGATGGCGCCGCGGACATTGGCCGCGGCGGCGATCGTGGGAGCGTTTGCGCTGGTGCTGCAGGCGGGCGTGATCGGCACCGTGCTGCTTAAAGGTGGCTCTGGCAGCTACGAGACGGCGTCCTATCAGACCAAGGCGGCGAGCGGCCCGCGGGTGCTGGTCAGCTTCGCGCCGGACACGCGCATCGCGGATATCAATGATTTCCTCGGCCGCTATCGGGCCTCGATCGTTTCCGGACCTCAGGCCGGCATGTTCCGTATCCAGCTCGGCGACAAGGCCATCTCGAAAGAAGAGACGGCCCAGGTGATTGAGCGTATTCGGGGCGAGAAGATCGTAGGATTTGCCGAGGCGACCAACTGATCTTTGGCTGCCTTCTCTCGATAACGTCGTTTGCCTGCGAGGTGCATCATGACCGGACAACGCAAGCATCATGAGGACGTGCAGCCCGGCAGGGCAATCCGGCGATGGTCGTGGATTTTCGCGGCAGCCGCTGCCGCTTTGATGACGGTCGTGCCGCAAGCCTCGGCGCAATTCACCCATGTCGGGCGGGGTCCCAGCATCAATATGAATACGGGGCCGCGAATTTCGATCAACCCGCACATTCGTTATTCGCCGAACATCAATTACGACGATCCCGGACGTGGCGGGCCGCCGCCGCGGTATCGCGCAGGCCCGCCGCGGGACTTCGACGGGCCGCCAGCCCGGCGCGCGTCGAAGCGCAAGCCGTCAACGGCGGCGGACAACACGTTCGTGCCGAGGGAAGTGCTGATCGAGATCGAAGGCACGCCGAGCGACAATGAAGCCAATGCGCTGGCGCGGCGGCATCGGCTGATGCGGGTTGAATCGCAGCGCTTCCCGCTGCTCAACAGCACGTTCTTCCGCTGGCGGATTCCGGATAACCGCAGCGTTGATGCGGTGGTGCGTGAGCTTGCCGCCGATCGCACCGTGAAATCCGCGCAGCGCAATTCGATTTTCAGGCTGCAGCAGGCAGCCGCGGCGCCGGAGAAGGGTTCACCCGAACAATATGCACTCAAGAAGCTGCAGTTGCCGCAGGCGCACGCGCTCTCGACCGGCGAGGGGGTGCGCGTCGCGGTGATCGATTCCGGCATCGATGCGGTTCATCCCGAACTGTCCGGTGCTGTTGAGAGTACGTTCGATGCGCTCGGTGGCGGCGAGGCGGCGCATGCCCATGGCACGGGGATCGCCGGCATTATTGCCGCGCATGGCCGGCTGACCGGTGCCGCGCCAGCGGCCCGGCTCATCGCGATCAGGGCCTTCGGCGCGCAGAAATCCGGCGCAATAAGCACGTCATTCGTTCTGCTGAAGAGTCTCGACTACGCGGTGTTGCACGGCGCGCAGATCATCAATATGAGCTTCGCCGGCCCGCAGGATCCGGCCTTGCGGCGCGGTCTCGGCGTTGCGGCGGACAAGGGCATTACGCTGGTGGCCGCGGCAGGCAATGACGGCCCAAAATCACCGCCGCTCTACCCCGGAGCCGACCCCCGTGTCATCGCGGTCACGGCAACGGACGCCTCCGACCGTCTTTTCAGGGCGGCAAACCGGGGGCGCTATATCGCCATCGCGGCGCCGGGGGTCGATATCCTGACAGCGTTGCCGGACGGGAAATATGGCGTGTCGTCCGGCACCTCTTTGTCGGCAGCCTTTGTCAGTGGGCTTGCCGCGCTGATGCTGGCGCGCAATCCGGCCCTGACCCCGGATGACCTGCGGCTGGCGCTGACAAAGGCTGCGCGTGATCTGGGACCTGCGGGGCGCGACGATCAGTTCGGTGCCGGGGAGGCCAATGCGCTGGCGGCGGTTTCGGCGATTGAGGCGCCGGTTGCGACGGCATCGGGGGGCGCCGCGCCACGCTAGGCGTCGGCAATCGTTTTGTGCTGGCGAATCATCAGAGGCGGTGATGTCATACCGTCTTTGCAGCGTATTCGTATGGGTGGTCTGTGTGTTGAGAAAGAGTTTTCTTATGGGATTTTCAGATGACTCAATCCGATCCAAAGTCCTCGCCCGAGGCCGGCCGGAGCCTGGTCGTGCGCTGGCGCATTCTTGCGCAGAAGCGGCTCGACCATCTCATTGAGCTTTACGAAAGCGGCCGCTGGAAGCTGTACTACGGCGAACCTGAATTTCTGGCCCTGATTCAGGAAACCCGATCCGCGCTGAAAGTCTGGCACGAACTTGCGCCGCCGGATTCTCAATTCGACAAACCCGCCGAGATTGCGGTGAGTCAGGTCCTGGACGACAGCCCCTCGCTGCTGCCTTCGGCTCTAGCGGACCAGGTTGCTGCCGAGCACGAGCCGCGGAAAGCCTGACGCGCCGGCAACAGCGAGATCGTTCGTCACCGGGCGGGCATGATCGAGACCGACAATTGCGCTGCGCGCGGCGCTCGCGATGACGTTGTCTCGTACCAGAGTTGAGCCTGCGCCATCCACCACCGACACGCCAATGCCGATGAAGGCATTGCGGATCACGTTGCCCGTAATGGCGACGTCGCGCAGATATTTGCCCCAGCCGGCGACGATGCCGAAGGACGGCGCGTTCTCGATTACGTTCCCCGTCACCGATGAATCCGCCTCGATATAGATGCCGACGCCACCATCGTCGTCCGGCGCGGTGCCGATCGGGCGCTTGGGCAGGATATTGCGCAGGATGTTGCCCTGCACGACGGCGAGACGGCCGCCTTCATTGAAGTTGCAGACCGAGACGCCGGTGGCGCAGATATCGACCGTGTTGTTGGCGATGATTGCGCCCTCGAAGCTGAACTCCGAATAGAGCGCGACCTCGCGGACGTCGCTGATGCTGTTGCCGATGATCTGGATGTTGGAGGCTGAATTGCCCCGTACGCCGGAATAGTCACAGTTGCGGATGCGGTTGCCGCGCACGATCACGTTGCCGGCGCGGAATGCGTTGATGGCGTTGCCGTGCTGGCCCGAGCCGCCGGGGCCGGCCTTGATGTCCTCGATCCGGTTGTCGAACACCATAGTGCCGTCATCGCCGATAGCCGTCCGCAGGATTTCGATGCCGTTGTCGGACGTGTCGATGATGGTGTTGGAGGCAACCAGCAGGCCGAGCGCATCGAACGAGACGATGGCGGTGGTCGTGATCTTGCGAAGCGTATTGCCACGGATCTCGCCGGAGATGTTCTCCATCCAGATGCCGTTGCGGCCGCTGTTCAGAATTTCGCAGTCGGTGATCCTGAGATCGCGGCCACCAAGGCAGTGGACCAGACCGCGCCGGTCGGGCAGCGGCAGGTTGCCGCCGTCCAGCGTCAGGCCGGTCAGCCCGATATGGTCCGCGCCCTGGCTCGCGATAAGCGATGGGCCCCCAGTCAGTTGCAGCCGTGTCGCGCCGCGGACGCCGACAATCTGCGTGCCGTTCGGCAGGTTGAGCATGCCGGTGCGGTAAGTGCCGGGGGGCAGCGCCAGTGGCATCCGTACGCTGGCCGCCTCAGAGATGGCACGTTGCAGAACTCCGGTCTGGTCATTGGTTGCGTTCGGCCGCACGCCATATTGCGTGGCGTCGCGGCCCATCGTGGAGGTGAGCGGGGCTGCATGCGCGCACAGCGGGGCAGAGACCGCGCCAAGCGCGGCAGATGCGCTGAGCGAAGCGACCAGATTCCTGCGGGTGACATCCATGATGCTGCTCCTGCGTCTGATGTAATGCAGGACGGCTCGGATGGCGTGATCACGAGGGAGCGGGCGGCCGTATTCTTGGCCGCGTGGTTAAATTTGCGCGTTCGTCTTCGCGCGTCTTGCCAGTTTAACCATGATCATCATGAGGGCTTCGCCCGCATCGACCAGTTGTTCGAATGTGACGGCGCCTGACTGGGCTTTCGGCACAAGCGAGGGGTGCCGAGGAACCAGCGGCACATGAACAAAGGCGGCCAGCCGTGGTCCAAAGCCGGCCTCAGCCGTCTCGATGGCACGCCAGCTCAGGTAGTTGCAGAGATATGCCCCCGCGTTGAGCGACGCTCGCGCGTCGATGCCGGTTTGCTGTGCGGTGCGCAGCAGCAGCGCGGTATGGGCCCCGAAGCGCCGCGTGGCAGCGGCGCACGGTGCGAGTGTCCGGCTGAGGATGCGGGTATGGTCGGCATCGGGCCAGAGTTGGGTGATGGTGTTGCGGGCGCGGGTCTCGATCCGCAGGTAAGGCGTTCGTGTCGCGAGACCGAACATCAGGAGAGCATCCGGGCGATGCTGCATGAGCAGCGCCGGAAGCTGCGCGTCCACCGCATCATACGTCACCGGGAAGATGTGGCCGATCCGTTCGACATCATCCAGAGCCGGTCGGCGTAAGCGCAGCAGTCGTTCGACCAGGGGTCCTGTCGGGTTGTACGGCGCGCCGGGAAACGGCTCGAAGCCCGTCAGGAGGAGGCGCATCAGCTCTGGTCTTCCAGCCGTATAATGCCCTCGGCGGAAAGCGCCGCAAGCGCCTGGCGTGGCGTGCGCTCGGCAATCGTCCGGTCGGGCGCGATGTCCATCAGCGGCACCAGCACAAAGGCGCGCTCGAACAGGCGTGGGTGGGGCAATTCCAAATCCGGCTTGTCGAGGCGGACATCGTCATAAGCGATGATGTCGAGGTCGAGCGTTCGCGGGCCCCAGCGCTGTTCCCGGTCGCGGTCGCGGCCGAACTTCTTTTCGACCTTGTGCAGAACGAAAAGCAGCGCGTGCGGGTCGAGCGGGGTCTCGATCGCGATGCAGGCATTGACGAATATGTCCTGCTGCTCGTTCCCCCACGGGGGAGTGGTGTAGTCGGCCGAGCGGGCGAGCAGGGCGGCTTGGGCCATGCCGCAGATATTGGCGATGGCCTTCTGAAAGGTCGCACGGACATCGCCGACATTGCCGCCGAGCGCGATCAGGACATTGGCCATGACCGGTTACGCCCGCGTGCGGGTGATGATGACCCCGACGTCGTCGAAGATGGCGGCGATCGGTGCATGGGGCTTGTGGACCGTCACCTTGATGGCGCTGACGCGGGCGAATGCCTTGAGGATCGCCTCGGCCACCGCGCCGGCGGCGCGCTCCAGCAGGTAATAGTTCTGTCCCTTGAAAGCGGCGCTCGCTGTTGTGACCACATCGGAATAGGACACGGTATCAGCCAGCTTGTCGGTGCGTGAGGATTCCGCCAGATCGATCGATAGTTCGAGGTCGATGACGAAACGCTGGCCGACCTCCGCCTCATGCTCCATGACGCCGTGACGGGCATGGATCAGAAGCCCCCGGATGAAGATCGTGTCGTTCATCGTTTATCCTCGATTGTCGCCGCGACGCGCAGCGCCTGCACGGTCTCGGCCACGTCGTGCGCGCGGATGATACGGGCACCATGCTGCGCTGCCAACAGATGCGCTGCCAGCGAGCCGCCGAGCCGCTGATGCGGCTCCGAAGGCGTCACCGTGCTGATGAAGCGCTTGCGCGAGGCGCCGACCAGCAACGGGCAGCCGAGTCCGGCAAGCTGGTCGAGACGCGCCAGCGCGATCATGCTCTGCTCGGCGGTCTTTCCGAAGCCGATGCCGGGATCGAGCACGATATGGCCCGGCGGAATCCCTGCTTTGGCGGCGATGTCGAGCGAGCGGGCGAAGAACGAGCGCATGTCCTGTACGATGTCGATGGCCGGATCGACGCTGTCGCGGTTATGCATGATCACAATGGGGGCTTTGCGCTCGCCGATCACCCGCGCCATGTCAGGATCGCGCTGCAAGCCCCAGACGTCATTGGCGATGACAGCACCCTGATCGAAGGCCCACGCCGCGACGCCGGCTTTCATCGTGTCGATCGAGACCGGATGCCCAAGTGCCACGATCCCGGGTAGGATCGGCCGCAGGCGCTCGAGTTCGTCCTGGGCCGAGACCGGCTTGGCCGAGCCGTAGGGGCGGGTGGATTCCGCGCCGATATCGAGAATATCCGCGCCCTCGGCGATCATCCGTTTCGCGTGGGCGAGCGCCGGCTCAGGATTGAGGAATTGGCCGCCGTCCGAGAAGGAATCCGGGGTGATATTGAGGATGCCCATGACGGCCGGATAGGGCCGTGCCAACAGGGCTTGCAGCACCGGATGGTGCGGCGTCGAGGAGGTAGGCGGCTGGGCGTTCGCCACGTTCATGGCGGGGCTTTGCGCGGTCTGCGGGGATGAGTCAAGCGGCGGGAGAGCTGCTGATCTAAGAAGAAAGGACGATCAGTAGGTGATTTTCAGCGGCAGCTTGCGGGCCCGCTGGATCAGTTGCCCGACAGACCTCTCGGAAGGCAGGACGCGCACCAGCTTGCGCTTGCTGTTGGCTTCCGCCATCGCCTGCGCCAGCCGTCCGGGGTTGCGCTGCACGAATTCGCGCACGGTGCTGACGCCGGCGGCACGAAGCAGTTCGGCCTTGGCCTTGCCCATACCCTTGATGCGCATGCAGTCGGCAATGTTGGCCCATTCCAGGATCTGTTTCTCGCAAAGCCCAGTGGTTGCCGCGAGACTCTTGCGATCCTTGTAGGTGCTGGCCCGTTCAAGAAGGGCCTCGGTCGTACGGATGCCCTGTTCCTTGAGTTTCGCCGCAGCCAGCGACGTCAGCCCTTCGATCTTTGTGATGGGATATGTCATTGGCTTAGATGGAAAAAGGGTCGGTGAGGGCAATGGCGTTCGGAAACAAGGCGCTTTGAGCGCCTGTCCTGACGCCCGGACGATCAATCAATCTGTGCATGCCACCCGTCTCTTCCGGTTGAGTTCCGGATCGTTCATTGAGTTTTTATCTTGAGCGGATGAGACACGAATTACAAGTGATCCGCGCATCGGAAGGTCGAGAATCTCTTCAATGCGTCCGATGTGTTGCAGCAATGCAAGCGAAACCGCGACGTTTGTTCAAATTGAAGTGGTCACGATGATCGCGTTTGATCGGAGCGGGCCTGAAAAGCAGGCGATGTTGGATTTATTTCAGAAAATTCGATCCACACGCGTGTTCTAGCCGTTGACCGGTTCCATTTGAGTTGCAAGATGCGGCCCGCATCATGAAAATAAAGTGCGCGCGACACTGCGATACCGCGAGAGGCAGAAGACAATGGCGAAGACAACCAAGACGCCCAAGGCGGCAGCCAAGGCTTCGGGGGCTCCTGCCCCTACTCCTGCGCCGGCGTCGGCTGACACCGACAAGGCGATCTTCATCGGCAAGGGCGAACAGCCCGCGTTTCTGACGCTCGGTCTCGCCAATCGCCACGGCCTTGTCACCGGCGCCACCGGCACCGGCAAGACGGTCACCTTGCAAGTGATGGCGGAGGGTTTTGCCCGCGCCGGCGTGCCGGTTTTCGCCGCCGATATCAAAGGCGACTTGTCCGGCATCTCCGAAATCGGGGAAGCGAAGGACTTTATCCTCAGCCGCGCCAAGAATATGGGGCTGGCCTTCCAGCCCGATCAGTTCTCGACAGTGTTTTGGGACGTTTTCGGCGAGCAGGGCCATCCGGTCCGCGCCACCGTCTCCGAAATGGGACCGCTGCTGCTGTCGCGGATGATGGATTTGAATGACGTGCAGGAAGGCGTGCTCAATATCGCCTTCCGTGTGGCCGACGAGCAGGGCCTTCTGCTGCTCGACATGAAGGATCTGCGCGCGATCCTCACCTTCATCGCCGAGAATGCCGATCAGCTCACCACCCAATACGGCAACGTCTCGAAACAGACCGTCGGCACCATCCAGCGCCAGCTTCTGGTGCTGGAAAACCAGGGCGGCGAGAAGTTTTTCGGCGAGCCGGCGCTCCAGCTCAAGGATTTCATGCGGACCGACTCCAGCGGCCGCGGCTATGTCAACATTCTCGTCGCCGACAAGCTGATGCAGAGTCCGCGCCTCTACGCGACGTTCCTGCTGTGGCTGCTGTCGGAGCTGTTCGAGGAGTTGCCGGAGGTTGGCGATCCGGACAAGCCGAAACTGGTGTTCTTCTTCGATGAGGCCCATCTGCTGTTCAACGACGCGCCCAAGGCGCTGATGGACAAGATCGAGCAGGTGGTGCGTCTGATCCGCTCCAAAGGCGTCGGCGTCTACTTCGTCACGCAAAATCCGATCGACGTGCCGGACCGGGTGCTGGCCCAGCTGGGCAACCGGGTCCAGCATGCGCTGCGCGCCTTCACGCCGCGCGACCAGAAGGCGGTGCAGGCGGCGGCGGAGACCTTCCGGCCCAATCCCAAGCTCAATACCGCGCAGGTCATCACCGAGCTCGGCAAGGGCGAGGCGCTGGTCTCCTTCCTCGAAGGCAACGGCACCCCGGCGATGGTGGAGCGTGTCATGATCCGCCCGCCGTCCGGGCGGATCGGGCCGATCACGCCGGAAGAGCGCAAGGCGATCATCGCCGCGAGCCCGGTGAAGGGAAAATACGATACTGCCATCGATTCCGAGTCCGCCTATGAGATGCTGCAGAAGCGCGTCAGCGCCACGGCGGCCGAGGCGGAGGGCGGAGGCGGCGTGCTCGGCCAGGTCGGCTCCATCGTCGGCTCGATCTTCGGCACCAACACCCCGCGCGGCAAGCTTTCGACCGGTCAGGTGATCGCCCGCAGCGTTACGCGCTCGGTGACCAACAAGGTCGCGGGCGACGTCGCTGCCAGTGTCGGCAAGTCGCTCGGCGGCTCGCTGGGCGGTTCGGTCGGCCGCTCGATCGTGCGCAACGTGCTCGGCAGCCTGCTACGCCGCTGATCGTTATTGATGGCTTCTGACGCGCGTCCTCGGGCGGCGTCATCTCGACAAACAAAGGCTCTGCATGTCCGTTCCGTCCCAGCTTGCTTCCGTTCTTGAGCGCGTCGATGCCGATTTCGACAACAGCCTGCAGCGGCTTTTCACGCTGCTGCGCATCAAGTCGATTTCCGCCGATCCGGCTTTCACGGAGGATTGCAGGAGGGCTGCCGAACATCTGGCGGCGGACATCGCCAGCATCGGGTTTTCGACCGAGGTTCGTCCCACGGCGGGGCATCCGGCGATTGTCGGCAAGAGCAACGGTATCGGTCCGGGCAAGGGTGCCCATGTGCTGTTCTACGGGCATTACGATGTCCAGCCGGTCGACCCGCTTTCGCTCTGGCACCGTCCGCCGTTCGAGCCGGTTGTGACCGATCACGCCGATGGCCGCAAGATTATCGTCGCCCGCGGTGCCGAGGACGACAAGGGTCAGTTGATGACGTTTGTTGAAGCGTGCCGGGCGTGGAAGAGCGTGACCGGCTCGCTGCCGCTTGATGTCACTATCCTGATCGAAGGCGAGGAGGAGGTCGGTTCGAAGAACTTCGGCCCGTTCCTCACCAAACATAAAGCCGATCTTGCCGCAGATTTCGCGCTGGTCTGCGACACAGGCATGTGGGACCCCGATACGCCGGCGATCACCACTTCATTGCGCGGGCTGGTCTATGACGAAGTCCGCATCAAGGCGGCGAGCCGCGATCTGCATTCCGGTATTTTTGGCGGCGGCGCGCAGAATCCGATCCGCGTGCTGACCCGGATTCTCGGCGGCCTGCATGACGAGAACGGCCACATCACCATTCCCGGCTTCTATGACGGCGTGAAGGATCTGCCTGCGGATGTTCTGGCGCAGTGGAAGTCGCTCAATCTGTCGTCCGAAACGTTCCTCAAGCCGATCGGCCTGTCAGTGCCGGCCGGCGAAAAGGACCGCCTTCTGATCGAGCAGATTTCTTCGCGGCCGACCTGCGATATCAACGGCATTGTCGGCGGCTACACCGGCGAGGGCTCCAAGACCGTCATCCCGGCGGAAGCGTCCGCCAAGGTGTCATTCCGCCTCGTCGAGGGGCAGGACCCGGAAAAGATCCGGAAGGCGTTCCGCGATTACGTGACCGCGCGGCTTCCGGCCGACTGCTCGGCCGAGTTCATCGATCACGCCGGCGCGCCGGCGATCGCGCTGGACTGGGGTATGAAGCCGCTCGCCGCTGCGAAGCGGGCGCTGACCGATGAGTGGGGCAAGGAGGCGCTGTTGATCGGGTCGGGCGCGTCGATCCCGATCGTGGCGGATTTCAAGCGCACCCTCGGACTGGATACCGTGCTGATCGGCTTTGGTCTTGAGGACGACAACATTCATTCGCCCAACGAGAAGTACGACCTCAAGAGCTTCCATAAGGGCATCCGCTCCTGGGCGCGGATTCTTGCCGCGCTCGCCGAAGCGCCACGCGGGTAAGGCGCGTGAAGTCCTCTCACATGTGAAAACGCCGCCCGGGATTGGACGGCGTTTGAAAGTCTCGTGTAGAGGGTGATGGCCTGAATTTATGGCCTGCTGCGCTGACGTCAAGACCAAGGCCGAAGCTTCATGGCTCCGGGATCGAAAGCAGGCTGGCGATGCTCTGGCCGCGGATGTCATAGACCCGGGCGAATACGACATCATCGCGCTTGATTTCCGCGATCACCGGCGCGGTGAGACCCTTGCAGTAGAACTCGCCGAGGGTCATGGCAAAGTCGGCCGCGTGGCTGTCCCACCCGATCGTGAAGTCCGGCCCGAGCGCGACCTGGGCAGGGCGCTGCGGGCCGCACACTGCGACCTTCCACTTGCGCCCGACTGGCGGGATTTCCTGTCGTTCGATGATCTGCTCGCGCAGGCTCTGCGAGGCCTGCTTCAAGGCGAGCCCCCAATAATCCAGCATGTAGCGATGGTCAGCCTCGCGCACGGTGCCGGCGATGTAGTTGAAGTGCGTGTACTGGTAGGGGTGCAGCCGGATCATCTGCACCAGCGGCAGGGCAAGGCCGATGGCGAACAGCGCGGCAACGCCACCCTGAACCGCATGTCCATAGTTCTTGCGCTCGATCCACTTTACCAGATCGCCGAAGGCCACACCTGCCAGCACCGCCATCGGCGGCAGGACGAACACGAAGTGGCGAATACCGTTATAGAGCGCCGGGCGTTTCACCACTGCGATGACAAGCGGCAGGAAGGCCGCCAGCGCGATCATGCCGAGGATGGTCTTGCGCCGGGCATCGACCTCGGGGCGAGTCGCCGAGACGATCGTGATGGCGAGCCCAGCGATGCACAGGCCGAGCAGCAGTTCGGGAAGTTGCAGCGCGAACAGCGTCGGCAGATACAACCACGGCATGTCGGGGACAGAGACCATGGCGCCGTCGAACAGTTCTTTCCACGGTTTCTCGAAGAAGTTCGAGAAGTAGGTCACCGCATGCAGCGGATTGCCCGGCTCGATGATCGACCACGGCCAGATCAGCCCCATCACCAGATAGCCAAGCAGGAGACCCGGCAGCAAATAGTAGCTCGCGCGCCCCAGGCGGAGCGCTGCTTCGCCCCAGCCGTGAGCCTTGATGTCCGCGCGCCAGATCGGAACGAAAGCGAGCGTGGCGTAGATCAACGCGAGGCCGCCGAGGACACGGCAGCCGAGCGACAGTCCTGCGCCGAGGCCGACGATCAGAACTGTATGCGGGGAGGGCGCGGGGTATTCCTCGGCGAGCCGAACCAGCCCGAGCATGAGGAAGATCATCGCCACCGCGAAGGGCGCGTCCTTCGGGTTCATGAACATGTGCCCGTAATAGGTCGGGCACAAAGCAAGCAGCAGCACTGCCGCAAGTCCGGCCACCGGGCCGCCGATCCGGCGCGCAAGGCGCCAGGTAATGCCGAGGCCGATCAGCCCGACGATCGCGCCAAGCAGGCGGCGGGTCTCGAACAACTCCAGCGGAATGATCTTGTGCAGCAGCGCCGCCGCCATGTCGAAGCCGCCGCCATACATGTAGAGATTGGCGAAGGAGAGCGCGGCCGTGTCCTTGAAGCCGGAGCCGAACATCCGCAGCAGCAGGTCGGCATATTCGGCATGGGTATAGTCGTCCCAGCCAAGGCCGTAATCGCGAAACGTCAGGCCGGCGACAAGAGCGACGATGGCCAGCGTTGCGTAAGCGAGCTCATCGCATATCCGATCCATCGAACGTCGCGCGGGCGTCGCTGGAGCCGAACTCGTGATGGAGGACATGATGCTGTGAGCCTGATTCCCCGAGCGCCGGTGGGGATGGCCGGTTCAGTGCGGAATATATCCACAATTGGATGGTCAAGTAATTGAGGATTGTGGCGCAAATTCCCTAATGCATTGCAACAATCCGGGTGAGATCAAGGCATCGTAGAGGCGGCCATGGCACCCGGAGGGGCGTCGTGCGTTAAGCAATGAAACCGCACGGCGCCAAAGGTCAAACGAGGCGTTTCGGTACAATAGAATGCCGATTTACCTGCCGATCTAAGGGTTTGACTGGTAAAATTACCGTTTGGTAATGCCGATCATCTGCCAGTATTGTGTTCCATGAAGACCGCGACAGGTTCGTTCGACGGTTTGGAGTTTACGTATGATTGCCCTGTTGTTAGCCGGAACGGTCGCGCTGTGCGGTGGGTGCCTGACCGTCCTGTACGGGATTTCGATCAAGGAGTTCAGTCTTGGCGGCACGATGATCCTTGCCGGATCGGTTGTTGCCTGCACCGGCCTGCTGCTGATCGGTCTCGGCCTTGTCCTGCGTGAACTCAAGAACCTGCCGCGTCGTCTTGGCGGTGAAGCCGTTGCGGCACCGCCACCGGTGATCTCGCTGACGCCGGACGTACCGCGTGCACCGGCGATGCCTGAGCCGTCGGTTGCTGTTCCGACTCCGGCGCGGCCGACATCGCGTCCGCATGGCCGTGCCGATGTCCTGTTCTCGCGCGAGGAGACGGCCGTCGAGACTGAGCTGCCGCCGCTCGATCTGCCAGCAGAACGGCCAACGTCTTCTACGTCGTCACCGTTGTCGACTCGCGCGACGCCGCAATCTGAAACGACGAGCGATGCGCCGCCATGGTCGGATGAGCAGCACACACGCACGCGCACCATTCCGCCGATCCCGCGCGCGCGTGACCGCGTGTCCGACCCTTCAAGCGAACGGCCCGGCCTTGGTGAGCGGGCTGGTCTTGGTGAGCGGCCCAATCGCAATTTCCTGTTTTCATCGCGCCGTCGCGAGCAGGCCGCCGCGCCGCCATCGCCCACGCCTGAACCTGCGCCGGAGGAATCATCGACGCGTGAGGCTGGCGCTGATCCGCATGACACGTTCGAGCCGCCGTGGACGCAGACCGAGCCTTCGCGCGCCGAGCCTGACTTTACGCCGGCGTCGGAAGCTGCACCGCGGCCCGCACGGCCTGCGAGCAGCCCGCGCTATCAGCCACCGCGTCGGAGCGAAGCGGCATCGGTGACCGTGGTGAAATCCGGCGTGGTCGATTCCATGGCGTATTCGCTTTATTCGGACGGTTCGATCGAAGCGCAGATGCCGGAAGGCATGGTGCGGTTCGAGTCGATCGAGGCGTTGCGCGCGCATCTCGAACAGCGCAGCTGACACATCGCGGCGCGTGCTCGCGCGCCGTAATCCGCCTATGCGTTCAGCGGCGTTTTACTTGTCATGAACCCAGTATTAAATCATAGTTACAAGTCATGATGCGTCATCGAAGATGACCGCATCGCTCGTAAAACGGACCCGGACTGATCGGCAAGACGCCCTGGACCGCTTTCGACACCATCGCTACCGCCACCTTCACCAGCGAAGTCATCAGCCATGAGCGAGTCCGGTGCAAAAGGTTTCGTCGAACTGACGGCGAGCATCGTGTCGGCCTATGTCAGCAACAACACCACGACGGCGGCGGAGATTCCCGGACTGATCGCGCAGGTGCATGCTGCCTTGCAGCGCGTGTCCAACGGCAGCGCGGAGGCGGTGTCCGCCGAGCCGGTGCGTCCGGCGGTGTCTGTGAAAAAGTCGATGACGCCGGAATATCTGGTGTGTCTGGAGGACGGCAAACGCTTCAAGTCGTTGAAGCGCCATCTGCGCAGCCGCTACGGCATGAGCCCGGAGCAGTATCGCGAGAAGTGGGGCCTGCCCGCGGACTACCCGATGGTGGCGCCGAACTACGCTGTGGCCCGCTCCCAGCTCGCCAAGAAGATGGGCCTCGGCCAGCAGCGCCGCCGCAAGCGCTAGACCCGGCAGCGATGCCAAATACCTGATCTGCCAGTCTTTTCCATCGGATGAAATTTGACCGGGGATAGCTATCCCCGGTGACAGCAGCCTCGCTAGGATGTAGGTATTAATTCCTAATGAGGTGTGGCGATGGTTGAGCGTTCCTGTCTTTCCAAGCCGGTATTGATGTCAGCCGTGAAGGAGGGGACCGTCCGGCCACCGAGGCGCGAGAAGCTTGCGACCGCCGATAAATCTCCGGCATCGTTCGCAGCTGCGGAGGGGGCGCGTCCGGCTTGCGCGCCCGGTCCGCGGCTGCAAAGCACGCGGCCTAACCTTGCTGCCTGCCGTCGCGTCAGCTCGCGCGTGGCGGAGGATTTCGGCGTGGCGCTGGCCGAACTCGTTGCGCCCTCGCGCGGCTCGCCGCGCGCCGCGCTGGCGCGGCAGGTTGCGATGTATCTCTGTCATATCGGCTTCGCGCTGAGCTTCGAAGCGGTCGGCCGGCTGTTTGCGCGCGACCGCACCACTGTCGCCCATGCCTGCCGCGTCGTGGAAGACCGCCGCGACGACCGCTGGTTCGACCGCCGCTTGGCATTGCTGGAACGCGCCTGCGGATTGACTGCTGCCTCCGATCGCGAGGGGCGTGCCTGATGAAAGCTCATCGCTCGCAGAAATCTGCGCGATCCCGCACTGCATCTTCGTTGCCGGACAGCGTCGGGATCGATGCCGCCCGTGCCCAGCATCTCGATCTGTCGGTTCGCGAGGTCATGACGGCGGAAGGCATTGCGCGCGTCGTGGTCAACGACAGCGAAAGCCCGCTGGCCTGGCTCGCGCGGCGCAAGGGCCGCGACGGCCATGCCATGATCGACCACAGCCAGTTCATCGCGGGCGAGAAGCTGCGCGCCGATTTCACCTGCGGGCAACTCTCGCCGCGCGTCACCTCGAGCTGGTCGGGCGCCGGCCGGGTACGGGGCGGCGGCCACGGCGCCGGCGAGATGATGGATGTCGTCGTCGCGGCGCGGCAGCGGATGCGTCTTGCGCTCGAGGCTTGCGGGCCGGAATTGTCCGGCGTGCTCCTCGACGTCTGCTGCTTCCTGCGCGGACTGGAGGATGTCGAGCGCGAACGCGGCTGGCCCTCGCGCTCGGCCAAGGTGGTGCTGCAACTCGCGCTCGATCGCCTGGCGCGGCATTACGGATTGCGGCCGCGGGCGGAGACCGGTCGTGGCGCGGCGATCCGCACCTGGCTAGCCGAGGATGTGGCGTTCACGAGTAAGGTCGGCGGGTAAAGCGTGCTTGTGATGATCCTCATGGTGAGGAGCGAGGCGTAGCCTCGAGTCTCGAATCATGAAGGATGGAGCCGCGCCTCATCCTTCGAGACGCGGCCAAGACGGCTCCTCAGGATGAGGATTTGTTGTTGATGTCAGCCGCAATACCAATCCGTCATGCCCGCGCTTGTCGCGGGCATCCACGTCTTCGGGTTATCGCAGCAAGAAAGACGTGGATGGCCGGGTCAAGCCCGGCCATGACGACTTTTCTCTGATCCGATTAGAACAGTGAGGTGGCGTTACGCCGCCGCGAGGGTCTCGCGGGCGTCGGCGCGGATGCGGTCGACCATCGCGCGCAGGCCGTTGGAGCGCTGCGGCGTCAGGTGCTCGCGGAAACCGAACTCGTCGAACAGCGCCAGCGCGTCGGTGTCGAGGATTTCCTGCGCGGTCTTGCCGGCATAGAGCGTCAGCAGGATCGCAACCAGACCGCGCACGATATGAGCGTCGCTGTCGCCGCGGAAATGCAGCACCGGCCGGTCCGGCGTGCCGCGATCGGGCTGGCGCGCGAGCCAGACCTGGCTGGTGCAGCCGCGCACCTTGTTGGCGTCGGTGTGTTCTTCCTCCGGCATCGGCTCCAGCGAGCGGCCAAGCTCGATGACATAACGATAGCGGTCGTCCCACTCATCGAGCAGCTCGAAGTTTTCCCGGATATCGTCGATGGTCATCATGGTCTTGCTTGGCATGGCTGCGGCGGGCGCCGTCTTCGGCGGTCTGCCGCGCAGCGCGTTTACTGGAACCCGTTCTATATAAGAAGAGTCCGGCACGAAAGCGAGTTCGCCGAGGGGCAAAAGCGGGGTTTCAGGGCGGAAAATCGGAAGGATTCGAACCTCCGCGCCACGAGGCTCCTTCTTCACCTCTCCCCGCCGGCGGGGAGAAGGAGCAGGTGGTGCTCGGTGAGAGTTCGCAAATCGGCTCGCGATTTTGAAGACCGTCATGCCCGCGCTTGTTGCGGGCATCCACGTCTTCACGAAGGATCGGCGAGAAAGAGCGTGGATGGCCGGAATAAATCCGGCCATGACGGTGTGGTGATGGATGGGGCCTCATGGTTCGAGACGGCGCCATAGCGCGTCGGAAGACGCGCGTAAATGCGCTGGTGGCGCCTCCTCACCATGAGGATTAATGCGCTAGGAGGGTCTCGCTGGCTGCGCTCCTCATCCTGAGGAGCATCGCTGCAAGCGATGCGTCTCGAAGGATGAGGTCGATGATGCAGATCACGGCAGCGGCGACTGCCATTCGATCTGCAGGTCGTCCGGCGTCAGGGTGTCGTGGGCCTGCGCGGTCTGCATCTCGCCGCTATCGGCATCGGCGTCGGAGTCCGTGCCATCGGGGATCGATCCGGTGTGATCCGGATTCTTGCGGTCGAGCACGCGCTTCTCGCGTGCCTTCTTCGCCGGCGTGGCGTCGGGCGCGGTCTTCTCGGCGCGGTCGGTCTTATCGGATTTTTCGGCGTCCATCTTGTCGGCCTGATCGGTCTTGTCGGTGAAGAAGTGATAGACCTTCTTCGCGCCGGCCTGCGCCCGCGCGCCGATCACGCTCGCAGCCTGGCCACCGACCGCGCAGGCGGCGGGCTGACGATTGCAGAACTGGGCCATGTCGGACACGGCCGCGCTCGCGGCGGTCACCGCTTCGACAGTGTCCACCTGCGGCTGCTTGTCGGCATCCGGTGTCTTGTCGGTCGGCAGCAGCACGAGCACAAGCCCGAGCCAGAATGCCATGCGCAACAAAAAAAACATCGCAAGCCCCGTCGTCTTCGATCATCCCTCGCGGCAAAGCCGCACCCATCCCGTGATGTGATCTAGCAGACGGCGATAAATCCGCAGTGTTTGCGGTCCCGCCAATTTGCATCAAATTGCAATGAATTTGTTTGGCGTAAATTTTCGATTGACGCATGCATGGCATCGCATGGCTGCATGGCGGCGCGTGTCCACACTTTTGAAACCATATTTTCCCGCGCTGGAAACCTTGCGTTCACCATCGCGGTCGTTTGACGGACGGCAAGCGCCGGAAAACGGTGTGGAACGCGCTGTGTGGCAACTTGAAAGCGCAGCCTTAGTGTTCGCTTAAGTTCGCTCTGACACGATCCCCCAACGAAAAAAGGGGGCGGTCCGGCGCGCCAGATATGGCGGGCAAAACCGCGGACGACATAAAGTGACACTGATCGAAACCCTGCGCGACCATCTGGATTCGCTCCTGCACGCGTCTGTGCGTGCCGATGCGATGAAGAGCGCGCAACACCGTGCCTTCATCGCCCCGCGCCTGATGGGCAGCCTGATCGCGTTCGCGTCGCTGCCGCTTTATCTGGCGCTGCGCGGCGCGCCCTCGGTGATCGAGGTGATGGTGCTGGTCTGGCTGGTGTCGCCAATCCTGATTTCCTATTATCTGTCGCGCACCGGCCGTTTCGAGAGCGCGCACATGCTCTCTTCGCTGGCGCTGGCCGCCGTGATCTTCGCGATCGCGTCCGTCACCGGCGGCGTTTCCTCCTTCGCGGCGATCTGGCTGATCGCGGTGCCGCTGGAAGCGGCGCTGTCGGCTTCGCGCCGCGTGGTCGCGTCCGCAGTGGCGCTGAGTCTTGGCTGCGTGCTGATCCTGATGCTGCTGGAAGCAGGCAATGCCTTGCCGGCCTCGCAGATTGTCGATGCGACCGGGCCGCTGTTCGCCGCGCTCGGCATCGTCTCGGCCACGATCTACACCGCGGGCCTCGCCTTCGGCACCGAATCGCTGGCGCGCACCAGCCGCCTGCTGCTCGACAAAGAGGAAGACCGCTACGGCCTGCTGGCGCGCAACATCAGCGACGTGATCGCGCGCCATGGCCGCAATGGCGATGTCAGCTTCATTTCGCCGGCGGCAGAAGCGCTGCTCGGCGCGCCGGTGGCGTGGCTGCTCGGCCATGGACTGTTCGACCGCGTTCATGTCGCCGACCGTCCGGCCTATCTGACGGCGCTGTCGGATGCGGCGCGCGGCGGCGAATCCTGCAGCGTCGAATTCCGGGTGCGGCGGGAAGCGGCGCGCGGCGGATCGGCCGAATTCATCTGGGTCGAGATGCGCTGCCGTCCGCTGGAGCAGGCTCACGGCGCGAGCGAGGGCGTGGTCTCGGTGATGCGTGACGTCACCGAGCGCAAGGCGCAGGAACAGGCGCTGGAAGCCGCGCGGATCGAGGCGGAGCGGGCGGGGGCGTCGAAGTCGCAGTTCCTCGCCACCATGAGCCATGAGTTGCGCACGCCGCTGAACGCCATCATCGGCTTCTCGGAAATGATCGTACGCGAGGACGAGATGAAGCTCGACGCGGCGCGGCGCAAGGAATATGCGACGCTGATCAACGAATCCGGGCTGCACTTGTTGTCGGTGGTCAACGGCATTCTCGACATGTCGAAGATGGAGAGCGGCAATTTCGAATTGCTGCCGGAGAAGTTTTCGCCGCGCGACAAGCTTTTGAGCTGCTGCAATCTGATGGTGCTGAAAGCGCGCGACAACGGCATCGATCTTGCCACCCGCGTGCCGCACGACCTGCCGCAGATGATCGGCGATCCGCAGGCGTTCAAGCAGATCCTGCTCAACCTTCTGTCCAACGCGATCAAGTTCACCGAGCGCGGCGGCTCGGTGACCGTCTCGGCCGCCGTCGAGGGCTCGCGCCTTGCGATGCGCGTCACCGACACCGGCGTCGGCATCAGTGCGGACGATCTCAAGCGGCTGGGCGATCCGTTCTTCCAGGCCGGCAAGACCTATCAGCGCCGCCACGAGGGCACGGGCCTTGGCCTTTCGATCGTGAAAAGCCTGGTCGCGCTGCATGGCGGCGAGATGACGGTGGACAGCCGGATCGACGAGGGCACCACGGTGTGCGTCGCGCTGCCTCTGACCTTTACGCCGGCGAAGTCCGGCACGATTGCAACGCTCGCTCCCGCGCCGCGCGCGGAGGCGAAAGAAACTCCGGTGAAGAAAATTGCCTAGACGGATCGAGATCGACGACGACATGCCCCGCCGCCCGCGTCGCGGCAAGGCCGCGCAGGCGGTGGCAATCGAGCAGGAGCCCAACCTGTTGATGCGCGCGCTGCTGCACAGCCCGAAGGATACGTTCGCGGGCGTGGTGGCGTTCGGCGGCGTCATGGCAATCATCATCAACGCGACCTTCCTGCAGGCGGGCCGGCATCCTTCGCCGATGTTCGGGCCGGCCGAGAAGGTGTTGCTGACCGCGCCGACGCCGGTCGCCGAGGTGCCGGCGCAGCCGCTGCTGCCGCGTGCGCGCCCGGTGGAAGCCGAGAGCGTCAAGCCGGTGGAAGCCAAACCCGTCGAGACCAGACCGGTCGAGGCGCCGAAGGCGGTGGCCGCCACCAAGGCCGCCGGCGTCGCGCGGCCGCCCGCCGCGATCCCGGCGCATCACGATCCGGTCGGCGACCTGATCAACTCGACCCGCCGTGTTTCCCAGGTGCAGCGCGCGCTGACCGAATACGGCTACGGCCAGTTCAAGCCGACCGGCAATGTCGGTCCCGAGACGCAGGCCGCGATCCGCAAGTTCGAGGCCGACCGCAAGAAGCCGCAGACCGGCAAGATGTCGGACTGGCTGGTGCAGGAGCTGGTCAAGCTGACCGGCCGTCCGATCGATTGATGGCCCCCGGCGTGATGCTGGGGTAGTTTGCCGCCATGCGACTGAAATCAAGCATCTGGGTGGCGGCCTATCTGCGCCGCTGCCAGACCGAGGGCGTGTTCGGCGCGGTGCGCCGGCGCGGCTCCGAGGAAGCGGGGGCGGTGTTCGTCAAGCTGGCGCTGCTGGACGGCAACGCCATGCTGTTCGCGCCCGCGCCGCAGACGAGCTACGGCGAGAGCCGGCCGAGCGAGCGGGCGTTCGTCGCATCGCCGCCGGAGCCGGTGGCTGAGCAGAAAATCGAGGAGCGTCTGCAAAAGGAGATCGGGTTCGATCCCGATGTCTGGATCGTCGAGATCGAGGACAAAGCCGGGCGGCATTTCCTCGATCTGGTGGGCGGGTAGTTTTCTGACCGTCATGCCCGGACTTGATCCGGGCATCCGTCTTTTCAAAGCGGATGGATTGCCGGGTCCAGCCCGGCAATGACGATTTGGACTAGCGGTTTAGGCCGGAGTCCTTGTCAGTCTCAATCAGCGCTCGATCTTCCAGGGATCATATTTTTCCTTGGGGGCCGGAATCTTGTCCATCGCCGCCTTGGCGGCGCGGGCCTCGGCCTCGCGTTTCTTCTGCAGCGCGGCGCTATCCGGCGCGGCGGGCCCGTCCTTGTGCATGCCCCGCTGCCGGCCGCCGCCACCGCCCATCTGCGCCATCGCCGGCATGGCCAGCGCCAGCAGCGCCGCCGCGATCATCAAAATCCTCATGCCCCGTCTCCGCCGGTCGTCCGACCGGCGGCACTCTAGCTCGTTTCAAGGAGCCGGCCAGATCACGGCCGCGGGATCGGAGTGAGATTCGTTCCAGAGAGCCGGGGTGTAACGGCCTCAGCCCTGACGGGTGCCGGGCGCGCGCGGACCAAAGCGCGCAGTGTCCGCCGTGGCCGGTGCGGCGGCAGGATGATGCGAGGCGGCCGGGCGGGCGCGCTGGCGCTCGTCGTCGTAGAGGGCCGGGCGATATTTGGCGCGAGTGGTCGCGATCGAGGCGCCGCGCCAGGTTGCGAGCATGATCAGCGCCGCGCGCTCGCCGAGATGATCGTACATCCGCGCCAGCCGATAGACGTCCATCACCGAGGAGCCGATCGCCGGGTTGAGAAACAGCAGCACGCGCTGGAAGGCGTCGCCCGGCATGCCGAGCACCTTGGCGGCGCAGGCCAGCGGCTCGCCCAGCGGATCGTGCACGATCGCGCTCGCGACATGGGCAGGCAGGATCAGCGCATCGCCGAGCTCGGCGATGAAGGCCGGCATGTCGGCGGCCAGCGCCGCCTGTTCGAGCCTTGCCAGCGCGCGTGCCGCGCGTTTGGGATCGACCTTGATCGAGGGCTTGAGCGGCGCGGATTCGAGGCCCATCAGGATCTTGGCGCGCTCTTTCGAGGGCGCGGCGAGGAACATGTCGTTGAGCGAGGAGGCGTCCTCCGGCTTCATCGCCAGAGTGGGCGCGCTGGCCGGGGCGGCTGGCATGTCGGCGGCCGGTGCAGGCTCGGCGGTGGGCTGGTCGCCGGCGGCAGTTTCGGCGGTCGCGATCTCCGGCGCATCGACGAATTCGAGATCGTTGTCGTCCACGAACACCACGTCCTGGGTCTCGACCGGCTGCAGCGGCGGGGCGAGCGGCATGCGCTGATAGCGCGGCTGCGGCAGCGCGAGCTTGCGCAGCAGGGCATGCGGGGTGCGCGGATAGACCGAGAGGCGGGCGCGCACGACCGCGCGGGTGGCATCGTCCACCTGGTCGAGCAGCCGGCTCGCCAGTTCGACGAACTGCAGCTCCTCGTCATAGCTGTGATGGGCGGTCTGGACGTAGAGGTCGGTCAGCACGCGCAGCAAGGTCGGACGGATATCGACGCCCTCGCGACGGGACAGCGACAACAGGCCGTCGAAGCCTTGAAACATCGGGGGAGCGCTCATGCTGCCATGCTGAGGAGTGAAACCTGTCCCGAATCTAGAACCCTCACTTTAACAAGCTATTAAGATTAGCACTCCGTTAAGGGAATGGAGTCAATTGGCGGCAAATGGGGACCCGCGGGGGAGCCAATGAAGCCCTGTGCCACGCCGTCATGGCCGGATTTATTCCGGCCATCCACGTCTTTGCCGGCGATGCTGTGGGTGGCCAGGAGGGTGTTCGCGCACGCGGGGTCGAGAAGCGCCCCCCTCATCCTTCGAGACGCGATCCTGCGGATCGCTCCTCAGGATGAGGGGGGTAATCGGGGGCTGTTATCGGAGCGGATGCTTACCTGCGCGGGAGGTGCACCTGTTCCTCATGGTGAGGAGCGAGGCGATAGCCTCGCGTCTCGAACCATGAGGCCAAGCGCTTGCAGCAACTGATTTCAGCAGCGGTGCATCCGTCGTCATCGCCAGCTTGCAAACAAGAACCCCGGAGCATTTTCGCTCCGGGGTTTGCTGTTGCGGGGATGCGCGATGCGCGATGCGCTTACGCAGCGCGGACGTTTTCGAGAAACTCGTTCATCTGGTAGCGCAGTTGCTCGGCCTGCTGGGCGAGGTCGGCGGACGAGCTTTGCACCTGGCTTGCGGCCATGCCGGTCTGCTCGGCGGCGGTGGCGACGCCGGAGATGTTTGCGGTCACCTCGCCGGTGCCGAGCGAGGCCTGCGTCGCGGCATTGATGATCTCGCGCGTCGCGGCGGTCTGCTCCTCGACCGCGGCGGAGATGGCCGATGCCGTGGTGTCGATCTCGTGCACCGTCCTGGTCACGCCCTCGATGGCGGCGACGGCCTTGTCGGTCGAGGCCTGAATGCCGGCAAGCTGGGTGCCGATCTCGGCCGTCGCTTTCGCGGTCTGGGTTGCCAGCTCCTTGACCTCGGAGGCCACCACCGCAAAGCCTCGGCCGGCTTCGCCGGCGCGCGCCGCCTCGATGGTCGCGTTGAGCGCGAGCAGGTTGGTCTGGTCCGCGATGGTCGAGATGATATCGACGATGTTGTCGATCCGCGCCGCCGCCTGGCTGAGCTCGCCGACCGTCACGGCCGCGGCCTCGATCTCGGTCACGGCCGAACGCGTCATCTGCGAGGATCGCTCTGCCTGCCGGCCGATCTCCGAGACCGACGCGCCGAACTCCTCGGCCGAGCCCGCCACCGAGGTGACGTTGGAGGCGGCAAGGTCGGCGGCCGCGGAGACCGAGCTCGACTGTGCCGAGGTTTCCTGCGCCGAAGCGGTGAGCTGATTGGCGGTCGCCTGCATTTCGGTCGCGGCGGAAGCCACGACATCGACGATGGCGCCGACGGACTGCTGGAAGTCATCGGCGAGGCGATGCATGTCCGCCTTACGCTGGGCCGCCATGCGCTCGGCGGTCTCCTTCTGCTCGTCCTCGAGACGGATCTTGGCGAGACCGTTCTCCTTGAACACCTCGGCCGTCCTGGCGATGTCGCCGACTTCGTCCCGGCGACCCGCGCCTTCGACGTCGAGGTTGTAGTCGCCGCTGGCAAGGCGCTGCAGCAGAGCCACCATGGAGCGGATCGGCCTCGCGATGCCGTACTGGCCGATCAGGAAGCCGGCGATCAGGCCGAATGCGATGCCGATCACGGCGGTGGCGATCAGCATCTGCGAGGTCTGGGCGTATTCCGCGGTGGCCGCGGCGGATTCCTGCGACACTTTCTTCTGCAGCTTTTCGGAATAGTCGCGCAGGCTGATCCGCATCCGGTTGGCGATCTCGGCGCTGGCGATCGCATCGTTGCGCAGGGTGTCCATCTCCGCCGACACCTTCGAATCGGTGACCGCTTCAGCCGCGCGATAGGTGTTCTCAAGATCGGTGCTGTAGCGCGACCAGTTCATCTCCACCAGAGTCAGAATCTGCTGTGAATCGGAGTCGGCATCCTTGTAGAGCGCCTGCAGCCGTTCGTTGAACTGCTTGGTCTCCTGCTCGATGATCTGTCGCGCCGCCTCGCGGTTTTCCTTCTCCGGGTTGGTCGAGATCTGGAACTGCGCGCGGTTCATGGTGACGAGGTTCACCGCGATCTGCTGCGACAGCAACGCCTTCTCGGCGCTGGCCTCCATGCGCGTGGTCGCGTCGTTGAGCGACTTCAACGAGCCGATGCCGAGAACCGCCATGGCGATGGCGATGACCGACAGCAGCACGATGACCGAAAGAATTTTGGTCAGAATTTTGAAACGCGACAGAAAGGCCATGGGAATCCTCGATTCACAGGTCGGAACGACGACAGAAATTTGAAGAGAAAGAGGGGACGGGCTGACGCGTGGAGCCGTCGGAATTCAAGCGATCGGGTGCCTGGCGGCTCGGAGAAAATGCCGGGTGGTCGCGCAGTTCAGAACCTCATCCATACTGGATATCGTATGTCGAACGCAGAACGATACTATCGACAGGTTCGAAATTACCGGCGCAGTGTTACCGAGCGGTAAAGTCGAGTGGCCGACATATCGGGAAAATCGAACGTGCGCGCAGATCGATTCAATATTTCCGTCATTAAGTAAAAAATTTTTGCATTCGATGGAACGAGGAGCGGACTTGCGTGTTTGGCGAGCGATCGTGACAGGGGGTGCCGGCGTTTGTCGGAGAGTAGACAGACAGTCCCGGTGCATGAGGCGATAGTTCAAAGGCAACAAAGCCTGGTCCAGTTCGGCGTTGCGGGAGTAAGCCCTCATGAGAAGCGCTGCGTTCGATCCCGAAGAAATCAGTTTTCTGAAAGGTGTTCTTGACGATGCGGTCGCCGCGTTGCCGGTTCAGTCGCGAACCTCGGCGACACGCGCGGTGCTCGCGCACAACATCCTGACCCAGGCGGCGAGCGCGATCCGATCCGGCTGCGGACCCTCGCTCTCGTCGAGTGCGGGCAGGTGAAGGGACTGTCGCCCTGCGATCCGTTCGACAGTCCGTTCCTCAGATGAGTGGCATGCACACCTGGTACGTCTCTTACGAATCGAATGGCGAGCCGAAATTCGACGGCGACGACGGCAAATTCGCGCGCGCGACGCGCACGTTTATCGATGAGAGCGAAGCGAAACGTTTTGCGCGCGAGATCGTTGACAAAGGCTGGTCCGCGAGCGCGGGCACGCTCAATCCCCATACGCCGAAACGGATCATCGCCGGTGCGAAGATCCCCGAATGGCTGGATGGGCCGTCCTGATGGCGCGTTGCGTCGGTGCTTTCGCATAAAAGCGCGAGCATCCACGGCGGAGCGCGTGGTTCTTGATGATCTCCAACCTTGGTCCTGATTTTCACATGCCGAGAAACAGCAATCATATCTGGACGCGGGAACAGGAAGCCCAGCTTCGCGAGTGGGCCGAAGCCGGCATTTCCGCCGCCCGCGCCGCCGCCAAATCGAAACGCTCGCGCTCCGCGGTGATTTCCAAGGGGCAGCGCATGGGGCTGAAATTTCAGCAGCCGCGGCGGCTCACCGGCGCGGAGCGGTTCTCGCGCTGACGGCGCATTGAAGGCTGATGATCGTGCGGCTGGCGCTTGCGGCAGGCAGCCGTTGCGCCGCGGTGGCGGCGATCTGATGAGCGCGGCTATTTGCGCGCGGTCTTCGGCCAGACCGTATCGGTCTTGTGCGCGATCGACTCGATGCAATCGCAGGCGGTCTCTTCGAGGCCGGCGCGGTTGAGAATGCGGATCTGTCCGCGCACATAGCTGATATAGCCGAGCCGCTGCATCTTGGTCGCGACCTGCGAGACCGAGGAACGCTGCACGCCCAGCATCTGCGCCATGAACTCCTGGGTCAGCGACACCGCACCTTCATCCGTCACCTCGCGCGACTGCAGCAGCCATTTGCAGAACCGCTGCTCGATCGAATGCAGCGCGTTGCACGCCACGGTGACGCGGGCCTGGATCAACTGCACCTCATTATAGCGCACGCACAGATCGCGGATCGCCTCGCTTTTGGCGGCGATGGCGCGGAACCGGCTTGTCGGAATCTCGGCGAGGATCGCCGGAATCTGGACGATCGCCTTGGCCGGGGCGATGTGCAGGCCGAAGGCGGTCATGCCGCCAACGATGCCGTCGACGCCGATGGTGCCGGCTTCGATGGAATCGCCTTCGCTGGTGACGGTGACCAGCGAGATCATGCCCTTGAGCGGAAAATGGACAGCCGTGATCGCATCGCCGTCCTCATACAGCGTCATGCCGCGATCGAGGCTGACCATCTTCAGATGCGGCTCAAGCGCCGCGAAATCCTCGCGCGGAAGCACGTTAAGGAATTGATTCTCCGAAAGTTGACGAAGGGGTTTGTCCACGACTTTGACCTCGACCCGTCGGCACATGCACTCCATTGACTACCGAACAGAGCGTTCCAAAGTTCCCAGCAGGTAAGAGGTATATAGAAGTCCTCCTTTCGCGCGGTCTGTCGGGTTCCCGCCATTGCCGGTTTTTATTGCGGCGTTCTGCACGATTTCGTGGAACGATTTTGCGGGGAGGGAACGCTGCGCATCGGCACCGGCCGACAATTCCTTGGCCGTCCGTACTCTATCTCTATGCACCCGGAAAGTATCGGGCGCGCAAAGACGCCCGTGGCGCGCGGGCGCGACGAAATCGGCGCGATTCCATTAACACCGCATTAACCATGCGCTGGTCTTAATGACAGTGCGTCGCAGGCATGATCGAGCGCCGCGCGACAGGGATAAAGGGGCAATCTCATGGGGACCGTCATTGCATTCCCGGCAGACGCCGCAGCGCGGCGCGCAGGGTTGGGCAAGGAGCAGGCCCGGCCGGAGCATAGCGCGACCGTGGTGATCCTTCCCGCAATCCGGATCGAGCGTTACGCGGACGAGACCAGCGGCGGGAGCGGACCGGAAGAGGGCACCGCGCCGGGGCGCCGCCGCCGTCGTCGGGCACGGTCCTGACATCACTCATCTTCGCGCCGAGCGGCCGGTGCGCGGCGCTGGACGCCTGGGCAGACTGGCGATGTGCAATCCGCTTTTCATCATTCCCCTGGTTTTCGGCGTCGGCTGCAATGGCGGGGATTTCGGCCGCACCCGGCAGATGTTCTATCATCAGGACATGCATCGCTGGGTCGGCGAGGAAGCGACCCAGAGCCTCGACGGCATTCCCTCGCAATTCGCGCTGACCGATTACGAGCGCGAGCTGCGCGACAAGGCATTCTATTTCATCCAGCCGCCGCATTCGCGCCCGCACTGGAAGGGCGTGTTCGGCGACTATGACCGCATTCCCGCGCCATGGCGCGTGAAGGTGGTGTTCGATCCCACCGCCTATGGCCGCAAGATGATCGACGAGCCGCACCGCTCGCACATCGCCGCTTATGCCGGGCTGATCGAGGACGTGCGCAACGACTTCACCATGCTCGACCAGTTCATTCCGCTGGCGATCAAGGTCAACGATCTCGACATCAAGCGCAACAAGGCGCTCGCTCACATTGGCGATGTCTCGCCGCGCGAATACACCGATGCGCAGGCGCGGATGCGTGAAAACGTTCTGGTGGTGCAGTGGGCGCAGCAGGCGCTTGAGCAGCGCGTGGCGTCCTATCGCTGGGCGCTCCAGCGTCTCGCCATTCAGGCGCCCGATGCGATGGCCGCGGATGCCGATCGCCTGATTGCGGAACTTGCGCGCCGCGCCGCGAGCGCATGGACCAGCGCGCCGCCGGTTGCGGGACGCGTGCTGCGTGTCGGCGGCTGACGCCGCATCGCTACCAATGCTCATCGGGACGAAAAACGCTCGATAATTCTCCTGTCGTCATCATCAGCTTGTCTTGCGTATTCTCAGTTCGTCATGGCCGGGCTTGACCCGGCCATCCACGACTTTTGCTGCGGTGATATGAAGACGTGGATGCCCAGAATAAATCCGGGCATGACGGCGTTGAGACTGTCGCGGCCATGACGAGTGTGGAGTTGGCCGCCGCTCTTTCTTGACCTCTGCCCGCAGCGGGGAAAGGCACGCAGCCTCATCCTTCGCGGCGCATCGCCATAGCAAGCGTAGCGTGCGTCAACTTGGCTGCGATGCGATGTTCCTCAGAATGAGAATTGCCTGCGTGGCGATGCGGGAACACTCGCGGCTTTTGTTCCGATATCACGCGCGATCACACGCGCGTGAGTCTGTCTGCGTCGTGATAACGCGCGTCCGGTTGACACGCGTCCGATGGTCACGTTGCGCGGGTTCATGTTCCTCTGTTGGATGATGTGGTCGGAATCGATTTTGATTCCGGTTCGGGAGGCGTCTCGCCCCTCTTGGAAAACGGGTGAGGCGCAGCGCCGCAGCGGCGCTCAGCAGCCCGAAGGAAAAGAGGATGGAATGAGCGCTTCCATCAAGGGCCTTGCAGCCCATGACAGTTGGAAAGACAGGTTTGTTCGGGAGACGCAGTCCGTGGCCATTCTTTCATCGCTCAGTCTTGCGGTGATCGTGCCGGTCCTGCTGATCGCGCAAACGCTCGATCCGGAACTGGTGATGATCGCATTCAGCCTGATGTTCTTCCTCGGCGCGCTGCTCGCAGCCGTCGCCGCGTGGCTGATCAGGAGCAAGCGCAACTCGCAGAACCTGTCGCTTTGGGATGTCGCCGGTGGTCTCGTTATCACCGGCTGCGCCGCCTCGGTCCTGGCCGAACCCGACCAGGCCGTTCAGTTGTTCGAGCATCTGTTCGAACGTCGATCCACCTCGCAATAGCAGGAGACCTGTACCTACCTCACGAAGCAGAGACCAGCCCGGGCCCCTCTGGCAGCGACAAGCTGTGATGTCGGACTGGACATAGTTGGAGTGGCCCTGTTTTCTGCCGTGGGAACGTGTCTGCGCATGGACTGACGATTGCCGTGAAGGCGATTGTCCGTCGGCGTGAACGATGCCCACCGCCTCGTCCGGTCGTCGTGTCCGCGGTCGTTTCGGCCGCGATGCGGTGATGGACGTGCCTGCGACAAGAGCCGCTCCTTCGCAACCAAGGAGCCCGGCTTATGTTTGATTTTATAACGACTGACGTCCTCACCGCTTTTGTTCAGGTCATCCTGATCGACCTTGTGCTGGCCGGCGACAATGCCATTGTCATTGGCCTTGCCGCCGCGGGCCTGCCGAAAGAGCAGCGTTCCAAAGCCATTCTGATCGGCATCGGCGCGGCGACGCTGCTGCGCATGATCTTCGCCGGCCTCACCACGCAGCTTCTGCAGATCGTCGGCCTCTTGCTCGCGGGCGGCATCCTGCTGCTGTGGGTGTGCTGGAAGATGTGGCGCGAATTGCGCGAGCCGCATCACTCCGAGAGCGATATGGAGGCGCTGGCCAATGACGAGACCGCGCCGCGCAAGACGCTCAAGCAGGCGGCCTGGCAGATCGTCATTGCCGACGTGTCGATGTCGCTCGACAACGTGCTCGCGGTGGCGGGCGCGGCGCGCGAGCATCCGTGGGTTCTGGTGTTCGGCCTGCTGCTGTCGATCGCGATGATGGGCGCGGCCGCCTCGTTCATCGCGCGTCTGCTGCAGAAGCATCGCTGGATCGCCTATGTCGGTCTTGCGGTGATCCTCTACGTCGCCGGCGACATGATCTACCGCGGCTTCCTCGAGGTCTATCCGCAGGTGACGCTGTGGCTCGGGGAGGGGCGTGGGGCGTCGTGAGGCAACAACATCGTCATCACCGGGCTTGTCCCGGTGATCCACGTCTTGGCGATCTTGAAGGGAGTCGTGGATGGCCGGGCGAAGGGCGTTTACGTCCGTCTTCGACAGGTTATGCCCGGCCATGACGAGTGTGGAATCGGTTGTCGTTCTTTCACTTCTCCCCGCAAGCGGGGAGAGAGAGGCATCGCTGGGCGATGCTCGTCAGGATGAGGAAAACAAGATGCGTGCCCCGGATGCCGCGCAGCGCGAAGCGGTGCGCTGCTGATCCGGGGCCGTCCCGAACTCGGCATGTGGAACGGCCCCGGCTCTGCGGCGCGGCATGAAGGATGCCGCACCGCGTCCGGGGCAAGAGAGAAGAAGGTCCCGGCCTTCGCCGGGACGACTCATTAAAGCGGCGATATTCGTTTCGTGCGTTATCGCTTCGTGACGCTACCGCTTCGCCAGCGGCGCGGGCTCGGTCTGTACCTTGCAGGTCGCGGCGGCGAGCGAGGCCTGCGCCTGTGTCATCAGGCTCGGCTCTGCGGCGAGCGCGCGCATCACGATCACGCCGGTCGGGGTCGGCGACTCGATGATCAGGCGGTCGGCGGCGGTGACGTCTTCGTCTTCCGGCAGCGCGTTCTTCTGCGCGGTCGTCATCAGATCGAGCTCGATCACCTTGCGGCCGGCGGAGCGGTCGTTGATCGCATAATAGGCGACGTCGCCGCGGGTGTAGAACGACACCGAGGTGTAGGCCTGACTGACCGGCACCGTGAGCTTGATCGGCCCGCCCGACAGATCGTATTTGCACGCCGCCGCGGCGAAGGCCGGGTCCATGAACGGCATCAGCGCTGTGCCGGGCTCGGCCAGCGGGATCGGCGTCACGGTGTTGAGCTTGGCGATGCGGTCAAGCCGCGAATAAGCATCCTGCGTGGCGATGTGCGGCAGCGCCAGCACGCTGACGAGATGCACCACGCCGCCGAGCAGCACTCCGCCGAGGATTGCGAGCAGCCAGCGGATCATGGGCAACCTGCCGTGGCAACGGACGGCATCGGCGCGTCCTTCTGCGAGCGCGTGGCGACGCCGACTGGCGTATCGTAGAGCCGCAGCGCCAGCGTGTAGCGGTCGATGCCGCCGGTCGGCAGCCAGTTGCCGGCGCGGGCGCGCGGCGAGACATGCAGCACGAAGCTGCCGTCGGAGGCGCGCACCACTTCCTGGCTTGTGAAGCCATAACGCTGCAGCGTGTTGGCGACGAGGCCGCCCTTCATGTCGTAGACCGTCAGCGTCCAGAACCGCGCCGCCGGGGTGACGCCGCTCACGGTGACGTCGCAATTGCCGTTCAGCGCGCGGCCCTTGTCGTCCTTGGTGGCAAGGAAGGTGACGCCGTCGCCGCTGCCGACCGGCAGTTCGCCGGAGCGTGCGATCGAGGCGCGCGAATAGGGATCGATGTCGCTGGTGCCGGTCTTCGGCCGCGCTGTCCACGCGCCGATGGTCAGCGTGCCGACCTCGACCCCGCGCCGCGCGGTGGTCCATGTCGTGCCGAGGCCGACAATGGTGGCGATCAGCATCGCAAGAATGGACACGGCGATCAGGCGCACGGGAGCTTCGCCATCATCATTGCACGCGGGTTTTCTTGCGCGGCGCGGCCACGGCGGCGGGCGCGGCATTGGTGCTCGCAGTCGGCGTGGCATCGTCCGACGCCGCCGCGAAGCTGTCCGGGAACGCGGCGGAGGAGGCGCGGGGCCCGCTCGCCGGCTTGTCCGACGCCTTGTCGTTGAAGGTGGCCTTGCCGCCGTCGGCGGTCTTCGCCGCTTCGTCCATCATCTTCTCGACGCGCACCAGAATGCTGGCGCCGCGCCGGGTCAGGATCGGCGGCGGGCCGGCTGCGATCTCGCCGCCATGCGCCGCGCCAGCCGCCGCCATCGGGCCTTGCGGCCGCGCCTTGCCGGGACCGACGCCGGCGAGATCCTTGATCTCGACGCCCTGATGCGCGGCGACCATCACGTCGTGCCAGGTCTTGGCCGGCAGCGAGCCGCCGGTCATGCGGTTGGTCGGCGAGTAGTCGTCATTGCCGTACCACACCGCCATGGTGAAGTTGCCGGTGTAGCCGACGAACCAGGCGTCGCGATAATTGTTGGTGGTGCCGGTCTTGCCCGCCGCGGGAATGCCGTCGAGCTGCGCTCGGCGCGCGGTGCCTTCCTCGACCACGTGACTCATCATGCCGGCCATGTCGGTGGCGACCGAGGCGGGGATCGCCTGACGCGGCTGCGGCCCGTCGCGATCCCAGCGCCAGACGAGATCGCCCGCGCCGGTGCGCACTTCGAGCACCGCATGCGGCGTCACTGCGCGGCCCTTGTTGGGGAAGGTGGCGTAGGCGACCGCGTGCTCCAGCACGTTGACTTCGTCGGAGCCGATCGGCAGCGAGGGGGTGTCGGGCAGCGGCGCCCTGATGCCCATCTTGCGCGCGGTCTCGACGATCTTGGCGCGGCCGGCCTTCGGTCCGCCCTTGCCGCCCATCGCGATCGACAGCTTCACCGGCACGACATTGATCGAGCGGGTGATGGCGGCGGTCAGCGTCACCGCGCCGGAATAGGAGCGTCCGTAATTCTGCGGGCACCAGTTGCCGATGCAGACCGGGCCGTCCACCACGATGGAGGTCGGCTTGAAGCCGTTCATCAGCGCAGTGGCGTAGACGTAAGGCTTGAACGAGGAGCCGGGCTGGCGCATCGCGTCGACCGCGCGGTTGAACTGGCTCGCTCCATAGTCGCGCCCGCCGACCATCGCGCGCACGCCGCCGTCGAGATCGGCCAGCACGAGGGCGGCCTGCGTTGCGTGATAATCGCGGCCGAACTGGCGGAGCTGGTCCTCGACGGTCGCTTCGGCCGCGTGCTGCACGTTCATGTCGATCGCGGTGCGCACCACGAACACGCGCTCGGTGTAGGATTTCGGGAAGGTCTGGACCAGCTTCTTCATCTCGTCGAAGGCCCAGTCGAGATAGTAGTTCGGCGAGTTCTCGTCGCGGCGATCGACCACGCTCGCCGGATTGCGGCGGGCGCCGAACACCTGACCCTCGGTCATGAAGCCGGCATCGACCAGGTTGTCGAGCACCACGTTGGCGCGGGCGCGAGCGGCCGGCAGGTTGATGTGCGGGGCGTATTTGGTCGGTGCCTTGAACAGGCCGGCGAGCATCGCGGCTTCCGCGAGGTTCACGTCGCGCGCCGACTTGTTGAAATAGAAATGCGCCGCGCCGTCGACGCCGAAGGTGCCGCCGCCCATGTAAGCGCGGTCGAGATAGAGCTTGAGGATCTCGTTCTTGGTCAGGCGCGTTTCCAGCCAGATCGCGAGGAAGGCTTCCTTGACCTTGCGCTCGATGGTGCGCTCATTGTTGAGGAACAGGTTCTTGGCGAGTTGCTGGGTGATCGAGGAGCCACCCTGGCGCACGCCGCCGGCCTGCGCGTTGGTGACGAGCGCGCGGAAGGTGCCGGCGACGTCGATGCCGAAATGATCGTAGAAGCGGCGGTCTTCGGTGGCGAGCGTCGCCTTGATCAGATGATCGGGAAAGTCTTCCAGCGGGATCGAGTCGTTGTGCTTGATGCCGCGGCTGCCGATCGGATTGTTGTAGCGGTCGAGGAACGTCACCGCGAGGTCGGACTTCTTCAGCCAGTCGTCGTCGGAGGTTTCGTGAAAGGCGGGAATCGCGAGCGCCAGCATCAGCAGCATGCCGCCAAGCCCGATGGTCGCGGCTTCCGACAGCGGCTCGATGAACACCCAGCGTTTCCAGCGCCCGACATAGAAGCGGTCCATGAACGCCGAGAAGCGCTCGTAGAGTTCGCGCAGGCCGCGCCCCGAGGAGAACAATGTGGAATCGATGCGCGCGTCGAGGTCCAGCAGGAAATGCCGGAACTTTTTCTTCCAGTCCTCGGGTACGATGTTGCGCACCGAAATCCTTGTCTGCAGCGCGGGCGTCGTTTGGCGTCGGCCGTTCCCTCAAGCCGGACCCGATGCATGCGATGGTCGAGCCGCCTGCGACTCGCCGCTGACCATGCGGTCCGGTTGCGGCAAGCCCAAGGCATTCAACAAGGCACCAAACAAGGCACAGCCTGCCGCCGGCGAGTCGGAACGGAACGCGCTCGCCGGATTCCGCATCTTCTAGCCGAGCACGGCGGATAAACCAATGCTCCGGCAGGCTTTTTGATGGCAAAGGGAACGCCGGCCGCCCCCGGAACGGGGGTGAGGCCGCGGGCTTTCACTCACCTTGCCGCCGCACCGGGACGGTGGCTTCGGCCGGGTTTTTATCGCGCGAGGCGGTATCCACCCGGCGCGAACACGCTATAGATGGGCATCAGCCATCAACGCGTGCTTGGGCCGCTCCTGTCGGGGCGGCTCGCGCCAGCTTTTCCCGACGAGATGACCGCACCGCCCGTAAAGCCTTCCCCCCAGAGCAAATCGTTTTGGAAAACCAAGACGTTGGAACAGATGTCCGACGCCGAATGGGAGAGCCTGTGCGACGGCTGCGGACGCTGCTGCCTGGAGAAGCTGGAGGACGAGGACACCGGCAAGATCTACTTCACCCACATCGCCTGCACGCTGCTCGACTGGGGACTGTGCGCCTGCAAGGACTATCCCAACCGCTCGGCCAAGGTGTCGGACTGTGTCCGGCTCACGCCCGAGAATGTGCGGACGCTGAACTGGCTGCCGCCGAGCTGCGGCTACAAGCTGGTGGCGGAAGGACGCGATCTTTACTGGTGGCACCCGCTGATCTCCGGCGATCCGAACACGGTGCACGAGGCCGGCGTGTCGGTACGCGGCCGGGTGTGGGGCAGCGAGGACGAGGTCGATGAGGCCGACCTCGAGGATCACATCGTGCGCTGGCCGGCGCTGCTGCCCAAGCGCGCGAAGCTGAAGACGCGGCCGAAGTAGGGGCGCTTGACTCAGCTAGGCTAGCTAGATTGTGTCCCGGGCGCGATGCAGCGTGCAACGCTGCTTCGCAGAACCGGGACCGTTACGGTGATGGAGTATGGAACGGCCCCGGATCAGCAGCGCCCCGCTTCGCGCTGCGCAGCGTCCGGGGCACGCTATTCACGCGCCGTGAAGTGCCTGAGACAACGGATTGAGCTTCAGAGAGAATTGAGCTTCAGAGAAAGTCCTCGGAAAGATCGCGCCATTCGCGATTAGCTTTCTCGACCAGTTCGAACTTCCAGTTTCGCCGCCATCGTTTGAGAGCGTGCTCGCGGGCGCGGGCTTCCAGGATGGAGCCATATTCTTCTGCATGGACGAGCATGGTGACGCCATAAGCTGCCGTGAAGCGTTGGCCCAGTTTGGCGCGGTGCTCGGAAAGACGACGGGCGAGGTCATTGGTGACGCCGACGTAAAGAACGCCGCGCGGCCGGTTGGCGAGAATATAGACGAAAAACCGGCTGTCCATTGCACTTCGGCCCCCCATCTCATTCAAGTCTACCAGTGTCTAGGGCGCGATGCAGCGTGTAACGCTGCTTCACAGACCTGGGACCGTTACGGACGGCCCCGGCTCGGCGGAGCGTCACTTCGTGCCGCACCGCGTCCGGGGCACGGTGCCAGTCGAACTGGATTCGTGTATTGGCCTCCACGTCCCCAATCACATTTGCGTGCATTGCTGCGGTTTGTGCACGGCCCTATGCGCCGGGACGGCTAACGCCGCGCGGCAGACAACGCTACCAATACGCACAGCAATGAACGCTGCCGGGCAGGGGCCCTGGCGCGCCGACCATCAAGCAGACGGCATGAGCAGAATAGACGAATCGGGCCGCGGACCCGCGGACCCGCAGGGGGACGATGGCCTGGCCGCGATCAGCGGCGAGGTGATCGACATTGTCGACGCGCCGGCGATCGCGCCGGCCGCGCCGCTGACGCATGAGGAAATCCGCACCATCGTGCTGAGCCTGATGCTCAACATGTTCCTGACCGCGCTGGACCAGACCATCGTCGCCACCGCGCTGCCGACCATCGGCCAGCAATTCCGCGACGTCTCCAATCTGTCGTGGATCATCACCGCCTATCTGCTGTCCTCCACCGCGGTGGCGCCGGTCTATGGCGCGCTCAGCGACATCTACGGCCGCCGCGCCATGATCATCACCGCAACCAGCCTGTTTCTGGTCGGCTCGGTTGTATGCGCGCTGTCGCAGGACATCCTCACGCTGATTCTGGCGCGCGGACTGCAGGGGCTTGGCGGCGGCGGCATCCTGCCGCTGGTGCAGACGCTGGTGGCCGACATCGTCTCGCCGCGCGAGCGCGGCCGCTATCAGGCCTATTTCAGTTCGGTCTATGTCGCGGCCGGTGTCGGCGGCCCGGTGCTGGGCGGCGTGTTCGCCGAGCATCTGCACTGGTCGATGATCTTCTGGATCAACCTGCCGCTCGGCATCCTGTCGCTGGCGCTGCTGCTGCCGCGCATGAAGAAGATCCCGGTCTATCACCGCCCCCGCAAGCTCGACTGGGCCGGCGGCGTGCTGCTGATGGCGTCCGCCGTGATCTTCCTGCTGGTGCTGACCTGGGGCGGCCATCAACTGGCGTGGCTGTCGCCGACGCTGCTGGCCATGATCGGCTCGGCGGTGCTCCTGACGTGCGCCTTCATCTGGCACGCGCGCACCACCGAGGAGCCGTTCCTGCCGCTCCCGCTGATCTCGGGCCCGATCGTCCCTCATGCCATGGTCGCGGGCGGCTGCGCGCTCGGCGCGATGATCGCGCTCACCGTGCACATGCCGCTGTATTACGAGACGGTCTATCACCTCGGCGCCAGCGAAGCGGGCATCGCGCTGATCCCGCTGGTCGCCGTGACGGTGATCGGGGCCTGGATCGCGGGACGCGTGATGATGATGACGCGACACTACAAATGGTCGGCGATTGTCGGCGCGAGCATGGCGACGCTGTGTGCGCTGACGCTGGCGATCGCGATTCCGCTGCCGCTCTGGGCGGTGCTGACGCTGCTGGCGTGCTATGCGCTCGGCCTCGGCACCTGTTTCCCGGTCAGCGTGGTCTCGATCCAGAATGCGGTGGCGCGCGCGCAGGTCGGCACCGCGACCGGCGCGTTGAACTTCGTCCGCGCGCTGATGTCGTCCTTCGCGGTGGCGCTGTTCAGCGCGATCCTGCTGATGGTGCTCGGCCGGAATATCCCGATCGGCGAGCAGGGCGGTGGCGGCGCGCATGGCATTACGCCGCAGGATATGATCGCCGGCTTCCGCTATCTGTTCGGCGCGGCGGCGCTGTTCATGGCGACGGCGGCCACGCTGTTCCTGCTGATGGAGCAGCGTCCGTTGTCCGGTCCGCCGGAGGTGCAGGCCGCGGAGATGGCGGAGTAAATAGGATATGCGGTCGCAGACAGGCAGTCCTATCCGCGATTCGAAATCTTAGAGTGAAGAAAATCCAATAATTCAGGGCTTCTTTTTGTAGATGGATTCAGGTTCACTTGCCTGTTTCCGGAGGAAGGGGGCTCCAATGGAATTTGAGTTGATTGTGCTGCGCTATGAGGGGCTAGAAGCAGCAGAGCATCGAATTGACTTAGGTCAGATCGGGCATTCATTGCGGGGAGCGTCCCAACTATTGGGGACCGCTGCATCGATTGTCTCTACCGGTGAGTACGCGAAGCGTACTGCGACAATGCCAGTCCGTGTCCTTGCCGGGGTACCGCGCGAGGGTAGTTGGGAAATTCCTGCAGTCATTATGTCGACTTTGCCGGCAATCGCTCAGCAATCCTTATTTATTGAAATGGGAAAGCAACTTGCAACTAAGGCGACAACCGCAGTCGTGAATTACGCACTTGCCACCTTCCGAAAAGACAAAAAGGTGGAAGAGTTGGCGATGGAAACTGTTCAAAAGGCTATGGCCGAAGTAGGTCAGACCTCGCGACATGCCATTGATGCCGTGGTTCGTATGTCAGAGCAGCAACGGTCTGCAATGAGAAGAGCTCGTTTTCCCCGTTGGTCTTTCTTGCGAAATCATGCAGGTTGGTGATGTGCTGAATGGCGCTACGATTATTGATCGCTCTTTGCGCGAAGCTATAGACGCACCAATTCAAGTTGATATTCAGCCAGCAGCAAAACATGAAATATTGATCTCTGAAATGGATAGGGTGAATCAGACCTGCAAGTTCGCATTTCGTGAAGATGAAGAAACGGATCGGCGTATTACTGGAGCGATAACGGACCCAATAATTCAGTCTCCCGGCGATCCATACAGTGCGGCCTTTTCAGAAAAAAAGTGGATCAAAGTAATTGGCAAACTGCAGATGAAAGACGGCGATCCTGACAAGTTATTTATCTCGGACTTCGTGAGAGATTAGCCAATCGCATTTTTGTCGAACTTTCGGGGCCGTTTCTAGGAAAATAGTCCTTGACAGCGTGACGCTGCCGCAGTAGGTTTGCGCCATGCTCGACAATTGGGTCTTGAGGGAACGGCTCCCGCCGCGCGGCGTTGGATATCCGAGTGCGCAGCGTCATTGATACGACGCGGTGCACGCCAACCATTCGAGGATGCCATGCCGACCAAACAGAACGACCGCATCGTTGAGACTCCGACCGAGGCGCGCTCCGCCGAACCGGGGCCGTCGGTGCTCGCGCTGTTGACCGTCAGCACCATCGCCGCCGGCTTCACGCTGGCGATCATCTGGTTTCTGTTCTTCCGCACCTGACGGCGCGCGAGGCCGCTGAAGTCCGCGGCTTCTTGAGGATTCTTGACGCATGGTTTTGAAGACTCCCGCCAGACCGGCACGCGCGCCGGCGGGACGAAAAGCCGTGTCCGCACGCAAGACAGTAAAGAAAGCGACGACAAAGAACGCGGCCGCGAAGCCCGCTACGAAACCCAAGACCACGAAAACGAAATCCGCAGTTGCGGAAACATCCGTTCTCCGCCAGCGCGCCAATGCGCGCACGCCACAGATGGACGGTGCCCGCACCGTCGAGCAGAAAATCCTTGGCGAGGCCGCGCGTGCGCCGGTCGCGGTGCTGCTCGAACGCGTCTCCGGCGCGATCGAGGACGAACTCAATCAAATTGAAAGCATGGTCAGCGGCCGGCCGATGCCGCTGCGCCAGCATGGCCATGCCGAGCGGCGGGCGCGAATGCTCGCCTCGCTGGCGCGCACGCTGCGCGAGGTGATGCAGTTGCGGGCGGGCGAGGAGAAAGCGCAACGTGACGACGACGCCGTGCCGCGAGATGTCAACGAGCTTCGACGCGAGCTCGCGAGCCGCCTGGAGCGCATTGTCGCCGAAACAGCGCCTCGACATTCTGGCGCAACTGAGTGAACGCGATCTCGATCTGATCGCGACCGACTGGCGGCTGTTCGCGCATGCGCATCAATGGCCACCGGAGAGTGCCGCGAATGGCGAGCCCTGGCTGACCTGGTTGATGATCGGCGGGCGCGGCGCGGGCAAGACCCGCGCCGGCGCGGAATGGATCAAGGCGCAGGCGCTCGGCCTTGCGCCGCTGGCGCAGGAAGCGGTCGGCCGTATCGCGCTGGTCGGTGAGACCGAGCACGACGTGCGCGAGGTGATGATCGAGGGCATCTCCGGCCTGCTCGCCGTGCACCGGCGCGATGAGCGGCCGTCGTGGATTTCCTCGCGCAAGCGGCTGGAATGGAATAACGGCGCGGTGGCCTATGCGTTCTCCGCCGAAGATCCGGAAAGTCTGCGCGGCCCGCAATTCGGCTGCGCCTGGTCGGACGAACTGGCGAAATGGCGCTACGCCGACGAGACCTTCGACATGCTGCAGTTCGGGCTGCGGCTCGGCGCGCAGCCGCGGCAACTGATCACCACCACGCCGCGGCCGACGGCGCTGATCAAACGTTTGCTGAATGATGCAAGCTGCGTGGTGACGCGCGCGGCGACACGCATCAATGCGTTCAACCTCGCGCCGAGTTTTCTGCAAAGCGTGATGACGCGCTATGCCGGCACGCGGCTCGGGCGGCAGGAGCTTGACGGCGAACTGATCGAGGAGCGGCCCGATGCGTTGTGGTCGCGCGCGCAGCTTGAACAATGCCGCATCGAGGTGGCGCCGTCGCTGGCACGCATCGTGGTCGCGGTCGATCCGCCGGTCTCAAGCGGCAAGCGTGCCGACCGCTGCGGCATCGTCGCCGCGGGTATCAGCGGCGAGGGGATGATTGTCGTGCTTGCGGATGAGACCGTGTCCAACGCGACGCCTGCGGTGTGGGCCTCGCAGGCCATCGCGCTGTGGCGGCGGCTCGAAGCCGACGCGCTGGTGGTCGAGGTCAACCAGGGCGGCGAGATGGCGCGGGCAGTGATCGCGGAGGTCGATGCCAGCGTGCCGGTGATCGCAGTGCGGGCCTCGCGCGGCAAATGGCTGCGCGCCGAGCCGGTGGCGACGCTCTACGAGCAGGGCCGCGTCAGGCATGCCGGTATGTTTCCGGCGCTGGAAGACGAGATGTGCGACTTCGGACCATCGGGCTTGTCGTCCGGCCGCTCGCCGGATCGTCTCGACGCGCTGGTGTGGGCGATTGCGTCGCTCAGTTTCAACGCACCCCGCACGCCAAGGGTGAGGGAGTTGTGAGTTCTGATGGATTGCCGGGTCGAGCCCGGCAATGACGATTTGAGGTAAGTATGGGTTACCCGGAAGCGTCATGCGCGGGCATGACCCGCGCATCCATCGTCCGCGTTAGCGGACAATTTCATCATAGAGATCACGCCATTCGGGATTGTTGCGGATGATGAGGTCGATCTTCCATTCGCGGGGCCAGTGCTTGATGTTCTTTTCGCGCTGGATCGCCTGCTGCGCTGTATCGTGCGGCTCAAAGTAGACAAGGCGTTTGACGGCGTATTTTCGGGTAAAGCCTTCGGCGAGCCCTTCGCGATGCTCATAGGTACGGCGGACAAGATCATTGGTGACGCCGACATACAGTGTTCCGCCCTGCGTGCTGGCAAGGATGTAGACCCAGTAGCTCATGCAGGAATGATGGATTGCCGGGTCAAGCCCGGCAATGACGATCTTTGGGTGAGGCGGAGATATCGCGTCGCATCGTGCGCGGGCTGACCCGGGCATCCATCAGAAAGAAATGGAAATACCATGCTCAACCGCTTCAAGCATTTCTTCGCCGCCCCCGAAGCCAAAGCCTCGCGCACGGCGAAAGTGCTGGCGTTCGAGAGCGGCGGGCGGGCGCGGTGGACGCCGCGCGATTACGCGGCGCTGGCTCGCGAGGGCTATCTTGCCAACGCCATCGTGCATCGCGCGGTGCGGCTGGTCGCGGAGAACGCGGCCTCGTGCAGTTTCCTGCTCTATGAAGGCGCGATGGAGCGCGACCAGCATCCGCTGCTGCGGCTGCTGGCGCGGCCCAATCCGCGCCAGGACGGCGCCAGCTTCTTCGAGACGCTGTATGCGCAGATGCTGCTCGCCGGCAATGCCTATGTCGAAGGCGTCGCGCTCGATGACGAGGTGCGCGAGCTCTACGCGCTGCGGCCCGACCGCATGAAGGTGGTGCCGGGCAGCGACGGCTGGCCCGACGCTTATGAATATGCCGTGGCGGGACGCAGCGTGCGTTTCGAGCAGAGCCAATCGCGCGTGCCGCCGATCCTGCATCTGACGTTCTTTCATCCGCTCGACGATCATTATGGCTGCGCGCCGATCGAGGCGGCGGCTGTCGCCGTCGATACGCATAACGCCGCGGCGAAATGGAACAAGGCGCTGCTCGACAATGCGGCGCGGCCCTCCGGCGCGCTGGTCTATTCGGGGCCGGACGGCGCGGTGCTGTCCGATCAGCAGTTCGATCGCCTCAAGCGCGAACTCACCGACACCTATCAGGGCGCGGCCAATGCCGGGCGGCCCTTGCTGCTCGAAGGCGGGCTGGACTGGAAGGCGATGTCGCTGACGCCCAAGGACATGGATTTCCTCGAAGCCAAGCATGCCGCCGCGCGCGAGATCGCGCTCGCCTTCGGTGTGCCGCCGATGCTGCTCGGCATTCCGGGCGACAACACTTACGCGAATTTCCAAGAAGCCAACCGCGCGCTGTGGCGGCAGACCATCCTGCCGCTGGCCGCGCGGGTCGGTACGGCGCTGGTGCAGTGGCTTGCGCCGCAATTCGGCGAAGAACTGCGGCTTACGATCGATACCGACAAGGTCGATGCGCTGGCTGCCGACCGTGCCACGCTGTGGGAGCGCATCGCATCGGCGCCGTTCCTGACGCTGAACGAGAAACGCGAGGCGACGGGTTACGCGCCGGTCGCCGGTGGCGATCGGTTGGGGTGATCCTCTTTTCTCTCTCCCGCAAGGGGAGAGGGAAGAGCGTTTGGCTGCAGCACATCGCGCAACGAGGCTCCATGACCGATCTCATCAACACCTTCGCGGCGCGGGGCGATCTTGCGCATCTGGCGCTGTTCCTGTGGGCGAGTGCGGCGAGCGGGGCGTTCCTGCTGACGTTGCGTGAATACGCCGCCGCCGCGCGGCGGTTCGACGATTTCGTGCGCGAGCTTGCGCAGTTCAACCGCCGCGCCCGCCGCAACGGCGCGCGCCACCCCGAGTGAGGACCACCATGGACACATTGCACACCGTGTTGCGCGCGATCAGCGGCGAGACCAAATCGAAGCCGCAGCATCTCACCGTGTTCCGCGAATTCCTTGCGCATCTCGAGAAGGCCGCGCGCACGCCTGCCGCCAAGCCCGCGCGGGCCAAGCCGGTGCGACGCAAGACGACAAGGCGCGGGAAGACCTAGCCGTCATAGTCCTCGTCATTGCGAGCGAAGCGAAGCAATCCAGTCCCTCATGGTGAGGAGCGGGCGCAGCCTCGCGTCTCGAACCATGAGGCCGTGATGTCAGCCTCGTCCTTCGAGACGCATTGCTGCGCAATGCTCCTCAGGATGAGGGCAGGTTCATGACTGAATTGCTTCGGCGTCGATGCGCCTCGCAATGACGGGGAGGCATCATCTCACCCACTGTTTCGATCCCGTTACTTCACCACGCGCCATTCGCGAGGAATGCCCATGCATGCGCCGATTGCCTCAATGTCCCGCGTCACACTGGCCGGCGACGGCACCGTCGAGGGTTATGCCAGCCTGTTCGGCGAGATCGACCAGGCGCGCGACATGGTGATGCCCGGGGCGTTCACGCAGACGCTGCAGAGCCGCGGGCTGCGCAAGATCCCGATGCTGTTTCAGCACGATCCCGCCGAGCCGGTCGGCATCTGGCTCGATCTGCACGAGGATTTTCGCGGACTGTGGGCACGCGGACGCCTCATCCCGGACGTGACACGCGGCCGCGAATTGCTGGCGCTGGTCGGGCAGGGCGCGATTGACGGCCTGTCCATCGGCTATCGCACCGTGCGCGGCCGGATCGATCCCAGGACCCGCGTGCGCAGACTCTATCAGGTCGATCTGTGGGAAATTTCGATCGTCACCTTTCCGCTGCTCGCCGGGGCGCGGGTGCGGGCGGTGAAATCGTCGAAACAGGACGGGCGGAGCAAATCCGTGTACGCTTCTTCCAGGCGCTAGTCTGGAGTTTCGACATGGACATCGAGGTTGCCCGCCACACCGTTCGTCAGGCCTTCCGCACCGCGTGGGAGCTGCAGGACATGCAGCAGTTCCTGAAAGAGCGCTGCAGCGCGGAGGAGTACCAGCAGTACGCGGCCGACCTTGCCAAGGCGATCGACGCGGTGAGTGTCGCGTTGCTCAACCGCGCCATGAAGGCGCATCCTGAACTTGAACGCGAGATCGAGGACCAGATCGCCTGCTACGGACGCTATCTCTAGCGCCATTCGCCAACACCGACATCGACCGACGCCGCCCCTTTCGGGCGGCGTTTTTGTTTGCCCGATCCATTCCATTGCAAAGGAGACCCTGATGGAGATCGATATCCACGACGCCGCGCCGGAACAGAAGGCCGGCATTTCCGCCGCCGGGCGCGACGCCCATGACGAACTGATGCGCTCGTTCGAGGAATTCAAATCCTCCAACGACGAGCGCCTGGCCTCGCTCGGCCGCCGCGCCGATGTGCTGCTGGAAGAAAAAGTTGATCGCATCAACGCCGCGCTCGATACGCAGATGAAGCGGATCGACGAACTGGCGCTGAAATCGGCGCGGCCTTCGCTCGGTGGCGCACCGTTGCGTTTCGCTGACAGTGCAACGCGCGAACACAAAAGCGCGTTCGACGCTTATGTTCGCGCCGGGGAGACCTCCGGCCTGAAGGCGATCGAGACCAAGGCGATGTCGGCCGGCTCCAATCCGGACGGCGGCTATCTGGTGCCGAACGAACTCGAGCAGGAGATCGGCCGTCGCCTTGCTGCGATCTCGCCGATCCGCGCCATTGCCAGCGTGCGCGAGATCAGCGGCGGCATCTACAAGAAGCCGTTCATGACTGCGGGGCCCGCGACCGGCTGGGTCGGCGAGACCGATGCGCGCAGCCAGACCACATCGCCGACGCTCGACGCCTTGAGTTTTCCGGCGATGGAGCTTTACGCCATGCCGGCAGCGACCGCGACGCTGCTCGACGACAGCGCGGTCAATATCGACGAGTGGATCGCCTCCGAGGTCGAGCTCACCTTTGCGGTGCAGGAGGGCGCGGCCTTCGTGAGCGGTGACGGCAGCAACAAGCCGAAGGGTTTCCTCAACTACGACACGGTGGCGAACGGCTCCTGGGTCTGGGGCAAGCTCGGCCATGTCGCCACCGGCGTCTCCGCCGCGTTTCCCGAGGACGATCCGTCCGACGTGCTGATCGACCTGATCTACGCGCTGAAGGCGGGCTACCGGCAGAACGGCACCTTCGTGATGAACCGCAAGACGCAAGGCGCGATCCGCAAGTTCAAGGACGCCGGCGGCGGTTATCTCTGGCAACCGCCGGCGCAGGCGGGCGGCCGTGCTTCGCTGATGACCTTCCCGCTGGTCGAAGCGGAGGACATGCCGGACGTCGGCGCCAACTCGCTGTCGATTGCGTTCGGCGATTTCAAGCGCGGCTATCTGATCGTCGATCGTCTCGGTGTGCGGGTGCTGCGCGATCCGTATTCCGCCAAGCCCTACGTGCTGTTCTACACTACCAAGCGCGTCGGCGGCGGCGTGCAGGACTTCGACGCCATCAAGCTGGTCAAGTTCGCGGCGAGCTGAGCGCTATCTTCGCTGAAAGTCGGCGACGTATTCTGAATCGTCATGGCCGGGCATAGCCGTTCGAAGAACGGCATCGCTTTACTCGTCGATGCCCGGCCATCCACGCCTTCTGTTCGTCGCCACGCAGGATGCGTGCGCCTGATTGCGCAGTTTTCCAATCAACATTCTCAATGATCGGGACTTCGCCACATGGCTGTGCGCGAGACTGCATATTTGCGTCATCAGCAAGTGCGATGGCTGCGGCCGGATGCGACGCGGTGGCTCAAGCCGGATGCCGCGCGCTATCTCAAATCCGACTCCGATGTTGTCGCGATCTTTCCGTTCCTGGAACGGAAGTACAATCCAGATCAGCCCCGTGTGCCCGCTGGCAGTGGGCGCGAAAGCGGGCGGTGGACCGACGGCACCGGTGGTGCAGGTGGAAGTGCCGCTTCGCCGCTGGGAGCAATCGATCTTAGCGGTCTGCCGGATTTTGCCGATCTCTTCGCGTTGTTTCAGATTTCGCCGCAGGAGACTGACAATAGCGACTACGCGCAACTCGCGGGTGATATTCCTACGAACGGCGGTCCTGATTATCCTTCGAGTGAACCACCGGAAATTCCAACAGAGCGGCCACAAACGAGTTGGGAGCGCACGAAGGTTCTGCGCGCCATAGCGAGTTGGTTAGGGAGGAATGTAGGCCTCGCTGCGGATATCTACGTGGGCGGAATGAACAATGTCGCCTGGTTGAATGATTATCGCGATCTTATTCAAGCAGGGCGGGACGAACCGAAGACGTTGGAAGAACTTCAGGCGGGTGTAGGTCTCAAAAGGCCCGGCTATGATGACCATCATATTGTTGAACAAACATGGGCTGAGAGATTTGGTTTTTCACGCAGCGAGATTGATGGTCCTTCAAATATTGTTAGTATTCCTAGGCTGAAGCATTATCAGATTACAGGATGGTATGGAGCGCGTAACGCGGACTACGATTGGATGTCCCCACGAGAGTATCTTTCTGACAAAAGCTGGGAAGAACGAGAGAAAGTTGGGCGGCGTGCTCTTGTTCTCTTCGGAGTCTTGAAGCTATGACGAAGGTGGATTTGCCAGCCATGAGCGTAGCCGATCTCGTGCAGCGGTTCGCTGTGATTACACGCGAACAGGATATGGTACTGCTGGAAGGGCGTATAGCCAAGTTCAACAAGCTCTTCGAGGACATGAAGAAAATCCATGATGAATTGAAGAATCGTTCTGGCGACCAACGCCGTGCGCTCATGCAACTTTACGACTTCCCAAATATGCAGGTGCGTTTGCAGGCAGCTAAGCTGACGCTTGCTGTCGCGCCGATCGAGGCGCGGGCTCAGCTGGAGGCAATTGCTGCATCGAAATGGTTTCCGCAAGCAGGCGATGCCGGTATGTCGCTGTTCAATCTGGATAATGGAATTTTCAAGCCGACCTGAGATCTATCCCAAAACGGGGCAGGGGTTCGCGCAACGCGCGTGGTCGCGCCTCCTGGTGCCGGCTCGAACTGAGCGAGAATTAAAACGCTGCGCCCGAGTTGCGTGCGGTGGTGACGATCCACTCTCTATATAATGTGAAGGGCGTGACCCCGGTGAGGCCACCGCAGCCGGCGGAATTGTTCGGCCCCGTGGACCAGCTCACCACGCCGACGATGACACTGCGTCCGTTCTGGTCCTCGAACGCCGGCGCGCCGGAATCGCCGGTGCAGCCGCCCATGCCGGCACTTTTGTTATTGGTAACGGGATCGACCAGGCGAACCTGTAGCGTGCCGGGCTTGCCGGTGGCGACGAGGCCCGCTGCACGCACCGTGCCGACATCGCTGCCGCCGGGCGAACTGATGCCGATGCCGGTGATGGTGAAGCGCGCGCCGGGCACGATCGGAATCCGCGGCGCGCCGAGCGGTGAAGTGGATTTGCCGGCCATCGGCGAGGGAAGTTGCAGCAGCGCGATATCTGCGGTGGCGCGGTGCGCGGCCATGGCCCGCGCGCTGTATTGCGGATGGGTGGCGATGCGCCGCGGCGTGATCAGCGTCGGCGGTTTGGTCGAATAATCGACCACGCGATTGGCCGCGCCCGCCGCAATGCAATGCGCGGCAGTGAGCACGATGGTCGGCGCGATCAGCGTGCCGGTGCAGACGCGGCCGCCTGCGCCGACCACGGTGACCAGCGAGCGGGCGATGGCATCACTCGGCGAGGAGCGGCTGCCGGTGATCGCATGCGCGGGCGCCATGAGGGTTGCGACGACAGCGACAGGGGGAATGAGGCGAAGCATCTGCAGGATCATGCCGCAGGTGAGCCTTGACGCACGGATTTTGTCAACTGAAAGAGAAACGAATTCATGTCCGCCATGCTTTTGACCGGCCCGGCGTCGGAGCCGCTCTCGGTGAACGACGCCAAAGCTTTCCTGCGCGTCGAGCACGATGACGACGACGCGATCATCGCTGCCTTGATCAGCTCTGCGCGCCACCATGTCGAGGCGCTGACGCGACTCGGCCTGATCACCCAGACCTGGCGCATCATTCTGGATCGTTGGCCGGAGGAGGGACGGATCAGGCCGAAGCTCGGCCCGCTCGGCACGCTGCTTGCTGCGCGCATCTATAGCGAGGCGGGAGAGGCGACGGCGCTCGATGTCGGACGTTTCACGCTCGACCGCGCCGCCGGTGTGATCGCGGCGCCTGGATGGTCGCTGCCCGCGCCGGGTCGCGCTGCTGCCGGCATCGAGCTCGATGTTGAGATCGGGTTCGGCGCGGCCGACAAGGTGCCGCAGGTGCTGTTGCAGGCGATCCGCATGCTGGTCGCGCATTGGTACGAGAATCGCGGTCTGGTCGCGATCGGCGCGAGCGTGGCGATGCTGCCGCCGAGCGTCAACGCCATGATTACATCGCAGCGGGTGCTGTCGCTATGATCGATCCCGGACAATTGAGAACACGGCTGGTGTTGCAGCAGCCGGTCGAGACGCCAGACGACCAGGGCGGCGTGGTGCGAGACTGGAGCGCTTTCGCCACGGTGTGGGCGCAGGTCACGCCGCTTGCCGCGCGGCGTGGGATCGAGGCCGATAGCGACGGTGCGACCCAGCGCTATCGTATCGTGCTGCGCAACAGCTTCAGCATCACGCTGCAGCATCGCCTTGTCGAAGGCATGCGCATTTATCGCATCGTCACGATCCGGGAGAGCGACGACCGGCGCACTCTTGAGATCGAGGCGGACGTGCGGATGGGTTGAATGCCTCTTGATTTCATCATGGCCGGGCACAGACCGTCGAAGACGGGCGTGAACGCCCTTTCGCCCGGCCATCCACGCCTTTCCCGCAGTTCGTTCGTTAAGGCGTGGATGCCCGCGACAAGCGCGGGCATGACAACTGTGCAAGGACCGAGGCGACCTACTGCGCGTCTCCTTAATCCAAAAGTCTCTGGAGCTTTCCCACATGTCCACATCCGGTGTGGCGTTGCGCGCTGCGATTCATGACGCGCTGGTGAACGACGCGGGCCTTGCCGCCGTGCTCGGCGGCGTGCGGATCTATGACGAGCCGCCGCGCGGCGTGGCGTTTCCCTATGTCACGCTGGGCGAGGCGCGGCTCACCGACGTTTCATCCGACGGTGGCGCGACGCAGGAGCATCAGCTCACCCTGCATGCCTGGTCGCGCAAGGGCGGGCATCGCGAGGCGCATCTGATCGCAGGTACGTTGTTGCAGGCGCTCGACGACGCGCCGCTCGCACCGGACGGGCATCGGCTGGTCAATCTGCGCTTCTCCGTCGCCGACATCCGCCGCGAGAACGACGGACGAACCTATCACGCGCTGGTGCGCTTTCGCGCCGTGACCGAACCGGCGTGATCTCGAAAGCTCTCATCCTGAGGGGCCTGCACAGCAGGTTTCTCGAAGGATGAGGATTCATTGTGGCCTCATGGTTCGAGACGGCGCTACGTGCCTCCTCACCATGAGGAAAAACTTTTCGATAAAGGAGGCCCCATGGGTGCGCAAAAGGGCAAGGATCTGCTGCTGAAGATCGATGACGGGACAAGCTTCGTCACCGTCGCGGGGATGCGGAGCCGCAAGATCGCGTTCAACGCCGAGACCGTCGACATCACTCATGCCGAATCCGCCGATCGTTGGCGCGAGTTGCTGGAAGGGGCGGGCGTCAGGCGCGCCTCGATCTCCGGCCGCGGCCTGTTCAAGGATGCGGCCTCCGACGCGCTGGTGCGGCAGATCTTCTTCGATGGCGCGCTGGCGTCGTGCCAGGTGGTGGTGCCGGATTTCGGCACCATCGCCGGGCCGTTTCAGATCACCAGTCTGGAATTCTCCGGCGAGCACAATGGCGAGGTGACCTTCGACCTTGGGCTTGAGTCGGCCGGCGCGCTGACCTTCGCGGCGTTGTGAGGATATGGCGATGCCCAATCTTTATCGCGGCGAAATCGAGGCCGAGATCGGCGGCGCGCGGCGTACGCTGGTGCTGACGCTCGGCGCGCTGGCGGAGCTTGAAGCCGCGTTCGGCGCTGACGACTTGATGGCGCTGGCGGGCCGCTTCGGCTCCGGCCGCCTTTCGGCGCGCGATCTTGTGCGCATCATCGGCGCAGGCCTGCGTGGCGCGGGCGCCGGAATCAGCGACGACGAGGTGATGGCGATGAAGGTGGAGGGCGGCGCGTCCGGCTATGTCCGCATTGCCGCCGATCTGATTGCGGCCACTTTCGATGCGCCGGAGACGGCACAATGACGCCGTTTCCCTGGAAGGAGGCCATCGGCTTCGGGCTCGGCGTGTTAAGGCTGCCGCCGCACGAGTTCTGGGCGATGACGCCGCGCGAACTTGGTTATGCGATTCGCGCCGTTCGCGGCGAGGGACATGAGCCGATCGGCCGTTCCGCATTGCAGGACTTGATGGCGCGGTTTCCCGATGCCGCCAGGGAGTGACCATGAGCGAGATTTCCGACAGTTTCGACGATGCCTCCCGCACTCTCGACAGCCTGACGCTGCGCACGCGCGACCTCGAGCTTGGCGCAAGCTCGTTCTCGCGCGCGATGACTCAGGCGTTCGCGACCTCCGTCACCGGCGGCAAGCAATTCGACGATGTTTTGAAATCGCTGACGCTGCGGCTGTCCGACCTTGCGGTACGGCTTGCGTTCAAGCCGCTGGAGCGCAGTCTGACCAGCGGCCTTGAAAGCCTGCTGTCGGGCCTCACTGGCCTGGGTGGCAGTGCAGGGACGGGTTTGACCGCCGCAAGCGGCGCAGTGAAGCCGTTCGCATCCGGCGGAGTGATCGGCACGCCGACTTACTTTCCGCTTTTGCAGGGCGGCGTCGGTCTCGCCGGCGAGGCGGGGCCTGAAGCGATCATGCCATTGCAGCGTGGGCCGGACGGGCGCCTCGGTGTCGCTGCACGGGGTAGCGGTGGCGCGACCCATGTCACTATCCAGATCGCAACGCCGGACGCCGACAGCTTTCGTCGCTCAGAGAGCTATGTCACCGGGCAGATCGCCCGCGCCGTCGCGCGCGGCCAGCGGAGCTTGTGATCGTCATTGCATCGAATTTTTGATCGTCATACGCGGGCTTGACCCGCGCATCCATCTGAAAATTTGTTTGACAAGATGGATTGCCGGGTCAAGCCCGGCAATGACGTATTGGGTTGAATGATCGCCCCGCGCCATTCCAATTGGATATCCCATGCCCACCAGCTTTCACGAAGTTCTTTTCCCGCTCGATATCGCGATGAAGAGCGCGGGCGGGCCGGAGCGGCGCACCGAGATCGTCACCTTCGGCTCGGGCCGCGAGCAGCGCAACGCGCGCTGGGCGCATTCGCGCCGCCGCTATGATGCGGGCTATGGCGTTAAGACGCTCGACGCGCTGCAGGCGGTGGTCGCATTCTTCGAGGAGCGGCGCGGCCAGCTTTACGGTTTCCGCTGGCGCGACCGGCTCGATCACTCCTCGGCTGCACCCGCCGCAACGTTGACGCCGCACGACCAGACCATCGGCACCGGAGACGGCGAGCAGGCGTCGTTCCAACTGATCAAATCCTACGGCAGTCTGTATGCACCTTATGCGCGGCAGATCGCAAAGCCGGTGCCCGGCAGTGTGCGCGTCGCAGTGGCGGGCAGCGAGGCGATGCCTGAACATTTCACCTGCGACACCGCGAGCGGGATCGTCACCTTTGCCAGCGGATACATTCCTCCATTTGGCGCGGCAGTGACCGCCGGTTTCCTGTTCGATGTGCCGGTGCGGTTCGACACCGACTATCTCGAAGTCGATCTCACCGCCTTCAGCGCCGGTGCGATTCCGAAAATTCCGCTGGTGGAGATCAAGCCATGAGACAGATTCCGCCCGCGCTGCAGGAGAAGCTTGACAGCGGCGTGACCACGCTGGCGCATTGCTGGACGCTGACGCGGCGCGACGGCGTGGTTCAGGGCTTCACCGATCATGACGAGGATATTGCCATCGACGGCATCATCTGCTGTGCCGGAACAGGCTTCACCGCGTCGGAAGCCAGCAGCCGGTTCGACCTATCGGTCGATGGCGCGGAGATTTCCGGCGCGCTGGCGGACAGCTCGCTGACCGAAGCCGATCTCGCTGCGGGGCGCTATGACGCCGCACAGGTCGATACCTGGCTGGTGGATTGGAGCGATGTCACGCTGAAGGTGCTGATCGCGCGTGCGACGCTGGGCGAGGTCAAGCGGGAAGGGCAGGCGTTTACCGCCGAACTGCGCGGTCTCGCCGACACGCTGGCGCAGGAGAGCGGGCGGCTCTACATCGCGCGCTGCGGCGTCGATCTGGGAGATGCCCGCTGCCGGGTCGATCTCACCGCGCCGGAATTTCACGGCACGGGCGACGTGACGCAAATCGATGCCACCTCGGTGGTGATTGTCTCGGGCCTCGATGGTTTTGACGAAGGGCTGTTCACGGCGGGGCGTCTGGTCTGGATCAGCGGTGCCAATGTGGGTCTTGCGGTCGAGATCATGGAGCATCGCATTGTGGCGGACGGCGTCCGGCTTTCGCTGTGGCAGGCGATGAGCGAACCGATTGCCGCTGGCGATACGTTTACGGTGACGGCGGGTTGCGACAAGCGTTTCGTCACCTGCCGCGACCGCTTTGCCAATACGATCAACTTTCGCGGCTTTTCGCAGATTCCGGGCAACGATTTTGTCGTCGCCGCGCCGCGGGCTGGAGCTGCCAATGATGGCGGCTCGATGGCGTCGTGATCCTCATGGTGAGGAGGCGCCAACAGCGCGTTTACGTGCGTCTTCGACGCGCTATGGCGCCGTCTCGAACCATGAGGCCATTGAGCCCTCATCCTTCGAGACGCATCGCCGTGCGATGCTCCTCAGGATGAGGTTGCTGTTGCTGCACTGCGCGTATGTTTTTTACTGGTGACGAATATGACTTCTTCTCTCACTCGCGCCGTGATTGTCGCGGAGGCACGCGGCTGGATCGGCACGCGCTATCGCCATCAGGGCTCCTGCAAGGGCGTTGGCTGCGACTGCCTCGGGCTGGTGCGCGGCGTCTATCGCAATTGTCTCGGCCGCGAGCCGGAGGTGCCGCCGCCTTATGCACCGGACTGGGCGGAAGCGCGCGGCGAGGAGACGCTGGCCGATGCCGCGCTCCGTCATCTGGCGCCGGTGCCGTTCGATGCCATCGGCGGCGGTGACGTGCTGCTGTTTCGCTGGCGCGAGGGTTTCGTCGCCAAGCATGCCGCGATCGCGACCGGCGAGGGCACCATGATTCACGCGCATGACGGCGCGGCGGTGTGTGAGGTAGCGCTGTCGCCATGGTGGCGCAGGCGGCTTGCCTACGCTTTCCGTTTTCCCGGAGTGATCGACTGATGGCCGCACTTGTTCTCTCGGTCGCTGGCGGCGCCGCAGGCGCGGTGTTCGGCCCGGCTGGCGCGATCGCCGGACGGATCGCCGGCGCGCTGGCCGGCAATCTGCTCGACCGTTCGCTGTTCAAGACATCGAAGACGCGTAGCGTCGAAGGTCCGCGCCTTGCCGATCTCGATGTGATGGCGTCCACCGAAGGCGCGCCGATTCCGCGCGTCTATGGCCGGGCGCGGCTGTCCGGCCAGGTGATCTGGGCGACGCGGCTTGAGGAGGTCGTCTCGACCCGCACCGAGACCAGCACCGTCGCCGGCGGCAAGGGTGGCCTTGGTGGCGGCGGCTCGGCCACGACAACGACCACCACCACGACGACCTATTCTTATTTTGCCAATTTCGCAGTCGGTCTGTGCGAAGGCGAGATCGGTCATGTCGGCCGTATCTGGGCCGACGGCAATCCGCTCGATGTCTCGGGCCTCACCATCCGCGTCCATCGCGGCAGCGAGGATCAGTTGCCCGACGACCTGATCGTGGCGAAAGAAGGCATCGCCAACGCGCCGGCCTATCGCGGCACCGCCTATGTGGTGTTCGAGCGGCTGCCGCTTGCGAGTTTCGGCAACCGCATTCCGCAGCTCTCGTTCGAGATCGTGCGGCCGATCGGGCGACTTGAGCGCATGACGCGCGCGGTGACGCTGATCCCGGGTGGCACCGAGTTCGGCTATGACACCAACGCGGTGGTGCGCGTGCTCGGGCCCGGCCAGTCCGCGCCGGAGAACCGCCATGTCTCCACCGCGGCGTCGAATATCATCGCCTCGCTCGACGATCTGCAGGCGACATGCCCGGCGCTCGAGCGCGTCGCCATCGTCGTCGCCTGGTTCGGCTCGGATTTGCGCGCCGGTCATTGCAAGGTGCGGCCCGGCGTCGATAACGCGATCAAGATCACCTCGGGCGGCACCTGGTCGGTGGCTGGCGTGACGCGCCCTAGCGCTTACATGATCTCGACCGTCGCGGGCGTTCCGTCCTATGGCGGCACGCCGTCCGACGACAGCCTGCGGCACCTGATCGCCGAGCTGAAAGCGCGCGGCGTCAAGGTGACGCTGTATCCGTTCCTGATGATGGATATTCCGCCCGGCAATGCGTTGCCCGATCCGTGGACCGGCGCGGCCTATCAGCCAGCTTTTCCCTGGCGCGGGCGCATCACCTGCGATCCCGCACCGGGTGTTGCCGGCTCGCCCGACGGCACCGCGACGGCCGCGGCGCAGGTGGCGCAGTTCTTCTCCGGCAGCGGGCCGGGCGACTGGAGCTATCGCCGGATGATCCTGCATTACGCCAGCCTTGCGGTGTCGTGCGGCGGGGTCGATGCGTTTCTGATCGGCTCGGAATTGAAGGCGCTGACGCGCGTGCGCTCTGGCGCGGGTGTCTATCCTGCGGTGCAGGAATTGGCGAAGCTCGCCGCCGACGTCAAAGCCATTGTCGGCAGTTCCACGCTTGTCACCTATGGCGCGGACTGGACCGAGTACGGCGCGCATGTGGTGACGGATGACGCAAGCGAAGTGCGCTTTCCGCTCGATGCGTTGTGGGCGTCACCTTCGATCGATGCCGTCGGCATCGACTATTACGCGCCGCTGTCGGACTGGCGCGACGGCGCAGCCCATCTGGATAAGGAGATCGCGCAAACGATCCACGACCGCGACTATTTGCGTGGCAACCTGCAAGGCGGCGAGGCCTATGACTGGTACTACGCCGATGACGCGGCGCGCGCGGTGCAGGATCGCGCCGCGATCACCGATGGTCTCGGCAAGCCGTGGACGTTTCGCGCCAAGGATATCTGGAACTGGTGGTCCTATCCGCATTACGAACGCGTCGATGGCATCGAACTTGATACCGCGACCGCATGGACGCCGTCCGGCAAGCCGATCTGGCTGACCGAGATCGGCTGTCCGGCAGTCGATAAAGGCGCGAACCAGCCGAGCGTCTTCCCCGATGCCAAATCGTCCGAAGGCAATCTGCCGTATTTCTCCAGTGGCGAGCGCGACGATCTGATCCAGCGCCGTTATCTGGAAACCATGATCGGTGCGTTCGATCCGGCATTCGGCGGCGATGACGTGCACAATCCACTCTCGCCGGTCTATGGCGGGCGGATGATCGATGTTTCGGGCATTCATCTGTGGACCTGGGATGCGCGGCCCTATCCGGTGTTTCCGGCGGCAGCGGAGGTATGGAGCGATGCGCCGAACTGGCAGACCGGGCATTGGCTGACCGGGCGGCTTGGCGCCGCGCCGCTCGATGCGCTGGTCGGAACGCTGCTTTCGGATTCCGAGGTCACCGGCACCAACGCCGATGCACTGCGCGACAGTTGCGACGGTTATGTCGTCGACCGGCCGATGACGCCGCGCGCGATGATCGAGCCGCTGGCGATGGCGTACGCGTTCGACGCCACGACCATCGATGGCGAACTGTCGTTCGTGCAGCGCGGCGGTATGCCGGTGGTGGAGATCACCGAGGACGATCTGGTCGATCCGGACAAGGGTGCGCCGGCGCAGCTCACGCGCGGGCAGGAGACCGAATTGCCGCGCGAGGTAAGCTTCGGTTTCACCGACAGCGCGGCGGACTACCGCCGCTCGGCGGTGAATTCGCGGCGCCTCGTCGGCGGCACCCATCGCTCCTTGCATTCCGATCTCGCGGTGGTGACGAATGATGCCGCGGCCAAGCGGCGGGCCGATATCTGGCTGCAGGATCTGTGGGCGGGGCGCGAGAGCGTCACTTTCGCCCTCGGCATGAACCGGCTTGCGCTCTGTGCCGGCGATGTTGTCGGCGTGACGATCGGGGAGCGCCGTCGGCTGTTCGAGATCGACGAACTCGTCGATACCGAAAGCCGACAGGTCAAGGCGCGCAGCATCGATCCGGAGATCTTTTCGGTGCCGCTGCTGTTGCCGCGCCAGATCGCGCCGAAAATCCCGCCGGCACTCGGTCCGGTGCAGGCGTTGACGCTCGATCTTCCGACGCTCGATGCCTCCGATCCGCCGATCCTGACGCGGCTTGCAGTGTTCGCCGATCCCTGGCCGGGTTCGATCACGGTGTGGCGTTCCAGCGATGGATTGAGTTTCGAGCGGGCTGCGGTGGTGTTGGCGCCGGCGATCATCGGCGAGACGCTCGATGCGCTTCCGGCGGGGCCGAGTGGCTGCTGGGACCGTGCCGGCAAGATACGCGTGCGGCTCTATGGCGGCGCGCTGACGTCGGTCGGCGATCTGCGCGTGCTCAACGGCGCCAGCGCCGCCGCGGTGTTGAACGCCGACGGTGCATGGGAGGTGCTGCAATTCGCCAATGGCGAACTGGTGGAGACCAGCACCTATGAAATCTCCCGGCTGCTGCGCGGGCAGGGCGGCAGCGAATACGCTATCGCGAGCCCGCTTCCGGCCGGTGCGCCGTTCGTGCTGCTCGACGATCATCTCATTCCGATCGCACGAGGGCTCGGCGCCCTCGACCGCGCGATCGATCTGCGCATCGTCGCGACCGGGCGCGGCCATGACGACCCGTCCGCACTGGCGATGACGCTGACGCCGCAGGCAACCGCGCTGATGCCGCTGTCGCCGGTGCATGTGAGTGCTGCGCGCGAAGCGGGCGGTATCCGCATTGCATGGATCAGGCGAACCCGCCGTGACGGCGACGCCTGGGGCGTCGAGGTACCGCTCGGCGAGGACATCGAGGCGTATCAGGTCGATATCCTGTCGGGACCGTCGGTGGTGCGCACGCTGTCGTCGTCGGTGCCGACGCTGCTGTATGCATATGCCGACGAGCTTGCGGATTTCGGTGCGCCGCAGACTGGTCTCCAAATCCGCGTGGCGCAGCTCTCCAGCACGGTCGGCCGGGGCCATCCCGCCGAACTCACTCTCACCCTCTGAGCGATCATGACAGACACAACTCATCTCGGGCTGCCGTTCATCGACGGCAGCCAGGCGCAGAAGCATGTCACCCATAACGAGGCGCTGCGGATTCTTGACGCGGCGATCCAGATCGGCGTGGAGGACACTACGCTGGCGACTCCGCCGGAGACACCGGCGGCTGGCTCACGCTATCTGGTGCCAGACGGGGCGAGTGGCGCGTGGAGCGGACAGGCCCATGCCATTGCCTGCTGGGAGGACGGCTCATGGCGTTTCCTTGTGCCGAAGATGGGCTGGTGCATCTGGTCGGCGGCCGATGAGATGCAACTGGTATTCGACGGCACCGAATGGCGCAACATGCCGGGCGGCGAGGGAACGCTGGGCGCGATCACGGAGCTTGGGGTCAACGCCACGCCGGACGGCGATAATCGTCTCAGCGTCTGTTCCAACGCCGCGCTGTTCAGCGCCATCGATGTTGCCGATAACGGCACCGGCGACATGCGCGTTCAGATCTCGAAGGAGGGGACGGACAACGTCGCCTCGGTGGTGTTTTCCGATGCGTTTTCCGGCCGCGCCGAATTCGGCCTGATCGGCTCGGATGCCTTCAAGCTGAAGGTGTCGGATGACGGCACGAGCTTTACGGAAGCCTTCACCATCGATCAGGCGACCGGAAACCTGACCCTGCCGCGCGGCCTTGCGGTGTCGGGCGTGGTTTCGCCGGCGACGATCACCACCGATCAGGACGACTACGATCCGGCCGGGCTTTCGACCTGCTCGGTGCTGCAGCTCTCGAGCGATGTCGCGCGTGCGGTTTCGGGGCTGGCCGGCGGCATAGAAGGCCGCGTGCTGGTCGTCCTCAATATCGGCAGCGAGACCATCACGCTGCGCGACGATAGTGCGTTATCGGGAGCGGCGAACCGTTTCGCGTTCGGCGGTGACATCGTTCTTGGGCCAAAGCATGCAGCCGTGCTGCGTTATGACGGCACCGCCGCGCGCTGGTTCGCGATCGCGCGCAGCGGCGGTGCGGGGGGAGGCGGCTCTGGCTCGGTGACCAGCGTGACGGCCGGTGCCGGCCTGTCCGGCGGCACCATCACCACAACCGGCACGATTGCTCTTGCCGACGACATTCGCCGCAATATCCTGCTCGACCGCATCTATCAGTCCAAGCTGCTTGGCGCGCCGCGCCGCGTCGTCAATGCCTGGGCGACGGGCTTCAAGGCAGCGACGGACGCAGATCGCGGCATCAACACCGGCTCGTCGTCGAATGTGGATGCATCGAACGCAGCGGCGGGGGGATATGTTGCGCCGGCCCTGTCGGCTCAGAGAATTTCGGGGGGAACGCCCGCAACTCTCGCCGGCACTGCCGCCAACATCAACGACGACAATATTGCAACAGCGATTGCGTGGACAGGCATCGATCTTTCGGCTGCGGCCATCAATTCCAGAATTCTTGCGAAGATCGACTATGGTTCAAACAAAACCATCTCAAAGATCGAGGCCAAGCAATATTACCAGTCCGTTGGCGGCAACAGCGCCACCGGGCTATATTACTCGACAGACGGGACGACGTGGACGCAACTTGGCTCCAACCTGACTGTCGGCACCACGCCAACGAATTTTAACGTCACTGGCAGTGTCACCGCTCGCTATATCGCTATTGTGCTGGCCCAAGCCAACTATACCAGCGCAACCGTTTATCTTGCGGATTTAAACGGATATGCGGCAGCTCCCGGCGGGCTGACCCTGGTCACCGCGTCGCAGACGACAGAGACCAGTGTCAGCAATGCGCGCGTCCTGCTGGAGTTCGACAATACGGCCACGCCGACGCTGAACACCGATCTCGCGGTGGAAGTGACTTGCAATGGGGGTGCGAACTGGTCCGCAGCGACGCTGTCGGCCGCGACATTTTACAGCCAGGGTGGCCGAGGAGTCGCGGAGACGGCGGATACCACATGCACGGTGGGCACGTCGTTTGCGGCAAGGATCAAGACGGAGAATGGAAAGAATGTGCCCATTTACGGCGTGAGTGTCGCGGTGCGCTAACGTTCCATAATGCGCGCGGGCACGCCAGCAACGACAGCATCGTCCGGCACATCTTTGGTTACAACTGCTCCTGCCCCGACAAACGCATTATTCCCGATCCTGATGCGCGGAAGAATCGTGGCGTTCGTGCCAATTGTTGCGAAGTCACCAATCTGAACGAGTCCTGCTATAGATGCGCCGCCCATGATGTGCACCCCATCGCCGATGCTGCATTCATGGTCGACCGTGCTGTTGGTGTTCAGGATGCACCAATCGCCTATTTGCACGAAATCGCTGACGACAGCGCGAGCCATCACCTGAATTCCTCGGCCGAATTTCGAAGTGTCGGCGATGTAAGATGTGTGATGAATTGCGCTGATGGGCGACAGACCGATTTTTAGAAGTCTGGAAGAGTAATCAGCGCGTGCGTGTCCGTGTTCGCCACCAATGCAGACAAGAAATGCGTCACAGGACCGAGCCTTATCTTCAAACTGCTCCTGATCGTGAAATAGCTCGCAGTCGAATGGCTTCGTTACTTTCTCGGATCGGTCAAAAACGATCGGAACATGGTGGCCGTCTCTTTCAAGGATAAGTCTACACAGCTTCGCCTGACCTGTCGCACCAACAAAGAATACTCGTTGGGTTGCACGCGCCGCGTGAGAGACAGAAACCATTTGCGGACTATCCTTTAGGTGTCTTGAGTTCCGAAACACTGACCTCTCCGCGGTTCTGACGTCAAGTCAATAGCGCGTATCTTTCAGTCCTCTAGTGGATCCAATTCATCCCATGCCTCATACTGCCACGGCGGTGCGCGATGCCGCGCCTGATTTTCATGGCATCTCGCAGGAAGCATTTGATCTGATCATTGCTTCGGAAATCTCGAGCAGGGCGACCTACGAGAGGATGTATCGTCGTCCGACGCGGCCGGGCGGTGTGTCTGGCATCACGGTCGGCATCGGCTATGACTGCGGCTATTCCAGCGCGGCGACAATTCGTGCGGATTGGGGAGAAAAGATCGCTCCTGCGATGGTCGAGGTGCTTGCGAGCGTAGCGGGCCTGACAGGCCGCGCCGCGCAAGCCCAGCTCGGTAAGGTCAGGCCTCTGGTGCTGATCGAGTGGGACGCTGCGATCGCGGTGTTCTGCGACACGTCGTTGCCGAAATATCTTGTCGTGACGCGCAAGGCGTTACCGAATTTCGAAATGCTGTCGCCGACCTGTCAGGGCGTCCTGACGTCGCTGGTCTATAATCGCGGTGCCTCGTTTGCGATGGCGGGTGTGCGCTATCAGGAAATGCGCGCGATCAAGGCTCACATGATCGCCAAGGCCTTTGATCGGATCCCGGCCGAGCTTCGCAAGATGAAACGGCTGTGGACTGCGCCTGCGGTGCGCGGCGTTGCGCTTCGCCGCGAGCGTGAGGCACGGTTGTTCGAGGCTGGTCTTGCCGGAAATGAGAAAGCGTGATCAGGCCTTGGCCTGATCACCAATGCCCGCCAACTTGCAGGCCGACGATATAGAAGACCGCGAAGGTCAGGGCGGCGGCGATGCCGATCAGGCACCGCTCGGTCTGTGTAAGATCTGCTCCGAACATGGCGGGCGTATAGCGTGCAAGCTTCGCCCTGGGCAAGTCATGTGCCCAAAATTCATGCCTTCGCGATTGTGTTCCGCAGTCCTGTCGGACGGGAGCCTGGTTCCCGCTAGCGGTGCTCGACAGTGTTCGGCCGGGTGTTGACGGTGCCCATGCCGCCGCCCGCCACCGAGAAAATGTCCTTAACTGCCGGGTTGTGCCGATAGGTCTTCTGCATCGCATCGATGCTGAAGATGAAAAGGGTGATGGCGAACAGGCCGACACCGAGCAGCACTTTCCAGTCGTCTTCTCGTTCCATTGCATCTCCGTACGATTCACAGAATCGACCCGCGCACCGTCTCACGTCTTTGCGCCTTTGAGGCGTGTCCAGTTGCCGCAGCGTTCATGCTGCGGCGCGATGAAATCTCACTTGGAAGGGAGACTTGCCATGAACTCCGACATGGTCTGGCAGACCATCCGCTACGCGTTGCTTGCGATTGGCGGTTACTTCACCAACCGCGGCCTGCTCACCGGCGATGAACTGACGGCGATCATCGGTGCGCTCGGCACCTTGTTCACCGCAGGTTGGGGCATCTACGTGAAATACGGTACCCGCGCGACAACCGCGCTGGTTGCGGCGCGTTCCGACGTGCCGACTGTCAGCTCGGCCACCGGCATCGTCAGCCGCTAGCGATTTTCATCCATCACATCCATTTGGGGAGACATCATGCGAAAGCTTATGGCTTGCGCCGCGCTGGCGCTCGGCCTTGTGCTGGCCGGTTGCCAGACGGTCGCTCTGCCGTCGCTCAATCTGGCGAATGCAGTTACGCTCAACACGATCTACGGCATTGAGAATGCCTATGGTGTCGCGGTGAGTGCCTCCAATGCCTACAAGGCGCTGCCGTTGTGCCGGACCGGTACCGTGCCAAGCGCCACCAATATCTGCGCGCGGCGCTCCGTCGTCGTCCGACTGCAGGCCGCGATGGCGCGGGCACGACTGGCCGTGAACCGCATGGTGACGTTCGCGAAGACCTATCCCAGCGTCGACTTGACCAATTTGGTTAGCGCGGCGCGGGCCGCCTTGATCGACGTGCAGGACATTCTTGCCGAAGGAGCACAATGACATGGTGAGCGCAGCAGATATCACCGCCGGCATCGCCGTTGCGGAGGCGATCGTGAGCGGCATCATCCGCGTGGCGCCGGCGATCGAGCGGGGCGTTGTGTCATCGGCGCCTTATGTGCGGGCGCTGGCCGGGCTGCTGGCCGGGACCAATGCGACGCAGGAGGAGATCGACGCCGTGCTGGTGCAGATCAACGCGGCGACGGACGAATTCCTTGCGCCGCTGCCGCCGGACGATGGCACCACCACGACCTGACACCAGGCGGCAGACCTTGGGAATCGAGGTTCGGCGTGTTAGGCGTTGAAGCAGCCTCGATCATGACCAAAATGTAAGGTGGCTCACAGTTCCGTTCATGGCCCATTCACGGGCCTGAGGTTCTTCTGATGGAACCCGTTCGGGTGCCGATCCTGCGAATTGCGGAGAGAACCTTGCGCCTCCTCGTTGTTGAAGATGATCCAGACCTCAACCGCCAGCTCACCACCGCGCTCACCGACGCCGGTTATGTCGTCGATCGCGCCTTTGATGGCGAGGAGGGGCATTTCCTCGGCGACAGCGAGCCTTACGATGCCGTGGTGCTCGATATCGGCCTGCCGAAAATGGACGGCATCTCGGTGCTGGAGGCGTGGCGGCGCAACAAGCGGACTATGCCGGTGCTGATCCTGACCGCGCGCGACCGCTGGAGCGACAAGGTGCAGGGTTTCGATGCCGGTGCGGACGATTATGTTGCCAAGCCGTTTCATCTCGAGGAAGTGCTGGCGCGAATGCGCGCCCTGTTGCGCCGCGCGGCGGGCCATGCCCAGAGCGAACTGGTCTGCGGCCCGGTGACTCTCGACACCCGCACCAACCGCGTCAGCGTCCTTGGCAATCCGATCAAGATGACCTCGCACGAATATCGCCTGCTGGCCTATCTGATGCATCATGCCGGACGCGTGGTCTCGCGCACCGAGCTTGTCGAACATCTCTACGATCAGGATTTCGATCGGGATTCCAACACCATCGAGGTCTTTGTCGGCCGCATCCGCAAGAAGCTCGACGTCGATATCATCCAGACCGTGCGCGGCCTCGGCTATCTGCTGGCGCCACCACCCACCACCGATGCGCGCTAATTCGCTCGCCACCCGTCTTTTTCTCTCCGCGACCGCGTGGGTGGTGCTGATCCTCAGCATCACCGGCGTCGTGCTGTCGTCGGTCTACAATCATTCGGTCGAGCGCGCCTTCGACCGTCGGCTCAATCTCTATCTGCGGACGCTGATTGCGGAAGTCGCCAACCCCGACGACCCCAACGAGAAGAATCCCGACAGAAACATGCAGGCGCTCGGCGAGCCGCTGTTCGAATTGCCGCTGTCCGGCTGGTACTGGCGCATCAGCAGCACCGATACCGCCAAGCCCGAATCCCGTTCCTCGCGTTCGCTCTGGGACGCCGATCTGCCGCGGCTGGAGGATCAGGGCATTCCGCTCACCGCTTCCGGCGTCCGCCTCGGCTATGTCAACGGACCGGAGGGCCAGCACCTGCGCATGGTGGAGCGGCCGGTCGATCTCGGTGATGACGGCAAATATCTGGTCGCAGTCGCCGGCGACGCCAGCGAGATCACCGAAGAAACCCGCGCGTTCGACTATTATCTCGCCGGCACCTTCGCCGCGCTCACCATCGGACTGGTGCTGACCACGATCTTTCAGGTGCGGTTCGGCCTCGCGCCGCTGAAGCGAATATCGGAAGCGCTGGCGGACATCCGCTCCGGCAAGGCGGAGCGGCTGGAGGGGCGATTTCCGGTCGAGATCGAGCCTCTGGCGCGGGAGACCAACGCGCTGCTCGATGCCAACCGCGCCATTGTCGAGCGATCGCGCACCCATGTTGGCAATCTCGCCCACGCCATCAAGACCCCGCTCTCCGTCATCATCAATGAAGCCACGGCGCACGCAGACCAGCCCTTCGCCGCCAAGGTGCTGGAGCAGGCCGGGGTAATGCGCAGTCAGGTTACTCACCATCTGGAGCGGGCGCGGATCGCCGCCCGCGTCAATGTGGTCGCCACCGTGACCGAGGTCAGCCCGGTGATCGAGGCGCTCAAGCGCACCATGGAGAAAATCCACCGCGACCGCGGCATCGCCATCGACACCAGCCTGCGCGCCGACGCCAGATTCCGCGGCGAGCGGCAGGATCTGGAGGAAATGGCCGGCAACCTCGTCGACAACGCCTGCAAATGGGCCGACCGCCATGTCGCCATCCAGGTGCTGGTGGAACCGCCCGCCGGAGACAATCTCGATCCGCTGTTGCGCATCGTCGTGGACGACGACGGTCCCGGGATCTCGGTGGCCGAACGCGACGAGGTGGCGCGGCGCGGCCGGCGGCTCGACGAGACCAAGCCGGGCTCAGGCCTCGGCCTGTCGATCGTGGTCGATCTGGCGGCGCTCTATGGCGGCCATCTGCGGCTCGATACCGCCCCGAGCGGAGGCCTGCGGGCCGAACTGACCCTGCCGGGCATGGCGTGATAGGCCCGAAATCCGGTTGTTCCGGCCCGGCAGGCATCGGGCGGATGCCCCCAAGCTTCCGATTTCTAACGTGAAATTAACGACGCCGGGGCTATCAAGTCCGGTGGACCGTTCGGGGCGGTCCGCTTTTGAGCGTCTGGACGCATGGGTCAATCATCGACCGAAAAACTGCGGGAATTCCTGGGACAGCTACCGCCGAAATCGCAGGCGCTGCTGATCCGGGAGTTCGAGCGCGCGATCGAGCGGGGCGACGACCCGGTGGTGCCGAATTTCGTGCTCGGGGAGCTGCGCAAGATCGTCCGGCAGGACAGCGAGAACGCCACGCCCCGTTCCAAGGATCCGGCGCGCCTGCTGTTCGCCATGCTCGACCCATTTCTGGTCGATAACGGCCCGAAACCGCGTCCCGGCCAGATCCGGCGCGCATCGCTCGCCCCGGTGTGGTTGTGGCTATCCCGCGAGGGATTGCCGGATCAGATCAAGGCGCTCGAAGAGGCGGTGGCCGGCGATGCGCCCGACCTCGACCGCACCATCCGGAAAATTCAGATGGCCACCGCCGACGCCATCAATGCGGCCGCCACGCCCGGACCCGACCGCCAGCGCGCGTTGGCGCGGATCGGCGCCCCCGAGATGGCCGAGGATATTGCCGCGATCGGCGCCGTGCTGCAAATCCGCGAGGCGTTAGAGACCCTCGGCACGCGTCTGCCCGGCCATCTGCGCGTCTTTGCCGAGTCGCAAACTGCCTCCGTCTCGGCGGCGCTCAATATTCCCTCGCTCCAGACCCCCCAGGCGCTGCCGTTCGCGCTGTCGGTCGTGATGTCTCGCCTTGCGGCACCCTGGCAGATCATCCGGCTCGGCATCATGGTGGCCGGCTCCGATGACGAAGTCCGTGTCGCCGGCACGCCCTATGGCGTTGCGGTGACCATGGCGATCCAGGACCTCGCGCGCATCGTCTCCGACCTGCGCAACGATATCCGCCGCGGCCAGTTCAAGGACACCTCCCATCATCTTAAGACCCTGCATGACGGCATGCGGGGCTTGCGGACCGAACTCGATATCCGCTCGGATTCGACCTGGGGGCGGCAATTGTCCGCGATCCGGGTGGAAATCTCCAATGCTCTGCAATCCGAGATCGACGGCGTGCCGGGACGGGTCCGCCGACTTTTGCGCCAGCGTCCCGACAAGGATATCGCCTCGGCAAGCCGGATCGATTCCACCGAAGTCGAGGAGACCGCGGCGCTGATCGACTTTGTCGCGGTCTGCCGCAGCTATGCCAGTGAACTGGCGATCAACGAGGTGACGCTGCGCGCCTACAGCGATCTGCAGCAGTATGTCGAAAAGACTACCGAGGCGCTGGTGGAGTCGCTTCGCGGCAGCGATGCCAAGGCCAAGGCATTCCGCGCGATGCAGGTGGATGCGGCGATCCGGTTCTGCGATGTGCTGTTCGGCCCCGATTATGCATCCCTGATGCGCAAGGCATCCGAGATCGCCCGGACCGGCGAGCGCAAATCTTCGCGAGCCAGTTGATTTTGCGGCTGTTTCGCCGCAGTTTTGATTTGGAACAATTCCTAAAAGCTCATTGCGTGCCCAATCTGACCGTGGTGTAACCCTGCCGGATGGCGGGACGTGCCTGCTCTTGGTTGGAACTTTGAATGTCTCTCTGGCTCTTGTTCGCGCTGATGACCGCGGCGGCCGTGTTCGCGGTGCTCTGGCCGCTCGGACGTGGTCCACGTGTCGCGCAGGGCGGCAGTGAGGCTGTCGTCTACAAGGATCAGCTCGCCGAAGTTACACGCGATGCCGAGGCCGGCCTGATCGGAGCGCCGGAAGCGGCGGCAGCACGCGTGGAGATCGGCCGCCGGCTGCTGGCGGCATCCTCAAGCGAACAGGGCGAAACCCAGACGGTCAGCCGCGGCATGCGCCGCGCAGTCTCGGTGGTGGCGCTGATCGGGCTGCCGCTGATCGCTGTGGTTCTTTACCTGCGGCTTGGCTCGCCTCTGCTCGGCGATTTTCCGCTTGCGGCGCGCCAGCAGGCGACGACGATGGAGACGGCGTCGCTCGACCGGCTGGTCGCGAAGGTGGAATCCCTCCTGGAGAAAAACCCGACCGACGGACGCGGCTGGGCCGTGCTCGCGCCGGTGCTGATGCGGCTGGAACGCTATAACGACGCTGTGCGGGCCTATCGCAATTCCATCACCTATAATGGCGAGACCGCGTTGCGCCGTGCCGATCTCGGCGAAGCGATGGTGGCGGCCGCGAACGGCGTCATTACCGCCGAGGCCAAGGCGGAATTCGAACACGCCGTGAAACTCGATCCACAGGACGTGAAGTCGCGCTATTTCATTGGCCTTGCCGCCGAACAGGATGGCAGGCTCAAGGATGCCGGCGAGATCTGGCGCGCGATGCTGACGTCCGCGCCGCAGGATGCGCCCTGGAAACCGCTGGTCGAGGGCGCACTGGCGCGCATCGACGGCAGCAATGCGCCGAAGATTTCCAGCGAGGACATGGCTGCGGTGAACGGCATGGCCGCAGACGACCGCAACGCCGTGATCCGCGGCATGGTGGAGCGCCTTGCGACGCGCCTGAAGGATCAAGGCGATGATGTCGAAGGTTGGTTGCGTCTGGTGCGCGCCTATATGGTGCTTGGCGACACCGAAAAGGCGAAGACGGCGCTCGCCGATGCGCGGCAGGCAGTGGCCAAGGATCCCGAGCGGCTTCGGCAGTTGAATGACGGTCTGAAGACTCTCGGTCTAGATGGATGAGCGCGATGCGGACGCAAGACCGGTCGCGGAACGAAGCAGGATGTGAGCGATGACACGCAAGCAGCGACGACTGACGATGATCGGAGGCGCTTTGCTGGTGCTCGGGATCGCCGTCGGTCTCGTGCTCAATGCGATGCGCGACTCCATTCTGTTTTTCACCACGCCGAGCAGCATCGCCGAAAAACACATCGTGCCCGGTCAGCGGTTTCGCCTCGGCGGACTGGTGGAGGGCGGCTCGCTGGTGCGCGGCGAGCATCTGAACGTGCGTTTCGAAGTGACTGACGGCAACGCCAAGATACCGGTGACGTATCAGGGCATCCTGCCCGATCTGTTCCGCGAAGGGCAGGGCGTGGTGTCCGAAGGCGCGCTCGATGTGAACGGCGTGTTCCGCGCCGATACGGTGCTCGCCAAGCACGACGAGACCTACATGCCGAAGGCGGTGGCCGACGAACTGAAGAAGGAAGGCCACTGGAAGGACGATTACGCCAAGCCGTCCGGCGATAAGCCTGCCGACAAACCCGCCGCCGATATCAAGGCCTCCGCCGATCCCAAGGAGGTGACGCGGTGATCGCCGAGGGCGGACATTATGCGCTCGTTCTGGCGCTGGGCCTTGCGCTGATCCAGTCCTTTGTCCCGCTGATCGGCTCGCGCTTGCGCGATCCGGCGCTGATGAATGTCGCGCGCTCCACCGCGCTGGCACAGTTCGCTTTCGTGTTCGCCTCGTTCGTCGCGCTCGTGATGCTGCACGTCACCTCGGATTTCTCCGTGGTGAACGTCTATGAGAATTCGCATTCGCTGAAACCGCTGATCTACAAGATCACCGGCGTGTGGGGAAACCACGAAGGCTCGATGCTGCTGTGGGTGATGATCCTCGGCCTGTTCGGCGCGCTGGTGGCACTGTTCGGCAATAATCTGCCGCTGACGTTACGCGCGCATGTGCTGGCGGTGCAGGGCTGGGTCGGCACCGCGTTCTATCTTTTCATTCTGCTGACCTCGAACCCGTTCCTGCGCATCGCCAGACCGCCGATCGAGGGGCGCGACCTCAATCCGGTGCTGCAGGATATCGGTCTCGCGCTGCATCCGCCGATGCTCTATCTCGGCTATGTCGGCTTCTCGATCTCGTTTTCCTTCGCAGTGGCGGCGCTGATCGAAGGCCGCATCGACGCGGCATGGGCGCGTTGGGTGCGGCCGTGGACGCTGATGGCGTGGGTCTTCCTGACGCTGGGTATCGCGATGGGCTCTTACTGGGCCTATTACGAACTCGGCTGGGGTGGCTGGTGGTTCTGGGACCCAGTCGAGAACGCCTCGCTGATGCCATGGCTCGCCGGCACCGCGTTGCTGCATTCCGCTCTCGTGATGGAGAAGCGCGATGCGCTCAAGGTCTGGACCATCCTGCTTTCGATCCTGACGTTCTCGCTATCGCTGCTCGGCACCTTTCTGGTGCGCTCCGGCGTGCTCACCTCGGTGCATGCGTTCGCGACCGACCCGACGCGCGGCGTGTTCATCCTGCTGATCCTGTGTGTCTTCATCGGCGGCAGCCTGTCGCTTTATGCCTGGCGCGCCTCGGCGCTGAAGCAGGGCGGCCTGTTCGCGCCGATCTCGCGCGAGGGTGCGCTGGTGCTGAACAACCTGCTGCTCACCACTGCCTGCGCCACCGTGTTCATCGGCACGCTCTATCCGCTTGCCCTTGAAGTGACGACCGGCGCGAAGATTTCAGTCGGTGCGCCGTTCTTCAATCTCACTTTCGCGCCGCTGTTCCTGCCGCTGCTGCTGGCAGTGCCGTTCGGCCCGCTGCTGGCGTGGAAGCGCGGCGATCTGGTTGGCGCGATGCAGCGCCTGATGGCGGCGGGCATCGTCGCGCTGGTGGCGCTCGCGCTGGTCTGGGCATGGACCAAGGGTGGCAGCGTGCTTGCACCGCTGATGATCGGCGTGGCGGTGTATGTGATCTGCGGCGCTCTGACCGATCTGGTCGAGCGCATCCAGCTTTTCCGCGCGCCGTTGAACATCTCGTGGTACCGCGCGTGCGGCCTGCCGCGCTCGACCTGGGGCACCGCGTTCGCCCATGCCGGTCTCGGCATCGCGCTGATCGGCATCATCTGCGAGAGCACGTGGAATAGCGAGCACATCGCTACCATGCGGCTGAACGACACCGCGCAGGTCGGCTCCTATGTCGCCAGGCTCGATAGCCTGACCCAGCGGCAAGGACCGAACTTCCGCGAACAGATCGCACATTTCACGGTGACGAGCGATGGCAAGACCGTCGGCGTGATGACGCCGTCCAAGCGCAGCTTCACCACGCGCCCGGCCTCGACCACCGAGGCGGCGTTGCTCACGCGCGGTGCGAGCCAGGTCTATATCTCGCTCGGCGATGCCCATGCCGACGGCTCGATCGCGGTGCGGATCTATTACAAGCCGCTGGTGCTGCTGATCTGGTTTGGTCCGTTGCTGATGGCGTTCGGCGGCATGCTGTCGCTGTCCGATCGCCGCCTGCGGGTCGGTGCGCCCAAGCCGGCAAAGGCGCCGCGGGCGTTGCAGCCGGCGGAGTAGGGCACATGAAACGCTTCCTTGCCATGCTGGCCGTTCTTTTGACGCTGGCGCCGACCTTGGCGCTCGCGGTGCAGCCGGACGAGATCATGGCCGATCCGGCTAAGGAAGCGCGAGCGCGGTCGCTATCGCGCGAACTGCGCTGCATGGTCTGCCAGAACCAGTCGATCGATGACTCCGACGCGCCGCTGGCACGCGATCTGCGTCTGCTGGTGCGTGAGCGCATCGCCGCCGGCGCCACCGACCGGCAGGTGATCGATTATTTGGTCGCACGGTATGGCGAATTCGTGCTGCTCAAGCCGCGCGTTGAAGGGCAGACGCTGATCCTGTGGCTACTGACGCCGCTGGTGCTGATCTGCGGCGGCTTCGCGCTGTGGTTCTACAACCGCCGCGCTCGCGCCGCGGCGCCGGAGGCTGCGTCTCTTGCGCTGACGCCGGAGGAGGAGGAGCGGTTGGAAAAGCTGATCGCGGATCAAAACTCCACGCAAAAGCCGGTCTGATCGAATAAGATTAGATGAGCTTCCGCGCCGGTTCCTGGAGATTTGAATGTCCGACCGCATTTCCTCGCTCGAAGACCTGGCCCGCGCCTATCCCAGCCCGCTTTCTCCGGCCACGCTTTTCAAGGAAATCGATCATGTCGATGAGAACTACGGCGCGCTGATCGCAGCTTCGCCGTTTTTCGTGCTCGCCACGGTCGGCCCGGACGGGCTGGATTGCTCGCCGCGTGGCGATGCGCCGGGCTTTGTCACGGTGCGGGATTCAAAAACGCTGCTGGTGCCGGACCGCAGAGGAAACAATCGGCTCGACTCCTACAGGAATATACTGTCCGACAACCGCGTCGGAATGCTGTTCCTGATCCCGGGCTATGGCGAGACACTGCGCGTGAATGGATGCGCGGAACTGTCGAATGATCCTGACCTGTGCGCGCAGTTCGAGACGGCCGGAAAACGGCCGGCGAGTGTCATGATCGTCCACGTCGAAACGGTCTTCTTCCAGTGTTCGCGGGCGGTGGTGCGCTCCGAACTCTGGAACCCGGAACGGCACGTCGACAAACGCACTTTGCCGTCACCCGGCGCGATCCTGCGCGACATCACGGCGCGCAATGAGAAGGTCGAGACCTTCGACGGTGAAGCTTATGACGCTGCGTTGCCGGCGAGGGTCAAGGCGACGCTGTATTGAGGGGCGGCATCTGCGCGCCCCTGCGACAAGTCTTCATTACAAAACATTAATTCCCCCGTCAGCGCGCGGTAAGGCCGTGCACCCCATCTTCAGCTCCATCAGGCGCGCAACGCGCCACGGGAATCGACCCCGTTCCCGACCGTCCATGTGGCCCCGGAGCTGTTTCATGACCGACCAATCCGATCTTCCCCAGACCCCATCTTCCTCCGCGCCCCGCCGCTCGCTGCTCTCCATCCGCAAACTCGCGCTGATGGCATCAGTGGTCGCGGGTCTTGGCGTTGCCGCCTACGGGCTCAGTGCGCCGCTCAATCATTTCGACATGCTGACCACCACCGCTCAGGCGCAGGTCAGCAAGGACGTTCATCCCGCCCAGCAGCCGATCGGCTTTGCCGACATCGTCGAGCGCGTGAAGCCCTCGGTGATCTCGGTGCGCGTCAAGATTGCCGAGAAGCAGGCCTCGAACGAGGACGCCGACAATCCGTTCCCGCCCGGTTCCCCGATGGAGCGCTTCTTCCGCCGCTTCGGCGGCCCGGATGGTTTTCCCGGCGGACGCGGTCCGCGTGGCCGTGGCAGCATCGTGACCGGGCAGGGCTCGGGCTTCTTCATCTCCGCTGACGGCTATGCCGTGACCAACAATCACGTGGTCGATGGTGCCGACAAGGTTGAGGTGACGACCGACGACGGCAAGACCTATTCGGCGAAGGTGATCGGCTCCGACAAGCGCACCGATCTTGCGCTGATCAAGGTCGAGGGCCGCAGCGATTTCCCCTATGCGAAACTCTCCGAGAGCCAGCCTCGCATTGGTGACTGGGTGCTCGCGGTCGGCAATCCGTTCGGTCTCGGCGGTACGGTGACGGCGGGCATCGTCTCGGCGCGTGGCCGCGACATCGGCAACGGTCCGTATGACGATTTCATCCAGATCGATGCGCCGGTGAACAAGGGTAACTCCGGCGGCCCGGCCTTCGATACCAAGGGCGAAGTGATGGGCGTCAACACCGCGATCTATTCGCCGTCGGGTGGCAGCGTCGGCATCGCGTTCTCGATCCCGGCTTCGACCGTGCAGTCGGTGGTGAGCCAGCTCAAGGACAAGGGCGTGGTCAGCCGTGGCTGGATCGGCGTGCAGATTCAGCCGGTGACCGCCGAGATCGCCGACAGCCTCGGCCTCAAGAAGGCTGAAGGCGCGCTGGTGGCCGAGCCGCAGTCCGATGGTCCTGCCGCCAAGGCGGGCATCGAATCCGGCGACGTCATCACCCGTGTCAACGACAAGCCGGTGAAGGATGCGCGCGAACTCGCCCGCACCATCGGCGGCATGGCGCCCGGTGCGAACATCAAGCTCGGCGTGATCCACAAGGGCCAGGAGAAGGACCTCAACCTGAAGCTCGGTGAATTGCCGAATGCCCAGCAGGCCAAGGCCAATTTCGGCCCGGACAATGACAATGGCGGCATGGGTCGCGGCGCCGATGTGCCCAACCTCGGCCTGACGGTCGCGCCCGCGCGGTCGGTAGCCGGTGCCGGCAAGGATGGCGTGGTCGTGACCGAGGTCGATCCGCGCGGTGCCTCGGCCGAGCGCGGCTTCAAGGAAGGCGATGTCATCCTCGAAGTCGGTGGCAAGCTGGTGTCCACGCCGGCCGATGTGCGCGAGGCCTTCAAGGCCGCGCAGGCCGACCACAAGAACAGCGTTCTGATCCGCGTTCGCTCCGGCGATTCATCGCGCTTCGTCGCGGTGCCGGTGGGAAAGGGCTGATCGGACGCCGATGAGTCGGGAAGTGCCGTACGGAATACGCCCCCTCCGACGGCATATTTCCGGGGGCGGGTCGCAAAGCGTTTGGCGATCCGCCTTTCGATCCTTTCGATGGAAAACGCCCCCCTCCGTCGAGAGGTGACAGGGACGGGCGGTGCGGCTTCCCCCAAGTCCGCCGCCCGGACCCCTTGTGACCGGGACATGCTGCCTTGCAAGAAGATGGTCTCCGCGCCATGGTGACGAAAACCGACCTTGTCTTTCCTCCGGCCGAATCACAGATGCGACTGCTCATCGTCGAGGACGACCGCGAATCCGCCGACTATCTGGTGAAGGCCTTCCGTGAAGCGGGCCATGTGGCCGATCTCGCCGGCGACGGCGAGGAGGGGCTCGCGCTTGCCGAAACCGGCGATTACGACGCGCTGGTGGTCGATCGCATGCTGCCCAAGCGTGACGGTCTGTCGCTGATCGGCGCGCTACGCGAGAAGGGCGACCGCACGCCCGCGCTGATCCTCTCCGCGCTTGGTCAGGTCGATGACCGCATCAAAGGCCTGCGCGCCGGCGGCGATGATTATCTGCCAAAGCCCTATTCCTTCGCCGAACTGCTCGCGCGCGTCGAGGTGCTGTCGCGCCGTCGTGGCGGTCCGGGCGAGGAAACGAGCTACCGTGTCGGCGATCTCGAACTCGATCGTCTGTCGCATCGGGTGACACGCGGCACGACCGAGATCACCTTGCAGCCGCGCGAATTCCGCCTGCTCGAATATCTGATGAAGCATGCCGGGCAGGTGGTGACGCGCACCATGCTGCTGGAAAATGTCTGGGACTATCATTTCGATCCGCAGACCAACGTCATCGACGTGCACATCTCGCGCCTGCGCTCGAAGATCGACAAGGGACAGGAGCGGCCGCTGCTCCATACCATTCGCGGCGCCGGATACATGATCCGTGACGGCCTTCGGTAAACTGATCCGCACCACGGCATTTCGGCTGACGCTGGTTTACCTGTTCCTGTTTGCGCTGTTCGCTGCCTCGCTGCTCGGCTATTTCGCCTGGAACACGCGGCGGATGATCACTGACCAGATCACCGAAACGGTGAACGCCGAGATCGGCGAACTCAGCGATCAGTTTACCCATGGCGGCATCCGTGGCCTGGTCTTTGCCATCGAGAGCCGCGCGCTACGTCCCGGCGCCAATCTCTATCTCGTCACCACGCCGCAGGGGCAGGCGGTCGCCGGCAATGTCGGCGCGCTGCAGCCCGGCGTGCTCGAAAAAACCGGCTGGGTCGAAACCTTTTACCGGCGGCTCGACGAGACCGACACCCGCAGCCATTTCGCGCTGGCGCGGATCACGCAATTGTCCGGCGGTTTCCGTTTGCTGATCGGCCGCGATCTCGAAGAGCGCCGCCGTCTGTTCGGCATCGTCGCCAAGGCGGCGCAATTCTCCATCGTCATCGTTCTGCTGCTCGGCCTTGGCGGCGGCATCTTTGTCGCACGGCGCGTGCTGCGCCGGATCGACGCCATGACCGGCACCACGCAGCGGATCATGGGAGGCGATCTCAGCGAGCGCCTGCCGGTGGGGCGCAGCGGCGACGAACTCGATCGCCTTGCCGAAAACCTCAACGCGATGCTGGAGCGTATCGAGTCGTTGATGGCGGGGCTGAAGGAAGTCTCCGACAACATTGCGCATGACCTCAAGACGCCGCTGACGCGCTTGCGCAACCGCGCCGAGGATGCGCTCGCCAAGGCAGGCAACGAGAGCGAGTATCGCGCGGCGCTGGAGCAGACCATCGAGGAATCCGACGGCCTGATCCGTACCTTCAATGCGCTTCTGATGATTGCACGCGCAGAGTCCGGGCAGGCGCGCGACAACATGGTCGATTTCGATGCGGCCGAGGTGGCGCACGGTATTCAGGAACTGTACGAGCCGCTGGCCGAGGACAAGGGGCTGACACTGGCGGTCAAGGCCGAGCCGGTCACGCTGCATGGCAATCGCGAACTGATCAGTCAGGCGCTGGCGAACCTTGTCGAGAACGCGATCAAATACGGCCGGCCGGTTGCGCCTGCATCCGCCGAGACTGCGGCGCCCGGTGTTGTGCCGAACCGGGACACGCCCGACATCCTGATCGAGGCGCGCCGCAATGGCGGCCATATCGATTTCAGCGTGACCGATCATGGGCCGGGCATCCCTGAAGCCGACCGGGCGCGGGCGATGGAGCGGTTCGTCCGTCTCGAGGCCAGCCGCACCCAGCCGGGATCCGGCCTGGGCCTCAGCCTGGCCGCGGCGGTGGCCATGCTCCATGGAGGCGAACTGCGTCTCGATGACGCCTTGCCGGGGTTGCGCGCCACGCTTGTCATTCCTGCCGCCAGCCCCCTTGCCAATCCCCGCCGTGACGTGGAACAAACGGTCGCATGAGCTTACCTGCGACCGGTGATGCGGACCAAATTCCTCTGGCTGCGCGTCTTGTTACCGGCCCGCAATTGTTCGCGCCGGACGAGGCGCGCCGCCGCGTGGCGGACTGGTTCGCCGATCTTCCTCCCGAACAGAGCCGTGCCCTGCAGGATGCCATGGCGCGGCATTCCCACGCCAAGGCCATCATCGAAGGCGTCGCTGAGGCCTCTCCCTATCTTTTCGACCTGATGCGTGCGGACGCCGCGCGCTTCATCGGGTTGCTTGAGAGCGATCCCGAGATCCGGCTCGCAGCCTTGATCGCGGAGGCCGAGCAGGGCGTGAACGCGGCCGCCGACGAGGCCGATGTGATGCAGCGGCTGCGGCGGATGAAAGCCGAGGCCGCGCTGCTGATCGCGCTGTGCGACATCGGCGGCGTCTGGCCGGTGATGCGCGTCACCAAGGCTCTGACCGATGTGGCGGTGACGGCGGTGCAATGCGCCGTGCGCTATCTTCTGGCTCAGGAGGCGGAGCGGGGCCGGCTGCTGCCGCCCGATCCCAAGCGCCCGGAAGTCGGCAGCGGGCTCATCGTGCTCGCCATGGGCAAGATGGGTGCGGGCGAACTGAACTATTCCAGCGATGTCGATCTGATCGTGTTCTACGATCCGGATGTGGCCAGGCTCGGCGAGGACGTCGAGCCTTCGCCGTTCTTCGTCAAGATCGGGCAGGGCATCGCGCGCCTTTTGCAACAGCGGACCGGCGACGGCTACGTGTTCCGCGTCGATCTGCGGCTGCGGCCCGACCCGGCGTCCACGCCAGTGGCGATCTCGGTCGCCGCCGCGCTGAATTATTACGAGCGCGAGGGACGCACCTGGGAGCGCGCCGCCATGATCAAGGCGCTGCCCTGCGCCGGCGATCTTGAGGCCGGCAACATACTGCTCGCCGAGATCGCGCCGTTCGTCTGGCGCAAGCATCTCGACTTCGCCGCGCTGACCGACGTTCACGACATGAAGCGGCAGATGCAGTCGTTCCGTGGTCAGAGCGAGATTTCGGTCGAGGGCCATAACGTCAAGGTCGGGCGCGGCGGCATCCGCGAGATCGAGTTCTTCGCCCAGACCCAGCAGTTGATCGCCGGTGGCCGGCATCCCGAACTGCGCGTGCGGCCGACGCTGGAAGCGCTGAAGATCCTTGCCGGCAGCAACTGGATCACCGAGGCTGCGCGCGAGGAACTGACCACCGCCTATCTCTTCCTGCGTCGTGTCGAGCATCGTTTGCAGATGATCGCCGACGAGCAGACCCATGCGCTGCCGCAGGATCGCGAGGCGATGGAGCGTTTTGCGCGGTTCTTCGGCTATGACAGCCGCGCGGCGTTCGCTGCCGATCTCCTCGGGCACCTGAACTGCGTGCAAAGCCATTACGAGCGGCTGTTCGAGGGCGAGACCGCCACCGACGCCGAAAAACTCCCCGATATCGATTACAGCGCCGGTCCTGACGATCAGCGACTGCTCGATCATCTGACCCGGCTTGGCTTCAAGTCGCCACGGATGGTGGCGGAGGCCGTGCAGCACTGGATGGCGGGCGAATATCGTGCGCTGAAGGTGGAATCGACACGCGAGGCGTTTCAGGCCTTCGTGCCGGATCTGATCCGTGGCCTGTCGCGCGCCGAGGAGCCGGACGCCGCCGTCAATGCCTTCGATCGCTTCCTGCAGGCGCTGACGCGCGGCGGGCGGCTGATCTCGCTGCTTGCGCAGAACAAGGACATCGTCGCTCTGGTCGCGCTGATCCTTGGCGCGGCACCCCGTCTTGCCGATATGCTGGCGCGCAATCCGCAGATCATGGACGGCCTGATCGATCCGCGCTTCTTCGGCGCGATGCCCGATCGCGATGAACTCTCGGCGCGCCTCGCCGCGACGCTGACGGACGCGGATTCCTACGAGGAGTTTCTCGACCGGTTGCGGTTGTTCGGGCAGGAGAGCCTGTTCCTGATCGGCACGCGCATTCTGTCGGGTACGGTGTCGGCCGAGCACGCCAGCTCCGCCTTTGCCGATGTGGCGGAAGGTACGGTGCGCACGGTGCATCGCCTCGTCAGCGATCAGTTCATCGCCCAGCATGGCCGCATCAAGGATCAGGAAACCGCGATCCTGGCGATGGGCAAGCTCGGTGGCCGCGAGATGACCGCGTCGTCCGATCTCGACCTGATCCTGATCTACGATTTCGACCACGATCATCCCGATTCCGATGGAGCGCGGCCGTTGCAGGGCGGCCAGTATTTCGCTCGCTATACCCAGCGGCTGATCAGTGCCTTCACGACGCGCACCAATTACGGTGTGCTCTATGAGATCGACATGCGGCTGCGTCCGTCGGGCCGGGCGGGTCCGGTCGCCACGCGGATCGATTCATTTGCCGAGTATCAGGATCATGAGGCGTGGACCTGGGAGCATATGGCGCTGACGCGCGCGCGGGTGATCTCATCTTCGCCGGAACTTCAGCAACGGATCGAGGCGATCATTCGCGAGGTGCTGACCCGCCGACGCGACCGCGTCATCATCGCCAACGACGTGCTCGAGATGCGTCAGGCGATCGCTGACGAGAAGGGCGATGCCGATATCTGGGACCTGAAATATGCCGCCGGCGGCATGGTCGATATCGAATTCCTCGCGCAGTACCTGCAGCTCGTCCATGCCGCGGACATGCCGGATATTCTCAGCGTCAGCACGGCCCAGGTGATCGACAATGCGGTGCGTCTTGGCGTGCTGCCGCCTGCGGATGCCGATGTGTTGCGGCCGGCGGCGCGGCTCTATCACGATCTGACGCAGATCCTGCGGCTATGCGTCAGCACCAAGTTCAAGCCAGAAACTGCGGGGGAAGATCTGCTGCGCGTGATGACGCGAGCCGGAGACGCGCCCGATTTTTCTGCGCTTGAGGCGCGCGTTCAAGAGATACAAAGCGACGTTCGTGCGATTTTCCTGCGCTTGCTCGAGGCACGAGCGTAGCGTCTGCGATATCCGGACTGCGCGGCAACGTCACGCAGACTACGGTGCCGACGTCGAGCTTGGAGCGCAGCCGGATCGAGCCGCCATGCAGGCCGGCCAGCGATTTGGCGATGGCCAGACCCAGTCCCGATCCGTGATAGGTCTTGGTGAGCTGGCTCTCGACCTGCTCGAACGGCCGCCCCAGCTTCTCCAGTGAATGCCGGGCGATGCCGATGCCGGTGTCGGCGAATATCAGCATCACCGACTTTTCCTTGACGCGGCTGCGCACCAGCACGCGTCCGCCGTCTGGCGTGAATTTCACGGCATTGGAGAGCAGGTTGACGGCGATCTGCTTCATCGCCCGCCGGTCGGCGACCACCGGAATCAGCCCGTCAATATCGGCGTCGAGCATGAGGTTCTTGTCCTCGGCGCGGCCGGAGACGACGCGCAGCGACTCCGTGAGAGTGTCGGCAAGATCGAGCGGCTCCAGATCGAGCTTCATCCGTCCTGCCTCGATCTTCGACATGTCGAGAATGTCGTTGATCACGTCCAGCAGATAGTTTCCGCTGGTCAGGATGTCGTGGCAGTACTCCTGATATTTTTCCGAGCCGAGTTCGCCGAACATGCCCGAGCCCATCACCTCGGAGAAGCCGATGATGGCGTTGAGCGGCGTGCGCAGCTCGTGGCTCATGTTTGCGAGGAATTTCGATTTGGTCTGATTGGCTTCCTCGGCGCGCTGTTTTTCCTCGGCGTATTTCTGCGCAAGCTCGGCCAGTTCGCGGGCCTGCCGCTCCAGTTCGGCCTGTGAGCGTTTCAGGTCGATCACGTTGGCGGTGAGCCGCAGGTCGTTGTCGATCAGGCGCTGCTCATGCTGCTTGATCTTGGTGATGTCAGTGCCGACGGAGACATAGCCGCCGTCCTTGGTGCGCCTCTCGCTGACATACAGCCAGGAGCCGTCATCGAGCTGCACCTCGAAGGTGCGTGCACCGGGCACCGCGGCATTGTCGGTAATGCGGCTGCGCAGTTCGGGCATGCGGCCGACTTCGGCGAGCGTCTCGTAGGATGTGCCGGGCACCACCGCCGTATCCGGCAGCTTGTGCAGGCGCTGGAAATGCGAGTTGCACAGCACGAGGCGGTCTTCGGCGTCCCACAGCACGAAGGCCTCGGGAATGGTCTCGATCGCGTCGCGCAGCCGCAGATCCGCCTCGACGCTGCGTTCGGCGAGGCTGCGCTGTTCGGTGATGTCCACCGCGATGCCGATCAGGTGGTGGCAACCGTCGCCATGGGCGGTGATCAGTTCGCAGCGCACCCGCAGCCAGATCCAGTGCCCGGCGGCATGCTTCATGCGGAACGAGCAATCGACCTGATTGATTTGACCGCCCACCAACTGGTCGGCCAGCTGCAAGAGATCGACGTCCTCGGACTGCACCAGGGCGTTGACCTCGCCGAAGGCGAGCAGGTCGCTGCGGCTTTCCAGCCCCAGCATCGTGAACATCGATTGCGACCAGAAAATCCGCCCGCGCGACAAATCCCAGTCCCACAATCCGCAACGCCCGCTGTTGAGTGCGGTGTCGATACGCCCGCGCACGGCGTCGTTGATCAGGTCGCTCTCCCGCGCGCGGCTGGACTGCCAGTGGAAGGCGAAGCCGAGAATCAGTACGACAAAGCCGGTGGTGGCCGACAGCGTGACCTGCAGTGCAGTGTCGGAGCGCCACAGCGCCTCGACGCGCTGCTGCATGATCACGACACGGCCCGGCAGCGAGGGAATGGCGCGTTGGATCGCCATGGCCCCATGCCCGCTCGGCAGCTTCAATTCCGCGATGGCGTTCTGCGCCGGCTGCGCCGCCTCGACCGTATCGAGCAGGATGTCGGGCGCCATCACCGGATTTTCGCCGGAGAACTCCGCAAGGATGCGCTGACCGGCGCCGCTGATGACGATCTGACGGCCCGATGCGATTCCCCATGATGGCACCAGCGAGGGCAGCAGCAATTGCAGCTTGCCGGCGACCGCGTTGCGGTCCTGATGCACCGGTCCGATGCGTTCGATCCGTTCGGCCAGCACGTCCGCCAGCGCGGCGATATCGCGCTTCATCGCGGCCTGCTTCTGCCGGGTCTGATCCGTGACCTGAACGAAAGCGCCGACGCAGATCGTGGCGAGAAAGGCGATGACGAGGGTGGGGACCGCCCGGCGCAGAACGGGCTCTGCAATCAGCAAGCGTTGATAAGCAGGCTTCGCGATCGACTGTGCCAATCCCTTGATCGAATCGGATTGGACACACGTGCTCGCAACGTGCGCACGCGCCATGCCTTCGCCCCCTGAAGTCTTAACCGCCCCCGTTCGAGAACAGCGTTTGTTGTCATGCTCTCGAATCAAAGCGATTTGAATCCAGTTTTCGCACCCTGTCGAGAGTCAACGAATCCTTAATTGAAAATAAATTTGTCCCCAATGAATCGAAACGAGAACACGCGAGGATTTTTGAGTCCGAAGCGGGAACGCGCTTGTATGTGCGCATGAAATGTGGGGCGAGATTCAGTACGTGCGATTCGACGCGATGCTGACGCACAAGCAGACGCGTCAGCATCGCGCGGTCACAACGTGAGGGCGATTGCGCCGACCTGCTCGCTGACGGTCACACGTATTGCGATGGAGGATGCGATCGGTTTGCAGCTTTCGCTGCGTCATTTGGTCAAGCTCACGGACCGTCGACTGGTGCCATCGCATGGTGCTCGGAGATGGGCGGTGGCGCCGAAGTATGGTGTTTCGAAGTTCATCAAGCGGATGCCGGCCCGCCTCTGCGTCTGCAAACAGGATCGATGCCGGATGCCGTTCGACTGGGTGGGTGATCCCGGTGAATGCAGTGGCGCGCGGCGTCTTGAGACAAGGACGGTATTGGCTTCGCGCCAGCCTGCCGGGGATGTGGTGGCTGATATGCGATGGCACCATCGTGCACGCGCTTTTCTCGCGGCGCTGGCGTGCTTGTGATAAGCCTCGCCGAGTCCGAAGCGCTTTCGTGCGTTGCGAGTGCAGGCTTTTTGGTATTTAGTATGCCAATTCCTTGGTCCTGCATTGGCTAAAGCCAAAAGTGTTGTCAGAACAAGCGCCACCGGAACGACGGCGTGGTCGGTGGCGGCTACCGGGAGCTTGACGGGGAGGGTCCGTTCAAGGCGCCTGGCGGCCGGTCGGAGCGTCGACAGAGGTGCTGTATGAATTTGCACGAATTCCAGGCGAAGGAGATGCTCGCGGGGTATGGCCTGCCGTCTCCGAGCGGCAAGGTCGCCATTACGCCGGAGCAGGCCAGCGCGATCTTCACTGAACTTGGCGCGCCGACCGTCGCCGTGAAGGCGCAGGTGCATGCCGGCGCGCGCGGCAAGGCCGGCGGCATTCAGCTCGTGCATTCGGCGGAAGAGGCCAAGGCCGCCGCCGCGAAGATGCTCGGCAAGAAGCTGGTCACGGGCCAGACCGGGGTGCGGGGGCGTGTCGTCAAGCGCGTCTATCTTGAGGTCGGTATCGAGCGCGTGCGCGATCTGCACATCGCGCTGCTGATCGACGGGACCACCGGGCAGGTGATGCTGCTCGGCAGCGCGCAGGGCGGCGAAGACATCGAAGAGCGCGCCGAGCTTGGCCAGCTCAAGCTCGAGCGTCTCGGGCTTGGCGATGGCCGCACGCGCCGCGCCGACGAGGTGGCGGCGTTCGCCCATCGCATTCGCATCGACAGCGGATCGATCCCGGCCTTCGAAGCGATCGTCGATGGCCTGCGTCGCGCCTTCGTCGAACTCGACGCCAGCCTGATCGAAATTAATCCGCTGGCGATCCTGCGGGATGGCAGCTTCCAGGCGCTCGACGTCAAGATGGTGCTCGACGACAACGCGCTGTTCCGTCATCCCGATCTCGCCGCCTTGCGCGACGAGGACGAGGTGGATCAGCGCGAGGTGGAGGCGCAGCGCCATCGTCTCAACTATGTCAGCATGGACGGCAATATCGGTCTTGTCGCCAACGGGGCGGGACTTGGCCTTGCGACGGTCGATCTCGTCTGCGCCGCCAAGGGGCGTCCCGGTAATTTCATGGACATCCGCACCACGGCGACCAGTCTCGATGTGGCTTACGGCTTCGGCCTCCTGCTCGACAATCCGGCGCTGAAGGCGATCTTCCTCAATGTTCACGGCGGCGGCATGCAGCCATGCGACACCATCGCCGAGGGCCTTGGCATCGCGATGCGCCGCACCGGCCGTTCGCTGCCGGTGGTGGCGCGGCTTGCCGGTAACAATGCCGAGTTCGCGCGCGCGCGTTTCGTCAATTTCGGATGTCCGGTGATCGAGTGCCCGGATATGTGGTCGGCGGCGACTCGTGTCGTCGCGCTCGCGCAGAAGGGAGCCTGAGGCATGGCGATCCTGGTCGACAAGAACACACGCGTGCTGTGTCAGGGCATGACCGGCTGGGCAGGTACCCATCACACCGCGCGCATGATGGAGTACGGCACCACGGTGGTGGCGGGCGTGACGCCGGGGAAGGGTGGACGCTCCCACCTCAATCTGCCGATCTTTGACACCGTGGCGAAGGCCGTCGAGGAAACCCACGCCAATGCCAGCATCATCTTCGTGCCGCCGCAGAATGCCGCCAATGCCATGGTCGAGGCGATCGAGGCCGAAATCCCACTGGTCGTGGTCGTTACCGAGCGTGTGCCTGCACTCGACATGGTGCGCGTGCGTCAGGCGCTGAACGGCTCGAAGACAAAGCTGGTCGGTCCGAATTCGCAAGGCATTCTCGCGCCGGACGTCTGCATGATCGGCGTGATGGCGACCGGCAGCGCCCGCCCGGGCGGGATCGGCATCGTGTCGCGCTCGGCATCGCTGACCAGTGAAGTCGTGGCGCAGGTCACGGCGGAGAATCTCGGGCAATCAACTACGGTCGGTGTCGGCGGCGATCCGATCCACGGCATCAGCATGGTGGAGTGCGTCGAACTGTTCCTCGCCGATCCGGAGACGCAGGGCATCGTGCTGATCGGCGAGATCGGCGGCACGGAAGAGCAGGAGGTCGCCGAATTCCTGCAGGGCCGCAAGGTGACCAAGCCGATCGTCGCATTGATCGCGGGGCAGCACGCGCCGCCCGAGCGCCGCATGGGGCATGCCGGCACGCTGACGATGTACGGCCGCGGCGATGCCAACAGCAAGATCGCGGCGCTGGAGAAAGCGGGCGTGCGCGTGGCGCCGAGTTCGCATCTGGTCGGCGCCACCATCCGTCAGGCGCTGATGCTGCCGCATTGAAAACGCGCGGCGGCGTCAGTCCCGCCGCGGCTTGATGCCGCCGATCGACTCGGTGATCTGATCGGCGGCCCGCATCATGGTCGGTCCGAATTCGCCGAGACGCTCCAGCGTGATCCGCACCGCCGGGCCTGACATCGAGACCGCGGCGATGGTCTCTCCCATTTCATTATAGATCGGGGCGGCAACGCAGCGCATGCCGAGCGTGCGCTCCTCGTCGTCGACCGCCCAGCCACGCTGCCGGCTTTTCTGCAGTTCAGCGAACAGGGCAGTGGGGTCCACGAAAGTCTTTTCGGTGAAACGCAGCAGGCCCTTGGAATAGAGGATCTGTTTCACGCGCTGTTCGGACATGCCGGCGAGCAGCGCCTTGCCGACGCCCGAGGCGTGCATCAGGCTGCGCGAGCCGGCACGGAAGAAGGCGCGCAGCGTGTTGTGGCTCTCGACCTGCGAGATGAACACCACTTCGCCGTCGTCCTCGATGCCGAGATTGATGGTCTCTCCGGTCTGCTCCATCAGCTCGCGCATGGTGTCGCGTCCCATGCCGGCGAGGCGGCGATTACGCAGGAACGCCGTGCCGGTCTGGAACGCATCGACACCAATCAGCCACAGACCGCGCTCTTCATCGTGAGCCACGAAACGGTGCGCCTCGAGCGTGAACAGCAGGCGATGCACCGTCGAGGGTGCGATGCCGGTGCGCTGGGCGAGATCGGTCAGCGTCAGGCCGTCGGCCTCGGCGACCACGCGCAGAAGGGCGAGGCCACGGTCCAGCGCCTGGATCGAACCCGCCTTGCTTTGCGGATTGAGTGCCCGGGGACGCCCGCGCTTTCGACTTTGTTCGGCCGCCTTCATTGCCAGTTCCTCGCAGTGCTGCTATATACGGTGGAATATTTTTTTAGATTAATGCGATGTGCTCGCCTTTGGAAATTCAACTTATTGATTACACGAGATTATTATCTTTGCAATTAAATTGGAAAAATATTCTGGAATAACTTGACCATGATGCCGTTTTGGCATCCAGTATGCCAACGCTAGAACTAGGGAGAGGCCCATGGCCCGCATGAGAGCAATCGACGCCGCCGTCATCGTTTTGGAGAAGGAAGGGATCACGCAGACGTTCGGTGTTCCCGGCGCGGCGATCAACCCGCTTTACTCGGCGATGAAGAAGCGCGGTACGCTCAAGCACATCCTTGCGCGTCATGTCGAAGGCGCCTCCCATATGGCGGAAGGTTACACCCGCGCCAACGCCGGCAATATCGGCGTCTGCATCGGCACCTCCGGCCCGGCCGGCACCGACATGATCACCGGCCTTTACTCGGCCAGCGCCGATTCGATCCCGATCCTCTGCATCACCGGTCAGGCTCCGCGCGCCCGCCTCTACAAGGAAGACTTCCAGGCCGTCGATATCGAGTCGATCGCCAAGCCCGTCACCAAATGGTCGGTCACCGTGCGCGAGCCCGCTTTGGTGCCGCGCGTATTCCAGCAGGCTTTCCAGATCATGCGTTCGGGCCGTCCGGGTCCGGTGCTGATCGACCTGCCGTTCGACGTGCAGGTGGCCGAGATCGAGTTCGACGAAGAGACCTATTCCTCGCTCGGCGCCAACAAGCCGGCGGCGACCCGCAAGCAGATCGAGAAGGCGCTCGAGATGCTCAACGCCGCCGAGAAGCCGCTGATCGTGGCCGGTGGCGGCATCATCAATGCCGACGCGTCCGATCTGCTGGTGCAGTTTGCTGAGACCGTCAACGTGCCGGTGGTCCCGACCCTGATGGGCTGGGGCGCGATCCCTGACGATCACGTCCTGATGGCCGGCATGGTCGGTCTGCAGACCAGCCACCGCTACGGCAATGCGACCATGCTGGAGTCCGATTTCGTGCTCGGCATCGGCAACCGCTGGGCCAACCGCCACACCGGTTCGATCGAGACCTACACCAAGGGCCGCAAGTTCGTCCACGTCGATATCGAGCCGACCCAGATCGGTCGCGTGTTCAACCCCGATCTCGGCATCGTGTCCGACGCCAAGGCGGCGCTGGAGCTGTTCGTCACCGTCGCCAAGGAGATGAAGAAGGCCGGCAAGCTCAAGGAGCGTCAGGCCTGGCCGGCGGCGTGTCAGGATCGCAAGCGCACCATGCTGCGCAAGAGCCATTACGACAACGTGCCGATGAAGCCGCAGCGCGTGTACGAGGAAATGAACAAGGCGTTCGGTCGCGACACCTGTTACGTCAGCGTCATCGGTCTGTCGCAGATCGCCGGCGGTCAGTTCCTCGGCGTCTATCATCCGCGCAACTGGATCAACGCCGGGCAGGCGGGTCCGTTGGGCTGGACGCTGCCGGCAGCGCTCGGCGTGCGCGCGGCCGATCCGAAGCGCAACATCGTCGCGCTCTCGGGCGACTACGACTTCCAGTTCCTGGTCGAGGAGCTCGCGGTCGGCGCGCAGTTCAAGCTGCCCTACATCCACGTCGTCGTGAACAACTCGTATCTCGGCCTGATCCGTCAGGCGCAGCGCGGCTTCGACATGGACTATCAGGTCCAGCTTTCGTTCGACAACATCAACACGCCGGAGATCGGCGCTTACGGTGTCGATCACGTCAAGGTCGCCGAAGGCCTCGGCTGCAAGGCGATCCGCGTCACTGATCCGAAGGACGCGCAGGCGGCTTTCGCCAAGGCGCGCGAGCTGATGAAGGAATTCAGCGTGCCGGTGGTGGTCGAGTTCATTCTCGAGCGCGTCACCAATATTTCGATGGGCACCGAGATCGACAACGTCGTCGAATTCGAGGAAGTTCTCGATCTGCCGCTTGACGAGGTGTCGAGCGGTCAGGGTAATCCTCGCAAGTTGCAGCCGGTCTAGGCTGCAGCTTCGAGACCCGATCGAAACATTCCAGCAATAAGGAGGGCGCTTTGCCGCGCTTTGCAGCTAATCTGACGATGTTGTTCAACGAAGTCCCGTTCATGGAGCGCTTCGCCGCCGCCGCGAAGGCCGGCTTCAAGGGCGTTGAGTATCTGTTTCCCTACGATTTCCCCGCCGAGGATCTGGCCAAGCAGCTTTCGACGCACGGCTTGACCCAGGTGCTTCACAATCTGCCCGCCGGCGATTGGGGGAAGGGCGAACGCGGCATCGCGATCTTTCCGGACCGCGTGAGCGAGTTCAAGGAAGGCGTGACCAAGGCGATCGCTTACGCCAAGGCGCTGAAGTGCACGCAGCTCAACTGCCTGGTGGGCGTTCTGCCGCAGGGCGCCGACGCCAAGAAGGCTCATGACACGCTGGTGTCGAACCTGAAGTTCGCGGCGGCTGCGCTCAAGGCCGAAGGTATCAAGCTCCTGATCGAGCCGATCAACACCCGCGACATTCCGGGCTTCTTCCTGACGAACACCAAGCAGGCGCTGGCGCTGATCGACGAGGTCGGCTCCGATAACCTCTACGTGCAGTACGACATCTACCATATGCAGATCATGGAAGGTGATCTGGCCCGCACGATCGAGGCCAATCTTCCGAAAATCGCGCATATCCAGCTTGCCGATAATCCTGGCCGCAACGAGCCGGGCACCGGCGAGATCAACTACCCCTTCCTGTACGGCTTCATCGACAAGCTCGGTTACAAGGGCTGGATTGGCGCCGAATACAAGCCTAAGAGCGACACCGTCGCGGGTCTCGGCTGGTTGCCGAAGTAATCCGTGCACAGCTCACATATCCTTTAGGGAGAATAGAAAATGGCAAAGACACTCGGCTTTATCGGACTCGGCACCATGGGTGCTCCGATGGCTGATCATCTGCTGGCCGCCGGCCATACCGTTTACCTGCACACCATCGAAGGCGTTCCGGCCGCTCTGAAGGCCAAGGGCAAGGTTGCCGCCAACGCCGCCGAAGTGGCCAAGAACGCCGACATCATCTTCATCATGGTGCCCGATACGCCGCATGTTGACGCGGTGCTGTTCGGCGAGAACGGCGTCGGCGACAGCCTCGGCAAGGGCAAGATCGTCGTCGACATGAGCTCGATCTCTCCGATCGAGACCAAGAAGTTCGCCGAGAAGGTCGAAAAGCTCGGCGCCCGTTATCTCGACGCGCCGGTCTCCGGCGGCGAGGTCGGCGCCAAGGCGGCCTCGCTCACCATCATGGTGGGCGGTCACGCCGAGGACTTCGCGACCGTCAAGCCGTACTTCGAGCTGATGGGCAAGAACATCACCCATGTCGGCGGCAATGGCGACGGTCAGACCACCAAGGTCGCGAACCAGATTATCGTCGCGCTGAACATCGAGGCGGTGGCCGAAGCGCTGCTGTTCGCCTCGAAGGCGGGCGCTGATCCGGCAAAGGTTCGTCAGGCCCTGATGGGCGGCTTCGCTTCGTCGCGCATTCTCGAGGTGCATGGCGAGCGCATGATCAAGCGCACCTTCGATCCGGGCTTCCGTATCGAACTGCACCAGAAGGACCTCAACCTTGCGCTGCAGGGTGCGAAGTCGCTCGGCGTCGCGCTGCCGAATACCGCGACGGCTCAGGAGTTGTTCAACGCCTGCTCCGCCAACGGCGGCAAGGCCTGGGATCACTCCGCGATGGTTCGCGCGCTCGAACTGATGGCCAACCACAAGGTGGCCAAGGACTAACAAAGGCTGCCGGTCGTCCGCGGTTTGTGGCTTCGGACGACCGGCCTCCATTCAAAGTTTGTCGGAGGGGACCACGATGAAAGTTTGTATTTTCGGTGCAGGCGCTATCGGCGGCTACATGGCCGTCATGATGAAACGGGGCGGTGTGGACGTCTCGATTGTTGCCCGTGGAGCCCATCTCGCGGCCGTTAAGGCCAATGGTATGAAACTTCTGATCAATGGCGAGGAGCTCACTGCCGAGCTTCAGGCCAGCAGCGATCCGCGCGACCTCGGTCCGCAGGACTATGTCGTGGTCGGTTTGAAAGCGCATCAGGCTTGGGAATCGGCCGAGCAGATGAAGCCGCTGCTGGGACCGAACACCGCCGTGGTGACGGCGCAGAACGGTGTGCCGTGGTGGTATTTCTACGGCCTCGACGAGAAGTTCGCCGATCTGCGTCTGCAGAGCGTCGATCCCGGCAACCGGCAGTGGAATGCGATCGGTCCGGAGCGTGTGATCGGCTCGACCGTCTATCCGGCGACCGAAATCACCGAGCCCGGCGTGATCAAGCACATCTACGGGGATACCTTCGGCCTCGGTGAACCGAACCGCAAGCCGAGCGCGCGTCTCACCGCGTTTGCCGATGCGCTCACCCAGGGCGGCCTCAAGCCGCGCATCTATGAGGACATCCGCGACGACATCTGGATCAAGCTGTGGGGCAATCTCTGCTTCAATCCGATCTCGGCGCTGACCCATGCCACGCTTGACATCATTGCAACCGAATCGGGCACCCGCTCGCTCGCGCGCAACATGATGCTGGAAGCGCAGCAGATCGGCGAGACCTTCGGTGCCCGTTTCCGCGTCGATGTGGATCGCCGCATTAACGGTGCTGCCGGCGTTGGCGCGCACCGCACCTCGATGCTGCAGGACCTCGACAAGGGCCGGGCGCTCGAGATCGACGCGCTGCTCACCGCCGTGCAGGAGATGGGGCAGCTTGCTCACATCAAGACGCCCTACATCGACGCTGTGCTCGCGCTGGTGCAGCAGATGGGGCGCAGCAAGGGCGTCTACCCGACGTTCCCCGAAGCGGTTGCTCCGGTCGCGCAGGCGGTCCCTGCCTGATCTGTTGCGTGCCCGTCCCCCGGGCACGCGCGCTTTGATAAAAAGTTTTAATACGCGCTGGCGCGGATCGCGCCGGCGCGTCAAAATGTCGATAGAACGTCCAGGTATGATGACCCGGATCTTCAGATCGTTTGATTGATTGGAAAGGAAGAGATGATGGGTCGTAATCGGCGCGCCAAGATCGTCGCGACGCTGGGGCCAGCAAGCTCGTCGCCGGAAATGATCCGCAAATTGTTCGACGCTGGCGTCGACATGTTCCGGCTCAACTTCAGCCACGGCTCCCATGAGGATCATCGCGCACGCTACAACGCGATCCGTGCGGTGGAGAGGGAGGTCGATACCCCGATCGCCATTCTGCAGGATCTGCAAGGGCCGAAAATCCGCCTCGGGCCGCTGGAAGGCGGCCGCAAGGAATTGAAGAACGGCGAGAGCGTCAGGTTTATCTGTGCGTCGACGTCGAGCGATGCGTCGCTGCCGCTGCCCCATCGTGAGGTGTTCGAGGCGATCGTGCCAGGCAACCAGTTGCTGGTCGATGACGGCAAGGTCCGTCTGGTGGCAACCAACTGCAACGGTGATGTCATCGATGCCACGGTGGTTGCCGGCGGTTTTGTCAGCGACCGCAAGGGCGTCAACCTGCCGGACACGCTGCTCGCGCTGTCGCCGATCACCGAGAAGGACCGCGTCGATCTCGAATTCGGTCTCGACCTCGGCGTGGACTGGGTTGCGTTCTCCTTCGTACAGCGGGCCTCCGATCTGATCGAGGCGCACTCGCTGGTCGGCGGGCGCGCCGGCATCATGTCGAAGATCGAGAAGCCGGCCGCGATGGCGGTGATCGAGGATATCGTCAACCTGTCGGATTCGATCATGGTGGCGCGCGGCGATCTCGGCGTCGAGATTCCGCCGGAGGACGTGCCCGGTGCGCAGAAGGATCTGGTGCGGCTGTGCCGTCTGGCCGGCAAGCCGGTGATCATCGCAACGCAGATGCTGGAATCGATGATCTACACGCCGACGCCGACCCGTGCGGAATCCTCCGACGTCGCGACCGCGATCTATGACGGCTCCGACGCGGTGATGCTGTCGGCCGAGTCCGCGTCGGGCCAGTATCCGGTGCAAGCGGTGGCGACGATGGATCGCATCATCAGCCGCACCGAGCAGCACAACGCTTACCGCCAGATCATCGAGGCGTTGCATCCGGACATTGAGCCACTGCCGCAGCATGCCATTTCCGCGGCTGCCGCGGAGGTCGCGACCTCGATCAACGCGGCGTGCATCGTGGCGTTCACCTCGAGCGGCACCACGGCTTACCGTATCGCGCGTCAGCGTTCGCCGATTCCGCTCCTGAGCGTCACGCCGAGCGAGGCCACGGCGCGCCGGCTCGCCTTCCTGTGGGGCTCGGCTGGCATGATCTCGAAGGATATCGCAACCTATGACGAGATGGTGAGCCAGGCTGCGCACCACGCCAAGAGCAGCAATCTGGCCAAGCCCGGCGACAGCATCGTCGTGGTGGCCGGGGTGCCGTTCGGAAAGTCCGGTTCGACCAACAATCTGCGCGTCGTGACCGTCTAATTTCAAATCAGGGTTTGTGAGGAAACGATGACCAACTGGATTCGCTATCGGGTCGGCGGCAAGACCGGCTTCGGCACGCTGGAAGGGGACACCATCCGCGAGCACACCGGTGATATGTATGCGGCACCGAAGGCGAGCGGCCAGACGCTGAAGCTTGCCGATGTCGAGATCCTGCCGCCGGCGGAGCCGGGCAAGGTGATCGCGCTGTGGAATAACTTCCATGCGCTTGCCGCGAAGATCAAGGTCGCCGAACCGGCCGAGCCGCTCTATCTGATGAAGGCGAACACCAGCATCACCTCGCCGGGCGCAACGATTCAGCGGCCGGAGACCTATGACGGCAAGGTGGTGTTCGAGGGCGAACTCGGCATCGTGATCGGCAAGACCTGCTGGAACGTGTCGGAAGCCGACGCGGGCAAGTACATTTTCGGCTACACCTGCGTCAACGACGTGACCGCCGCCGATATCATCTCCAAGGACCCCACCTTCGCGCAGTGGGTCCGCTCCAAGAGCTTCGACGGCTTCGGCCCGTTCGGCCCGGTGATCGTCAGCGGGATCGATCCGATGCCGCTGGTGATCCGCACCGTCATCAATGGCGACGAGCGCCAGAACTATCCGGTCGCGGACATGATCTTCCCGCCGCACAAGCTGGTCAGCATGCTGTCGCGCGACATGACGCTGCAGCCGGGCGACCTGATCTGCTGCGGCACCTCGCTCGGCGTCGGCTCGATGAAGGAAAAGGTCAACACGATGGAAGTCGTGATCGACGGCATCGGCAGCCTGCACAACAAGTTCACGCAGTAACGCGCCTTGTAGCCGCGCCTGCAAGCTCAAACAAAAACCCGCCGCTCCTGATCGATCAGGAGCGGCGGGTTTTTTTATGGGCCGAGCGGAGAGGGCGTCGCCGCGAGCGGGGCAGGAGTGCCCGTGCGCGGCAAGAATGCCGTCCTGAACTAGTCGAAGATGCCCTGGCTGTTGGCCTCGACATATTCGGCGAGGTTCAGCGTATGGTCGCGCGAGAGCTTGACCGCACGTTCGGTGTCGCGCTGCTCGATCGCATCGATGATGGCGAGGTGATCGATGATCGAGCGCGAGGCGCGGTCGTCGCGGCCGATCGTGATGCGGCGGATGCCGCGCACATGCAGCAGCACCTGATCGGTCATGTCGACCAGCACCTGCGAGCCGGAGAGCTTCACGATGCTCTGATGGAACTGGATGTTGGCTGTGGAGTATTCGCTGAGGTGATCAGCGGGCTTGTGGCCCTCGTTGAAGCTCTGGAACAGCTTGCGCAGGTTGGCGATCTCTTCGTCGCTGGCATGCAGTGTGGCAAGACGCGCCGCCATGCTCTCCAGCGCCGCCCAGGCATGGATCATGTCGATGACCTCACGCCGGGTCTTCTTCAGCACCATCACGCCCTTGCGCGCGACGGACTTCACCAGACCCTCATGCTCGAGCATGACGATGGCCTCGCGCACCGGGGTACGGCTGACGCCGAGCTGCTCGGAAAGCTGCCGCTCGTCGATCCAGGTCGGCTCCGACGAGGAATAGATATCCATTTCCAGGATGGCGCTCTTCAGCGCCTCGTAGGCTCTCGTCTTGAAGGTCTGCTCGGGAGCGAAGCGGCCCACCACGAGCTCCGGCGGTGCCTTGGCCCGGGTAACCCGCTGACCGGCTTGTTTTTCGAGGTCGACCTGTCGGGGCTGGTTGGGCATCTGCGTCACATGTGATTTCGGCTGGTGGATTCGGGTGTCTCAGTTTTTGAGAGGTTTCTCAAGTTTTTAGCGAGTCTTGCACATAAAACCAAGGCCCCTTACGGGGCCTTGGTCAACTGTTTTAAGGATTCTCTGGAGAGTTTTAAAGGTTAAGCGGTGAGTTTTACCGGCTTTCCGCCCTTCAGAAGCTCCGCCAGGGTGCTGCCAAGACGGGCCGGGGAGGCCGAAACGGCGATACCGGCGGCCTCCATGGCTGCGATCTTGGACTCCGCGTCGCCCTTGCCGCCGGCGACGATCGCGCCCGCGTGGCCCATACGGCGGCCCGGAGGGGCCGTACGGCCGGCGATGAAGCCGACCACCGGCTTCTTGCGGCCCCGCTTGGCCTCGTCCTTGAGGAACTGGGCCGCATCTTCCTCGGCGGAACCGCCGATTTCACCGATCATGATGATCGATTCCGTCTTGTCGTCGGCCAGGAACATCTCCAGCACGTCGATGAACTCGGTGCCCTTGACCGGGTCGCCGCCGATGCCGACCGCCGTGGTCTGGCCGAAGCCGGCCTGAGTGGTCTGGAACACGGCTTCGTAGGTCAGGGTGCCCGAGCGGGACACCACGCCGACATTGCCCGGCTTGAAGATGTTGGTCGGCATGATGCCGATCTTGCACTCGCCGGCGGTGACGACGCCGGGGCAGTTCGGGCCGAGCAGGCGCGACTTCGAGCCGCTGAGCGCACGCTTCACGCGCACCATGTCGAGCACCGGAATGCCCTCGGTGATGCAGACGATCAGCGGCATCTCGGCGTCGATCGCCTCACAGATGGCGTCCGCGGCGCCCGGCGGCGGCACGTAGACCACGGTGGCGTCCGCACCGGTCTTGGCGCGGGCCTCGGAGACGCTGTCGAACACCGGCAGGCCGAGGTGGGTCTGGCCGCCTTTGCCCGGCGAGGTGCCGCCGACCATCTTGGTGCCGTAGGCGATCGCCGCCTCGGAGTGGAAGGTGCCGTTCTTGCCGGTGAAGCCCTGGCAAATGACCTTCGTGTTCTTGTCGATCATAACTGACATTGGCTTACTTCCCCTTCACAGCTTTGACGATCTTCTGCGCGGCGTCGTCCAGATCGTCGGCTGGCAGAACGTTGAGGCCGCTTTCACGGATGATCTTCTTGCCTTCCTCGACGTTGGTGCCTTCCAGGCGAACAACCAGAGGCACCTTCAGTCCGACCGCCTTCACCGCGGCGACAACGCCGGCAGCGATCACGTCGCACTTCATGATGCCGCCGAAGATGTTGACCAGGATGCCCTTCACGTTGGGATCGGCGGTGATGATCTTGAACGCAGCGGTGACCTTCTCCTCCGAAGCGCCGCCACCGACGTCCAGGAAGTTGGCCGGGCTCTCGCCATACAGCTTGATGATGTCGAGCGTGGCCATCGCAAGGCCGGCGCCGTTGACCATGCAGCCGATGGTGCCGTCGAGCGCGATGTAGGCGAGGTCGTACTTCGACGCTTCGATCTCCTTGGCGTCTTCCTCGGTCTCGTCGCGCAGCTCCATCACGTCGGGGTGACGGTAGATCGCGTTCGAGTCGAACGAGATCTTGGCGTCGAGGCAACGCAGCTCACCCTGCTTGGACAGGATCAGCGGGTTGATCTCCAGCATCGACATGTCCTTCGCGATGAAGGCGGTGTAGAGCTGGCCGACGAGCTTCTCGGCCTGCTTGGCCTGGTCGCCCTTCAGCTTGAGAGCCTGCGCGACCTTGCGGCCGTGATGCGGCATGATGCCGGTCGCCGGATCGACCGAGAAGGTCACGATCTTCTCGGGCGTGTCATGGGCCACCTTCTCGATGTCCATGCCGCCTTCGGTCGAGACGACGAACGCGATGCGCGAGGTCTCGCGATCGACCAGCGCCGACAGGTAGAACTCCTTGTCGATGTCCGCGCCTTCCTCGAGATAGAGGCGGTTGACCTGCTTGCCGGCGGCGCCGGTCTGCAGGGTCACCAGCGTCTTGCCGAGCATCTGATCGACAAACTGCTTCACTTCGTCGACCGACTTGGCGAGACGAACGCCGCCCTTGTCGCCGGCAGAGGCTTCCTTGAACTTGCCCTTGCCGCGGCCGCCGGCGTGGATCTGGCTCTTCACCACCCACACCGGACCGCCGAGCTGCTTGGCAGCCGCTTCCGCATCCGAAGCCTTCAGGATCGGAATGCCCTTGGAAACAGGAACGCCGAATTCCCTCAGTACGGCTTTAGCTTGATACTCGTGAATATTCATTCGTAGAGCCCTTTACTTGATGAGACCGGCGCCGCGCGCCCACTTGTACTTCGCGCCGAGGACTTCCACCGGAAGCTCGGTCGAGTACGCATAGGCCGGAATGCCATTCTGGTAGAGATATTCGGAGGCTTCCTCGACTTCGACGTCGCCTGCCAGCGATGCGACCATCGGCTTCTCGAAGCCTTGGGCCTTCATCTCGTTCTTGATCTGCACCATGTTCTTGGCGAACACCATCGGCGGGGTCACGATCGTGTGCCAGTAGCCGAGGATCAGCGAGTGAATGCGATCGTCGGTGAGACCGAGCTTCACGGTGTTGACGTAGGTGATCGGCGGCTCGCCGCCGGTGATGTCAACCGGGTTGCCCGAAGCGCCGAACGGCGGGATGAACTTGCGGAAGGCCTTGTCGAGATCTTCCGGCATGGTCATCAGCGACAGGCCGTTATCGACCACCGCGTCCGACAGCAGCACGCCCGAACCACCGGCACCGGTGATGATCAGGACGTTCTCACCCTTCGGAGTCGGCAGCAGCGGAACGCCACGCGCGAACTCGAGGAGCTGGCGCAGCGAACGGGCGCGGATCACGCCGGACTGCTTGAAGACATCCTCGTAGATCTTGTCGTTGCCGGCGAGAGCGCCGGTGTGCGAAGCCGCTGCCTTGGCGCCGGCCGAGGTGCGGCCGCCCTTCAGCACGATGACGGGCTTCTTCTTGGAGACGCGGCGCGCGGCTTCCGCGAAAGCACGGCCGTCCTTCAGGTCTTCGCAATGCATCGCGATGACGTTGGTGTTCTTGTCCTGCTCGAAGAAGGCGAGCAGATCGTCCTCGTCGATGTCCGACTTGTTGCCGAGACCGACGATCGCCGACACGCCCATCTTGGCCGAACGCGAGAAGCCGATGATCGCCATGCCGATGCCGCCGGACTGCGACGACAGCGCCGCCGAACCCTTGACGTCGAAGGCGGTGCAGAAGGTCGCGCAGAGGCTGGCCGGGGTGTAGTAGAAACCGTAGATGTTCGGTCCCATCAGGCGGATGTCGTACTTCTTGCCGATCTTGACGATCTCTTCCTGAAGCTCAGGCTCGTTCGCCTCGGCAAAGCCCGACGGAATGAGAACCGCGCCGGGAATCTTCTTCTCGCCGCACTCGGTCAGCGCGCCGGCAACGAACTTCGCCGGGATCGCGAACACCGCCACGTCGACCTCGCCGGGAATGTCCTTGACGCTCTTGTAGGCCTTGTGGCCGAGGATGTCGGCAGCCTTCGGGTGGACCGGATAGATGTTGCCCTTGTAGCCGCCGTTGATGAGGTTCTTCATCACGGAGTTGCCGATCTTGCCGTCTTCGGCGGAGGCGCCGATCACGGCGACCGACTTCGGCATCATGATCCGGTTCATCGCCTTGACGATCTCGGAATCCGGACGCGGAGCAGGCTTCGGCTTGTAGTTGAAGTCAACGACGATGCGAACGTCGGCGGCAATCGCGTCCTTCTTGGTCGCGAACACCGGGTTGAGGTCGAGCTCGACGATCTCGGGGAAGTCGGTGACGAGCTGCGAGACGTTGACGATGATGGTCGCCAGCGCGTCGCGGTTCACCGGATCGCCGCCACGAACGCCATGCAGCATTTCCTTGGCCTGGATGCCGTCGAGCATCGAGAGCGCGTCTTCCTTGGTCGCCGGAGCCATGCGGAAGGTGATGTCCTTGAGGACTTCGACCAGCACGCCGCCGAGGCCGAACGCAACGAGCTTGCCGAACGAGTCGTCGGTGATCGAACCGACGATGACTTCGGTGCCGCCGGCCAGCATCTGCTGCACCTGGATGCCTTCGATCTTCGCGTCGGCCTTGTACTTCTTGGCGTTGGCAAGAATGGTGTCGTAGGCCGCCTTGGCAGCCGCGTCATCCTTGACGCCGACGATCACGCCGCCGGCTTCCGTCTTGTGCAGGATGTCCGGCGAGACGATCTTCATGACGACGGGATAGCCCATGCCCGACGCGAGCTTGGCTGCGTCAGCGGCGGACTTCGCAAGGCCTTCACCCGGCACCGCGATGCCGTAGGCGTCGCACACCAGTTTGCCTTCCGGGGCGGTCAGGCTGTTGCGGCCGTCCGCTTTCACTGCATCGAGAATCTTGCGGACGGAAGCTTTGTCGGTTGCCATATTATACTCCAATGTTGAGCGTTTTTATGTTGAGCGTTTTTAACTTGGTCCCAGGGCCGGACTTGATGTCCGGTAGTTCGTGTGACGTCGGGCGCGGCGAGGGCCGCAGATTGCAGGCGATCCTACATCTTCATGCGGGTCTGTCACCTTCGATCGGATTCAGGTGAAATTTGCGGCCCGTTTCAGATAGATCGTTGAATTCCAATGAAGTCGGCAGCGGACGATCGCGCCGTTGAGAATATTGAGCAGGCTGGTGTGGATTGTCTTTGACGTCGGTCTTGCAGAATTTTCCCCCTTATAACGCTAACGAGCCCGCCAGGTGAAATTCACCGGCGGGCTCGCTGGTGGTGTGACTACGTGGCGTACTGTCCGGCCGCAGCAGGATCAACCTGACTGCGCTGGACGACGGACTTACGCCATGGCTTGAGCAGAACGATAGCCAGCAGCGCCGCGACGATGTTGGCTGCGGCCGCCAGCAGGAACACGCCGTCCCAGCTTCCGGTGGCCTGCTGCATGTAGTTGCCGAACGGCACCAGCAGCGCGGCAAAGCCCTTTGCAGTGTAGAGCATGCCTGCGTTGGTGGTGGCAAACTTCGAGCCGAAGGTGTCGGTGCAGACCGCAGGGAAGAGGCTGTAGATCTCGCCCCATGCGAAGAACACCAGACCGGTGAGGATGACGAATCCGACCGGGTTGTGACCCCAGAGGTAGAGCGCCAAGATGCCGAGCCCTTCAAAACCGAATGCGATGAACATCGTGTTCTCGCGACCGATGCGGTCAGAAATCCAGCCGAAGAAGGGCCGCGTCAATCCGTTGAGGACGCGGTCGATCGTCGCGGCGAAGGTGACGGTCGTCATGGTGAGGCCCATCAGCGTCACCGGAATGTCGGTGAGGTGCCAGTCGGCCGCGATCGGCTTGAGGTTCGCGGTGACGAGGAGGCCACCGGCGCCGACGATCACGAACATGAAGTACATCAGCCAGAAGATCGGCTGACGCGCGACTTCGGACGGACCGTAATCGCGACGGCTCTGCTGAATGGTGCTGCTGACCACCGGAGCAGGGGTCTGGCCCGCCTTCGGCGCCACGATGAACAGCGCGAGGATCATGCAGATCACGCCCTGTCCGATGCCGAAGTTGAAGAATGCAGCCTGGAAGCCATCGGTCTTGATCATCGCCTGAATCGGAGCAACGGTCAGCGCAGCGCCTGCACCGAAGCCTGCAGCGGTGATGCCCGCGCAAAGACCGCGCTTGTCAGGAAACCACTTCAGCGCGTTGCCGACGCAGGTGCCATAGACGCCGCCGGCACCGATGCCCGCGATGACCTGGCCGATGTAGAAGCCGGTGAGCGTGGTGGCGTAGGAGTTGACCACCCAGCCGATCGCGCAGAGCAGGCCGCCGAAGAAAATGACGACGCGCGGGCCGTATTTATCCACGAACCAGCCCTCGACCGGCACCAGCCAGGTCTCGAACAGTACGAACAGCGTGAACGCCCACTGAATTGCAGCGCGATCGAAGCCGAATTTGTTTTGGATGTCGGGGACGAAGAACGTCCACCCGTATTGAAGGTTGGCAATCATCACCATGCAGCCGACGCCGATGGCCAATTGAAGCCATCGATAACCGTCGCTTACACGTGTCGTGTCACTTCCAGCGGAAACCGTCATAGTCGTTCCTCCCAATCGCGCACTCTTGCGGCGCGCGTGGGGAGGATTTTGGTATATGATATGCCAATAGGCAAGAGGGAAAACCGAGTCGCGGTCGCGCATCCGTAAAAATTCGGTTCATGGCGGACTGCTTTTTCGGAAAAAAGTGATGTGTAAGAACCGGATGCGGGAATTCGCGGTGCGTGCAAAGGATTTGATCGCGCCGCTCGGCGGGCCTGCCGTCACCCTGAAAATCCGCGATCCATTTATATAAAGTGAGACTGAAATTCGGGGAGGGAAGGCTGCTGGTGCGGGCCCGTGTGATTCCTCCACGGCGCCAATTTGCCCGGTTGGCCTGGGCCCACGCTGCCGGCGTTCGGGAGAGAAGAGAGCCCTAGCTGGCGTCGTGGATAAAGCGGCGGCTGCTCTATTATATCGCAGCCAACTCGCCCGAGAGGTGATTGACAGTTGGTATTTGGTATGCCAAAGATTTGCCCATGACGCTCCTCGCCCGTGAGGCGAGCCGCGCCGCACGTCCGTTAGTCACGTATTACTATCTCGGGGCGGTCGATGAAGTTCTGGCAAGCTCAGCCTGATCAAGCGTTAGGTTCTGATAGCACGAACCGCATCCTCCGGTCCTCTATCAATTCCCTCGCGAGTGCCCATGTCTGCATTCGTGACCTGAAGTTGCACTGAAGGACACTGAGCTCACACCCGTTCGCCGATGTCTCGCGAACATGTCGTTTCGCAAGAGTAAGCCGCAATAAGCGGTAACACCCCTGGGGAGGTACTACATGTCAGTAGCAGTAGCACAGAGCGTTGATGCGCAGCAGGATTTGACGGATGGCTTTCATCTCGTCATCGATGCGCTCAAGCTGAACGATATCAACACCATTTATGCCGTGCCGGGGATTCCGATTTCGGATCTCTGTCGCATGGCGCAGGGCGAGGGCATCCGTGTCATCTCGTTCCGCCACGAGCAGAACGCCGGCAACGCCGCCGCGATTGCAGGTTATCTCACCAAGAAGCCCGGCGTGTGCCTCACCGTTTCGGCTCCCGGCTTTCTCAACGGTCTGACCGCGCTGGCCAACGCCACCACCAACTGTTTCCCGATGATCCTGATCTCTGGATCGTCCGAGCGCGAAATCGTCGACCTGCAGCAGGGCGACTACGAGGAAATGGATCAGCTCGCGATCGCCAAGCCGCTCTGCAAGGCGGCTTTCCGCGTGCTGCATGCGCAGGATGTCGGCATCGGTATCGCGCGTGCGATCCGCGCTGCATGCTCCGGCCGTCCGGGCGGTGTCTATCTCGATCTGCCGGCGAAGTTCTTCTCGCAGGTCATGACCGCGGAAGAGGGTAACAAGTCGCTGGTCAAGGTCATCGACCCTGCGCCGGAGCAGATTCCCGCGCCATCCGCCGTCAAGCGCGCGCTCGACGTTCTCAAGGGTGCCAAGCGCCCCCTGATCATTCTTGGCAAGGGCGCTTCCTACGCCCAGGTCGACGACAAAATCCGTGAGCTGGTCGAAAAGACCGGCATTCCGTTCCTGCCGATGTCGATGGCGAAGGGCATCCTGCCGGATACGCATCCGCAGTCGGCCGGCGCAGCGCGTTCGACCGTGCTGAAGGATTCCGATGTCGTGCTGCTGATCGGCGCGCGCCTCAACTGGCTGCTGTCGCACGGCAAGGGCAAGAGCTGGGGCTCCGAGCCGAAGAAGTTCATCCAGATCGACATCGAGCCGAAGGAAATGGACTCGAACGTCGAGATCGTCGCGCCGCTCGTGGGTGATATCGGTTCCTGCGTTTCCGCGCTGCTCGATGGCATGGGCGACAAGTGGACGAAGGCGCCTGCCGACTGGACCGGCGCCATCAATACCAAGCGCGAAGCCAACATCGCCAAGATGGCTCCGAAGCTGATGAACAACGCTTCGCCGATGAACTACCACAGCGCGCTCGGCGCGTTACGTGCGGTCATCAAGGAGCGTCCGGATGCGATCCTGGTCAACGAAGGTGCCAACACGCTCGACCTCGCGCGCGGCATCATCGACATGTATCAGCCGCGCAAGCGTCTGGACGTCGGCACCTGGGGCGTGATGGGCATCGGCATGGGCTTTGCCGTCGCCGCTGCGGTCGAGACCGGCAAGCCGGTTCTCGCGGTGGAAGGCGACAGCGCCTTCGGCTTCTCCGGCATGGAGGTGGAGACGATCTGCCGCTACAACCTGCCGGTCTGCGTCGTGATCTTCAACAACAACGGCATCTATCGCGGCACCGACGTCAATCCGACGGGTGGGCCGGATGTCGCGCCGATGGTGTTCGTCAAGGACGCCCGTTACGACAAGATGATGGAAGCCTTCGGCGGCGTCGGTGTCCACGTGACGACGCCGGATGATCTGAAGCGCGCCGTCAGCGCCGCGATGGACTCCGGCAAGCCGACCCTGATCAACGCGGTCATCGATCCGGCGGCCGGCACCGAGAGCGGCAACATCGGCAGCCTCAACCCGCAGAGCGTGGTGGTGCGCAAGAAGTAAGAATTCACGAATCTCTCCGCCGTGCTTTGCACGGCGGAGATGGACTTAGAAGCGCTTGTAAAACAAGAATCCAACGGAGAGGAAATCATGAGCAAAGCACTGAGCGGCGTGCGCATTCTCGACTTCACACATGTTCAATCCGGCCCGACCTGCACGCAGTTGCTCGCCTGGTTCGGTGCGGACGTGATCAAGGTCGAACGTCCCGGTGTCGGTGACATCACGCGCGGTCAGCTGCAGGATGTTCCGAACGCGGACAGCCTTTATTTCACGATGCTCAACCACAACAAGCGTTCGATCACGCTCGACACCAAGAACCCGAAGGGCAAGGAAGTCCTGACCGAGCTCATGAAGGTGTGCGACGTGATGGTCGAGAACTTCGCTCCTGGCGTGCTGGACCGTATGGGCTTCAGCTGGGAGAACATCCAGAAGATCAATCCGAAGCTGATTGTTGCTTCGATCAAGGGCTTCGGCCCCGGTCCGTTCGAGGACTGCAAGGTTTACGAGAACGTCGCGCAGTGCGTCGGCGGTTCGGCTTCGACCACGGGCTTCCGTGACGGCCTGCCGCTGGTGACCGGCGCCCAGATCGGCGACAGCGGCACCGGCCTGCATCTCGCGCTCGGCATCGTCACCGCGCTCTATCACCGCACCCATTCGGGCAAGGGCCAGCTCGTCACCGTCGCGATGCAGGACGGCGTGCTCAACCTCTGCCGCGTCAAGCTGCGCGACCAGCAGCGTCTCGCTCACGGCCCGCTCAAGGAATACAGCCAGTTCGGCGAGGGCATTGCGTTCGGCGAAGCGACCCCGCGCGCCGGCAACGACTCCGGCGGTGGCCAGCCGGGCCGCATCCTGAAGTGCAAGGGCTGGGAGACCGACCCGAACGCCTACATCTATTTTATCACGCAGGCTGCTGTGTGGGAGAAGATCTGCGACGTCATCGGCGAGCCGACCTGGAAGACCGATCCGAACTACGCCAAGCCGGGTGCCCGTCTGCCGCGTCTGAACGAGATCTTCGAGCGCATCGAAAAGTGGACCACGACCAAGTCCAAGTTCGAAGTGATGAACATCTGCAACCCGCTCGATATCCCGGTCGGCCCGATCCTGTCGATGAAGGAAATCGCCGAGGACAAGTCGCTCTATGCCACCGGTACGCTGGTCGAGGTCGATCATCCGACCCGCGGCAAGTACATCACCGTCGGCAACCCGATCAAGCTGTCGGACAGCCCGTCCGAGGTCGAGCGTTCGCCGCTGCTTGGCGAGCACACCGAGGAAATCCTCCGCGATGTGTTGAAGCTCTCGGCCAACCAGATCGGCGACGTTCGCTCGTCTGGCGCAGTCGGCGAAGTGCCGATGGCGGCTGAATAATACCCTCTCCCCCGAGGATGACTTTGCCGGGACAGTAGTCCCGGCTTTTTTTTGCCTGCACTCCGCCGCACGCCCCGGAACGGGCGTGCGGCTTTTGAGTTTCGTCAACCGACAGGATTGGAGACGACGGTCCGCGCGCTTGATGGTGCGCGGACGCGTTCATTTTGCGTTGGCGGTCCCGTTTGTTTTGCGTCGCAAGATGAATTGCGAAGCAGAAACGGCGGCGCGTGAGGGTGACTAGCCGATAGACCAATATCGCAGCGTTGCGCGCGAAGTTGAACAAGGTCTAAAAGTCAACAACGAAGTGCTAATTGCGTTCTTTAGCCGCACCGTCTATCAGGCGACCAGTCCCGCGCAGATCAGGATGGTACCCCATGTCGGACTCATTCATTCCCAAAAAAGCTTCTTATCCGCTTGCCGCTATCGCCGCGGCGGCTCTCGCTTTGTCGGCCGGCACGGCGACGGCGAAGGACATCGTGTTCGGCGCCTCGGTGCAGCTCACCGGACCGGTGGCCAATACCGGGCGCTATTATCGCGATGCCTATGAGCTCGCGATCGAGAAGATCAACGCCGCGGGCGGCGTCAAGGTCGGCAACGAGAAGCAGAAGCTGGTTCTGAAGCTTTACGACAACCAGTCCGACGTCAATCTGAGCGTGCGGCAGTACACCCAGCTCGTCTCGCAGGACAAGGTCGATTTCCTGCTCGGACCGTTCGCCAGCAATTTCGCTCTCGCGGATTCGGCGGTGTCGGAGAAGTACAAGATTCCGATGGTGCAGGGCGGTGGCGCCTCCGACCAGATCTTCTCGCGCAAGTTCAAATACATTTTTGGCACGCTGGCACCGGCCAGCAACTATTTCGGTTCGACCATCGACATGATGAAGGAGCTCAAGCCCGCGCCGAAATCCGTTGCGCTGCTCTATGCTGACGATTCCTTCGATGTCTCGGTCGCGGACGGCACCCGTCCGAAGCTGAAGGCCGCCGGGTTCGATGTGGTGATGGACGAGCGCTACAGCACCAACGCCACTGACTTCAACTCGCTGCTTTCGCAAATCCGCAGCAAGAACGTCGACGCCGTGCTGGTCGCCGGCCACGAGACCGAGATCCTCAACTTCGTGCGTCAGGCCAAGAGCCTCACCGTCGCACCGAAGATGTATTCCTTCACCGTCGGCGTGCCGAGCGAGGACTTCCGCAAGGCGCTCGGCAAGGATGCCGATTACGCTTTCGGCATGACCGCGTGGCTGCCGTCGGCGAGCCAGAAGGACCGCTGGTTCGGTGATGCCGAGAAATTCGCCCAAGAGTACAAGACCAAGTTCGGCTATGAGCCCGACTATCACGCGGCGTCCGGCGCGGCCGATGTCGAAGCGCTGGTGCAGGCCATCGAGGAGGTCGGCTCGACCGACCCGGCCAAGGTGCGCGATGCGCTCGCCAAGGTGAAGTTCGAGAGCCTCTACGGCCCGATCGCCTTCGCCGAGAACGGCCAGATCGATCTGCCGCAGACCGTGATCCAGGTGCAGGGCGACGCGCTGGTCGCCATTCACGATGCGAGCGGTGCGCTCAAGCCGGCGAAGTATCCGATGCCGGCGTGGAATGCACGCTAAAGCAAACGAGCAAACGGATCGCGTCAGGAAAACACGCCCGACCGAAAAGCGGAGCCTTTCATCGTCTCATGAAGCGATGAAAGGCTTCAGGCGATCCCGACGAGGAACAAGGGGAAGGGGACTATAGGTGGATCTGCTCGCGCAAATCCTGATCAACGGTGTTCTGCTAGGAGGGCTCTACGCCGTGATGGCACTCGGCCTCGCTTTGGTGTGGGGCGTGCTGAACATCGTCAATCTGGCGCATGGCGCCTTCATTATGCTCGGCGCCTACGTCTCCTGGCACCTTTATACCTACCTCAACATCGACCCCTTCCTGGGGCTGCCGATCACGGCGGTGGTGATGTTCGTGGTCGGCTACGCCATGCAGCGCGGACTGCTCAACCTTATTGTCCGCGCGCCGATGTTCAACACGCTGCTGATCACCTTCGGCATCGAGGTGGTGCTGACCTATCTCGCCCAGCTCGCCTTCTCGGCGGACTTCCGCACCATCAACCCCTCTTACGCCGGCGACAGCTTCCAGTTCGGGCCGGTGGTGCTACCGGTCGCCCGACTGATGGCGTTCGGAATTGCCATTGTCCTCACCGTGGGGATGTGGCTGTTCCTGCTGCACACCAAGCTCGGCCGCGCCATCCGCGCCACCGCGCAGAACCTCGTCGCGGCGCGGCTCTATGGCGTCGAGCCGCGGCATCTCTATGCGATGACCTTCGGCATCGGCATCGCGCTCGCCGGTGCCGCCGGAGGCCTTTACGGCACGGTATCGCAGATCAATCCCTATATCGGCGCTTCGCTGACCGCGAAGTCGTTCGCGATCTCGATCATCGGCGGCCTCGACAATCCGCTTGGTGTGATCGTCGGCGGCCTGTTCCTCGGCATCATTGAATCGCTGGCCGCGCTCTATATCGGCCCGACCTTTGCCGATGTCGCAAGCTTCGGCGTGCTGGTGCTCGTGCTGATCGTGCGGCCGAGCGGCCTGTTGGGGAAGACGGCATGAGCGCGCTGCGGATTCCCCTGATCCTGCTCGCGCTGGTCGTTCTCGCCGCGGTGCCGTGGTTCGGCTCCGATGTGCTGGTGCAGTTCGGCATCAACGCGCTGCTGCTGGCCGTGCTGGCGCAGGGCTGGAACATCATCGGCGGCTATACCGGCTACGCCTCGTTCGGCAATTCGGTGTTCTATGGCCTTGGCAGCTATGGCGTCGGCATCGCCATGGTGCAGTGGGAACTGCCGTTCGCGGCGGGCCTCGTGTTCGGCGTGGTGCTGTCGGTGATCTTCGCCGTGCTGCTCGGCATTCCGGTGCTGCGGCTGCGGGGCCATTATTTCGCGATCGCCACCCTCGCGCTGGCGCAGGTGATGACGGCGATCGTCTCCAACGTGAAGCTCGCGGGCCAGAACATCGGCCTCGTGCTGCCGCCGCTCAACAACGACATGCTGTTCTATGAATCCTCGCTGGCTCTGCTGGTGGCGGTGACGCTGACGATCTGGTGGCTGTCGCGCAGCCGCTTCGGCTTCGGCCTGATCGCGATCCGCGAGAACGAGGAGGGCGCTGCGGTGATGGGCGTCAACACCACGCTCTACAAGGTGCTGGCGTTCGCGCTGTCGGGCGTGTTCAGCGCGCTGGCCGGCGGCATCCATGCTTACTGGGTGACCTTCATCGATCCGGAGAGCGCCTTCGACATCAGCCTGAACGTGAAGATGATCATCATGGCGGTGTTTGGCGGCCCCGGCACTATCCTCGGTCCGATCGTCGGCGCGCTATCGCTGTCGGCGATCTCCGAATTCCTCTCCAGCGAGATCACCTCCATCGCCGGCCTGTTCTTCGGCATCGTGGTGGTGGCTGCGGTGGTGCTGATGCCGCGCGGCCTCGCCGACATGCTGCGGCGCTTCCGCAAGACCGGCTGGCGCTATTTCGCGGAAAACATCAGGGCGAACCGGCTGTGAGCGCGATCCTCGAAGTCAAGAATGTGACGCGGCGCTTTGCCGGCCTGCTGGCCGTCAATGACGTCAGCTTCTCCCTGCAACCCGGTGAAATCCTTGGTATTATCGGCCCGAACGGCGCCGGCAAGACGACCCTGATCAGCCTGATCAGCGGCACGCTGCCGCCGACCTCAGGCGAGATCCTGTTCGAAGGCAAATCACTGCTCAACGTGCCGGCCTACCAGCGCGCGCGGCTGGGCATCGGCCGCACCTTCCAGATCATGCGGCCGTTTCCGGGTCTGTCGGTGCTCGACAATGTCGCGGTCGGCGCGCTGTTCGGCCATGGCGGCGGCGATGCCAATCTCGCCAAGGCGCGGGAGAAGGCGCGGGCGCAGCTCGATTTCGTCGGGCTCGGCGCCTATGCCGACCAGCGCGCCGATGAGCTCGGCGGTCCCGGCCGCAAGCGACTGGAACTGGCCAAGGCGCTGGCGATGCAGCCCAAGGTGCTGCTGTGCGACGAGGTGATGGCGGGTCTCAACCACGTCGAGATCGACGAGGTGATCGATGTCATCCGCAAGGTGCGGGGCGAGGGCATCAGCATCCTCGTGATCGAGCATGTGATCAAGGCAATCAAGAGCTTGTCGGATCGCCTTCTCGTTCTGCATCACGGTGAGAAGATCGCCGACGGCGATCCGGACACCGTGCTGTCGAACAAGGACGTGGTCGAGGCCTATCTGGGCAAGAGGCGGGCATGACGGCGCCGAACACAACAGGGGAGGCGCTGCTCAAGGTGAGCGGACTGGGCGGCGGCTATGGCGGCATGCCGGTGCTGCACGACATCTCGCTTGAGATTTTTCCTGCCGAGATCGTGGCACTGGTCGGCAGCAACGGCGCGGGCAAGACCACGCTGCTGCGCGCGCTGTCGCGCGTGCTCGCCTGCACCGGCCAGATCGTGCTCAAGGGCAGGGACCTTGTGCCGATGACGCCGGATCAGGCGTTCGGCGTCGGGCTCGTGCAGGTGCCGGAGGGCCGGCAGTTGTTCGACCGCATGACGGTGCAGGACAATCTGTTGATGGGCGCGTTCCAGCGTAGCGACAAGGCGGCGATCGCCCGCGACCTCGAGCGCATGTACACGCTGTTTCCGCGGCTCTCGGAGCGGCGCAGACAGATCGCCGGCAGCATGTCGGGCGGCGAGCAACAGATGTGCGCCATGGCGCGCGGGCTGATGGCCGCGCCGGTGCTGCTGATGATCGACGAGATGAGTCTCGGTCTCGCGCCGGTGATCGCCGAGCAGTTGATGGAAGTGCTGGCCGCGATCCGCGCCGAAGGCGTCACCGTGCTGCTGGTCGAGCAGGACATCCACCTTGCGCTGTCCGGTGCCGACCGCGGCTATGTGATGGAGACCGGCCGCATCGTCCATAGCGGCAGCGCCAAGGACCTGATCGACGATCCCGAGGTCCGCCGCGCCTATCTCGGGCTTTAGCCGCGCCACTCACATCGGTGAACTGACAAACTCGTAAAACTGCCGCCATGATCATGGCGGCAGTCTCGTTTTGCGAGGGACGATCAGGCGACCTTGCGAAGCGCCACCGCAGGGAAATCCAGCGGTACATCAAAGGCCACGTTGACGTAGTTGGTGAACAGGTTGAGTGCGACATGGGCGAGGATCTCGACGATGTCCTCGTCGCTGAAGCCGGCCCTGCGCAGTGCCTGAACATCGGCCTCGCTCACCTGCGCGCGGTGTTCGACCACCTTGAGCGCGAAAGCGAGCGCCGCGGCGGTTTTCGGATCGGATGAGCGGCCGGCCTGTGCCTCCGCCATCTGCTCGGCGGTCGCGCCGGCCTTCTGGCCGAGCACAGTGTGTGCCGACAGGCAGTACTGGCAGGCGTTGCGATTGGCGATCGCCACGGCGATCTGCTCGCCGAGCTTCGCTCCGATCCTGCCGCCGCCGAGCGCCCCGAACGAGCCCCACATGCTCTTGAGCGCGGCGGGGGAGTTGGCAACGGCGCGGAACATATTGGGTGTGACGCCGAAGGCGCCGGTGATGTCCTTGAGCAGCGGGGCGGCAGCGCCGCTTGCGGACGCGGGATCGACGAGATTTACTCGGGCCATGAAGACTCTCCTTGCTTGACGGTAGGGTGGTTTTCATACGCGGTCGCCGATGCCAGTCGGCGGCCGCACCTCTTCAACCGGCAGATCGATTTGTGGTCTGATCCGCCGGGGGAAGCTCATTAAAAGCTCATGTCGCTCCTTCGATGGCTGACGTCGGCGTGGCCTTGTCATTCCACGCCCGCCAGTTGGATCGGCTGATCTCGGGAGCCGCCGGCTCGTATTCATTGCAATCGAGACGCATGTGCCAGTCGCCGAACGGAGCATCGACAAATGCACAGTGGTGCGGCTTCGCCGGGTCGTCATGCGCATGAGGACGGAAGAAGCGGCAGCCGACGCACATGCGTTGCACCGGGATGTCGCCGGGATCCTGCAGCCCGCGGATGATCTTGATCAGCGAGCGCAGAAACGCGGCCTGTTCGTCCTGATCGAGCGTATCGAGCGCGCGCAGCAGGAAGTCCGGCCAGCCGGCGACGCGGTCGGCAAGGGCGGTCCCGCGCGCTGTCAGCGTCACGGAAACCGCGCGGCGATCGTCGCGGGCGGTTTTTCGGGTGACGAGCTTCTTCTGCACCAGAGCCTTGACCGCATCGCTTGCGGTCGGGGCTGTCACGCCAAGCGCCGTGGCGATTTCGTCGAGCCGCAGGCCTCGTTGTGCGTTTTTGAGGATGACGAGCGCCTGACCCTGTGTCGGGGTGAGACGCTCCGGCCCGGCATCGCGCCAGGCGCGGCTCTTGAGCGCCATGCCGATCTTGGCAAGGCCCGCGCCGACCCGCTCTGCGACCGGCTGGCTTGCTGTTTCGAAATCGAAGGGCGGATGATCCATCGCGGCCGGCGCTCCCAATGCTGCGCCAAACAATATTTAGGAGTCCTAATTGAGTCAAGAGCGGCAAAGCGGCCGCTCTGTCGGGCGGTTTTTAGATCTGTGGGGCAGTTTGGAAGGAAGCTTCCCGCGGGCCGCGGGACCGCGGGAGGCCGCAAGGCAGTGAGCCGGATCGCGCCCGCGCTTGTGGTTGATCAAAACAGGTCGAGTTGTTGCGTCGACTTGCGTTTTCGCTGGGTCGCGACGTCGCTGACCATCAGGTCTGCCGTAATCTCATTCAGGAAAGGCGACGGTGGCAGTGCGCGGACCGCGCCGCGCCAGAACCGCTCGATGGCGCGCGTCAGGAAGAGTCTGTCCTTGGCGCGGGTCATGGCGACATAGAACAGTCTCCGCTCCTCGGCTTGCGTCGCTTCGTCGTCCGTCGAAGCTCCCCATGAAAACGGTATCAGTCCCGCTTCCATGCCCACGACGAACACGACCGCAAATTCCAGCCCCTTGGCCGCGTGCATGGTCATGAGCGAGACGCGGTCGGCGCGTGCGTCGCGGAAATCGGCCTCGGTGGACAGCGCCACTGCCTCCGCGAACCGCACCGGATCGCCGGCCACCTGATCCGAGGAGGCGAGGGCGGCGAGCCAGCCTCTCGCCTCTGCGAGTGCGGCTGCGTCGGTCTTCTCCGCTCTGCGGGCGTTTTCCGCTGCTTGTCCGATGCGCGCTGCGAGGTTCATTCCCTCCGTCATGTCCAGCCCGTCGAGGATCGCCGTCACGCCGGGATGGCCGGCAATGGGAGAGGGCGAGCTTTTCATGAACGGAATCCCGGCGTGGTCGAAGGCGGTCCGTAGCGCCGCCGCCTGCGCATCGGTGCGGTAGAGCACGGCGCAGTCGGCAAAACCGAGCGCCCGGCCTGCGGGCGTCTCGCCCTTGCGATTGGCTGTGAGGAGGTCGTGGCCGCCGAGCAGGTTCTCGATGGTCGCCGCGATGAAGTCTGCTTCCGCCATCTCGCTTATTGCCGCGTGGGTCACGATCGGCTCGCCCATCGGGCGGATCGGACCTGCCGAGGGCGCGCCGATAAAGCCGGCAGCGGCTGTCACGATGGTGCCGGTCGAGCGGTAGTTGCGGGTGAGCCGAAGGGTCGGCGCGGCAGGGAAGTCCCGACCGAAGCGCGCGAAGCAGGCAGCGTCAGCGCCGCGAAAACCGTAAATGGCCTGATCGGGATCGCCGATGACGCAGAGATTGCCGCTCTCTCCGGTCAGCAGTCGCAGCAGGCGATATTGCTGCTCGTCCACGTCCTGAAACTCGTCGGCGACGATGTGCGCAAAGCGCGCTTGCCATTGCGCCGCGATCTCTGCGTTCTGATCAAGAAGATCAGCCGACAACACGACGAGATCGTCGAAATCCACCCAGCCTTGCGCGCGTCCGATCCGGTCGAGCACGGCGCGGGCTTCCGCTTCCTCGCCCGTGCCTTTCGTGCCACTGCGTTTGAGCACCGAGACGGTCTTGAGCAGGCGGGCGGCGCGCGTGTCGCTGACGCCGAGCGCTTCGGCCAGCGCCGCCTTGCGCTCCGCTTCATTGGCAATGCGGAAGTTTGCGTCGAGACCTGCGCGGTCGGCATGTGTGTGCAGGATGGCAAGGCCCAGCGAATGGAAGCTGTGCACCGCCACGGCGTCCGCCTTCCCGCCAAGAAGAACTGCGAGCCGGGCGCGCAATTCCTCCGTCGCCTTGCGCGTGAAGGTGACGGCAAGACACGAGCCGGGCGGCACGCCGCGTTCCAGCACCAGATGAGCGATGCGGTGGGTGAGCATGCGCGTCTTGCCGGAGCCGGGTCCCGCGATCACCATCAGCGGTCCATCGACGGCCTCCGCGGCGCGCGCCTGATCGGGATCGAGACCGGCCAGAACGCCGCTGCGGCCTGATGGCTGCGTCACGACGGCTTCAGAGGATGCCTGCTCAGTCTCTGTCGTCTCCTCCTTCGCCTTGGGCTTCGTCCGGCGCGCGCGGCTGAACAGCGGAGCGTCGAACAGCATCTGGCTTCCCGCAAGGCGATCCAGCTCTCCGTCCTGAAACAGCCGGATGACGCCATATTCTCCGTCATAGCCGGCCTGCCGGATCACCTCGCCGGAGCGCAGCCGCGTCACCGCCTCGCCGAGCAGCGGATGGACCTTCGCCACATCCTCGGCCGGCAGGTCTTCCAGCAAGCCAAGCTCCGGCCCCAGCGCGGCAATCGTGCGGTCATAGGTGTGAGACACCGCTTTCGAGGCGACGCCGCTGCCGACGATCTCCGAGAGGATTTCCGGCAGAGGCACGAGGCTCGACACGATGCCCGCTTTTGCGGGCGGCACGGCTTCGGCCTCGCTGCGGTCGGCGAGCGCTTCGACGCGATGCGCCACGCCGATAGTGACAGGCCGCCCGCAGGCCGGGCAGCGACCTCCCATCGCGATGGTTTCCTTCGGGTCGAGCCGCACCCCGCAGGTGCGGTGCCCGTCCATGTGGTACTTGCCCTCTTCGGGGAAGAACTCGACCGTGCCGACATAGCCATCGCCGGTCTCCAGCGCGCCGCGGATGGCGAAATAGTCAGGCTCGCAGGAAAAGCGCGTCGCCTCGCGGCCGAGCTTGCCAGGCGAATGGGCGTCGGAATTGGAGGTGAGGCGGAAGCGGTCGAGCGCGGAGATGCGCCAGTTCATGGCCGGATCGGACGAGAGACCCGTCTCCACAGCGAAGATGTGTCCGGCAAGATCGCCATAGCACTCTTCGATAGAGTCGAAGCCCGATTGCGAGCCGAGCGCGGCGAACCATGGCGTCCAGATATGGGCAGGGACGAGATAGGAATCCGGCCCGGATTGCAGCGTGATCTCCAAAAGGTCGCGCGAATCGAGGCCGAGGATCGGACGGCCGTCCGAGGCGATGTTGCCGATGCGCGCGAGACTCGCTGCCAGCCGGTCGGTGGCATCGAGATCGGCCGCATAGATCAGGTGGTGGATCTTCCGGGTCTTGTCGCCCTTCTTGTAGATGGTCGAGATCTCGGTGCAGAGCATGAAGGAGACCGGCCGCCGGCAGACGGGCGGAAGCGTCTCCCACAGCGCCGTCTCGATTTCGGGCCGGAGCCGAAAGAGCCCGTTGCCCTCGGCCACCAGCTTGTCCTTGATCTCGGCGAGCCAGGCCGGATGCACGCAATCGCCGGTGCCGACGACCCGCACGCCCTTGCGCGCCGCCCACCAGAACAGATGCTCGAGATCGAGGTCCCGGCTCGTGGCCCGGGAGTATTTCGAGTGGATGTGCAGGTCGGCGTGGAAGGTCATGATGCGACGCCATTCATCTTGCGGATGGAATGCAAGGATTCTTCAGCCCGGTATCACCTCGATAGCAGGCAGAAACAGGGATGGCTCACAAGGAAAGCGCGTAAATCACAGCATTCAAAGCGGCACAGGGGTCTACGCTCTCGATCCGGCAGGGGGCACCTCACACCTGCAGCATTGGCACCCTGCGGAATCACATATTTGGCCGGGCGCGCCGTGGTCAGCGACCTTCGCCGGGCGCCGCAGGACGGAGAGAAGCCCCGGCATGTGCAGAAGCCTTCATATACCACGGCCCACGTGGACCGTGGTATATGAAAGGAAATTCAAGCAACATACGGGAGGCCAGCATGGGCAGACAAGGAAAGCAGAACTACACTCGACTGACCGAGCCGCTTGTCCGCGACAACGGCGTCCTGCGGCCTGCCTCTTGGGATGAGGCCCTTGATCGCGCCGCCGAGGGCTTCCGTCGCAACCTCAAGGCCCATGGCCCCGACGCGTTCGGCATGTTCTCGTGCTCCCGCTCGACCAATGAGATGAACTTCATCGCTCAGAAGTTCGCCCGGGCGGTAATCGGTACCAACAATATCGACTCATGTAACCGTACTTGACACGCTCCTAGTGTCGCCGGTCTGGTGACAGTATTTGGTGCAGGCGGTGGTACCTCGTCGTACCGCGAGATCGAAGATGCCGATCTGATTATCTTCTGGGGCTCCAATGCCCGAGAAGCACACCCGATTTTCTTCCATCACGCCCTGAAGGGAATCCACAAGGGCGCCAAGGTCTACTCCGTTGACCCGCGCCGCGCCAAGACGGCCGAGTGGGCCGACACCTGGCTTGGTCTCGACGTCGGCACCGACGTTGCGTTGGCCTACGGTGTCGGTCGCGAGATCATCCACGCCGGGTTGGTCAACAAGGAGTTCGTCGCGAACGCCACCACTGGCTTCGATGAGTATGTTGCCGCGTGCGAGCCGTGGACACTGGAAGTCACCTCCCGTGAGACGGGAGTGCCTGCGGAGTTGATCCGTGAGCTTGCGCACGACTATGCCAAGGCGGAACGCGCGCAGCTATGCTGGACGCTCGGCATTACGGAGCATCACAACGGCACCGACAACGTGCGGGCCCTGTGCAACCTTGCGCTGCTCACGGGCCAGGTGGGCCGGTGGGGCGCGGGCCTGGTTCCGATCCGTGGTCAGAACAACGTCCAGGGCGGCGGCGACATGGGGGCGATCCCCAAGAACCTGCCCGGATTCCAGGATGTCGGGAATCCCGAGCATCGGGCGAAGTTCGAGCGCATCTGGGGCGTCACGATGCCTCCGAAATACGGCATGACGCTCTCGCAGATGATGGAGGCGATGGACGAGGGGCATCTCACCAACCTCTACATCGTGGGTGAGAACCCGGTGCAGTCCGACGCCGATTCCTCGGCGGTGACCAGACGGCTGGAGAGCCTGGACCACGTAGTGGTGCAGGACATCTTCCTCACCAAGACCGCCTCGCTCGCGGACGTGGTGCTGCCCTCCGCTGCGGCGTGGTGCGAGAGCGATGGCACCTTCACCAACAGCGAACGGCGGGTCCAGCGCGTGCGAAAGGCACTGGAACCGCCCGGGAATGCGAAGGACGACATCGAGATCATCCGCCTGGTCGCGGAGCGTATGGGGCACGTCTGGCCGGTTCAGACTGCGGAGGAGGTCTGGGACGAACTGCGTGCCGTATCGCCGGCACACCATGGCATGTCCTACCGGCTGCTCGAGGAGCGGGGCGGGTTGCAGTGGCCTTTCCCCGACGAGAACGGACCCGAGACAACGTTCCTGCATGCCCGGCTCTGGGAGAAGGATCCTGCGAAGCGCGGGCGGCCTGCGCCGTTCGGCATCCTCGAACACAAACTGCCGGTGGATAAGCTCAACAACGAGTTCCCGCTGCGCCTGACGACCGGCCGGCGGCTGACCGACTACAACACCGGCGTGCAGTCCGGGGGCTTCAACTCGCCGATCCGCCTCGGCGGCTGCGTCGACATGTCTCCGGAGGATATGGCTCGGCTCGGCATCAATGAGTGGGAGGTGGTCCGGGTGACGTCGCGTCGTGGGTCCGTGCTGGCACCCGCACGCCGGGATCCGGGACTGCGTCCTGGGTTGCTCTTCATGGCTTGCAACTTCCCCGACGAAGTGGACGTCAACTCGCTCACCATCGAGGCGAACGATCCGATCGCTGGAACCGCGGAGTTCAAGGCGACAGCGGTCAGGGTGGAGAAGACCAACGACGATCCGACCAGAGAACGCGCTGTTGGCAACACCACCGATTACGAGCGCCAGGACCATGAGCTCGCGACCGCGAATTAGGAAGGATGAGCTGTGGACCTGAAGTTCTCTAACGCCGAGCCGTTCGCTGAGGAACGGGATGCGGTTGATCGGCTGCTCGGGGCCGGCGCTGGTGGGTGGCACGGAGGCGAACGCGACACGGAGGATCATCGTCGCGCGCACACCGGCCACGCGGCGCGAGCCCAGCGGCATCTCGTGATGGAGGCGTTGCACGCAGTGAACGACCGCGTCGGCTGGATCAGTCCCGGCGCGCTGAACTATATCGGCAAGCGGCTCAATGTGGCGGCAGCCGACGTCTACAGCGTCGCGACGTTCTACGCGATGTTCGCCACCAACCCGCGGCCGAAGCGCATCGTGCATGTCTGCACCGACATCGCCTGTATGGCACGCGGATCCAAGGAGGTCTGCGCCGACCTTGAGAAGCGGCTGGGTCCGGCCGGCGCTATGAGCGGCTGGAAGCACAGTCCTTGCCTCGGCGTGTGCGAGCGCGCCCCGGCCGCACTGGCGGTGGAGGCCGGCGATCCGCCTCACGAGCACCTGATCGGGCCCGCCACAGCCGATGAAGTTGCCCTCGCGCTGAAGTCCGGGCCCGCGGCACTCGCAGCCGAGGCGCCACCGATCATGGCCGTGCCACAGGCCGGCAAAGAGGGCCTGATGCTGCTCAAGCGCGTCGGCCAGGTCGACCCGGAAAGCATCGACGACTACCTCGCGACCGATGGCTACGCCGGACTGCGGCGTGCGTTCGAAATGGGACCCGCGCAGGTCATCAGCGAGGTCAAGGACTCCCGGCTGATGGGTCGCGGCGGTGCGGCGTTCCCGACCGGCATCAAGTGGGAGAGTACCGCCAAGCAACCTGCGACGCCTCGCTACCTCGTCTGCAACGCCGACGAGAGCGAGCCGGGCACGTTCAAGGATCGGGCCATCCTCGAAGGCGACCCGTTCTCGTTGATCGAGTCGATGACCATCTCCGGTTACGCCTTCGGCGCCGAGCGGGGCTACCTCTATCTGCGCGGCGAGTACCCTCGCGCCCACCGGATGCTGCACAACGCCATCGAGAAGGCCTACGAACGCGGATTCCTGGGGACCGATATCCTGGGCAGCGGGTGGAGTTTCGATCTGGAGATCCGGCGCGGTGCCGGCGCCTACATCTGCGGCGAGGAGACCGCGATCTTCAACTCGATCGAGGGCTATCGCGGCGAACCGCGCACCAAGCCGCCTTTCCCGTTCGAGGCCGGACTGTTCGGCAAGCCGACGGTGGTCAACAACGTCGAGACCTTGTGCAACGTGCCGCTGATCATGCAGATGGGCGGTGCCGAGTACGCCAAGATCGGGACCGAGGGCTCCACCGGACCCAAGCTGTTCTGTGTTTCGGGCAACCTCGTGCGGCCCGGCGTCTACGAAGTGCCGTTTGGCGCGACGCTGGGCGAGGTTCTCGAACTGGCCGGCGGCGTTCCGCAGGGCCGAAAATTGCAGGCGGTGCTGCTTGGCGGCGCGGCAGGCGGGTTTGTGCGCGCTGACGAGCTTCACATTCCGCTCACTCTTGAGGGCGCCCGCGCCAACAAGACCACTCTGGGCTCGGGCGTGGTGCTGGCTTTCGACGACACCGTCGATCTGTCCGGCATTCTTCTGCGCATCGCGAGCTTCTTCCGCGACGAATCCTGCGGCCAGTGCGTACCCTGCCGTGTGGGCACGGTGCGTCAGGAGGAGGCGCTGCTGCGCATCATGCGCAACGGCCACGATGCGAAAGCCAAGGACAACGACATCCACATCCTGCGCGATGTCGGCCTGGTGATGAAGGATGCCTCGATCTGTGGTCTCGGTCAGGCCGCCTGGAACGCTGTCGAGTCGGCGATCGATCGTCTCGGCGTACTGGAGGGGAGCAAGAGCAGATGAACGTGCACTATATGGGTGCCACGGATACGCCCGTCCGGCAGATCACGATCACGATCGACGGCAAAGAGGTGAGCGTCCCGGAGGGGAGCACCATCCTGACTGCCTGTAACGCCGCGGGGAAGGACACGCCTACGCTCTGCTACGGCGACACCCTCACGCCCAAGAATGCCTGCCGGGTCTGCATGGTCGAGCTCGAAGGCTCGCGCGTCCTCGTGCCTTCCTGCTCCCGCAAGGTCCAGCCCGGCATGGTGGTCAAGACCGACAGCGAACGGGTGCGGCACAGCCGTCGCCTCGTGCTCGAGCTGCTGGGCTCCTCGGTCGACCTGTCCACCACTCCGCGAATCCCTGAGTGGATGGAACGCTACGATGCCGACCCGGACCGTTACGGTGAAAGAGCCGGCGAGAACCTCAGGCGCGACGTCCACGAGCCGGGCGAGCACCATGTCGGGAACGGCAGCGTCGCGGCCACGATGAGCCAGCCGGTCAAGATCGACAACGATCTGTATGTGCGCGACTACAGCAAGTGCATCCTCTGCTACAAGTGCGTGGACGCCTGCGGGACCCAGTGGCAGAACAGCTTCGCGATCCAGATCGCGGGGCGCGGGTTCGACTCTCAGATCTCCACCGAGTTCGCCGCGGAACTGCCGGACTCCGCGTGCGTCTTCTGCGGCAACTGCGTGGAGGTTTGCCCGACGGGAGCGCTGTCGTTCAAATCCGAGTACGACATGCGCGCCGAAGGCACCTGGGACGAGGCGCAGCAGACCGAAACCACCACGGTGTGCACCTACTGCGGTGTCGGCTGTAACCTGAACCTGCACGTCCAGGACAACAAGATCGTCAAGGTGACTTCGCCCCACGATCATTCGATCGGCCACGGCAACTTGTGCATCAAGGGCAGATTCGGCTGGGCGCACGTCCAGAACCGCAAAGAAGACGGCAGCGACTAGAGCGTTCAGGTTGACTTGGAATCGTGATGCGCGGGCATAGCTGTTCGAAGAGCGGCGTCGCTCTCGCTCGCCTATGACACGTGCATCATTCTCATCAAAAGCGAAACAATCCAGCGGCCGACAGTTTGTTACGCGGCCGTCTGTGGTCCTGCCTCGACACCTGTGTCCTCGATCCGGCTCACCGCACCACCTCGCGGTGCTCGTCATCGACCCGGCGCGTCCAGCCGCGTCCGTCCAGATACTCCAGCAGCGGGATCGCCACCCGGCGGCTGGTGCCCAGCGCCTGCCGTGCCTGACTGGTGGTGAACGGTTGCGGCAGTTGCGCCAGTGCCTGTCTCGCGAGCTCCGGCGCGGACGGCAGCAGCACAACACCTCCTTCAAGGCGTAACACCCGTCGGGCACGCTCGGCTGCGGCCAACTCGCGGACACCAAGGCCGAGGGCAGTTAGATCGCCGGCCAGCGGTGCGAGGAAGGGATTCGCGAGCAGCCGCGCCTCGAGCTTGGCCACCCCGGCCTCGGCGCGGCCAAGATCGGTGCGGGGTCGCGGCAGCCGGATATAACCACTCTGCTGCTCGAGGCCGGCATCCGCGACGAGCCGATCGATGAAGCGCGCTGCGGGTGTACCAAGGGCGTCGCGCACGGCCCCTTGGGAGACGCCGGGCGTAAGCTGGTCGCGCTGCGCGTCGCTCTCCACCAGAGATCGCAGCTTCTCTCGCCATGCGTCATAAGTGGGAAGGTGCACCCACCAGCCGCCGCTGAGCTCGCGGACCTCGGGTGGCGGTACAGCATCGGGTCCCACCAGGCTGATCCGGCGCAGATAATCCACCTCCACGGCGCCCCGGCTGGCCACCTTGGCCAGTACGTCGCCCTCAGGCGGCATGGCGGCCAGCGCCGCCTTGCGCCGGGTGCTGTCCCCGCGGCGTAGGAGCTGTGGCGGATCCGGATCCAGCACACCGACGCCGCCCAGCACGAGGCGACGTGCCGGATCGCGGAGCAGCAGCCGATCTCCCACAGTCAGCGGCAGCGGCCAGTCGAGGGTGATCCGGGCGTGCTCTGCATCGAAGCCGCGCAGCCGAGCCGGCACGGTTGTCGTCCCGACATGCACGGTGAGTTGTGCGGGCACCTCGTCGAGCGCGGCACCCCCGATGCGGCGCACATCGACGTCTGTGGCCATGAACCAGGCGCCCGGTGCGATCAGCGCCTGGCCGCGAGCAACATCTTCCGCGGGCACGCCGCGCAGGTTGACTGCGGCCCGGTTCATGGGGTGGACGGCGTCGGCGGAGGAGTCCCGCGATTCCAGGGCGCGGACGACGACCTCGCGCGGCTCCCGCCCATCGCCGACCACCACGAGCCGGTCACCCTTGGTCAGCGTACCGGCGACGAGCGTGCCGGTGACCACCGTGCCCGCGCCAGAGACGCTGAACGAGCGGTCGATCCACAGCCGGAGCCGGGCGCTGGCGTCGGGCGCGGGCATTGCGGCCAGGACCTCGTCGAGGACCTGCCTGAACTCGTCCAATCCGGTGCCCTGCATGGCCGATACGGCGACCGCGGGCGCGTCGCGCAGGCCGGTATGCGCGAACTCGCGGCGGGCACGCTCGATGGTCGCCGCCACGAGGTCGGGCGCGCGGTCGGCCTTGGTCACCACGATGAGACCGTGGCTGATGCCGAGCGCTGCGATGGCATCACGATGGTCGGTGGATTGCGCCGACCAACCCTCGTCGGCAGCTACCACGAAGCACACCACCGGCACCGTCCCCAGGCCGGCCAGCGCGTTGCGGATGAATCGCCCGTGGCCGGGCACGTCCACGAAGGCGACCTCCCGGCCGGAGGGCAGGGTCGTCCAGGCGAACCCGAGGTCGATGGTGAGTCCGCGCCGGCGCTCTTCTTCCCAGCGGTCCGGCTCCATCCCGGTCAGCGCGCGGACCAGGGTGCTCTTGCCATGGTCGACGTGACCGGCCGTTGCGACGACGTGCGTCGTCATCGCTCGCCGCGCGGGCCGTCGATCACTTCGGCGGCGTCGGAGTTGCGGTGATTGGCGGAGGCAGACACGACCAAGTTACTCGGTCTCGCCGATTTTGAAGAGCGGGAGCACCAGCAGGAACCCGAACGTCTCCGAGCGCTCTCGCATCGAACACTCATCTCGCCGTGCGCGCTCCTTTTGAAGGCATATGTCTGACAGATGCACGAATGCACACCCAGGACAGCAGGCGGCATTATCCATCGCCCCGGCTCGACCTCGGTTATGAAAGCTCTTCCAAAATGCGTTGATATTGTGTTCTGCAATGCGGGAAACGCTTTGATTGTCGAGAAGACGTTTGAACTGTGCAATTGCATGCGTGTGCAATCTTCTTTTGTCAAACAGTCGATTGCAACTGGTGAGGGGCATATTCGAGCTTGGGGAGCAGGCCGCATTCTGGCACCGCGCCGCGACCTCGCCAAGGCGTTGTTGCTAAAGTAAGCTGGACACATCCGCTATGGGAGGAAGAAAAATATGTCGCAACGACTATTTGCTTCGATATTCCCGTTCGTTCTTTTGGCGTACAGCACCGCTTCCGATGCTCAGCCACAGAAATGCCAGCGATTTGCAGTTGAAATCCCGTGCTCAATGGTCCTCAAGAAAAAGCTTGGCGTGACTCGTTCGTGCGTTAGGTCATCTGAAACGGACGACTTCCCGACTGCTGATGATTACTTGTACAATCAGGAGGTCTACCGTCCCACAGCCAACGCCGCTTGCGAAAGGGCAGCTTACTTCAATGGGGCAGGTCATGACGGAGGCGCTGTTACGGTCACAGCCGCTGGTATGTGCCAATTCAACGACGCCATGGGCAACCCTGAAGCAACCCCTGTTTACGATCGGTTGGTTTTGGACCGGATGTGCACCATGAAGGTGCGCGGCCCGTACAGCGACCGGTTGGAGAGTTTTAAGAACGGCTATACGGTGCCGATTAACAAGAAGACCGGAAAGCCCGACTACCGCGCGCCACCGAAGAAAAATTCCGTCCTCTATTCGAACAAAATTGCCGAACTCGAAAGTGTCGTTCCGGAATACGGCGCGGATTACTACCCCGGCAAACAGCTGGAGATGTTCAGAGTGCTGAACCGCTGGGCGAACGGGGGAAAACTTCTTTCCGACTATCGAGTGCGCGACAAGCCTCGGGTCAAGATGAATACGATCCCTGGGCACGACAATCAGGCAACGGCTCACCACATCATTCCGCGTAAGGATAGCTTTGGCTGCGAATGCGGAGCGAATTCGATTGAGAACGCGGTTTTGATCCCCTTTGTTACGAACAACGCCATTGACAACAATGGAGCACATCCAACATTGCGTCGGATAATTCAAACATGGCGTATTCCCGACTGATTCCTTGCTGATCGGGGTAGAACATGGATGAAGCCATCGCGATCCAACGACAGGAGGATTTCGGGACTTGGCCTATCGCTTGGATTACCCTGATGGTAATTTGAGATATGACACTGGAAGCAAATAAGAAATCAGCAAAAAACGACGGATCTAGATTTAGTGTCGCCCCCATGATGGACTGGACCGACCGGCACTGCCGGGCGTTTCATCGGGTGCTGACGCGCCATTCGAAGCTCTACACCGAGATGCTGACCACCGGCGCGGTGATCCATGGTGATCGCGCGCGGCTGCTCGGCTTCGATGCCTGCGAGCATCCGGTGGCGCTGCAACTGGGTGGATCGAATCCTCAGGATCTCGCCGCAAGTGCGCGGATCGGCGAGGATTTCGGCTATGACGAAATCAATCTCAATGTCGGCTGTCCATCCGACCGGGTGCAGGACGGCCGCTTCGGCGCTTGCCTGATGGCCGAGCCGCGGCTGGTTGCCGACTGCGTCGCGGCGATGAAGCGCGCGGTCAGCATTCCGGTGACGGTGAAGTGCCGCATCGGCATCGACGATCAGGACCCTGAAATCGCTCTCGATGTTCTTGCTCGCGCGGTGGTCGATGCCGGCGCGGATGAACTGATCGTGCATGCGCGCAAGGCGTGGCTGCAAGGCCTGTCGCCGAAACAGAACCGCGATATCCCGCCGCTCGATTACGACCGCGTCTATCGTCTGAAAAAAGCGCTGCCGGATGTGCCGGTCATCATCAATGGCGGCGTCGCCAGCATCGAGGAGGCGCGGCGTCATCTCGATCATGTCGATGGCGTGATGATGGGCCGCGCGGCCTATCAGGAGCCGTGGCGGCTGCTCGCGGTCGATCCGGAGTTGTTCGGCGTACCTGCGCCGCACGCCTCGATGCGGGCTGCGCTGGAGGCGTTCTTTCCCTATGTCGAGGATCAGCTTGCGCGCGGCACGCGGCTGCATGCGATCACGCGGCATCTGGTCGGCGCGTTTCACGGTGTGCCGGGCGCACGCGCCTTCCGCCGGGCGCTGGCGGAGCATTGCACCCCGGCGGATGCAGGTCTCGATCAGTTGCGCGATGCGATCGCGCGGGTCGGACAGGGCGAGGCCACGCCGGTCGCGGCGTGAGCGTTACGGATAGCCGTGCAGCACCAGCCTGTCGGGCCGCACCTCCCAGCTCTCCAGCCGGTTGAGGAAGCTCATGCCGAGCAGGTTGGATTTCATCCGGCCCTTCGGCACCACCAGCGCCGGCACCGACAATTCCACCAACTTGCCGATGGCGAGGCGGTCGAGCGTCAGCCGTGCGGCGCGCACGCGTCCGCCCGCGGTCTCGACATCGACATCGTAGCTGGCAAGCTCGAGCGGCAGGCCGGCGGCCTTCGCGGTCTCGTAGGTCAGCACCACCGAGGTCGCGCCAGTGTCGATCACCATCGGCGCGGACACGCCGTTGATCTTGGCGCGCAACGCGAAGTCGCCGTTGTGAGTGCGGGAAATTTCAACCGCGCGGGTGTTGCGGCGGGTGTAGTGGTTGACGGCGTAGAGCGCGGTGCGCTTGGCGCTCTCGAAGCCCTTGGGGTTCTGCACGGCGTAGATCGAGCCCACGGTGCCGAGCAGCACGATGATGACCGTCAGAAACCGGATCACGCCGCACCTGCCATGATGCTGTCGGGGATCAGCAGACCTCGAGCCAGCGCACCAGCGCGGGCGGCACCTTCATGCCGGCATCGCTCATGCGCTGTACCAGCGTCGCCATGATGGCGGCGCGCTCCTCGGGCGTGAGGCTCGCCCAGTCGGAAATCTCCTGCAGCGTCCGGCCGCAGCCCAGGCACAGCGCGGTCCTGGGGCTCATGACGCAGACGGAGATGCACGGCGACTCGTAGCTCATGGTTCCTATAAAGAACCGCCGGTGCGTCAGCGCAAGCCGTGCCTTGTGCCATGGCTCAGAGTCCCGTCCCTGCATTCATGATCGGTTTGTTGCGCAGGCGTGCCTTGTCGCCGGTCGTCGGGTCCGGCTGCAGAGGCGGGGCCTCTTCCGCCATCGGGGCCAGCGCCGCCATCACCCGCTCTGGCGGGAAGGTGATGATCACCTCGGTGCCGATCCGCAGCTTCGATTTCAGCGTGAAGGTGCCGCCATGCATGTCGATCAGGCTCTTGGCGATCGGCAGGCCAAGGCCTGCGCCCTGTTCGGCGGACTTGATCGAGTTCGAGCCCTGACCGAAGGAGGCGAGCACGATCGGGATTTCCTCTTCGGGAATGCCCGAGCCGTTGTCCTTGACGCTGAGATACTGGCCGCCGGACGCGGTCCAACCGGCCTTGAGCCAGATTTCGCCGCCCTGCGGTGTGAACTTGATCGAGTTCGACAAGAGGTTGAGCACGATCTGCCGCGTGGCGCGCTCGTCGCCCCACAGCTTGGGCATGTCCTGCTCGAACACCTCGTGAATGGTGATGCCGCGGCTGGAAGCGCGCAGCTTGAGGAGGTGATGGCATTCCGCCACCACATGCACCAGCGAGAACGGCTCCTCGTTGAGTTCGTAGCGGCCCGCCTCGATGCGTGACAGATCGAGAATTTCGTTGATCAGATTGAGCAGGTGAACGCCGGAATTGTGGATGTCCGCCGAATAATCCTTATAGACCGGCACCGCATGCGCGCCGAAGATCTCGCTTTTCATCACCTCGGAGAAGCCGAGGATGGCGTTGAGCGGGGTGCGCAGCTCATGGCTCATCTGCGCGAGGAAGCGCGACTTCGAGACGTTGGCCGCTTCGGCGCGATAGCGCGCCTCGTCCGAGATCGCCTTGGACTGTTCGAGTTCGCCGATCAGCGCGTCCTTTTCGGCGCGGGCTTCGAGGGTCGCCAGCGTGGTCGAATGCAGGCGGTGGGCGAGCAGCGCGAAATAGCATTCGGCGGTCACTGCGAGTGCCGCGAGCACATAGTCGTCGAAAGTGCCGCGCAGCACGAAGCGCATGGCGATGGCCGCCGTCACCGGCACGGTGGCGGCGAAGGCCGCGATCGGAAGGCTCGCCGCCAGCATGCTGGAGACCGCGACCACCAGCAGCATGATGAACACCATCAGCGTGTTGGACACGGTATCGGCGCCCGAGGGATGCAGCAGGATCGTGGTCCAGGCGAGGCCGTAGAGCAGGTCGAGCGCGACGAAGCGGCCGCGCCAGGTCCGGGTGACGCCCGGTCCGGGCTGCACGGTGAGGAAACGTTTGCAGAAGCGCACCACCACCGCGTGGATCGCGAGCATGCTGCAGGTCCAGATTCCGGCGGTCAGCGGCGGAATCCAGAAGCTCGACATCACGCCGGTGGCGACCACCAGCAGCAGCACCACCAGCGAGGCCGACAGGCGGGTCTGGGCGTATTGCCGCAGCAGTTCGTGATCGAAGGCCGGTCGCGTACCACTGGTCGAGGTGAGGCGGTCGCGTGCCTCCCGGACGCGCTGGGTCGCCGCCCGCCGGTTGCGCGCGGGGCTGGCCGCGGCCGTTTCCGGTGAAAGAGACGTGGACTCACTCATCGACAAACTAAACCCTGGACGCAAACACAACTAACTTAGCCAGAGTCTATTTCTGGCCTGAAAACCTTAAGAGTAGGCTTAAAGATCGGTTTAATCGGGTTAATAAGATATGAATCCGCAGCGCTGGAGCCGCGGCGTTCCCGCAGATTCATGCGCGGCGGCGCCTGTCTGGGAGAGGGCGGCCAGCGCTGCGCGGGCATTTTGATGCAGGTGAGGCCTCAGGCGCTGTTGCCGCTGCTGGCGGAACCGCGCCGGATCAGTTCGACGTCGCGGATGGCCGGAACGTCCTTCAGGCGATCCTTGAAGCCGGCGATGTCCTGCGAGGACACCTTGTTGAGCAGGACCAGCACCTCGTCGCTGCCGTCGTCGTTGCGGCCCTCGACCACGAAACGCTTGATCTGGCTGGTGCGCAGATCCAGCGCCTGCCGCAATTCCTCCGGCGTGAAGGTGCCGCGCTCGACCGTGATGCGGAACTGGCAGGTCTGGTTGCGCGCGCGATAGGCCTCTTCCAGCGGCTTCACACCGGCGAGGATGATCAGGATCACGATGGTGGAGGCGATGCCGGCGAAATACAGCCCGCCGCCGATCGCAAGTCCGATCGCGGCAACCGTCCAGATGCTGGCGGCGGTGGTCAGGCCCTTGACGATCTCGCCGCGCGCCAGGATCGAGCCCGCGCCGAGGAAGCCGATGCCGGAGACCACCTGCGCTGCGATCCGGGACGGATCGAGCACGGTATGCTGCTGATCAAGCACCTGGGCGAAGCCGTAGGCCGAGACGATCATGATCAGGCAGGAGCCGACGCAGACCAGCATGTGGGTGCGGATGCCGGCAGCCCAGAGCAGGCGCTCGCGCTCGAATCCGATCAGACTGCCGAGCGCAGCCGCAGCGATCAGGCGGACCAGGATTTCCGTGTTCGTGACCATGGGACTCCTCCCCAGTTCACGCTCAATGAAAGATCGGGATCAGCCAATACACAAGAGCCGCGATGACGGCGGATGCCGGAATCGTGATGACCCAGGCAACCACGATGGAGCTGGCGATGTTCCAGCGCACCGCCGAGAGCCGCCGTGCCGAGCCGACGCCGACGATGGCGCCGGTGATGGTGTGGGTGGTGGAGACCGGAACGCCGAGCGCGGTCGCGGTGAACAGCGTGATCGCGCCGCCGGTCTCGGCGCAGAAGCCCTGCATCGGGGTGAGGTGGGTGATGCGGCTGCCCATGGTGCGCACGATGCGCCAGCCGCCCATCAGTGTGCCGAGCGCCATCGCCGACTGGCAGGCGATCACCACCCAGAACGGCACATGAAAGGTGTCGCCGCCATAGCCTTGCGAGAACAGCAGCACCGCGATGATGCCCATGGTCTTCTGCGCATCGTTGCCGCCATGGCCGAGCGAATAGAGCGAGGCGGACCCGAACTGCAGCACGCGGAAGGCGCTGTCCACCATGAAAGGCGTCGAGCGCACCGCCGCCCATGACACGACCATCACCAGAAACAGCGCCAGGACGAAACCGATCAGCGGCGACAGGAAGATTGCGAGGATGGTCTTGGTGAGGCCAACCCATTGCATCGCCGACCAGCCGGCCTTGACCAGACCCGCACCGACAAGGCCGCCGATCAGGGCATGCGAGGACGAGGAGGGGATGCCGAGCCACCAGGTCAGGATGTTCCAGATGATCGCGCCCATCAGCGCGCCGAAGATCACCTGCGGATCGACGATGTTGGGGTCGATGATGCCCACGCCCAGTGTCTCGGCGACATGAAGGCCGAAGAACAGGAAGGCGATGAAATTGAAGAACGCGGCCCAGAACACCGCATAATGCGGCTTGAGCACACGCGTCGAGACGATGGTGGCGATCGAGTTCGCCGCGTCGTGCAACCCGTTGAGAAAGTCGAACAGCAGCGCCGTCGCGATCAGCACGATCAACAGGGGAAGGGCGAGCGTGGCGGTCAAATGCGTGCCTTCAGACCTGTTCGATCACGATACTGCTGATCTGGTTGGCGACGTCGTCGAAACGGTCGGCAACCTTCTCCAGATGGTCGTAGATTTCCGCGCCGACGATATACTCCATCGCGTTGCCGGTGCGATGCTTGATGAACAGGTCCTTGAGGCCGAGATCGTGCAGGTCGTCGACCTTGCCCTCCAGCCGCGTCAGCTCCTCGGCGATCGCCGACAGGGTCGAGACATTGGTGCCGATCGATTTCAGCAGCGGCACGGCGCGGACCACCAGAGTGGCACAATGGGCGATGATCCCGCCCATCTCCTGCATCGGCAGTTCGAACGTCCGCACCTCGAACAGCCGCACCGCCTTCGCGGTCTGCTGCATCTGGTCGATGGCGTCGTCCATTGAAGTAATTAGATTCTTGATATCGCCGCGGTCGAACGGTGTGATGAAGGACCGGCGGATCGCCATCATCACCTCGCGGGTGATGGCGTCGGCCTCGTTCTCGTGGCGGTTGATCTTCTCGCAATAGGCGTCGATCTCCTCGCCGCCTCGCAGCATCCCCTGCAGCGCCTGGGCGCCATCGACGAGGGTCTGGGAGTGGCGGACGAAAAGGTCGAAAAACTGGTCTTCCTTGGGCATCAGCGCCCTGAACCAACGCATCGCTGCCGCTCCTGCCAGCCCACTCCGGATGAACCTTCTATGTCATTTATTTGAAAGCCCGAAAGCGGTTTCGGAGTTTTTGGCCGCTTCATCCACCATTTTAGCCGCTTCCCGGAAAGGGCGGTTTCCGAGCGGATGAGCCATGCGCCTTGCGGCATCGAGGCCAGGCGGAACTGGTTGGCTGGCGGTTTCGCGGGGTGCTATGGTTTTTCGATAAAACCCGAAAAAAAGGTGCGCAGGTCTGCGGCCGTTCCCGGTCGCCGCGCCATCATGAGGAGCCGAAATTGAGCGTCACGAAAGAGCAGGTTCTGGACAGTCTGGCCAAGGTGATGACCCCGCGAGGCGTGCCGCTGTCGCAGGCCAATGCGCTTTCCGGCATCACGGTCAATGAAGGCAAGGTGTTCTTCTCGATCAGCGTCGATGCCAATGAGGCGAAGGCCTGGGAAGACGTGCGCGCGCGGGCAGAAGCCGCGGTGCGGGCGATTGCCGGTGTCACCTCGGCGATGGTCGCGCTCACCGCCGAACGGCGTCCGGGCAGCGGGCCGACCGCGGCGCCGGCCGGCGTCAGGCCTGCCGCCTCGCATCGGCCGCCGGGGGCTCACGGCGAGAACCCGATGGGCAAGCAGCAGCAGATTCCGGGCGTCAAATCGATCATCGCGGTGGCCTCGGGCAAGGGCGGCGTCGGCAAATCGACCACCGCCATCAACCTTGCGCTGGCGCTACGCGATCTCGGCCTGCGTGTCGGCCTGCTCGATGCCGATATCTACGGTCCCTCGGTGCCGCGTCTCACCGGCACGCTCGATCGCCCCGAGGTGAACGAGAACAAGAAGATGATTCCGATCGAGCGCTTCGGCCTGCCGCTGATGTCGATCGGCTTCCTCGCCGGTGAGGAAACGCCGATGATCTGGCGCGGCCCGATGGTGATGTCGGCGATCAAACAGATGCTGTGGGATGTCGCGTGGGGCACGCTCGATGTGCTGGTGGTGGACATGCCGCCCGGCACCGGTGATGCGCAACTCTCGCTCGCCCAGCAAGTGCCGCTGCGCGGCGCGGTGATCGTCTCCACGCCGCAGGACCTCGCACTGATCGACGCGCGACGCGGCATCGCGATGTTCGCCAAGGTGGACGTTCCGACGCTCGGCATCGTCGAGAACATGAGCTACTTCCAGTGCCCCAATTGCGGGACGCGATCGGACATTTTCGGTCATGGCGGCGCACGGCATGAAGCGGAGCGGCGCGGCGTGCCGTTCCTCGGCGAAGTGCCGCTGCACATGACGATCCGTGAATCGTCGGACAGCGGCACGCCCGTGGTGGAAAGCGAGCCCAACGGGCCGCACGCCGAGGTCTATCGCGCGATCGCATCGAAGATCAGGGACCGCCTGCAGGGCATCATCACCGCAGCCTGAGCGGCTTTCCAAATAAACGCGATGAGGCCGACCTATGCGACTTTCGTTTAGGCCGGCCTCGCTGCGTTTTGACAATGTTTCGTGTTAGACAGCGGCATCCACGACCACAAAAAACATGACCCCCCGAGGAGATCTTCCGATGAAACGACGTGATTTTCTGAAAGTCTCGACCGCTGGTGCTGCGGTCGCTGCGGTTGCCTCGCCGGCAATTGCGCAGTCGATGCCCGAGATCAAGTGGCGTCTCACCTCCAGCTTCCCCAAGTCGCTCGACACGATCTACGGCGCCGCCGAGATCATGGCCAAGCACGTCGCCGAAGCCACCGACAACAAATTCCAGATCCAGGTGTTCGCGGCTGGCGAAGTGGTGCCCGGCCTGCAGGCGCTGGACGCGACCTCGAACGGCACCGTCGAGATGTGCCATACCGCAACCTATTACTATGTCGGCAAGGACCCGACCTTCGCGATCTACGCCGCGGTCCCGTTCGGCCTCAATTCGCGCATGCAGAACTCCTGGTGGTACCAGGGTGGCGGCGAGCAGCTCGCCAACGAGTTCTTCAAAAAGTACGGTGTCATCGGTCATCCCTGCGGCAACACCGGCACCCAGATGGGCGGCTGGTTCCGCAAGGAGATCAAGACCGTCGCCGACCTGTCGGGCCTCAAGATGCGCATCGGCGGCATCGCCGGTCAGGTGCTGGCGAAGCTCGGCGTGGTGCCGCAGCAGCTTGCCGGCGGCGACATCTATCCTTCGCTGGAAAAGGGCACCATCGACGCGGCCGAGTGGATCGGTCCCTATGACGACGAGAAGCTCGGCTTCAACAAGGTCGCGCCGTTCTACTACTACCCGGGCTTCTGGGAGGGTGGTCTGGTCGTGCACTCGCTGACCAACCTTGAGAAGTGGAATTCGCTGCCCAAGAGTTACCAGTCGATCCTGAGCAACGCGAACGCCTACGCCAACAGCTACATGGCTGCGCGTTACGACCTGCAGAACCCCGGCGCGCTGAAGCGTCTGGTGGCCGGCGGTACCCAGCTTCGTCCGTTCAGCAACGAAGTGCTGGAGGCCAGCCTCAAGGCGACCAACGAGTTGTGGGCTGAAATCTCCGCCAAGAACCCCGACTTCAAGAAGTCGATCGAGGCGATGCAGGCCTATCGCAGCGACGAGTATCTGTGGTGGCAGGTCGCCGAATACACCTTCGACAGCTTCCAGATCCGCTCGCGCACCCGCGGCTGATCGGTCGCAACAGCCATCGGCTTATCGATCCGGCCCTCGCAAGAGGGCCGGATTTTTGTTTTGTGATGGCGATTGGCGTGTCCCGGCGCGGTTTTCCCGTTGCCTCGCGCAGGCGCGGACGGAATGATGGGGCGAAAACCGGCGGGGGCCGAGTCGGGCGCAGCTTGCGCCGGGCCGCGTTACTGCAATCCAGAAAATTCAGTTCGGAGGAGAGGCCTGATGAAACGACGTGATTTCCTGAAAGCATCGGCCGCAGGCGCCACCGCCGCGGCGGTGGCTTCGCCCGCCATCGCCCAGTCGATGCCCGAGATCAAATGGCGCATGACGTCGAGCTTTCCGAAATCGCTGGATACGCTGTACGGCGCCGGCGAGGTGATGGCCAAGCAGGTCGCCGAGATGACCGACAATAAATTCCAGATCCAGGTGTTCGCGGCGGGCGAGGTGGTGCCCGGCCTGCAGGCGCTGGACGCGGCCTCGAACGGCACCGTCGAGATGGGTCACAGCGTGGCCTATTATTATGTCGGCAAGGACCCGACCTTCGCGGTTTATTCCTGCGTGCCGTTCGGGCTCAACGCCCGCATGCAGAATTCGTGGTGGTATCAGGGCGGCGGCGAACAGCTCGGCAATGCGTTCTTCAAGAAGTACAACGTGATTGCGCATCCCTGTGGCAACACCAATACCCAGATGGGCGGCTGGTTTCGCAAGGAGATCAAGACGCTTGCCGATCTGCACGGGCTGAAGATGCGGATCGGCGGCATCGCCGGACAGGTGCTGGCGAAAGTCGGCGTGGTGCCGCAGCAGCTTGCCGGCAGCGACATCTATCCCGCGCTGGAGAAGGGCACCATCGACGCCGCCGAGTGGGTCGGGCCGTATGACGACGAGAAGCTCGGCTTCAGCCGGGTCGCGCCGTATTATTACTATCCGGGCTTCTGGGAGGGTGGGCCGATGATCCACACCTTCACCAACCTCGACAAGTGGAACGCGCTGCCCAAGCACTATCAGGCGATCCTCGCCAACGCGACGACCAATGCCAACACCTACATGGCGGCACGCTACGATCTGCAAAATCCGGCGGCGTTGAAGCGTCTGGTCGCGAACGGCACGCATCTTCGCCCGTTCAGCAACGAGATTCTGGAAGCCTGCCTGAAGGCGACCAACGACCTGTGGACCGACATTTCGGCGAAGAACGCCGATTTCAAGACGGCGATCGATGCAATGCAGGCCTATCGCGGCGACGGATATCTGTGGTGGCAGGTCGCCGAATTCACCTTCGACAGTTTTCAGATCCGCTCGCGCACGCGCAGCTAAATCCTCATCCTGAGGAGCGCGCTTGCGCGCGTCTCGCAGGATGAGGCCTCATAAGTGCGTTCACGCGCGTCTTCAGTGCGCTAGGGTTTGAGGCGTGGCTAACACCCAACAGAAAACCCGGCCTTCTTGCGAGGACCGGGTTTTGTGTTGTCGATGGGCGTGACCTTATTTGATCACGGGTGGATTGAGATCGAGCTGCGGGATGTCGATCTGCGGAATCTGGAAATCCACCTTGGCCGGATCGATCGTCGATGCCGTTCCCTTGTAGTGCATCACCATCTGCGGGAACAGGATCACCAGACAGACCATGATGATCTGGATGATCACGAACGGCACCGAGCCCCAATAGATCTGTCCGGTGGTGACGGGCTCCATCCTCTTGCCGCTGAGGCGGTCGATGTAGGATTCCTTCGGTGCCACCGACCGCAGATAGAACAGGGCGAAGCCGAACGGCGGATGCATGAACGAGGTCTGCATGTTGACGCCGAGGATCACGCCGAACCAGATCAGATCGATACCGAGCTTTTCGGCGACCGGGCCGAGCAGCGGGATGATGATGAAGGCGAGCTCGAAGAAGTCGAGGAAGAAGGCGAGGACGAAGACGAAGGCGTTCACGAACAGCAGGAAGCCGATCTGGCCGCCCGGCAGCGACACCAGCAGTTCCTCGACCCAGCGGTGGCCGTCGACGCCATAGAAGGTCAGCGAGAACACGCGTGCGCCGACCAGGATGAACATGACGAAGGCGGACAGCTTCGCGGTCGATTCCACAGCCTGACGGGTCAGGTCGAAGGTCAGGCGACGCTTCATCATGCCGAGGATCAGCGCACCGGCCGCGCCCATCGCGCCGCCTTCGGTCGGGGTGGCAACGCCGATGAAGATCGTGCCGAGCACGAGGAAGACGAGGCCGAGCGGCGGCACCATGACGAACACGACCTGTTCAGCTAGGCGCGAGAGCAGGTTCAGCCCGGTGAATTTATTGATGACCGCGATCACGAAGGAGATCGCGACCACCAGCGACATCGTGAGCACGACGTAGTCCGCGCCCGCTTTGACGTTGGTGAAGCTCATCGCGATCAATGCGAGAATCGTCGAGCTCACGAACACCAGAAACAGCGAGAGCGTCATGGTGCGCACGATGCCGATGAACGGCTTGGTGAAGATGGCGAGCAGGATCATGAACCAGAAGCCGTGGCGGATCTGGGCATTGTCCGAAATCTTGTCGAACACCGGCGCGGTCCAGTCGAACAGCCCCAGCTTGACGGCAAAGAGATAGGCGGTGCCGGCCGCGGCAAGGGCGGCAACCGGCAGGACGAGCCGGTGCTGCGCGGTTTCGGGATCGCGCAGCGTCTGCGCTTCCAGCGGCAATCCCGGCACGGATTTCGGGGCGAAGATGGTCAGCAGGAAAATGTAGGTCGCATACAGGATCGACAGCACGATGCCGGGGATGAAGGCGCCCTCGTACATGTCGCCGACCGAGCGGCCGAGCTGGTCGGCCATGACGATCAGCACCAGCGAGGGCGGAATGATCTGGGCGAGCGTGCCGGAGGCGGCGATGATGCCGGTGGCGACGCGGCGGTCGTAGCCGTAGCGCAGCATGATCGGCAGCGAGATCAGACCCATCGAAATCACCGACGCCGCGACGACGCCGGTGGTCGCCGCGAGCAGGGCGCCGACGAACACCACCGCATAGGCGATGCCGCCGCGAACGCTGCCGAAAAGCTGCCCGATTGTCTCGAGCAGGTCTTCGGCCATGCCGGATCGTTCGAGGATCAGCCCCATGAAGGTGAAGAAGGGGATGGCGAGCAGCGTCTCGTTGTTCATCACGCCGTAGACGCGCTCAGGCAATGCCTGAAGGAAGTCCGGCCGGAACAGACCAAGCTCGATGCCGATGAAGGCGAACAGCAGGCCGTTGGCGGCCAGCGAGAATGCGACCGGGTAGCCGAGCAGCAGAAACAGCACCAGCGACGCGAACATGATCGGCGCCATGTAGTGGATGAGTATCGCAGCCATTGCGTGGCTTCCTTCGATGATCGAGCGGTGCTGTTAAGGGGTGGCGGGACGATGGCTAGCGGGTCTCTGAGGAGATGGCTTCCGCGAGGCGCTCTGCCTCGGCGGCCGCCTGTTCATGCGCGGAAAGCGCCAGCCGGTTGGGATCGGGTAGCAGCCCCTGCATCACGGCGAGACGTTTGATGATCTCGGAAACCGCCTGCACCAGAAGCAGGGCGGCGCCGATCACGACCAGTGATTTCGCCGGCCATTGCGGCAGACCGCCGGCGCTGAAGGACTGCTCGTTCTGGTGATAGGAGACCAGGAAGAAGGGGATCGAGGTCCAGAGGAGGACAATGCAGAAGGGCACAAGGAAGAAGACGTGGCCGATCATATCGATCCAGCTTCTGACCTTGAGCGGCAGATGATGATTGATGATGTCGATCTTGATGTGCTCGCCGTTGAGCAGGGTCCATGGCGAGCAGAGCAGGAAGACGACTCCGAACAGAACCCATTGCAGTTCGAGATAGGCGTTCGACGAGACGTCGAAAATTTTTCTGATCGTCGCGTTCGCGGACGAAATGATGACGGCGACCAGTATCAGCCAGGACAGCCATCGTCCGATAACGGTCGTCAGCGCATCAATGCCGCGACTCAACCTGAGCAAAGCCTGCAATGTCAGTCCCCCATCCGCGCATACGCACCGGCATCTTGCCGGATTGTCTGCCGTTCGTCGAACACTTCAAATTGTTCGGGTATTGTGCGGCCGCACAATTTCAGCGGCCCAACCGGCCGTCAATGGGAAGTTTGGAGGATTGGTGGGGGTAGGCGCCCGATCTAAAGGAACCGGCTCGGTTTCTTTTCCCCGTCCGGCACCGACTGGCGCCCGGGTTGAAAGAAAGGCGCCGGCGGTCCTAGCCGCCGGTCACGCTCATATGGCGGCTGACGCCGGGCCGGTTGTGGCGGCGGTCGATGATGAAGTCGTGGCCCTTCGGCTTGAGGCCGATGGCGCGGTCGATCGTGGCGGCGAGCAGTTCGTTGTCGGCCGAGGCGCGCAGCGGCTTGCGCAGGTCGGAGGCATCCTCCTGGCCGAGACAGGTGTGCAGCGTGCCGGTGCAGGTGATGCGGACACGGTTGCAGGATTCGCAGAAGTTATGGGTCATCGGCGTGATCAGGCCGAGCTTGCCGCCGGTCTCGCTGACGCGCACGTATCGCGCGGGGCCGCCCGAACTCTCGTCGAGATCGGTCAGGGTATATTGCGTCGCGAGGCGCGAGCGGATCATCGACAGCGGCACGTACTGGTCGATGCGGCCGCCGACGATGTCGCCCATCGGCATCACTTCGATCAGCGTGAGATCCATGCCTTTGCCGTGCGCCCATTCCATCAGCGAGGGGATTTCATCCTCGTTGAGGCCCTTCAGCGCGACGGCATTGATCTTCACCTTCAGCCCGGCGGCGCGGGCCGCCTCGATGCCGGCGAGCACTTTCTCGATGTCGCCCCAGCGGGTGATCGAGCGAAACTTGTTGGCGTCGAGCGTATCGAGCGAGACGTTGATCCGCCGCACGCCGCAGTCATAAAGCTGGCTGGCGAAATTGACGAGCTGCGAGCCGTTGGTGGTCAGCGTCAGCTCGTTCAGTGCGCCGCTGTCCAGATGGCGCGACAGCGAGCGGAACAGCGACATCACGTTCCGGCGCACCAGCGGTTCGCCGCCGGTCAGGCGCAGCTTCTTCACGCCCTTGGCAATGAAGGCCGAGCAGAGCCGGTCGAGTTCTTCGAGGGTGAGGAGGTCGGCCTTCGGCAGGAAGGTCATGTCTTCCGACATGCAGTAGAAGCACCGCAAGTCGCAGCGGTCCGTCACGGACACGCGCAGATAGGTGATGGTCCGGCCGAACGGGTCGGTCATCACCGGTGCCCCATTCGCTGACGAACCGTGAAGTTCGTTCATTTCTTGCCCTGTGCTTGCGACCCGACAATCCGCCCAGGATCGCCGGATGGCCCTGATCTTATGTAGATATCAGCAGGCCCGGACGCAACGGAATATGATGACCGGTGCCGGACAGATTAGCGCACCGGCGGGAAGGGCGAAGCGTCCTGGGCGGGAGCGGGGGCGGCAGGAGCCTGTGCCGGAGCCGCCGCGGGGGCGGGCTTGGCGGCGCGCGCCACGTGCCGCTTGCGCTTGGCGGGCCGCGTCGGAGCGGCAGGGGCAAGCTCGGCGACCGCCGGATTGGGGTCCAGCACCACTTCGCCCGGCTGGGTCACCACGGTCACCTGCAGGGTCTGCGGCTGGTACTTCGGCAGGGTGTAGGTGACGGTGAAGCTCTCGTTGGTCGCGACCTTGACCTCGCACGGCGTCTTGCAGCCCGGTCCGACCGAGGTCACGGCATCGGCGCCGGGCGGCACCGAATCAAGCTGCAGGGTCACTTCCGGGGGCGTGGTCTTGAAAATGTCCATCGAGGACATGGACGAGCACCCCGCCAGGCTGAATCCAGCCGCGACAATCACCAGAACACGCATGATACATCCGTCGTTTTGAGCGGCAGGCCGCCTTGCTCCCCCGCGCGGACCATAAGGGCAGGCCGATGCGGGCGCAACCGAAACACCCCCTTGTTTGCGGGGGCACGGTTAATGCTGACAGGTTCCAAGGAACCGGACCTTGAGCAAAATCAACGAGCTGACGGATCGTACCGCTAGCCGCCGTTGCGGCGGGCGTTGATCTCGGCCACCGCGCCGGACAGCTTCTCCATGTGGGAAATCAGGCGGTCCGGCTTGAACTCTTCGATCGAGATCGGGGTGTAGCCAAAATCGACCCCGATCACCGGCACGCCGGCGCGGCGCGCCACCCCGATATCGGGTCCGGAATCGCCGATCATGATCGCCGAGGACAGCGTGCCGCCGGCGCGATGGATGGTCTCGCGCAGGATGATCGGATCGGGCTTCTGCACGCCAAAAGTGTCCGCCCCGCAGATCGCGGCGAAGCGGTCGCTCATGTCGAGCCGGTCGAGCAGCCGCTTCGACAGCCACTCCAGCTTGTTGGTGCAGACCGCGAAACTGAAGCCCTGACCGGACAGTTCGTCCAGCGCCGCAAGGACGCCGTCGAACGGGCGCGTTTCGTCGGCGATGTGCTCGGCATAATAGGCGATGAAATCGTCGGTCATCGCCGTGACTTCGTCCGGGGTCTTGCTGCGGCCTTCCTGCTCGAGGCCGCGCTCGATCAGCGCGCGCGCGCCGGCGCCGATCAGCTTGCGGGCCGAGGCAACGGGGACGGGCGGTAGACCTTCGCGGTCCAGCACGAAATTGAGGGCGCTGACGAGATCGGGTGCGCTGTCGACCAGCGTACCGTCGAGATCGAAAACAAGAAGGGGAGTGGTCATGTCCGTTCGCTAGCTTGCGTGGCGCGGCGATGCAAGAGGCCAGGCTGGAAATTGCCGAAACCGCGCTCCGGCGGTCTGTTCCTCGCCCTGAATCGACGCTAGAAGTGCCGCCGGATCAACCGAAGGCTGCGACAGCAATGGACGATTTGAAACGACAGGCCGCCGCCCGCGCGCTCGACTATGTCAGCGACGGTATGCGGCTCGGACTGGGCACCGGATCGACCGCGAAGCATTTCGTCGAATTGCTCGGCGCACGCGTGCAGGCCGGCCTCAAGGTGATCGGCGTACCGACATCGGAGGCGACGCGCGCCGACGCACAGCGCTGCGGCGTGCCGCTGACCACGCTCGACGAGATCGACCATCTCGACCTCACCGTGGACGGCGCCGACGAGGTCGATGGCGATCTCAACCTGATCAAGGGCGGCGGCGGCGCGCTGCTGCGCGAGAAGATCGTCGCCGCGGCCTCCGACCGGATGATCGTGATTGCCGACGACAGCAAATGGGTGGAGACGCTCGGCCGTTTCCCGCTGCCGATCGAGGTGGTGCCGTTCGGCCTCGCCGCGACGCGCCGGGCGATCGAGCACAGCTTCGCCACCAGCGGGGTGAGCGGCGAAATAAGTCTTCGCAAGGGCAAGGATGGCCATGCTTTCGTCACCGATGGCGGCCACTGGATCGTCGATGCCCATCTCGGGCGCATCCCGGACGCCCGCCGCCTGGCGGCGTCCCTGAGCCTGATCCCCGGTGTGATGGAGCACGGGTTGTTTATCGGTCTTGCGAGCGCAGCGATTCTCGCAAGCCCTCAAGGAATTCGCGTGGTTGATCGGCGCTAGCGCCGCAGTTGAGGAGATTGAGATGAAGAAACTTGTCAATGCGATCGTGGTCGCGGGATTTGCCGCCGTGCTGGCGCTGTCCGGCGGGCAGGCTCTGGCCCAGGCGCAGACCGCGCTGTCGAACCCGACTCCGTCAGCCACCGCCGTCGGCTACGCCAAGGAAATTCTCGCCGCCAAGAGCGTGAGCAATATCTACAAGGATGCGATTCCGAATCTCGTCGAGCGCACCAAGATCACCCTGATCCAGGCCAATCTGAACTATCAGAAGGAGCTCACCGACGTCTCGCTCAAGGTCGCCAAGGACTTCGCCGGCCGCGAGAAGGAGATCGGCGAGGAGTTCGCCAAGCTCTACGCCCAGCACTTCACCGAGCCGGAGTTGAAGGAGCTGGTCACCTTCTACAAGTCGCCGCTCGGCAAGAAGCTGATCGATCAGGAGCCGGTGGTGTTCGCCGGCGCCTCGCAGTACATGGCCAACTGGGCGCAGAAGCTGAGCGAGGAGATCAACGGCAAGTTCCGCGCCGAGATGCGCGCACGCGGCAAGAACATCTGATCGTCCGCGCGACGCGGATGACGCAAAAGCGGGGCGAGGGGAATGGCTGACGCGGATGTCGATCTGTTCGTGATCGGCGGCGGATCGGGCGGCGTGCGTGCCGCGCGGATCGCGGCCGGTTACGGAGCCCGCGTCGCCATCGCCGAAGAATATCGTTTCGGCGGCACCTGCGTCATTCGCGGCTGCGTGCCCAAGAAGCTGATGGTCTATGCCTCGCATGTCCATCAGGAGATCAAGGACGCGGCCGGGTTCGGCTGGACCATCCCGACCGCGACGTTCGACTGGGCGACCCTCATTGCCAACAAGGACAAGGAGATCGCCCGGCTCGAGAACATCTACGCCACCAATGTCGAGAAGGCGGGCGCGCGCGTTATCAAGGCGCGTGCGGTGTTCGAAGATCCGCACACGCTGCGGCTTTCCACCGGCGAGACCGTCCGCGCGGATCGTATCCTGATCGCGACTGGCGGCGCGCCCAATCATGGCGCGGCGATTCCCGGCATCGAGCATGTGATTTCCTCCAACGAGGTGTTTCATCTGCCGAAGCAGCCGAGGCGCATCGTCATCCAGGGCGGCGGTTACATCGCGCTGGAATTCGCCTGCATCTTCGCCGGTCTCGGCACCGACGTGACGCTGGTCTATCGCGGCGACAACGTGCTGCGCGGCTTCGACGAGGACGTGCGCACGCATGTTCGCGGCGAGATGGAGAAGGCCGGCATCACCATTCTTACCGGCTGCACGGTGGAAAAGGTCGAGCGTCAGGCGGACGTGTTCACCGCGCATCTGTCGAACGGATCGAGCATCGCCGCCGATCAGGTGATGTTCGCGATCGGTCGCCATCCCGCCGTGAAAGGCCTCGGGCTGGAGAAGGCGGGAGTCGCGCTCAATCCGAAGAACGGCGGCATCGCCGTCAACGAATATTCGCAGACCAACGTGCCGAACATCTATGCTGTCGGCGACGTCACCCACCGCATCAACCTGACGCCGGTGGCGATCCGCGAAGGCCATGCCTTCGCCGACACTGTATTCGGCAACAAGCCGACCCGTGTCGATCACGACGACATTCCGACCGCGGTGTTCTCGCAGCCGGAAGTCGGCACCGTGGGGCTCACCGAGACGCAGGCGCTCGCGCGCTTTGCCGGCGTCGATATCTACAAGTCCGATTTCCGCCCCATCAAGGCGACGCTCTCGGGCAATCCTGGCCGCGTGCTGATGAAGCTGATTGTCGACAGCGAAAGCGACCGCGTGCTCGGCTGCCATATCGTCGGCCCCGAAGCCGCCGAGCTGGCCCAGGTGGTAGCGATCGCGATGAAGATGAAGGCGACCAAGGCCGATTTCGACGCCACCATGGCGTTGCACCCGACCGCCGCCGAGGAGCTTGTCACCATGCGCACGCCGGTGGCGCGCCACGTCCGCAAGGCGACCGCCTGACCCATGAATTCCGCATCCTTCGAGGCGCAATTTCCTGCGAAATCGCTCCTCGGGATGACGCCGACCCTCATGGTAAGGAGCGAGGCGCAGCCTCGCGTCTCGAACCATGAGACTACGCCGGCCTGACCCGCGCCGCGCTCCCAAAGCCGGCGCCTTGATCTGGCTCAGTCCGATAACCATCTGATCGCACTATACGATTTCGTATCTGGCAAGTCCGGGGCGGGCTGTGTATAACCCGCACCATTCATAAGTGTTTTCAGGAGTTTGAAGTCATGTCCGAGCGGTGGACACCCGACAGTTGGCGCGCGAAACCGGTGCTGCAGGTGCCGGATTATCCCGATGCGAAAGCATTGGCGGATATCGAGGCGCAGCTTGCGACGTTTCCGCCGCTGGTGTTTGCAGGCGAGGCGCGCAACCTGAAGAAATCGCTGGCGCGCGTCGCCAGCGGTGAGGCGTTCCTGCTTCAAGGCGGCGACTGCGCCGAGAGCTTCGCCGAGCATGGCGCCAACAACATCCGCGACTTCTTCCGCGTCTTCCTGCAGATGGCGGTGGTGCTGACCTATGCCGGCGGTCTGCCGGTGGTGAAGATCGGCCGCATCGCCGGTCAGTTCGCCAAGCCGCGCTCCTCGCCGACCGAGAAGGTCAATGGCGTCGAGCTGCCGAGCTACCGCGGCGACATCATCAACGACAACGCCTTCACGTCGGAAGCGCGCATTCCCAATCCGCGCCGCCAGCTCATGGCCTATCGGCAGTCCGCGGCGACGCTCAATTTGCTGCGCGCTTTCGCCACCGGCGGCTTCGCCAATCTCGGCAGCGTGCATCAGTGGATGCTCGGTTTCCTGAAGGATTCGCAGCAGTCGCGCCGTTACAAGGAATTGGCGGACCGCATTTCCGACGCGCTGAACTTCATGCGCGCCTGCGGCCTCAATCTGGAGAGCCATCCGGAATTGCGCGCCACCGATTTCTACACCAGCCATGAGGCGCTGCTGCTCGGCTACGAGCAGGCGTTCACGCGTGTCGATTCGACGACCGGCGACTGGTACGCGACCTCCGGCCACATGATCTGGATCGGCGACCGCACCCGCCAGCTCGATCATGGCCATATCGAGTACTGCCGCGGCATCAAGAACCCGATCGGTCTGAAGTGCGGCCCGTCGCTCAAGCCGGATGAGCTGCTCAAGCTGATCGACGTGCTCAACCCCGAGAACGAGCCGGGACGCCTGACGCTGATCAACCGCTTCGGCGCCGACAAGGTCGGCGATCATCTGCCGGGCTTCATCCGTGCGGTGAAGCGTGAGGGCAAGTCCGTGGTCTGGTCGTGCGATCCGATGCACGGCAACACCATCACCTCGACCTCGGGCTACAAGACCCGTCCGTTCGACCGCATCCTCTCCGAGGTGAAGGACTTCTTCGCCGTTCACGCGGCGGAGGGCACCCATGCCGGCGGCGTGCATCTGGAGATGACCGGCCAGAACGTCACCGAATGCATCGGTGGCGCGCGGGCGATCACCGACGAGGACCTCAACGACCGCTACCACACGGTCTGCGATCCGCGTCTCAACGCCGAGCAGTCGATCGACATGGCGTTCCTGATCGCCGAACTGCTCAAGGCGGATCGCGACGGTAAGGTGAAGCCGATCCCGGCGGTTGCGGGCTTCTGAGGTGCTGCGCTTCTGGCGCGCCACCCTCAACAGCAGGAAGGGCCTGATCTTCGCGATCTGGTCCGAACAGGCGATCCGCGAAGAACTGGCGGCACTGCTTCTGGCGGTGCCGCTGTCGTTTTGGGTGGGCGTTACCGCTGCGCGCCGCGTCGAACTGATCGCGGTGGTGCTGCTGGTGCTGATCGTCGAGCTTCTCAACACCGCCATCGAAAAACTCGCCGACCGCCTGACCACCGATCACGATCCGCAGATCGGCCAGGTCAAGGACATGGGCTCGGCGGCGGTCGGCGTCACGCTGGCGCTGGCCGGCGGCGTCTGGCTGTTCGCGCTCGCCGAGCGCATGGGCTTCGTCTGATGGCGCAATTGCAGAGCGCGCCGCCGGCGGGCTAAAACCGTTCCATGGCAGAATCCGCTCACTTCACCCTGACATTGGCGCAGCTCAATCCCGTGGTCGGCGACATCGCCGGCAACGCCGCGAAAGCGCGCGCCGCGCGGGCGCAGGCGAGGGCGGACGGCGCCGATCTTGTCGTGCTCTCCGAACTGTTCATCGCGGGCTATCCGCCGGAAGACCTTGTACTCAAGCCGGCGTTTCAGGCGGCCTGCCGCGCGGCGATCGAGGAGTTGGCGCGCGAGACCGCCGATGGCGGCCCGGCGATGCTGATCGGCACGCCCTGGGTCGAGAGCGGCAGGCTCTACAATGCCTGCGCATTGCTCGATGGCGGCCGCATCGCGGCGCTGCGCTTCAAGGCCAACCTGCCGAACTATGGCGTATTCGACGAAAAGCGCGTGTTCGCGCGCGGCCCCGCGGCAGGGCCGGTCACGGTGCGCGGCGTGCGCATTGGCGTGCCCATCTGCGAAGATACCTGGATGGAGGAATCCGACGACTACGAGAATGTCGTCGAATGCCTCGCCGAGACCGGCGCGGAAATCCTGATCGTGCCGAACGGCTCGCCCTATGCGCGCGGCAAGATGGACATCCGTTTGTCGATGGCGGTGGGGCGCGTCACCGAGAGCGGCCTGCCGTTCGTCTATCTCAATCAGGTCGGCGGCCAGGACGAACTGGTGTTCGACGGCGCGTCCTTCGCGCTCAATGCCGACCGCACACTGGCGTTGCAGCTTCCGTGCTTTGCCGAAACCATCACGACGCTGCGCTGGACGAAAGGCGAGCGCGGCTGGACCTGCAACGGGCCGGTGGCGCAGGTGCTCGACGGCGACAAGGGCGACTACGCCGCCTGCGTGCTGGGTCTGCGCGACTACGTCACCAAGAGCGGATTCCCCGGCGTGCTGCTCGGCATTTCCGGCGGCATCGATTCCGCGCTGTGCCTTGCCATCGCTGTCGATGCGCTCGGCGTCGAGAAGGTGCGCGGCGTGATGCTGCCGTTCCGCTACACGGCGCAGGTGTCGATCGACGACGCGGCGAAGCTGACGCGCGCCTTCGGCATCAAATACGAGGTGCTGCCGATCGCCGCCGCCGTCAACGGCTTCGAGGAAATATTGAAAGTGCCGTTCGCGGGATTGAATCGCGACGTCACCGAAGAAAACCTGCAGGCGCGCACCCGCGGCGTGCTGCTGATGGCGCTGTCCAACAAGTCCGGCGCGATGCTGGTGACCACCGGCAACAAGTCCGAGATGTCGGTAGGCTACGCCACGCTCTATGGCGACATGAACGGTGGCTTCAATCCGATCAAGGATATCTACAAGACCGAGGTGTTCCGCCTCTCGGCGCTGCGCAATTCATGGAAGCCGAAGGGCGCGCTCGGCCCTTCGGGCAAGGTGATCCCGACCAGCATCATCGCCCGGCCGCCGACCGCCGAACTGCGCGAGAACCAGACCGATCAGGACTCGTTGCCGCCTTACGATGTGCTCGACGCCATTCTCGAGCGTCTGGTGGAGCGCGATCTGCCGCTCGCCGCGATCATTGCCGAAGGCTTCGACCGCGACACCGTGATCCGCGTCGATCGGCTGCTCAATCTTGCGGAATACAAGCGGCGTCAGGCCGCGCCGGGCGTGAAGGTGACGCGGCGCAATTTCGGCCGCGATCGCCGCTATCCGATCACCAACAAATTCCGCGACACCGGCGAGGTCCCCGCCGCGCCGGACGATACGCTGGTGACCAATTCGAGCCGCGGCTCGGCGGAAGCGTATGATGTGTGAAGGGAGTTTCCCTTCCCACGAGATGGTGCTGTGTGGCGGGCTGTCGAGAGCTCAACTCAAAATGACGCCGATGGCATCAACGTGATCGTTTGAACTCGTCATGCCCGGCCTTGTGCCGGGCATCCACGTCTTCACATCATAGCGGTAACAAAGACGTGGATGGCCGGGTCAAGCCCGGCCATGACGACTTCGCGAACGCAACGCATCGATTTCTAAATTAAGGAGTCAGCGCAGGTCGTCGTACGTCACCGGTTATTCGGCAAAAACGTCGGGCCGACCGAGCGGATCGGCTTGTCGCCATTGGCGGGAGCGGCAGCCGGCGCATCGGCCGCAGGCGCGGCTGCATTGGCGTTGCCGGCGGCCGGCTTCTTCGCCGCGGCATTCGTCTTCGGCGGCTGCGCCATGCGCTTGGAGCGCTCGTCGGTGACGATGATGTCACCCTGCTGAACCGTGCTGCCGTCATCGGCATTCTTCAGCGCGTCCGACCAGCTCTGACCCGCCGCCCGGCAACTGCAGGTCTTGTCGTACTGGGTGCGGAAGCGGAACGCGTTCGGCGATTGCGAGTAGGGCTGGCCGCTCAGCGACACCGCCTGGCCGATGTCCTCGCCGGGATTGCGATAGGTGTACAGATGCACCTCGGCGTTCGGGCACTGCGCCTTGCAGGCGCGCTCGTCGTCGGCGAAGCGGCTCGGCACGGTGGAGAACGAGATCGGGAAATAGGCGCCGTCGCAGGTGCGCGCGCAGACCGTGCGATAGGTGCCCGAATTCGGCACCGCGGCGTCGGGCGCGGGGCCGCCGTCATTGTTGCCGAACAGATTGTCGAAGAAGCCGCCGCTGGAGCGCACCGCGTTGACGTATTGCTGGCCGCAATTGTTCTGCGCCAGCGCCATCAGCACCGAGCGACGCTGGCCGTCGGCTTCCGAGGAGCCGAAGCTGCCGCCGCGCAGCCGCTCCAGGCTGGTGGTGATCTGCTCGAGATTGGCCCGCATCTGCTGGATCTGGGTGTTGATCGGCCCGCATTGCGCCGACTGGCCGCTGAACAGCGAGAAGAAGCCGGAGCTGTCGCAGCCCTGACGGCGTGCCTGCGCCTGCACGCGGTCGAGCTCGCTTTGCTGGCGGGCGGCCGCGTCCTCATAGCGCCGGATCTGCTCGGCCTTGGCGGCATCGCCGCCGGCGGCGTTGCGATTGACGTTGGCGAGCTGGGCTTCGAGCCGCTGGCACATCGGGCTACCGGCGCCTTGCATCGGCGGCGCGCCCTGCGCCAGCGCGACCGAGGTCATCGCCAGCGCGCCAAACGCGGCCTGCATCGATGTCCAGAATGATCGGGAAAGACCCGAAGAGAAATTCAAGGCGCGAATCCGGCTCAAGACAGCCGCTATGCGGCCCGACGCCGCTTCACATACAGGCTTCTGACGGCAAGGTCACGTCGATTCCACGGCGCATTGAAGGCAGGCGCGCCGGCCTGCAATCAGCGCTGGCAGGTGATCGCGACGTATTCGCCGCACACGCCGGACTTGCAGGCGCCGCCGGTTGAGACCGGAACCGCGCCGGTGACCTCGTCGGGATCGACCCGGCGATAGGCGCTGGCCTGGATGAAGTTGCGCGACTGGCAATAGGCGCGGGCGGCGGGTGCCCCGCAGCGCTCGCCATTGGCGAGGCATTGATCGACCCCGTAACCGTCCGGCTGGTTGGCGACGATGAACACCTGGCTGTCGGCGCGAGCCGTGGTTGCGGCGGCAAGGAACGCGCAGGCAAGAAACGCTGGAATCAGTCGCATAAGGCACCGGAGGGGAAGGGCGGTTGCCATACACGGATAAGCCCAAAATGTTAAGAATGCTTAACCACACGATTTCGTGGGCCGGAAACGGCTGCAAAAACACTGCGCTAGCCTTGATCAAGGCGCTTGACGCGGTCCCCCATGCTGGACCATTGTGCGGCCCATGACCGGTTCTTTCTCCGTTTTCGGCATTTGCCGCGAGATTATTAGCTAGCGATTCGCTGGCTGGAGCCGTCTTTTCTCAAACGAGATCAGTGGACGCCCGGCCGCAAGGCAAGGGGATTTTGTTGTCCATGGAGCTCAAGCTCTACGATACGCTGACCAAGGAGAAGCGCGCCTTCGCGCCGCTCGATCCTGCCAACGTGCGCATGTATGTGTGCGGGCCCACGGTCTACGACTTCGCGCATATCGGCAACGCGCGGCCGGTCATCGTGTTCGACGTGCTGTTCCGCCTGCTGCGCCATCTCTATGGCAAGACGCACGTCACTTATGTGCGTAACATCACCGACGTTGACGACAAGATCAACGACCGCGCCGCGCGCGACTATCCCGGCCTGCCGCTGAACGAGGCGATCCGCAAGGTGACCGAGGAGACCGGCCGGCAGTTTCATGCCGATGTTGCGGCGCTGGGCTGCCTGCCGCCGACCATCGAGCCGCGCGCCACCGAGCACATCGCGGAGATGCGCGCGATCATCGAAAAACTGATTGCCAACGGCAATGCCTATGTCGAGCAGGACCACGTGCTGTTCAGCGTCGCCACCGATCCGCGCTACGGCAGCCTCGCGCGCCGCTCGCTCGACGAGATGCTGGCCGGCGCGCGCGTCGATGTCGCGCCTTACAAGCGCGAGCCGATGGACTTCGTGCTGTGGAAGCCCTCCAAGCCGGGCGAGCCGTCATGGCCGTCACCGGGCGGCATCAAGGTGGAGGGGCGTCCGGGCTGGCACATCGAGTGCTCGGCGATGTCGTGGAAGCATCTCGGTGAGCGCTTCGACATTCATGGCGGCGGCATCGATCTGGTGTTTCCGCATCACGAGAACGAACTCGCGCAATCGTGCTGCGCGTTCCACACCGACCGCATGGCCAGCGTGTGGATGCACAACGGCTTCCTGCAGGTCGAAGGCGAGAAAATGTCGAAATCGCTCGGCAACTTCGTGACGATTCACGAGCTGCTGGCCGACTGGCCGGGCGAGGTGCTGCGCCTCAACATGCTGCGGACCCATTACCGCTCGCCGATCGACTGGACGCTGAAGGGGCTGGAGGAAAGCGCCAGGACGCTGGACGACTGGTACGCGGTGGCGCGCGATCTGCCGGGCGAGCGTGTGGCGGGTTCGGTGATCGAGGCGCTGACCGACGATCTCAACACGCCGCAGATGATCGCGGCGCTGCACGGCCTGCGCAATCTCGCCAGCGACGGCGACGAATTGCTGCGCGATGAATTCGCCGCCTCGCTGCGCATGCTTGGTTTCCTCGCCGACACCGCGGCGGGATGGACCGCGCGCAAGCAGCAGGCCAGCGGCATCGACGCGAGGCAGGTCGAAGCGCTGGTGGCGAGCCGCAGCGCCGCGCGCGCGCGCAAGGATTTCGCCGAGTCCGATCGCATCCGTGACCAGCTCGCGGCGATGGGTGTCGCGATCAAGGACGGCAAGGGCGCCGACGGCAAGCCGGTGACGACATGGGAGGTTGCGCGATGAGTGTATTTTCTCATGCCGTCATTGCCGGGCTTGACCCGGCAATCCATCTGACTGCGATGGATGCGCGGGTCGCGCCCGCGCATGACGTTCTGTGTGGGTCGCGTGCGTATCCGCACGACGAAAATAAGGTGGAGGGCCTGCGATGAAGCGGCCGGATACGCCTTTCCCGAAACACTGGCGCTACTACATCATCCTGAAATGGACCGTGATCGTGCTGGCGGTGGCGATCGCGCTCAAGCTGTTCGGTGTGTGGTGATGGCGCACGCGTTTCCCAAAGTCGGCTTGCGGCCGTTCCTGCCTTCGGACCTGTCGATCCTCACCGCGATCTTCGTCGCCAGCATCGAGGAATTGACCGAGGACGATTATTCCGAAGCGCAGCGCGAAGCGTGGGCCGGCGTCGCCGATGACGAGGAGGCGTTCGGCAAGCGACTGACCTCGCAGCTCACGCTGGTGGCGACACTGGAAGGCTCGCCGGTCGGGTTCGCCTCGTTGAAGGGCGCGGACCATCTCGATCTGCTCTACGTGCATCCGCAGGCGGTGCGTCGCGGCGTTGCCTCGGCATTGTGCGAGGCGATCGAGAAGCTCGCCGCTGCGCGCGGTGCCACGCAGATCAGCGTCGATGCCAGCGACACCGCGCAGGAGTTCTTTACGAAGCGCGGCTATGTCGGCCAGCAGCGCAATTCGGTGACCGTCGGCGACGAATGGCTCGCCAACACCACGATGAAAAAGACCCTTTCGGGCGAGGGCCCGCAGGAAGGGCAGTCAGGACAAGCGTCATGAGTCGCGAGCGTCTCTATCTGTTCGACACCACGCTGCGCGACGGCGCGCAGACCCATGGCGTCGATTTCACCATGCACGACAAGCAACTGATCTCGCAGTTGCTCGACGATCTCGGCGTCGATTATGTCGAGGGCGGCATTCCCGGCGCCAATCCCTCCGACACCGAACTGTTCGCGACCCGTCCGGCATTCCACAACGCGCGCTTCACCGCCTTCGGCATGACGCGGCGCGCCGGCCGCTCGGCCTCGAACGATCCCGGCCTTGCCGCCGTGCTCGACGCCAAGGCGGACGCGATCTGTCTGGTCGCCAAATCGTCGGCCTATCAGGTGCGCGTCGCGCTCGAGACCACCAACGAGGAAAACCTCGCCTCGATCCGCGACAGCGTCAGCCATGTCAGGAATGCCGGCCGCGAGGTGATGATCGATTGCGAGCATTTCTTCGACGGTTACAAGGAAGATCCGCAGTTCGCGCTGGCCTGCGCCAAGGCGGCCTATGAGTCCGGCGCGCGCTGGGTGGTGCTGTGTGACACCAATGGCGGCACCATGCCGCACGAGGTGGAGACCATCGTGCGTGAGGTGACCAGGCACATCCCGGGCGATCATCTCGGCATCCACACCCACAACGACACCGAGCAGGCGGTGGCGAATTCGCTGGCCGCGGTGCGGGCCGGCGCGCGCCAGATCCAGGGCACGCTCAACGGCCTCGGCGAGCGCTGCGGCAACGCCAATCTGTGCTCGCTGATCCCGACGCTGAAGCTCAAGAGCGAGTTCGCCGACAAGTTCGAGATCGGCGTCTCGCAGGAGAAGCTGGAAACGCTGGTGCATGTCTCGCGCACGCTCGACGTCATCCTCAACCGCACGCCCGATCCGCACGCGCCCTATGTCGGCGAGAGCGCCTTCGTCACCAAGACCGGCATCCACGCCTCGGCGGTGCTGAAGGACCCGCATACTTACGAGCACATCGCGCCCGAAGCGGTCGGCAATCACCGCCGCGTGCTGGTGTCGGATCAGGCCGGTCGCTCCAACGTGCTCGCGGCGCTGGAGAAGGCGGGTATCCCGTTCGAGAAGAGCGATCCGAAGCTGACGCGCCTTGTCGAGGAGATGAAGGAGCGCGAGGCTGCGGGCTATGCCTACGAGTCCGCCGACGCCTCGTTTGATCTGCTGGCGCGGCGCACGCTCGGCACGGTGCCGGATTATTTCGAGGTCGTGCAGTTCGACGTCAATGTCGAGCAGCGCACCAACGCACTCGGCCGCCCGGTCACGGTCGCGCTCGCGGTGGTGAAGGTGAATGTCGCGGGCGAGATGCTGATCTCGGCGGCGGAAGGCAATGGTCCGGTCAACGCGCTCGACGTCGCGTTGCGCAAGGACCTCGGCAAGTACCAGAAGTATATCGACGGCCTGAAGCTGACCGACTATCGCGTGCGTATCCTCAATGGCGGCACCGAGGCGGTAACGCGTGTGCTGATCGAGAGCGAGGACGAGACCGGCGCGCGCTGGACCACCATCGGCGTGTCCTCGAACGTGATCGACGCTTCGTTCCAGGCGCTGATGGATTCGCTGACCTACAAGCTGGTGAAGTCTGGCGCGCCGGCCTGATGCATGGCGTTCGTCAGGCGCGCGCGGGCGCTGTCGTCATGGATGGCGCCCGCCACAGCAGCGCGGTCGAAAGGCCGTAGACGAACAGCCAGCCGATGTTGAAGGCCGCGCCCTCGAACACGGTGCGGAGCGGCGCGGGCAGCAGATACGGCAGGCCGACGCCGACCGCGAGGAACGACACCGGGTTGAACAGCAGCGCCAGCCATCGTGGATAAAGCGTGCCGCCGCGCGCGATCGCGATGGCAAGCAGCAGCAGCGCGAGCGCCAGCGTCACCACCGGCAACAGCCAGGCGATCATCAGCACGCGGTGGAAATGATCGCCAAGGGCGAGCAGGGCGCCATGCGCGGCGTCCGGCACCTCAAGCAGGGTCTTGTAGACCATGCCGACGAAATAGAATGCGGCATGGCCGAGCGGCGACCACGCATTGCCGCAGATCAGCAGGATGAACACAGCCCACGCCAGCCGCGGACCGGCCGGGCACAGCGCGCGGAACAGGTGCCAGCTTGCGGCGAGATAGAACACGATGCCGATGTTTGCGATCAGCGCCCCGGCGGCGAGCCGCGGCTCGGACAGCGGCAGCATCATGTCGAGCGCGCCGAAGCCGATGCGGTCGGCATAGGTCTTGAGCAGCAGCGGATAATCGGAAGGCTGCGCCTTGCCGCCGATGATCAGCGCATCGCCGGCGATCCAGAGCAGCGCGCCGATGATGCCGGCAAGGCCGGTGAGGCGCATCCAGTGCTGATCGTCGCGCGACATTCGTTCTCCGCAGAGCCCCGCGCGACAGGCCGCGGGCGTTACAGCTTCTCGGCGACCGGCGCCACCATGGTCTTTTCGATCGCGGAGGTTTCCCGCGCGGCCTTGCGCAGCTTGGGCACGATATCTTCGACGCGGTCGGCGGTGAGGACGTCCACCGAGAGGTTGGGCCGGATGAAGTGGGTGTGGCGCATGTGGGACAGCAGCGCCAGCAGCGGATTCCAGAATCGCGCGATGTTGGCGACCAGGATCGGCTTGCTGTGGCGGCCGAGCTGCGCCCAGGTCATCTGCTCGACCAGTTCTTCCAGCGTGCCGACGCCGCCGGGCAAAGCGACGAACGCGTCCGAGCGGTCGAACATCAGTTGCTTGCGCTCGTGCATGTCGCGGGTGACGATCATCTCCTGCACGCGCGTCAGCGCATGCTCCCGCGTGGTGAGGAAGTCGGGGATGATGCCCGTGACCTTGCCGCCATGGTCGAGCACGCCGCTCGCGACCGCGCCCATCAGGCCGATCGAGCCGCCGCCATAGACAAGGCCGATGCCTTCTTCGGCGAGGATCCTGCCGAAGGCGCTGGCGGCCTGGATGAATTGAGGGTCGGTGCCGGGACCGGAACCGCAGTAAACACAGACAGTCTTAATACCATTCATGATTTTGATGTGGCATCGCCCCGCCGGGTCGTCAAGGCGAGGGCGTTTGGCCTGCAAACCCACCGCCGGATGAAAAGAATCACCCCCGGACGGGTGCGGAAATGCCGCGAACGCTCTATATGATGTGGAATTGCTCCAATCAGAGAATGATTGTGTCTGCAACACGTTGCGCTGCCCGCGCAGGATGACGAATGGCCGAGACCGACACCGACCCCGATACCGCGCTGGCCGCCGAGCCGGCCTTGTCCGCCGCCGACCTCAAGGCCGAACAGGCGTCCCTCACCGGGACGCTGGTTCACCTGTGGCCCTATATCTGGCCGGGCGAGCGCGCCGATCTGAAGATGCGGGTGGTCTGGTCGGTGCTGCTGCTGCTCGCCGCCAAGCTCGCGACGCTGGCGGTGCCGTTCACCTTCAAATGGGCGGTCGATGCGTTGACCGGGGCGGACACCGCGCCGGTGCAGGCCTCGAACTGGACGCTGTGGCTGATCGCATCGCCGCTGATCATGACGCTGAGCTATGGCGGCACGCGCATCCTGATGGCGGTGCTGACGCAGTGGCGCGACGGCCTGTTCGCCAAGGTGGCGATGCACGCGGTGCGCAAGATCGCCTACATGACCTTCGTCCACATGCACGAGCTGTCGCTGCGCTTCCATCTGGAGCGCAAGACCGGCGGTCTCACCCGCGTGCTGGAGCGCGGCCGCACCGCGATCGAGACCATCGTGCGCATGGTGATCCTGCAGCTCGTACCGACGCTGGTGGAGACGCTGCTCCTGATGGGCGTGCTGCTCTATCAGTTCGACTGGCGCTACGTCGCCGTCACGCTGGTGACGGTGATCGTCTACATGTACTTCACCTATGTCGCGACCGAGTGGCGGATCGGAATCCGCCGCAAGATGAATGATTCCGACACCGAGGCGAACACCAAGGCGATCGACTCGCTGCTCAACTACGAGACGGTGAAGTATTTCGGCGCCGAAGAGCGCGAGGCGCAGCGCTACGACAGATCGATGGAGCGTTACGAGGACGCCAGCGTCAAGACCTACACCTCTCTCGCCGTTCTCAACACCGGGCAGGCGATCATCTTCACCTTCGGGCTGACCGCGACCATGCTGATGTGCGCGTTCGGCATTCGCAACGGCACCAACACCGTCGGCGATTTCGTCATGGTCAACGCCATGATGATCCAGCTCTACCAGCCGCTGAACTTCATGGGCATGGTCTATCGCGAGATCAAGCAGGCGGTGATCGACATCGAGAAGATGTTCGGCGTGCTGTCGAAGAACCCGGAAGTGAAGGACCGCCCCGGCGCGCAGCCGCTGCGCGTCGATGCCGGCACGGTGCGCTTCGAGGACGTCCAGTTCCACTACGACCCGTCACGGCCGATCCTCAAGGGCCTCAATTTCGAGGTGCCCGCGGGCAAGACCGTCGCGATCGTCGGCCCGTCCGGCGCGGGCAAGTCCACCATCTCGCGGCTGCTGTTCCGGCTTTATGATGTCAGCGGCGGCCGCATTACCATCGACGGCCAGGACATCCGCGACGTGACGCAGACCTCGCTGCGCGATTCCATCGGCATGGTTCCGCAGGACACCGTGCTGTTCAACGATACCATCCGCTACAACATCCGTTACGGACGCTGGGACGCCAGCGATGCGGAGGTCGAGGCGGCGGCGAGCATGGCGCAGATCGACGGCTTCATCCGCCGTTCGCCGATGGGCTATGACACCGAGGTCGGCGAGCGCGGTCTCAAGCTCTCCGGCGGCGAGAAGCAGCGCGTGGCGATTGCCCGCACCATTCTCAAGGCGCCGCCGATCCTGGTGCTGGACGAGGCGACCTCGGCGCTCGACAGTCACACCGAGCAGGAGATCCAGAACGAGCTGGAGAAGGTGGCGCGCAACCGCACCTCGCTGGTGATCGCGCATCGCCTGTCCACCATCGTCGATGCCGACGAGATCATTGTGCTCGATCAGGGCCGCATTGCCGAGCGCGGCAGCCATGCGCAGCTTCTGATCGCGGACGGTCTGTACGCCAGCATGTGGAACAGGCAGCGCGAGGCCGAGGCCGCGCGCGAGAAGCTTGCGATGATTGACGACGAGAACGCCGCGCCCAACCGCACGCCGCCGCCGATCGACGATCCGCTGGCGACCCCCGCCGCCGCGGCGGAGTAGGGGTGGGAGACAAACAAGCACCGGCGAAGATATAACAACAGGCAAGATCTTGCGGTTCTTGATCCCCTCTCCCCTTGTGGGAGAGGGTGGCTCGGCGAAGCCGAGCCGGGAGAGGGGCTTGTCGATCAGTCACGCCAAATCTCTTCGTACGTCGATGACCGATGCCGAGCGGCGGCTGTGGTATCGGCTGCGGGCCCATCGACTGCGGGGCATCAAATTCAAGCGTCAGGCTGTGATCGGGCGATACATCGCTGACTTTGTTTGCTTCGAGCGCAAGCTGATCATTGAGGTCGACGGCGGCCAGCACGATGGAAAGGGCTCTGACGTCGCACGGGACCGCTGGCTGGCAGATCAGGGGTTTCGTGTGATGCGTTTCTGGAATAATGAGATGCTGCAACATACGGACGCCGTGATCTCCCGCATTCTTGAAGCTGCGGGCGATTCGGCCGACCCCTCTCCCGGCACGCCGCTACGCAGCGTGCCACCCTCTCCCACAAGGGGAGAGGGGAAAGACAGCCGCTAATACGTCCTGCAGGTCCGCAAAGTCACACCAAAGGTTCGCATGTCCATCGTCAATTCCATCCGCGCGCAAATCCCGCCGATCCACGAGGAGGGCTATCCGTTCATCGGCGCCTTCGCGCTGGCGAGTCTGGTGCTGTTCTGGCTGTGGACGCCGCTCGGCTGGATCGGCTGCGTGCTTACGGTGTGGTGCGCGCTGTTCTTCCGCAATCCGGTGCGGGTGACGCCGACGCGCGAAGGCCTCGTCGTCTCGCCGGCCGATGGCCGCGTCTCGATGATCGCCCCCGCAGTGCCGCCCGCCGAGATGGGACTCGGCGACCAGCCGCTGCTGCGCATCTCCATCTTCATGAGCGTGTTCAACTGCCATGTGAACCGCAGCCCGGTCGCCGGCAAGATCGAGCGTATCGCTTACCGGCCCGGCAAGTTCGTCAATGCCGAGCTCGACAAGGCCAGCGAGGACAATGAGCGCAACGCGCTGGTGATCGCGACCCCGGCGGGACGGATCGGCGTGGTGCAGATCGCGGGCCTGGTGGCGCGGCGCATCGTCTCCTTCGTACGCGAGGGGCAGAGCGTGGCGGCGGGCGAGCGCTTCGGCCTGATCCGGTTCGGCTCGCGGCTCGATGTCTATCTGCCGGAGGGCGGCAAGCCGCTGGTCGCGGTGGGCCAGACCGCGATCGCGGGCGAGACCGTGCTGGCGGACTTCCGGATCGGCGACGGTGGGCGGACTTACCGCACCGATTAACCTTTTCGTCCCGCGCATCCACGACCTTCCGCCACATTGGCAGGGGCGGGTGAGGGGACTATGTAAGGAACGACAGGCGGCGCCGGCGTTCGATCCGAAACGCGGCGGGGCCGCTTTTTGAGGTGCCATCGCCATGCATTCCGAGTCCGAAGTTTCCGATCCGCGCCGCCGCCGCTTTCGCCAGATTCCGGTGCGCATGCTGGTGCCCAACGTCATCACCTTGCTGGCGATCTGCGCCGGTCTCACCGCGATCCGGCTTTCGATCGAGGGCCGCACCGAGCTCGCGCTCGGCGCCATCGTGTTCGCCGCCGCGCTCGATGGCATCGACGGCCGCATCGCGCGCATGATCAAGGGGCAGTCGCGGTTCGGCGCCGAACTCGACAGCCTCGCCGATTTCGTCAATTTCGGCGTCGCGCCGGGCCTGATCCTGTATTTCTGGCAGCTTCACGATCTCAACAATGTCGGCTGGATCGCGGCGATCATCTTCGCCATCAGCGGCGGCCTGCGTCTTGCACGCTTCAACGCCACCATGGACGATCCGAACAAGCCGCCGTTCGCTGCGGGCTTCTTCACCGGCGTGCCTGCGCCGCTCGGCGCGATCTGCGCGCTGCTGCCGATGTATCTCGTTCTGATCGGCGGCCCGCAATTCCCCGCCGCGCTGACCGCGATCTATCTGCTCGCCATCGCCTTCCTGATGGTGTCGCGCCTGCCGGTGTTTTCCGGCAAGACGATGGGCGGTCGGATTTCTTCGGACAAGGTGGTGCCGGTGGTGGTGTTTGTGGTGCTGTTCATCGCGGTGCTGATCAGCTACCCGTGGCACCTGCTCAGCGCAGCCTCGATCATCTACCTGTGCTGCCTGCCGATCGGCTGGATGTCGTATCGCGAGCAGCAGCGGCGCTACAATCTGGAGCTGGCGAATGCGGCCGCCGCCGATGGTGGCTCCGCGGCAGCGTCCTCATCCTATGTGCCGCCGGCATCCGAGGGCGACGACCGCCCGCCGCATCTTCATTGATCCGGCATCGGCCGTCGTTGCGGGCCAGCGGGCTCGCGCCAATCGCACAATAATGATGTCGTCCCGGCCAACGGATCGGCGCTAAAAGCGAGTTCAACCGCGTCTTTCGATGCGCTATGGCGCCGTCCGATGACAGGCTCCGGCCGGGACCCATCACCACCGGATTCTCGTTAGGGGCGCCGGGCTTGCCGCTTCAAAATTCATCGACGGGGAGTATGGATCCCGGCCTGCGCCGGGATGCCCGGGACGAGGAAAGCGCGACCCCGCCAGTTCGTTAACAAAGTCCTGCTGCCAGCAAGGTCCTGCTGCTGTCGAATTCAATAACCTTTACGCAAATTTCATTGCGCCGACGCTAGGGTTTCGGAACCGGCTCAGAATGGCCGGTTCGTACGCGTCGGAGTACTTCATGGATATTACCACCAGTATCGGTCTGGTTATCGGCACGATCGTGATCGTCGCGATGATCTTCATGGGGGGTGATCTCCACATGTTCATCAGCGAACATGCGATGATCATCATCTTCGGCGGCTCGTTCTCCGCCACGCTCATTCGCTTTCCGCTGGTGTCGATCCTCCACGGCCTGCCGCTGGGGGCGAAATTCGCCTTCACCATGAGCCGTTCCACCCCGCGCAGCCTGGTCGACGAACTGGCCCGCATCGCCGAGATCGCCCGCAAGCAGGGTCCGGTTGGCTTGGAAAAGGTCGAGACCGACGATGCTTTTCTGGCCAAGGGTATCCGCTACGTCGCCGACGGCTACGACATGGATTTCATCCGCGACAACCTCGAGCGCGACCGCGACAATTTCCTCATGCATCTCGACGAAGGCAGCAAGATCTACCGCGCCATCGGCGATTGCGCCCCGGCATTCGGCATGATCGGCACCCTGATCGGCATGGTGCAGATGTTCGCCAACATGACCGATCCCTCCAAGCTCGGCCCGTTCATGGCGACCGCGCTGCTCGCCACGCTGTACGGCGCGCTGGTGGCGAACCTGTTCTGTCTGCCGATCGCCGACAAGCTGCACGGCAAGCTGCTCGACGAGGAGACCAACCGCACCATCATCATCGACGGCATTCTGATGATCCGCGACGCCAAGAGCCCGACTTTGGTGCGCGAGATGCTGCTGGCCTATCTGCCGGAGAAGCACCGCCACGAGGAAGGCGAGCCGGTGCCGGCCTGACCGGCGGCTTGACCAGGGTTCGGGGATAGGGCGATGGCCAAGAAGAAACGGGGCGATGCGCACGGCGGAGGACACGGCTGGTTCGTGACCTTTGCCGACCTCATGGGCCTGATGATGAGCTTCTTCGTCATGCTGGTCGCGTTCTCCAATCAGGACCAGCAGAAGCTCAAGATCGTCGCCGGCTCAATGCGCGAGGCGTTCGGCGTGCAGACTTTGTCGCGTTATTCCGGCGTGCTGGAGACCGACGGCCTGCCGACCCGCCCCAAGCTGAAGAACGTCGATCACATCCCGCCCGAGGAAGCTTCCAACACGCCGTCGCCCGACCAGCAGGACGACAGCAAGATCGCCGGCGCGCGGCTCAAGACCGACCGCGAATTCGCGCTGGCCTCCGCCTCGCTGCGTCAGGCGCTGCAGGACATGCCGGAGATGACCGAACTGTCCAAGCACATCATGTTCGAGGAGACCAAGGAGGGCCTGAACCTTGAGATCGTCGATCAGGACGGCCGCTCGATGTTCGCCGATGGCTCGCGCCAGCCTTACGAGCGCACCCGCATGCTGATCAGCCGTCTCGCCAAGCCGCTGCGCCAGTCGCCGCTGCGGGTGGCGATCACCGGCCATACCTCGTCGAACTTCATCCGCCCGCGTTCCGACTACGACGCCTTCGATCTCTCCGCCGACCGCGCCAATGCGGTGCGCCAGATTCTGGAGCGGGAAGGGCTGCCGCCGTCCCACATCTTCTCGGTGTCCGGCAAGGCCGACACCCAGCCGCTTTTTCCGGATGATCCGACGCTGGCCGCGAACCGCCGCGTCACCATCACTTTGATGAGGGAAGACCCGGCTTTGCCGCCGAATCTGCGGCCCTAGACCGCCCGACTGCCGGCTTACCCAAATACCTTTCAAGTCCTAAAGTTGCTGTCCGGCGTGTGGGAAAGCGCGAGGCCCGGTGCTATACGTCCGCCCCCCGGGACCACGCTCCGGGGATCGAAACGGGCTTTAGGGCACTTTCCAGCATCATGACCGCCAGCGAGACATCAGCCGAGGCTCAAGGTGAGCAGGCTTCACCCGCGACCGACTCTTCCGGTGAACACGCTTCACCTGCAGGCTTCTGGGGACTGACCCTCGGCAGCATCGGTGTCGTCTTCGGCGACATCGGCACCAGTCCGCTTTACGCGTTCCGCGAAGCGGTGCGCGGCGCGGCCGGCACCGGCGAGGTGACGCGGCCGATCGTGCTCGGCGTGCTGTCGCTGATCCTGTGGGCGCTGTTTGTCGTGGTCACCGCCAAATACGTCCTGCTGCTGCTGCGCGCCGACAACAAGGGCGAGGGCGGTACGCTGTCGCTGATGGCGCTCGGTCAGCGCGCCATGGGCCGCCGCTCGCGGCTGCTGCTGGTGCTCGGCGTGGTCGGCGCGGCGATGTTCCTCGGCGATTCCATGATCACCCCGGCGATCTCGGTGCTGTCGGCGGTCGAAGGCCTCAAGCTCGCCGCACCCGGACTTGAACATTACGTCGTATTGCTGACGGTGCTGATCCTGGTCGCCTTGTTCGCGGTGCAGAGCAGCGGCACCACGCGGATCGCGGCGGCGTTCGGCCCGGTGATGATCCTGTGGTTCACCGCCATCGCCGTTCTCGGCGCCATGCACATCGCCGACGATCCCACGGTGCTGGCCGCGATCAATCCGTATTACGCGATCACGTTCATGATGACGCATGGCGAACTGGGGTTGGTCGCGCTCGGCGCGGTGTTCCTGGCGGTGACCGGCGGCGAGGCGCTGTACGCCGATCTCGGCCATTTCGGCCGCAAGCCGATCCAGTCGGCCTGGATGTTCTTCGTGCTCCCCGCGCTGCTGATCAATTATTTCGGGCAGGGCGCGCTGGTGCTGGCGCATCCGGCGGCGATCGAGAACACGTTCTATTCTCTCGCGCCCGAAGCCGTGCTGCTGCCGCTGGTGGTGCTGGCGACCGCCGCCACCGTGATCGCGAGCCAGGCGGTGATCACCGGCGCGTTCTCGCTGACGCGTCAGGCGGTGCAGCTTGGCCTGCTGCCGCGTTTCGAGGTCCGCTTCACCTCCGAGGTTCATGCCGGGCAGATCTATCTGCCGCGCGTCAACACGCTGCTCTTGATCGGCGTGCTGCTGCTGGTGCTGATGTTCCGTACCTCCAGCGGTCTGGCGTCGGCCTACGGCATCGCGGTCTCCACCACCATGGTGGCCGACGGCATCATGGGCTTCATCGTGGTGTGGAAGCTGTGGAACTGGCGCGCGGCGACCGCCGCCGCGCTGATCGTGCCGCTGGTGTTCGTCGATATTTCGTTCTTCACCGCCAACCTGCTCAAGCTGTTCGAGGGCGCGTGGGTGCCGCTGTTGTTCGGCATCAGCGTGATGGTGCTGATCTGGACCTGGCGGCGCGGCGCCGCCATCCTCCTCAACAAGACGCGGCGCACCGAAGTGCCGCTGCGCGATCTGATCAAGAGTCTGGAGAAGCGGCCGCCGCATATCGTCAAGGGCACCGCCGTGTTCCTGACCAGCGACCGCGAATATACCCCGACCGCGCTGCTGCATAACCTCAAGCACAACAAGGTGCTGCACGAGCACAACGTCATTCTCACCATCAACACCGCGCAGACCCCGCGGGTCGATCTGCTCGATCGCGTGCAATATGAGAGTATCAGCGAGAAGTTCGCGACCGTGCAGCTCAATTTCGGTTTCATGGAGCAGCCGAACGTGCCGAAGGCGCTCGCCATTGCCCGCAAGCTCGGCTGGCAGTTCGACATCATGTCCACCTCGTTCTTCGTCTCACGTCGTTCGCTCAAGCCCGCCGCGCAGTCCGGCATGCCGAAATGGCAGGACCATCTGTTCATCGCCATGAGCAAGTCGGCGAACGACGCCACCGACTACTTCCAGATTCCGACCGGCCGCGTGGTGGAAGTCGGGACCCAGGTGACCATCTGAGGGTGATGATCTGACGGCGCCGATCGCGCTTGATTTTGCCGGCGTAACAAGAGAGTTTCACCGGCAAGACCCATTCGGAGAGCTTCCGTGTCGAACAACAGCCAAGTTCAGAATCTCACGCCCGCCGAGGTGGCGCAGGGGCTGACGGAGGGCCGCTATCTGCTGGTGGACGTGCGCGAGTTCAACGAGGTCGCGGTCGATGCCTATCCCGATGCGGTGGTGATGCCGCTCTCCGCGTTCGATCCCGACGCGCTGCCCGATCCGCAGGGCAAGACCGTGGTGTTCGCCTGTCGCTCCGGCAACCGTTCGGTGCGGGCCTCGCTCGCCGCGCAGGCCAGCGGCAAGCCCTACAACGCGCATCTGGCCGGCGGCATGCTGGCGTGGAAGGCTGCGGGTCTGCCCTCGAAGGCGGGCTGACATCGTGCCGGTTTCGCGTTGACGCCCGCATCATGAACCGGATTTTCGCCGACCTGCCGGTCACGATCTTCGAGGTGATGTCGCAGCTCGCCCGCGACCACGACGCCATCAATCTCGGCCAGGGTTTTCCGGACGGGCCGGGGCCGGAGGAAATCCGCCGCAAGGCCGCCGACGCCGTGCTCAACGGCTACAACCAGTATCCCTCGATGATGGGCCTGCCGGAATTGCGGCAGGCGATCGCGGCGCATTATGCGCATTGGCACGGCGTCGAGCTCGATCCGATGAGCGAGGTGATGGTGACTTCGGGCGCGACCGAAGCGCTCGCCGCCGCCTTCCTCGGCCTGATCGAGGCGGGCGACGAGGTCGTCGTGTTCCAGCCGTTCTACGACGCCTATGTGCCGCTGATCGAGCGGGCCGGCGGCATTCCGCGTTTCGTCCGGCTCGAGCCGCCGCACTGGCGGCTGACCGACGAGGCGCTGCGCCAAGCGTTCACGCCGAAGACGCGCTTTGTCATCTTCAACAACCCGCTCAATCCCGCCGCCGTGGTCTATCCGCGCGAAGACCTCGAACTGCTCGCGCGCTACTGCCAGGAATTCGACGCAGTCGCGATCTGCGACGAGGTCTGGGAGCACATCGTGTTCGACGGCCGCCGCCACATTCCGCTGATCGCACTGCCGGGCATGCGCGAGCGCACGGTGAAGATCGGCTCGGCGGGCAAGATCTTCGCGCTCACCGGCTGGAAGGTCGGCTTCGTTTGCGCCGCGCCGCCGCTGCTGCGCGTGCTGGCCAAGGCGCACCAGTTCCTCGCCTTCACCACCGCGCCGAACCTGCAGGTCGCGGTAGCCTACGGCCTCGGCAAGCCGGACGATTTTTTTGAAGACATGCGGCGCGATCTGCAGCGCAGCCGCGACCGCCTGACCGATGGCTTGAAGCGCATCGGCTTTCCGGTGCTGCCCTCGCAGGGCACATACTTCCTCACCGTCGATCTTGCGCCGCTTGGCCTCAACGAGACCGATGAGGCGTTCTGCAAGCGCGTTGCCGTCGAACATAAGGTCGCATCGATCCCGGTGTCGTCCTTCTATAAAGACGATGCCGTCAATTCCGTGGTCCGGTTCTGCTTCTCCAAGACGGATGCGACTCTGGACACGGCACTGGAGCGGCTCTCTCATGTTCTGCGTCGGTAAGAGGGGCGGCATGCCTTTCATTCGGCTGGCGACGCTCGCGCTCGTTTGCGCGGCGCTGACCGCGCCCGCACGCGCGGCCGATCGCGTGGTGAACTTCTACAACTGGTCGAGCTACATGGCGCCCGGCGTGCTGGAGGATTTCACCAAAGAGACCGGCATCAAGGTCGTCTACGACACCTTCGATGCCAACGAGACGCTGGAGACGCGGCTGCTCGCCGGCAAGTCCGGTTACGACGTCGTGGTGCCGACCGCGTATTTCCTGCAGCGCCAGATCAGGGCCGGCGTGTTCCAGAAGCTCGACAAGACCAGGCTGCCGAACCTCGTCCATGCCTGGCCGGAGGTGACGCAGCGTCTGGCGATCTACGACCCCGGCAATCTCTACGGCGCCAACTACATGTGGGGCACCACCGGCATCGGCTACAACGTCGCCGCGGTGCGCAGGATTCTCGGCCCCGATGCGAAGATCGATTCATGGAGCATGGTGTTCGAGCCGGACAATCTCGCGAAGTTCAAGGACTGCGGCGTGCAGATGCTGGATTCGCCGGACGATATCCTGCCAGCGACGCTGAACTGGCTCGGCCTCGATCCGAATTCGACCGCGCAGGCCGATCTGGACAAGGCGGCCGCGGCGCTGGCGAAAATCCGGCCTTACGTGCGCAAGTTTCACTCCGCCGATTATCTGAACGCGCTCGCGACCGGCGAGATCTGCTTCGTGGTCGGCTGGTCCGGCGACATCAAGCAGGCGCAGAGCCGCGCGGCGGAATCGAACAACGGCGTCGAGATCGGCTATGCGATCCCGAAGGAGGGCGCACAGATGTTCTTCGACAATCTCGCCATTCCGGCGGATGCGAAGAACGTCGATGAGGCGTATGCGCTGATCGACTATCTCTATCGCCCCGAGGTCGCGGCGAAGAACTCCAACTTCCTGTCCTATGCGAGCGGCAACCTCGCCGCCCAGAAGCTGCTCGATCCGAAGATCGCGAACGACAAGGGCATCTATCCGGACGAGGCGACGATGAAGAAGCTGTTCGTCATCACCGCGCGCGAGCCCGCCACCCAGCGCATCATCAACCGGCTGTGGATCCGGGTGAAGATCGGGCGGTGAGGGGAGCGCTCAACGCGCGCTGTCTTTCATCGCGGCTTTCAGCGACGCGAAAATCCGTCTGTCGCCGAGATGCGTCACGTTGAATCGGACGAATGACGCCGCCGATTGCGAGACGCTGAACACGTTGCCCGGCGCGAGAACGACGCCGTCCTCCATGCAGCGCCGCGCCAGCGCCGTGGAATCGTGCCCCTCGGGCAGGCGGCACCACAGATAATATCCGCCGCGCGGCTTGATCCATGGCACGATGCCGAGCGGCGCCAGCCGGTCCGTTGCATCCTTGCGGGCGCGTGTCAGGCGTTGCCGCACCTCGTCCATATGCTTGCGATAGCTGCCGCCGGCGAGAACGCCCGCGATCAGTTCGGTCGCGACCGGGCTCGGGCCGCCGAAACTTGTCGCCACCTGCAGATCCACCAGCCCTTCGATCCAGTCGGCTCTTGCCGCGATATAGCCGCAACGCACGGCGGCGGAGAGCGTCTTGGAGAAGCTGCCGATCCTGATGACGCGGTTGAGCCCGTCGAGCACGGCGAGGCGCGGAGACAAATTCGGTTCGAAATCCGCGAAGATGTCGTCTTCCACAATCGTAAGGCCATGAGCCGCCGCCGCGCTGACGATGCGATGCGCGGTTTGCGGCGAGAGGCTGCCGCCGGTCGGATTGTGGAGCGCCGAATTGGTGATGTAGAGGCGGGGAGAGTCGCTGATCAGCGCCTGCTCGAAGGCGGCGGTGTCCGGCCCGGTCGGGGTGAACGGAATGCCGACGATCTTCACCTGATGCGCGCGCAGCAGCGCCTGGAAATTGAAGTAGCAGGGATCGTCGACCAGAACGGTGTCGCCGGGTCGCAGCAGCAGGCGGCAGATCAGATCGATCGCCTGCGTGCCGGAGGATGTCAGCACGATCTGGTCCGCCGTCGCAGCAATGCCCTCGTCGGCGAAGCGGCCGAGCAGCAGCCGGCGCAGCGCGAGCGAGCCGCGCGTGCTGCCATAGTCGGACAGCAGCGCATCATCGGCACGGCCGAGCGCCCGCAGTCCCTTGCGCAGCGCGGCGGTCGGCATCCAGTCGGCGGGCAGCCAGCCGCAGCCGGGCTTCAGGACGGAGGGCGCGGCATCGAGAGATTGCCGCGACACCCAGAACGGATCGACATCGCGCTCCAGCGAGGGGCCCATCTCCGCCAGCGCCATCGGCGGCAGATCGGCGCCGGTCACATAGAAACCGGAGCCGCGCCGTGCGCGGATCACGCCTTCCGCCGCGAGGCGATCATAGGCCTCGACCACGGTGGAGGGCGACACACCCATCGTCTCGGCGAAGCGGCGCACCGAGGGCAGGCGGTCGCCGGGACTCAGTGCCCGGTTCGCGATCCGGCTGCGCACCGCGTTCATCAGGGATTCCGTCCGGGTGGTTTCGGTACTGCTCATCAAGCTCTCCCGGTAACTGTATTTGTCACCTTATCAATACAGTTCGATGAAATTGTATTGCACTGTCCCTGTCCGCGCCAGACGAAAGCCGCTATGGCCATGGCTCAGGCAAGCGAGGGCACATGGAACGGACAACCGCAGGGTGGGGCAGCGGCCTTCTCGGCGTGATCATCTTCAGCGGATCGCTGCCGGCGACGCGCGTCGCCGTAGCCGATTTCTCGCCGATGTTTCTCACCTCCGCGCGCGCGGTGATCGCCGCGCTGCTGGGCGCCGTATTTCTGCTCGCGCTGCGTCAGGCGCGGCCCGAGCGCCGCGACATCTTTCCCCTGACGCTGGTGGCGATCGGCGCCGTGGTCGGCTTCCCGCTGCTGACGGCGCTGGCGCTCCAGCACATCACCTCGGCACATTCTCTCGTCTTTATTGGCCTGCTTCCGCTCGCGACCGCGATCTTCGGCGTGCTGCGCGGCGGCGAGCACCCCAAGCCGGCGTTCTGGCTGTTCTCGATGATGGGAGCTGCGGCGGTGGCCGGCTTCGCGCTCTATGGCAGCGATCGCGGCACGGTGGTGGGCGACCTGTTGATGGTGGCTGCCATTGTGGTGTGCGGCATTGGCTATGCGGAAGGCGCGGTGCTCGCGCGCCGGCTCGGCGGCTGGCAGGTCATCTCATGGTCGCTGATCCTGTCGCTGCCGGTGATGGGCGCGGTCATCCTGTTCACGCTGCCGGCAACGTGGAGCGGCATCGGCGCGCCCGCCTGGATCGGTCTTGTCTATGTCTCGTTCTTCAGCATGATGCTGGGCTTCATCTTCTGGTATCGCGGTCTTGCGCTCGGCGGCATTGCCGGAGTGTCGCAATTGCAGTTGCTGCAGCCGTTCTTCGGCTTCGTGCTGGCGGCGATCTTTCTGGGCGAGCCGATCGCGTGGAGCATGATCGCGTCCACCCTGATCGTCATCATGTGTGTGGCAGGCGCCAAGCGGTTCGTGTGAATGTTGATGCGATGCGGTATTCAGAATTCGTCATGCCCGGGCATAGCCGTCCGAAGGACGGCGTCGCTTCGCTCGCCTATCTCCCGGGCATCCACGTCTTTCTTTCATGCTGCCAAGGCGTGGATGGCCGGTGGTCTACGGATCGTCATGCGCGGGCTTGACCCGCGCATCCATCCGAAAAACTTTGGCGATGGATTGCCGGGTCAGGCCCGGCAATGACAGTCAGGCGTTTCACCGCCAGCGGCGGTGCAGCCAGAGCCACTGCTCGGGGTGCTCGCGCACCCAGCCTTCGATCAGGGAGGTGATCGCCTGCATCGTCGCCTGCACATCCACCTTGCCCTCGGCGTCGCGCACCGGCGTCACCGCGTCGGTCAGTTCGACGCGGAAGCGGTGGTTCGGCAGCCGCATCACGCGCACGCCGTGGATCGGGCAATCGATCTGCCGCGCCAGGCGCGCGAGCAGGGGATTGGCCTTGGTGGTGCGGCCGAAGAAGGTGACATCGACGCCGCGGCCGAAATACTGATCGACCAGCATGCCGACATGGACGCCGCGCTCCAGCGCCTGCGCCAGACGTATCGGCGCGTCATGGGTGGTCGCGACCATGGTGCCCATGTTGACCGCGCGCATGTCCTGAATGGCGCGATCCGCCGCCGCGATGTTGGGACGGCGAAACAGCACGGCGGACTCAAGGCCATGCGCGGGACCGGCCAGCGCCGGCAATTCCCAGTTCGCCAGATGGCTTGCGAAGACCAGCGCGCCGCGGCCGTCGTCGCGCAACGCGGCGAATTTCTCGATGGTGCCGGGCGCAAGCTCGATCCGGCTCCGCTCCGGATGATCGGGGTCGAGATTCCATATGTGGTCGAGATGGGCGAACTCCGCGCCGACGCGGCCGAGATTGTCCCATACACCGGTGAGGATGCGCTCGATCTCGGCCGACGACTTCTCCGGAAACGCGGCGGTGAGGTTGGCGCGGCCGGTGCGCTGCTCGGGCAGCCACGGCCCGATGGTGCGGGTGATCGCTGCGAACACATCCGATGTGCGGTCGGGATCGAAATAGCGCGTCAGCTTCAGGAGGCCGACCGCGAGGCCGCCGAGGATCGCGCCGCCGACCGGCTTGATCGCGTCGCGCAGCAGCGCTCTTGCGCGAAGCAGAAGTCGCCGCATCACAGCGTCACGATGATCTTGCCGAACACCTGACGGCTTTCCATGCGGGCGAGCGCGGTGGCGACGTCCTCGATCGGCACTTCGGTGTCGATCACCGGTTTCATTCCGGCGGCCATCTTGTCGAGGCTCTCGGCGATGTTGCGCATCGAGGCGCCGAACGAGCCGATGATGCGATACTGCTGCTGGAAAAGCTGCATCAGGTTCAGCGTGGTGGTCGGGCCCGAGGTCGAGCCGCAGGTGACGAGCCGGCCGCCGCGCTTGAGGCACAGCAGCGAGCCGTTGAAGGTGTCGGCGCCGACATGCTCGAACACCACGTCCACGCCCTTCTTCTTGGTGATCTTGCGGGTTACGCCCTCGAAGCGGTCGGTGCGGTAGTTGATGACGTGATCGGCGCCGAGCGCCTTGACGCCCTCGATCTTGGCATCGCTGCCGACCGTGGTGATCACGGTGCAGCCGATCGCCTTCGCCATCATGATCGCGGCGGTGCCGATGCCCGAGCCGCCGGCATGCACCAGCACGGTCTCGCCGGGTTGCAGTTTGGCGTTGTCGAACAGCATGTGCTGCACGGTGGAGAACGCAATCGGCGCGCAGGCGGCGTCGCGGTCGGACACGCCGTCCGGCACCGGAATGACAAGGCGCTCGCTCAGATTCATCAGTTCGCGCGCGAAGCCATCGACATGGAAGCCCATGATGCCGGCGACGTTCTCGCACAGATTGTCGCGGCCTTCGCGGCAGGCCTTGCATTCGCCGCAGGTCAGCGCGCCGTACATCACGACTTTCTGGCCGGGCTTGAAGCGTGTCACGCCTGCGCCGGTGGAGACGATCTCGCCGGAAGCTTCCGCGCCGACGATCAGCGGCATCTTGCGCTTGGCGAACGCCATGCCGCGATAACCCCAGACGTCGATGTGATTGAGCGCGACCGCCTTGACCCGGATCTGCACCTCTCCCGCGGCCGGGGGCGGCGGGGGCGGCAGATCTTCGATCACCAGTTGGCGGTCGGCAACAAGGGTCAGTGCGCGCATGGCAGAGAGGGTCCTAGAGTCGGCAGGTCAGATGATACGGCGTCATTGCGAGCGAAGCGAAGCAATCCAGAGATGAACGTCATCCTCATCCTGAGGAGCATTGCGCAGCAATGCGTCTCGAAGGATGAGGCCCATGTGTGTCCCGGGCGCGATGCAGCGTGAAACGCTGCTTCGCAGAGCCGGGACCGTTCCACATGCGGAGTCTGGAACGGCCCCGGACGCGGAGCGACATTTCATGTCGCACCGCGTCCGGGGCAGGTGTTCGAGACGTCGTGGAGTTTAGCATCGGGCCGCGCTTCGTGGACCCGTTGGCTCCTTCTCCATGAGGACTGGATTGTTTCGTCGGCTTTGCCTCCTCGCAATGACGACAGGGTTTTCGGGCCGGCGACTTACGCCGGCTCGCGCGTCAGGATCAGCGAGGCGTTCTGGCCACCGAAGCCGAAGGAGTTCGACATCACGGCGGTGACCTTGCCGTCGCGCGCCACGTTCGGCACCACGTCGAACGGAATGGTCGGGTCCGGGATGTCGTAATTGATGGTCGGCGGAATGCGCTGATGCTCCAGCGTCAGCACCGAGAACACAGCCTCGACCGCGCCGGCGGCGGAGAGGGTGTGGCCGACCATCGATTTGTTGGACGAGACCGGAATCTGCTGCGTGCGATCGCCGAACACGGTGGAGATGCCCAGATACTCCATCTTGTCATTTTCCGGCGTGCCGGTGCCGTGCGCGTTGATGTAGTCGATCTGCTCAACACTCATGCCGGCATCGGCCAGCGCGTTGCGCACGCAGCCGATGATCGGCTTGCCGTCCGGGCTCGAGCGGGTGCGATGGAAGGAATCGGCCAGTTCGCCGCAGCCGGCAAGCACACCGAGAATTTTCGCGCCGCGCGCGGTCGCGGCCTCGAGACTCTCCAGCACCAGCGCGCCGGCACCTTCCGCCATCACAAAGCCGTCGCGGTTCTTGGCGAAGGGGCGCACCGCGCTTTGCGGCGGATCGTTCTGCGTCGACAGCGCCGACAGCAGCGAGAAGCGGATCAGCGCCTCCGGATTGACCGAGCCGTCGGTGGCGACGCACAGCGCCGCGTCGGTGTCGCCGCGGCGGATCGCCTCGACGCCGAGCTGGATCGCGGTCGCGCCCGAGGCGCAGGCGGTGGACAGCGAGATCGGCGAGCCCTTGGTGCCGAACCGCTCCGACAGATGATCGGCTACCGAGCCGAACTGGAAACGGTGGTGGAAACCGGTGAAGCGTCCGCCGCCGGAGACCTTCAGCAGCGCGTCGTAATCGATGCCGGCGGAGACCGCCGCGGCGCGCGCCACTTCCTGGCGCGGCTCCCATTCGAGTTCGACCGGAGCCACGGCAAGAAACAGCGGGCCGGGGAAATCGCCCTTGGCGCCGATCTTCGCCTGCGCCACCGCTTCCTCGGTCGCGACATCGGCAAGCTTTTCCGACAGCACTGTAGAGGAGAACGGCTCGACGCCGAGGAAATCGACGGCACCGGCCATGGTGGTGCGCAGTCCGTCGGTCGGAAAGCGGGTGATGGTGCGGATGCCGGATTCGCCCGCCGTCAGCTTGGTCCAGTTGTCGTCCTTGCCTGCGCCGAGCGAGGTGACCACGCCCATGCCGGTGACGACGACGATCGGCCTGCCGAATTTGTCGCGCGTTGCGCTCATGTTGCCTCCGCTTTCATCCGGCGGCCGTCAGGCCGAGATATTCTCCACCAGCGCCATGCCTTCGCCGCGCCAGTGGCCGGCGCCGATCACCACGATCTGGGTCGGCGCTGCCGTGGTTTCAATTTCCATGCCGCTCGAATCGTGGGGCGGGAACAGCGCGCCCTTGGACAGCGACAGCGCGGCCAGTGCGAGCCCGAGCGGGAACTGCGCTTCCATCAGATGGCCGAACGCGGTGCCGGTGGCGCGCACCGGCGCACCGCGATGGGCCTCAAGAAAGGCGCGCTCCTGCGCAGTGGCATCCTTGGTGCCGCTCGCGCCGGTGATCACCGCCGCATCCTTGCGGGGGGCAAGCTCGGTCCACAGCCGCTCGAGCGTCTGGGTCACATCGCCGTCCGCCTTGCGGCGGGCATGGTCGGCGGCGACGCCTTTAAGCCGGGCGAACGGCTTGGCGCCGCGCGCCTGCGCGTGTTCCTTCGACTCGATCACCAGGAACGCGCCGCCGGAGCCGAGCGCGAAACCGGCTTTGTCGTCAGGGCGTTCCCAGATCGGGCTGAACTTGTCCTTGAGGTTGAAATTGCCGAACTCGTAGAGCATCAGCAAATCCTTGCGCTCGCCGTTCTGCGCCGCGCCGACCAGCGCGATGTCGCTCTGGCCCGCCGCGATACGGGCCAGCGCGATGCGCACGGCATCGACGCCGGCGGCTTCCTCGCCCATGAAGGTGCGCGAGGAGCCGGTCACGCCATGGACGATGGCGATGTTGCCGGCGAGCAGGTTGGAGAGCTGGGCGAGGAACAGCGTCGGCCGCAGCCCGTTCATCAGCCGCTCGTTGAGAAAGCCCGGCGCGGCGTTGCCTTGTGCCTGATCGTTGAGGATCGCCGAATCCACCGCAAGGTCGCGCTCGCCGCCGCCGGCGGCGACGATCATGTCCATGCGCGAGAGAATCTCGGTGTTGCCCTTGATACCCGCGCTGTCGAGCGCGAGGCCAGCGGCATAGGTGCCGATGCGCTGCCAGGCTTCCATCTGGCGCTGGTCGCCCTTCTTGGGAATCTGCGCGTCGAACGATACCTTGGCCATCGGGTGCACGATGTAGGGCGCGTAGCCTTCGGTGTCGGCGTTGACGCGCTTGTCCTGCAGCGCCTGCCAGTGTTCGTCGAGCCCTTCGCCGAGCGAGGAGGCGATGCCGATGCCGGTGATCCACGCCTCGCGCGGCGGGTTTGCTGCTGTGGTCTCACTCATGGGTCATGGCCTGCTCGGGAAAGCCGATGCGCTTCGCCATCGCTTCCATGTGTCCGCGCAACTCGGCATTGGGAAACGCCGTGTGGCGGAAGGTAAGGGTCGCATTGCACTTCAGCTTGCCGCCGGCCCTGATCTTGGTCTCCGTCACCGCGAAGCCCGATCCGTCATGCGCGATCTTCGCTTCCACCGTTAGCAATTCGCCGGGTGTCACGAAATCGCGCATCTTGGCTTCCTTCACCGCGGCGAGGAACGGCATCCGCTCGAACTTGAGCAGCGCGATCAGCAGCCAGCCCGAGGTCTGCGCCATGGTTTCGATCAAGAGCACGCCGGGCATCAACGGATAGCCGGGGAAGTGCCCCTCGAACACGGTGCTGGTCTGCGGCACCTGCGCTTCAACCGTGATCGTCCGCTCGCCGACATCAAGGCCGGTGATGCGATCGATGAGCTGGAAATAGTCGAGGCGCATGGCGGGCGTCAGGCGCCCTTGGCGGCGACCAGCTCGTCGATGCGGGCGCTGAGATTCTTCAGGACGAAATACTGCTCGGTGGTCGCCTTGCCGTCGTTGACTTCCTGGGTCCACTTCTCGAGCGGCAGCTTGATACCGAACGCCTTGTCGATGGCGAAGGCGATATCGAGGAAGTCGAGGCTGTCGATGCCGAGGTCGTCGATCGCATGGCTTTCCGGCGTGATGGTATCGCGCGGAATATCACAGGTCTCCGCAATGATCGTGGCGACTTGATCGAAGGTGGACGACATTGCTAACCCTTTGAATTTAATTAGATAAAGCCGATTGTCGGCATGGCGGGAGGAGCGGCTGCCGGCAGTCCTGCCGACCCGCCCGGGGGTAGAGGGCGGTATACCGGACGGATGCGTTTGTTTCAATGGCGGCGGGCGGTCATTCCCCCGCCGGGGAGCGGCGGCGCCGTGCTTGGAAAGGCCGGCGAGCGTTGCCCAAAACGCTCAAAACGCGGCTCAACTGTTCGGGCTGCTGCCGGTCAGCCGCGAACAGTCGCGCAGCCCCATCATCGCGCAGTCCTGGGTCTGGCGCATGTGGGTGAGGCTGGTCGCGAGCCAGACGCCGATGGCGGCGAGGATGATGGCGAAGACGGTTGCAGCGAGGTTGGCGATGATGCGCCGGCGATAGTCGTCGGAAGCGCGGCGCGGGTCGCGGGCCGGCGCATCGCGCAACAGCGGATCGGACGGACCGGAATTATCGCGCAAGGGAGCTGGCCGTGCTGACGGCGGTTCCGCCGGGCGCTGAAACTTCACCACGCGGTGGTCGTCATCCGTTGTCTGATGGTGCCGCACTGGCATCGGTCGGCTGGCTCTCGAGTCTGCGAAACAGGGACTGATATCTAGCACATCGGCTGGCCGCGGCCCAGCGCAGGGATGGCTTTGAAACAGGATGAGGGACGGCACTCAAGATATTCGTATCACTGGATTCTCATGAGCCTAAGAAAGCAAACACAGGGTCGTCCCGGCGAAAGCCGGGACCCAACACCACCGAGTTTGCGATGAAGACGCGGGACCCGCCATTTCAAAATGGACGACAGCGGCTATGGGTCCCGGCATTCGTCGGGACGACCGGAAATGATGGATTCCAGCCATGATGGCGCATCGTCAGATATGCCGGACCCCTGAGGAGTGCGCTCGCGCGCGTCTCGAAGGAGACGAGGCGTGTCCCGGATGCCGCGCAGCGCATAAGCGGTGCGCTGCTGATCCGGGGCCATTCCATATGCGGAGTCCGGAACGGCCCCGGATCAGCGGAGCGTCACTGCGTGCCGCACCGCGTCCGGGGCATGTCAGCATCAGCCTCATGGTTCAAGACGCGAGGCCTGCGCCTTGCTCCTCACCATGAGGAGCAATTCAGGACGCCGGTGGTTTCGGCGGCGCGCCGTCATCGTTGGCGTCGACCATGCCATGGAAAGCGCGCTCGATCGGCCCGCCGAGCAGCAGCAGGGCGAAGGCGAAAGCCAGCGTCGTGCCGGCGAGCGCCCATTGCGCCGTGCCGCAGACGATGCCGATGCAGGCCGCGAGCCAGACACAGGCGGCGCTGGTCAGCCCGTGCACCTTTTTGCTCTGGGCGGCGTGAACGATGACGCCCGCGCCGAGAAAGCCGATGCCAGTGAGAATGCCCTGAATGACGCGGCTGGCCGCATCCGGGTGCGCGCCCGGCGTGTTCGGCGCCGGCTCGATGAAGATCATCACCGACGCGGTGGCGAGGCCGACAAGCCCGAGCGTGCGCAGCCCGATCGGCTTGCCATGCAGGTCGCGGTTGAGGCCGATGGCGCCGCAGGCCAGCGTCGCGGCGCCAAGGCGAAGCAGGATGTCGGGCCAGTCGAGCACGTCGCGCCTCTCGGTTACGTGCGCGGCACGCGGCCGAGCAGATAGAACTCGTCATTGGGCCGCATCTCGGCGACGCTGGCAATGCGGTTCGACAATCCGAAGAACGCCGCAATCGCGGCGATGTCCCAGATGTCGTCGTCGCCGAAGCCGTGCTCGCGCAGGTCGGCGAAGTCCTGCGGCGAGGTGGTCTGGGGTTCGCGGCAGACCTTGAGTGCGAAGTCGAGCATGGCCTTCTGGCGCGGCGTGATGTCGGCCTTGCGATAGTTGTTGGCGATCTGGTCGGCGATCTGCGGGTTCTTGGCCCGGATGCGCAGGATCGCGCCATGCGCCACCACGCAGTAATGGCACTGGTTGGCGCTCGAGGTCGCGACCACGATCATCTCGCGCTCGGCCTTGCTGAGGCCGCCGTCCTTCTCCATCAGTGCGTCGTTGTAGGCGAAGAAGGCGCGGAATTCGTCGGGCCGGTGCGCCAGCGTGAGGAACACGTTCGGCACGAAGCCGGATTTCTCCTGCACGGCAAGGATGCGCTCGCGGATATCCTGCGGCAGCGTATCGAGCGATGGTACGGGAAAGCGGCTGATCGGCGTGTCGGACATGTGAAGCTCGTGGGTGGGAAGCTGAGGCGCGAGCTTAGGGTATTTTCGTTTCAGGTTGAATCGCGATGTTGTGTCGAACACGGCCTCTGGAGTGAATTTGCTTAAACGGAATCAGCAACTCGTCATGCCCAGCTTTATGCCGGGCATCCACGTCTTAGAACTCTCAATCAGGAAAGACGTGGATGGCCGGGACGAAGCCCGGCCATGACGGCATTGCTATTGAAGCACAAGATCTAGCGCAGCGGCTTCTTCAAGAGCGAGAAGCGGTCGGGATCGAGCCCGAGCGAGGGCTGCAGCAGCGGCGCTTCCACCGCGCGCTGCAGCGGATGGTCGCCGAGCTTGTCGGCGAAGCGGTCACTGATCAGCGGATCGTTCGGCGCGTCGCGCCGTCCGGTGGCGCCGCGCCAGCGTTCCACCACCGAGCCGACGAAATTGATGTCGTGGCCGGTATACGCGGTGGGCGTGGTGGCGATGGTCGCCTCGCTGCGCGGCAACTGGTGCGCCGGCACTTCCTTGAAGCGTAGACGGGTCGGCAGCGCGACGCCTTCGCCGAACGCCAGCACCTCGCGGGTACCGAGCGAGGGCACGAAGGACAACAGGTTGGCGGCAGCATCGGACACCGCCGAGCGCAGCAGCGCCTGGTCGCGGTCGTTGGCCAGACGCATGGCGAACAGCGTGTTGCACTGGGACAGGATGGTGGCGTCGAGTTCGGCGGGGCGCTGGGTGACGAGGCCGAGATAGACTCCGTATTTGCGGCCTTCCTTGGCGATGCGCGATACCGCCTTGCGGGTCGGGCCGAAGCCGATGCTGCGGTCGGCCGAGGCGTAGCGATGCGCTTCCTCGCAGACGAACAGCAGCGGCGAGACGCCATCGCTCCACAGGCCGAAGTCGAACGCCATGCGGCACAGCACGGAGACCACCGAGTCCACCACGTCGGCGGGAAAACCCGCGAGCTGCATGATGGTCAGCGGCTTGCCGTTGGCGGGCAGGCGGAACAGATGGCTGATCACCTCGGCCATCGTGTCGCCGCCGACATTGGCGTTCTCGAACATGAAGGCGTAGCGCGGATCGTTCTTCACGGTTTCGATGCGCGAGATCAACTTGTGATAGACGATGCGCGAGGAGCGGTTTTCCAGCTTGCCCATGCGCTCGTCGATCAGCGAGATCAGATCGACCAGCCGGTAGGGCACCGGAGTGTCGGCGGTGAAGCCGATGCTCTTGGTCTCGACGCGCTTGAGGCCGTGATGACGGTCGGAGTTCTGGTACTGGGTGTAGGTCGCCTTGGCGATCGGAATGACCTCCGACAGCACTTCCATTTCCTCCGGCACGCCGGGGCGGCCGCCGAACAGGACGTCGACGATTTCCTCGAAGTTGAACAGCCAGAACGGCAGTTTCAGATTGCGCGGATTGAGCACCAGCGCGGAATCGCCGAAGCAGCGGCCGTATTCGTTATGGACGTCGAGCAGGAAGATGCGCAGGCGCGGGCGCACGCGCAGGATTTCGTTAAGCAGTAGCGACACGCTGCTCGATTTGCCGACGCCGGTGGAGCCCAGCACGGCAAAATGCTTGTTCAGCATTTCCTCGACGTCGATATAGGCGGTGATCGAGGGGTCCTGCTGCAATGCGCCGACATTGATCTGGTCCTTGCCCGACGGCGCATAGACCGTGCGCAACTCCTCGTGGCTCAGGATATCGACCGCATCGCCGATAGTCGGGTAGACCGTGACGCCGCGCTGGAAGCGCGCCGTCGCGCCATGCGAGATCTCGCCGAGCAGATCGACCGACGCCACGGCGACGTGGCCGTCCGCGGTGTCGATGTTCTCGCGCGTCACCTCGGTGATGATGGCGACGATGGTGGTGTTGGCCGCGCGGATGCCGAAGAACTGTCCGACCGTGGCGCGGATCGCCGCCGGCGTCATGCTCGGGCTCGCCAGGATGCCGACACGCGCTTGCGATCCACGGACCGAAATGACGCGGCCGAGGGAAGGGATCTGCGGTGGGGTCAGCATGGGGTCGAACTCTGGGAGAACTGTCCGCCGACTATGAACCCGCCATGCTGCAGAAATGATTAAATGCGCCGGTGTCTGGATGCTTCCCGCGCGGGTGCGCCGTGCCGGGCAGGGCGTGGAACTGGCTTCCAGGGCGTGCGACTTATCCCCGGTTTCACGGGGTTTTCGCGATTTTCCGTCCCGCCGGGCGCGTAGCCGTCAACATGACAGGAAAGGTTGAGTTAATGTGCTGTTAACTTAGGATTCAAACAGCCTGCCGGAGACCCGGAATCGGGGGCCGGCACGTCCGCCCGCGTCCGGTTTGCGGCTTCGCCGGTTTGCACAAAGGAGTGCGCGAGGGGGTAGACCGCGCCGCGCTTGCGCTCTATATCGTGCCCGCAACATCGTTTGCTGATTTGCCCAAAGGCGTTCGTCATATAGCGAGGCCGGGCCACAATCGGTGGGGAATGGTGTAACGGTAGCACAACAGACTCTGACTCTGTTTGTCTTGGTTCGAATCCAGGTTCCCCAGCCACTTTCGGCAGTCCAATCAATCATTTGATTCGAAAAGACTTTTCGCTGGAGGCGATGGACCGTTGCGGTCACGGAACCAGCACGGCCGCGCCCTGAAAGCGGCCGTCGCGCAGATCGGCCAACGCATCATTGGCCGATGCAAGCGGATAGACCGTCGTCGTGGTCTTCACGCCGGCACGCGGCGCGATCTCAAGGAATTCCACAGCATCGCGGCGGGTGAGGTTGGCGACCGACACGATCTGGCGTTCTTCCCAGAGCAGATCGTAGGGGAATTGCGGGATGTCGCTCATGTGGATGCCGCCGCAGACCACCCGTCCACCCTTGCGAACAGCCTTGAGCGCCAGCGGCACCAATGAACCAACCGGCGCAAAGATGATCGCAGCATCAAGCGGTTCGGGCGGTTGCTGCTCCGAGCTGCCGACCCAGACGGCGCCGAGCGAGCGGGCAAGTTGCTGGGCCGCGGCATCGCCCGCGCGGGTGAAGGCATACACTTCGCGGCCCTGCCAGCGGCAGACCTGCGCGAGAATGTGAGCCGCTGCACCGAAGCCATAAAGTCCGATCTTGCGGCCTTCTCCCGCGATCCGCAGCGAGCGCCAGCCGATCAGGCCCGCGCACATCAACGGCGCGGCCGCGACCGGATCATGAAAGCCGGTCAGCGGAAATGCGAAAGCTGCGTCCGCCACCACATGGGTGGCGAAGCCGCCGTCGCGCGTGTAGCCGGTGAATTGCCGATGATCGCAGAGGTTCTCCGCACCTGACGCGCAATAGGAGCATGTCCCGCAGGTGTGGCCAAGCCAGGGGATTCCGACTCGCGTGCCGGGCGCGGGTGTCGCTACGCCGGGGCCGAGCGCATCGACGATGCCGACGATCTCGTGACCGGGAATGATCGGTCGCCCGTGATGCGGCAGCTCGCCATCGACGACATGAAGATCGGTGCGGCAGACTGCGCAGGCTTCGATGCGCACGCGAATCTCACCGGCCTGCGGGAGCGGATCGGGACGGTGCTCGAGCCGCAGCGGCTCACCGGGCGCATGCAGAACCATCGCATCCATGATCGCCTTCCGCCTGTTGCAGGATGCTGTAGAGACAAAGAAACAAGATAGGTCTGATCAGTCCGGATTGAACAGGTCCTGTCGCGCAAGCCTGCAGACCGGATTTGGCGGGAAGCCTAGAGTTCGATCTTGTCGTTCCGCCATGGCCAAAAGGCCGCGACGATGCAGAGGACGGCGACGAGGCCGACGGCCACGAACGTCTGCACCACATCGAAGTTGAGCGCATCGCGCGCGACGAACAGCGCCGTGATCGGCGCGGCAAGGGCCAGCAGCAGACGAATGAGCAGAGACATAATGGTTGCCTCGTAATAGTTGCTGTATTCAGCGCGACGGAACGATCCGGGGCCGTTCAAAACCGAAATATCGTTTGGCGTAATCGATCACCTCGCCGTCACTCGGATGGTCGGCCGCCTCCACCGCGACCACGCGTTTGCTGAACTCGGCATCGTTCTGTTGCAGGAAGTCGTAGAGAACGTTTTTCTCGTTGCCAGGCCCAAGGATCAGAATTCGACCGGCATCTTGCAATGCCGCTGCGATCTCGCCGAGGAATTCCTCATCCTCGGCGGCGTGCCCGGCGCCGATTTCGTTTGCCTTGTGGTGGATATTCTCCGTTTCCGGATGTGAGCGGATCACGATCTGGTCGTGTCCCGTCAGGCCGATATGGAAAATACGCGCCCGGCGATGATCGACCCAGACCACGGCATGATGATGTGCGGACATGGAGCGACCCCTTTCTGTCGTGATCAACCCGTTCTCGACAATTGTTCGTCCTCGGGTGAGGGGATATAGAGGCCCGACATCGCATCGACCCAGCACAGATGATCGTGCACCAGATGGACGCCCTCGACGTTCTCGGCCGCGACAATCGTCGCCTGCCGGGATCGCTCGTCGGCAATCACGCCGCTGAGATGCACGATGCCGTCGCGAACGATCACTTCGAGGTTGAGGGGACGCCATTCCGCCTTCTCGATGGCGCGAATGATTCGTTCACGAATGCGGTCATCGTCGGCAGTGGGGTCGGGAATGTCGCGTGCGAGGCTTGCCACCGCTTGCAGCAGATTGGATCGCGTCAGGATGCCGACCATGGTGTTGCCGTGCATCACCGGCAGACGCTTGACGTTCTTCTTCTCCATCAGCGCGACAACGTCCTCAAGCTGCGCGTCCTCGGATATCGTCACAGGATCGGGCGTCATGACATCGCCCACCTTGCGTCCGTGTTCGCGGACGAAATCGGTGGCGACGCCGCCAGGACCGATCAGAAAACTGAGCCAGCGGCCGCGCTTCTTTTCGGTGCCGATTTCGCTGCGTCTGATGAAGTCGCCCTCCGACACGATGCCGACCAGCTTGCCGGCGCGATCGATCACGGGCAGGCCGCTGATATGTCGCCGCAGCATCAGATTGGCGGCGTCGAGAATTGAGGTTTCGGGAGTGACCGATATGGCCGGACGACTCATGATCTGATGGGCACGCATGAGAAAATCCCTCCGTTGAATTTTTGAAGTCTGCATGCAGCGCGCGGGCGGCCCGTTGAGCCACATCAAGTTCCGCCGGGAATTGTCGACCGGGTTTGGGAGGCTCCATTCAGCCGGCGTTCTCGCGATGCCGCTCCTCATTTATCTTATCGCTTCTGGAAAGCACGGACCTGCTGCGCGCCAGCGTATCGTCAGGCGTCTCCGACGCATCGACAATGTTCCAGTCGAGCCCGGCAAGATCATAGGTCTGCTGCTGCCGTGCGACAGCCGGGGTTGCGTCTGAGGCATCGCCGCTTCGGCCGGCAATGCGAGCGATCCTGGTGTCGAGATCCGCAATGAGAAATATTCCGGTAAAGGGAACGCCAATCGACCGTGCCATCTGCGCGATCGCCCGCCGCTCGTCCTCGCGTGCGTAGACCGCATCCACGATCACCGAATGGCCCTGGCGCAGGATGCGTTCCATATTTTGCGACAGCGCCTGATAGACCGCGCTCGAATGACCGACCTGATAGGCGCTTTCCGGCAGGCGGTCGGTTTCGTCGATGCCGAACAGTTTCTTGCGGGTTGTATCGGAGCGCAGCACGATCGCTCCCGGAGGTGGGGTGAGGCAGTCGGCGAGGCCGCGTGCCAGCACGGATTTTCCCGTGCCGGACAACCCGCCAATGGCGACAAGCCGAGGCGGGGCAGGTGCAATCAAATGGCATGCCAGATCGAAATAGCCGGTGGCCTTGCGCCGGATCGTGCCATCTCTGTCATCCGCCTGCGCAAGGCGGGCAAGGGTGACATTGGCGCGAACGGCCGCGCGTATCGACATGAACAGCGGCAGCAATGCGAGGGCATCCGAATTGGCGTCGGGTGTTCGCGCGAGATACCTGTTGAGCAGGCTGTTGGCCGCCGCCGTGGACCCGGCATGAATGAGGTCCATCAGGACAAAAGCAAGATCGTAGAGCACGTCGATGGAAGCAATCTGCGCATCGAATTCGATGGCATCAAAGATCACCGGTTCGTTCTCGATCAGCACGATGTTCGCCAGATGCAGGTCGCCATGACAGCGGCGAACGAATCCCGCGTTGCTGCGCTGTTCCAGCGAGGGTCGCAACCTTGCCAGCGCGGCGCTGCTTGCCTGATCGAGGCGGTCGATTGTGTCCCTTGGAAACAGTTTGGCAGTGCGAAAGGCGGCCGTGTTCCCTGCGATGATCGCCGGGATCGATCGGAGCCATGGGTCAGTCGCGGCGACAGGCGCCGCCTCATGCGCGGCCGCAATCAGGTCGGCTACCTTCATGGCGAGCGTGGAGCTGACGGGGACGCTTGCGGCAAGATGATCGAAGGTTCGCGTCTCGTCGAACCTTGCCATGTCCACCGCCCATTCGACCGGTTCGCCTGTGCCGTCAATGGCGAGCGTACCGGCGACCTCGCGCGTAATCGGGACAACACCGCGATAGATTTGCGGTGCGAAAGGGCGGTTGATGGCGAGTTCCTGCTCACATGCGTCCTTGCGCCGGTCCAGCGTCGAATAGTCCAGAAACGGATATTTGACCGCTTGTTTGATTTTCAGCGCACGAGACCCGGCGAGAAAGACATGCGCGGCGTGCGTGTCGATGCGTGTGACGTGGTCCACGCCATGCGTCGAAGGATTCGCCAGAAATTCGATCACGTCCTGCTGCATGTTGCGATCATCGCTCATCTCGCACGATCTCTGGAACAGAGGAATACGGTTGGCAAGGTTAGTTCGGGGAATCCTGCCAAGCTTGAGCCCAATCAATTTTTTTGCCACGGAGCGGGCCTAGAGAATCCTCGTTGACAATATCGACGGAGGATATGGCCATGAAGTCTCTTATCCCAGTCAATCAGGATCGTTCTCTTCTTCGACGTGACCTTAGTCCCTTCACGGCGTTGCAACAGGAAATCGACCGTCTGTTCGATGGTTTTACCCGGAACTTCACCGGTGGAGTGCCGCAGGCGCTCGTTCCCAGCATGGATGTCAGCGAAACGGACAAGGAAATCGAGATCACGGCCGAGTTGCCGGGTCTCGAGGAGAAAGACGTGCAACTGAATGTTGCCGATAATCTTCTGACCATTCGCGGTGAGAAGAAGAATATGCGTGAGGAGAAAGACAAGGACTATCGTCTTGTCGAACGGAGCTATGGTTCGTTCTCGCGCACGATCGAACTGCCGGCAGGGGTCAACGCCGATGCCATCAAGGCGACGATTTCGAAAGGCGTGTTGAAAGTCACCGTGCCGAAACCGGCGCCGGCCGTTGCCAAGAAAATCGAGGTCAAGACAGCAGCCTGATCTCGATAAACTCCGCGCGCCGCGACAACACGGCGCGCGGCTTTGTCAGAGCGGGGAGGCGCTGGCAACGCGGAAAGTGCGCATCTCGCCATCCTCGTTGAGCGAAACATATTCTCCCACGATGAAGTGCTCCTCGCCGAAATGGTAGCCGGCCTCGTCAGGAATGTTTCCGGAAATATCGTAGCGGATCGCCCATGATCCGCCCTGGCGATGAACAAGATGGCCGCGCGCGTCGCTTTCACCCGGCCGCTGCCGGACCGCGCGGCAGGCTTCGCGATATTTCTTCCATAGGCTCGCGTCGATCTGCCCATCGACCGTCAACGGTGCCACGATGGTGTAGGCGATGTCGTCGTCTCCTGCCGGATGGTCTGGCTCGCGCGCCAGGACAAGGCGGATTTGACGGAACGATGATGGCAATGCGGTATTGAGAATGACACCACTGCGGGGAGTGCTCATAAAGCCGGTCCTTGTTCGCTATGATATTAAAGCCTAAGCGCAGTGCGACCTGGGCCGCTTGATCCGCGTCAAGTTGACGTCGTCCCTCCTCTGTGGCGCTTGAGGCAGGTCAATATGTTCCCTGCCTTCGCTCCTTAAATGATCCGATTGCGGCGCGAGGGACAGTTCCGTGGCTACTGAACCCGTTCTCGACATTGTCAGCATGGAGGGCGGCACCGAGCTGCGGCCCGCCGGAGCGTGGACCGCTGCTCACTGCGAGGCGCTTGAATCACTTTACCGTCGGGCCGAGCCGCAAGTCAGCGACAAGGCCGTTCTGACGGTGGACATGGCGCGTCTCGGCGAGATCGATACGCTCGGGGCGTGGCTGCTGGAGAAACTTTCGCGCCGGGCGCGGGCGGCGGGGCGGGTGTCTCGCATTGTCGGGATGTCCGAACGCTATGCCGGGCTGGTCGCGGAAGTCGGGCAGGTCAATCGTCACGCGCCGTCGGCGAAGGGAAGCGTCAATCCCGTCATCGCGTTTCTTGACCGGATTGGCCGTGCCGCATTATCCGCCTTGCAGGACCTTGCCGTTTTTCTACAGATGCTGGGCGCGCTCGGCATCGCGTTGCTGCGGGTGGCGCTGCGGCCGCGCTCGCTGCGCCTGACCTCGCTGGCTTACCAGATCCATCGGATCGGCTGGCAGGCAATTCCGATCGTTGCCCTTATCACCTTTCTGATCGGCGCGATCATCGCGCAGCAGGGCATTTTCCATTTCCGCAAGTTCGGGGCGGATTCCTACGTCGTCGATATGGTCGGCATTCTGGTGCTGCGCGAGATCGGCGTTCTGATCGTCGCCATCATGGTCGCGGGCCGGTCCGGCAGTGCCTATACCGCCGAGCTCGGCTCGATGAAAATGCGTGAGGAGATCGATGCGCTCTCGACCATGGGGCTCGATCCGACCGAAGTGCTGGTGCTGCCGCGTGTCGTGGCGCTGGTCTGCTCGCTGCCGATCCTTGCCTTCATCGGCGCGATGTCTGCTTTGTATGGCGGGGGCCTTGTCGCCTGGCTGTATGGCGGCATGAGTCCGGCGATCTTCATTGCCCGCCTGCACGAAGCTGTTTCAGTCACCCATTTCGAGGTCGGCATGATCAAGGCGCCGTTCATGGCGCTGGTGATCGGCATCATCGCCTGCAGCGAGGGTTTGCGGGTGAAGGGCAGCGCGGAATCGCTTGGCCGGCAGACCACCACGTCTGTCGTCAAATCGATCTTTGTCGTCATCGTCCTTGATGGATTGTTCGCCGTGTTCTTCGCTTCGATCGGGATGTAGCGATGGCAGAAGCGGACGTCTCATACGCGATCCGTGTCAGCGATCTTGTCGTCGGATTCGGGCGACAGATCGTGCTCGATCATCTGTCGCTGGATGTACGCAAGGGCGAGATTCTCGGTCTGGTCGGCGCATCGGGTGGCGGCAAATCGGTATTGATGCGCACCATCATCGGTCTGATCCCCAAGCGCAGCGGCCGGATTGAAGTCATGGGTGTCGAGATCGGCACCACGCATGACAGCAAGACCCAGGCCGCTGCCGGCAAATGGGGCATCATGTTCCAGCAGGGCGCGTTGTTCTCCTCGCTCACGGTTCGCCAGAACATCCAGTTTCCGATGCGCGAAAGCCTCGTGATGTCGCAGGAGCTGATGGACGAGGTCGCCAACGCCAAGCTCGAGATGGTTGGACTGTCGGTCGAGGATGGCGACAAATTCCCGTCCCAGCTTTCCGGTGGCATGACCAAGCGTGTCGCGCTGGCGCGGGCGCTCGCGCTCGACCCGGCGATCGTCTTTCTCGACGAGCCGACATCGGGACTGGACCCGATCTCCGCCGGTGACTTCGATGAACTGATCCGCACCTTGCAGCAAACGTTGGGTCTGACCGTGTTCATGGTCACGCATGACCTCGCCAGTATCAAAACGGTATGCGATCGCATCGCGGCCCTCGCGGAGGGCAGGATTGTCGCGCTCGGTCCGATGCAGGAGGTGCTGCGCTCCGAACATCCCTGGGTCCGGGCGTATTTCCACGGCAAGCGTTCGCAGATGCTGCAACCAATGGAAGGCTAGGCAATCATGGAAACCCGCGCTCCGTTCGTCATCGTGGGGGCCTTCATCCTCGCGGCCATCGCGGCGGTCTTCGGTTTTGTCTATTGGCTGAACAACACCGGCGGTCTCGGCGCGCGAACGTCCTACAACATCCAGTTCAGCGGACCGGTGCCCGGCCTTCTGGTTGGCGCCGCGGTCCTGTTCAACGGCATTCGTGTCGGCGAGGTCACGAGTCTGGCGCTCGCCGCCGACAGCCCACGCAAGGTCAACGCGGTGATCGCGGTCCTGCCGGACACGCCGGTGCGGGCCGACACCAAGGTCGGGCTGGATTTTCAAGGCCTGACCGGCGTGCCTGTCGTCGCACTGGAAGGTGGGGCGCAGCTTGCAGCGTCCGGACCGGTGCCGACATTAATTGCCGAGCCCGGCGCCGGACAGAGCATGACACAGGCGGCGCGCGACGCTCTGCGCCGTGTCGATAGCATCCTAGCCGACAATGCTGAGCCGCTGCAAAGCACGCTTGCCAATCTGAAGACATTCTCCGAGGGGCTGGCCCGCAACACAGGCAAGCTCGACAACATCGTTGCCGGCCTCGAGCGTATGACTGGCGGCGGTCCGGCGGCTGCGCCGAAGATCGTTTATGATCTGACATTGCCCCAGCAGCGCGCTACGGCGCCGCGGCAACTCAAGGGCCAGCTTGTGCTGGCTGATCCGTCCGCCATCCTGATGTTCGACACCCAGCGCATTCTGGTGACGCCGCCGGGTGGCGATGCGTCGGCCTTTGCTGATGTCCAGTGGGGCGACAGCATTCCCAAGCTGGTGCAGGCGAAGCTGCTGCAAAGTTTTGAGAATGACAATGTGACGCCGCCCCCGGCTCGGGAAATCGATAACATCGAGGCGGACTACCGGCTGCTGGTCGAAATCCGTACCTTCCAGATCGAGCTTGGCGATCAGCCGCGCGCCGACATCAGCCTGTCCGCCAGAATCCTCAGTAAGGACGGGCATGTCGTTGCTGCGCGCAGCTTCGAGGACAAGCGCAAGCTGGACGGGAGCAATGGCCCGGCTGCGGTGAAGGCTTTCAGCGAGGCTTTCAGCACTGTGGCATCGAATCTTGTGGGATGGACCGGCGAGATCCTCAAATAGCGCGCGACCGGCGGCAAGCTCTCACCGAGATGTCAGATGTTTCGAGCCGGCGTCACCGAGGCGACGGTGATATCGATTTTCTGGGTCTCGGAACGGCCGTTGGTGTAGCTCACCACCACCGTGACGGCGTCGGTGCCGACGAAATTCGCCTTTGAGCGATAGATCGCGATAAAGGCCGGCACCTCCAGCGCCATGCAGTTCTTGTAGTTGGTCAGCGAAATCTTGGCGCGCTTGACGGTCGCGACCCCATTCGCCGGCGGCGTCAGCAGCCGGATCGAGGGCAGGGTCCCCGAACTGCAATCGGCCTGCACGTTCAGATAGACGCCGATGCGGATATCCTTGCCGGTCTGGCCTTTCGCCGTGCGATGTACAGTCTGGTCCTGAGCAAAGCCTGTTGTCCCGCCGGACAGCACCATAAGCGCTGCAACACCCGTTTTCAGAAATGAAAAGGTGCTCGGCTTGGCGACGCTGTAATGGACGAAGCAAGACATGACGGTATCGATTTGGGCTCACCAGGACCACAGCCTGCGCGGTCGAACGGCAGGCGCGGCGATCGTCGGCCTGCGTGCACTATAATCGTGGTTCGATTATAAATCCTAGGCGAGAAACGGCACTGCGGCACACTGCCCACAGGTGTCGTGGTCCGGGCGTCAGTCGATATCCACCGGATGCATTCTCTGGGGTAACACGAACGGGTAACCCTCGTCGTGACCGACCGAGGTGCGGACCCTGAATACGGCGTGGATTAGTTCGGCCGTGATGGTCTCGACGGTCCGGCCGTCGGCATGAATCCTGCCGTGGTTGAGAACGATGATGCGGTCCGCAAAACGGACCGCAAGATTGAGGTCGTGCAGAACGGCGATGACGGCGAACCCGGCGCGGGCGCGGCGCTTGGCGATTTCGAGCAGGCCGACTTGATGGCGCAAATCGAGACTCGATGTCGGCTCGTCCAGCAGCAGCACGCCTGGCCCGCAAGCAGCCTCGCCGCAGGCAAGCTGCACCAGCACACGGGCAAAATGCGCGCGCTGCTGTTCGCCGCCGGACAGGGTCGGGAGCTCGCGATGGCGTAGGGCGCCGAGGCCAAGCTCTTCGATTGCGGCATCGACCAGCGGCTGCGCGACGGCGCGGGTCTGTTCGCCGGCGCCCATCATCACGATCTCTTCGACCCGAAAGGGGAAGGTCACATTGACGTGCTGCGAGAGCATCGCGCGATGCTGGGAGAGTTCGCGAGGCGAGAACTGCTGCAGGTTGCGGCCCTTGAGCAGCACGTGGCCTTCGCTGCACGGCTGATCGCCGGAGAGAACGCGCAGCAGCGTGGACTTGCCCGCGCCGTTGGGACCGACGATGGCCACGGTCTCCCCGCCATGAAAATCGAGATCGACCCCGCTCAGCAGCGTGGCCTGCCGGATTCGGACGGAAGCCGATGCCACTGTCAGCATGTTCACAGCCGCATTCATGGTCAGATGCCCAGACCGCGCTGCCGCAGCAGCATATAGAGAAAGAAGGGCGCGCCGACGGTCGCCGTGAGAATGCCGATCGGGACTTCGGCAGGGGCGGCCAGCACGCGGGCGAGCGTGTCGGCACCGATCAGGAGAATGGCTCCGAGACAGGCCGAGGCCGGCAGCAGCAGCCGGTGGCCCGGCCCGATCATCAGCCTAAGCAGATGCGGCACCACGATGCCGACAAAGCCGATGACGCCGCAGATCGATACCGCCGCACCTGTCATCGCCGAGACCATGACAATGGAGATTTTCTTCAGGCGCTCGACATTCACGCCCGAGTGGAAGGCCTCGGCTTCACCGAGCGCGAGGACATCGAGCCCGCGCGCGACCAGCGGAATGGCGAGCAGCGATACGAGCGCGATCGGCGCGACCGAAAGACCTTTCGCCCAGGTTGCGCCGCTGATGGAGCCGAGAAGCCAGAAAGTAATGTCACGCAACTGGCGGTCGTCCGCCATGAACACCAGCAGACCGATGCCGGCATTCGCCAGCGCGGCGATGGCAAGTCCGGCCAGCAGGAACAGTGCAACCGAGGTTCGGCCGTTGCGGCTGGCGATCCTGTAGAGGATCACGGTGGTCAGCAACGAGCCGGCAAAGGCGAACAACGGCAGCATCTGGCCCTGAAGAAATTGCAGATGAGCGCCCCAGGCGCTGTCGGACAGCACGATGGCGACCGCGGCTGCGAATGCGCCGCCGCTGGAAACGCCGACAAGCGCCGGATCGGCGAGCGGATTGCGAAACAGGCCCTGCATGATAGTGCCGGACACCGCCAGCAATGCGCCGATCATGGCGGCCACCGCGATGCGTGGAATCCGGATCGACCACAGCACGAGCTGGTCGCGCGCCAGCATGCCGCCGATATCGCTGCCAAAGCCGAGGGCTGCCACCAGCCGTTGCAGCGGAATGCCGGCGGCGCCGATCGTCATCGCCAGCAAGGCCGCGAGGGCGAGTCCGCACAGCAGGACGGAGAAAACGAGCAGGGACGAGGGCCGCAAATGCGGACGGGAAAGCGCGCGCGACATTGGCGGCCCGTTTGACGTGGCGTCGGTCAATGTCGGCAGTCTGCGGCAAACACGGCGGGTTGCCAATTGGCTTCGCTCGATCCGAGCGAGGGATAGAGCTTGACGGCGAGGTCATGTGCCGCGGCCGCCGTCCGGGGGCCAAAGCCGAGCAGATAAAGACCTTCCATCGCAACAAAGGACTGGGTCTTGGCGGCCGGCGTCAGCGCGAAGGCCGGATTGGTGAACACCGTGCTCTTTTCGAGCTGATCCTGGCCACGCTGCATGGTGAGGACGACATCCGGCCTGGCGGCGATGATCGCTTCGTCGTTGATGGGTTTGTAACCCTCGAAAGCGTCGATGGCGTTGACGCCGCCGGCAAGCTTGATGATGGCATCGGCAGCGGTCTTGCCGCCGGCCACCATGGCGCGACCGTTCAGGAACGACATCACGAACATAACGCGCACCGGTTTGTCGATCTTGCTGCGCAGGCTCTGGAGCGAGGCAAGATCGCTGGCCACCACTTTGGCAAGGCACGCGCCCCGACTGTCGGCGTTCATGGCATGCGCGACGAGATTGATCTTCTGAACCAGGCCTTCCTCGGTGTGCGTGTCGGGGACGAAAATCAGCGGGACCTTCGCATTCTGCAGGACGTCGAGTGTTTCCTTCGGACCTGAGCCGTCGATCGCGAGAATAAGTTTTGGATTGAGTCCGAGCACGCCTTCCGCGGAAAGCTGGCGCATGTAGCCGACGTTCGGCTTTTCACTCAGCGCGGTATTTGGGTAGAGGCTGGTGGAATCGATGCCGACGATCCGATCCTGCAGGCCGAGCGCGTAGAGAATCTCCGTCACCGCGCCGCCGATCGAGACGATGCGCTGGGTATCGTTCACCTGAACGTTTTGCCCATGGGCATCGCGAACGACGATGCCGTCGGCCGCTGCGGGCGCGGCATTCATCATGAGCGTCGCGGCGATGCAGACGAGAGGAATGAGGCGAGGGCGGGTCCGGCGTTTCATTGCACTCTATAACATTGGCTACTTGGTCAGGATCAGCTTGTTCTGAGACGTCAGCCGGAGGCGATAGATATCCTCGCCATGCGAGATCGTGATCTCGCGCGCAGCCGCGAACAGCTCTTTGCTGCCGATACGATTATCGACAATTGAAACTGTGCGCTTGTCGAGCGAAGTCGACGAACCAGGAATGGATTGGCTGGAACCATCGTTCCGCGAGCCTGCAACCATGTTTCGTGCGATTCCCTCTGATCATCGCGAATAATGATTGCGGTTATAGGGTTGCGCCGGGCGTTATTCCAACGCGCCAGTTTACAATTACTTTAAGGTACGTCCGGCGCGCTTGACCGCCATCCGTGGCGCCCGTACCAAAAAGTGGCGCGATAATGGCCGGAATCGGCCCGCGCATAACAGCCAGCCAGCCCGCGTGAACGCGAGCCCGCCAGCCATGTCTGAAAATTGCAGTTGGGGCTGTCATGGTGGGGCTGAACAAGCGCGCTCGCGCGCTTCTGTTGTCTGTATCTGCTGTTTCTCTCGCGGGCTGGGTGCCGGCTGCTTACGCGCAGCAAGCGGCCGAGCCGGGTGTGCAGGCGGCGAAGCCCAAGCCGGTGAAGCGCAAGAAGAATTCCGCACAGCAGCAGGTGCGGCAGAATGACCCTGTCTTCACCACGGCCTATGCGCAGATCGGCGCATCGACCCAGCAGCCACTGGACGTGATCACGGTCGCGGCGTCGAAGACCGAGGAGCGCGCAATCGACGCGCTCGCGCCGGTGAGCGTGGTGACGCTCGAGCAGATTCAGGGTCGCAACGCCAGCACGGTTGGTGATCTCGTCTACAACATGCCGGGCGTGTGGTTGCAGAATCGCGGCGACGATCCTTCTACCTCGATCAACATCCGTGGTCTGCAGGATTTCGGTCGTGTTGCTGTGGTTGTTGACGGTGCACGGCAAAACTATCAGCGCACCGGCCATTTCGCCAATGGCTCGTTCTTCCTCAATCCCGAACTGATCGGCGGCATCGATATCGTGCGCGGCCCGACCGCGAATATCTACGGCTCCGGTGCGATCGGCGGTGTTGCATCGTTCCGCACCAAGGACATCGAAGATGTGGTGCGCCCCGGCGAGCGTTGGGGCGTCGACGTCAATTCGATCATCGGCAGCAACAGGAGCCGCGCGACCGGCTCGGCGTTCGGCGGTATTCACGTCAATCCGAACGTCGATATTTTTGCCGGCGGCACTTACTCGACGCAGGGAAATTATCGCGACGGTACAGATTACACCGTGGCCAACACCTGGAACAGGCTGTCGAGCGGTATCGCAAAGCTGACGGTGCGTCCGGCTGATGGTCATGAGATCAAGCTCGGTACGATCTTCCAGGAGAACATCTACAATATCGGCCAGCCCAGACGTGCCGTGGGCGATCCTAATACGCTGCCGCTCGGACCACCGCTTTTCCCGGGCGGACCGCCGAGCGATCCGAATGGTCCGACCTCGGTCTACGCGACCAACGTAAAGAATTATACGACGACGCTGGGTTGGAAGTATTCGCAGCCCGACGACAAGCTGTTCGACTGGGACGCCAAGATTTACTGGAATCGTACCGATAACGACCAGGTTAAAATCGGGCATACTACGACGACCAATTCCGCTTATTGCGGCGGCACCGTGCCCGGCAATGCCGTGTCTGGATGTATCGGCGATAATCGCAGCTATCGGATCGATACTTTCGGCTTCGACGTCTACAACACGTCGCGGTTTGAAACGGGCGATTGGCGCCATGCCCTTACTTACGGCGTCGATGGATTCCGTGACGACGTGAATACGCAGGATTCTCGCGGCAACTCCAATGTGACGACGCCCGGCGGCGTTCGGACCGTTGCAGGCGGTTTCATGCAGTGGAAGACGAACTATACGTCTCTGCTCGAGATGGTTGGTGCGCTGCGGTATGACAACTACCACCTCGATTCCGGTACAACGTCCGTTAGCGGCGATCGTCTTTCGCCCAAGATCACGGTCGGTTTCTTCCCGACGGCTGTTTTTACGCCTTACGTAAGCTATGCTGAAGGTTATCGCGCTCCGTCAGTTACGGAGACGCTGATCGACGGCTCGCATGTTGGTGCGACGACGAACGACTCGTTCTTTGTCTGCCCGTCGGGACAACGGTTGCCGACAATCCCGAATCCTCCGGGACAGCCGATCAATCCGAATACGTCGACATTCTGCTTTGTGCCCAATCCGAACCTGCGTCCGGAAATCGGTAAGACCAAGGAAATTGGTGTCAACATCAAGAAGAATGACGTGTTTGCTGTGGGCGATACCTTCCGCGGAAAGTTCAACGTCTTCCGCAACGACGTTGAGGATTACATCGATACGGTTGCCTACGGCACGCCTTACGTTACGGGCGGCAACAGCTACTATCCGTTCCTGCAGTACCAGAATATCAACGCTGCCCGGATATCCGGATTCGAAGCGGAAACGATGTACGACGCCCAATCGTGGTTCATCGGTGTGTCTGCAACGGTACAGGACGGCAAGAACGTGCAGACCGGTATCGGCCTGTACAGCATTCCTCCGCAAAAAATTACGACCACGGCGGGTATCCGGTTTGCCGACTACAAGGCAACGCTGTCGGTGATGTGGACGAACATAAAGGCAAATACAGACGTGCCGGCCAACTATCTTCCTGGCACCTCGTATGATCTCGTGAATCTTTATCTGACGGTGAAGCCGACCGAGAACCTGACTCTGGTCGCTTCGGTCGAAAACCTTCTGAACCAGTATTATCGCCCGTACGCCATCCCGCGCGGTTCAACCACGGATACCCAGAATGACGTGAAATGGGCGAGTGCCGGCGCAGGTCTCGTTATCAAGGGCGGTCTGAAATATCACTTCGGAGGATAAGTCCGCACGTATCTATATCCTCGATCGATCGGGCGAGCCGCGCAGAATTTCTCTGCGCGGCATCGTGCGTCTGGAAATATCTTATTTAATCGGGCAGGCTGCCTATCAGGACCGTAAGGGAGAGACGACATGTACATCGCAATGAACCGATTTCAGGTGAAGAAGAGCTCCGAGCAGGCGTTCGAGACGCTGTGGGCGAGCCGCGAATCCTATCTCAGCGAGTTGCCGGGCTTCATCGAGTTTCATCTCCTGCGCGGCCCCGATGCCGAGGATCACAAGCTCTATTCCACCCACACGTTGTGGGCGGACAAGGCGGCGTTCGAGGGCTGGACCAAGTCCGAGCAATTCCGCAAGGCGCATGCCCGCGCCGACAACCAGACTGGCGGCAGCCTCTATCTCGGCCATCCGAAGTTCGAGGGGTTCGAGGTGATCCAGACCGAGCGCAAGACCAGCGCAGCAGCCTGATCTTTCAACTCAGGAACACACATCATGTTGAGCACGGATCTGGCCGCTCTGAAAAAGCATATGGCCGAAAACCCCGGTGGGGTGATCGAGGACGTCGCGCGCGACAAGAACGTGACGTGCCGCGCGGTGCTGGAGGCGCTGCCGGAAGAGATGCGCAGCTTCGCGCCGGGATCGGCCTTCGTCGAGGCGATGCAGGACATCGCCACTTGGGGGCAGGTGACGCTGATCATCCATACCGATGACGGGATTTTCGAGGTGACAGATCCGGTCTCGCAGGGCGAGGTCGGTCGCGGTTACTTCAATCTCTCTGGGCCCAAAGGGCTGCACGGCCATCTGCGGCATGAGCGCTGCGGCGGCCTTGCCTTCGTCGAGCGCCCCTTCATGGGCAAGTCCTCGGCGTTCGTCGCTTTCATCAATGTCGATGGCGGCGTCATGTTCAAGGTGTTCGTCGGACGCGATGAGGCTCGCCAGCTCAAGGCCGATCAGATGGAGCGGTTCCACGCTCTGGCGAAGAAGCTGCAGGCGAGCCGTTAACCTTATTTGGCGGCATCACCCGTTTGGGTAGGGGCCTTACAAGGAACATCGACATCGCGCGGGTGTTATCCACCCGCGCGATGTTGCATCTGGCTGCGGTGTTCCATGCCTTTGCTGCGTTATTTCGTCATCGTCGGGAGCTGTCTGCTCGTGCTCCTGTTTGCGGCTGACGCCTATCTGCCGAAGTCTGGCGGGTCGGAAACGCGTGCCTCCCGTTCCGATGCGACACCGGTGGACCTGACAACGGTCCGGATCACGTCCAATAAACAGACGGCGCCGCCGATCGCTTACGATACCAGCCGGCCGACGATCGCCGTCCGACCAGCGGCGATCAACACGCCGACCGTTGCGATGCCGGCAGTAACCGCTCCGACTGGGAAGGAAGCTCCCGCGCTTCAGGAAAGCGTGCGAAACGCCTATGCGCAGGTCGATACGACTCATGCTGCACAGACCGAAGCCGTCGCAACCTCCAAAGTCTCCAAGAAGCGCACGACAAGCCGGAAGCAGCAGCAAAAACGGCGTGCATTGGCGCAAGCGCGCGAGCCGGGCTTTTTTGACTTCTGGTAACGGCGATACACCCGCCGCGATGGTCGCAGCCTATCGCTGATATTTCTCCTGATCGGCATTTCCCGAGTGCGCGGTTTTGTTCCGGCGAAGCTTCGGATTTCAATTTGCCTTTGTACCGTTCTGGCACGGAACGCGCTCGTCACAGTTCTGTTTGCGGCACAGACCGAATTGACGGTCGAGAGGAGATGCCGATGAACAGATCAATATGGATGATTTCAACCACTGCTCTCACGCTTGCGATTGCAACTGGCATGGCGTCTGCACAGAACGCAGCGCCCGGCGGGATGAAGGGCGGCGAAGCGCCCGCCGCAACAGCGCCTGCAAGCCCCGGCGGCTCCGTAAAGGGAGGCATGGGAGCAGAGCATTCCGCGCCTGCTGGTGCCAGGGCGGGTCCTCAGGGTGCAAGTGAAAACGGCATGACGAATGCGCCAAAACAGGCGCAGGAGAACCGGGCCAATTCACCGGCAAAGTCGCAGGCTCAATCGGACACCAAAGGTCCGAATGAAATGAAGGGCGGTGCGAAGTCGGCAAACGAGTCCAACACCAAGGGTGACAAGGGCTCGACGGCCTCCGAGACGCGTTCGAACGCGGGCGCAGGCAAGACCACGGGCAACGCGGCAACCTCGGCAACGGCTGCGCCGCCGGCGGAGAAGCGCACCCAGATTTCGACCGCGATCAAGCAGGAGAAGGTGAAGGAGGTCACCAATGTGAACTTCAACATCTCGGTTGGCGCGCGCGTGCCGGCTTCCGTGCACTACTATCCGCTTCCGGCGCGGATCGTCGAAATCTATCCGGAGTGGCGCGGCTACGATTTCATACTGGTGAACGGCAGGTACATCATCCTGCGGCCGGACACGCATGAGATCGTCTACATTATCGAAAGCTGATTTCCGCAAGCCGTCATCAGAACGGGAGGCAGTCCGTGGGATTGCCTCCCGTTTTCTGTCGAGCGACCGGCAGCGGCGGACGCCATGTTAAGAGAAATGGCGCTCAGGCCTTGCGACGCTGGCGGCCCGGGCGAGGATGTTCGCTCTCCGGCGTGCCCTGAGCAGTGTCCTTGATACGGTTCTTCACGGCGACCAGCGTGTCGAGGCTGGTGCGGATCGACTCGGCCGGCACATCCTTCAGCACGTCGCATGCAATCGCATCACGCAGACTGTCGAGATCGTCGACAAGCTGGCGGCCGGCAGTGGTCAAAAAGAGTTGATTGGCCCGGCGGTCGCGCGGATCGGAGCGTCGTTCGAGCAGGCCATGCTCGACTAGCCGGTCGAGCAGCCGGACCAGTGAAATCGGCTGCAACTCAAGCACATCGGCGAGGTCGACCTGGGAAAGTCCTTCCTGCTCCCGCAAACGGAAGAGCACGATCCATTGCGCGCGGGTGGTGCCGCGGCTTTTTGCCCTGTGCTCGATATAGTTGCGCAGTAGCCTTGAGCTTTCGATCAACTGGGCCACAAATTGTCGTTTTAAATCAGAGGCCATGGCCGCATGCCCGAGGTCATTTTACGAATAATTGATATGCTGGCGTATTAAGTGCAAGCATACTGACAGGTATCCCTTATATTCTGCAAGTGCATGCAGAGGCGAAGAGAGTGACTTCATGAGCTACCGTGTTCCCCGATGGGTCTATGTCCTGCTGGCGGCGCTCGTCGTTGGCGGCGGCTATTGGGCGTGGCGCGGTGGCGGCTCGCACGGCCAGAAGGCGGCCAAGGCGACTGTCGAGCCTGCCGTGCCGGTGACCATTGCGCCGGTCGAGAAGGCGGATTTCCCGGTCTATCTCTCCGGTCTTGGAACCGTGCAGGGCTTCAACACCGTGGTGGTCCGGACCCGTGTGGACGGGCGGATTGACAAGATCGCCTTCAAGGAAGGGGAGTTCGTCAAGGAGGGCGATCTGCTGGCCCAGATCGACCCGCGCGTCTTCCAGGCGGCGCTGGATCAGGCTATCGCCAAGAAAAACCAGGACGAGGCGGCGTTGGCCAACGCCAAGCTCGACCTGCAACGCTCGACCAAGCTGGGTGATTTCGCAACGCGCCAGCAGGTGGATACCCAGACCTCTGCAGTTCGGCAGCTCACCGCCCAGATCGCCGCCGATGAAGCGGCGATCGTGAATGCCCAGACCCAGCTCGACTACGCCAGCATCCGCGCGCCGATTGCCGGTGTCACCGGGCTGCGGCAGGTCGATCAGGGCAACATCGTCAATGCGGCGACGCAGACCGGAATCGTCACCATCGTGCAGATCGAGCCGATCGCGGTGATCTTCACCGCGCCCGAGCAGCAGCTTCCAAACATTGCCAAGGCGCTGGCCAAGGGGCCTGTGAAGGTTTTGGCCTATACCTCGGACAGCAAGACCCTGTTGTCCGAAGGCTCGCTCGCGCTGATGAACAATCAGGTCGACTCCACCAGCGGAACCATCCGCCTGAAGGCGACGTTCGATAACAAGGACCATGCGCTGTGGCCGGGCCTGTCTGTGGCAACACGTCTCTTGGTGGATACCGTGAAGGATGCGACGGTGGTCCCGGACACGGCCGTGCAGCACAGCAACGACGGACTTTTCGTTTACGCCGTGACCGAAGGCAACAAGGCGCAGGTGCGCAAGGTCAAGGCCGGCTATTCCGGCGAAGGGCGCACCCTGATCGAGGAAGGGCTGTCGCCCGGCGATCAGGTGGTCACCGCCGGACAATACCGTGTTCACGAAGGCTCATTGCTTGCGACCAGAACGGCGAACTCGACTGTTTCACCGGTGAGGGTCGATTGAAATGAACTACAGCATTTCAGGGCCGTTCATCCGGTATCCCATCGCAACGTCGTTGTTGATGGTGGGCGTGCTGTTTGTCGGCCTTGTTGCCTATCCGCTGTTGCCGGTGGCGCCGCTGCCTCAGGTCGATTTCCCCACCATTCAGGTGTCCGCCAGTCTGCCGGGCGCGAGCCCGGAGACTATGGCGTCCTCGGTCGCGCAGCCGCTCGAGCGCCAGTTCGCGCAGATTCCCGGCGTCGCGCAGATGACATCGACGAGTTCGCTGGGCTCGGCTTCGATCACGATCCAGTTCGATCTCAACCGCAATATCGACGGCGCGGCGAATGACGTGCAGGGGGCGATCAACGCCGCGGGCGGCACGCTGCCCAAGAATCTGCCCAATCCGCCGACCTATCGAAAGGTGAACCCGGCGGATTCGCCGATCATGATCATGTCGGCGACATCCGACACCATGCCGCTGATTCAGGTCAACGACGCGATCGACGCGCAACTTGCGCAGCAGATCAGCCAGATCACCGGCGTTGCGCAGGTGTTGATCGGCGGTCAGCAGAAGCCCGCCATTCGTGTCCAGATCGATCCCGCCAAGCTGGTGGCCAAGGGCCTCAGCCTTGAGGACGTGCGCGCGCAGATCGCGATCACCACGGTCGATAGCCCCAAGGGCAACATCGACGGCAAGACCCGCAGCTACACTATCTACGCCAACGACCAGTTGCCGAATTCGAAAGACTGGAACGACGTCATCATCGCCTACCGCAATGGCGGGCCGCTGCGCATTCGCGATATCGGTCAGGCCGTGGCGGGGCCGGAGGACATGAAACAGGCGGCGTGGGCCAACGGTCAACGCGGCGTCTTCCTTGTGATCTTCAAGCAGCCGGGCGCCAACGTCATCGAGACAGTGGAGCGGATCAAGGGGCAGTTGCCGAGATTGGTCGCGGCGATCCCGCCCGCGATCAAGGTCTCGATCATGAGCGACCGCACGCAGACCATTCGCGCCGCGGTGGAGGACGTGCAGTTCACGCTGCTGCTCACCATTGCCCTCGTGGTGATGGTGATCTTTATCTTCCTGCGGAGCTTCTGGGCAACCGTGATTCCCAGCATCACCGTGCCGCTTGCGCTGCTCGGCGCCTGCGCGCTGATGTGGATGGCCGGCTATACCCTCGACAACCTGTCGTTGATGGCGCTGACGATCTCGGTGGGATTCGTCGTCGACGATGCCATCGTGATGCTGGAGAACATTTCCCGCTACGTGGAAAAGGGGGAGGATCCTTTTGAGGCAGCCCTGAAGGGTGCGGCCGAAATCGGCTTCACCATTGTCTCGATCAGTATCTCCCTTGTCGCAGTGCTGATCCCGCTGCTGTTGATGGGTGGCATTATCGGCCGTCTGTTTCGCGAGTTCGCCGTGGTGCTGGCGATGGCGATCTTCGTGTCGCTGATCGTGTCGTTGACGCTGACGCCGATGATGGCTTCGCGTTTTCTCAAGGCGCATGAGCACGATCAGAAGCACGGCCGGTTCTACCAGTTGAGCGAACGGTTCTTCGAGGGGATGCTTCGCCTCTATGAGCGCGGGCTGGACATTGTCCTGAAGTGGCAGTTCACCACGCTGTGCGTGTTCTTTGCGACCGTCATTCTTTCCGGCGTGCTGTTCGTCGCCATTCCGAAGGGCTTCTTTCCCCAACAGGACACGGGCCTGATCACCGGCGCCTCGCAAGCGGCGCAGGACATTTCCTTCACCGAGATGAAGCGGATTCAGGAAGAGCTCGGCAAGGTGGTGCAGGCCGATCCGGATGTCGCCAGCATCGCGATGGCGATCGGCGGTGGCGGCAGCGCGCTGAACACCGGGCGTATGTACATCACCCTCAAGCCGCGCGATGAGCGCACCGCGACGGCACAGCAGATTATCGCGCGTCTGCGGCCCAAGCTCGACAAGGTGGAGGGCGGCAAGCTGTTCCTGCAGGCGGCGCAGGACGTCCGTATGGGCGGACGCGCCACGCGCACCCAGTTCGAATACACGCTGCAGGACGCCAATCTTGACGAGTTGAACACCTGGGCGCCGAAAATCCTGGCCAAGATGGAGACGTTGCCGCAACTGCGCGACGTTGCGACCGATCAGCAGACGCAGGGCACCACGCTGACCCTGACGATCGACCGCGATACCGCGTCACGTTTCGGCATCCAGCCGCAATTGATCGACGACACGCTTTACGATGCGTTCGGCCAGCGTCAGGTGACGCAGTATTTCACCCAGCTCAACAGCTACAAGGTGATCATCGAGATCCTGCCGGAAATGCAGGGTGATCTCGACAGCCTGAACAAGATTTACGTCAAGTCGCCGACCACCGGCGATCAGGTGCCGCTGTCGACATTCGTGAAGTGGACGACCGATCCGGTGCGGCCGCTGTCGATCAGCCATCAGGGACAATTCCCCTCGATCACCATCAGCTTCAACCTCGCGCAAGGCGTGGCGCTGGGGCAGGCGACGGATGCGGTGCAGAGGGCGATGGCGGAGCTCGGCGCGCCGCCGACATTGAGCGGCAGCTTCCAGGGCACCGCGCAAGCCTTCCAGCAATCGCTCGGCACTGTCCCGCTTCTGATCGTGGCCGCGCTCGTGGTGGTCTATCTCGTGCTGGGTATCCTGTATGAGAGCTACATTCACCCGATCACGATTCTTTCGACGTTGCCGTCGGCCGGTGTCGGCGCGCTGGCGACGCTGATGCTGTTCGGTTTCGATTTCAGCCTGATCGCGCTGATCGGCATCATCCTGCTGATTGGCATTGTGAAGAAGAACGGCATCATGATGGTGGACTTCGCCATCGTGGCGGAGCGCGACGAGCATCTGTCGCCGGAAGAGTCGATCCGCAAGGCCGCGCTGCTGCGTTTCCGCCCCATCATGATGACGACCATGGCGGCGCTGCTCGGCGGCGTGCCGCTGATGCTGGGCACCGGCACCGGCTCGGAGATCCGGCAGCCGCTCGGTTACGCGATGGTCGGTGGTCTGCTGGTCAGCCAGGCGCTGACGCTGTTCACCACGCCGGTGGTTTATCTCTATCTCGACCGGCTCTCGAATGCGTTGTCGAGCCTGGGTCGCAGCGAGCCGACCGACCGCGAGCCGCCAAGTGACTCCGGCACGGTGTCGCAGGCCGCAGAATAGGGCAGAGTGCTCTCGGTCAAAGAAGCGCGGCGGTTTACGCCGCGCGGAAGATCACGCTGGCGTTGACGCCGCCAAATCCGAAGCCGTTCGACAGCACATGCTCGATCTTCATCGTGCGTGCCGTGCCGCGCACGAGATCGACGCCATTCGCGGTTTCGTCCGGGTTGTCGAGATTGAGGGTCGCGGGCGCGATCTGATCGCGCAACGCGAGCACCGAGTAGATCGCCTCGATGCCGCCGGCCGCGCCGAGCAGATGCCCGATCGCGGATTTGGTCGAGGTGACTGCGACGCCGCCGTTGGTGCCGAACACACTCTTGATGGCAGCAAGCTCGCCGCGGTCGCCGACCGGCGTCGAAGTGGCATGAGCGTTGAGATGTTGGATGTCGGCGGGCGCGAGGTTGGCCTGATGCAGCGCCTGTGCGATGGCGCGCCGGGCGCCGTCGCCGTCCTCGGGGCCGGATGTCATGTGATAGGCATCCGCGCTGGTGCCATAGCCGACCAGCTCGGCGATGATTGTCGCGCCGCGCGCCAGTGCATGCTCGCGCTCCTCGAGCACGAGGAGGCCTGAGCCTTCACCCATCACGAAACCGTCACGGTCGCGGTCGAACGGCCGCGATGCGCGCTGCGGCGTGTCGTTGAAGCCGCTCGACAGCGCGCGGGCCGCGGCGAAGCCGCCAAGCGCGGTCCGTTCGATACAGGCTTCGGCACCGCCTGCAATGGCGACATCGGCTTCGTTGGCACGGATCAGGCGCGCGGCATCGCCGATTGCTTGAACGCCCGCGGCGCAGGCGGTGACCGGCGCGCCCAGCGGGCCCTTGAAGCCATGCTTTATGGAGACCTGTCCCGCAGCAAGGTTGACCAGGAAGGAGGGGACCGTGAACGGCGACAGCCGCCGCACGCCGCGTGAATCCGCCAGGCGCACCGATTCCGCGATGGCCGGAAAGCCGCCGATGCCGGAGCCGATCACGGTAGCGGTGCGCTCCCGCGCGCGCGTGTCTTCCGGCTCCCAGCCGGCCTGCTTGACCGCTTCCTCGGCGGCCAGCAGCGCGAACAGGATGAAGCGGTCCATCTTCTTCTGGTCTTTGCGCGGAACGGCCCGGTCCGGGTCGAAACCTGCCTCGGCATCCTCCGCCAGATCGGGAACGACGCCGGCAACCTTGGACGACAATTCGCCCACCACATTGTCGGAAAGCTGGCGCAGGCCGGATTTGCCGGCGATCAGGCGCGACCAGTTGGTCTCCACGCCGCAACCCAGCGGCGACACCGCGCCCATCCCCGTGACCACAACCCGCCGCATATCAATCCCGCCTGTCAAAAAACCCCAATTCTGCAGGCAGACCTAAGCTACTGCGAGCTTTTTGTCACGGCTGATCGACAGGGCAATGAGGGCGGCGACAAGGCAGAGCGCGCCGGCGGCAAAGAAGGCCGGCAAATAGCTCAGCAAATAGGTTCGCGACATGCCTGCGGCGAGGGCAATGGAGGCGGCCCCCAATTGGTGCCCGGTGAAGATCCAGCCGAACATCAGGTTGGCGCGTTCCGCCCCGAACGTCGAGGCGCTGAGCCGCACGGTGGGCGGCACGGTGGCGAACCAGTCCAGACCGTAGAACACCGCAAACAGTGACAGGCCATAGAAGCTGAAATCCGAAAACGGCAGGAACAGCAGCGACAGGCCGCGCAGCCCATAGTACCAGAACAGCAGCCAGCGATTGTCATAACGGTCGGACAGCCAGCCGGAGAGGATGGTGCCGATAAAGTCGAAAATCCCCATCGCGGCGAGCAGGGTGGCTGCGCCGGTGGCGGGCAAGTTGAAATCGCCGCAGAACGAGATGAAATGGGTCTGGATCAGGCCGTTGGTGCTGGCGCCGCAGATGTAGAAAGTGGCGAACAGGATCCAGAAGGTACGGGATGCGGACGCCTCCTTGAGGGCGCCGAGGGCGGACGCCATGATCGGTCCATGTGCGGGCGGCACTGGTGGAAGAGGCTGCGAGCCGTCATCGCCAAAGGGCCGAAGCGCAAGATCCGATGGACGATCCCGCATGAGCAGCAGAACGGCAATCGCCGTGATCAGCATCATGGAACAGAGCAGCAGCATGGCCGCGCGCCAGCTATAGTGCTCGGTGAGCGAGGCCATCAGGGGCAGAAACACCAATTGCCCGGTGGCGGAGGAGGCTGTCAGGATGCCGACGACAAGGCCGCGCCGCGCGCTAAACCAGCGCGTGGCGACAGTGGCGCCAAGCACGAGCGCGGTCATGCCGGTGCCAAAACCGACAATGAACCCCCACAGCACCACCAGTTGCCAGACCTGTGTCATGAACAGCGAGGCCAGCATGCCGGCGAGGATCAACGACAATGCGCTGACAACCACGCTGCGCAGTCCGTAGCGATTCATCAGGGCGGCTGCGAATGGCGCGACCAGCCCGAACAGCAGCAGCCGGATCGACAGGGCGGTCGAAATCTGGGCGTTGCTCCAGCCGAATTCTTTCTCCAATGGCACGATGAACACGCCGGGTGCGCTGATTGATGCCGCGCTGACCAGCACCGTCAGAAAAGTCACGGCCACCATCACCCAGCCGTAATGGATGTTTCTGCGGCCGAGGGCGGCCGAAAGCCAATTGGAGATCATGCGTGGTCCAGTGAAAAACGGACCGGGCAAGATCCGATCCGCTATTAAATTACGTGTATCATATAATCGATCCGAAGGAATGCAAAGCCCCTGCAGTAGATATTTGCCGGGCCGGCTTGTTCTGGCCGGCAGCGGTGTTATCGTATGACAAACAACATCTTATCGATCGGTCATGCGATATTCCAAAGATCACAAATCCGAAACGCGGGCGCGAATCGTGGAAAACGCCGCCATCCGTCTGCGTGAACTGGGTGCGGCCTGCATCGGCGTCGCCGATCTGATGAAGGATACCGGACTGACCCATGGCGGGTTCTATGCCCATTTCAAATCGCGCGAGGCGCTGATCGACGAGGCCTTCCTGCATGCGATGAGTAGCGTCGGCGAACGCTGGAAAAAGCGCGCTGATGCGGCACCGGCCGGCGAGGAACTGGCTGCAATCGTCAACGGTTATCTGACCGCGCGTCACCGCGACGATATCGGCGGCGGATGCATGCTGCCTGCGCTCAGCCATGAGGTGGCGCGCAGCAGTGCAAAAACGCGCAAGGCTTTCGTTGCGAAACTGGAAGAGGCGATCACGGTGGTCGCAGACGTGCAATCGCATTCCAGCGATCGCGCCGCGCGAACACAGGCGGCCGGTACGATCGCAACGATGGTCGGCAGTCTGCTTCTGTCGCGTGCCGCGGGGAAGGGCGATCTGTCGTCCCTTATTCTTGAGGCGGGACGCGATGCGGCACTTGCGAACAACACAAGTTCCCGGACGGCGCGCAAGCGGAAGCCGGCCCAAGGCAAGTGAAGTAGAAGGTCGTCGCTGACGTCTACAACTTTCGTAGAAGGCTGGCGCCCTGTGCAGGCGTCACACGGACAATTGTGCGTATCTGCACAACGTTTGCGCGTGATTGGACGTTTTCATTCCGCGCCCGCAGTCGCATGATGCTGGAAACAAATTCTTCGGGAGGATTTCCGCATGCGCTCGATTGGACATTTTATCGGCGGCAAAGAGGTCAAAGGGACATCCGGGCGAACCGCCGATGTCTATCAGCCGATGACCGGCGACGTGCAGGCCAAGGTCGCACTCGCGTCGAAGGATGAAGTCCGCGCCGCCGTCGAGAACGCGAAGGCCGCGCAGCCGGCCTGGGCCGCGACCAATCCGCAGCGCCGTGTTCGCGTGCTGATGAAATTCCTCGAACTGGTCGCGCGCGACAACGAAGAGATGGCCGAGTTGCTCGCTCGCGAGCATGGCAAGACCATTCCCGATGCGCGCGGCGATATCATGCGCGGCGTCGAAGTGGTGGAGTTCGCGCTCGGCATTCCGCATTTGATGAAGGGCGAATACACCGAAGGTGCAGGCCCCGGCATCGATCTCTATTCGATCCGCCAGCCGCTCGGCGTCGTGGCCGGCATCACGCCGTTCAATTTCCCGGCGATGATTCCGATGTGGAAGTTTGCGCCGGCTATCGCCTGCGGCAACGCCTTCATCCTCAAGCCGTCGGAGCGCGATCCGGGCGTCCCGATGAAGCTTGCTGAGCTAATGCTCGAAGCTGGCCTGCCGCCGGGCATCCTCAACGTCGTCAACGGCGATAAGGAAGCGGTGGACGCCATTCTTGACGATCGCGATATCTCGGCGGTCGGTTTCGTCGGCTCGTCGTCGATCGCGCAGTACATCTATGAGCGCTCGGCCGCGACCGGCAAGCGCTGCCAGTGCTTCGGCGGCGCCAAGAACCATCTGATCGTGATGCCCGATGCCGACATGAATCAGGCCGTCGATGCGCTGATGGGCGCGGCCTATGGCGCTGCCGGCGAACGCTGCATGGCGGTGTCCGTCGCGGTGCCAGTCGGCAAGACCACGGCGGATCGCCTGATGGAAAAGCTGATTCCGCGGGTCGAGAGCCTGAAGATCGGTCCGTCCACCGATCCGAACGCCGATTATGGTCCGCTGGTGACCAAGGAGGCGCTGCAGCGCGTCCGCAACTATGTCGATGTCGGCATCAAGGAGGGCGCGACGCTGGCGGTCGATGGCCGTGGCTTCAAGATGCAGGGCTATGAGAACGGCTTCTATATGGGCGGCTGTCTGTTCGACAACGTCACCAAGGACATGCGGATCTACAAGGAAGAGATTTTCGGTCCGGTGCTGTCGGTGGTGCGTGCCCATGATTTCGACGAAGCGCTGAGCCTGCCGTCCGATCACGAATACGGCAACGGCGTTGCGATCTTCACCCGCGACGGCGATTCCGCCCGCGAGTTCGCCGCCAAGGTCAATGTCGGCATGGTCGGCATCAACGTGCCGATCCCGGTGCCGGTGGCTTACTTCTCGTTCGGCGGCTGGAAGCGTTCCGGCTTCGGCGATCTCAATCAGTACGGCACCGACTCGGTGCGCTTCTACACCAAGACCAAGACGGTGACCTCGCGCTGGCCATCGGGCGTCAAGGAAGGAGCCAGCTTCACGATGCCGACGAGCTGAGGCTAACAACCGGCGGGCGCGCATGCAGTTCGCTCTCAATGAGGACCAGCTTGCCATTCGCGACATGGCGCGGGCGTTCGCGTCTGAGCGCATCGCGCCCGACGCCTTGAAATGGGATCAGGAGAAGTATTTTCCCGTCGAGGTCATGCGCGAAGCCGCCGCGCTCGGCATCGGCGGGATTTACATCTGCGATGATGTAGGCGGCTCGGGACTGACGCGGTTCGACGCGGCGCTGATCTTCGAGGCGCTGGCGCAGGGGTGCCCGACCGTCTCCGCCTTTCTGTCGATCCACAATATGTCGGCTTGGATGATCGATGCCTATGGCAGCGACGAGCAGCGCCGCAAATGGCTGCCGCGGCTCTGCACCATGGAGCTGATTGCGAGCTATTGCCTGACCGAGCCGGGATCGGGTTCGGATGCCGCCGCGCTCTCCACGCGCGCAGTGCGCGACGGCGAGCATTACATTCTCAATGGCCAGAAGCAGTTCATCTCCGGCGCAGGGCAGAGCGATATCTATGTCGTGATGGTGCGTACCGGCGGCGAGGGGTCCGCGGGAATCTCCACGCTGGTGGTGGAAGCGGGAACGCCCGGGCTGTCGTTTGGCGCCGAGGAGCGCAAGATGGGCTGGAATGCCCAGCCGACGCGAGCCGTGATCTTCGAGAGCGCGCGCGTTCCGGTTGCCAACCGGCTCGGCGAGGAGGGTATCGGCTTTAAAATTGCGATGGCTGGGCTTGATGGCGGCCGCCTGAATATCGCGGCCTGTTCGCTCGGTGGCGCGCAGGCCGCTCTCGACAAATCGCTTGCCTATATGAAAGAACGCAAGGCGTTCGGCAAATCGCTCGACCAGTTTCAGGCCTTGCAGTTTCGCCTTGCCGACATGGCGACTGAGCTTGAGGCAGCACGCACGTTCCTATGGCGCGCGGCGTCGGCGCTCGACCGCAAGGATGCGGATGCCGGCATGCTGTGCGCCATGGCCAAGCGTTTCGGGACCGATGTCGGTTTCGATGTCGCCGATCGAGCGCTGCAACTGCATGGCGGTTACGGTTATCTTGCCGAATACGGCATCGAGAAAATCGTGCGCGATCTGCGCGTGCATCAGATTCTGGAAGGCACCAACGAGATCATGCGTCTCATCATCGCCCGCAAGCTGGCCGAGGGCGCGCGATGACGGCGCAGCGTATCGCGATCGACGAGGCCGGTGACGATCTCGTCATCGAGCGTGAGGGCTCTGCCGGGATCATCCGTCTCAACCGGCCGGCCGCGCTCAACGCGGTGACGCTCGGCATGGTGCGCGGCATTTCGCGCGCGCTGGATGTTTTCGAACACGATCCGGCGATCGCCACGGTCCTGCTTGAAGGCGCGGGCGAGCGCGGCCTCTGTGCCGGCGGAGATATCCGCAGTCTCTATGACAATGCGCGGATCGGCAGCGATTTCGGTGCGGTGTTCTGGCGCGAGGAATATGTACTCGATGCGCGCATCGCCTCGTTCGCCAAGCCGTTCGTTGCCTATATGGACGGCCTCGTGATGGGCGGCGGCATCGGTCTTGCCGGGCATGCGGGTCATCGCATCGTCACGGACCGCACGCGCCTCGCGATGCCGGAAGTCGGTCTCGGCTTTTTTCCGGATGTCGGCGGCACATGGATTCTGTCGCGTGCGCCGGGCGAGGTCGGCACCTATTACGGCCTCACCGGCAATATGATGAATGGTGCCGAGGCGGTCTATACCGGCTTTGCCGATTATCTGATCCGGACCGGCGATTGGGCTTCGTTGCGTGCGGCGCTTACGCAGTTGCCTGTGAGAGCAGGTGCAGCGGACGTGATACGCATCATCGAGCAGACCTCCGTCAAAGGCGAGGCCGTGGCCATTGCCGCTCAGCGCGATCTGATCGATCGTGCGTTCGGCCATGACAGCGTCGAGGAGATCGTCACAGCGCTACGACGCGACGGGTCGGAATTCGCACGCAAGACGCTTGCTGCGATTAACGAGAAATCGCCGCGCGGCCTCATGCTGACGCTGAAGATGCTTCGGCTGGGGCGGTCGTCAGGCTCTCTGAAGGAGTGTCTGGTGCGGGAATATCGCGCCGCGCTCGGCGTCTATGCCAGCGCGGATTTCGTCGAAGGTATCCGCGCGGCCATCATCGACAAGGATCGCAATCCGAAATGGTCGCCTCCGCGGATCGAGGACGTGACGCCGCAGATGGTTGAGAGCTATCTTGAGCCGCGCGGGCAGGGCGAATTGAAACTATGACGCACTGACCGCCACACATCGAGCAAGCGAAGCTGAGGGAACGGCAATGGCAGATATCGCATTCATCGGTCTCGGTAACATGGGCGGGCCGATGGCCGCCAATCTGGTCAAGGCCGGCCACAAGATCCATGGCTTCGATCTCGTCCCGGCGTCCTGCGAGGCGGCGAAGGCCGCAGGCGTGATGCTGGCTCCGACGGCGAAGGATGCGGTCAAGGCCGCGAGTATCGTCATCACCATGCTGCCGGCAGGAAAGCATGTGCTGTCGGTGTGGGGCGATATCGTGCCGGCCGGCGCCAAGGGCACGCTGTTTATCGACTGCTCGACCATCGATGTGGAGAGCGCGCGCAAGGCGCATGCGCTGGCGAAAGCGGCGGGGCTGCCGTCGGTTGATGCGCCGGTCTCCGGCGGCACCGGCGGCGCCAAGAACGCGACGCTGACCTTCATGGCGGGCGGTGATGCCGCCGCGTTCGCTGCGGCCAAGCCGATTCTCGAAGCGATGGGCAAGAAGATCGTCCATTGCGGCGAGGGCGGCGCCGGGCAGGCCGCGAAGATCTGCAACAACATGATCCTCGGCATTTCGATGATCGCGGTCGGCGAGGCGTTCACGCTGGCGGAGAAGCTCGGTCTTTCGCATCAGGCGCTGTTCGATGTGGCTTCGACCTCGTCCGGTCAATGCTGGTCGCTGACGAGTTATTGTCCCGTGCCGGGTCCGGTGCCGGCGTCGCCCGCCAACAACGATTACAAGCCGGGCTTCGCGGCGGCGCTGATGCTCAAGGATTTGCGTCTGTCGCAGGAGGCTGCGAAAGCCGCCGGCGCGGCGACGCCGCTCGGCGCGCATGCCGAAAGCCTCTATGACGCTTTCACCAAAGAAGGGCATGGCGATGTTGATTTTTCCGGTATCATCCGTCATCTGCGCGCATCGACGAGAACGTGACGGGATGGACCGATGACCACATTCCAGGACGCACGGGCGTTTCTGCTCAAGCACCGGACGGATTACGACACCGCCGTCGCGCGATTCCGCTGGCCGGACGCACCCCAGTTCAACTGGGCGCTCGACTGGTTCGATGCCGGGCTTGCGAATGATCCGCAGAGCCGGGATCGTGCCGCGTTATGGATCGTCGATGTCGCCAGTGGCACCGAGACCAGGCTCACATTCAGCGAGATGTCGCGCCGCTCCAACCAGACCGCGAACTTTCTGCGTAGCCTCGGTCTTAAGCGCGGTGATCGTCTCCTGTTGCTGCTCGGTAATGTGGTGCCGCTGTGGGAGACCATGCTGGCCGCGATCAAGCTTGGTGTCGTCATCATTCCGGCAACGACGCTGCTGACGCCCGACGAATTGCGCGACCGGCTGGAGCGTGGCAAGCCTAAGGTGGTGGTCGCCGCGCCCGATCAGGTTGCGAAGTTCGAGAAACTTGGCGGCGATCTCGCCAGGATCGTGGTCGGCGAGACAGCAACGCCGGGCTGGCGTCCGTATGGCGACGCTGCCGGATTTCCGGAGAGCTTCACGCCGGATGCGCCGACCGGCGCACATGATCCGATGCTGCTGTATTTCACCTCCGGCACTACGGCGAAGCCCAAGCTGGTGCTGCACAGTCATCGCAGCTATCCGGTCGGCGCATTGTCGACGATGTACTGGCTCGGTCTGCAGCCGGGCGATGTGCATTTGAATATTTCCTCGCCCGGATGGGCCAAGCATGCGTGGAGCTGTTTCTTCGCGCCGTGGAATGCCGGCTCGACCATCTTCATCGCCAATCAGGCGCGCTTCGACGCCAGGAAGCTGATGGAGACTCTGGTGCGCTGTGGCGTCACCACCATGTGTGCGCCACCGACGGTGTGGCGGATTCTCATTCAGGAAAAATTGTCGGACTATAAAGTGACGCTGCGCGAGGTTTGCGGCGCCGGCGAGCCGCTCAATCCCGAAGTGATCGAGCAGGTCAAGGACGCCTGGGGCGTGACCATCCGCGACGGTTACGGCCAGACCGAGACCACCGCGCTTGCCGGCAATTCGCCGGGCCAGCCGGTGAAGCCTGGCTCGATGGGCCGGCCGATGCCGGGCTACAAGGTGAAGGTCAGCGACGCGGACGGCAATCCGGCGAAGGAGGGCGAGATCGGCCTTGCGCTCGGCGCGGATCGTCCCGCGGGTCTGATGCTCGGCTATATCAACGACAGCGGCCAGCCGACCGGCGCGGACAGCGATGTTTATCGCACCGGCGATGTCGCGTTCCTCGATGACGATGGTTATCTCACCTTTGTCGGCCGCGCGGACGACGTGTTCAAATCGTCGGATTACCGCATCAGCCCATTCGAACTGGAGAGCGTTCTGCTTGAGCATGACGCCGTGGCCGAGGCCGCGGTGGTGCCGTCACCCGATGCGATCCGTCTCGCTATTCCCAAGGCCTATGTGTCCCTGACGCCAGGCACCGCGATGTCGCGCGAGACCGCGCTGTCGGTGTTCCGCTATGTGCAGGAGCATCTGGCGCCGTTCAAGCGCGTCCGGCGTATCGAATTCGTCAAGGAACTGCCGAAGACGATTTCCGGCAAGATCCGCCGTGTCCAGCTTCGCCGTCTCGAACAGGACAACAACCGCGAGGATGCTTTACGCGGCGTCGAATTTCGTGAAGAAGATCTGCCGGAGTTGCGAAGCGAACGCTGAGATTCGGTGACAGACGCAGGACACGCCATGACCATTCGGTTTGACGGCCGCGTCGCCATCGTCACCGGCGCGGGTGCCGGTCTTGGCCGCGCGCATGCGCTTGGTCTGGCGAAGCGCGGGGCGCGTGTCGTCGTCAACGATCTTGGCGCGGCAACGGATGGCAGCGGCGGCTCGGTGCATCCGGCTGAGGCGGTGGCCGAGGAAATCCGTGCCGCCGGTGGCGAGGCCATGGTCAGCGGCGCGGATGTCTCCGATCTGCGGCAAGTCGAGGACATGGTGGCACAGGCGGCCGCGCGCTGGGGCCGCGTTGATCTTCTGGTCGCCAATGCCGGCATCCTGCGCGACAAATCCTTCGCCAAGATGGAGCCGGACGATTTCGCCAGAGTGCTCGCGGTCCATCTGGTTGGCAGTTTCAATTGCTGCCGCGCGGTGTGGAACGGCATGCAGGAGCGCGGTTATGGCCGCATCGTCCTGACCACTTCCGGCTCGGGTCTCTACGGCAATTTCGGTCAGGCCAATTACGGTGCGGCGAAAGCCGGCATCGTCGGCCTGATGAACGTGCTGGCACAGGAAGGCCGCAAGTCCGATATTCGCGTCAACGCGATTGCGCCGAACGCCGCGACGCGGATGACCGAAGGTCTCATTCCGCCGGATATCCTTGCGCTGATGAAGCCGGAGGCGATCACGCCTGCCGTGCTGTATCTTTTGAGCGAGAACGCGCCGACCCGCACCATCATGGGCGCGGGAGCGGGGTCGTTCTCGGTTGTCCGGATTGTCGAGAGCGCGGGGATCAATCTGCCGGAAGACGAATGGACGCCGGAAGCCGTCGCTGCCCGCTTTGCCGAGATCGGCGATCTGGCGCAGGCGCGCCAGCCGCGTGACGCGTTCGACCAGTTGGCGGGACTTATCGAGCAGGCGGCAAAGAGGGTGGGCATTAAGCTGCCGCCGATGAAAGCGTGAGCGCGTCCGAGGTCGCGATCGTCGGCGCCGGACCTGCCGGGCTGATGGCCGCGGAAACTATCGCGGGCGCCGGTGTGCGGGTGACGGTGTACGACCGCATGCCATCCGTCGCGCGCAAATTCCTGATGGCCGGACGCGGTGGCCTCAATCTCACCCATAGCGAAGCGCTCGATGTATTTCTGGCACGCTATGGTGCTGCGGAGCCACGTCTGCGCGCGGTGATTGAAGAGTTTCCGCCGGATGCTTTGCGGGCGTGGAGCGAACAGCTCGGGCAGCCGACCTTTGTCGGCTCGAGCGGACGGGTGTTTCCGCAGGCGTTCAAGGCCTCACCCTTGCTGCGCGCGTGGCTGCGCCGGCTGGATGCGCGCGGTGTACGTTTCGCCTTGCGTCACAATTGGACTGGGTGGGACGCGAGCGGCGCGTTGCGTTTTGCGACGCCGGAGGGCGAGCGGCTAGTTCGGCCGGACGCCACGCTGCTGGCGCTGGGCGGTGCGAGCTGGCCGCGGCTCGGCGCGGATGGGACATGGACGTCGCTGCTGGCGGGTAAGGGCGCCGCCATTGCGCCGCTGAAGCCCGCCAATTGCGGGTTCCTCGTTACCTGGTCCGACATCTTCCGCGAGCGGTTCGAAGGCCAGCCGCTGAAAGGCGTACAGCTTAGACATGGCGAGCACAGCGTGCGCGGCGAGGCGGTGGTGACCCGTCATGGGCTCGAAGGTGGCGGCATCTACGCCCTGTCCGCGTCGTTGAGAGATGCCATCGCAGAGAACGGGGAGACCATTCTGCAAATTGGTCTGCGGCCGGATCTGCCCGCGGCCGAGCTTGTCACGCGGCTGTCATTGCCACGGGGCAAACAGTCGGTCTCGACCTTCCTGCGTAAAGCGGCGGGCCTTTCGCCGGTCGGCATCGGGTTGTTGCAGGAAGCGGCGGCACGGATGGGCACGCCGCTGGCTGCGATACCGGCTGGCACACTGGCGGCTCTGATCGGCGGCGTTCCCGTTGTGCTGACGGGGCCGGCGTCGATCGACCGGGCGATCTCGACTGCCGGGGGACTTGTCTTCGATGAGATCGATGACCGGTTCATGCTGCGCCGATGGCCCGGCCTGTTCGTGGCGGGCGAGATGATGGACTGGGAAGCGCCGACCGGCGGCTATCTGCTGCAGGCCTGTTTTGCCACCGGTGTCGCGGCAGGCAAGGGCGTGCTGGAATTCCTGCAGCGTTAGCCATTCGGACAATATCCACGCTGGCAACGCTGCTTAGAATTGATACGGTGCTTCTCGAACAGCGTGGGCTGACCGGCCTTTCGCGCTGCAAAATAATAACTCCGGGAGTTGAATAATGACGTATCGCTCTATTTCTACCGCCGCGGCTGCGCTTCTCTGCGGTGTCGCGTTCGCGGCGCCGTCTTATGCGCAGGGCGTCAAGATCGGTATTCTTAACGATCAGTCCGGTGTCTATGCCGACTACGGCGGCAAGACCTCGGTTGAGGCCGCCAAGATGGCGATCGAGGATTTCGGTGGCTCGGTGCTCGGCCAGAAGATCGAGATCGTCGATGCCGACCATCAGAACAAGCCCGACCTCGCGGTCAGCATCGCGCGGCGCTGGTATGATGTCGAAGGCGTCGACATGATCACCGAGCTGACGACCTCGTCGGTCGCGCTCGCCGTGCAGGATCTGACCAAGCAGGCGAAGAAGATCGACATCGTGGTCGGCGCGGCTTCCTCGCGCATCACCGGCGACGCTTGCACGCCCTATGGCTTCCACTGGGCGTTCGACACGCACGCGCTGGGCGTCGGCACCGGCGGCGCGCTGACCGAGGCGGGCGGTAACACCTGGTTCTTCCTGACCGCCGACTACGCGTTCGGCTATTCGCTGGAAAAGGACACCGGCGACATCGTCAAGGCGAAGGGCGGCAAGGTGCTCGGCGCCGTGCGTCACCCGCTCAACACCTCGGACTTCTCGTCCTTCCTGCTGCAAGCGCAGAGTTCGAAGGCCAAGGTGGTCGGTCTCGCCAATGCGGGCCTCGACACCATCAACGCCATCAAGCAGGCGTCTGAATTCGGCATCGTCGCCGGCGGCCAGAAGATGGCCGGCCTGCTGATGACGATCTCCGAGGTTCACGGTCTCGGCCTCAAGGCGGCGCAGGGTCTGGTGCTGACCGAAGGCTTCTACTGGGATCATGACGACAAGACCCGCGCGTTCTCCGAGCGCTTCTTCAAGCGCACCGGCCGCATGCCCAGCATGATCCAGGCCGGCACCTATTCGGCGACGCTGTCTTACCTGAAAGCGGTGAAGGCCGCCGGCACCAAGGACGCCGATGCGGTGTCCAAGAAGCTGAAGGAACTGCCGGTGGACGACGCGTTCGCCCAGGGCAAGGTTCTGGCAAACGGCCGCATGGTGCATGACCTCTATCTGTACGAGGTGAAGAAGCCGGAAGAGAGCAAGAAGCCGTGGGACTACTACAAGCAGATCGCTGTGGTGCCGGGCGACAAGGCTTTCCCGACCGCTGCGGAGAGCGGATGTCCGCTCACCAAGTGATCGGCTGAGCCGTCACGTTTGTTGAAAGTCATCCGCGCCATGGCTGCCATGGCGCGGATTGTTTTTGAGCGGCGAAGACAGGTCGAAGAGCTAGGGTGTTTCGGGTTTACCTGGAATCGTCATGCGCGGGCTTGACCTGCGCATCCATCCAAAAAGAAGAGTCTTCTTAAGAAGATGGATTGCCGGGTCAAGCCCGGCAATGACCGGTCTCGTTTCCATCAAAGGCGAAACTACTCTAGGACGCGCCTTCGATTTCCTCGCGCAGGATTTCGAGCACCAGCCACTTTTCCTCAGCGGCTTCGAGCTCAGCCTGCGCCTTGGCGATCGCGGCCGAGGCGGCGTCGAACGCCTTGCGGTCTTTCGCATAGAGCTGCGGATCGTCGAGCTGCTTCTGATAGCCCGCGATATCCTGCTGCAGCTTGGCCATCGTCTTCGGCAGGGTTTCGAGTGCGTGCTTTTCGTTGAAGCTGAGACGCCGCTTGCCGGTCGTCGATGAAGGAGCCGGTGCCGGCATGGCGTCCTTCGCCGGTTCGGCCGCCGCCGATTTGACGGCCTCCTCCTCCAGATCTTCGCCGCGCTGCGCCAGCATGTCGGAATAGCCGCCGGCATATTCCACCCATTTGCCGCGGCCTTCCGGCGCGATCACCGACGTCACCACGCGATCGAGAAAGTCGCGATCGTGGCTGATCAGGATGACGGTGCCGTCATAGTCGCCAAGCATCTCTTCCAGCACGTCGAGCGTTTCGAGATCAAGATCGTTGGTCGGTTCGTCCAGCACCAGAAGGTTGGAGGGTTTTGCCAGCGCACGCGCCAGCATCAGGCGGCCGCGCTCGCCGCCGGACAGCGCCTCCAGCGGCGTGCGGGCTTGTTCCTGCGTGAACAGAAAGTCCTTCATGTAGCTGACGACGTGCTTCGACTTGCCGCCGACCGTGATCGTGTCGCCGCGCCCGCCAGTCAGGGTCTCGGCAAGCGTCGATTTCGGGTCGAGGCTTTCGCGATGCTGGTCCAGCGTCGCCATCTCGATATTGGCGCCGAGCCGGACCGCGCCGCTGTCGGGCGCATTGCTGCCGGTCAGGATGTTGATCAGCGTGGTCTTGCCGACACCATTCGGGCCGACGATGCCGACGCGGTCGCCGCGCGCCACACGGATTGAGAAATCATCGACGATGGGACGCCCGCCATAGGATTTGCCGATCCGCTTCGCCTCGATCACCAGCTTGCCGGATGCCTCGGCCTCGGTGGCTGCGAGGTTCGCTTTGCCGGCAGCCCCGCGATAGTCGCGGCGCTGCTCGCGCAGAGCGAATAGGTTGCCGAGCCGCTTGACGTTGCGCTTGCGCCGGCCGGAGACGCCGTAACGCAGCCAGTGTTCTTCCGCGACGATCTTACGGTCGAGCTTGTGCTGCTCGCGCTCTTCTTCGGCCAGCACCTCGTCTCGCCAGGCCTCGAATGCAGCAAAGCCTTTCTCGATCCGCCGGGTCTGACCGCGATCGAGCCACACGGTGGCGCGCGAAAGGTTGGAGAGAAAACGGCGGTCGTGGCTGATCATCACCAGCGCGCTGCGGCGCGCGGCGAGTTCGCTCTCCAGCCATTCGATGGTGGTAAGGTCGAGATGGTTGGTCGGCTCGTCGAGCAGCAGGATGTCGGGCGAGGGCGCCAGCACACGCGCCAGCGCTGCGCGCCGTGCCTCGCCGCCGGACAGATGCGCCGGATTTTCCTGGCCGCTGAGACCAAGCTGCTCCAGCAGATATTGTGCCTGATAATGGTCGTCGCCGGGACTGAGGCCGGCCTCGACATAGGCCAGCGTTGTTGCAGCATCAGCGAAGTTCGGCTCCTGCGGCAGATAGCGGATGGTCGCGCCGGGCTGCACGAAGCGGCTGCCGTGATCCGCCTCGATCAGGCCCGCGACGATCTTGAGCAGCGTCGACTTGCCCGAACCGTTGCGCCCGATCAGGCAGACCCGCTCGCTTTGCGAGACGCTGAGCTCGACCTCGGTGAGCAGCGGCGTGCCGCCGAAGGTCAGGGCGATGTCTTTCAACTGGATGAGCGGTGGCGCCATGGTCCTCAAGGTGTCTGCTGGGTCCGCGCGATGCGGCGGATAGTCTGATCGAGCGTCGAAAGAAACGTAGAGCGATCGCGCGAGGTGAAGCCGCGCGGTCCGCCGGTGACCTCGCCGCTGGAGCGCAGGTCGGTCATGAGATTGCGCACGGCCAGCGTCATGCCGATGGAATCCTCGGTATAGGCCTTGCCATTGGGGGCGATGACATCCGCACCCGCCTTGACGCAGCGGCTAGCGAGCGGGATGTCGAAGGTGATCACGATATCGCCTTTGCCGGCCCGTTCGGCAATCCAGTCATCCGCCGCGTCCATGCCGGAACCGGCCGCGATCCGTTCGATGCCGGGATCGTCCGGGATACGGATATAGCCGCCCGCAACCACGCTGACCGGCCAGCGGTGGCGCTGCGCAACGCGATAGATCGCCTCTTTCACCGGACAGGCATCGGCGTCGACATAGATTCGCATCAAGAGCTGGTTCCCGTCATTCTGTTCGGATTTTGCAGTGCGATATCACGATCTGCCGGTATCGGGGAGCAAATTCTCGATTGTGATCAAGCACTCCGGGGCAAAGCGCGCCGCTGCCGCATTATTGCGCGCGGCGCAGGCACGCTGATACACTTGCTCCGAATGGAAAATCAGCGCGCCGCTGCGGCAGGCGCAGAGATGGTTTTAGATGTCTGAGCAAGTGCGATCGCGCGGAGGCGACGAGCCCCGCGGCGGTCCGCCTTTAAATCAGCCGGCAAGCCCTTGCGCGAACGCGCCGAAAGGGTCGCCGGCCTATGCGGCGATCGATCTTGGCACCAACAATTGCCGCCTGCTGATCGCGCGCCCGTCCCAGAACGGCTTCCGTGTGGTCGATTCCTTTTCCCGCATCATCCGGCTGGGAGAGGGCGTGTCCTCGACCGGCCGTATCAGCGAGGCAGCCATCGAGCGTGCCGTGGGTGCGCTGTCGATCTGCCGCGACAAGATCGACGCCAAGGGCGCGCGCCGCCTGCGCACCATCGCGACCGAAGCGTGCCGCGCCGCCGAGAATTCCGATATCTTCCTCGACCGCATCAGGACGGAAGCGGGTATCGATCTCGAAATCATCGATCGCGAAACCGAGTCGACGCTGGCGGCGGTCGGATGCTCTCCCTTGCTGGACCGCAATGCGCGCGGCGCGATCCTGTTCGATATCGGTGGCGGTTCGACCGAGGTGATGCTGGTCAGCCGTCCGCACGATGAACCCCATGCAACGGCGATCAAGGGGCCATGGACCTCGCTGCCGCTCGGCGTCGTGACCCTCGCCGAGCATTTCGGCGGCATTGAGGTAACATCGCAGCTTTATGACTCCATGGTCGATCATGTCGCCGGGCATCTTGCGCCGTTTGCCGCCGAGCATGGCAAGGATATCGCGGGCATGCATCTGCTCGGCACCTCCGGCACGGTGACCACGGTCGCGGGCGTGCATCTGGGTCTCGAGCGTTACGACCGCCGCCGTGTCGACGGCATCTGGATGAGCGAGAGCGACATCACCAAGGCGATCGAGACGCTGCTGTCGATGAGCTATCGCGAGCGCGCCGACAACGCCTGCATTGGCACCGAGCGGGCCGATCTCGTGCTGGCCGGCTGCGCCATTCTGGATGCGATCCGCAATGCCTTCCCGATGCCGCGCCTGCGCGTGGCGGATCGCGGTCTGCGCGAGGGCATGCTGGTCGAGATGATGCGGAGCGACGGCTTCGTGCAGGCGTCATAGGCCCGTCATGGCGAAGGACACCACCGGCCGGCTGCACGTCACCGTCAAGAGCGGCGGCAAGCGCAAGCTGTCATCGAAGCTCTGGCTCGAACGCCAGCTCAACGATCCGTATGTGGCGCAGGCCAAGCGTGACGGCTTCCGTTCGCGCGCGGCTTACAAGCTGCAGGAAATGGACGACAAGTTTCGTTTCCTCAAAACCGGGCAGGCCGTGGTCGATCTCGGCGCCGCGCCGGGTGGCTGGAGCCAGATCGCCGCCAAGCGCGTCGGGTCCGATCGCGGCAAGGGCAAGGTGGTGGCGATCGATCTGCTCGAAATGTCGGACATTCCGGGTGTGACCTTCGCGCAGCTCGATTTTCTCGCCGAGGATGCGCCGGAGAAATTGCGCGCCATGCTGAATGGCGGCGCCGATGTCGTAATGTCGGACATGGCGGCGAACACCACGGGGCACCGCAAGACCGACCAGCTCCGGATTGTCGGGTTGGTCGAAAGCGCCGCGGCGTTTGCTGTCGAGGTGCTCAATCCCGGCGGCACCTTTGTCGCCAAGGTGTTCCAGAGTGGTGCCGATGCTGCGCTGCTGGCGCAACTCAAGCGCGATTTCACCACGGTGCGCCACGTCAAGCCGGCAGCCAGCCGACAGGATTCCTCGGAGCGCTATCTGCTGGCGACCGGATACCGCGGAACGTCCGCTACGGCGCAGTCCGGCGACGATCCTAATTGAGCCGCTGATCGCGCGCTTCGGCGGTGCCTTCGCTGGGCGCGGTCTGAGCCGCGTGCGGTCCCTGCAGCGCCGTAACCTTCTGGCCGGAGACCTGATGCCCGGCATCCTGCGGCAATCGGTAGAACGCCCAGGTCGAAGTTGCTGCGACCAGCGAGATCACCACGAAGGCCGGCGCGAAGTCGGCTGCACTGAGTTCGGTGGAGTGGCGCAGGGCCATGGTCGCTTCCACCGCGAACGCGCCAAGTGCGACGCCGGCCGAGATCGCCAGTTGCTGGTTGACGCTGGCGAGTGTGGTCGCCCGGCTCATCTCAGAAACGTCAACATCGGCATAGGCCATGGTGTTGACGGCGGTGAATTGCAGCGAGCGGAAGAAGCCGCCGACGATCAGCACGAACATGATCAGGAGCAGCGGCGTTGACGGCGTAAACAGCGCGCACGCCGCCATCGAAACGCAGGCGATCAGGCCGTTGAGGATCAGCACCGGACGAAATCCGAAGGTGCGGATGATGCGCGCTGCGAGCGTTTTCATGCCCATGGCGCCGACGGCCGATGCAAACGTCACCATGCCGGATTTGAACGGCGACAGTCCGAAGCCGATCTGCATCAAAAGGGGCAGCAGGAACGGCAGGGCGCCGACACCCATGCGGAAGACGAAGCCGCCGCCGAGGCTGGCGCGCAGTGTCGTGTGCCGCAGCAGCGTGAAGTCGAGCACCGGGGAGGCGGTGCGCCGCGCGTGCCAAATATAAAGGCCCATCGCCACCGCGCCGCCGAGGATCAGGGCCACCACGATCTGCCAGGGCAGCAGATCGAGCCCGGCGACGGAGAGGCCGAAGGCGAGCCCGCCGACGCCCATGCCGGCGAGCGCGAGGCCCACCAGATCGAAACGCTCCGGATTCTCGCTCCTGATCGGGTCGATGTATTTCAGCGCCAGGAAAATGCCGAGTACACCGATCGGGATGTTGATCAGGAAGATCCAGTGCCAGGAGAAGTAGGTGGTGATGAAGCCACCCAGTGGCGGGCCGACCACGGGGCCGATCAAGGCCGGGACGGTCACCCACGCCATTGCATTGACCAGCATGCTCTTGTCGATGGTGCGCAGCAGGACCAGCCGGCCGACCGGCACCATCATCGCCCCGCCAAGCCCTTGCAGGATGCGCGCGAACACGAAATCGGTCAGCGAGCTTGCGATCGCGCAGCCGATCGAGCCGACCATGAAGACACCGATCGCGGTGGAGAACACGGTGCGCGCACCGAACCGGTCCGCCGTCCAGCCGCTCGCCGGGATGAAGACGGCGAGCGACAAGAGATAGGAGGTGATGGCGAGCTTGAGCGTGAGCGGGCTGGTGCCGATGTCTGCCGCGATCGCCGGAAGCGAGGTCGCGATCACCGTGGAGTCCATGTTTTCCATGAACAGGGCGCAGGCGACGATCAGCGGGATAAGACGTTCTTTCTGCATGACCTCGTCGGGGGAATTGGGCAGGCGCGCGGGGCGGCGGGAAAGGCCGGAAGTCGCCCTTTAAGGCATGGCGGGCGGATCGGGGCAATAAACTCGTCGTGAGGGCCTGCGTTCCCGCGCCAGCGCCGCGATTTGCATGCGTGGTTTGCGTAAAAAACCCCGGAAAATCCGGGGAAATGCTTTGAAACGGTGGTCCGGCGTGCTATCGACCAGCGCCAATCCTCTCGATGAGCCTCGAATCGAGGCGATGCCGACAGCATCGCCGGGCGTCGCTTATCCTCAGTTTTAGCGCAGCCGAGCGGCTGCTGGATGGAGTTGGCAATGGCAATCAAACCCCGGGATCTGGCTATACGTGAGGCTTTCACGTTCGACGACGTGTTGCTCAAGCCCGGCCCGTCCGAGGTGATGCCCTCCGAAGTCGATATCCGCAGCCGGCTGACCCGCGCAGTCCCGCTCAACATTCCGATCATCGCTTCCGCCATGGATACGGTCACCGAAGCGCGGATGGCGATCGCCATGGCGCAGGCCGGCGGCCTCGGCGTGATCCATCGCAACTTCGACATCGAAGGGCAGGCGGCGCAGGTCCGTCAGGTCAAGAAATTCGAATCCGGCATGGTGGTGAACCCGCTCACCATCGGCCCCGACGCCCGGCTCGCCGATGCGCTGGCGCTGATGAACGATCACGGCTTCTCCGGCATTCCGGTGGTCACCGGCGGAGAGAACGGCAAGCCCGGCAAGCTGGTCGGCATCCTCACCAACCGTGACGTTCGCTTTGCGACCGACCCGGACCAGAAGGTGTCGGAGCTGATGACGCGCGACAAGCTGATCACGGTGCGCGAAGGCGTCAATCAGACCGAGGCCAAGAAGCTGCTGCACCAGAACCGCATCGAGAAGCTTCTGGTGGTGGACGATCAGTATCGCTGCGTCGGCCTGATCACCGTGAAGGACATGGAGAAGGCGGTGGCCTATCCGCTGGCCTCGAAGGATGCGCAGGGCCGCCTGCGTGTCGCCGCTGCGACCACGGTGGGCGACAACGGCTTCGAGCGCACCGAGCGGCTGATCGACGCCGGCGTCGACGTGATCGTGGTGGACACCGCGCACGGCCATTCGGCGCGGGTGCTGGAGGCCGTCAACCGCATCAAGAAGCTGTCGAACGCCGTGCAGGTGGTAGCCGGCAATATCGCGACCGCCGAAGCCGCACAGGCGCTGATCGATTCCGGTGCGGATGCGGTCAAGGTCGGCATCGGCCCAGGCTCAATCTGCACCACGCGCATCGTCGCCGGTGTCGGCGTGCCGCAGCTCACCGCGATCATGGATACGGTAGAGGCCGCGAAGAAGGCTAATGTGCCGGTGATCGCCGATGGCGGCATTAAATATTCCGGCGATCTTGCCAAGGCGCTCGCGGCCGGTGCGGACATCGCGATGGTCGGCTCGCTGCTGGCGGGCACCGATGAGACCCCAGGTGAAGTGTTCCTGTGGCAGGGCCGCTCCTACAAGGCCTATCGCGGCATGGGCTCGGTCAGCGCGATGGCGCGCGGCTCCGCCGACCGCTACTTCCAGCAGGACATCAAGGACACGCTCAAGCTGGTGCCGGAAGGCATCGAGGGGCAGGTCCCTTACAAGGGGCCGGTGGCGAACGTGCTGCATCAGCTTGCCGGCGGCCTGCGCGCCGCGATGGGCTATGTCGGCGCCAGGACGCTGGAGGAATTCCACAACAGGGCGGAATTCGTGCGCATCACCGGCGCGGGTCTGCGCGAGAGTCATGTGCACAACGTGACGATCACGCGTGAAAGCCCGAACTATCCCGGCGGAGTCTGACGGCATCGGAACGATGAGCGTCGAACTTCATTGGTTCGCCTAAGCGATACTTATTGAAGTTCACGCTCAGGAGATTGCCATGCTCGTTCAGATGATCCTGCTTCCGGTGTTCGTGCTGGTCGGTCTGACCTTCGCGGTTCTGCTCGGTGCCGGACGCCGCGTTGCCGTGGCGGGCGGTGATGCATCACTGGCGCAGGGGCCGAGCGCGCATCTGCATGTGCTGTTCTATGTTCTGGTCGCGTTCGCCATTCCGCTGCGCCAAGCCGACCTGGTGATGGTCCTGCTGGCGTGGGTGTTTGTGGTGATCGAACTGTTTCAGGCCGGCCTGCTGCTGCGGGCCACCGAGACGCGCGGATCGTCTCTCTTCGTCGCCGGCGCGCTGGTGCTGCTGGCGATGTGGGTCTATTTCGCTCTGCGCATCCTGTTTCCGGTCTGGTGACGGACCTCTTTTAGAAAGACATTCATGACGCCCGCCGCACGGCTGTCCGCAGCCATCGAAGTCCTTGGAGCCATCGAGTCCCAGCGGATTCCCGCCCAGAATGCATTGAAGGAGTGGGGCACTGCGCACCGCTTTGCCGGCTCGGGCGACCGGGCGGCGATCGCGGGTCTGGTGTTCGACGTCCTGCGTCGCCGGGCGTCGAGCGCCTATCTCCTGGACGGCGAGACGCCGCGCGCGCGCCTTCTCGGCATGCTCAAGCTCGAGCGCGGGCTGGGCGTCGATGCGATTGCGGCATTGTGCGACGGCGGACGCTTTGCGCCGGAGCCGCTGACCGAAGCGGAACGGCAGGCACTCACCTCACGCACGCTGCAGAATGCGCCGGCTCACGTCGCGGGCGATTACCCCGAATGGCTCGATCCGCATCTGGCCAGCGTATTCGGCGAGGACCGCGCCGCGGAAGCCGCCGCGATGGCAAGCCGCGCGCCGCTCGATCTGCGTGTCAATACGCTGAAGGCCAAGCGCGAGAAGGTGCTGGCCTCGCTGGCGCATCTTGGCGCGAAGCCGACGCCGTGGTCGCCGCTCGGCCTGCGCATCGCGCTTGGCGCCGATGCCCGCAATCCCGGCATTCATGCCGAGGAGGATTTCATCAAGGGCGGCATCGAGGTGCAGGATGAGGGCTCGCAGATCGCGGCTCTGCTCACCGCCGCGCGCCCGGGCGAGCAGGTGATCGACATGTGCGCGGGCGCCGGCGGCAAGACGCTGGCGCTGGCGGCGATGATGCAGGGCAAGGGCCGGCTGATTGCGACCGACCGCGACAAGCGCCAGCTTGCGCCGATCCACGAGCGGCTGTCGCGCGCCGGAGTCCACAATGCCGATGTCCGCGCGCCGAAGGGGCCGGACGACACATTGAGCGATATCCGCGCCACTGCTGATCTGGTCGTGATCGACGCCCCGTGCACCGGCACCGGCACCTGGCGGCGCAATCCGGACGCCAAATGGCGGATGCGGCCCGGCGCGTTGGAAATCCGCGTCAGGGACCAGGCCGAGGTGCTGGAGCGCGCCGCGCCGCTGGTGAAGCCCGGCGGGCGGATCGGTTACATCACCTGTTCGGTGCTGGCGCAGGAGAATTCCGCGCAGGTGGCGGGCTTCGTCGAGCGCCATCCGGAGTTTGCAGTGGTGCCGCCGGCTGAGGTGGCGGGCGCGCTGGGCGAGTGCGGGGCGGAGTTTGCCGCTAGTGCCTTGCTGTCCCCAGAGGGCCTGTTGATGACCCCGCGGCGGACCGGGACCGACGGGTTTTTCGTCTCGATCCTGCAGCGGCAGACGGCCTGAAAATCCCGCAGATAACTGCCCGGCGGCATTGCGACCCCCTGCGGGGTCGCGTATCTCCATGCCATGACAGCGTACAGCCAGACCTCGAAAGCGGCCACCGACCCGGCGGCCGCGCATGACAAGATTCTGATCGTCGATTTCGGCTCTCAGGTGACCCAGCTCATCGCCCGCCGCGTCCGCGAGGAGGGCGTTTATTCCGAGATCGTGCCGTTCCAGAAGGCCGAGACCGCGTTCGCGCAGATGAAGCCGAAAGCGGTGATCCTGTCCGGCGGTCCGGCTTCTGTGCTGGAGGCAGGCGCACCGTCGGCGCCGATGTCGATCTTCACCGCCGGCGTGCCGGTGCTTGGCATCTGCTACGGTGAGCAGACCATGGCACGGCAGCTCGGAGGCACCGTCGAGGGCGGGCACCATCGCGAATTCGGCCGCGCCACCATCGAGGTGACCGACGACTGCATGCTGTTCGACGGCGTGTGGCAGAAGGGCGGTCGTTACGAAGTCTGGATGAGCCATGGTGACCGCGTCACCAAACTGCCGGACGGCTTCCGTGGCGTGGCGAAGGCTCCGGGCTCGCCGATCTCCGTGATCGCGGATGATGCGCGCAAATTCTATGCGATGCAGTTTCATCCCGAGGTGGTGCATACGCCGGATGGCGCCAAGCTGATCCGCAATTTCGTGCGCAAGGTCGCGGGCCTCAAGGGCGACTGGACCATGCGCGCCTTCCGCGAGGAAGCGATCGAGAAGATTCGCGCGCAGGTCGGCAAAGGCCGGGTGATCTGCGGCCTGTCAGGCGGCGTCGATTCCGCCGTGGCGGCGGTGCTGATCCACGAGGCGATCGGCGACCAGCTCACCTGCGTGTTCGTCGATCATGGTCTGTTGCGTCTGGCCGAAGCCGAGACGGTGGTCGATCTGTTTCGCCACCACTACAACATTCCGCTGGTGCATGTGGACGCATCGAAGCAGTTCCTCGGGGAGCTTGCCGGTGTCACCGATCCGGAAGCGAAGCGCAAGATCATCGGCAAATTGTTCATCGATGTGTTCGACGCCGAGGCAAAAAAAATCGGCGGCGCGGATTTCCTCGCGCAGGGCACGCTCTATCCCGACGTGATCGAGAGCGTGTCGTTCACCGGCGGCCCGTCAGTGACCATCAAGTCGCACCACAATGTCGGCGGTCTGCCCGAGCGCATGAACATGAAGCTGGTCGAGCCGCTGCGCGAATTGTTTAAGGACGAGGTGCGTGCGCTCGGCCGCGAGCTTGGGCTGCCTGACGTGTTCGTCGGCCGCCATCCGTTTCCGGGACCGGGCCTTGCGATCCGCTGCCCGGGCGAGATCACACATGAGAAGCTCGAAATCCTGCGTCAGGCCGATGCGGTTTACATCGAGGAGATCCGCCGCGCCGGTCTCTACGATGCGATCTGGCAGGCCTTCGCGGTGCTGCTGCCGGTCAAGACCGTCGGCGTGATGGGCGACGGGCGCACCTACGAATTCGTCGTCGGCCTACGCGCCGTGACCTCAACCGACGGCATGACGGCGGATTTCTATCCGTACGACATGACATTCCTCGCCACCGTCGCCACGCGCATCATCAACGAGGTGAAGGGCGTCAACCGTGTGGTCTATGACGTGACCTCGAAGCCGCCCGGCACGATTGAGTGGGAGTAGGGGTTTAGCGTAGTTTGGCGTGCTCTATCGTAGTTTCTAATAGTAAAAACAATGGTTTATGGGTGGGTGCATTCACTATCTAACCTCGATCATCAACGAGCCTTCCGGTCTGAATAACGCATTGAGTTAATTTATTTTTCTCGAAAAGCTGTCGCCCGGAGATTTAGTGCAGCGAAGAAATCTGACGGTATATTTGACGGTATAATTTCGATGGGCGTTGGTCTGTTTTAGAAATACCGTCGGCCCAGTTTTGCCAGCCGACCTCAATAATCCATCATAACAAATTGATTTCATTAGAAGATATTTGTTCAGTGACGGTATAATTCGTGACGGTATTTGCCCCTGTGTGGCTATGGCGATTCTATGATGGATCGCGCAAAGAGTTGTTTGAAATCAGATAGTTGAAGGTCTCCGAGTCTCGTTTCCGTGCACGAGTGTTCTACGATTTTTGATGGAATCCGGTCGCGCGATGTTGCCCTCATTCGCTTCCTCCTTCGCGCTATTGCGCGCTCGATGACGCCCACAATGTAAAATCTAACCGAGCGTTCTCATGGACACGCAGACGTGCGACGAGATCATGCCTCCGTCGATTTATGAGTGAGGCCGCTTAGCACCAGTCAACTCGGCCATTACGTATCCAGAAATGACTGTAGCAACCGGCACGTTGCCACACGGATGGCGCTACGGTTGGGCGATCAAGCCAGTCGGTGGTTACACGCCAGCTTGGACGACGGTTGGTTGCCAGTGACAGCGAGATTTTGTCGCCACAGCCGCAGGGGCATCGAAAGCAAGCCCACTTGAGATATTCACCGGAGTGGACAACGACAAAGTCGGTTTCGGTGAGCTGCGTGACTGCGGGATTTGTTTCGGATGTGCGTGCGAGGAAGCGCGGCTTGGCGATGAAGCCGAGCGCGGATAGCAGCCAAACGAGCCAAACTTTCAACCTCGTGATGACAGCCATGGTGGTTAGCTCACGATATCGAGGAAAGGATCGACGTCGCCCTGACCCCAGGCGTCGCGCGAGCCGCAGACGGGGCAGGTGTGCCGTGGCTTCGCCGTGGTCGCGCGATCCTCGGAAAATAGGAACCGGCGGCGGGTTTCGAAGCCCATGTTGCGTTTGCGGAATCCGACGATGCGGTTCAGTAGTTCGTTGACAGCCATGCACGCAATCTCGGTCGTGAACGTCACGACAGCGGGATTCGGATTGCCTTCGCCACGGACATACGCCTCCCGCTTGTGCCGTTCATACTCGGACGGCTGCTGGCGACGAAGATCCTCTTCGCGTGCTATTTCGAGATCGACCGCGCCGCGACAAAGCAGACACGCTTCCGGTGGCATCACAGTTGTCACCCGCGCTGATATGTCGGCCATACCCGTCGCGGGTGGGCTGGCGACCGCCATGGCGAGTCCCATGTCGAACACCGGGATTAAATAGTAGTAAGCGAGCCGGTTGAGAAACACCCGCCCGGCGTGGTCGTCGGTGCAGCAGAAAATCACATCGCACGCCTTGAGCGCATCCCGGATAGACGGATCACTGACCCAGCCCCGCATGGGCAATACGCGTGTGCCGAGCGCCATCCGGGCGATTTCTGAGGAGACGACGTCAGCCTTCGGCCGCATTGCATCCGCGTCCGCTTGCGTGGCGCCGTGCAGGCGGTTGAGGTTCGTGATTTCGACGATATCGTCATCCGCGATCAGAAGCAGTCCCGTTCCCGCCCGCGCGAGTAACGGCGCCGTGGCGCTGCCGGTGCCGCCCGCGCCGATGACGCCAACGCGCAGATGTTTTAGCTGGTGGATCAGCGCAGGCCCAAAGGCCAGTACTTGGCGGGCAAAGGCTGCTGAGGCGGGAGCTGCGCCAAGGTGGTGAAACTGAATGCGCTCCCCGATGAACATGATCGAGCGAACCGTCGTCTGATGCTTAGGGTATTGCCATACGCGCGCCTGGACGTTGCCGTCGCCGGAAAACAGGAGGCTGACGAACCTTGCCTCCGGCCCGTTGCGATTGCATGCGGTTCTTAGCAGCTCGGCTTCGTTGTCGTCGTCTTGCTCAGAGAAGCCCGCCGGTCCCTTCGGATGACTGTGCGCGATCCCCAAGACCAAATCTTCTCGCCGCACGCGCTGGAGGAGCGCGACATAGCTTGCGGTGTCCCACGTAACGTGCAGGGCATCCGCCGAAATCGGCTCAATCGGGATCACCTCCCGCACCAGCAATTTCGTATGTCGCCGCCGGTCCCATGGATCACTTGGAATGTGCGCTTCGCGAAACAGGACGTAAGCTGCGCCTTCGATGCCGCTGTTCTCGAACAGAGCCGCGCGAAGCGCAGCCTCGTGCTCTTCAAGTCCGGTGATGCTAAAGGTGCTCATGCGGCGACCTCAAGCGCGGCGTCGAGCCGCCGTAGCATCGTCCAGATTCCGTCGGTGCCCGGGCGCCACTGTTCTTGGTGCCGCGACCAACGCTGCCAGCGTTGACCGTTGAAGTCGAAGGGTTGGTCGGCGCAATTCGGATAACGGTCGCCCTTGACCAGCTTGAGCCATGGGAGCGCGTAGAACATATCTGGACGAATATCCGGATAGCCGCTCGGCAAGATGATCAGGAAGTCCGCCTTCTCGACGTTGAAGCGACCCGCGGGGATGGGATAGGCCCGCAGAAGGATCGCCTTCTGCGGGCCGTCGACTTCCTCGAACACGACCCCGTGCTCGGTAAGGTACTTGCGGCAGCGCGAGGGAAGGACACTCACAGCGAGCCCTCCGTCGTGTGCTTCATCACCGTGTAGAAACGTCCCACGCCCTCCGGCTCAAGGTGTGCCGGATGCCCCGCGAGAATTTCCTCGTCGGGCTTCTTCTGGAACTCCTGCCAAACCGAGAACTTCGTCGGGTCCTGCTGTGCAATCGCAAGAAGGGCCTCCCGCGAGATCGTCTTGTCGGGCCACGAGTGGCGCTTGCCGTCGATCTCGAACTTGAAGAGCTCGCTGCTGCGTGAGACGACAAAGCGCTCGGCTCCCGGGGCGCGAAGATCGGTGGTTTCGTCCAGCTCGATTTCTTCCAGGTCGCCGTCCTTGAGCCATTCAAGGACGATGAACTCATCAGCCGGATGGCCCCCCGCCACATCGATGATTTGGCGCCCGGTCGGGACCGGATCGGCGAGGCGGAAGTCTCGGAACCGGAGGTCGGTTCCAGCCACCATGATGCGGAACGATCCTGATTCTGGGGTAACGGGTTGATTCTGTTGCATTTCGGTAACTCCTGATCAATTTCGTAAAATCACTTTACATTATCGCTAATTTACTTGTCAAATAACATAAATTGCTTTACAGATATCGGGCAATATATGACATGGAGAATGGTGTGCCGATTGACCCTAAAGACTTGATTGAACTGATTGATGCGGCACTGGCGGCGGACTACACGCGGGTTCGACGCATGGCGAATGGCGCTGCCCGGGCGCTGGAGAAAGACGGCGCGATTGGGGCGGCAACCGAGCTGCGGGCTCTAATTAAGAAGCGCGGCGTACCCTTGCGTGCGTCAGGCTACATGGAATCGTTGCCGGTGGACGCCAAGTCGCGTTTGCCCTTGGTCGAGGAGCAGCCTTGGCCTGGAAATCCGTTGTTCCTGAACGAGGAAGCAACGCGCACCTTTCAGGATTTCCTCGGCGACGTCGACAACATCGATAAGCTGAGCAGCAAAGGGCTGGCTTCCCGGCTCGCCCTCATGCTTTCGGGCCCGCCCGGCACCGGCAAGACCTTGCTCGCTGGCCACGTCGCCGCGCGCCTAAACCGGCCTTTCTACGTCGTGCGACTTGATTCCGTTATTTCGTCTCTGCTTGGCGATACAGCGAAGAATATCCGTACGGTCTTCGACTACGTGCCATCGAAAAACGCGGTTCTCTTTCTCGACGAGATGGACGCGGTCGCGAAGTTGCGAGACGACCGGCACGAGCTTGGCGAGCTAAAGCGCGTCGTCAATACCGTGATCCAAGGCTTGGATTCGCTGGATGAGCATGCGGTGGTCTTAGGTGCAACGAACCATCCGCAATTACTCGACTCAGCCATTTGGCGCCGCTTCCCCTACAAAATTGAATTGGGCGCACCGGAGACAGAAGTCCGCGTCGATATGTGGCGATACTTTTTATTTGAGGACAAGGATTCCGAAGCGCGTGCGGAAGACCTAGCCGTTATTTCGGAAGGACTCTCTGGCGCCGATATTGAGACGGTCGCACTCACCGCGCGCCGCCACGCATTGCTGGACGGCCGTGAGCTCGACCTCGGCACGGTCGCGCTTGCGATCATGAACACCCGCGCGGGTCATACCTCCATGCCGCAAAAGGAGCCGCTGGAGCCCGATCAGAAGCGCCAGCTAGCCATCGCGCTTAAGGACAAGGGCGAGTTGACGGTCACAAACATTGCGAGGCTGCTCAACGTCACGCGTCAATCCGTCTACCTGTATCTAAAACCGGAGGGCGATACGTCCCATGGCTGATGAACGACCGCTGCTGAATCCCGTCCTTCGCCTCAAGATGGATGGGAAACCCGAGCCGCAAACCGGCGGCGGGAAAGGACGTGCGAGCGTGGTGGTCGCGCGTCTTGCGGAGCAGCAGCGTATTTTATCTGCGGCATCGCGCAATCTCTACCGCGATCGGGAGCAGCTTCCGGTCTATGGCGGGCGCGTCCATTTGCTCGTTCGTATGTTCGCGGAAGATTCGCTCGCGCCGTCCCATACCCCGAACGATCTTTTCTCGAACGTGACTGGCTGCCAGTTGGTGGCGCCGTATCGTAATGGTTACGTGGTGGAAGCCGAGATCGCGGCGCTCCCCCGCTTGACCGCGGCGATCGAAGACCCGGTAAGCTTCGCGGTACAGTCGGATATCTCGCGGGTGTCAACCGTCGCAGCGTTCTCAACCGCCGATCGGCTGCGCCGTCACTCCGCCGAGCAGCTTTGGAACGCAGCACCCGCCGACGATGATGGCCGGCTGTTCGTCCTATGGCTTGCGCCCTTCCACAACCGCGAAGCGCAGGAAGATGTCTTGCGCGAGGTTGAAGCGTTGTCCAATCGCGTCATCCTCCCGACATTTACATCGATCCAGCTTGCGAGCCGCGGAACGCCGACGTCGCCGACTGGTCCGCTGACCGCGCAACGGCAATCCAGCATTGCCCGTGCCATGCGGACCTATCGCAACACAGGCGTCGGGCGCGCAGCCGTCCGAATCCCGACGCTTGAAGCGTTGAACCACCTCGTCGCATCCGGCGTTTCACATCGTATTGATCCAGTACGGCCAATCCGCGTTGCGGCACCCGGCGAAGGAGCTGAGCCGGCGCCGCCCGGCGCGCCGGCAGATGCGCCGATTGTGGGTGTCGTTGACGGCGGGCTCCATGCGACTAGCTATTCCGGATCGGAAGCATGGCGGGCGCCGCCGCTCGTTTCAAACGCGCAGGCGGACAGGCGGCATGGCAATGCAATCACATCGCTCGTCGTTCAAGGTCACGCATGGAATACGAACCGATTGCTACCGGCGCTAACCTGCCGGGTTGGAACGGTCCAAGCAGTGCCGCACGAAAGCGCAAACCAGCGCTTTGATGAGCGCGAGTTGATCGATTACCTCGCTGCTGTGGTGCGGGCTCATCCTGACACCCATGTCTGGAATATCTCTGCCAATCAGGAAGGACCGCTGTTCGATCCGGACGACATTAGCGTCCTTGGCCACGAAATCACCGAGCTTGCGCGTGCCGCCAACATTCTTCCGGTGGTTTCCGTTGGCAACGTGCGCAACGGCACGCGTACGCGTCTCAATCCACCCGGTGATAGCGAAGCGGCCATCACGGTCGGCGGCCGTCAGGCCGATACGCGAGGGCGCCCCGCGGCCGCTTGTCCGCGATGCCTGGGCGGACCTGGACCGGACGGCATGCTTAAACCCGATGTGGCGTGGTTTTCCGAACTTCGGATGATCGGCGGCGCCGTTGGCGCCGCTAGCAGTTATCCGACCGCACTCGTCTCGTCGCTCGCTGCGCATACCTTCGCCAATCTTCGCGAGCCGACCCCCGACCTCGTCAAGGCGTTGCTGATCAACGCAGGCGAACGCAAGGAGCACGATGCCGGGCTCGGATGGGGCACGCCCTTTCACGGCACGCTGCCATGGAGCTGCGAGCCTGGAAGCGTGACGCTGGCATGGCGCGCAAAACTGCAGCCGGGCGCCAACTATTATTGGAGTGGCATCCCGATCCCGCCAGAGTTGATCCGAAACGGCAAGCTCTACGGTCGGGCCAGCCTTACGGCGATCCTCAAGCCATTGGTTTCACCATTCGCGGGTGCGAACTATTTTGCCTCGCGCTTGCAGACCTCCTTGCGATACCCGACCGGAGGCGACGATTGGGGGCCGCTCGTCGGCAAGATGCTGGAATCAACCCTGAAAGAAGAAGACGCCCGCGAAGAATTGAAGAAGTGGCAGCCCATCCGTCGACACACGCGCGATTTTACACACCGCGACGGCATAGCGTTCGATGGCACGCATTTGCAACTCTACGCTCGTGTTTATACGCGTGACCTTTATCAATTTGGTTGGAATCACCACAGTCAGGCTGGCGAGCAGGAAGTTGCTTTCGTGCTTACGCTCTGGAGCGCCAACGGCAGCACCTCAATTTACAATTCGACCGTCGGTGCGCTTGGCAATTTCGTCGAGAGCGCGGTTGTGAATCAGGACATCGAAGTGAGCAATGATTAGTCGGTAAGGGAAGCTTAAATGGCTGGATTTTTTTCGGCAGAAGACGTCGCTGAGCTGAATAAGGCGAAAGACGATCTTCATGAGACGTTTGGCGCTCTAAAAGACAAACTTATTGTGCGTGTTTTTAAGAGCGACCGCGCTAGATCGTATGCTTTTGAGGGGCTTGTTCGCAGGCTCGACACAATGATCCGCGCGATCGACTATGTATTCAACATCTTGCCGCCGGAGAAGGAAGATATCCCGGACAGGGACGACACGGTTGCGGCGACCATTCTGATCCAGTCGTTCGTTATCAACGTGCAAGGGTGTCTCGATAACCTTGCTTGGATATGGGTCTACGAAACGGGCCAGAAAGATAAACGTGGCGGCGAGTTGGATCGTCGCGTTGTAGGATTGGGCGAAGGCTACTGGCTCCTGCGCAAGTCGTTTTCGAAGCCGTTTCGCAAATATTTAAAATCGCGAAAGGATTGGTTTCAACACGTCACGGCGTTCCGTGACTCATTGGCGCATCGCATCCCGCTCTACGTCTTGCCGTTCATCGTCTCAGGACCCAACGTTACCGAATACAATCGCCTTCAACGAGAAGCGTTCGCGGCAGCGGACTACAAGACTTACCTTGAGCTGAAAGCGCAGCAGGATAAACTGGGCGCCTATCGGCCGTGGATGACGCATTCGCCGACGGAAGGATCTCCGGTAGCCGTGTTTCATAAACAGATGTTGCAGGATTTTCTCACCATCGATGAATGTGCCAACAAGCTTTTTGTAGAAATTGACGCCTTCGTCCCTGCAAAGACCAATTCATTTTTCGGCCGCTTGCGCGCTTGGTTCAACAGAATCATCGGCCTCGGTGGTCGGGGAGCACTCGGTTAGTTCACACAATTGTATTTGCATATTGAGACACGGACGCCGGGACCGACATGAAACGCCTAAAGATGTCGAGCCTCGTGCGGGGCGATATCATTCTCAATACAACCGTCGTTGCCTTTTGCCATTCCTCGCATCGATGCTTTGGTGAAAGCCTCGGCCTTAATCGGGGCCGCGGTACTCCGGTCGAGCAGCGGAAGAGGGTAGGCGGGCTCCCTACCCGGAGCACCCCTTGAAATATCCAAAAATGGAGATAATATGCTCCGATATTGGAGGATCGTTTTGGCCCTGCTACCCCAATATCCGGCGACCCGATACGAACCGTCGCCTCTGGTCGATCTTTCCCTGAAAGAGGAAAGGGAGCGGCTGAGTCCGTCCGCGATCATGGCGTTCCTCAATATCATGGCGCGATGGAGCGTGCGCGATGAGGACGCTCGCGCGCTGCTGGGGGGCATCTCCAATGGGCACTTTTACCAGATGAAGAAAAGCCCGAAGCGCTCGCTCGACACCGATACGCTGACGCGCATCTCCTATCTGGTTGGTATATTCAAGGCGCTCAATATTCTCTACTCGGAGAAGCTCGCCGATGCCTGGGTGCAGCGGCCGAACGCCAACCCGATCTTCGGCGGCCTGACCGCACTCGCTTACATGATCAAAGGAGGCCTGCCGGCGATGCAAACAGTCCGGCGCCTGCTCGATGCCCGGCGAGGCGGCGTGTGACGCTGCCGCCTGTTCGTCTCGTCCGCCAGAACGACACCCATCGCCTGATCCCCTCGAAATACAGCACGAACGGCGACAGCGTTCTGACCCGCATCGCCCAGGATGATGTGCATCTCAGGGACATCTTCGATCTCGACAATGCCACCAACGACCGTCTCCTCGCCGAGAACGATCTGCTGCCCGGCATCGGTATCCACGAGCTCGTATTTGGCGTGCCATATTCTCGCATCGTGAACGCGGCGTATTGTCATGCGCATCCGCTCGGGAGCCGGTTCAATGCGCCGGACCGCGGCGCCTGGTATGCGGGTTTCGCGATCGAGACCGCTCAGGCAGAGGTTGCATTCCACAAGTCCGTCGAATTGGCAGAGGTGGGCTGGTTCGACGAAGAGGTGACCTATGATGACTACCTCGCCGATTTCAGCGCCGCTTTTCACGATCTCCGCGACGAGACGAAATTCGCAGATTGCCTTACCCCTGACAGCTATCGCGCGTCGCAGGATCTGACGCAGCAATTGCTGGCAGCGGAGTCGCTCGGCGTAATTTACTCGAGCGTGCGTCACCGAGGCGGCACTTGTATTGCATGCTTTCGGCCGGCCTTTGTCGTAAACGTGCGGAAAGACAAGACTTATCGTTTCGTCTGGAGTGGCCGACCGGAGGCCGATATCTCGGAAACACGAGGCTGAATCGGGCGGGAGCGCTCGACACCCCCAATATCCGCTCTGCCATATTAGCGTCGGCCTGCAATCCTGGTCATCGGGGATCGGGGGCCCTTTTTACTTCCTTGTCGCTTCCCTGGTTTTCGTCAGCACTTCAAAGGCCAAGTCCACGTCAGCTTTTTGGGGCTCTCCGTCCCGCTACAAGATACAGTCTACGCGAGTGCGAATCGGGGCAGGCAAGAAGCGCATGGCCAAGGCCGACCACATCAAGAAGCTCGTCGGAAGCTTTGGCCGGACCCAGGAGTTCCGGGCCGCCGCGCTACGCATCATCGATGACGCCGCCAACCAAGGCAAAAAACCGTTCGCCGAGTCACTCCGAAAGATACTCGATGCCAATGTGCGCACTGACTATCAGGCGGTACCTCAGCCGGGTCTGACGACACTTACAAGCCAGATCGATGCAGCGACCGACCTCGTGGACGAAATTGCCGTCTCCCGCGGGCTGAATGATATCGTGTTGAATCCCGACACACGATCTCTGGTCGAAAGCATCATTGAAGAGCGCCGACGAAGCGAGGAGCTCAGGCGCCACCGTTTGCCGATTTCTACCCGGCTGCTGTTCTCGGGTCCTCCTGGTTGCGGCAAAACGCTCTGTGCCGAAGTTCTGGCGCGCGAACTTTCGCTGCCGCTTTATAGTGCTCGCATCGACGTGATCATTTCATCATTTCTTGGAGAGACGGCGAGTAATCTGCGTCGGCTGTTCGAGTTGGCCATCAGCAGACCCTGCATCCTGTTTCTCGATGAATTCGATGCGCTCGCGCGCACGCGAGTCGACACGACCGAGCACAACGAACTACGACGCGTCGTCAACAGTCTGCTCCTGATGATTGAGCGGTTCAAAGGGCCGGGACTTGTGATCGCGGCAACTAATCTTCCGCAGTCTCTAGACGATGCTCTCTGGCGCCGCTTCGACGATATTCTTTCTTTTGATCCACCCAACGAGCGTGAATCATGCTCCTGTTGACGCGTCAATTTGCGAATTTCCCGGCGAACTTCGATATCAATACCACGGTCAGCAAATTGATCGACATGTCCTATGCGGATATCGAACGGGTTTGCATCGACGCCATCAAGAAGGCCGTCTTGAAGAAGCGAAAGTCAGTTAGCGAAACGGAATTCGCGGCTGCGCTTCGGCAGGAAATGCGGCGCAAGGAGCTGACATCCCACCGCCTTGAAGGGCGATGTTGACGAACATAAAGTGCGTACTGCTATCGCGAAGTGCTGCTTGCGTCCGAGACGACATAAGAGCAAGGATTGAGAGTGAGTTCTCGATCAATAAAACAGCGGTTTTTCGTGTTTTCTTGACGATCGTTTCGCAGCCAAGTCAATCCGTCAAAGAGCGTTTTCCGAATGGAGAGGTGAAATGCAGACGGTCGATGTGAGTCCAATGGATCGTAGTGGATAGTGCGATTTTTCGGGCGTCGAAAATTGCCCAATAAAATCAGCAGCGAGGATTTTTGACGGTATGAATGACGGCACCGAATTCGCGCAAAAGAAAAAAGCACCGCATTTACGGTGCTTTCTTGGCGCGGTGTATAATCGAGTGGGAGTAGGGGTACCGGCGGCGAAATCGTAGGTTCGTGCAGGTCCCTGACTTATTGCCTCTGCAACGCAGGCATTGTCTCAAGCCCGCTATAAGCTGGGACCGATGGAGGAGTTCCGCAGGTTGCGCAGAAAGACGTAGCAATGCCGTGAGAGGCGTTGCATCGCCGCCTGGGATGGGCATCATCGTAAGATAGATTGCAAGGGAGGCTCTGATGTCACGCATGCGTTCATTCGCTGCCCTCTGCACCGCTCTCTTCACATCAACGAGCCTGTTCGTGTCCTCGGTGACCGAAGCGTGCACGCGCTTTGTCTATCTTGGCGCCAATGATCAGGTGATCACAGGACGCTCGATGGATTGGAAGACCGATGTCGGCACCAATCTCTGGGTATTCCCGCGCGGGATGAAGCGGTCCGGCGAAGTCGGGCCGAACTCGATCCAGTGGACGTCGAAACACGGCAGTGTCATCGCATCGGGGTACGACATCTCGACCACGGATGGCATGAACGAGGCGGGACTTGTCGCCAACGTGCTGTGGCTGGTCGAATCTTCTTACCCAAAATACGACGGCAAAGGGCCGGGCCTGTCGATCGCAGCCTGGGCGCAATATGTGCTCGACAATTTTGCCACCGTGCAGGAGGCGGTCGATGCGCTGGCGAAGACGCCTTTCACGATTGTCACCGCCAACGTGCCGGGTGAAGGCAGACTCGCCACCTTGCACCTCTCGCTCTCGGATGCGTCCGGCGACAGCGCGATCGTCGAATATATCGATGGCAAGCAGGTCATCCATCACAGCCGCGCCTATCAGGTGATGACCAACTCGCCCACCTTTGAGCAGCAACTCGCGCTGAATGAATACTGGAAGCAGATCGGCGGCACCGTCATGCTGCCCGGCACCAACCGCGCCTCCGATCGCTTCGCGCGCGCCTCATTCTATGTGAACGCGATCCCGAAGACCGAGACGCCGATCGAAGCCATTGCCAGCGTGTTCAGCGTGATCCGCAATGTCTCCGTTCCCTTCGGCATCACCACGCCGGACCAGCCCAACATCTCCTCGACACGCTGGCGCACGGTCTCCGATCATAAACGCAAGCTTTATTTCTTCGAGTCGGTTCTGACTCCGAATATCTTCTGGGTCGATCTGACGAAACTGGATTTCTCCGAGAAGACCGGGAAGGTGATGAAGCTGGATCTTGGTCCAAATCAGGTTCACATCTATTCCGGCATGGCCAACGACCAGTTCAAGGAAACCGCGCCTTTCAAATTCCTCGGGTTGTGAGGACGCGCTGCTTCATTCATGCTTACGAGCTGAACCGCGCGCGATAGTCCTGCGGTGTCGCGGCGAGCGTGCGCAGGAAGCTGCGGCGCATGGTCTCCTCCGATCCGAAACCGCATCGCGCGGCGATGCGCTTGACTGGCTGGCGTGTGTCCGAGAGCAGACGTCGTGCCGCTTCCACGCGCAGCCGTTCCACCGCGCGGGCCGGCGTCTGCCCGGTGGCCTCAAGATAGCGGCGACTGAAGCTGCGCTCGCTCATGCCGGCCTGTCGCGCGAGCGTGGGGAGCGACAGATCGCTCCCGACATGATTTGAAATCCACTGATGCAGCGCGCCGAAACGGTCTTCGGCATTTTGCAGCGACAGCGCGGCGCTGAACTGCGCCTGTCCGCCGGGCCGCTTGAGGAATACGACGAGGTGACGCGCAACGGCGAGGGCCATCTCGCGCCCGATGTCGTCCTCGACCAACGCCAGTGCCAGGTCGATGCCCGCCGTGATCCCGGCCGAACTCCAGACCGCGCCGTCCTGCACGAAGATCGGATCGGGCTCGACATGGATGGCAGGAAAGCGCCGGGCCAGCTCCTTGCACTCGGTCCAGTGCGTCACCGCTCGCTTGCCGTCGAGCAATCCGGCCGCGCCGAGCAGAAATGCGCCGGTGCAGACGGAGGCAACGCGCCGTGCCTGTGACGCGCGGCTCTGAACCCACTTTACCAAGGCCTTGTCGGTTGCGGCATCGCGCACGCCGGCGCCGCCCGCGACCAGCAGGGTATCGAGCGCGAGCGGCTTTCGCGGCAGCGGCGCGGTGATCAGGCCGAGGCCGGCCGAGGTCGTCACCGGCGCACCTTTGGGCGCGACCACCTGCAGCTCGTAGGGCGCTGTGTCGCCCGATCTCGCCGCAATCACATTGCTGGTCGCGAACACCTGCAAGGGCCCCGCGACGTCGAGCAGTTGCACGCCGGGAAAGGCGAGGATTTCGATCCGGCGCGGCTTTGGCGGAAAACGAGGGGTCTTTGGCATATCCGCCAGAGCCTGTCAGCCTACGATCAGCTTGTCCAGACCTAATCGCCGGAGCCTCGCATGATCCCGTCCGACACCCATCTTCAGATCGGCTCGCTGTTGTTCGAGGGCCTCGACCAGATCGATCTCACCGGTCCGTTCGAGATCCTCTCGCGCATCCCGAATTCGACGTATCGTCTTTACGGCAAGACCCTCGACACCGTGCGTGACATTCGCGGGCTGCGCCTTGCCGCTGACGCGCTGCTGGCCGAGGCGCCGCAACTTGATGTGCTGCACATTCCCGGAGGCTACGGGCAGGAGGCGTTGATGGCGGATGAGGAGGTGCTGGCCTGGGTGCGCAGGCAGGCAGCCGGCGCGAAGTGTGTGCTGTCGGTCTGTACCGGCGCGCTGATCTGCGGCGCGGCCGGATTGCTCAAGGGGCGGCGCGCCACCACGCACTGGTCGGCGTTCGAACTGCTGCCGATCTTCGGCGCCATTCCGGTCAACCAGCGCGTGGTGAGCGATAGCAACATGGTGTTTGCCGCGGGCGTGACTGCCGGCATCGATGGTGGATTGCGGGTCGCCGCTGATCTGCGCGGCGAGGAGACGGCGCAGGCGATCCAGCTTTACATGCAATATGCGCCGGAGCCGCCCTTCAACAGCGGCACGCCGGAGACCGCGCCGGCTGCTGTCCTGAGCACCGCGCGGCAGAACGCGCAGGCCATTACCGATCAGCGGCGCGCGACCGCGCAGCGGGTCGCCAAGCGGCTGGGCCTTTAGAGGCACTCTTGAGCTGGCCCATGTTCGAAAGCCGAACCGGCCTTGTCGCATCGGGCAAGACCGGTTATGGCGATCAGACGTAGGTTGAAGCTCAGGAGCGAGACGATGGCACGCGTGCGTTGTATTACCGAGATGGGAATGGGTGTGGATGTTCACGGCAAGGACGGCACCAAGGCGGCACGCCGCGCCGTTTCCGACGCGCTCCGCCATTCGAGCCTCAGCTTCTTTCCTCTGGTCGGCAAGACGCGCGACGACATGTTTGTTGATGTCACCGTCGCGGTGCCGGAGCCGAACGGCGTTGACACGGCAGCGGTTGCCAAGGAGCTGCCTTACGGCAAGATCACGGTGAAGGCCGTGAAGGGCGGCCTCGAAGTTCCGTATGAAGGCGGCGACTCCATCCTGATCGCCAATGCGGCGGTTATCGTCTATATCGACGACGGCAAGTGATCCTGAGGGATTGTTTCAAGACCGTATGTTGAAAAGCCCTTCAAGACAGGCAATGCGATGACGACCACCATCTATGGCATCAAGAATTGCGACACCATGAAGAAGGCGTTCGCCTGGCTCGACAAGAGCGGCGTCGCCTATGCTTTTCATGACTACAAGAAAGAGGGCGTCAGCAAGGGCGCTCTTGAGAAGTGGTGCAAGGCGGCGGGTTGGGAGACGGTTCTCAACCGGGCCGGCACCACGTTCAGGAAGCTGGCGGAATCCGACAAGGAAGGCCTGAACGAGCGTAAGGCGGTTGCCTTGATGCTGGCACAGCCTTCGATGATCAAGCGGCCAGTTCTTGAAGTAGGGGCCAAGGTGATCGTCGGCTTCAAGCCCGAGATTTACGAAAAGCAATTCGGCGCGGCAAAAGCGCGCAAGTAAGCACGCGTCGGCGCGGCGTCGTCATTCGTATCGATTTCGATCAAGATAAACTTCAATCGAATTCGATGATGTCGTTGGTCGGAATTCGGCTCGGCGGACGATAGACCAGGTCGTGATCGATCACGGCGCGCAGCTTGTAGGTTCGCAGCGTGTCGTCCGACCGCATCAGATTTCTGATCTCGAACCCGCCATCCTCGCTGATGGTCTCAACCCATGCCATGATCCGGTTGACGACGCCGCCATCTTCAAACGGCATCAGCAGCCGTTCGAAATCGACCGAGCGGCCATGGACGTCTTCCGCCGTCGAGATGGTGTAGATCGGCAGCCGCTGCGCGATGCATGCGTAGTAATTGGGCATAATGAGCGGCGCCAGCTTTGGCCCGACATATTCGGCGAGATCGCGGCCTGCGGCTGCGACACCGTAAGCAATGGACATTCGTGTGCCGAAGCTGTCAATCCGCACGTGCGGCGTCCCGGCGGAATAGGTCACCGTGTAGCAGATGATATCCTTGGCTTCCTCGGGAGGCAGGCCGGGATGATAGTCCTCGAATCTGGGCGGTGCTTTCTTTTCGCTGTAAAGTCGAAGCCAGGTATTGAGCAGGCTGCGTTGTGTGATGGAGCGAATGACTTCGGCGTTGGCGCTTGTAAATCCGGACGGCGGAGCCGACGGCTGCTGGATCTTGATCTCGACGGGCATGTTGGACCCCGAAATTGAATCCGTCCGGCCTCATCATGGACCCTCAAGCCTCGACTGCAAGCCGAAACTTCGGGATCGATGGCGGTATGGTGCAAGTTGGTATGGACGCCGTTAATGCCGATTGTGCAATGTGGCCCTGTTGATACTCAGCCAAATGTAGCAGAGCCAAAGTCGCAGATGTCTTGCATAAAGTGAGACATCCGCTGCATATTCTTTCGCAGACGCGAAGGCAGAGACAAGATCGTTGCGCTATGTTGCGTCGCAAAGATGGACGGGGAAGTCGTTTTGCCGACTGATGATTTCATTCTCGAAACGCAGGGACTGGCCAAGGAGTTCGCGGGCTTTGTCGCGGTAAATGACGTCAATCTCCGGGTGCGGCGCGGCAGCATCCACGCATTGATCGGGCCGAATGGCGCCGGCAAAACCACCTGCTTCAATCTCCTCACCAAGTTCCTCAGCCCGTCGCGCGGCAAGATCATCTACAACGGCCGCGACATCACGGCCGAGCAGCCGGCCGACGTGGCACGTCTGGGTCTGGTGCGCTCGTTTCAGATCTCAGCGGTCTTTCCGCATCTCACCGCGCTGGAGAATGTGCGTGTTGCGCTGCAACGTCAGCACGGCAGCTCCTTCGATTTCTGGCGTTCGAAATCGGTGCTGAACCGGTTCAACGCGCGTGCGCATGAACTGCTGGCCGATGTCGGCCTCAGCGAGTTCACCCGGACGCCGGCGGTGGAGATGCCCTACGGCCGCAAGCGTGCGCTGGAGATTGCGACCACCATGGCGCTCGAGCCGGAAATGATGCTGCTGGACGAGCCGATGGCCGGCATGGGCCATGAGGACATCGACAAGATCGCCGCGCTGATCAAGCGCATCTCCGCCAAGCACACCATCCTGATGGTCGAGCACAATCTCAGCGTGGTCTCCAACCTGTCCGACATCATCACGGTGCTGACCCGCGGTCGCGTGCTGGCGGAAGGCGATTACGCCACGCTGTCGAAGGACCCGCGCGTCAAGGAAGCCTATCTGGGAGCCGGACATGCGTGACACCGTGACCGCGCCGGTTCTCGCCGTCAGGAATCTCGAAGCCTGGTATGGCGAGTCGCACATCCTTCATGGCATCGATTTCGAGGTGCGGCCGGGGGAGGTGGTGACGCTGCTCGGGCGCAACGGTGCCGGCAAATCGACCACGCTGAAGTCGATCATGGGCATTATCGGCAAACGCAAGGGCTCGGTCGTTTTCGAAGGCCAGGAGACCATTCGCCTGTCGTCCGACAGGATCGCCAGGCTCGGCATCGCGTTCTGCCCGGAGGAGCGCGGCATTTTCGCCAGCCTCGATGTGAAGGAAAATCTGCTGCTGCCGCCGGTGATCCGCAGCGGCGGCATGGCGGTCGAACAGATTTTCGACCTGTTCCCAAACCTGCATGAGCGGCTCGGCAGCCAGGGCACCAAACTTTCAGGCGGCGAGCAGCAGATGCTGGCGATCGCGCGCATCCTGCGCACCGGCTCGCGCTTCCTGATGCTGGACGAGCCGACCGAAGGTCTTGCGCCGGTCATCATCCAGCAGATCGGCCGGATGATCGCGCGGCTCAAGGAAGAAGGTTTCACCATCCTTCTCGTCGAGCAGAACTTCCGTTTTGCCTCGACAGTGGCGGACCGCTTCTACATCATCGAACACGGCAAGGTCATTGACGCGTTCGCCAATGCCGAGCTTCAGGCCAATATGGAAAAACTGCACGCCTATCTCGGCGTTTGATCCTCGAAAAGGCGTTCCACGATGCAGGCCCTTTACGGACAGCTTCTTGTCGGACTGATCAACGGCTCGTTCTACGCCTTGCTCAGTCTCGGTCTTGCCGTGATCTTCGGAATGCTCAACATCATCAATTTCGCGCATGGCGCGCTCTATATGATGGGTGCGTTCGTCGCCTATTTCCTGTTGCAGTATACCGGACTGAACTACTGGTGGGCGCTGGTGCTGTCGCCGATCATCGTCGGCCTGTTCGGCATCGTGATCGAACGCACGATGTTGAAGTGGCTGACCGGCCTCGATCATCTTTACGGTCTCTTGCTGACCTTCGGTCTTGCGCTGGTGATCCAGGGTATCTTCCAGAATTATTTCGGCTCGTCCGGCATCCCTTATGAAATCCCCGACCTGCTCAAGGGCGGCATCAATCTTGGCTTCATGTATCTGCCGATCTATCGCGGCTGGGTGGTGGTGTTCTCGCTCGTCGTGTGTCTGGCCACCTGGTACCTGATCGAGCGAACGCGTCTTGGCGCTTATCTGCGCGCTGCGACCGAGAACCCGACGCTGGTACGCGCTTTCGGCATCAACGTGCCGCGCATGATCACGCTCACCTATGGTCTTGGCGTCGGGCTCGCCGCGCTGGCCGGTGTGCTGTCGGCGCCGATCAATCAGGTCCGGCCGCTGATGGGCGCCGACCTGATCATCGTGGTGTTCGCGGTGGTGGTGATCGGCGGCATGGGCTCGATCATGGGCTCGATCATCACCGGCTTTGCGCTGGGCGTGATCGAGGGGCTGACCAAATATTTCTATCCTGAGGCATCCAACACCGTGGTGTTCGTGTTGATGGTGCTGGTGCTGCTGGTCAAGCCGACCGGATTGACGGGGAGGGCAACCTAATGACCTCGATCACCGACAATGCCATTCCTGCCGGAGGCCGTGGCACCAGCGACGAGATGATCGGCTTCGCGATCATGGCGGGCCTGCTCGCTATCGTGCCGCTGACCGGCCTCTATCCTTACTTCGTCATGCAGGCGCTGTGCTTCGCGCTGTTCGCCTGTGCCTTCAATCTGCTGATAGGCTATTCCGGCCTGCTGTCGTTCGGTCATTCGATGTTCCTCGGCACCGCCGGCTACGCCACCGCCTATTCGCTGAAGTCGTGGGGCGTGACGCCGGAGATCGGCATCCTGCTCGGCGTGGTGGCTGCGTTTCTGATGAGCGTCGTCACTGGCGTGATCGCGATCCGCCGGCAGGGCATCTATTTTGCGATGATCACGCTGGCGCTGTCGCAGCTTGTTTATTTCATTTACGTGCAGGTGCCGTTCACCGGCGGCGAGGACGGCATTCAGGGCGTGCCGCTGGGCAAGCTGTTCGGCCTGTTCGACCTGTCGAGCACCAACACGCTTTACTATGTGGTGCTGGCGTTTTTCCTGCTCGCATTCCTGCTGATCTATCGCATCGTCAACTCGCCGTTCGGCGAGGTGCTGAAAGCGATCCGAGAGAACGAGCCGCGCGCGGTCTCGCTCGGCTACAAGGCCGACCAGTACAAGCTGATGGCCTATATTCTGTCCGGCACGCTGGCCGGCCTAGCCGGGGCGATCAAGATTTTCGTCGTGCAGAATGCCTCGCTGACCGACACGCACTGGACCATGTCGGGCGAGGTCGTGCTGATGACGCTGGTCGGCGGACTTGGCACCACCTTCGGCCCGGTGATCGGTGCCATTATCATCATCGCCACGCAGCAATATCTCGCCAGCTTCGGCCAGTGGGTGATGGTGATCCAGGGCGCGATCTTCGTGATCTGCGTGCTGACCTTCCGTCGCGGCATCGTCGGCGAGATCGCGCATTACTTCAAACGGTCGCTTTGAATCATCTTCATTGCGAGCGAAGCGAAGCAATCCAGAATTAAAAGAGCTGGATTGCTTCATCGCTTGCGCTCCTCGCAATGACGGCGTTTACGTCGCCAGCTTCAGCCCGACGATACCGGCCACAATCAGGCCGATGCAGGCAAGCCGCGCCACCGTCGCCGGATCGCCGAACAGCACGATGCCGAGAATGGCGGTGCCGACCGCGCCGATGCCGGTCCAGACCGCATAGCCGGTGCCGACCGGCAGCGTCTTCAGCGCGATCGCGAGCAGAACGACGCTGATCGTCATGGCGGTCAACGTCAGGACCGACGGCACCAGTCTGGTGAAGCCTTCGGTATATTTAAGTCCGATCGCCCAGCCGACCTCCATCAAGCCGGCGACAAAGAGAATGACCCACGCCATGAAAGCGCTCCTTCGACAGGCAGGGTCGTCCCCGCAGAAAATAGTGAGATACGGTCGGGCGGGGGAGTTCCCGCAGCCGTGACGGCGGGGTCGTCCCCGCCTGCCCAAAATGGCGTCTTTTCAATAAGGATGCAACTGCATCTTTATTGAAACCCTTGATCCCGCCGCCTTTCTTTGTCACACGCTCGCCCATGTCCGACATCGCCGTATCCGCCGAATCCTCCTCGCGCTCGCCGCTGGCTGAAGAAGTCGCGCGCCGCCGCACCTTTGCGATCATTTCCCACCCCGACGCCGGCAAGACCACGTTGACCGAAAAGCTGCTGCTGTTCGGCGGCGCCATCAATCTGGCGGGACAGGTCAAGGCCAAGGGCGAACGGCGCTCGACCCGTTCGGACTGGATGAAGATCGAGCGCGACCGCGGCATCTCCGTGGTCACCTCGGTGATGACGTTCGAGTTCGACGGGCTGGTTTTCAACCTGCTCGACACGCCCGGCCATGAAGACTTCTCCGAGGACACCTACCGTACGCTGACGGCGGTCGATTCCGCGGTGATGGTGATCGACGCCGCCAAGGGCATCGAGGACCGCACCCGCAAGCTGTTCGAGGTCTGCCGGCTGCGCGACATCCCGATCATCACCTTCATCAACAAGATGGACCGCGAGAGCCGCGATCCCTTCGACCTGCTCGATGAGATCGAGAAGACGCTGGCGCTCGACACCACGCCGATGACCTGGCCGGTGGGGCGGGGGCGCGACTTTCTCGGCACCTACGACATCACCACCGGTGGCGTGCGGCTGCTGGACGGCGGCGGCGCCAAGACCGGACAGGCCGAGCAGATCGCCATCGCGGATCTGGCCAGCCGCAACCCCAATCTCGATGCCGCCGCGGTCAGCGAGGAGCTCGAGCTGGTCTCGGAGGCCTGCAAGCCGTTCGACCTGGGCTCGTTCCGCGAGGGCCATCTGACGCCGGTGTTCTTCGGCTCGGCGCTGCGCAATTTCGGCGTCGGTGATCTGCTCGAAGGGCTCGGTCGTTACGCGCCGCCACCGCGTGCACAGGAGGCGAGCGTCCGCCGCGTTGAAGCCTCCGAGCCGAAGATGAGCGCTTTCGTGTTCAAGATCCAGGCGAACATGGATCCGAACCATCGCGACCGCATCGCCTTCGCGCGGCTGTGTTCGGGCAAGCTGACGCGCGGCATGAAGTCGAAGCTGGTGCGTACCGGCAAGAACATGACGCTGTCGAGCCCGCAATTCTTCTTCGCGCAGGACCGCGCCATTGCCGACGAGGCCTTTGCCGGCGACGTGGTCGGCATTCCCAATCACGGCACGCTGCGGATCGGCGACACGTTGACCGAAGGCGAGGACATCGCCTTTGTCGGCGTGCCGAGCTTCGCGCCGGAAATCCTGCGCCGCGTCCGGCTCGGCGATGCGATGAAGGCGAAGAAGCTGAAGGAAGCCTTGCAGCAGATGTCGGAAGAGGGCGTCGTGCAGGTGTTCCGCCCGCGCGATGGCTCGCCCGCGATGGTCGGCGTGGTTGGCCAGCTCCAGCTCGACGTGCTGAAGGCGCGTCTCGAAGCGGAGTACTCGCTGCCGGTGGATTTCGAGGTCAGCGAATTCCAGCTTGCGCGCTGGTTCGCGGCGGAGGACCGCAAGGCGTTCGACACCTTCGTCAATGCCAACGGCTCCTCGATCGCCGAAGACGTCGACGGTGACCTCGTATTTCTCGCCAGGAACGAGTTCTATCTCGGCTACACCCGCGAGCGGTCGCCTGGCATCACCTTCACCAGCATCAAGGATGTGAAGAAGGCGGCGTAAGGCCCCGCGTCTTCGGGCCTAGCTTGCGTCTGGATGCCTCTGCCAGCGTTGCGCGCTGCACCATAAAAATGGTACCCGACAGGATGCGAGCGGCCGGACTGGCCGCGCAGTGGCGTGCAACGGGTCTGGTCAATGGGATTCATCCTGCTCATTCTCGGTCTGGTGCTGTTTCTCGGCGTCCATGTCCTGACGACGCGGCGCGAGAGCCGCGCGCGCCTGATCGCGCGCCTTGGCGAGGGGCTTTACAAAACGCTCTATGCCGTCGTCGCCATTCTTGGCCTTGCCTTGATCGCCAAGGGCTTCAGCCTTTATCGCGCCACCGAGTGGGTGGACATCTGGTACCCGCCCAAGGCGATGCGACATCTGACGCTGGCCCTGATGCTGCCGGCGACCATTCTAATTGTTGCTGCTTACGTGCGCGGCCGCATCTACGAAAAACTGAAGCACCCGATGCTCGCCGGCGTGAAGCTGTGGGCGCTGGCGCATCTGCTCGCCAATGGCGATCTCGGCTCGATCATCCTGTTCGGCTCGGTGCTGGCCTGGGCGGTCTACGACCGCATTTCCCTCAAGCGCCGCGCCGATCCGGGCAGCCCGCCCATTCCGGTCGGCGGTGTCGGCAATGATGTGATCGCGGTCGTGATCGGCGTCATCGCCTATCTTGCACTCGCCTTCGCCTTCCACCCGCTGGTGATCGGCGTTCCTGTCGTTGGAGTTTGAAGCATGTCCGTACAGTCCGCCGTCAAGCGCAAGACCGCGCCGGAAATCCTCGCGCGCAAGGGAGGCGAGCCGATCGTGATGCTGACCTCGTACCACGCGCATACCGCCGCGCTGGTCGACAAGTATTGCGACGTCATTCTGGTCGGCGACTCGCTCGGCAACGTGATGCATGGCTTCGAGACCACGCTGCCGGTGACGCTTGAGATGATGATCCTGCAGGGGCGCGCGGTGATGCGCGGCTCCAAGCAGGCACTGGTGGTGGTGGACATGCCGTTCGGCTCCTATGAGGCGTCGAAGGAGCAGGCGTTTCATTCGGCCGCGCGTATCCTCAAGGAGACCCATGCCGGCGCGGTGAAGCTCGAAGGCGGCGTGCGGATGGCCGAGACCATCGAGTTTCTGGCGGCGCGCGGCATTCCGGTGATGGCCCATATCGGCCTCACGCCGCAGTCGGTGAATACGCTTGGCGGCTTCAAGTCGCAGGGCAAGGAAGAGGCGGCTCGGCTCAACGCCGGCGAGAATGGCAGCGGCCCGATCCAGGACGATGCCCGCGCGGTGGCGCAGGCCGGCGCATTCTCGGTGGTGGTGGAGGCGGTGGCCGAGCCGCTCGCCCGCCGCATCACCGAGATTATTCCGATTCCGACCATCGGTATCGGCGCCAGCGTCGCCTGCGACGGGCAGGTGCTGGTGCTGGAAGACATGCTCGGGCTCTCGCCCTGGGCGCCGAAATTCGTCAAGCGCTACGGCAATCTCGGCCCGGGCATCGAGGCTGCAATTCAGGACTACGCCAAAGAGGTCCGCTCCCGTGCGTTCCCGGGGCCGGAACATGTCTATGGCGTGAAGCCGAAAACCGCCGGCTAGGCGTCGTTTCCGCAGTTAACGCTTTGATCTGGCTCGCTTTGCCTTGCCGCGGCCATACCGGTAGTGTATCGCCGCCGTCACCTTGGGGATTCTGCGCGCGTCACGCGCCCTGGCGGCTTAATCCGGATTCTGGGTGGGGTATATTAAGTGTCTGAACTCTTTAGTGAAGTCGATGAAGAGCTGCGCCGCGAGCAGCTCAAGAAGATCTGGGACCGCTATTCCGGACTGATCGTCGTCGGTGCCCTGCTGATTGTCGGCGCGGTCGGTGGCTGGCGCGGCTATCAGTATCTGGAAGCCGAGAAGTCGGCGAAGTTCGGCAATGCCTTCCAGGAAGCTGTCGCTCTGGCGGATGAGAAGAAGCCCGCGGAAGCCGAGGCCGCCTTCAACAAGATCGCTGCTGAGGGTACCAGCGGCTACCGGGCTCTGGCGCGGCTGCGCGCTGCGGCCGAGGTCGGCAAGCGCGATCCGCAGGCCGCCGTGAAGCTCTATGACGGCATCGCCGCCGATACCAACCTCGATATGGCCGAGCGCGATGTCGCCCATATCCGCGCCGCCGGCCTGCTGGTCGATACCGTGCCTTACGCCGAGTTGCGCACCCGGCTTGAGCCGCTGGCCGTGAACGGCCGCACCTTCCGTCACGCCGCGCGCGAATTGCTGTCGCTGTCGGCCTTCCGCTCCAACGACATGACCGCCGCCCGGCAGTGGCTCGATCAGATCGCGAGCGATGCGTCCTCGCCGCAGGGCCTGCGTGCCCGCGCCGAAGCCCTGCAGGCGCTGCTGCCACCGGCTGCAAAAAGCTAGTTTCAAGAGTTCTGGTCGATGTCGAATGGAAAAACGATGCGCTTTTCGCAACGTCTGATCGCCGCCACGGTGCTGGTGTCGCTGAGCTGCGCGCTGGCGGGCTGCGGGGGCGGCGTGTCGAGCTTCGACCCGATGGACATGCTCGACTTCCTCGACACCAAGAAGAAGCTGCCCGGCGAGCGCAAGGACGTGTTCCCGGAAGGCGTGCCCGGCGTGGAGCAGGGCGTGCCGAAGGAGCTTTATCGTGGCGCGCAGGCGCAGCCCGATGCGCCGCCCGTCGTCGAGCAGCCGCCCGCGCCGGAGCCCCGGGGCAGGCACGGAAGCAGGCCGGCCCGCGCCGCGTCCAACCCTGATGCTGCTCCCGAGGACGCCGCACCCGCAGCGCCGCCAGCACCCAAGCCCGCCAAGCGCAGGAAGCACGTCAGTCCGACCGCGATCCCGCGTGAGGAGCCGGCCCAGCAGGCGCCGGCACCTGCCGCCCAGACCGCACCGCCGCCGTTGCAGCAGCAACAGCAGCCTCCGGCCTTCCCGGCGCCGTTGCCGAGCGGCAGCTTCCAGCGCTGATCGCCACGCGGCACCGCCTGCCGCGTTCTTTTCGCCCGCCCGCCGTTGACAGGAAGTCCGGAACGGGCGAACGGGATCGACCATGTCTTTCACCCTCGCCATCATCGGTCGTCCCAACGTCGGCAAATCGACTCTGTTCAACCGGCTCGTCGGCCAGAAGCTGGCGCTGGTTGACGACCAGCCCGGCGTGACCCGCGACCGCCGCGAGGGACGCGGGCGGCTTGGCGATCTCGATTTCACCATCATCGACACCGCCGGTCTCGATCAGGGTCCGCGCGGCTCGCTGACGGCGCGGATGCAGGAACAGACTGAAACCGCGATCGCGGACGCCGATGCGCTGATGTTTGTGTTCGATGCGCGTGCCGGCCTGACGCCGAGCGACCGCGCCTTTGCCGATTTCGCGCGGCGCGCCAACAAGCCGGTGGTGCTGATCGCCAACAAGAGCGAGGGCAAGCACGGCGAGGCGGGCGCGCTGGAGTCTTATGCGCTCGGCCTTGGCGAGCCGGTGGCGATCTCGGCCGAGCATGGCGAGGGCATGGGCGATCTTTACGACGCGCTTGCCGCGCTGATGCCGGAGCCGGTCGAGGACGATGAGGACGAAGCCCCGGATTTCGACGAGCCGGACAGCCAGACTGAAGGCGGGCCGGCGCGTGCCATCCGTGTTGCGGTGCTGGGGCGTCCCAACGCCGGCAAGTCGACGCTGATCAACCGTCTGCTCGGCGAGGAGCGGCTGCTGACCAGCCCCGAGGCCGGCACCACGCGTGATGCCATTGCCGTCGATGTCGAATGGAAGGGCCATCCGTTCCGGGTGTTCGACACCGCGGGACTGCGGCGCCGCTCGCGCATCGAGGACAAGCTGGAGAAGCTGTCGGTCTCCGATGCGCTGCGGGCGGTGCGCTTTGCCGAGGTCGTGGTGCTGGTGATGGATGCGCAGCACATGTTCGAGGAGCAGGATCTGCGCCTTGCTGATCTGGTCGAGCGCGAAGGCCGCGCGATCGTTCTGGCGGTCAACAAATGGGACCTGATGGAGCGTGCGCCGAACCAGATCGCGCGGCTGCGCGAGCAGGCCGATCATCTGCTGCCGCAGGTGAGAGGCGCGCCGGTGGTCGCGGTGTCGGGCATGATGGGCGAGGGTATCGACCGCCTGATGACGGCGATTGAACAGGCGTACGCCACCTGGAATCGCCGCATCTCCACCAGCCAGATCAACCGCTGGTTCGAACGGGCCGTCGCCAACAACCCGCCGCCGGCGGTGTCGGGACGGCGACTGAAAATGAATTACATCACCCAGACCAAGGCGCGGCCGCCGAGTTTCGTGCTGTTCTGCTCGCGCACCGACGCGGTGCCGACATCCTATCTGCGCTATCTGTCCAACAGCCTGCGCGAGGCGTTCGATCTGCCCGGCACGCCGCTGCGCATCACGTTGCGCGAGAAAGCCAATCCGTTCGCGCATAAGGCGAAACGAAAGTCGTAAAACACCGACTTTTCCGTTTCTTTTTTGCAATCAGCGCCCGATGCGCGGGGTGCGACCTTTTATGCCTTGTGATGGCAACGGTGCCCTTGGCAATAATTGCGCGCCGTTCATTTACTCCAGTTTTTGAACGGTGGCTCCTGTTCACGGGCTGGGGCCGGCCGCCAGTTGCAAGACTGGCGGCTTTTAATTTGTCTGCCGATTGATTTGTCTGCTGATGCGAGCAGGCCGCGTCACGCGGACGGCGGACGAAATTTCATCACGCTTTTGCTGCGATAGTCATAGAGCTTGCCGGTTTCGGTCCAGAGCGGATCGCACAGCGGCACGATGTATTCGGCAACCTGCTCGGGCGTATCGAGCGTCATCGGATCTTCGCCGGGCATCACCGCCGCGCGCATCCGGGTGCGGATCGGGCCGGGGTTGAACAGGTTGACGCGCAGCGCCGTGCTCGCCGTCTCATGCGCCCAGACCCGCGCTAACGCTTCGAGCGCCGCCTTCGACGCTGCATAGGGGCCGCGATAGGCGCTGGCCTTGCTGGCCGTGCCCGAGGTGATGAACACCGCGCGGCCGGCATCGGATTTCTGCAGCAGCGGCTCCATGCAGCGGATGAGCTGGAAATTGGCGGTGACGTTGATCGCCATCACGTCGTTCCACGGCTTCAGTTCGATATGGCCGAGCGGCGAAGACGGGCCGCCGACACCGGCGTTGCCGACCAGAATGTCGAGCTTGCCGTGGCGCTCATGCAAGGCCGCGCCGAGCCGTGCGATGCCGTCGAAATCGGTGAGATTGAGCGGCACCAGCGTGGCGCTGCCGCCGTCGCCGCGAATGGCGTCGTCCAGTTCCTCGAGCCCGCCCTGGGTGCGGGCGACGGCGATCACATGCGCGCCGAGACGGGCGAGCGCGCGGGCGGTGGCGTAGCCGATGCCGCGCGAGGCGCCGGTGACGAGGGCGATGCGGGAAGCGAGAGGGGTCATGCGGGCGGGCCTGTGTTCAGGAATCGTCATGCCCGGCCGTGTGCCGGGCATCCACGTCTTTTGCTGCGGATGGTTTTACAGACGTGGATGGCGGGACGAAAGGGCGTTCACGCCCGTCTTCGACGGGCTATGCCCGGCCATGACGCCGGAAGAAGCCGGGCGCTGGAGGCGGATGCGATCGTTGTGCTACACGGCGCCATGACCGCGAAACCTGCTTCATGGCGACTGATGCAGCCGGAGGATCTGCTGGCCGTCAGCGCGCTGGCCGCCGTGATCCATCCCGATTACCCGGAGGACGACACGGTGTTCGTCGAGCGCTTGCGGCTGTATCCGCAAGGCTGCCGGGTGTTCGTGCGTGACGGCAAGGTCGCGGCCTATGTGGTCAGCCATCCGTGGCGTGATCGCGAACCACCTGCGCTGAACGCGCTGCTCGGCGAACTGCCCACAGCGCCATCGACCTACTACATCCACGACATCGCCTTGCTGCCCGGCACGCGGGGCTCCGGCGCGGCGGCGCAAGTGGTGGCGGCGCTGATCGAGCAGGCGCGCGCTGAGCGGCTGGCATCGCTGTCGCTGGTTGCGGTGAACGGCTCGTCCGGGTTCTGGCAGCGGCACGGTTTCGTCGGGACGGCAGTGCCCGAGCTTGAAGCGAAGCTGCGCAGCTACAGCGACGATGCGCAATTCATGATGCGCGATATCGCGATCTGACCACCTCGCGACGGCGCCGTTCGACGTGGATGTGCCGCCGTGTTCAGCTTGCCTCGGCGAGCAACGACAATTGCCGCGGCGAGGTCTCGGTCTTGCTGTGGTCGGTCAGCAGCGTCGGGTAGGCGCCGGTGAAGCAGTGGTCCGAGAACTTCGGATTGGCCGGATCGCGGCCCGGTTCGCCGACCGCGCGGTACATGCCGTCGATCGACAGGAACGCCAGCGAGTCCGCGCCGATGATGTCGCGCATTTCCTCGATGGAGTGGGTCGCCGCCAGAAGGCCGGCGCGGTCCGGCAGATCGATGCCGTAATAATCGGGATAGAGGATCGGCGGCGAGGCGAGGCGGAAATGCACTTCGCGCGCGCCGGCGTCGCGCATCATGCGCACGATCTTGCGCGAGGTGGTGCCGCGCACCAGCGAGTCGTCGATCAGGATGATGCGCTTGCCCTCGATCGCGGCGCGGTTCGGCGCGTGCTTCATGCGCACGCCGAGTTCGCGCACGCTCTGGGTCGGCTGGATGAAGGTGCGGCCGACATAGTGGTTGCGGATGATGCCGAGTTCGAACGGCACGCCCGAGACCTGGCTGTAGCCGATGGCGGCGGGCACGCCGGAATCCGGCACCGGCACCACCACATCGACGTCCACATGGCTCTCGCGGGCTAGCTGCGCGCCAAAGCCCTTGCGGACCTCGTAAACGGAACGCCCGCCGACGATGGAGTCCGGGCGGGCGAAATAGATGTACTCGAAGATGCAGGGGCGCGCCGGTTGCGGCGGGAAGGGTTTATGGATCTCGGTGCCCTTCTTGTCGAACACGATGATCTCGCCGGGCTCGATGTCGCGAATGTATTTGGCGCCGATGATGTCGAGCGCGCAGGTCTCCGACGCGAGGATCGGGCAGCCGTCGAGTTCGCCCAGCACCAGCGGGCGGATGCCAAGCGGGTCGCGCGCGCCGATCAGCTTCTTGTTGGTCAGCGCCACCAGCGCGTAGGCGCCCTCGATGGCGCGCAGCGCCTCGATATAGCGCTCGATGAAGCGGCCGCGCTTGGAATGGGCGACAAGGTGGAGAATGACCTCGGTGTCGGTGGTGGACTGCATCATCGCGCCCTGACGGATCAGGTCGCGGCGCAGGGTGAGGCCATTGGTGAGATTGCCGTTATGGGCGACGGCGAAACCGCCGGCGTTGAGTTCGGCGAACAGCGGCTGGACGTTGCGCAGGATGGTGCCGCCGGTGGTGGAGTAGCGGACGTGGCCGACGGCGGAATCGCCGGGCAGGCGGGCGATCACATCGCCGCGCGAGAAGGTGTCGCCGACAAGGCCGAGACGGCGTTCGGAATGAAAGCGCTGGCCGTCGAAGGTGACGATGCCGGCCGCTTCCTGACCGCGGTGCTGCAGGGCATGAAGGCCAAGGGCGGTGATCGCCGCCGCTTCGGGATGACCAAAAATGCCGAACACGCCGCATTCCTCGCGCAGCGTGTCGCCATCAAGAAGATCGTCGAGGTCGAAGTCGTCGGAGCGGGTGGGCTGTTTGGCGCTGCCATCGGACTGGCTGTTCATGTCATCCACCACACGTCTCCGCCGGATCAAGTGCTTCATGTATCCGAAAACCCCGTCGGGATTCCGGTCTCATGCCGCTAGAGTTAACGCCACAGTCAACTAACGCCCTGCCGCCTTGCCATCAATCAACGATTTGAGGCTGTCTCGGGTCGATTTCGCATAGCCATCATTCGCCGGCGCATCCCCAGAGCGGTTGTCGGGAGCGGCATCGGTCTGCTCCTCGTCCGGCTTGGATTTCTTGAACCTCTTCAAGATGGTGTTTTCCGGGTCGTCCGGCAAGAGGCCCATCAACCAGTCTCCGGTTCCTTGCAGGACCGTGCGGGATTTGGCCGAGCGGACCCAGTCCGGCTGCTGCTTGTCGGGGACCAGCCAGGCGAAGAACACGAAGGCCACCACCATGATCAGCAGGCCGCGGGCGAGACCGAACAGGAAGCCGAGGGTGCGGTCGAGCGCGCCGATCCGGGAGTCCAGGATCATGTCGGAGATGCGCACCGTGATGATCGAGACCACGATCAGCGTGACGATGAACACGCCGGCGATCACAGCGATGGTCGCGACCGTGTCGTTGTTGAAATAGCTTTTCGCGGTCGGCAGCAGCTTCTGGTAGGCGTAGAGCGTGGTGAGCGCGGCCGCGCCCCAGGCCGCGATCGACAGAATCTCGCGCATGAAGCCGCGGATCATCGCCAGGAGACCGGACAGCAGCATCACGGTCAGCACGATCATATCGAGAAGCGTAATGGGCATCTTTCCGTTCGGACCCGCTTGGTGAGGATGATCCCGAATCGGGTTTCATCATCATGGCTAACGTGACGGCGATATCGGGGGGCCTGCAAGGCCCGCGCGGCGTTGTATAACGTTCGATTTTCGCAGCGTCACGCACATGGGACCCTTGCAAGGGCCGAATCGGAACAATCCGGTGGATTTTTTGCCGGCTGTGGCTTTGGCGCGCGCGATTTTCGCGGCCTCAGGCATCCTCGCGCGGCTTGCGCGCCTTGCCGCGCGCCGCGATCTCCGCGACTAGAGATGTCAGCGAGCCGACGCTGGTGAGGCTGAGACCGGCATCGCCGCCACCCGGCTCGCCGCGCGCAGTCTCCGGCAACACGGCGCGGCCAAAGCCGAGCTTGGCGGCTTCCTTCAGCCGTGCGGTGGTCTGGGCCACCGGGCGCACCGCGCCGGACAGCGAGATTTCCCCGAAATAGACCGCATCGACCGGCAGCGGCGCATTTGTCAGCGACGACACCAGCGCGGCGGCGGCGGCCATGTCGGCGGCCGGCTCCTGAATGCGCAGGCCACCGGCGACATTGAAATAGACGTCGTAGCCGGACAGCTTGACCCCGCAATGTGCCTCCAGCACCGCCAGCACCATCGACAGGCGGCTCGAATCCCATCCCACCACCGCGCGGCGCGGGGTGCCGAGCGAGGTCGGCGCCACCAGCGCCTGCAACTCCACCAGCACCGGCCGTGTGCCTTCGATGCCGGCGAACACTGCGGTACCGGGGCTGCCGAGATCGCGCTCCGACAGGAACAGTTCGGACGGGTTGGAGACCTCGCGCAGGCCAAGGCCCGTCATCTCGAACACGCCGATCTCGTCGGTCGGGCCGAAGCGGTTCTTTACTGCGCGCAGGATGCGGAATTGCTGCGAGCCTTCGCCCTCGAAGGACAGTACGGCGTCCACCATGTGCTCGACCACGCGGGGGCCGGCGATCTGGCCGTCCTTGGTGACGTGGCCGACCAGAATCAACGCCGCGCCGGATTTCTTGGCGAAGCGAATGAGCGCCTGCGCCGAGGCGCGGACCTGCGTCACCGTCCCGGGCGCGGAATCCACCGTGTCGGTCCACATGGTCTGGATTGAATCGATCACCACGAGGCGCGGCGGCTTGCCTTCCGAGAGCGTGGCGATGATGTCCTCGACCGAGGTCTCGGCGGCAAGCTGCACGGCCGCGTCGGCAAGGCCCAATCGCGCCGCGCGCAGCCGCACCTGCGCGATGGCTTCTTCGCCGGAGATATAGACCGCGCGGTGGCCGGCGCGGGCCAGCATGCTGGTGGCCTGCGTCAGCAGGGTCGATTTGCCGATGCCGGGATCGCCGCCGACCAGCAGCACCGAGCCGCGCACGAAGCCGCCGCCGGTGACGCGATCGAGTTCGCCCATGCCGGAGGGCAGGCGGGGCGCGTCCTGCGTCGCGCCGGTCAGGCTCTCCAGCGGAAACACCCGGCCCTTGCGCTTGGGCCGCAGGTTGGCGGGCATTGAGGACGCGCCGGAGACGTCTTCCTCCGACAGCGTATTCCACTCGCCGCAGCCCTCGCACTTGCCCTGCCACTTGTTATAGGCGGTGCCGCAGTTCTGACAGACGAAGGAGAGAGCTGCAGCGCGGGCCATGGAACCGGTCGTCCTGAACAGGGATTTCTTGTTCTATTTTTGTTCCTTATTTTCTCCGGAAAGTCAACCGGAAGCGCTTGTACGGTCAGGAACACGCTGATGACGATTGAGGACCTCAGCTCTCGCCCTTGTAGACCCGCACATAGCGGCGGCCGAGGCTGGTCAGCACCTCGTAGCCGATGGTGCCGAAATGGTGCGCCAGCTCGTCGACGCCGATACCGTCGCCGATCAAGGTGACGAAATGCCCGCGCCGCACCGCCCCGTGCGGCACCTCGGTGATGTCGATGGTCATCAGGTCCATCGAGATGCGGCCGGCGAGGGGACAGCGATGGCCGGCGACCATCGCCTCGGCGCCGCGTGTGCCATCGATGCCGCTGGCGGCGCGGAAGTAGCCGTCGGCATAACCGGCGGTGACGATGGCAAGCCGGCTGTCGCGGCGCGCGGTCCAGATGCCGCCGTAGCCGGCGGTCTCGCCTTTCGGCACGTTGCGGATCTGCTCGACACGAACTTTCAGGTTGATGACGGGCTGCATTGGCGAGTCGGCTTCCGGCGTCGGGTTGACGCCGTAGAGCGCCGCGCCCGGCCGCACCATGTCGAAATGAAAATGCGAGCCGAGGAAGATGCCGGACGAGTTGGCGAGCGAGGCCGGCACGCCGGAGAATTCGGAGGCGATCTCGCGGAAGGCGGCGACCTGCCGCGCATTGGCGGGGTGATCGATCTGCTCCGCGCTCGCCAGATGACTCATCACCAGCGAGATGCCGTGGTCGCCCTTGCGGATGCGCGGGATCAGCGCCTGCGCGTCTTCCATTGTCAGGCCGAGGCGATGCATGCCGGTGTCGATCTGGATCGCGGCCTGTCCGCTCCAGCCGCTGGTGCGGCGGAAGACGTCCCATTCGGCGAGTTCGCCGAGATCACCGATCACCGGGCGGGCGTCGATCTTGGCGAACGCATCGCCGCAATTGGAGAAGAAGCCGTCGAGTACGTAGATCGTAGCTTTCGGCGCGGCGGCGCGCGCGGCCTTCGCCTCGTCCAGCGTGGCGACGAAGAATGTCTTGCAGCCGGCGGCAGAGAGGCGGCGCGTCACCTGCGGCAGGCCGCAGCCATAGGCGTCGGCCTTGACCACGGCGGAGCATTCGGCCGGCACGGCGCGGCTCTCGAGCATCTTCCAGTTCGCGGCAATGGCGTCGAGATCGATGGTGAGCACGCCGGGCGTCGCCTCGAGCGTGCGCGCGTCGAGCGTCGCGGCACTCGATTCGGAAACCGGCTTGGGATTGGACGGTGAAGTCATGGGATGGAAGGCGGCTGGGTCATGCCGCTTTCATATCATATTCGCGCGGCGAGACGATCAAATCCGGTCCGGCAGATGCTGGCCCTGATCGAGATCGGCGAAACGGGTGACGCTGGCGTCGAACTGCAGTTCGATGGTGCCGGTGGGGCCGTGGCGCTGCTTGCCGATGATCACTTCGGCCTTGCCGTGCACGAGCTGCATCTCGGTCTGCCACTTCTCGTGTTCCGGCGTGCCGGGACGGGGCTCCTTGTTCTGCAGGTAGTATTCCTCGCGGAACACGAACAGCACCACGTCGGCGTCCTGCTCGATCGAGCCGGATTCACGCAGGTCCGCCAGTTGCGGGCGCTTGTCGTCGCGCGCCTCGACCTGACGCGAGAGCTGCGACAGCGCGATGATCGGGACGTTCAATTCCTTCGCCAGCGCCTTGAGGCTGGTGGTGATCTCGGTGATTTCCTGCACGCGGTTGTCGGAGCGCTTGCCGGAGCCGGACAGAAGCTGGATGTAGTCGATGATCAGAAGGTCGAGCCCCTTCTGCCGCTTGAGGCGGCGGGCGCGCGCCATCAATTGCGCAATCGACAGGCCGCCGGTGTCATCGACGTGGAACGGCAGATGCTGCATCTCGATGGCGTGATCGCGGATCTTTTCGAAATCGTTTTCGCTGATACCGCCACGGCGGATCGAGCTCGACGAGATGCCGGTGCGTTCGGCGAGAATACGGGTGGCGAGCTGTTCGGCCGACATTTCCAGCGAGAAGAAGCCGACCACGCCGCCATTGACCGATTTCGTCGTGCCGTCGGCCTGGGTCTCGCCGCGCCAGGAGCGGGCGACGTTATAGGCGATGTTGGTGGCGAGCGCGGTTTTGCCCATCGCGGGGCGGCCGGCGAGGATGATCAGGTCGGACGGCTGCAGGCCGCCCATCTTGGTGTCCATGTCGCGCAGGCCGGAGGCGAGGCCGGACAGGTTGCCGTCGCGCTTGTAGGCGGCTGCCGCCATGTCGATAGCGACCGCAAGCGCCTGACCGAATTTCTGGAACCCGCCGTCATAGCGGCCGGCTTCGGCCAATTCATAAAGACGGCGTTCGGCATCCTCGATCTGGGCGCGCGGGGCGAAATCGACCGGCGCGTCATAGGCGACGTTGACCATGTCCTCGCCGATGCGGATCAGGTCGCGGCGCAGCGCGAGGTCGTAGATGGTGCGCCCATAATCATGGGCGTTGATGATGGTGGTGGCTTCGGCGGCGAGGCGGGCGAGATACTGGGCGACCGTCATGCCGCCGATGTCGGTGTCGGCCGGAACGAAGGTCTTCAGCGTCACCGGGGTGGCGACCTTGCCGGCGCGGATGATGCTGCCGGAGGTCTCGAAGATAAGCTGATGGATCGGCTCGAAGAAATGCTTCGGCTCGAGAAAGTCGGAGACCCGGTAGAACGCGTCGTTGTTGACCAGGATGGCGCCCAGAAGGCTCTGTTCCGCTTCGATGTTGTGGGGCGCGGTGCGGTAGGCGGCAGCGCTGACGTCAGGCGCGAGCTTGACAATGTTCGAGTCGGAGAGGGCCATGTCGCGACGGTGCGCTTTCTTTGAGTCAAATGGGAGGCACTTATCTGCCACCGGCAGTGTGCCGGGAGAAAGCGGCTTGTCGTCTTATGCCCGATTCCCACACCGTTTGATCGGGATCACGATGACCTGGAGTCGATTCCGCTTGCATTTGCGTTCGCTTCATTCGCCGGCAAGTTGCAGCCGCGGTCCGCTGGAGGCTTCGAGCCCGCGCAGCCGCCGTTCCTCGTGGCCGATATAATCGCGGGTGATGGGAACGACGCCCTGCCGTTTGCTGAGCTGAATCTGGAACACGAACATGTTCTGCTTGCGGAAGCTCATCTCCGAACAGGCGAGGTAGAACTCCCACATCCGCACAAAGCATTCGTCATAAAGCAGCGCCGCTTCCTCCCGCCGCGCCAGAAACCGCTCGCGCCAGGCTTTGAGGGTATCGGCATAGTGCAGGCGCAGGATCTCGATGTCGTTGACAAGAAGCCCGCTGCGCTCGATCGCCGGCAGCACTTCGGACAGCGCCGGAATGTATCCGCCGGGGAAAATGTATTTGGCCACCCATGGGTTGGTGATGCCCGGCGGCTCCGGCCGCCCGATGGCGTGGATCAGCGCGACGCCATCGTCGGTGAGAAGTTCGGCACAGCGTTTGAAATAGGTATCGTAGTATTTGACCCCGACATGCTCGAACATGCCGACCGAGACGATGCGCTCGAACGGGCCGGGAATGGCGCGATAGTCTTCGAGCAGGAACCGCGCCTTGCCGGACAGGCCTTTTTCCTCGGCGCGAGCGGTGGCGACCTGGAGCTGTTCCTGGGAAAGGGTGACGCCGGTGACGTTCGCGCCGGTCATCTCCGCCATATAAAGACCGAGCCCGCCCCAGCCGCAGCCGATATCGAGCACCCGCTGGCCGGGCTTCAGCAATAGTTTGGCAGCGAGATGCCGTTTCTTGGCCAGTTGCGCATCGTCCAGCGTGGCGTCGGGATGCTCGAAATAGCCGCAGCTATATTGCCGGTCGGCGTCGAGGAAGAGCGCGTACATCCGCCCGTCGAGATCGTAGTGCCGCTTGATATTGGTCTTCGAGCGCCGCAGCGAGTTGAACTGCTGCCAGCCGCGGGTGAGGTAGCGCAGTCCGTCGCGCAGCTTGACCCAGCGCGGCATGTCGAACGGCTGGGCGAGGGCGATCGCCAGAAGGTCGGCGATCGAGCCGCGCTCCATCACGAACAGCCCGTCGGTGTAGATTTCGCCGAATGCGAGTTCAGGGTCGATCAGGAAGCGCCGTTCGGCCGCCGCGGTGACGAACCGTGCCGCGACGCCCTCGCCGCTGCCGTCGCCACAGGTGAAGGTATATCCGCTGCTGGTGGTGAAAGTGATCGACCCGGTGCGGATGAAGCGTGACAGGAAGAGTTGCAGCAAACGGTCCATGGACATCATCCACTGATCCATTCGATGCGACGGCGTCCATCACCGTGCCGTCGCTTTCTGACGTCTTCGGTAAGGCCTTCAATCAAAGACCGATTTTTTAACGGATCGGCCGATTTTGCAATGCTTCTGGCGCAGGACTGTTCCCTGTTTTCGGCTCACGGATTTGCGACATCTCCATGCTTCCATTCGCCGCATAATCAGCTAATGGTGGCCCCGACACACACAACCCTGCCTCCGGGTGCTCCTGCGCTTCGTCGAGGCTTTCTGGAGAACGCGGATGTTGAGCCGGGCGCTCATTTCGGCGGCGGTGACGCTTCTGATCTTTCATATGGCAACGGGTCCGGCCCCTGCCCAGAACCTCGAAGCCGGCAAGAGCCCTTCGCAACTGTTCTCGGCAACCTGTGCGCTGTGCCACAAGAGCTCGCGCGGCCTGTTGAAAACGGTGTCGCCCGGCTCGCTGCCGGGCTTCCTGCGCCAGCACTACACCACCAGCGCCGACATGGCGTCGGCTCTCAGCGCTTATGTGCTGTCGAACGGCGCTGCCGACAGGCGTGTGGGCGAGGGCAACCTGACTCGTCAGGGCAAGGATTCGCGCACCGGGCCGAAGCCCTCGGCCGAGCCGGAGGCAAAGCCCGAGAGGCGCTCGCGCGAAGCGCGGCGGCCCGATGTCGAGCGTCTGGAGGACAAGCCGGGTGCTCCGGCGGCCGCAGACGAAGCGCCGGCCGAGGCCGCGCCGAAGGGCAGGAAATCCAAACAAGAGAGGCGTAAGCCGGCGGCGGCTGCGAAGGGCGAACCGAAGGCCGCGCCGTCCGAGGCGAAGCCGGAGACGCCCGCCGCGAAGCCGGACGACGACGCCAGGACGGCGAAGACCGATGCCGGCAGCCCCGATGCCGGCAAGGCCGAGGATGGCAAGGCGTCTGCCGCCAAGCCCGAAGCGCCTGCCGCTGACTCCGCCAAGCCTGATTCGGCCAAGCCAGCCGATTCGGGTGAAGCGGGCAGCGCCGCCACACGGTCCGATCCGGTACCCGCCGTCACGCCAGCGCCGAAGGAGACGCCCGCGGGTGGAACCGGCGACACTCCGGATACAGCCGGGAAGACGGCCGAAGCTCCGGCATCGAACATGCCGGTGTTCAAGCTCGATGAGCCGCCACCTCCGCCTCCGGCACCCGCACGTGAGCCTGCCGGGCCGCCGGCTGCGCCGATTTCCCAATAGGTTGGCGCAGCAAGTTCGCGCGACGGCTGAATCCCAAATGAAAAGCCCGGCCTGAGTTCGTCAGGCCGGGCTTTCTTATGTCGGCAGAAGGCTTGCCGTTTACTTCTCGTCGGCGGGGGCCTCGGCGGCCGGAGCTTCGGCGTCGTCGTGCTGCGCTTCGGGATCGAAGAACTCGCCCGCGGCGGCGATCGCCTCGGCGGCGGCGTCACGGTCTTCCTGACGGCTGTTGACGTCCTCGCCGCGGTTGATGCGCTCGGCTTCCGCCTGGCTGCGCGCCACGGTGACGGTCACGCCGATCTCGACTTCCGGGTGCACGGCGATCGCGACGTGATGCTGGCCGATCTCCTTGACCGGCGCATCGAGCAGCACCTGATGACGGTTCAGCGACACGCCGTCCGCCTCCAGCGCCGCCATGATGTCGCGCACCGAGACTGAGCCGTAGAGCTGGCCGCTTTCCGAGGCCTGACGGATCACGATGACGTTGCGGCCTTCGATCTTCTCGGCGACCTGGGTGGCTTCGCTCTTGGCCTTGAGGTTCTTGGCCTCGAGCTCGGCCTTCATGCCGTCGTACTTCTCGCGGTTTTCCTTGGTGGCGCGCAGCGCCTTGTGACGCTTGAGCAGGAAGTTACGGGCAAAGCCGTCCTTCACTTTGACCACGTCGCCCATCTGGCCGAGTTTGGCCACGCGCTCCAGCAGAATGACTTCCATGTTCGATCTCCTTCGTTGTCTGATGATGTGTTGTGTTCTGTTGTTGAAGTGGTGCTTGAAGTCAGGTTGATGGCGGTAACTGATTGTGCCGCTGCCAGTAGCGGCGGCGAATTCCAAACGCGGCATCGGCCAGTCCGAGGATGATGGCGCCAACCAGCGGCCAGCCGATCAGCATCGTGGCCGCATACATGCTGACCAGCATCATCGCGCGGCCCGAGACCGTCTGGGTCAGGGTGTGGACCACCGCAAAGCCGGTCATGCCGTAGACCATCAGCAGCGCGGCGCTGAAGATCTGCGCGACGAGCGCGATCAGGCCGCCGGCGAGGCAGAGCAGGATCGCCACGCCCAGGGCGGCAAGCGCCGTGTTGGGCAATTGCGTCATGCGCAGGTCCGGCCAGGGGCGCTTCAGGCGTTGTGAGGTCGCGGTGATCTTGGCCGCGAGCCACAGGTTGAGCGTCAGCGTCATGGTCGCGATCAGCGTCGCCGCGCCCGGCGCGAGGGCGGCCAGCGCGTTGACGGTGCGGTTCACCGATTCGTTGGCAAGGTGCTCGGTGCTGACGCCGCCCATGCGGATCAGCACGTTGCGCAGCCCGGCGTGAATGGTCTCGGCATCGGTGCCGAGCGTCAGCATCGCGCTCACGGTGGTGATCGAGGCGAACACGGCGATCCACACCATAAGGCGGCCGATCGGATACCAGTCGAGCGCGGGGGCGAGATTGGCAAGCTGCGGATCGGAGGACACCGGCCGCGCTAGCAAAACGAGGTGTCCGAGCCACCAGGCCGGCAGCGCCACGGTCACCGTGAAGGCAGCGATATAGGGCAGTCCGAACACGCCGCCGACGCCGAGCGCGCCGACCAGACCGCCGATCGCGGCGGTGCTCGAGCCCCAGCCGAGGCCGACGGTCATCAGCGGCAGCGGGGCGAGATAGAACAGCAGCAGCGAGATCGCCGCCCCCGAGACAATCGATGCGAACATCGTTGCCGAGGCGAGGCCCGCTGCCAGTGCTATCAAAAGACCTGTCATCAGCTGTCCCGCCCCCTTCGAGCGGTTAGAGGCCCAGGGCCCCAACCATCCACCCCGGAACGACCCGGCGTGTTATGAAATAAAGGACGTGATCGCCACGCCCGGTGGTCAACCCCTCATCCTGAGGAGCGGCAATTTCGCCGCGTCTCGAAGGATGAGGCCCCATGGTTCGAGACGCCAAGCTTTCGCTTCGCTCCTCACCATGAGGCAGATCGAATGGTGACCCTTAGCGGATCACGTAAGGCAGCAGGCCGAGAAAGCGCGCGCGCTTGATGGCGCGGGCGAGTTCACGCTGCTTCTTGGCCGAAACGGCGGTGATGCGGCTCGGCACGATCTTGCCGCGCTCGGAGACGTAACGCATCAACAGCTTGGAATCCTTGTAGTCGATCTTCGGCGCGTTGGCGCCCGTGAACGGGCAGGTCTTGCGACGGCGGAAGAACGGGCGGCGTGCGGCTGCGTCAGCCATGTGTCTTACTCCTCAACCGATGCAGTTGCGTCGTCATCGCGCGACCGGCGCGGACCGCGATCGCCACGGAAGCCACCTTCGCGCGAACCGCCATCGCGGTCGCCGCGGAAGCCGCCACGATCGTCGCGTTCGCGGTCACGGTCGGCCTTGCGCATCATGGCGGACGGGCCTTCCTCCAGTTCATCGACGCGAACGGTGAGGTAGCGGATGATGTCTTCGTTAATGCGCTCCTGGCGCTCGATCTCGGCGACCACCGCTGCGGGGGCGTCGATGTTGAGCAGCATGAAATGCGCCTTGCGATTCTTGTTCATGCGGTAGGTGAGGGAGCGCACGCCCCAGTTCTCGGTCTTGGTGACCTTGCCGCCGAGTCCCTCGATCACGCCGGTGATCTGGGTGGTGAACTCTTCGACCTGCTGGGCGCTCGCATCCTGACGCGCGAGAAAAACATGCTCGTAAAGAGGCATGGGTGTCCTTTCCAGTGTTGGCGCGGTTCCCGGCGGCAAGCCCTTCGAGACCTTCGGAAAGGACTCGATATGCTCAGAAGGCGGAAGCACGGGACGACGGACCGACTGGCCCTGCCGCATCAAGATCGCCTGAAAGGTGATATTGGTGAGACCGTCCGTTCAGCTCCCGGCCGGGATCCACGGATGGCGCGTTTATAGGGATTTTGGCCGGGATGGCAAGGGGAACCGCCGCCGGATCGGGCCGTTCGGTCCGGTTCCATGGCGGGCACCCCGCGCTTGACAGGACGGGGCCTGCCGGTGTCTTACGGCCCCAACTTTCAGGGGCATTCATGACAGCGGCATTAACCTTTCCCGGGCAGGGATCACAAAGCGTCGGCATGGGCAAGGCGCTCGCCGAGGCGTTTCCGGCGGCGCGCGCGGTATTCGACGAGGTCGACGAGGCGCTTGGCGAGAAGCTGAGCGCGGTGATCTGGGACGGTCCGGCCGATGCCTTGCAGATGACCCAGAACACCCAGCCGGCCCTGATGGCAGTGTCGCTCGCGACCCTGCGGGTGCTCGAAAGCGAGGCGGGCGTCGATCTGGCGCGCGACGTGGCGTTCGTCGCGGGCCATTCGCTTGGCGAATATTCGGCGCTGGCCGCCGCGCGCAGCCTGTCGATTGCCGACACCGCACGGCTGCTGCGGATTCGCGGCCTTGCGATGCAGAAGGCAACCCCGGTGGGCACCGGCGCGATGGCCGCGCTGCTCGGCCTCGATTATGACACGGCCGTTGCGGTGGCAAACGAGGCCGCGCAGGGCGAGGTCTGCCAGGCTGCCAACGACAATGGCGGCGGCCAGGTGGTGGTGTCCGGCGACAAGGCGGCGGTCGAGCGCGCGGTCGAGATCGCCAAGGCGAAAGGCGCCAAGCGCGCCATGCTGCTCGCGGTCTCCGCGCCGTTCCATTGCCGCCTGATGCAGCCGGCGGCCGATGCGATGGCCGAGGCGCTGGCGAAGGTGACGGTGAACAAGCCGGTCGTGCCGGTGGTCGCAAACATGCTCGCGTCTGCTGTGACCGATCCTGACCAAATTCGCGGGCTTCTGGTCGAGCAGGTCACCGGCACCGTGCGCTGGCGTGAGAGTGTGGCCTATATGGCCGCGCAGGGTGTGACGCATTTTCTGGAGATCGGTTCGGGCAAGGTGCTGTCCGGACTGGTCAAGCGCATCGCCGATGGCGCGGTCGGAATTCCGGTCGGCACCCCTAACGATATTGCAGCCGCCAAAGACGCGCTGGCCGCGGCACGCGCGTGATCCGGGAGATCTGAGATGTTCGATTTGACTGGCAAGACCGCGCTCGTCACCGGCGCGACCGGCGGCATCGGCGGCGCCATCGCCCGCGCGCTTCACGCGCAGGGCGCGACGGTGGCGATCTCCGGCACGCGGCGCGAGGTGCTCGACACGCTCGCGGGCGAATTGAAGGACCGCGTCCACGTGCTGCCGTGCAACCTCGGCAATGCCGACGAGGTCGAGGCGCTGGTGCCGTCCGCCGAAAAGGCGATGGGACAGCTCGATATCCTGGTCGCCAATGCTGGCATCACCCGTGACAACCTGTTCGTGCAACTGCGCGACGAGGACTGGAACGAGGTGATCAATGTCAATCTGACGGCGACCTTCCGCCTGGCCCGCGCCGCGACAAAATTGATGATGCGCAAACGCTTCGGCCGGATCATCGGAATCACCTCGGTGGTCGGCGTCACCGGCAATGCCGGGCAGGTGAACTACGCTTCGTCCAAGGCCGGCCTGATCGGCATGATGAAATCGATCGCGCAGGAATATGCGCGCCGCAACGTGACGGCGAACTGCATCGCGCCGGGCTTTATCGCCACCCCGATGACCGACGCGCTCAACGAAAAGCAGCGCGAGGGCGTGCTGGCGAAGGTTCCTGCAGGACGGCTGGGAACGCCGGAGGACATTGCTGCGGCTGCGGTCTATCTCGCCTCCAACGAGGCGGCCTACGTCACCGGCCAGACGATTCACGTCAATGGTGGAATGGCAATGATTTGAAGGCCCTAGCGATTTTTCCCCGGATTGCAAGCCCTTTCCAGTGTCGGCGCGGGCGTGTAGTCAAGGGTTCGGAAGTGTGATACCGAACGGCATCGGTCGGGGGGCTTCCAACTGCAAAACCGGGTCGTGCGCTTGCGCAGTGTCGCATCGGCAAGATCGTGATTGCAGGAGTTCAAAACCCCGTATATTGCCGAACGAGTTTTCGGACGAACGCACACCAACTCGCATCGTTCTGCGGTCGAGTTAATGGAACAAACACGAGGTTGATACGATGAGTGAGATTGGCGAGCGAGTGAAGAAAATCGTTGTGGAGCACCTCGGTGTCGAGCCGGAGAAGGTGGTCGATACCGCAAGCTTCATTGACGATCTTGGCGCCGACAGTCTCGATACCGTCGAGCTCGTGATGGCGTTCGAGGAAGAGTTCGGCTGCGAGATTCCGGACGATGCCGCCGAGACCATTCTCACCGTCGGCGACGCCACCAAGTTCCTGGAAAAGAACGCCAAGAGCTGAAGCTCGCGCGTTACGATTGATGTCGGCGGGTTGTTGTGCAACGGCCCGCCGTCTTTCTATCGCCTGCGCGTCATGCCGTTCCTTCATGCATGTCACGCGCCTGCGTTTCGCCTCACGATTGAGGCCGGCCCTGTGCCGCCCGGCACTTGCGGCGACTGCATCAAGCATCATTCAAATGGAGTCTGAGGAGGTCAAATGAGGAGGGTGGTCGTCACGGGCCTTGGCATGGTGTCGCCGTTGGGATGCGGCATCGCCCCGACCTGGAAGCGCATCCTCAACAGCGAGAGCGGGGCGCGGCGGATCGAGCATTTCGACGTCTCCGACCTGACCTCGCAGATCGCCTGCATGATTCCGCGTGGCGACGGTTCCGACGGCACCTTCGATCCCGCTCAGTGGATGGAGCCGAAGGAGAGCCGCAAGGTCGACGATTTCATTCTCTACGCTGTCGCGGCTGCGACCGAGGCTCTCAACGATGCCGGCTGGCATCCGGCCACCGAGGAAGAGCGCTGTGCCACCGGCACGCTGATCGGCTCGGGCATCGGCGGCATCGAAGGTATCGGCGAGGCGGCGGTGACGCTGCACGAGCGCGGTCCGCGCAAACTGTCGCCATTCTTCATTCCCGGCCGCCTGATCAATCTCGCATCGGGCTATGTCTCGATCCAGCACGGCCTCAAGGGCCCGAATCATTCTGTCGTCACCGCCTGTTCGACCGGCGCGCATGCGATTGGCGACGCCAGCCGGCTGATCGCGCTCGGCGATGCCGATGTGATGGTGGCGGGCGGTACGGAATCGCCGGTCAATCGCCTCGCGATGGGCGGCTTCTGCGCGATGCGCGCGATGTCGACCAAGTACAACGATAATCCGACTGTCGCCTCGCGCCCTTACGACAAGGATCGGGACGGCTTCGTGATGGGCGAGGGCGCCGGCGTCGTGGTGCTCGAGGAATACGAGCACGCCAAGAAGCGCGGCGCCAAGATTTACGCCGAAGTCATCGGCTACGGCCTGTCGGGCGATGCCTATCACATCACCGCGCCGGCCTCGGACGGCGATGGCGCGTTCCGCTGCATGCAGGCCGCGATGAAGCGCGCCGGCATTGCCGCTTCCGACATCGACTACATCAATTCGCACGGCACCTCGACGCCGCTCGGCGACGAGATCGAACTGGGTGCCGCGCAGCGCCTGCTCGGCAACGCCGCATCGAAGGTCTCGATGTCCTCGACCAAGTCGTCGATCGGTCACCTGCTCGGCGCCGCCGGCGCGGTGGAGGCGATCTTCTGCACCCTGGCGATCCGGGACAATGTTGCGCCGCCCACGCTCAATCTCGACAATCCATCCGTCGAGACGGCGATCGATCTCGTGCCGCACAAGGCGCGTCAGCGCGAGATCAATGTGGCGCTATCGAACTCGTTCGGGTTCGGCGGCACCAACGCGTCCCTGATCTTGCGGCGCGTGACCAACTAAGCTTCACTCACGTAACGGCTTCACCGAATTGCCGTATTCGGTCATATTGCTATCTATCGACCATGCCAGATTGAGCGTGATCCCGACTCGAAGGACCGCTGCACCGCCAAGTCACCACGAGTTTGCAGACAGGATCATGTTCTCGAACCACAGAGCCATGTTGTGATGTCGGCGCCGCATCCTTCGGCACAGGACATCTTTGATGGGCCCGGCGTCGGCCAGCGGGATTTCAGGTAGCGATCATGAGTCAGAGGCCACCCATTTCTCCGAAGAGCCCGCGCGCAGCGCTGGAGCCGCAGCAGATGCCGCACCCTCCGAAGCGCTCGGACCGTGCGAAGAATCCGTTCGTGGTGGTCGGAAATGCCATCATCACCGGACTGGTGATCCTGATGCTCGGCGCCGGCGGCCTCTATGTCTACGGCAAGCAGATGCTCACCGCGAAGGGTCCGCTGACCGAGGAGAAGGTCGTCAACATCCCGCCGCGTGCCGGCATGACCGATATCGGCGACATCCTGCTCCGCGAGGGCGTGATCAAGGCCGACCGCTGGACCTTCATCGGCAGCGTGCTGGCGCTCAATGCACGCTCGGGCCTCAAGTCCGGCGAATTCCTGTTTCCGAAAAGCGCCAGCCTTGGCGATGTGATCGGCATCATCGTCGAGGGCAAGGTGGTGCAGCACGCCTTCACCGTGCCGGAAGGTCTGACCTCCGAGCAGATCGTGGCGCGGCTGCAGGACAACGACATCTTCTCCGGCTCGCTGCGCGAGATGCCGCGTGAAGGAACGCTGTTGCCCGACACCTATAAATTCCCGCGCGGCACGCCGCGCGAGCAGGTGGTCCAGCGCATGCAGCAGGCGCAGAAGCGCGCGCTGACCGAAATCTGGGAGCGCCGCAATCCAGACCTGCCGCTGCGCTCGCCCGATCAGCTTGTGACGCTGGCTTCCATCGTCGAGAAGGAGACCGGCCGCGCCGACGAGCGCAGCCGCGTCGCGGCGGTGTTCGTCAATCGCCTGCGGCAGAAGATCAAGCTGCAGTCCGACCCGACCATCATCTATGGCCTTGTCGGCGGCAAGGGCACGCTCGGCCGCCCGATCAAGCGCAGCGAGATCCAGCAGCCGTCGCCCTACAACACCTATGTGATCGATGGTCTGCCGCCGGGGCCGATCGCCAATCCGGGACGTGCTTCGCTTGAGGCCACCGCCAATCCGGCGCGCACGCGCGATCTGTTCTTCGTCGCTGACGGCACTGGCGGCCATACCTTCACCGAGAACTACAACCAGCACCAGTCGGCGGTCTCCAAGCTGCGCGCGCTCGAGCGCCAGCAGCAGAACGACACCGTCGAGCCTGAAGACGCGCCGCCGCCGACCGGGACCACCGGGGCAACGCCGCAGCAACAGCCTGCCGCGCAGCAGCCTCCGGCGGCACAGCCGACACAACAGCAGCCTGCCGCAAAGAAGAAACCGCGGGCTGCGAACGGCACCAAATCCTCCGGATCGCAGGACGCACTCAACCGCTATGAAGCGGCCCGCTCACACAGCGCCAGGCCGCATGGCCGGGGAACGACGGCCGCCGCGCCCGCAGCGCAGGATGCCCCGACGGCCCAGTAAGCCCGCTCAGGGCAAATCCGCGGTTTGTCTGTCATATCCCGCCTGATTCCTGCGCCGAAAACCGGTTTCCACCGGCCGGGCGGATGGCCTATTGTCCCGGCGGTTCGCGTTGCGAATCTTCAATCTGAATCAAACTGGAGTGGGAATCGCAATGGCGCTGTCGAGCATGACCGGCTTTGCGCGAAGCCACGGCACCAGCGGTCCCTATAGCTTCGAGTGGGAGCTCAAGTCGGTCAACGCCAAGGGGCTCGATTTCCGGATGCGACTGCCGCCGGGCTGGGACGACGTGGAGCCGGCGGCGCGCAAGCAGGTGACCGAGAAACTGGCGCGCGGCACCGTCTACGCCAATCTCACCGTCAAGCGTTCGGGCGAGGTCTCCGCGATCCGCATCAATGAGGAGGTGCTCGCCTCGGTGCTCAAGGTTGCGCAGGATCTGGCCAAGCGCACCGGCGCGGCGCTGCCGAGCGTCGATGGCCTGCTCGGGATCAAGGGCGTGATTGAGGTGGTCGAGCCGGAGGACAACGACGCCGAGGTGCAGGCGGCGAAAGCCGTGATGCTGGCCGGCTTCGGTGAAGCGCTGCAAAGCCTCGTCGAGATGCGCCGGCGCGAGGGCACGACGCTCGGCCAGATTCTCGGCCAGCGCATGGACGATATCGAGCGTTTGGCGAACAAGGCCGAAGCCGCGCCCGGCCGCAAGCCGGAGGCGATCCGCGCGCGTCTTGCCGAACAGATCGCGACGCTGCTCGACGCCTCCGACCGTTTCGATCCGGAGCGGCTCAGCCAGGAAGCGCTGATGATGGCGACCAAGGCCGATATCCGCGAGGAGCTCGATCGCATCGCCTCGCATATCGCGCAGGCCCGCGACCTGCTCGCCAAGGGCGGCGCGGTCGGCCGCCGGCTGGATTTCCTGTCGCAGGAATTCAATCGCGAGGTGAACACCTGCTGCTCGAAATCGAACGATCTCGAACTTACCAACACCGGACTGGAGATGAAGAACATCGTCGAGCAGTTTCGCGAGCAGGTCCAGAATCTGGAGTGAGGCGATGACCCATCATGGAGACGGGACCGGCGATCGCCGCGGACTGATGTTCGTGCTGTCCTCGCCATCGGGCGCGGGCAAGTCGACACTGTCGCGCATGCTGATCGAGCACACCTCCGGCATCCGCATGTCGGTGTCGGTGACGACGCGGCCGATGCGGCCCGGCGAGGTTGACGGGCAGCATTATCATTTCATCGACAAGACGAAGTTCGACGCCATGGTGAAGGGCGACGAGCTGCTCGAACACGCGCCGGTGTTCGACAATCACTACGGCACGCCGCGCGCGCCGGTCGAAGATGCGCTTGCTTCGGGGCAGGATGTGCTGTTCGACATCGACTGGCAGGGCACCCAGCAGCTTCGCGAGAAGGCCCGCGCCGATGTGGTCAGCGTTTTCATCCTGCCGCCCTCGGCGGCTGATCTGGAGAAGCGGCTGCATACCCGCGCGCAGGATTCCGACGAGGTGATCCGCGGCCGCATGAGCCGTGCCAGCCACGAGCTCAGCCACTGGGCGGAGTACGACTACGTCGTGGTCAACCACGAGCTCGACGTGGCATTCGCCGAGATCAGGACCATCCTGCGCGCGGAGCGTCTCAAGCGCGAGCGCCAGACCGGCCTGTCGACGTTCGTACGCGCGCTGCAGAAGCAACTCGAGGCGTAGTCGTCTCGCGCGGCGAGGCGGTGTCGCGACGCGATGCCGGACGTTGCGATGCCCGCCGCAGCAGATCTTCAAGCTCGTCGGCGGAGCGGCGTGGCTCGGCCGGCTCCTCATGAGCCTGCGCCGCCGGCTTGGCGGCATCGGCCTGCACCGGATCGTGATAGGCCTGCTCATGTGCGTGCGTCTGTGCGTGCAGGCGCTCCACATGCTCGCGCGCTTCGGCGAGTTCGCGGACGTTGCGGACCCAACGCGGCGGCTCGGTCAGTTCGACCGGCTCGGCCACCATGTCTTCATAGGTCGTGCGTTCGGCGTCCGGATCAAGCGGCGCCCAGATGTCGCGGCGCTGCCGCGGCTGCGGGCGTTTGGCCTGCAATCCGAAATAGGGGCGGCCAAGGCGTTGCAGCAAATGCCGGTTCATGAAGGCGGCGAGGGCGATCACGACCACGAGCAGGCCGAATGCGATGCGGAACGGGCTGAACGTGCTGGCGTCGGTCTGCGGTGCGGCGGGCTGCTGTGCCGGTACCGGCCGGACAACTGCGGTGCGCACGTGCACTGGCGGCGTGGTGGCGGCAGGCTGTGTTGCGGCAGGCTGGGCCTGCGGCTGAGGATCGGCATCTGCAGACGTGCCGGACGATGCATTGTTTGTCTGTGTATTGGAGTCAGGAATCGACGAGGTCGCGGCTTGTGCCAGTTCCTGTCCCTGTGAACTTGGCGCGGCCGCCTCGCGCGTGCTGTCGGGAGCGGCGCTGGCCAAAGCTTGCGGTGCGCGGCGTGCGGGAAGCTGGGCGTCCGCTTCCGTCGGCCATTCAGCAACCGGTGCGGAAGGCGTGGTGATCTCCGCGCGCGCATTCGCCACCTTCGGCTGCATCGGCGGCTCGTTCGATGTTGCCTTGGTCTCAGGCGCGGTGGCTGCGGGCTTTGCCGCGTTCTTCAGCTTCGCGCCTGCGTCACCGAGATACCAGCATTTGCGCTTGGTGCCGCGTTCGAGCCGATAATACCAGTGGCCGCCCGGAGGTGTCGTGGCTTTCGGCGCGGCGAGACATTCGTCCGCTTTGTTCGTATCCCCGCCCGTCGTCGCGCTATCGGGCGCGGCGAGTGCAATGCTCGCGAGGCAGCTCAGGACAGCCGCCGTCGTCAGTCTCAGAGATGTGTTTGACATGTGCTTCCCCAATCACGCGATACTTTGCGGGGTAAGTTGTCCGCGTGAAGTTGGGTGGCAATGAGCCGCAAATCCGGACAGTCGATGACATAATTGGGGCGGCCCGCTTGGGGCGCGCGGGCCTCGCGTATAGCGTGTAAATGCCTTGAATCAAAACGGCGGGGACGCATCGCGTCCCTGCCGCAGGAGTAGCCGATCGATCAGGATCAGGCGGCCGAGCCGATGCTGGCCGCTTCGGCAGCGGCCCGCTGCATGCTCGCCGACATGTCGCTGGTCACTGTGCTCTGCTGCTCGACCGCAGCTGCGGTGGAGGCGACATACTCGCTGACCCGCTGGATCTCGCTCTTGATCGCCTCAAGCGAGGTTCCGACGTTGCGGGAAATATCGTTCAGTCCCTCGATTTCCCCGGCGATCTTGTCGGTGGCCTGCTTGGCCTGGGTGGCCAGGCTCTTCACCTCGGACGCAACCACCGCGAAGCCGCGGCCGGCTTCGCCGGCACGGGCGGACTCGATCGTCGCGTTGAGAGCGAGCAGGTTGATCTGCCCGGTGATGTTGCCGATGATCTCGACGATGCCTTCCATCGCGGTCGCCGCGTGGTTGAGCTGACGGGCGCGCTCGTCGGCGCTTTCCACCCGCGCGACGGCTTCCATCGCGGTGTCCCTGGATTTGCGCATCGCTTCCGCGATCTCGCGGACCGAGGCGTTCAGCTCCTCGGCGCCGGAGGCCACGGTCTCCATCATGCCGCGGACGCGCTCGCTCTTCATCCGTGCGATGACCTGCGCGGTGGTGTCGCTGGCGTATTTCACGACCTTGAACGGCCGGCCGTTGAGATCGAGGATCGGGTTGTAGGACGCCTGGATCCAGATGTCCCTGCCGCCCTTGCCGATGCGCTGGTACTCGCCGGCCTGATACTCGCCGCGATTGAGCGCAGCCCAGAACTCGCGATAGCCTGGGCCGTCCTTCTCGCTCTGGCTGACGAACATGCTGTGATGGCGGCCCTTGATCTCATCGAGGCTGTAGCCGAGCGTCTTGAGGAAATTGACGTTGGCGGTGCGCATGGTGCCGTCCATGTTGAACTCGATCACCGCCTGGGATTTTCCGATTGCCGTGATCTGCCCTTCGGAATCGGCCGCAAGCAGCTTCTGCTCGGTGACGTCCGTTGCGAACTTCACCACTCTGAACGGCTTGCCGGTGTCGTCGAGGATCGGGGTATAGGTCGCCAGGATCCAGACTTCCTTGCCGCCTTTGCCGATGCGCTTGTATTCGGCGCTCTGATACTGGCCGCGGTTGAGCGCGCCCCAGAACTCCTGATAGGCCGCACTGTCGCGCATCGCCGGCTCGACGAACATGCTGTGATGCTTGCCCTCGATTTCGGCCAGCGTGTAACCCATCGTGTTCAGGAAGTTCTCGTTGGCGGTGATGATGGTGCCGTCCATCTTGAATTCGATCACCGCTTGCGAATTAGAGATCGCACGGATCTTGCCGGCATCTTCCATGCTGCGGATTTTCGCAGTCGTGACATCGGCTGCAAGCTTGACGATCTTGGTCGGCTTGCCGTTCTTGTCGAGGATCGGGTTGTAGCTGCCGACAATCCAGATTTCGCGTCCGCCCTTGGCGATCCGCTTGAACTCGCCCGACTGAAACATGCCCCGGCCGAGCTCCTGCCAGAATTCGCGGTACGCCGAGCTGTCGCGCGTTGCCGGCTCGATGAACATGCTGTGGTGCTTGCCCTGGATTTCGGCCAGCGTGTAACCCATCGTGTTCAGGAAGTTCTCGTTCGCGGTGACGATGGTGCCGTCCAACGCAAAGTCAATCACGGCCTGCGAACGGTTGATGGCGGCAACAATGGCGTCCTGGGAGCGAGCTTCGTTCCGTCGCGAAAACATTCTGTATCCCTCAAAAAAAGCTAATCTGGATATCGGAAGACTGATTTGAATGGATCGAGAATTTTCACGACCTTCATAAAAATGTATTAATCATGTTGGTTTTCGCGCCGGCGGTATCCGGTCCGGTTGCACTTGGAAGTTGAAGGTATTTTGCTGCGACAGTTTGACTGCCGATGAACATCGGGCGTGACGAAGACGGCTGCACTCTGAGCGACTCGCGTGCAATTGCGCTGAAATTGGCCGTCAAACTATGCGATGAATACGGGCGAGAAGCGGGATCAAGTCGCGCTTTCCCGGCCTGTGAAACAAAATAAACGCTGCTGATAGGACTGGGTGTCGGTGCTCAATTATTGCGCACGTAGGACCGCGTCATCCGGCTGTCGGATGATGGTTCTGATGCAACTTGCCGTTGCGCACGCCCTGTCGGGAGCGGGTAAAAAATTTTTTGATCGTTCTCAAAAATTTTGAGAGGGCAGGAATTGGACGGTAATTAGATGGGTTGTTTTGCTGTGAGCGATATTCCTAATCCGAATTGCGCAGCATGATGCGCCCAACCACCTTGCCGGCGCGCAATTGGTCGAACCAATGTTGCGCTTCTGCCATCGGGCGATTCTGCATCGGCGTCGGCTGAATCTTGCCGGCGCGGGCGAGGGCCATCAGCTCTTGCGCCTCGGCCAGCGTACCGGTCATGAAGCCTTCGATGGTCATGCGCTTGTAGATCCACTGCACCATCGGCAGGTTGAAATTGCCACCGATCAGGCCGGACACCACGATCTTGCCGCCGCGCGCCAGCACGCTCATCGCAAAGGCCATCGACTTCTCGCTGCCGGCGAAATCGACGATGGCGTCGAACCCGCCGGTCTCCTTCAGGATGCGGCGTACAATATCGGGTTCGGCGGGATCGTAGGCAACGGCCGCGCCATTCGCGAGCGCGAGGTCACGCGCGGCGGCGCTGACATCGGCGACGGAAATCTCCTGATCGAACATCGCGCGGGCGCAGGACAGGCCCATCATACCGACGCCGCCAAGGCCGATCAGCAACAGGTTGCGCCTTCGCGGCAGGCTCGCCAGGCGCTTCAGCGCGCCATAGGCGGTGATGCCCGAGCACATCAGCGTCGCGGCCATGCCGACCGGGAGGGGATCGTAATCGAGCAAATACTTCGCGTCCGGCACCAGCACATGCGTGGCGAAGCCGCCGTCGCGCGCGACGCCGAGATAGCGGTTGCGCATGCACAGGTTCTCGTCGCCGTTCACGCAGTCCCGGCATTTGCCGCAGCCGATCCACGGAAACACCGCCACCTTCCTGCCGATGATGTTGGACGGAACGTCAGGTCCGACGCTCTCGACCACGCCCGCGATCTCGTGGCCGAGCGTGAAGGGCAGGTTGATGCCGCGCGTGGTGTCGATGCGCTCGCCATTGCCGGCATCGGCATAGCCGTCCTGGATGTGAAGATCGGAATGGCACAGCCCGCAGCATTCGACCCGCAGCAGCACCTCTTGGCCCTTGGGCGTCGGCGTCTCGACGATGGTCTCGCACAATGGCGCGTCGAACTTGATCAGGGACTGCCGACGCATCTGCGCCATGGGAATTCTCCTCAGCGAAGCGATGATGATTTGAGTTCGGTCAGCTTGCGCGCCATGGCGACAAAGCCGGAGATCGGAATGGTTTCGGCGCGGCGGGTCGGATCGACGCCGGCGGCGTCTGCCAGCAGTGCGGGATCGACGCCGAGCGATTTGAGACTCTGCCGCAGCATCTTGCGGCGCTGGCCGAACGCCGCTGCGGCGATCTGCTCGAGCGCGCGGCGCTCGCACGGCTCGGGCGCGGAGCGCGGGATCAGACGGACCACGGACGATGTCACCTTCGGCGGCGGCACGAAGGCGCTGGGCGAGATGTCGAACAGGATCTTGGTCTCCGCCCGCCAGTTCGCCAGCACGCCGAGGCGGCCATAGGCGTCGTCATTGTCATGCGCAACGATGCGCTCGGCGACCTCACGCTGAAACATCAGGACCATCATGTCGTACCAGGGCGGCCATGGCTCGGCGCAGAGCCAGTCGATCAGCAGCACGGTGGCGATGTTGTAGGGCAGGTTGGCGACGATGCGGGCCGGCTCGCCCTTCAGCAATGGCCGCGGATCGAATGTGGTGGCGTCGCCATGCACGATGTCGAGCCGTCCGGGATAATGCGCGGCGATCTCCGCCAGCGCCGGCAGCGCGCGCTCGTCGCGCTCCACCGCGATCACCCGCGCCGCGCCGGTCGCGAGCAGCGCTCGCGTCAGGCCGCCGGGACCGGGGCCGATCTCGATGACGGTTTTGCCTTCCAGCGGACCGGCGGCGCGGGCGATCCGTGCGGTGAGGTTGAGATCGAGCAGGAAGTTCTGGCCGAGCGATTTGCGAGCCGACAGTTCGTGCCGCTTGATGACCTCGCGCAGCGGCGGCAGATCGTCGATCTGGCTCATTGCGCTGGCTTCGCCTGCGCCATCCGCGCGGCAAGGCGCAGCGCCGCGATCAGGCTCGAGGGATTGGCCCGGCCGCTGCCGGCGATGTCGAAGGCCGTGCCGTGATCCGGCGAGGTGCGGATGAAGGGCAGGCCGAGCGTGACGTTGACGCCCTCGTCGAAGGCCAGTGTCTTGATCGGGATCAGCGCCTGATCGTGATACATGCAGATCGCGCAGTCGTAAGTCTTGCGCGCGGCGGCGTGGAACATAGTGTCGGCCGGCAGCGGGCCGCGCGCGTCGATGCCGGCCTCGCGCAGCCGCTGCACCGCCGGTGCGATGATCGCCTGATCTTCCTTGCCGAGCGATCCGTCCTCGCCGGCATGCGGGTTGAGGCCGGACAGCGCAAGGCGCGGCCTGGCGATGCCGAAGCGGGCTTTCATGTCGGCGGCGGTGATCCGCGCCGTCTCGACGATCAGGTCGGTTGTCAGTGTTGTGATCGCCTCGCGCAGCGGCAGATGGATGGTCACCGGCACCACGGCCAGTGTCTCCGACCATAGCATCATCACCGGCAGCGGTGTCTTGCCGCCAGCCGTTGCAAGTTCGGCGAGGAATTCGGTGTGGCCGGGATGTTTGAATCCGGCGCGGTAGAGCACGCTCTTGGCGATCGGATTGGTGACCACGGCGCTGGCACGGCCGGCCACGACATCGGCGACGGCGTGGCGGATCGAGGCAATCGCGGCCGGTGCGCTGGCCTCGTCCGGGCGGCCGGGCTCGGCGGTGACGGGATGGCCGTCAGCGACCACCGGCAGCGCGTCGGCGAACAGGCGAGCGGCGGTGTCGGGCGTCGCGGCACTGGTGTTGAGCGCGATGCCGAGCGATCGCGCACGGCGTTCGATAAAGTCCTTGTCGCCGATGAGGTAGAATGGCGGAAGCTGCAACTCATTGCGCCGGAGCCACGCCGCAATGGTGATGTCGGGCCCGATGCCGGCCGGCTCGCCAAGGGTCAGTGCAACGGGCTTGCTGTTCATGTCCGCCTTCAGCGGTATTCGATCATGGCGCCTCTTCGAATTTCCTGCAGATAGGATTTCGACTTGGCCTCGTATTTCTGGGCGTAGAGCTTGTCACGCGCCGCGCGCTTCGCCGGGGTATCGGCCGTGGTCGGCTTGCGGCTGCACAGCACGACCATCTCGATGCCCTGCCGGGTGACTTCAGGCGCGGTCATGTGGCCGACCGGCGTTTTGTCCATTACCTCGCGCAGATTGCCGGGCAGGTCGGCGGAGGTCTTGGTGATCTGGTCGCGGATCGCGCCGTTGCGCAGCGAGCGGAAAATGCCGACCGCGTCCTCGCAGCTCTGCACCCGCGCGCGCAATGTCTCGGCTTCCTTGCGCCGCTGCTCGACCGAGGAACCGTTCGGAACGAACAGCACCACCGGCCGCAACTGATACTCGAAGCTTTCGCCCTCCTTGGCGTCGCCCTCGCTGCCGATGATCGAATGCACGTCCTTTTCGCCGACCAGCAGGCTTTGCTGGAAGCGGCCGCGCACCAGCGCCGACCATGCGGTCTCGGCCTTGAGACGCTGCTTCATCGCCTCGGGGCGGACGCCCTGCGCCTCCAGCATCTTGGAAAGCTGGTCGGCGCTCAGCCGCATGCGGGCGGCCATGTTGGCATAGGCGGAATCGACGTCGGAAGCCGAAAGATTGATGCTGTACTTCTTCGCTTCCTTGATCTTCACCTTGTCGTCGATCAGTTCCTGGATCGCTTCCTGACGCGACGGCGCCTTGCGGGTGATCAGGGTTATCAGCTTGGTGCGCTGCGCGATGTCGAGATTGGTGATGGGCTCGCCGTTGACGATCAGGGCCACGGACTGCGCGCGCGCGCCGGCAGGAGCCGCGCAGGCAAGGACAAGCGCCAGCGCTGCAACGGATACCGATCGGAACAGGATGTAGTCTGCACTCATGATGTAATCGCCATAGATCCGGTTCTGTTAGGAGCCTCCCGTGGCGGAACGGCGGCAAACGGCGCTGTCGCGACCTTACTGCGCTGTTCCGACGCTGGTGGAGACCGCAGTGCCGCCGATCGTGCGCAGCCCAAGCTGGAACATCACGCGGTGATCGGTGACGGGAACATTGTTGACCAGCGTCGTGTAATTGTAATCGGTGACATAGTTGACGCCGAGGATGAAGCAATCATCCACGTAGCCGGCGCCGACGATGTACTGGTTCACCTTGTTGCTGTTGAGATCGTAGCGCAGGCCGCCCGACACAACCCAGTTGGCGGCCAGCTTGAACGAGCCGGTGCCCAGAACGCCCTGACGCCGCGTCAGGAAGCCGAGCTCGGGCTGCGGCGCGTAATCGCCGTACAGCATGCTGATCGACCAGCGGTCGAAGGCGGCGCGGGCTTCGGTCTCGAAACGCTTCACTTCGCCGGTCGACTCGTCGAGGCGGGCGCGCGCGGTGAGGCTGTAGATCTTGTTCGGCTGATAGGAGAGGCGGGTAACGTAGTCGGAGCGGTCGGTCTCAAGACCGGTGTTGAGGCCGGTATTGGTGAGGTCGCGCACCGCGTAGGAGTTCAGGCCGAACAACTGGTACGACTGGCCGAACAGGAAGTTGATCGAGCCGCCGCGATCGAACTGCGTGGTCGCCTGGACGCCGACATTGGCGCGGCCGCCGCCCTCGACGCGATCCCACCCGGAGAATTTGTTGACGCTGAACAGGTTGCTGTCGTCGAAGGTCAGGCTCTGCGCGTCTTCATTCGGCAGGCGGCCGGCGCGCGCTTCGTTCGGGCGGATGATGACCTGCGCGATCGGCTCGAGCGTCGTGGTGCCCCACGGCTGCACGTTGATGAACGGGTAGCGATATTCGAGGCCGATGGTCGGCATGATGCGCGCGAACTGGGTGTCACCCGGCTGGATGTAGTTGGAAACGCCGGGCTGGTTCAGGATATGCGCGTCGATCAGGTCGGCGCGGATCGAGGCGAACGGCGTGAAGATCTGGCCGAACGGATCGGTGAAGGAACGCCGCCACTGCGCCTCGGCGGAGAGGCGGGTGTAGGTGCCCGGAACGCCACGCAGCAGGCAGTTCTGCGGCGTGCGCGCCATCGGATCGGCCGAGGTCGGCGTGCAGAGGCTGAAATTGTTGCCGACGCCCATGGTCGGGTCGGGCCCGGTGTTGGTATTGATCCGATCGAACGAGGCGCTGTCGCGGCTGAGGCTGGTGAAGTTGGCCTTGTAGCTGAACTCGCCGCCCAGAAGATTGCGGTTGAGCACGTTGGCGTAGTCGATCACCGGATGGACGACCGGGATCTGGCTCTGCACGTCGGTCGCCGAGTAGCCGAGATAATAGATCGTCCGCGCATCGAAATAGCTGCGGTTGCCGACGCCGGTGAGATAGAGCTGCGAGATGCCCTCGGTCGGCGTCAGCAGGAACGAGTTGAGCGGGTTCTTGTAGGCCGCGAGGTTGTAGTCGCGGAAGAACGCGTTGTCGGTCGCCGCGACAGCGTCCCAGCCCCAGACCCATTGATGGTTGAGCGCGAACTGGCCGCTGGAATCGATGCCGCCGCGGAAATTGCGGTTGCCGGGCTCGGCGCCGAACGCATCGCGATCGAGCTGGCGGATGCCGTAGGCGCGGATTTCATAGGCGCCGTTGATCAGCCGCTGGCGGAAATCGCCCTGCAGCAGCACGCCCTGCTTGGTGGTGAAGCGGGGAGTGAACGTGAAATCGTAGTCGGGCGCGAGCGCCCAGTAGAACGGCGTCTCGACGCCGGTGCCGGTGCGGCTGTTGGTCACCGAATACGGCATCAGGAAGCCGGTCTTGCGCTTCACGGTCGGGTCGGGCGTCGAGAAGTACGGCATGTAGGCGATCGGCATGCCGAAGAACTCGAGCGTCGCATCCTCGAAATAGAGCATCCGCTCGGTCTTGTTGTGGATGATGCGCGCGCCCTTGACCTGCCATAGCGGCGGCTTCTTCGGATTGTCCTTGCACGCGGCGCAGGCGGTGTAGACGCCGCTCTGGAATACGGTGACGTCGCCATTGCTGCGGTCGGCGCGGGTCGCGGCCATCCGCGTGGAATCGCCGGTATCGACGCGCAGCGAGTCCACGAAGCCGTCACGATAGTCGTCCGACAGATCGAGCTCGTTGGCGTAGACGATCTTGCCGTCGGCATCGGTCAGCCGGACGTTGCCCTCGGCGTGCAGGCGCTTGGTCTTCTGGTCGTAGATCACCTTGTCGGCTTCGAGGGTCGAGCCGTTGTAGTAGATCTGGACGTTGGTGACCGCGGCGACGCGTGAGTTGTTGTAGTCGTAATTGAGCTCCTGCGCCCGCACGAGCATCTGCCCGTCCTGCGCGTTCGGATTGCGCGGCGGCGGCTTCGGCCGGGGCGGGCGGGGATTGTAGGTGAAGGTGGTCTGGGCACTGGCCGCAGAGGGCATCAGCACCACGCCGGAGGTCGCCGCCAGAACTGCCAGAATCGCGGACGCAAGAAGCCGATGGCGGCGCAAGCGATCGCGCCGCCTGAACCCAGGCGTCAGTCCTTGGAGGGCGGCGATTACGGCCACTACCCGTCCTCCTGATAAAGCAGAGCCATGAAGCCCGTGAGGCCGCCGACAAAGACAGGCAGCCACGCGGCCGCGAGCGGATGCATCAGTCCGGCCCTGCTCAAATCCTCAGTTACTTTCGACAGGACATAGAGCAGAAACCCTGCTGCGACGCCACTTAAAACCATCTTTTGCACGCCGCCGAAGCGGAAGAAACGCAGGCTCACAGCGGCTGCGAGCATCACCATCGCACCCAGTAAAAAAGGCTGCGCGAGCAATTTCTGATATTGGAGGCGGTATCCAGATGCCGCCAAACCGGAGTTTTCGGCCGACCTGATGTAGTCCGGAAGTTGCCAAAATGACACGGTTTCGGGGGTGGCGAAGCTGTTGCGGACCTGCGCCCGGGTCAGGCTGGTGGCAATGAAGAAGCTGTCATGGTCCTGCGGTGGATCGCCCATGGTGAAGATTCGCGCGCCCCGCAGGTGCCAGCGGCCGGGTTCGAGGGTCGCGTCGCGGGCCTCGATCCGGTCCTTGAAGCCGCCATCCGGATCGAATCGGAACACGGTCAGGCCGGTCAGGCGCTCGCCCTGGGCCCGGCTCGTGGTGGCATTGATGATCGCCTGACCCTCGGATGTCACCTGATTGACCCAGAAGCGGGCGTTCTCCTGGGGCGCGGCGGCGCCGTCGGAGAAGAGCTGCGCTTCCATCTCCTTGGCGCGCTCCTGCATGAAGGCCGACATCGGATTGTAGATCAGCGTCGCCAGCGCACCGATCACCAGCGCGCTGATGAGCGCGGGGCGAGTGAATTGCCAGGCCGAGACGCCGGCGGCGCGTGCGATCACGAGTTCGAGGCTGCGCGAGAGCGCGAGGAACGAGGTCATCGCGCCGATCAGGATGCAGAACGGCATCAGCTTTTCGAGCAGTTGCGGCACCCGGAACAGCGAGGTCTGCGCGACGAACAGCGCGGAGGCCGAGGCATTGTTGGCGGTGCGGCGCATCAGCTCGATGTAGTCCACAAGCACGACGAGCACGAAGATGCCGATGAACACCGCGGCGGCGGCCACGACGAACCGGATCGCGAAATAGCGCGAGAGGGTGCCCATCAGCATGCGCGGCAATCCATCGTCGCTGAAAGGTTTGCGCATGCGCATGCCGCCGCGCCCGCGCCGGAGGCGCGCGATGCGATGCGGGCGCATGTCGTATCGGCGCGCCCCGTCGGCAAGTCGGAGATGGTGAATAACCCCATCCGGCAGCAATATCCCCAAGGACCCTGTCCGAACGGCTGTCCCGCCATGCCTCGCAGGGAAGCACCCCGTGGCCAGACGCCGATCCGGACAATTGTTATTATCTCATACTATCTCTTTGATCGGCCGATAAAATGGCTGCTCCGCGGCAGCGCCCTTGCTATAGTTAATAAAAGCCCAAGGCGTTGCTTTCGCATCACGCATCGAGGCCCCGATGCTGGTGAGTGAGTATGCGTTCGCTTTGCAGTGCCGCGGCGAAGGGCTCATAGTGCCGCTCCTGCCGGGATTCCCGTCAAGCTGCGATTTTTGGAGGATTTGCTTATGACCGACGCCGTCAAGGTCGGCTTCGTGCCTTTTTCAACGACGCCGCGCGGCGTGCTCGTGGTGTTCACCGACGAGACCATGCGATTCGGGACCGCGACCCGCAGGATGCTCGGCGCTGCCGCCGACACCGTGAAGCGGGCCGCGATCGCCAGCGCCTTCAAGGGCAAGAGCGCCGCCGCGCTCGACATTCTCGCACCCTCGGGTCTGAAGGTCGGTCGCCTGATCGTGGTCGGCACCGGCAAGGCCGGCTCGCTCAAGGAAGAGGACTACATCAAGATCGGCGGCGCGGCGGTCGGCCGCCTGAAAGCCAACACCGATGCGGTCACCTTGATGGCCGAACTGCCGGGCGGCGCTCTGAAGCCGCATCAGATTGCGGCGCTTGCGGCCGGCATCCGGCTGCGCGCCTACAAGTTCGACCGCTACAAGACCAAGAAGAAGGACGAGGACAAGAAGCTCACCGCGCAGATCTCGATCGCGGTGGCCGATGTCGCCGCCGCCCGCAAGGCGTTCGCGCCGTCCGACAAGGTGGTCGACGGCGTCCTGATTGCGCGCGAACTCGTCAACGAGCCGCCGAACGTCCTGTATCCGGCGGAATTCGCCCGCCGCGCCGCGCAGCTTCGCCGCCTCGGCGTCAAGGTCGAGATCCTCGATGTCAAGGCGATGGAGAAGCTCGGCATGGGCGCGCTGCTCGGCGTGTCGCAGGGCTCCTATCACCCCGGCCGCATGGTGGTGATGCGCTGGAATGGTGCGCCGGGCAAGGCCGACAAGCCGATCGCCTTTGTCGGCAAGGGCGTCTGCTTCGACACCGGCGGCATCTCGATCAAGCCGGCCGGCAGCATGGAAGACATGAAGGGCGACATGGCAGGCGCGGCCTGCGTGGTCGGCCTGATGCATGCGCTCGCCGCGCGCAAGGCCAAGGTCAACGCGGTCGGAGCCATCGGTCTGGTCGAGAACATGCCGGACGGCAATGCGCAGCGTCCCGGCGACATCGTCACCACGATGTCGGGCCAGACCATCGAGATCATCAACACCGACGCCGAAGGCCGCCTCGTGCTCGCCGACGTGCTGTGGTACGTCGCGCAGAAGTACAAGCCGAAATTCATCGTCGATCTCGCGACGCTGACCGGCGCGATCATGGTCGCGCTCGGCACCGAATATGCCGGCCTGTTCTCCAACAATGACGAGTTGTCCGAGCGCCTGACCAAAGCGGGTCGTGCCACCGGCGAGCATGTCTGGCGCATGCCGCTCGGCCCCGAATACGACAAGCAGATCGATTCCAAATTCGCCGACATGAAGAACGCGGCCGGACGCTGGGGCGGCTCGATCACCGCCGCGCAGTTGCTGCAGCGTTTCGTCGACAACACGCCATGGGCGCATCTCGACATCGCCGGCACTGGCATGGGCGCGCCAGCCAGCGACATCAACACGAGCTGGGGCTCGGGTTACGGTGTGCGGCTGCTGGACCAGCTTGTCGCCGATCACTACGAAGCCAAGCGCTGAAGGAGCAGGCAGGCTGATCCGCATTCCACGTCATTGCGAACGAAGCGGAGCAATCCAGAAATCGGTGAGACTGGATTGCTTCGTCGCTTGCGCTCCTCGCAATGACGGCTCGAACGGTTGGTGGCACGCAGCATGACCGAAGTGCTGTTCTATCATCTGCAGAACCGGACGCTGGAAAGCGTGTTGCCGCCGCTGCTCGAGAAATCGCTCGAGCGCGGCTGGCGCGTCGCGATCCAGGCCGGCTCGGAAGAGCGCGTCGAGGCGCTTGACGGCCATCTGTGGACCTATCGCGAGGACAGTTTCCTGCCGCACGGCACCTGGCGCGACGCCGATGCCGCCGATCAGCCGGTGGTGCTGATGGTGGACGAGGGCAATCCGAACCGCGCCAGCATCCGCTTTCTGGTCGACAATGCGAGCCTGCCGGCCGACTGCGCCGCGTATGAACGCGTGGTCCTGATCTTCAATGGCGACGACGATGATGCGCTGTCGAGCGCGCGCGCCGCCTGGAGCGAGGGCAAGGCCAAGGGTTTCGATCTGACTTACTGGCAGGCGGACGAGCGCGGCCGCTGGCAGCGACGCGATTGACGTTTCGCATGCGATCGTTCATTGGCGGTGTCGTTCATTGAACGTCATGGTGCCGGATTAATGATATCCGTGATTTTCGCGGCGGCGGCTTGCAGTCAGCCACCATCGTGCCGCAAATAGATGGTGGGAAGGGGTTGTATGGCGCCGGTCGATGAGGGGCGGCTGTTCACCGCCGATCCTGCGACGATCAGTTCCGCGGTGCCCGCACCGGACAAGTGCCGAACGACATGGATGTGAGACCGATTTTGAGCGTTGAGACAAAGCTTGCCGGCCGCAAAGGGCTTCTCGTTGTTCTGCTGATCGCGCCGATGATCAGCGGTTGCGGTTCGAGTCTCAGTGATTTCTCGATCAGGGACCAGGAGTGGCTGGCGCGTCCCGGCCGCATGTTCGGCACCAAGTCGCTGTCGCTGGAAACACCGCCGCTCACGCCGGAGAAGCCGGTGACGCCGGACGATCTGGTGTCCGCTGAGGGCGCTTGCCCGGGCATGGCGTCGGCCATGTCGGCTGAGGGCAATGCGGCGGAGGGTGCCGCCGCCGATGGTGCGCCGCAGCCGGTCGGCGCCGTCGCGCTCGGCCACACCGAATGCGATGTGGTGCGCTCCATTGGCGCGCCCGACAGCGTCAATTTGTCGAACAATCCGCGCGGCGATCGCGTCGCGACGATCACCTATCTGCACGGCGCGCGTCCCGGTCTTTACACCTTCACCGCCGGCCGCCTGAGCTCCGTCGAGCGTGTCGATGCGCCGGCGCCCGCAAGGCCGGCGAAGCCCGCGCGAAAGAAGAAGCACGGGTAAGGCCCGGACTTCCGTTTAAGTTTACAGTCTCGTCATGGCCGGGCCTGACCCGGCCATCCACGTTTTTCTGCTTTAACTCTAGCATGTGGATGCCCGCGACAAGTGCGAGCAGGGCGAGACCGGCATAATCGTCATTGCGAGCGAAGCAATCCAGCTTAATCCGAGTTTGAAAGGGTGGACTGGATTGCTTCGTCGCTGACGCTCCTCGCAATGACGTGTTGCGATGGTGGCATTACTGCGCTTCATCGAACGCAGCGCTGGCTGTGAGCCATTGCTCCTCGGCGCGCTGCAGCGCGGTTTCCGCGCCGGCACGCGCCTTGGTCAATTGCGCCGCCTGTTTCGGATCGCGCTGGAAGATATCCGGCAGCATCAATGCGGCGTCGATCTTGGCGATGATCGCGGTGATGCGTTCGATCTCCGCTTCCGCCTCGGCGATCCGCTGTTTCAGCGGTACGCGCTTCTCGCCTTTCGCGCGTTGCGGCTTGTCGGCGCTGCGCTCGGCGCGCTCGCGTGCATCGTCATCACCGCTGCGCGTGGTGAGCACGGAGCGGCGATAGTCGTCGAGATCGCCGTCAAACGGCGTCACGGTGCGGTCGGCCACCACCCACAGCCGGTCGGCGCAGGCCTCGATCAGATAGCGGTCATGCGACACCATGATGATGGCGCCGGGAAATGCGTTGATCGCCTCGGCGAGCGCGGCGCGGCTGTCGATGTCGAGATGGTTGGTCGGCTCGTCGAGGATGATCATGTTCGGCGCCTGGAAGGTGGCGAGGCCGAGCAGCAGCCGCGCCTTCTCGCCGCCGGAGAGATTGCGCACCGTGGTGTCGCCCGCCGCGCCCGAGAAGCCGATCGCGCCGACGCGGGCGCGCACCTTGCTTTCCGGCGCGTCCGGCATCAGCCGGCGCAGATGCGTATAGGGCGAGCCGTCGAGATCGAGTTCGTCGGTCTGGTGCTGGGCGAAATAACCGACCGAGAGTTTGTCGGCGCGTACCACCTTGCCGGAGAACGGCGGCAGCTTGCCGGCGAGCAGCTTGACCAGCGTCGATTTGCCGTTGCCGTTGGCCCCGAGCAGCGCGATGCGGTCGTCGGTATCGACGCGCAACGTCACGCGGCTGAGCACCGGCCTGTCCGGATCGTAGCCGACAGAGGCATTGTCGAGCGCGACGATCGGCGGCGACAGCATTTTCTCCGGTTCCGGGAACGTGATCTCGCGCACGTCCTGCGTCACCAGCGCGGTGACCGGCTTCATCTTCTCCAGCATCTTGACGCGCGATTGCGCCTGCCGCGCCTTCGACGCCTTGGCCTTGAAGCGATCGACGAAATCCTGCAGTCGCTTGCGTTCCTCGGCCTGCCGCTTGGCGTGCTTGGCATCCAGCATCTCGCGTGTCGCGCGCTGGTCCTCGAACGAGGAATAGTTGCCCTTGTAGAGCGTGAGCCTGCCGCGATCGAGATGCAGGATCTGATCGACCGAGGTATCGAGCAGGTCGCGGTCGTGGCTGATGATGATCACCGTACGCGGATAATTCGCCAGATGATCCTCGAGCCACAGCGTGCCTTCGAGGTCGAGATAGTTGGTTGGCTCGTCGAGCAGCAGCAGATCGGGCGCGGCAAACAGAGTTGCGGCCAGCGCGACGCGCATGCGCCAGCCGCCGGAGAATTCCGAGCAGGCACGGGCCTGGTCGGCGGTGGAGAAGCCGAGGCCGGACAGGATCGTTGCCGCGCGCGCCGGTGCGGAATGGGCGTCGATATCGACAAGGCGGGTCTGGATCTCGGCGATACGGTGCGGGTCGTGCGCGGTTTCCGCCTCAGTCAGCAGCGCGTGACGTTCGCGGTCGGCGCGCAGCACCACATCGATCAGGCTGTCGGGACCGTCAGGCGCTTCCTGCGCGAGCGAGCCGACGCGCCAGCGCGGCGGCAGCGTGATCGCGCCGGACTCCAGTGGCAGGTCGCCGCGGATGGCATGGAACAGGGTCGATTTGCCCACCCCGTTGCGGCCGACAAAGCCCACCCGCGCGCCCGGCACGATCTGCACCGTCGAATGGTCGATCAGCAGGCGCCCGGCGATGCGGATGGAGATGTCGTTGATGGACAGCATGGCGGGGGTTTGCACCGGAGCGGGCGCGAAACGCAACCCTTATCCGAACAGCTCGGTATCGGCGCAAATCGGACAAGGCGGACGCTGAATCAGCGGGCCCGCCTTGTGGTCTTTCAATCGAGTTGCGGCACGATCGAGGGGGCATCCTCGACCCGCTGCAACTGGTCCATCAGGTCCTGGAGGCGAGGGGGCAGATGTCCTGCACCGGGCTTCATGATGTCGCGAAGCCGCTCGCCGATTCCATTGCACACGGCGAGGCTGGTGAAGTGATCCATCTGCGGGGCGTCGCCATAGTGCGGGTCTGACATGGCCGTCACCATTCCAATTTGAATCAAATCGATCATACGTAAACAAGCGCTGCGGAGAAGAAATGTTTCCGGCGATCGCTGTTGTTGGTGAGCGAAGAGTAAAGAACTGGTCCGCGACTCAACGCGCGAACAGTTCGATCGCGTCGCGCGCACGAAAAATCCCGGCCGGGAACGGCCGGGATTTTCTGTGGACACGGGTTGCAGGCCGGGAACCCGGCCGCGCGCTTAGTAGCAGCGGTTCACCCAGCGATAACGCCAGCCATAAGGGGTCGGAACCAGACGGCGCACCGTGCAGCCGCCGTAACCGTAATAGGCCGGGCCGCCGACATAGAAGCGCGGGCCGCCCCAGCCCCAGCCGCGATGGCCCCATCCGCCATGATGCCAGCCGCCGCCGTGATGCCAACCACCGCCGTGCCAGCCGCCACCACCGCCGATCGGGTGCCAGCTTCGCGCCGATGCGTCGGTCGACATCGTGGCCGTGCCGCCGATCACCACGGCCGCTGCGAATAGTCCAAGTGCAAGTTTGCGTAACATGGCTGCCTCCTCATCGAGGTGCCGGCGGGTTCATGCGAGCGAAGCTGCATGTCGGCCTGTGGCGCCTCTTTCGATGAATCTGTGCGCGAGCGTATGACCGACAACGTGAATGCGGCCGCGATGGTGCCTTCAGACAACGTTCATTTTGATGAAATCGATGTAATCTTGCGCGAGGCCGATATGGCGGCGAAAAGGCCGGTTTTGGGCCATTTTCGGCAGGTTTTAACGCGCCGATCCGCTTGCCGTCAGCCAGAGGCGCCGTTATAAGCCGCGCACCTCATTCCCACAGCATTTCCAAGGATAAGTCATGGCCATCGAGCGTACCTTTTCGATCATCAAGCCCGACGCGACCGAGCGCAACCTGACCGGCGCCATCAACGCCATCATCGAAAAGGCGGGCCTGCGCATCGTGGCGCAGAAGCGCGTGCGGATGACCCGCGAGCAGGCCGAGACGTTCTATGCCGTGCACAAGGCGCGTCCGTTCTTCGGCGAGCTGGTGGACTTCATGATTTCCGGTCCGGTGGTGGTGCAGGTGCTCGAGGGCGAGGGCGCGATCCTGAAGTATCGCGACGTCATGGGCGCGACCGATCCGTCGAAGGCGGCGGAAGGAACCATCCGCAAGGCCCATGCGAAGTCGATCGGCGAGAACTCGGTGCACGGTTCCGACGCGGCGGAAACCGCCAAGGTCGAGATCGCGCAGTTCTTCTCCGGGAACGAAATCGTCGGTTAAGGGGCTCTGGCGCCGCCCGGCGCGGCACCAAGTCGCAATCTCCGCTACCGAAAGGGGTTGCTTTCCCCCAAAATTGGCGATGTATACCGTATACAAGAGCCGGAGGCTGTCACCTGCGCGGACGGGTGACACTGCTCGGCCGTTTGGGGGGAGACAATCGTGGACTGGTTATTGCAAATCCTGAGCCCGGCCGCCATCGGCGATCTTTTCACGCAGCTCGAGCACGAAGTTCAAAGCCCCCAATTCTGGGTCGCTCTCACCAAGATCATCTGGATCAACATCCTCCTGTCCGGCGACAACGCGCTGGTCATCGCGCTGGCCTGCCGCAACCTTGAAGCCCGCCAGCGCATCTGGGGCATGGTCCTTGGCGCCGGCGTCGCCGTGCTGCTTCGCATCATCTTCACCGGCATCGTCGCGACGCTGATGGAGCTGCCTTATCTCAAGCTGGTCGGCGGTCTCGCACTGATCGTCATCGCCGCCAAGCTGCTGGTTCCTGAGAACCACGACGAGGGCAGCGTGCAGGCCGGCCAGCATCTGTGGGCCGCCGTCCGCATCGTCGCCGTGGCCGACCTCATCATGAGCCTCGACAACGTGATCGCGGTCGCCGCGGCCGCCAACGGCAGCATCGTGCTGCTGATCATCGGCCTCGGCATCAGCATCCCGATGATCATTGCCGGCGCGGCGCTGATCATGGCCTTGCTCGATCGACTGCCAGCCTTGGTCTGGCTCGGCGCAGCGCTGCTGGGCTGGGTCGCGGGCGAGGTGATCGCCACCGATCCGGGCGTGCATCCGTTCCTGCAGAGCGTGCTCGACGGCCAGATCGCGCTCAACATCGATCCGAGCTCGACGCTGTTCGGCTTCGCCAAGCACTTCCAGATCGGCGGCAATATCGGCGAGTTCCTGCTCGGCGTCCTTGGCGTGGTCGTGGTGCTGGTGATCGGCTCGTGGTGGCGCCGCAACGCGCTACGCGAGCAGCACGCGACCCCGGCCGAGGCGCAGGCCGAGGCCTGAGGTCTTCGCCCGTCACGGAAATTGAAAAGCCCGGATCTCGATCCGGGCTTTTTGTTTGGAGCGGGCGGTCCGTTAGCGGTGCGCGGTGCCGGACGACGATGCGTCGCGGCCTACCACTTCACCTCGACGCCGAGCGTGCCCTGATGCGAGATGAAGTTGCTGCGGTACTTGCCGTCGTAATTGGCATAGAGCCGCGCCTGATTGCTCAGGATCCATGACAGGCCGGCGCCGGCGTCCGCGCCGGTCCGGCTTTCCAGAATGCCCTGCACCGAAATGCTGTTGTTGCCGAGGCTGACCTGCACCGGCCCGAGACTCTGCGAGAAATTGTCGACGAACTTGCCATAGGCCGAGAGGTCGATGATCTGCCGGCCGATGATCCAGTAATGCCCGACTTCGGCGCCGATCAGGACGCGGGCGCGCTCGCCATGCGCATCGGCGACGCTGACGGGAAGGGTGCCGCCGGCCTCGCGATAGCTGTCGGTCTGCGAGACGACATATTCGAGCCCGAGCTTGGGTACGATGCGGCTCTGGCCGAGGCCGTAATAATAACTGAGTTCGCCGAGCGCGCCGTCGAGGCGGCCGTGATAGTTCGCAAGCGCAAGTCCGCCGGCGGTACTGCGCTGGCTGTCGATCCTGGCAAAGCCGTGCACTGCGGCGAATGCGACGGTCCATGGTCCGGTGGTATAGGCGCCGTTGACGCCAAGTTGCGTGAGATCGAGCCGGGCCGATTGCAACGCCAGCGGCACGTCGATGTCGGTGCGACTCTGGTCGATCGAGACGCCGAGATTGAATCCCGGCGCCACCGTCATGCCGACGCCCGCGACGCCTCCCGCGGTGGTGCGCTTGTCGCCGACGAAGGTGCCCTGCGGATCGGTGCGGGCGGAGGTGCCATAGCCCTCGAACCAGGCGCGATAGGTCGGGCCAAGATTTGCCTGCGGCGCGCCGCCGCCGCCCGGATTGGCGCGCTGCGCGTAGCCGTACGTCGCTTCGCGGCCGAGCCGTTGCAGGAAGTTGCTGCCGAGATCGAGTTGAGCCGCGCCCGACGAGAACTGGATATTGTTGTCGGTCGGACCTGGAAACACCGGCGCGGTGCTTTGAGCGGACGCGCAGGTCGGAGCCAGCACCAGAGCAGCGCCGAGGCCGATGCCGGGCAGGACCATGCGCTGCCGGAGCGGCCTTCGATCAAACGCCTTCCGACCCAGTGTCCTGGATCGCGGCAGAAACGGCGGCAAGGATCGCTTCAAAACCATCTTCCGAATTTTATAAAACGATGACTTGCCCGGATTTGGCGTGAGTTCGCCGCGACCGTCAACGTTTCTGCGGTGCAACCAAACGCATTGCGACCGGTTGTGCCGACAATGTCACAGGCCGGCGGCTGCCCCTTCCTGTTGCGAAGGCCGGGTTTTCATGATCGGATCGCGCCCGCAATCGGATATGGGTCGTTCGACGTTGCGTTCTGGAACTTGGAATATCGGCACAGACTCTTGAAGCCCGCTTGTGGCGCGGCACGCACGGATGCGTGGCGCGTCTTTTTTATATTCAAAGACGAGGGAGACTGGCGTGGCAAAAGGCACCGTCAAGTGGTTCAACCCCACCAAGGGTTATGGCTTCATCCAGCCGGCGGGCGGCGGGCAGGATGTATTCGTGCATATTTCGGCGGTTCAGCGCGCCGGCCTGACGACGCTGAATGAAAACCAGACTGTAGAATACGAACTGGTTGAAAACCGCGGCAAGTCGTCGGCGGAAAACCTGAAGGTCTCCTGACGGATACGCGGATCGTTATCCGATCCGCGGCGAAATCAGAATGTCATCAATCTGCGATGGTGCCGCGACCTTGCACGCGGCGCCTTCCAGACGCGTCTGCCCTCCGGCCACCAGACGCAGCGCATCGGCGTAGATCCTGTGCTCGACGCGCAGCACCCGCGCCGCCAGCGTGTCCGGCGTGTCGTTATCGTGCACCGGCACCGCGCCCTGCATCACGATCGGCCCGGAATCGACCTCCGGCACCACGAAATGCACCGTCGCGCCGTGGATCTTTACCCCGTCGGCCAGCGCGCGTTCGTGCGTATGCAGTCCGCGATAGGACGGCAGCAGCGCTGGATGGATGTTGAGCATCCGTCCGTCCCATTGCCGCACGAACCACGGCGTGAGCAGCCGCAGGAATCCGGCAAGGCAGACCAGTTCGACATTGCGCGCTTCGAGTTCGCGATGCATCGCGCGCTCGAACGCCTCGCGGTCCTTGCCGAACGGCTTACTCTCGACGGTCAGCGTCTCGATGCCGTTGTCGCGTGCGATGGCAAGGCCGCCGGCATCGGCGATGTTGGACATTACCAGCACGATCTGCGCGGGAAAGTCAGTGGCTTTCGCGGCCGCGATCAGCGCCGCCATGTTCGAGCCGCGGCCGGAGATCAGGATGGCGACGCGGCGCTTGCCCATGGATCACAGCGCCAGATCGAGGTGGCCGTCATAGACCACGCGCTCATCGGAATCCTCGGTGATGACTTCGCCGAGCGTGACGACGCTCTCGCCGGCCTCTTTCAGAATCTCGGTCACGGCCTCGACGGCGTCGGGGCGCACGATGGCGACCATGCCGATGCCGCAGTTGAAGGTGCGCAAGAGCTCGAGCTCGGCGATGCCGCCTTCCGCCGCGAGCCATTTGAACACCGGCAGCACCGGTACCTGCGGCAGCGCGATGCGCACGCCGAGATGTTTCGGCAGCACGCGCGGAATGTTGTCGGTGAAGCCGCCGCCGGTGATATGGGCGAGGCCCTTGATCGCGCCGGTCTCGCGGATCGCGCGCAGGCAGGACTTCACATAGAGTTTGGTCGGAGCGAGCAGGGCGCCGCCCAGCGTCATCACCGGGGCGAACGGCGCGGCGTCGCCGAAGGCCAGCCCGGACTTCTCGACCACCTTGCGCACCAGCGAGAAGCCGTTGGAGTGCACGCCCGAGGAGGCGAGGCCGATCACCGCATCGCCCGGCGCGATGTCCTTGTGCGGCAACAGGGTGCCGCGCTCGGCCGCGCCGACCGCGAAGCCGGCGAGGTCGTAGTCGCCGTCCTTGTAGAGGCCGGGCATCTCGGCGGTCTCGCCGCCGATCAGGGCGCAGCCGGATTCGCGGCAGCCCTCGGCGACGCCGGCGACGATGGCGGCGGTCGCCTCCGGGTCGAGCTTTCCGCAGGCGAAGTAATCGAGGAAGAACAGCGGCTCGGCGCCCTGGACCACGAGGTCGTTGACCGACATCGCCACGAGGTCGATGCCGATGCCGCCATGCATGGCGGTCTCGATCGCGATCTTGACCTTGGTGCCGACCCCGTCGGTCGCGGCGACCAGCACGGGGTCCTTGAAGCCTGCGGCCTTGAGATCGAACAGGCCGCCGAAGCCGCCGATCTCGGCGTCGGCGCCGGGGCGGGCAGTAGCCCGGACCATCGGCTTGATCAGATCGACCAGCCGGTTGCCGGCGTCGATATCGACGCCCGAGGAGGAATAAGTGAGGCCGGAGGTCTTGTCGGTCATGCCATTTTCCGAGATTTAAGCGGTGGTTACGTCGAATTCCGGCGCGGTGCAATGGCTCGCATGTCGCCCGGCGATGGACTATGTAGATAACTGGCGCGGGGAGGCGGGCCGGCAGCGGCACGGCCCTCTCGCGCAGGCGTGCCGGGGCCATTTCCCCGGTTCGGGGACGAGGGAACGGCTTGAACTTACCCAATCTCATCACTCTGGGCCGGATTCTGCTCGTTCCGATGATCGTCTGGGCGATTGCCTCCAGCCAGATGACGGTCGCCTTCGTGCTGTTCGTGGTCGCCGGGGTGAGCGACGCGGTGGACGGCTTCCTCGCCAAGCATTTCGACATGGCGACCGATCTCGGCGCGATGCTCGATCCGATTGCCGACAAGGCGCTGCTGGTCTCGATCTATGTCGCGCTCGGCATTACCGGCGACATCCCGCGCTGGCTGGTGATCCTGGTGGTGTCGCGCGATTTCATGATCGTCGGGGCGATGATTGTCTCCGGCCTGCTGGACAACCCGATGCCGGTGAAGCCGCTGATGGTCTCCAAGCTCAACACGGTGGCGCAGGTCTCGTTCGCTGCTTTGGTGCTGGCCTCGCTGGGTTTCGGTTTCAAGGCCGCTCCTTATGACGCGATCCTGATGGGTCTGGTCACGGTTTTCACCCTGTTGTCGATTTCCCTGTATCTGGTGGAATGGATCCGCCATCTCGGCACCACGGAATCGATGTGACGTTGATTGGCGGGGTAGGATCGGGCACGGTGGATCACACCGGTCCGTCCGGCAGGGAGTGATCAGTGACCGTCCGCGTACAACCTCGCCAGCTTGCGTTGACCTTGCCGCATGCGGAAAGCCTGTCGCGCGACGATTTCCTCGAGGGGCCGAGCAACGCGCAGGCGCTGGCGCTGATCGAGAACTGGCCGGACTGGCCGAACCGCGTGATGATGCTGGTCGGCCCCGAGGGCTGCGGCAAGAGCCATCTCGCCGCGATCTGGGCTGCACAGTCGGGCGCGCGCGTAGTTGCGGCGCAGGCGCTGACCGCGGCCAACGTGCCCGGGTCGCTCGCCACCGGCGCGCTGGTGGTCGAACATCTCGAACCCGGCGCATTCGACGAACGTGCGCTGTTCCATCTGCTCAATCTGGCGCGCGAGGAAGAAGCCTTCGTCTTCATCACCGGCCGCACGCTGCCCTCGGCCTTCGAGGTGATGCTGCGCGATGCCGCCTCGCGCCTGCGGGCGCTGCCGGTGGTCACCGTGGCGCCGCCGGATGATCAGTTGCTTCGCGCGCTGATCGTCAAGTTCTGCGCCGACCGCCAGATGAGCGTGGACGAGGGTATCGTCAGCTTCCTCGCCACCCGGATCGAGCGCTCCTTCGTCGCCGCCCGGCAGGCGGTCGAACTGCTCGACACCGAGGCCTTGCGACGGGGCCGGCCGGTGACGCGGGCGCTGGCCGCCGAGGTGTTCCGGGATTCCATCGCACCCTGATGCCGATAAAAGCGGCACGCCATGCGCCGTTCTGCCGCTTGGCCGATGCAACCTGTTGACCCATCATGTCATTGAAATGTCATGGGACACGCCGATGATTGGGCGGTGTCATGCGGGACGATTCACCGTTCCGGCAAGGGAAGCAGGCTGTTTGTATGGATACCGCCCAAGTCACTGTTCGGAAAAGCGAAAATGAGGCGGTAATACCGCCGCCGACGGCGGTGGCGGGCCCCGAAAGGTTCATCAATCGCGAGCTGTCCTGGCTGCACTTCAACCGCCGTGTTCTGGAGGAATCGGTCAACACCAACCACCCGGTGCTGGAACGGGTCCGCTTCCTGTCGATTTCGGCCAATAACCTTGATGAATTCTTCATGGTCCGCGTCGCGGGCCTCAAGGCGCAGATCCGCGAAGGCTTCATGGAGCGCAGCCCCGACGGTCTGTCGCCCGCCGAGCAGCTCGTCGCGATCAACCAGACGGTGTCGAAACTCGCCGGCGACCAGCAGGCGATCTGGCGCGACCTGCACGCGATCCTCGCCGATGTCGGCATCGTGCTGGTGGACAGCCGCGATGTCACCAAAGCCGAAGCGGCGTGGATCGAGGAGCATTTCCTTCACAACATCTTCCCGCTGCTGACGCCCCTCGCGATCGATCCGGCGCATCCGTTCCCGTTCATCCCGAGCCTCGGCTTCACCATCGCGCTGCATCTGGCGCGCGTGTCGGACGGCAAGTCGATGAACGCGCTGATCCGCCTGCCGGGCAAGATCGATCGTTTCATCCGCCTGCCGCAGGAGAAGGACGGCGTGGTGCGGATGATCACGCTGGAGCAGGCGACCAGCCTGTTCATCGGCCGTCTGTTCCCCGGCTACCTCGTCAAGGGACGCGGCGCGTTCCGCATCATCCGCGACTCCGAGCTCGAAATCGAGGAAGAGGCGGAGGATCTGGTTCGCCTGTTCGAGACTGCGCTCAAACGCCGCCGCCGCGGATCGGTGATCCGCCTCGAGATGGAAGCAAGCATGCCGGACGATCTGCGCGCCTTCGTGCAGCGTGCGTTGTCGGTGCCGGACGACGACGTGCTGCTGGTCGATGGCCTGCTCGCGATGAACGAGCTGTCGCAACTGACGCGCCTCAACCGGCCCGATCTCGAATTCACGCCTTACGTGCCGCGCTATCCCGAGCGCGTGCGCGATCACGGCGGCGACATCTTCGGCGCGATCCGGCAGAAGGACCTGATCGTCCATCATCCGTATGAATCGTTCGACGTCGTGGTGCAGTTCCTGCAGCAGGCGGCGCGCGATCCCGACGTGGTGGCGATCAAGCAGACGCTGTACCGCACCTCGCGCGACTCGCCGATCGTGCGTGCGCTCGCCGAAGCCGCCGAAGCCGGCAAGTCGGTCACCGCGCTGGTCGAACTCAAGGCGCGGTTCGACGAGGAGGCCAATATCCGCTGGGCGCGCGATCTGGAGCGCGCCGGCGTGCAGGTGGTCTACGGCTTCCTTGAACTGAAGACCCACGCCAAATTGTCATTCGTGGTGCGGCGCGAGGGCGGCGGCCTCAAGACCTACGTCCACACCGGCACCGGCAACTATCATCCGGTCACCGCGCGCATCTACACCGACCTGTCGTACTTCACCTGCGATCCGGTGATCGCGCGCGACGCCGCGCGGGTGTTCAACTATATCACCGGCTACGCCGAGCCGATCGACATCGAGAAGATGGCGGTGTCGCCGCTGACGTTGCGCAAGCGCATCCTTCACCACATCGAGGGCGAGGCCAATCACGCGCGTCACGGCAAGCCCGCCGCGATCTGGATGAAGATGAATGCGCTGGTCGATCCGGATATCATCGACGCGCTCTATGCGGCCTCGCAGGCCGGCGTGTCGATCGATCTGGTCGTGCGCGGCATCTGCTGCCTGCGGCCCGGCGTGCCCGGATTGTCGGAAAACATTCGCGTCAAGTCCGTGATCGGCCGTTTTCTGGAGCATGGCCGTATCTATTGTTTCGGAATGGGGCATGGTCTGCCGAGCGCGAAGGCGGCTGTGTATATTTCCTCGGCCGACATGATGCCGCGCAATCTCGACCGCCGCGTCGAGGTGTTGTGTCCATTGCAGAATCCGACCGTGCATCAGCAGGTGCTGGAACAGATTATGGTCGCGAATCTGAAGGACAACGAACAGAGCTGGCAGTTGTTGCCGGATGGATCGTCAACGCGTATGAAGGCCGGGAAGGGTGAGGAACCTTTCAACCTTCATAACTATTTCATGACGAATCCGAGTTTGTCTGGCCGTGGAAAGTCGCTCAAGGAATCTTCGCCGCGCCGGCTCACGCGCCGCTCGGAGCGTTAAAACAGGAAGCGGCACGATACGCCGCTCGCGCGGTCGTGCGAGCAAGTCGTCTGATACCATCGCCGTCATCGATATCGGATCGAACTCCGTCCGCCTCGTCGTCTATGAGGGACTGGAGCGCAGCCTCGCGCCGATCTTCAACGAGAAGGTGCTGTGCGGTCTCGGCCGCGCGGTGCAGAGCACCGGGCTGATCGCCGACAAGGATATCGACAAGGCGCTGGCGGCGCTGCGCCGGTTCCATGCGCTCTGCAAGGTGATGAAGGTCGGGCGCGTGTTCGCCATCGCCACCGCGGCGTGCCGAGACGCCACCAACGGCGCGGATTTCATCGCACGAGCCGAGCGCGTCTGCGGCGTGCCGATCGAGGTGCTGTCCGGCGCGCGCGAGGCGAAGCTGGCCGCGCTCGGCGTGGTCTCGGGCGTGCACCTGACCGACGGCATCGTCGGCGATCTTGGCGGCGGCTCGCTTGAATTGTCCGACGTGCGCGGCCATCGCGTGCGCTCCGGCGTCACGCTGCCGCTCGGCGGGCTCGCGCTGCAGGATGCCTCGCAGAAATCGATCAAGAAGGCGGAGCGGATCGTCAAGGCGGAGCTCGCCAAGGTTCCGCAACTCAAGCAGGGCCGCGGCCGCACCTTCTATGCCGTGGGCGGCACATGGCGCGCGCTGGCGCGCATCCACATCATCCAGAGCGGCTATCCGCTGCACATCATGCACGGCTATTCGATCCCGGCCGCCGATGCGCTCGATTTCGTGCGCCGCCTGCGCCGTCTCGTGCTCAGCAACATGCTCGCCGATGTCGAGACCGTCACCGAAGCGCGCCGTCCCTTGCTGGCCTATGCCGCGCTCGTGCTCGAATACATCATCCGCACCGCGCGTCCCTCGCAGGTGACGTTCTCCACCTACGGCGTGCGCGAAGGCCTGTTGTTCGAGATGTTGTCGCCGCAGGAGCGCGCCGAGGACGGCCTGCTGACGACCGCGCGCGCCATGAACCAGTTGCGCTCGCGCGCGCCGCGCCATGCACTCGATCTGATCGACTGGACCGAGCGCTTCATGCGTGCTGCGAAATTGCACGAGAGCCCGCAGGAGCGGCGGTTGCGGCAGGCGGCGTGCCTGTTGTCGGATATCGGCTGGCGCGCGCATCCCGACTATCGCGGCGAGCAGACGCTGCACATCATCACCAACGGCAATTTCGGTGCGATCAGCCATCAGGAGCGCATCTTCCTCGCCCTCGTGCTGTACTACCGTTATGCCGGGCTCGGCGCCAAGAACCAGCCGCCGGAGGACATGCGCGCGCTGTTGCCGCCGGCGATGGTCGAGCGGGCGCGGCTGATCGGCGCGATCTTCCGTGTCGCCTTCCTGATTTCGGCGGCGCATCCGGGGGTCCTGCCGCAGACTCGCTTCAGAACCCGGGCGCGAAAGTTTTTCCTGGTGCTGGAGCACAGGATCGCCAATATTGCAGCCGATCGCGTCAACAACCGCTTCCGCCAGCTTCTCAAGCTGATCGGGCGGAGCGGGACGATCGAGACTGACTGAAGATCATGCTCGCCTATCTTTTCTGGCACGTGCCGCGCGCAGGCGTGGACCCGCACGATTATGAATCGGCTCTGGTCGGCTTCCATGCCGATCTTCGCGCATCTCCGCCGGCCGGGCTCGAAGGCTCGGCGACCTACCGCACGTCCGAATTGCCATGGCTCGACGGCCGCGCGGGTTACGAGGACTGGTGCTTCGTCGCCTCGTCCGCCGTACTCGACACGCTGAATCAGGCGGCGGTGAAGCCGGAGCGCTGGAACGTCCATGCCGCGGTGTCGAGCCGCACCGAATTCGGCCATGGCGGACTGTATTATCATCTGCATGGTGATCCCAAACCTGTCGCGGGTTCGCGCGTGCTGTGGCTGAAGCGTCCGCGCGGCATCCGTTACGAACAGCCGCTGGCCGCGATGGTCGATGCCGCGAAGGGTGTTCTCAGTTGCTGGCGCAAGATGATGGTGCTGGGACCGGGCGATGAATTCGCCATTGTCGGCGATGCCTCGCTCGACGTGCCGCTGCCGGAAGGCTGGCAGGGCCGCATGGTCGAGCGGACGCTGCTCGGGCCTTAGGGCATCTGTAGCCGGCGTGTTTCATAGCCTCATCCTGAGAACCTGATCGGAACAAAGGGTCGTCCCGGCGCAGGCCGGGACCCACAATCCCTGTCGGTGGTTTGGGCATGGCAGGCCCGGCATCTTTCTTGAAAGGCCTGTGGTGATGGGTCCCGGCCTGCGCCGGGACGACCACGATGAAAACTCCCGTCGATGACGGGAAAACGCCCTGAAATAAAAGACTTTCACCCCGTCATTGCGAGGAGGCACCCGGATCGGCGCTTCGCGCCGTCCGGGCACAGCCTCCGCCGACGAAGCAATCCAGCTCGTTTATGCGGCTCTCTGGATTGCTTCGCTTCGCTCGCAATGACGATAAACCGGTCGCCTCGCTTGACCACGCTCCAGCGCAGCGGTCAGCCTGCCTTCTGGTCCTTGCCCGCCACAGGCACGACGCGGCCTTTCTCGATCGCGAGCGCGAGCTTGCCGTGCTTGAGCGCCAATGCGGATTCGCCGAACAGTTCGCGCCGCCAGCCGTGCAGGGCGCCGACATCGGCCTGATCGTTGGCGGCGATCTGTTCAAGGTCATCGACCGTGGCGATGATCTTGCTGGCGACGGCATGACGCTCGGAGGTCATGCGCAGCAGAACCTTGAGCAGTTCGACGGTCGCCGCGCCGTTGCCGTTGTTGCGCGGCTTCTCGATCTTGGGAAGCGTTGCCGGATCGCGGGCGATGCCGCGCTGCACGGCGGCGACGATGTCCTGACCCCATTTCGATTTGTCGAAACCCTTCGGCAGCGAGCGCAGATGCGCCAGCCGCTCCAGCGTGGTCGGGGCATGGGTGGCGATGTCGCCGATCGCGTCGTCCTTCATGATACGGCCGCGCGGCACGTCGCGGGTCTGCGCCTCGCGCTCGCGCCAGGCCGCGACCTCCATCAGCACCGCAAGCTCCTTCGGTTTGCGCACGCGGGTCTTCAGCCGCTCCCAGGCTCGCTCCGGACTGATGTCGTAGGTGCTGGGCGAGGTCAGAACCTTCATCTCCTCGCTGACCCAGTCGCTGCGGCCGCGTTTCTTCAGGTCGGCGTCGAGCGCCGCGAACACGTCGCGCAGATGGGTGACGTCCGAGACCGCGTAGGTCACCTGATCCGGCGTCAGCGGCCGGCGCGACCAGTCGGTGAAGCGGTGGGTCTTGTCGGGACGATGTCCGGTGATCCGCTCGACGAGCTGGTCGTAGGCGATGGAGTCGCCATAGCCGAGCACCATGGCCGCGACCTGGGTGTCGAACACCGGCTGCGGCAGGCTGCCGGACATGTTCCAGATGATCTCGATGTCCTGCCGCGCGGCGTGGAAGACCTTGAGCACTTGCTGGCTGCGCATCAGATCGAAGAACGGGGCGAGATCGAGGCCCTCGGCCAGCGCGTCGACCACGATGGCCTCCTCGGCGCTTGCCATCTGCACCACGCAGAGCAGGGGGTAGTAGGTGGTCTCGCGCAGGAATTCGGTATCCACCGTGATGGTGGGGTGTTGGGCGAGGCGGTCGCAGGCGGCGGCAAGCTCGGTCGAGGTCTTAATCAGGTCCATACCGCTGCATAACGCGTCTTGGGCCGGTTGTCGCCCCGCTTGGCCGGGGAACGGCGTTGTTTTCGCCCGGTTTTTGCCGTCCACCGGGGTGGTCGGCAGGCGGTCCGGACAGGGCAGCCGGGCGCCGTGCCGCGGTTGCCGCTGGGCCCGGGCTCGGCTAAACCGGGCGCGTGTTACCCCACTTATCTCCTTGATTCCGCCCTCTGACGCCTTTTTCGGGATTTCCATGCATCGCTACCGGTCTCACACTTGCGGCGCCCTCCGCGACAGCCACATCGATTCCGAGGTCCGCCTGTCCGGCTGGTGCCATCGTATCCGCGACCATGGCGGCTTGCTGTTCATCGACCTGCGCGACCATTACGGCATCACCCAGTGCGTGGTGGATCCGGATTCCAAGGCGTTCAAGCTGGCCGAAACCTTGCGCTCGGAATGGGTGGTGAAGATCGACGGCAGGGTGCGCCGTCGCCCCGAGGGCACCGACAATCCGGACCTGCCGACCGGTGCGGTCGAGGTGTTCATTGCCGACATCGAGGTGCTGGGCGAGGCCGCCGAACTGCCGCTGCCGGTGTTTGGCGAGCTGGAATATCCAGAAGAAACAAGGCTTAAATACCGTTTCCTCGACCTGCGTCGCGAGAAGCTCCACCAGAACATCATGACTCGCGGTCAGGTTATTGATTCCATGCGTCGCCGCATGAAGGATGCCGGGTTCTTCGAATTCCAGACCCCGATCCTGACCGCGTCTTCGCCGGAGGGCGCGCGCGACTTCCTGGTGCCGAGCCGCATCCATCCCGGCAAGTTCTACGCGCTGCCGCAGGCCCCGCAGCAGTACAAGCAGCTCCTGATGATGTCGGGCTTCGACCGCTACTTCCAGATCGCGCCGTGTTTCCGCGACGAGGACCCGCGCGCCGACCGCCTGCCGGGCGAATTCTACCAGCTCGACCTTGAGATGAGCTTCATCACGCAGGAAGACGTGTTCGCGACCATGGAGCCGGTCATCACCGGCGTGTTCGAGGATTTCGCGAACGGCAAGCCGGTGACCAGGAACTGGCCGCGCATTCCGTTCGCCGAGGCCCTGCGCAAATACGGCACCGACAAGCCGGACCTGCGCAATCCGCTGGTGATGCAGGACGTCTCCGAGCACTTCCGCGGCTCGGGCTTCAAGGTGTTCGCGCGCATGCTGGAGCAGGCGGGCAACGAGGTCTGGGCGATCCCGGGCCCCAAAGGCGGCAGCCGCGCGTTCTGCGACCGCATGAACTCTTGGGCGCAGGGCGAGGGCCAGCCGGGTCTCGGCTACATCATGTGGCGCGAGGGCGGCGAGGGCGCGGGCCCGCTCGCCAATAACATCGGACCGGAGCGCACCGCGGCGATCCGCGATCAACTCGGCCTCAAGGAAGGCGATGCGGCGTTTTTCGTCGCCGGTGATCCTTCGAAATTCTGGAAGTTCGCGGGACTCGCGCGCACCAAGGTCGGCGAAGAACTCGACCTGATCGACAAGGATCGCTTCGAGCTGGCGTGGATCGTCGACTTCCCGATGTACGAGTACAACGAGGACGAGAAGAAGGTCGATTTCTCGCACAATCCGTTCTCGATGCCGCAGGGCGGGCTGGAAGCGCTGCAGACGCAGGACCCGCTCACCATCAAGGCGTTCCAGTACGACATCGCCTGCAACGGTTACGAGATCGCCTCGGGCGGCATCCGCAACCACAAGCCGCAGGCCATGGTGAAGGCGTTCGAGATCGCCGGTTATGGCGAGGAGACCGTGGTCGAGCGATTCGGCGGCATGTACCGCGCATTCCAGTATGGCGCGCCGCCGCACGGCGGCATGGCGGCCGGCGTTGATCGGATTGTCATGCTGCTATGTGGCACGAACAACTTGCGCGAAATCTCGCTTTTCCCGATGAATCAGCGCGCCGAGGATCTCCTGATGGGCGCGCCTTCGGAAGCAACGATCAAGCAGTTGCGCGAACTTCATATCAGGCTCAATCTTCCACAAAACTGAGCGAGGGAGCGCCGCGACCAGGTCGGCGAACAACATTGGCTACTGAAATGGGACAGTCGTCCGACGAGCTGCGCAATGCGGCTCTGTCCTACCATCGTTTGCCGCGTCCCGGTAAACTCGAGATCCAGGCCACCAAACCGCTCGGCAATCAGCGCGACCTGGCCCTTGCCTATACGCCGGGTGTGGCGGCGGCCTGCGAGACCATCGCCGCCGATCCCGCCCAGGCCGCCTCGCTCACGGTCCGCTCCAATCTCGTCGCGGTGGTCACCAACGGCACCGCCGTTCTCGGCCTCGGCAATATCGGCCCGCTCGCATCCAAGCCGGTGATGGAAGGCAAGGCGGTTCTGTTCAAGAAGTTCGCCGGCATCGACGTGTTCGACATCGAGATCAACGCCCAGACCGTTTCCCATGTGGTGGAGACGGTGGCCGCGCTGGAGCCGACCTTCGGCGGCATCAATCTGGAGGACATCAAGGCCCCCGAGTGCTTCGAGATCGAGGAGCAGCTCAAGGCCCGCATGAAGATCCCGGTCTTCCATGACGATCAGCACGGCACCGCCATCATTGTCGGCGCGGCCGTGCGCAACGCGCTGGTGCTGAACGGCAAGAAGCTCGAGGACATCAAGATCGTGACGGCGGGCGCGGGCGCTGCGGCGCTGGCCTGTCTCAACCTTCTCGTCTCGATGGGCGCCAAGCGCGAGAACATCTGGGTCAACGACATCGACGGCCTCGTCTATGAAGGCCGCAACACCCTGATGGACAAGTGGAAGGCGGTCTACGCGCAGAAGACCGACAAGCGCACGCTGGCGGAATCCATCGTCGGCGCCGACGTGTTCCTCGGCCTGTCCGGACCGAACGTGCTGACGCCGGAGATGCTCAAGACCATGGCGGACGGCCCGCTGATCATGGCGCTCGCCAACCCGACGCCGGAGATCATGCCGGACGTGGCGCGCGAAGCGCGTCCCGATGCGATGATCTGCACCGGCCGTTCGGACTTCCCGAACCAGGTCAACAACGTCCTGTGCTTTCCCTTCATCTTCCGCGGCGCGCTCGATGTCGGCGCCACCGCGATCAACGAGGCGATGAAGCGCGCGGCGGTGGATGCGCTGGCGCAGCTTGCGCGTGATCCGCCCTCGGACGTGGTGACGCGCGGTTTCGACGGCGCGGAATCCACCGGCTTCGGCCCGGGCTCGCTGATCCCCGGCGCCTTCGATCCGCGCATCATCCTGCGCGTCGCGCCCGCGGTGGCGAAGGCGGCGATGGACAGCGGCGTCGCGACGCGCCCGATCTCCGATTTCGACGCCTATGCCGAACAGCTCGACCGCTTCGCCTTCCGCTCCGGCTTCATCATGAAGCCGCTGTTCGCCAAGGCACGCAAGCAGCCGATGCGCGTGATCTATGCCGAGGGCGAGGACGAGCGCGTCCTGCGCGCGACGCAGGCGATTCTGGAAGAGGGCATCGCGCGTCCGATCCTGGTCGGCCGTCCCAACGTGGTGAGCACACGGCTCAAGCGCGCCGGATTCTCGATCAAGCCCGGCGAGGATTTCGATCTCATCAATCCGGAAGACGATCCGCGCTATCGCTCCTATGTGCAGAGCTATGTCGATGTCGCCGGCCGTCACGGCATCACGCCGGAAGCAGCCCGCACGCTGGTGCGCACCAACTCGACCGTGATCGCCGCGCTCGCGGTGCAGCGCGGGGAAGCGGACGCCATGCTGTGCGGCGTCGATGGCCGCTATCTCAGCCATCTGCGCCGTATCCGGGAGATCATCGGCATCCGCTCCGAGCTGGCCGACTACTCGGCGCTGGCGCTGTTGATCACCAGCAAGGGCTCGTACTTCATCGCCGACACCCAGATCCGCCCCAATCCCACGGCGGAGGAACTGGCGGAGATCGCGGCGCTGGCGGCGGTGCATGTCCAGCGTTTCGGCATCAAGCCCCGCATCGCCTTCGTGTCGCATTCGGATTTCGGCAGCCATGACTCGGAATCGGCGCGCAAGATGCGCCGCGCGACCGAACTGCTGGCGCGCTCGCACCCGGAGATCGAGGCGGACGGCGAAATGCAGGGCGACAGCGCGCTGTCGGAAGTCACCCGCAAGCTGGTGCTGCCGCATTCCCGCGTCGAGGGCTCGGCCAACATTATGATCATGCCCAATCTCGATGCGGCGAACATCGCGTTTCAGATGATCAAGGTGCTCTCCAATGCGCTGCCGGTTGGCCCGATCCTGATCGGCCCGGCGAAACCCGCCCATATCCTGACCCCCTCGGTCACCGCGCGCGGCATCCTCAACATGACCGCCGTCGCCGTGGTCGAGGCGCAGGAGCGCATGAACCAGCCGACCTTGTTCGCCTAGAACGCAGGTCCGTATCCCGGGCGCGATGCAGCGTGTAACGCTGCTTCGCAGAACCGGGACCGTGACAAGCTCTGAATGTGGAACGGCCCCGGCTCAGCGGAGCGACATTGCATGTCGCGCCGCATCCGGGGCACACGGCGCCATGATGTGAGACGGCGCCATCGGCCCGCCATTGTGAGGCGAAAGTGGGGCGGCCGCCGGCCGCTTCCGGAAGCTCACAATTCCTGTTGGCGAAGGCGCGGCGGCGTTTGTATGGTTGCCCCGGACTTCGTGGGTCAGTGGGGGTCGTCATGCAAGCATTCGCCGCGTTCGGACGTTTTCTGTTCTCGATCCTGTTTATCGTCTCAGGCGGATACAAGCTCTCCGACATCTCCGGGATGGTGCAGACCGTCACCACCCACATCCCGATCCCGCCGGATATCCTGACCTATACCAGCCAGATCGAGAGCGCGACGGGCATGCCGATCGCGCAGATCATCGTCATTGCCAGCGGCGCGTTCGAGGTGCTGGCTGGCGTGCTGATCGCGCTCAATTTCGGCACACGGGTTGTCTCGGTACTGCTTGCGATCTTCGTCGCGCTGACGATCTTCTATTTCCACGATTTCTGGAATCAGGGCGGCGCCGAGCGCTGGAGCACGATCTTCGAGGCGCTGAAGAATGTATCGCTGATCGGCGCGCTGTTGATGCTCGCGGCCTATCCGCGCCCCGCCGCGATTGCCGACAGCGACGGCTATCATAGCGTGTAGTTTTCGTGGTTTGAGACTTTAAGCTGGTCGTCCCGGCGCAGGCCGGGACCCATCACCACCGGCCTCTCGATGGAGGCGCCGGATTTTCATTTCAAAATATCGACAGGGATCATGGGTCCCGGCCTGCGCCGGGACGACCGCAAAGAACCGACTCTACCGCCGCCAGGCCACCAGATCGACATTCTGCACGGCGTCGAGCACGCGCCGCTCGGCGAGTTTCATCCCGTGCTGCGTCAGGATCGCCTGCGGTGTGTGGCGCGGCACGTCCGGAAACACGCCGAGGCCGTCCGCGATGCTCACGTCATGCGCCTGCGACAGCCAGAACGCATCGTAGCGGTCGAGAAACAGCGCATAGACCACAGGGCCGCCGATCACCGCGACTTTGGCTGAAGCGCTGACACCGGCCTGCTTGCACGCATCCTCGAACGAGGCACCTGCCGGATTCCACAGCGTCGCGTGCGGCCACTGCGTTGTCGGCTCTAGTGCCGCGATCTTCCGCGTCAGCACGATGCGCCTGCGCTGCGGCGACCGCGGCTGGTCCTCGTGTGAATGCCGGCCGTGGACGATGACGTCGGCCTCGTCGAGCACGGATTCAAAGAACGCCTGATCGGGTGGAAACTTCAAACTCTGCGGCATCACTCCGGTGGAATCGGCGAGCATGCCGTTCGCGGAGACGATGACGTAACCTTCAATGGTCGGCACAATACCTCGCTATTCGGAAATGGTCTGCACCACGCTCGACAGCGGACGCGTGTTGACGGTGGGAAGCTTCATGCCCTTGACGACTTCCTCGTCATATTTGGCGAGGGTCTGCACCGGCGCCTTGGCCTTGACCTGCACCACCTTGTAGCCGCCGGCCTTCAGGCGCGATACCAGGTCGGGCAACGCTTCGGCGGTGTGCTTCTGGAAGTCGTGCATCAGGATGATGCCCTTGCCGTTCTTCTCGAGCTTGTTCATCACGGTATCGACGATCTTCTTGGCGTTCGGCGCCTTGAAGTCAAATGAGTCGAGGTCGCATGACCACATCGCGATGTTGCGCTCGCCGAGATAGGTCACCATCGCGGGCGGGTGCTGCAATGCCGGGAAGCGGAAGAACGGCGAGGGCGGCTTGCCGAGCGCCCATGCGACGGCGCTGAAGCCTTTCTCGATCTCCTCCTTGCGCTGATCCTCGGTCAGCTTCTTGTTGTTGAGGTTGGCGTGCGACCATGTGTGCGAGCCGATGGTGTGGCCGTGCGCCTCGACCTGCTTGAGGATTTCCGGATGCCACATCGCATGTTTGCCGATGGCGAAGAAGATCGCCTTGGTGCATTCCTCTTCCAGCGTCTTCAGCACCGAGGGCGTGGTGTTCGGCCACGGCCCGTCGTCGAAGGTCAGCACGACCTCCTTGTCACGCAGGAAATCGAGTTGCTTGAAATGCTCGAAGCCGAAACCCGGACCGCCCGTGGTGTCGATCGCTACCACGCGCGCGACGCCGAGCGCGTTCGGATTGGCGCAGGCCGTCTTTGCCGTTGGCGTGGCGGGAGCTGGGGCAGGCGCGCTGGCTTGCGCGGAAGGTGACGGCGGCGATGTGGCTGGTGCTGCGGCCGCCGGGGGCGTGGCGGGGCGCGAGGGCATGACGGCTTGCGACCAGCCGTAGTCGGACCATGCGCTGCCGAGGGCAACAACCGAAACCGCGGCGGTAACGAGGAATGCTGTTGTCTTGCGCATGAGATAACCCCCTGCCTTGATCGCATGGCGGGCCGCGCATGTCGCGGCGCGCACGTCTCCGCTCAAGCCTAGCTGGAGCCAATCGAGTCAGCCAATGGATTTCGCGCGCCGGTGGAACAGACGAACGAACGCGGTGGATAACCGCCTTGCCGGGTTGGATGCGCGAGAGCGGAGAAGGTGACAGGCTTATCGCAGCGGCACGATGAAATCGGTGCCGCGGCCGGTCTCCCCGCCGAGCCCCTGATCGGACACGATCAGCGAGCCGCCGGGCGCGATCGCCTCGGCGATCTTCTGCATCGCATCCTCGGGGATGGTCAGCCGGTCGAGCGCTTCGCTGGCCGAAGAGGACGGGATCGCGGGAGCCTGCGCGACGGGCTCGGCGCCTTTCTTGCGCCGCGGTGCGGGCTCGGCATGCGGGCGCGTCGGCAGCGACACCACCGACCAGCGATAGGTTTTCGCATCGTCCTTGTCGGCGCGCATGGTGAAGACATGGGTGCCGAGCGGACCTTCTCCGGCGATCGTCACCGGCACCTCGAACAGCGGTTCGAAATTCTGCCGGACAAACAGCTTGCCTTCCTTGCGGCTGACATAGGCGGCGATGTGGCCGGTGCGCTTGACCGGCGCGGGTTCGGCCGTCTTTGCCGCGTCGGGCTTCGGCATATCGGTGTTGGCCTCGGGCTTGGCGTCCGGGGCAGCCGGTGACGCATCGGCCGCGACCGGCGAGGCTGGCGCAATGCCGGTGGTCTTGCCGCCGTCCGCTGCCGGAACTTCGGCCCTCGCGTCGCGCGTGGCATCAGGCTTGGTATCGGAGTGAGCGTCGGAGAGAATGTCGTCGCGTTTCACCGTGGTACCGCTGGCATCGGCGGTGCGGATGATGTCGACATGCGGCGTTGTCGTGCTCGGCCGTAATTCGAGTTTCTCCAGCGTGTCCGGCGCAGGCTTGACCTCTGCCGCAGGCGTGATGGCAGGCTCGGGCTTGCGCGCGATCAGCAGCGGGTGAGAGATATCCGTCGGCGACACATCGCCGGGGGCGACGATCACCCGCGCGCCCATGCGGGTCCAGCCCCACATCCGCATCGCGAAATTCATCGGCATGCGGATGCAGCCATGCGAGGCCGGATAACCCGGCAGCGCGCCGGCATGCATCGCGATGCCCGACCAGGTGATGCGCTGCATGTAGGGCATCGGCGCGCCGCTGTAGATGTTGGAGCGGTGCCATTTGTTCTTCTGGATCACGCTGAACACGCCCATCGGCGTCGTATGGCCGCGCATGCCGGTGGAGACCGGCGCTTCGGCGAACAGGCCGTTGGCGTCGTACATCTTCAGCCGCTGCTTCTCGATCGAGATGGTGACGATGACCGGGCCCTGCGGTTTGCCGATCGCTTCCTTCACCGGCTCCGCCTTGCGGTGGTGCGGCCGTGCGGTGCGGGCGGGGCGCTGAGCCGGACGCTGCCGCTGGATCACGGGGCCGTCGTCATAATCGGAATAATAGTCGGGGGCGTCGGGCTGGTCGCCGAGCCAGAAAATCTGCGCCTGGGCCGGTGCGGACAGGCTGAGCAGCGCGGCGATCGCCAGCAGGCCGGCCTGCCTTGTCACGGAGAAACGGAGCGCATGATCGGTACGGAGGAATGAGGACTGCCTTGCCGCCGGATACGTCAGTTCGGTGTTCACGTCCTCAATCCCCAATCACTTGCCGGTTCACCATGGGTAGTGTCGCGGGCAGTCCGGAAGGTTCGATCCGCCTTGGTCCGGATAGCGCATCTTTATTGAGAAACTACCCTATCGGTCTGAAGCGTCCGGCTGATCACGGCGATGTGTCGCCTTTCATTCGGAGAACGGGTTCCCACATAGGGCGGGGGCTTCGATGGAGTTTCGCGCGATGATGTTTTTGGAAGCCGGACGAAAGGCTTGCCGTGGGCTTGCTCTGGCGCTCGGCCTTGCGGTCTTATTGGTGAGCGTGGCGGGGAGCGGTACTCAGGTCCGGGCAGCCGATGAGCCCGACCTGATCTTCCGCCGTTCAACCGTGTTCAAGTTTCTCAGCCCCGACGACAAGCTGGCGACCTATGGCATGGACGATCCCGGCATCGAGGGCGTCGCCTGCCATTTCACCGTGCCGGAGAAGGGCGGCTACAAGGGCTGGCTCGGCCTCGCCGAGGAGGTGTCCGACATCTCGCTGTCGTGTCGCCAGATCGGCCCGATCCGCATCAAGGCCAAGTTCTCGCAGGGCGAGGACATGTTCCGCCAGCGCCGCTCGCTGTTCTTCAAGAAGATGCAGATCGTGCGCGGCTGCGACGCCAAGCGCAACGTGCTGGTCTACATGGTCTACTCGGACCGGCTGATCGAAGGCTCGCCGAAGAACTCGACCTCCTCGGTGCCGATCATGCCGTGGGGCGCGGGCGACACGGTGCAGAAGTGCGCCGATTTCATTTCCTGAACAGCGCGATCCTCATTCAGCGGCCGAGTGCGCTCGGCCGATGAACCGGACGGCCAGTGGCCGCGACAGATGAGCGGATGCCTTGAGGAGATGATCCCATGCGGCCGCTCAGCCTCGTTCTTGCATTTGCCTTTGTCATCGCCGGACCGCTGACGAACAGCGCGCCGCGCTCGAATCTGCCGGGCGTCGGCACCTTCCATTACACCGGCTCAAAGCTGGCGATCGATGCGCCGCAGGCGATGGCGGCGCTGCGCGACAAGACCGGCAAGCAGAACTAATAGGCAATGCTTAGTAGGGAGCGGAGCGGTCCTGTCCTCATGGTGAGGAGGCGCGATAGCGCCGCCTCGAACCATGAGCCCGCCTCATCCTTCGAGACGCGTTGCCATAGCAGGCGTAGCCTGCGTAAACTTGGCTACGATGCAATGCTCCTCAGGATGAGGCGCTATCTAGCGCCGCGCGCCGCGCCGCTCGATGCATTTGCGCACGGTGGCGACGCCCTGCGGCGTCAGCTTGGTGCCGGTGATCTCCTTGATCTGCCCGGTCGGGCAGGACCCGTCATCGACCAGAATGTGCTGGCCGAGCCGGATGCTGGTGATCTCGCTCTCGCGCGAAACGGTCTCGGCCGCCGCGGGTATTGCGATCAGGACGACCAGCGCCGCGCCCAGCAGCATGCTGCGCTGCATCATGCGATGTCGGCATTCCGTCATGCGTGCTCCTTCATTCCGCGAGTCCAGTTAGTGGACCGCGGCCTTTGAAAACAGGTTGATGACAGCGACACCGGCCACGATCAGCCCCAGCCCGATCACCGCGGGCAGATCGAGTCGCTGGCCGAACCAGACCAGACCGACCAGCGTGATCAGGATGACGCCGAAGCCGGACCAGATCGCATAGGCGATACCGACCGGCATGGTGCGCAGCACCAGCGACAGAAAATAGAACGCCGCGGCGTAGCCGATCGCGGTGAGCACCAGCGGCTTGGGCCGCGTGAACTGCTCTGAGGCCTGCAGCGCAGCGGTTCCGATCACCTCGAAGCCGACGGCGAGGACGAGATAGAGATAAGCCATGGCGCATGGTACCGATCCGGCCGCGATTCTTGAAGGCGCGGAATAGCGCGCAGGAGGTGCTGCCGCAGCCGTTCGCCGCTTGCGAAATACGACTATTTTCCAGCGTATTGGCGCTGCCGAACACCACACTGTGACCGCCTTGCGATTGCCTCGACGGGCTTCGATTCGTATAACGCCCGAATCGGCAAAGGCCGTGTTTCCCTTCGGATTTCGCGATAAGGCAGAAGCGCTGAGATGAACCAGCTCGTACGGATTGCGCTCAGCCGGCCTTACACGTTCGTCGTGCTTGCTCTCCTGCTTCTGATCGTCGGTCCCCTGGCTGCGCTGCGTACGCCGACCGACATCTTTCCGGACATCCGCATTCCGGTGATCGGCGTGGTCTGGAACTATACCGGCCTGCCGCCGGACCAGATGGCGGGGCGCATCACCACGCCGTTCCAGCGTGCGCTCACCACCACGGTCAACGACATCGAGCACATCTCTGCCAATTCGTATGGCGGCATCGGCATCATCAAGATCTTCTTCCAGCCGAACGTCGATATCCGCACCGCCAACGCGCAGGTGACGGCGATCGCGCAGACCATGCTCAAGCAGTTGCCGCCGGGCGCGACCCCGCCGCTGATCCTGAACTACAGCGCTTCGACGGTGCCGATCCTTCAGCTTGCACTGTCCGGCGACGGGCTGACCGAGCAGAACCTTGCCGACTTCGCCACCAACCAGTTGCGCACGCCGCTGGTCACCGTGCCGGGCGCGGCGATCCCGTGGCCCTATGGCGGCAAGCTGCGCCAGATCCAGATCGATCTCAACGCCACGGCGCTGCAGGCGCTCGGCCTGTCGGGGCAGGACGTCGCCAACGCGCTGGCGGCGCAGAACCTGATCACGCCGGTCGGCACCCAGAAGATCGGCGGATTTGAATACATTATCCAGGTCAACAACTCGCCGCTGAAGATCGAGGAGCTCGGCGATCTGCCGATCCGCACCGTCAACGGCGCAATGGTCTACATCCGCGACGTGGCGCAGGTGCGCGACGGCAACCCGCCGCAGACCAACATCGTGCATGTGGACGGCAACCGTTCGGTGCTGATGATGGTGCTGAAGGCCGGCTCGACCTCGACGCTGGATATCATCGACGGCATCAAGAAGAAGATCGTCGAGGTCAAGGACACGCTGCCGGAGACATTGAAGATCGGCCTGATCGGCGATCAGTCGATCTTCGTGCGCGGCGCCATCGAAGGCGTCGCCAAGGAAGGCATCCTCGCCGCGCTGCTCACCAGCGTGATGATCCTGCTGTTCCTGGGGAGCTGGCGCTCCACCATCATCATCGCGGTCTCGATCCCGCTGTCGGTGATGGGCTCGATCGCGATGCTGTCGCTGATCGGCGAGACGCTGAACATCATGACGCTGGGTGGCCTTGCGCTCGCGGTCGGCATTCTGGTGGACGACGCCACGGTGACGATCGAGAATATCAACTGGCATCTGGAGCACGGCAAGGAGGTCGAGCCGGCGATCCTCGACGGTGCGGCGCAGATCGTGACGCCGGCGTTCGTCTCGCTGCTCTGCATCTGCATCGTGTTCGTGCCGATGTTCTTCCTCACCGGCGTGTCGCGCTTCCTGTTCGTGCCGATGGCGGAAGCGGTGATGTTCGCGATGATCTGGTCCTTCATCCTGTCGCGCACGCTGGTGCCGACCATGGCGAAGTATATGCTGCATCCGCATCCGCACGACGAGCACGGCAATCCGCTGCCGCCGCCGCCCACGAACAATCCGCTGGTGCGCTTCCAGCGCACCTTCGAGGCGGGGTTCGCGCGTTTCCGCGACGGCTATCACGACCTGCTGCGGCTGGCGCTGAACCACCGCGCCATCTTCGTCTGCGGCTTTCTCGGCTTTGTCGCGGTCTCGTTCCTGCTGGTGCCGTTCCTCGGGCGCAACTTCTTCCCCTCGGTGGACAGCGGCCAGATCCTGATGCACGTCCGCACCCAGGTCGGCACCCGTGTCGAGGAGACCGCCAACCAGCTCGCTGACATCCAGAAAGTCATTCGCCGCATCATTCCCGCCGCCGACCTCGAGACGATGACCGACAACATCGGCATTCCCTACAGCGGCATCAACATGACCTACAACAACACCGGCGTGATCGGCACGCAGGATGGCGACATCCAGATCAAGCTGCGCGAGAACCACCGGCCGACCGAGGAATACGTCCAGGTGCTGCGCGAAGAACTGCCGCGCGCGTTTCCCGGCGTGTCGTTCGCGTTCCTGCCGGCCGACATCGTCAGCCAGATCCTGAATTTCGGCTCGCCCGCGCCGATCGACCTGCAGATCCGCGGTGCCAACATTCAGGCCAACTACGCTTATGCCAACGACCTGTTGCGGCGGCTGCGCCGCATTCCGGGCGTGGCTGACGCGCGCATCCAGCAGTCGCCGAATGCGCCGGGCTTCAACGTCGATGTCGATCGCACCCGCGCGCAGTATCTCGGCGTCACCGAACGCGACGTGGTCAACAGCCTGGTCGTCAATCTCGCCGGCTCATCGCAGGTCGCGCCGACCTTCTTCCTCAACCCGGTCAATGGCGTGTCCTATTCCGTCGTGATGCAGACGCCGCAATACCAGATGGATTCGCTGAGCAAACTGCAGACGGTGCAGATCAATGCCGCGGGCGCGCCGAGCCTGCCGCTGCTTGGCGGCATCGCCGACATCAAGCGCATGGCCACCAATGCGGTGGTGTCGCAGCATGACATCCAGTCGCTGATCCAGATTTTCGCCACGCCGCAGGGCCGCGATCTCGGCGCGGTGGCCGCCGACATCCGCAAGGTGCTGGACGAGACCGTGAAGGACGTGCCGCGCGGCAGCACGGTGGTGCTGTCGGGGCAGGTGGAGACCATGAACAGCGCGTTCTCCGGCCTGCTGTTCGGCCTGATGGGCGCGATCGTTCTGATCTATCTGTTGATCGTGGTGAACTTCCAGTCGTGGACCGACCCGCTGGTGATCATCTCTGCGCTGCCTGCGGCGCTTGCCGGCATCGTCTGGATGCTGTTCATCACCGGAACGACGCTGTCGGTTCCGGCGTTGACCGGCGCGATCATGTGCATGGGCGTTGCCACCGCCAACAGCGTGCTCGTCATCGCTTTCGCGCGCGAGCAACTCGATATCAGCGGCGATCCGGTGCAGGCGGCGCTGGAAGCCGGGTTCGTGCGTTGCCGTCCGGTGCTGATGACCGCGCTGGCGATGATCATCGGCATGGCGCCGATGGCGTTCGGCCTCGGTGAGGGCGGCGAGCAGAACGCGCCGCTCGGCCGCGCCGTGGTCGGTGGCCTGATTTTTGCTACCGTCGCGACATTGATCTTTGTGCCGGTCGTGTTCAGCATGCTGCATCGCAAGCACGCGCCGGGTGTGGCATCGTCCCCGTCTCATCCTCCATTGGAGCCTTCGCATGCCGTCTGAGCAGCCAAAGCACGTTTCCGTCCGCAAGCTGCGGATCGCCGGCCTCATCGCCGGCGTGGTGATCGTGCTTGTCGTCGTGTTCGGCATTGTCGCGCGCGAGAACAGCGACGCCAAGCTGCGGGCCTGGACCGATGCGCAGGCGGTGCCGAGCGTGGCCGTCGCCAAGCCCAACACCAAGCCGATCGGCGCCACCATCACCCTGCCGGGCCGGCTGGAGGCCTATTCGCGTGCGCCGATCTACGCGCGCGTCAGCGGCTATCTGAAGAACTGGAACGTCGATATCGGCGCCCGGGTGAAGTCCGGCGATCTGCTTGCCGAGATCGAGGCACCGGACCTCGACCAGCAATTGCTGCAGGCGCGCGCCGATCTCGCCAATGCGCAGGCATCGGCCAAGCTTTCGGCGGCGACGCTGAAGCGCCGCCAGACGCTGCTGTCGTCGAACTTCGTCTCGCAGCAGGAAATCGACGAGCGTTCGGCCGATCTTGCCAGCAAGGAAGCGCAGGTCAAGGCGATGCAGGCCAATGTTGATCGGCTGCAGGCGCTGACCGGCTACAAGCGCGTCGAAGCGCCGTTCGACGGCATCGTGATCGAGCGCAACACCGACGTCGGCGCGCTGATCAGCGGTGGCGGCGGCTCAGGTCCGGCGATGTTCGTGATCGCCGACATGCAGAAGCTGCGCGTCTATGTCAGCGTGCCGCAGAGCTATCTCGCCGCGATCCGCACCGGCTCCGAAGCGAATATCTCGGTGCCGGAATATCCGGGGCGCAACTTCAAGGCGACGGTGGAGACTTCGGCGCAGGCGGTCGATATCTCGACTGGCACCACGCGGATGCAGCTCGCGCTGGACAATTCCGGCGGCGAGTTGCGGCCCGGCGCGTTTGCCAATGTCCAGCTCAAGCTATCGGGCGATGCCGCGCCACTGTCGATTCCAGCCGGCGCGCTGGTGTTCAACAAAAGCGGGCTCAGCGTCGCGACCGTGGATGACAACGATCGCGTCCGCTTCAAGACGGTGACGATCGCGCGCGACCTCGGCCGCGAGATCGAGATCGCGACTGGCCTGTCGCCTCAGGACACCATCATCGTTACGCCGCTCGATGGTATCGTGGATGGCGATCAGGTTCGCGTTGCGGGCCGGGAGTCCAAAGGCAACGCCGAGAAGAAAACTTCCGACGCGCAGCGATAGGCGGATTGCGATCAAAGCGTATTATTCGTCATGGCCGGGCATAGCCCCGTCGAAGACGGGCGTAAATGCCCTTTTGACCCGGCCATCCACGCCTTGAAAGTTTCAGCAAAAAACAAAGACGTGGATGCCCGGCACAAGGCCGGGCATGACGAGTTCCTGTTCCTGTCTGAGCTAATGCGCTGTGCCCATTCGGGCTACACAACGTCTTACCCTGCGGCACTCCAGTGCCTGATCAGCGGACCGTCCTTGCCATAGATCGGATCGGTCTTCGGCTTCTCGACCCTCGGAATGCTTTCCAGCGCCGCGGCGTGGTTGTCCTGCGTCGGCAGCGTGATCTCCATCTTCGGACCCGGTGGGTAAGCACCGACCACGACGAAATCGTCGTCGGCCCAGATGCACTGATGTCCGGTGCCGGCCGGCAGGATCACCACATCGCCGGCGAACAGCTCGAACTCGCGTCCCTTGTCGCCGCCAAAACGCACGCGTGCCTTGCCGTACGCGACACCGAGCACCTCATGCACCGTCGAATGATAATGCAGATAGTCGTAGACGCCGCCGCGCCACATCTGGCCCCAGCCGTTGGCGCCGAACAGGCCCTCGATGGTTTTCTCCGGATGATCGCGATCGACCGCAATCGCGCTGCGATAGATCAGGAACGGCAGCGGATTGTTCGGGACCAGACCGTCGTCATGAAAGACGAAAGCGAGAGGCTCGACCGGATCGTGCAGATCAGACCTAGCTGTGGCTGGCATGGCAAGGAACCGCATCGACAAGGATCAGTGATCCAACGCGGCGCGATCCTCGCGGTTCCTGCTCAGGATTGCAGGCTGAAGATTTCCAGATCGCGCAGCAGCACCGAGGCACGCGAGGTGAAGGTGGTGACGATTTCCTCGCTGCCGGCGATCTCGCGGTTGTGTTCCGCGCCGCAGCCGGTGCACTCGTAGATGAATTCGAGCTTGGTCGTCGCCCAGCGCACGTCCTTGATTTCCATCAGGTGGCGCGTGCAGGTCGGACACACGACGATCGCGGGCCGAGCGTCCCGGAGCGCAACGTTTGCGAGCATCTGAATTCTCCTGACGGCGGATGCCCACGCCGTTGCCGGGGTGAATCGATCCGCATGTGCGTCAGTTTACCGCCTCGCGGCCCGGACCCGGCGCTTCGTGACAGGAAAGGTGGAGTTAATACACAGTTAATTATGGCTCAGACCCGACCTTTCACCGGGATCAGCGCCCCGGTGATGGCACTCGCATGATCGCTCGCTAGGAACAAAATGACGTTGGCGAGTTCCAGCGGCGTCACCCATGCCGCGAAATCCGCATCCGGCATGTCGCGGCGGTTGGCCGGCGTGTCGATGGTGGAGGGCAGCACCGCGTTGACGGTGACCTTGCCCTTCAGTTCGGCTGCAAGCGACTCTGTCAGCTTGTGGACGCCGGATTTTGAAGCGGCGTAGGGGCCCATGCCGGAGCCTGCCTGCAATGCGCCGAGCGCGCCGATATTGACGATGCGTCCCGCGCCCGAGGCGACGAGATGCGGGATCGCCGCGCGCGAGGCGTGAAGCGCGGTGAGGGTGTTGATGCGATACAGCCGCTCCCATGTTGCGGTGTCGCCGTCAGCAATGGTCTGGAAAGAGAACGCGCCGGCGATGTTGATCAGTACATCCAGTCTGCCGAAATAAGCCGCTGCCGCGTTGATGGCTTGCTGGGCCTGATCGGCATTGGTGAGATCGACGCCGCTGAGATCTGTCCGGTTCGGCGAGGGCGTGGCTTGCGACGTCGCATGATCGATGGCGGCGATCTTCGCGCCCCGCGCGATTGCTGCCTCAACGACGACACGGCCGAGCGCACCCGAGGCGCCGGTGATGGCGATGACCTTCCCGTTCATGCAGCGATTCCCGTATCAGCAAAGCGGCAGACGCTTATAGCGCGAAAGATACGGGAGCGGGAGTGTGTGGGCGAGCGGTCAGGTCAGGCGCGCGACCACGACCAGACGCTTGATCTCGTTGTTTTTATAGGCGCGCAGGAAAGCCTGGTAATCCTTGAACGAGACGCAGCCATTGGAGTCGCCGCGCGGTCCGAGCATGTAGGTGTGCGCGAGCAGGCCGGTGCGGCCGAAGATCTTGCCTTCGCCGCCGATCGGGGTGAGGCGGATTGCCTCCACGCCGTGGAAAGGCTTTTCGCGCATGCTGAGATCGTAGACATGCGGCGGGGTCGCGCCGCGCATCCGCTCATGGACGAAACGCGGATCATCCATCCGGCCGCCGAGACCCGAATGCGCCTCGAGCTTGGTGCCGTTCGGCAGATAGACCATACGCGCCGAGATGTCATAGACGGCGGTCTGCTTGTCGTAGATGCCGCCGGAGGTCAGGCTCTGTCCGTCGCTGCCGATACCGCCATCAGGTGCGGCATAGGCCAGCACCGGACCGCGCTCAGGCTTGCCGAACAGTTTTTCAAAGATGTTCGGTTTCTCGGTCGAGATCGCAGCGAGCACGGCCGCTTTGTTGGCCTGTGACACCACGCTGGGCGAGGGACCCTGAACCTGCTCCATCTTCGGAATGTCGGCCGGGCGTGGCGTCGGCAGAGGTACATTGGCGGCGATGCGGGCAGGCGCCGGAAGCTCGTTCGGTTGCGCCTGCGGCTCGGGTGTCTGCACATCGGCCTGCGGTTCGAGCGCGGCGACTTCCTCGCGCGGCGCAGGCGTTGCGACCGACAGGCGATCGGCCTTGGCGAGCACGGGCTGGGCGAAGACTTCAGCCGGATAGCCGCGGAAAGCGGTCGGATCGAGCAGGGCGACTGCTTCGCTGCGCGTCATCTCCTGTGCGGGCGCGCTTGCAAGGGCCGGTTCGACGCCGGAGCCGGCGAGATTGGTGTAGAGGGTCCAGCCGCAGGCCAGAGCAATGAAGCCGAGCGCGACATTGCCGATCAGGACCTGTGGCCTCGTCTTGCGCGGGGAACGCCGGGCGACGGCTGCGGGAGTGTCGGAAAAGACGTAATTGCAGGCCGTCATGCGTCGCACGCTCAGACAAATTCCACGGGATGCCTTCGTCATGCGGTGGCCCCGCAAGTCGGCGGCATGGTCAAACGCAAATCTGTCGGAGCGGTGCGGAGGGGCAGCGAGTTCCATCGCGACGCGGCGCAGGCTTGCGGAGCGTCATTAAGGCGACTTTTAGTTAAATGCCGATTAAGCGCGCGCGCGCACGGCGCAAAACGGCTCGCACGGCTGTGCTGGGCACAATGTTGCCTCAAATGGTGGGTTCCCCAAATGAAGATGTGACGGCGTCCCAAACGCCGCCCCGCTCCCGAAGTCGCAATCTTGTGACCTGCGGGAACGGCAAAACGATGGCAGCGATTGATTTTGCGTGGCGACGCAAGGAGGCTGGCCATGATCCGCAAATTACGCTCCGGCGAATACCGGCTCTATTCGCGCAGGGTGAATCCGAAGACCGGCAAGCGCCGCAATCTCGGCACGTTCAAATCCCGCGCGGCGGCGCAGAAGCATGAACGCGACGTGCAATATTTCAAGCGGCACTGATGCTGCGACGTGATCAGGCGATGCGCGTGATCAGACTGTGAAGCGCGTCGGCAGTTTGTCGATGAACGGAAAATATTTCAGGAAGGGTTTGGCTTCAGCGAGAACGCGCGCATAGGACGGACGCTGCAGCAGCGACTCGAAATATCGCGCCAGTCCCGGATGCGTGGCGGCGAATGGCTCGATCGCTTGTGCGTAGAACAGCGGGGGTGCGGCCGCGCAATCGGCGATGCTGAACGTTGCGCCGCCAGGATGCGGCACATCACCCAGCCGCCCCTCAACCAGATCGAACGCGCTCCGCATCGTGGCGCGGGCTTCTTCGACGCTCAGTGCATCGCGTTTGTCTTCAGGCCGAAGTACATCGGCGACGATGCGCTGCATTGGCTGATGGATGTAGAGATCGAAAATACGGTCCCACAGCCGCACCTCGCGCGCGGCATCCGGATCGTGCGGGATCAGCGTCACCGGCCCCGGATAGTATTGCTGCAGATAGTCTAGGATGATCGAGGTTTCGAAAATCGTTGTGTTGCGGCTCTCATCCTGCAGTACCGGAATCTTTTCAAACGGCGAGAGTTTCAGATAGGCCGCCCGCTCGTCCGGATCGCCGAGATTGACCATACGCGACTCGAACGGCGTGCCATTCTCATACAGGGCCAGCAGGACCTTGTGGCAGTAGGAGGAGAGGGGATGAAGGTGGAGGATGAGAGGCATGGCACCGTCCCGGTGGATTGCGAGGCGCGGATACTAGTCAAGGCGGCATGGTACGGAAAGCGGCTGCTGCCATGAAGTGTGATCCCATCGTGAAAACCCTTACCCCGGGCAGGAGCCCGAGACCCGTTGCCGGTCTGCGCGCCCGCGTAGGAGGTGGATTTTTCGACACGGAAGCCGGGACAAGGCGAACATTCCGCTATTCGGGACGTTGTCAGCGCGATTGGTTCAGGTAGGCTGAACGCCTTCTTTAACGGGAGCATCCCTTATGAAACGTGTTTCTCTTGTGGTTGTGTTGAGCCTGTTCGCCGCCGCTCCTGCCTTCGCGGAGGTTTCCTGCAAGGCTGTCAGCGCCGACGGCAAGCCGCTCGCCGGCGCCGCCAAGACCAGCTTCATGAAGAAATGTTGCGAGGACAACGCCAAGAGTGCCGACGGCAAGGCTCTCTCGGGCGCGGCCAAGAACTCGTTCGTCAAGAAGTGCATGGGTGGCTGAGGAGCAGCGGTTTCGGACACCGCGACACATAGCCTCGCCGCAAGGCGGGGCTTTTATTTTGGGATCACAGCATGAACTAGCTAGCGTGTGAGCGGGGAGGGGCGAGAGACACAAGGCTTCGTCTGCTTCCCTGTTCTCAACTGTTGAGATCGTTGGAAGGAGAGGCGCGTGAGGAAAATATCTAATCTTGTTCTGGGGCTGGTGTGCGGCGTGGCTCTTTCCGGAGCGGCCTTTGCTGCAAGCCAGGATTCCTATGATCTGCCGGAGCCCTATGTGACGTGGGAAAAAGCCTACAACAAGGAGTTTCCTGCGATCCAGGGTCTCATGGATACGATGACCGCCAACAGCAAGGAGTTGCTGTCGAAGCCATCCGATCAGGATCAGGACATCCTGCATAACCGCGTCTGTGCGGCGATCGCCTACAAGATGGCTGTTGATCGGAAAGGCTCGGCCGAGCTGCGCAAGCTCGGTCCGGTCACGGATATCCTGCACAACATTGCCAAGGACAATAAGAAGCTGGTGCTCAGCGATCCGGAGACCTTCAAGCGCGTGACGGAGCTGGTCGCTGATCTGAAACAGGCGGGCAAGTTCAAGAAATCTCCGGAATTCTTTTCGGATCCGGAGATTCTCAAGCTGAAGCCCGTCGCCGGCAATCTGGCGCTGATCCACCATCTGACCGGCGCGGTGATGGCGGGCGACATCTTGACCAAGGCAGGCGGATTTTCGAAAGACGAGATCCGCGTGGTGCAGACCGCCATCGTCGCGCACTCGACGGGCTATTGGTATTTCCGCGATTCCATCGATGCCGCCGCTGGCCGCGAGGGTGCTTGGAAGACGGTATTTCCGGTGCCTGAGAGCGACATCGACAATTTCGCGCACGATGCCGACCTGATCTCGCAGTTCGTGCCGGAATCGGTGACGCCTGACGGAAGCAAGTGGCGCAACATCGCCACCAAGCGCTGGGGCGCGACCAACACCAAGGAAGAGGGGCAGGTCGTCTATTACGTGTTCAGCCGGCTGTATGACGGAGCCAAGACGGACGAAGGCCGCGCCATGGCCCTTGAGAAATGGAACGTCATCAAGCCGGAGCTGATCAAGCTGATGGGGCTGAAGCCTGATGAAGATCCCATCAAGACGCTCGGCGTTCCTGCCTTCTGGGCGAAGAAGGGGAAGTAATAGCTTCTGACTAAGAATAGGTGAGGGATAAAAAAGAGCCGCTCCTGTGAGCGGCTCTTATTTGTTTTATCGTACTGCTCTTATGAGCAACCAGTGGTCGATCCGCACGTATCGCACTTCATGCAGGTGCCGTTGCGCACGAGGGTGAAGTTGCCGCACTCGCTGCACATCTCGCCTTCATAGCCGCGCGCCTTTGCTTCGGCGCGGCGCTCGGCCTTGGTCGGCGCGGCGGGGGCCGCTACGGCCTGCGCGGTGCCGGGTTTGCTCCAGGTCTGTGCCTCCAGCTTCTCGGTCGGCGACAGGTCGCGCTCCGGCTCGGTCTTCAGTGCGACGGCGCCTTCGGTCGATGCGGCGTCGTTATGCCGGGCCGTCGTGCCGGTGGAGGCGATCGCCGTGACGTTGCTCGCGGCGCGGGCATCTGTGTCGGCGCCGCCGCGCATCACCACGAGATTGTCGGTGCGCGAACGGGTGAGGCCCTTCGACAGATAGCGCGCCGCGGAGGTCTGCTCATCCGGCGCGCGGCCTTCGGCGACGCCCTTGCCGAGCGCGTCGAAGCCGCCTTCCGCCGGATCGACGTGAGCAAGGTCGAAGCGCGACAGATAGCTGACCGCGAGTTCGCGGAAGACATAGTCGAGGATCGAGGTGGCGAACTTGATGGTGTCGTTGCCCTGCACCGGACCCGACGGCTCGAACCGGGTGAAGGTGAAGGCGTCGACATACTCCTCCAGCGGCACGCCGTATTGCAGGCCGAGCGACACCGCGATGGCGAAGTTGTTGATGAAGGAGCGCAGCGCCGCGCCTTCCTTGTGCATGTCGATGAAGATCTCACCGAGACGGCCGTCATCGTATTCGCCGGTGCGGACATAGACCTTGTGGCCGCCGACCACCGCCTTCTGGGTGTAGCCCTTGCGGCGATCCGGCATGCGCTCGCGGGCGCGGATCACGGTGACGCGCTCGACGATCTTCTCGACGATCTTCTCCGAGATCTGCGCGGCGCGCGCCGCCATCGGCTTGTCGTGATAGGCGTCCAGCGCGTCGTCCTCGTCTTCATCATCGGAGATGAGCTGCGCATTCAGCGGCTGCGACAGCTTGGAGCCGTCGCGATAGAGCGCGTTGGCCTTCAGCGCGAGTTTCCACGACAGCAGGTAGGCGGACTTGCAATCCTCCACCGTGGCGTCGTTCGGCATGTTGATGGTCTTGGAGATCGCGCCCGAGATGAAGGGCTGCGAAGCCGCCATCATGCGGATGTGGCTTTCCACCGAGAGGTAGCGCTTGCCGATCTTGCCGCAGGGATTGGCGCAATCGAACACCGGATAGTGCTCCGGCTTGAGGTGCGGCGCGCCTTCCACCGTCATCGCGCCGCAGATGTGAACGTTGGCGGACTCGATCTCGCGCTTGGTGAAGCCGAGCGCGGCGAGCAGGTCGAAGCCCGGCGCGGCGATCGCCTCGGCGTCGAGGCCGAGCGTGTCGCGCAGGAAGTCCTCGCCGAACGTCCATTTGTTGAAGGCGAATTTGATATCAAATGCGGTCGGCAGCATTGCCTCGACCTTGGCCAGTGCTTCGTCGGTGAAACCCTTGGCCTTGAGGGTCGATGCGTTGATGCCCGGCGCGTTGGAGAGCGAGCCGTGGCCGACCGCATAAGCCTCGATCTCGGCGATCTCGCTCTCGCGATAACCAAGCGCGCGCAGCGCCTCCGGCACGGCGCGGTTGATGATCTTCCAGTAGCCGCCGCCAGCAAGCTTCTTGAACTTCACCAGCGCAAAGTCCGGCTCGATACCGGTGGTGTCGCAATCCATCACGAGGCCGATGGTGCCGGTCGGCGCCACCACCGTGGTCTGCGCATTGCGGAAGCCGTGCTGCTCGCCGAGCTCAAGTGCCTTGTCCCAGGCGGCCTGCGCATGCGCGATGATGTCGCCCTGCGGGCAGGACGCATGGTCGAGCGGCACCGGATTGACCGCGAGCTTCTCATAACCCGCCGACTGACCGTGTGCGGCGCGGCGATGGTTGCGGATCACGCGCAGCATGTGCGCGGCGTTCTTCTTGTAGCCGGGGAAGGTGCCGAGCTCCTGCGCCATTTCGGCGGAGGTGGCGTAGGCGGTGCCGGTCATGATCGCCGACAGCGCGCCGCACAGCGCGCGGCCTTCCTTGGAGTCGTAGGGCAGGCCCATGGTCATCAGGAGGCCGCCGATATTGGCATAGCCGAGACCCAGCGTGCGGAATTCGTAGGACAGCTCCGCGATCGCCTTGGAGGGGAACTGCGCCATCATCACCGAGATTTCGAGCACGATGGTCCACAGCCGGCACAGATGCTCGTAGGCATCGACGTCGAAGCGGCGGGTCTGCGGATCGTAGAAGGTCAGCAGGTTCGCGGAGGCGAGGTTGCAGGCCGTGTCGTCGAGGAACATGTATTCCGAGCACGGATTCGACGCGCGGATATCGCCGGATGCCTTGCAGGTGTGCCAGTCGTTCATCGTGGTGTTGAAGTGCAGGCCGGGATCGGCGCTGGCCCAGGCGGCGTAGCCGATCTTCTCCCACAGATCGCGCGCTTTCAGCGTCTTGGTGATCTTGCCGTTGGTGCGGCCGACCAGATTCCAGTCGCCGTCGGTTTCCACCGCGCGCAGGAAGTCGTCCTTCAGCGAGACCGAGTTGTTCGAGTTCTGGCCCGAGACGGTGAGATAGGCTTCCGAATCCCAGTCGGTGTCGTAGGTGTCGAAGGTAATGTCCTTGTAGCCCTGCTTGGCGAACTGGATCACCCGCTTGATCATGTTGTCGGTGACGAGCGCGCGGCGCGCCAGCTTGATCTCGCGGCGAAGCGCCGGGTTCTTCTCCGGATCGAAGCAGTCGTCGCCCGAACCTTCGCAGTTCACGCAGGCCTTCATGATGGCCTTGAGGTGCTTCTGGTTGAGCTTGGAGCCGGTCACGAGGGCCGCGACCTTCTGCTCCTCGCGGACTTTCCAGTCGATATAGGATTCGATGTCCGGATGATCGGCATCGACCACCACCATCTTTGCCGCGCGGCGCGTGGTGCCGCCCGACTTGATCGCGCCCGCCGCGCGGTCGCCGATCTTGAGGAAGCTCATCAGGCCGCTAGAGCGACCACCGCCGGACAGCTTCTCGCCTTCGCCGCGCAGACGCGAGAAGTTCGAGCCGGTGCCGGAGCCGTATTTGAACAGGCGCGCCTCGCGCACCCACAGATCCATGATGCCGCCTTCGTTGACGAGGTCGTCTCCGACGCCCTGAATGAAGCAGGCGTGCGGCTGCGGATGCTCGTACGACGATTTCGACTTGGTGAGCTTGCCGGTCTTCCAGTCGACGTAATAGTGGCCCTGGCCGGGGCCATCGATGCCGTAGGCCCAGTGCAGGCCGGTGTTGAACCACTGCGGCGAGTTCGGCGCGACCATCTGCTTGGCGAGCATGAAGCGCAGTTCGTCATGGAAGGCGCGGGCGTCGTCCTCAGAGGAGAAGTAGCCGCCCTTCCAGCCCCAATAGGTCCAGCAGCCGGCGAGACGATCGAACACCTGCTTGCAGGACAATTCGCTGCCGAAACGTTCGGCTTCGGGCAGGGCGGCGAGGGCCTCGGTGTCGGGGACCGAGCGCCACAGCCAGGACGGGATCGTCTCTTCCTCGACCTTCTTGAGGACTTTCGCGACGCCCGCCTTGCGGAAATACTTCTGCGCCAGCACGTCGGAGGCGACCTGCGACCAGAACTCCGGCACCTCGACGTTCTCGAGCCGGAACACCACCGAGCCGTCCGGGTTTCGGATCTCGCTCGTGGTCAGCCGGAAATTGATCTCGGCGTAGGGTGACTGACCGTCCGTGGTGTAGCGGCGTTCGATATGCATCGTCTTCGTGCCCCGTCGTTTGCCGGCGCGCGCCCCTGCCCAGAGGTTACGCCGGAGATTTCAAATTGCGAACCTAAGGGTTCGCACCCATTCAACCCGCCGGTAGATCCGGCTTCTCATCGTGATGGACAGCGGACTCGGTGACCGGCCTGTTCTGCCGTGCGGCCCTCGCTGTTCAACGCCCCAAACTGTTTCCTTTTCCGCGCCCGCCGACATGGCCCGGCGCGCCCCTTTCGAAAGGGCGGACAAAGCCGCCATCCGCGGCCTCGACCGGCCTGACGGAGTGGGTTTTCATCGCCTTTTCGGAAGTGTCCGGCGCTTACTCCAACCCATGCCCCGAACGATCCAAAGCTAGGCCGACTCCAACGAACGCGTCAAGGATTAGTATGTAATCCTGAATCAAACCCTAAATATGGTGGAAAACGCGATTTTCCAGCGGAGAAACTCGACGCCGGGAGGTGCTTCGCAGAGACCAAGTATGCGTGAGTCCCTGCGGAATCCAAAGGCGAATCCGGCCTCTCCGAGGGTTCCCTCACGGTCCTCGCCAAGCCGTGCGGAAACGCTGATTGGGTATGCAACGAAAGCGCTCAATTCGGGTGGACCGCATGCGCCGCGCGTGGCTTTCTCCCCGTCTTCCACAATGCGATGGAATCAAATTCAGGGACCAGGTTTTTGGATAAGCGCACGCCCGAGGAAATTGCTCAGCCCGCCGTGGTGCCGCCGCCGACCGCGGCGTCTGCCCGCAAGAGCCGGTGGGTGGGCTTTGTCCTGGTGACCATTACCGCGCTGTGCTGGGGAACCAACTGGCCGGTGCAGAAGCAGCTTATCCAGGAGCTGCCGCCGCTGGTGATGCGCGGTGCGCCGGGTCTGCCGGGCGTGATCCTGCTTGCCATCTTCGCGCTGATGAAAGGGCAGTCGCTACGCGTGCCGCGCGAACAGTGGCCGCGTCTCGTTCTGTATGGGCTTCTCAGCGTCAGTTGCTGGATGGGCTTTGTCGGATTGGGGCTGGTCTATCTTTCCGCCAGCGAGACTGCGGTGGTCGGAGCGACGATCCCGGTCTGGGCGGCGGGACTGGCCTGGCCGGTTCTCGGGGAGCGAATCACACTCACGCGCATCATCGCCATGGCGATGGCTTTTGCCGGCATTGTGGTGCTGATGGGAGGCAATGGCGTCGCCGCCACCCAAACTAAGCTGCCCGGCATTGCGTTCGTGCTGATAGCGGCGTTCGGCTTTGCACTGGGAGCGGTGCTGTCGAAGCGGCGGCCGCTGGTGTTGCCACCGCTCACCGCGGCGGTCTGGCAGCTCGCCATCGGCTGCTTCGCCGTGACCTCTCTCGGCCTGATCTTTGAGGAGCCGCACTTCTCCGAAATGAGTCATCTCGGCTGGGCGCTGTTTGCCTTTGCGATGATCGTGCAGGTCTGTATCGGCTACGCTTGCTGGTATGCCGCGCTGGAGCGGCTGCCGGCGTCATCTGCCGCGCTTGGCACGCTCCTGACGCCGGTGATTGGCGTGGTGGCCAGCGCGATTTCTCTCGGCGAGCCGCTTGGCGTCAGCCAGATCGGTGCGCTGGTGCTGACCGTCGCCAGCGTGGCGATCGCGTTGCGGTCCTGACCGGCTGATGATCTGATCAAATCAAACGGCGGCGCACATCGTACGCCGCCGCTCGATAACTGAATACGCTTTTACGTTACGGGCAAGGATAGCGGTTGCCGTCGTTGTTCAGATAGGTGCCGCTGCGCGGATCGTAGGAGCGATAGCGGCGCATGCAGTAAGCAACACCATCATCCTCGACATACGCCGGCGCGGCGTAATAGCCGGGACCGGGGCCGTAGCCGTAATAGCCGTAGGGATACGAGCTGGAGGCGATGGCACCGCCAATCAAGGCGCCTGCAGCAAGGCCGGCACCGACGCCGCCCCAACCCCAGCCGCCGCGATGGCCCCAACCGCGTCCACGCCAACGTACCTGCGTGATGTTTTCAGCAGTGGTTGCATGCGCGGCAGGCACCGAGAGCGCGAGCGAAGATGATGCGGGCAGGGCATTGCCCGTGGAAGCCGCTGCGATGGGCAGAGCTAAGGCGACAGCGGCGACGGCAAAACCTTTTTTGAAGGTCATCATTGGCGGTACTCCAGATCCCACTCCGATAATCGGAACTTGTCAGCGGCAACGCGCGGGATACGGACGCGTTCCCAATGAGTTCCAATTCTCTTCGATTGAATTCGGGCCGTTCTGAGGCGGTTCCCGTTCAGGAACATTACAACCATAAAGTGACGAGACCGAGGAGTGCAGTTCGATCGCCGCGTTGCGGCAGGTCCTAGACAAGCGGGAGCGTCAATGGCATCTAGAGTCGTTCGCCGACCCTTTCGGCGCGATCCGGGATGCTCGCCATGAAGCTGTTTTTCTTGCGCTTTTTTACCTGGTGGAGCGGGTTCACCTTCGGAACCCAGCTTTGGACCTGGCGATTTGGCGAACTGGTCGGCACCGACGCGGAAGGTAATCGCTATTTCCGGACCCGCGGCGGCAAGATCGATCCGACCCTCGGCTTCGAGCGCCGCTGGGTGCTCTATCAGGGCGAGGCGGAAGCCTCCAAGGTGCCGCCCGAGTGGCACGGCTGGCTCCACCACACCGTGGATACCCCGCCGACCGCTGAAGACTACCAGCCGCGCGAATGGGAGAAGCCGCATCGTCCGAACCCGACCGGCACGCCGGCGGCGCTGCGCCCGACCGGCTCGACGCTGTCGACCGGCCGCCGTCCCAAGGCAACGGGCGACTATCAGCCCTGGACGCCCGCATAGTTTGTCGGAGCAGCGCTCCCCGTCATCTGGCGAACGAGCTGCAACAAGTTCTGCGGGCTACGCCCTTTCTCCGCCTCAATGGCCGTGTTAACCGATGGTCCGCGCGCGGTCCGTTGCCTGTAGGATGTCGCGAGCCCGATTCGCCGAGTAGCCGCGCAATGCTTCGAACCCCTGTTTCTGTCCTGCTTGCAGCGTTGATCGCAGCATCGACGAGCGCGTTTGCGCCGACGATTGCGCAGGCCCAGATCGGCAACATCTTCTCCGACCGGCCCCGTCCGCCAGCCGGCGTGCCACGCGGCGATCCGATGCAGGAGCCCGACGAAGAGGACGTTCCGGATTTGCCGAACCAGGGTCGTCTGCTGCCGGCGCCGACCCAGCCGCCGCCGGGATATCGCGCGCCTCCGCCGGGCGCGGTGCAGTCGCAGCCCTTGCCGCCGCCACCCGGCGCGGCAGAAAATCCGCCCGGCCAGCAGCCCGCTGGACGGCCGCCGGGCGTTGCTTCAACGCCGCCCGGCGCCAATCCGTTGCCGGGCCAGAAGCAGCCGCGAAATGCGCCACCGGCTCCTGCAACCTTGCAGCCGGGCGACGAGATCGTGACTGAGCCGCCCGCCGTGAAGATCGTCAACAAGCGCGCGGTGTTTTCCGGCCTCGACAAGATCACCGGACGCATCATCAGCTTCGATGCGGAGATCGGCGAGACCGTCCAGTTCGGTGCGCTGCGGATCAAGACCGACGCCTGCTATACGCGGCCGGCAACCGAGGCCGCCAATACGGACGCCTTTGTCGAGGTCGAAGAGATCACCTTGCAGAACGAGGTGAAGCGCATTTTCTCGGGCTGGATGTTTGCCGCGAGCCCGGGCCTGCATGGTGTCGAGCATCCGATTTACGATATCTGGCTGACCGACTGTAAGGCGCCGGAAGCGACCGTCGCGGCGCAGGGCAATGTTGCCAAACCGGCCCCGCCACCCGCGCCGCCGCCGCAACAGCGTCGTCCGCCGGCCCCGCGCCAACCGGCCGCTACGCCCGGCGCTCCGCCGCGCCCGCCGGCAGGCAACAACTTCCCCGGATTCCGGTAACGCTCAGGCCGATGTCGCAGGCCGGCTTGCGATGATCTCCATCACCCTCGCTCCATTTGGAGCGGGATCGGTCGGCAGCGCCATGAAGTCGGCGTCCTGTGCGACCGCCTGATCGAGCAGGGCACGATAACGACGGCGCGATACTTCGACGGCGCCGAAGCTGCGCAGATGATCCGTCACGAACTGGGTATCGAGTAGAGCAAAGCCTCCCGCGATCAGCCGCGCGACGAGATGCACGAGTGCCACCTTGGACGCGTCCGTGGCGCGATGAAACATGCTCTCGCCGAAAAAAGCGGACCCAAGCGTCACGCCATACAGGCCGCCGACAAGATCGCCATCCTTCCACACCTCGACGGTGTGGCAATGCCCGATCTGATAGAGCCCTTCATAGAGCTCACGGATGCGGCGGTTGATCCAGGTGTCCTCGCGGCCCGGCTGCGGCGCAGCGCAGCCGTCGATCACCTGATCGAAGGCTGTGTCCACGGTGACGTGGAACTGGTTTGAGCGGACGGTGCGGGCAAGGCGCGAGGAGACACGGAAGCCGGCGAGGGGAATGACGCCGCGCAATTCCGGTTCGACCCAGAACAGCGTCGGATCGTCGGCGCTCTCGGCCATCGGAAAGATGCCGCAGGCATAGGCGCGCAGCAAAAGGTCCGGTGTGATGTCGGAGGTGGCGGATTCGCGCGAGCTCATAGCTCGATGATAGCCGTTCGTTGCGGGAGGTGCGACTGTTCCGGTCAGGTGCCGGCCGCAGCCTGCCGTTTGGATGACGTGCTGCTGTCGCGGATGCGCAGCACCATACGGGTGCCGGAATGCGCAGGGTCGCGCTCGACACTGGCTTCGAGCTTGTTGGCCATGGCGCTGACGATGCGTTGTCCCATGCCGGTCGATCGCGGATCCTGCTTGGCTTGGAAGCCGACACCATTGTCGGTGATCGCCAGCTCCATGCCGTCCTGCCTGGTGTGCAGCTCGACATGGATCGGACCGGCGCCGTCGGGATAGGCGTATTTCACCGCGTTCATGACAAGCTCGTTCACGATGATGCCGATCGCGACGGCGCGGTCCGGATTGATCTCGATCGGTTCGGCATTCAGCGTCAGCCGCGACATTCGGTTGCCCTCAGCAGACCGCCGCAGATCTTCGAGCAGCGCTTCGAGATATTGGTTGAGCATCACGCTGTTCAGATCGTGCGAGGTGTAAAGTCTGCGGTGGACTTGCGCGACTGCGGCAACACGGCCCATGGCGTTGGTCAGCGCCGCCTTCACGTCGTCATCGTTGCTCGAATTGGCCTGCAGATGCAGCAGCGAGGCGATGATCTGCAGACTGTTGCCGACACGATGATTGACTTCGCGCAGCAGCACTTCGCGCTCAGCGGCGAGTGCGGCATAACGGTCGCGCGCGGCGTGAACCTCGGCCTCGGCGTCGTCGCGCGCTTTTCGCACGCGCGCGGCCTCCATCGCGCCTTTAACGGCCGTATGGAGCTGGGATACGAACTCGCCTTGGGTGTCCTTCACCAGATAATCGGCCGCGCCGGCTTTCAGCGCGGTGATGGCGATCTGGCTGTCCTGCGACGCAGTGACGAACACCACTGGTGGGGCGTGCGGCAGGTTGTAAATCTGCTCGAGCGTCTCGAGCCCGTCGAGTCCGGGCATGTGCTGGTCGAGCGCCACCACGTCGATGCCACCCTGACGCAGCCGGGCGATGCCGCTGTCTCCGTCTCTGGCGTGCTCGACCTCGAAACCATGCCGTTTCAGCCCGCGCTCCACCAGCCGTGCGAGAGCGGCATCGTCGTCGATGTAGAGCAGGGTCGGCGCGGGTGACGTCATGCTTTTGCTTGCGGGACCTGGATCACGGAGAAAAACAGACCAAGCTGGCGGATGGCGTTGGCGAAATTCTCGTAGTTCACCGGCTTGGTGATGTAGACGTTGCAGCCGAGGGCGTAGCAGCGCTTGATTTCCTCGGCGTCATCGGTGGTGGTCAGCACCACAACCGGTGCGTACTTCAGATAACTATTCTCTTTGACCTGCTTGAGTATGTCGATACCCGTCATATCGGGCAGATTTAGATCGAGAAGAATCAGCAACGCCTGATCCTTGTGCACGGCCCCGGTGCGGTCCGCGCCGAGCAGAAAATTGAGCGCTTCGGTGCCGTTGGCAAAGGGCAGGATGTCGTTGTTCACGCCCGAGCGACGGATGTTGCGCTCGATCAAACGCGCATGTCCTTCGTCGTCTTCGACCATGATGATTTTAACGGGATTACCCATAACTTTTTCCTTGTCGTGACAGATTCCACCGCGCGGGCAGCGTAATGGTGAATGTACTTCCCTCTCCGGGTTCGGAAGACACCGTGATGGTGCCGCCCATGCGGCGCACCAGAGCGCGCACATGCGCAAGCCCGATGCCCTGACCGGGTTTGTCCTGCACGCCCGCGCGCCGGAACAGCTCGAAAATGCGCTGATGATCTTTTGGGTCTATGCCGCGCCCGTTGTCGGTAATGTCGAAGATGACAAACCCCAGCTTGTTACGGCCTTTGATGGCAATATCGCCCGGAACGCCGGGCCTTAAATACTTCAGTGCATTCTCAATCAAATTGGAGAAGATTTGTTCCAGCGCGAGGCGGTCGCTGACAATATCGGGAAGCGGCTCCACGCGAATTTGTGCATTCGCCTCAGAAGCTTGATGAGCCAATGTAGCTGCGATTTCTTCAATTAGGGCACGGGTGTCGATCTGCACCGGATCGAATTCGCGTCGCCCCTCGCGCGTCAGATTCAGAATGGCGCCAATCAGCCGATCCATTTTGCCGATCGAGGACTTGATGAAGCCGAGAGCTTCGGTGAAGTCTTCGGAGAGTTGCTTGTCTTCCTCGGTAAGGCCGATCTCCTGATTTTCTTCGGTATCAGGCAGAGGCTCGGGAGGCGCCGGAGCCGCGGCGGCGGCGCGGCTGTAGCGTGCGATCCGCCCGAAGATATCATGGCGCAATTCCTCGAGCTCGCTGGTGAAGCCCATGATGTTGACGAGAGGAGAGCGCAGGTCGTGGCTGACGATATAAGCGAAGCGCTGGATTTCCTGATTGGCTTCGCGAAGGTCGGCAGTGCGCTCGTCGACGGCGGCTTCCAGATCGAGATTGGCGTCACGCAGTTTCTGTTCGGCTTCGTTGCGGGCGCGGGATGATTGCCGGACCAGGAATATGGAAAATCCGGCCAGCACGAGGATGAGAGCCGAGCCGGCGATCGTTACGATGGCGGACAGCGACTGACTGTAGTCGGCGGCCTGCGTCCGGAGTCTGAAAAGCCGGTCCTCTTCGGCACGCATCGCGCCTGCAACTTCACGTATCTGTCCCATCACGTCCTCGGCGGACGTCTGGCTGAGGATTTGCCTGGCTTCATCCCAATTGCCGGTGTGCGCAGTGGCGACGGCTTTACGGAAAACCTCGAAGCGCTGGATGGTGAGAGGCTGGATGATATCGAGATTGCGCTGCTGCAGCGCGCTGTCGTTTGTCAGGGTACGCAGTTTCGTCAGTGTCGGGACGATCTGCTGATCGGCCTCATCGAAGTCGAGGCGGTATTTGTCTTCTTTGGTCAGAAGGTAGCCGCGCACTGCACTTTCGGCGCGGCGCATCTGAAGCTGGGCGAGGGAAATCTGGTTTTCGACCTCGACCGTGTGAATGACCCAGGCCGAGTCGGTGCGGGCCCGGTTGACCAGATAAATGGATGTCGCGCTGATCGCCACAAGCACGACGAAGGCAGCCGACAGGAGACCAACCTGCCGCAAGGTCCGTCGACGGGCGGCGTCTCTGGTCAAATTCCTTCTCTCAAGATGATGCGGGATTTCAAATCCGGACTGCCCATACCCCAGAGTACGTTAGCTCGGCGGTTGTAGCCGGATGTCCTTGGAAATCCAAGAGATAAGGCGTCAGGCGGTCTTTTGGTCGCCGCGCGCCAGATACTGCTCCAGCCAGTGGATGTGATAATCGCCGTCGATGATGCTGGGTTCCCGCGCCAGGGCGCGGAACAGGGGAAGCGTGGTTTCGACGCCATCGACCACGATCTCGTCCAGCGCGCGACGCAGCCGCATCAGGCATTCACCGCGAGTCTTGCCGTGGACAATCAGTTTGCCGACCAGCGAGTCGTAATAGGGCGGGATCGTGTAGCCCTGATAGACGGCGGAATCGATTCGCACCCCGAGGCCACCCGGCGGGTGATATTGCAGGATCTTCCCCGGTGACGGCCGGAAGGTGACAGGGTTTTCCGCATTGATGCGGCATTCGATGGCGTGGCCGTTGATCAAAATGCCGTCCTGCAGACAGGGTAGATCACCGCCCGCAGCCACCCGGATCTGCTCCAGCACGAGATCGATGCCGGTGATCATCTCGGTGATCGGATGCTCGACCTGGATGCGCGTGTTCATCTCGATGAAATAGAACTCGCCGTCCTCGTAGAGGAACTCGATGGTGCCGACGCCGAGATACTGCATCTCGCGCATTGCATTTGCGCAAATCCCGCCAATTCTCGCACGGGCCTGCGGGCTGAGAATGGGCGAGGGACCTTCCTCCCAGACTTTCTGATGGCGACGCTGCAGCGAGCAGTCGCGTTCGCCGAGATGAATGGCGCCGCCGCGGCCGTCGCCGAGAATCTGGATTTCGATATGACGCGGCTTGCCGAGATACTTCTCGAGATAGACCGCACCATCACCAAAGGCGGCCTTGGCTTCGTTGCTGGCGGTGGAAAGCGCGAGCATCAGGTCGGCCTCGGTCGGCGCGACCTTCATGCCGCGTCCGCCGCCGCCGGCAGCGGCTTTCACCAGAACCGGAAAGCCGATCTTCCTCGCGATCGCCATGACGTCTTCGCCGGGCGTGACGCCGCCGTCCGACCCCGGCACGACAGGAATGCCAAGCCGCTTCGCGGTCTTCTTGGCTTCGATCTTGTCGCCCATGGTGCGAATGTGTTCGGCCTTGGGGCCGATGAAATGCAGGTTGTGGTCGGCGAGGATTTCCGCAAACCGCGCGTTCTCCGACAGGAATCCGTAACCGGGATGCACGGCGTCTGCTCCGGTGATCTCGCAGGCCGCGAGCAACGCCGGAATGTTGAGATAGCTGTCCTTGGCGGGCGGCGGGCCGATGCACACGCTTTCATCGGCGAGGCGCACATGCATCGCGTTGGCGTCCGCCGTCGAGTGCACGGCCACGGTCGCAATGCCGAGCTCCTTGCAGGCCCGCAGGATGCGAAGAGCGATCTCGCCGCGATTGGCTATGAGGATCTTGTCGAACATCGCAGCGCCTGACGATGAGAGCGGTGACTGAACGGGCGGTTATTCAATGATGACGAGCGGTTCGCCGAATTCGACCGGCTGGCCGTCCTCGACGAGAATCTGCGTCACGGTGCCCGCGCGCGTCGAAGGAATCTGGTTCATCGTTTTCATCGCTTCGATGATGATCAGCGTATCGCCGATCTTCACCTTGCTGCCGACGTCGATGAACGGCTTGGCGCCGGGCTCGGATGCGCGATAGGCGGTGCCGACCATCGGCGAGGGAACCATGCCGGGATGCTTGGCGATATCCGCCGGCGCGCTGGCAGGCGTCGCAGTGGACTGTGCGGGTGCAGCCGCTGCGGGCGCGGCCTGATAGGCGGCCGGCACGGCGGCTGCGACGCTGACGTTGCGGGCGACGCGCACGCGCAGGCCGGCGCGCTCGATCTCGATCTCGGTGAGGTTGGTCTCGTCGAGCAGGGCCGCGAGGTCGCGGATCATCTCGCGTTCATCGCTTTGTTTTGTTTTTTCGGGCGATGGGTCTTGCGGCTGGCGGGCCATGTTCAATCCGAAGCTTTCTTGAATGACGACAGGTATCAGGCCTTCGCCGCGGCGCCGATCCTGGCGGCAAGTCCATTGATGGCGAGGCCGTATCCCTCGATGCCAAATCCGCACAGGGTGGCAAAGGCAGCCTTGGCGATGAAGGATTGGTGGCGAAAACTCTCGCGTGCATAAACGTTCGAGACGTGAACTTCAACCGTCGGAATCCGGACGCCGACAAGCGCATCATGGATTGCGATCGAGGTGTGGGAGTAGGCGCCGGCATTGATGATGATGCCCGCGGCCTGCTTGCTGCCCGCTTCGTGGATCAGGTCGACGAGCTCACCCTCGCGGTTGGTCTGGCGGCACTCGGCGCTTAGCCCGAAACGGGCCGCGGTGTCCCGGCACAGTTTCTCGACATCGGCGAGGGTCTGACGGCCATAGATGTCCGGCTCACGGGTTCCGAGCAGATTAAGGTTCGGCCCGTTAAGCACGTAAATGGTCTTAGCCATTCGAGATCCAAATCCGCCAATGAGGGAGGCTACGTTTAGGCACGGCGATGTGCGGGTTTATAGGCAACAAGGCGGCGGGAGGGAAGCCCGCCGGACCGGCCCTGGTCAATAGGCTCTATTCAGGCAATTTATCAAAATATCGATATAACCTGATGAAATTGCGTATTAACCAACCTTGTAAAGAGGCCGGCCGGAGGCCGTTTAGGCCGCCGGTCGCTTTTCGGGGACCGTTCAGCAGGACGCCTTGCCGCAGCGCGCTTCGGAAATCTTCTTGCCCAGGATTTCACGTCCCATTGCGCCGACTACCACATCGTTGCCGATGACGTAGCTCGGCGTGCCGTTGAGACCCATGTCCTCGGCGATCTTGAAGTTCTCCATCAGCGTCGCGTTGACCTCGGGGCTCGCGATATCCTTTTCAATCCGCGCCACGTCGAGACCGGCTTCCTTCGCGGCCGCCATCGCGCGCGCCTTGTCGGCCTGACCGCGTCCGCTCAGCAGCTTCTGGTGGAAGTCGAGATACTTCTGGCCCGTAGGGTCCTGCATCCGCACGGCGACAGCGACGCGGGCCGCATCCACCGAGCCCGGTCCAAGCACCGGGAATTCCTTCAGGACGACACGCAGCTTCGGATCCGATTTCATCAGATCGAGCATGTCGGCCATCGCCTTCTTGCAGTAGCCGCAGTTGTAATCGAAGAACTCGACGAAATTGACGTCGCCCTTGGGATTGCCAAGCACGACACCACGCGGCGAATTGAAGATCAGGTCGGCATGTTTCTTCACCGCGGCCTGATGCTTCTCGGCCTCCGCCGCAGCCTGGCGCTTCGAGAGCTCGACCGAGACTTCCTCCAGAATTTCCGGATGTGCGAGCAGATAATCCTTCACGATCTTCTGGATCTCGCCACGCTGGCTGTCATTGAAGGTCTGGGCCGCAGCGACATGCGGCGCAGTCACCATCGCGCAAGCAATCGCGATCGGCGCGAGGGAACGGAAAGAAAGCATGCAGTGATCCTCTCTGAAGACGCGACCGGCGTCAGTTCTTGATCGGCTTGGTGTTAACGATATCGTCCGCCTTGACCCAGCCCGGCGTGCCGACCGCGAACCGTGTCTTGGCACGCGACGCAAGATCGCGTGCCGTCTTGCCGTCGCCGCGCAAATAGGCTGCTTGCGCCGCCGCGAGATCGGCTTCAGCAAGGTCGCCCTTGCGTCCGTAAGCCATCGCAAGCTGGGTATAGCCTGCGGCGGCTTCCGGCTCCCGCGCCAGAGCCGCGCGCAGGATGGTCACCGCTTCCTGAGCGTAGGCCTTGTTATCCGATGCCACCAGCGCTTGGCCAAGTAACATCTCGATGAGGGGTGCGTGCTGGGAGAGTTGCGCGGCCTTGCGCAGCGGCGCGATGGCTTCAACCGGCCGCCCGCCCTCGAGCAGGGCTTGACCCTTCAGTTCGTAGAAATAGGGGTTGTTGGGTTCAGCCTTGATCAGGCCGTCGATCTGCGCGATCGCGACGCGAGGATCGCCATGCCGGTAGGCTGCAATGGCGCGTGCATATCGTGCCGGCAGGCTGCCGTCTGATTGGGGGTAGCGGCGATAGACCGTCTCGGCGCGTTCCATGAATCCGGAGACCTTCGCGCGCATCATATCGTGACGGTGTTGCAGCGCCGGCGGGTCCTTCTTGTCCCAATATGGACTCGATTTCGCCAGCTGCTCCAGCGCGCGCACACGTTCCGGCGCCATCGGGTGCGATTGCATATAGGGATCCGAGCCATGCGCGGCGAACAGCGAGTCCGCGGCGAAGCGCTGGAAGGTTTCGTACATACCGCGCGGAGATTGTCCGGTCGCGGCCAGGAATTTCACACCCGCTTTGTCGGCGTTTTCTTCCTGCTGGCGCTGATAGGACAGAAGGGTGCGCATGATCGCGGTTTGCGGCGCGCTGACCGCGGCTGCGCCTGCGCTGCCGGCGCCCGATCGCCCGCCGGCGATCGCGGCGCCGATGCCGAGCAGCATGGCGACGATCATCTGTGTCTGTGCGCGGGCGACTTCCTCGCGCAGCTTTGACAGATGGCCGCCGGCGAGATGGCCGGTTTCATGCGCCAGTACGCCGATGATCTGGTTCGGCGTCTCCGACTGCCGCAGCGCGCCGTAGTTCACGAAGATGCGCCGCCCGTCGGCGACGAACGCGTTGAAGGTCGGATCATTGATAATGACGACCTGGATGTTCTGCTTTTCCAGCCCGGCAACCCGCAGGATCGGACGGGTGTATTCGCGCAGCAATTGCTCGGTCTCGGTGTCGCGGAGCAGGGACGGTCCTCTGCCGGACTGCTGCGCAGCCGCCGGCCAGCTTGCCAGCAGCATCGCGCCCGCTGTGATCGAGGCGACGATCCGCGTTGCAAGCGAAGATGATACGCGGGGGGAACTGGCCGTGAAGGTCATTCGGTTAGGTTCGGTTTCGGATCGATCCGTCTTCGTCGCCGGAGATGGAGCCTTGCGGCGCTGCATGTTAGAACCGGTTCTATCAAATCGCCGAATGCGGCGGGAGAGCGGCACGGCCTGCGATCCGCCTCTGTAGCGTAAATTATAGCCGAATCCCAAGAGTACCCTCCATGCTTGATGCCATGCTCAGGAACAAAGCCAAAGGTCTGCTGGCGCCGTCACAGCGCGGCAATGTTCCGCCTTTCATGGTGATGGATGTGATGGCGGCGGCGGCCCGGATCGAGGCGGCAGGCGGGCATGTCATCCACATGGAGGTGGGGCAACCTGCCACATCCGCGCCGCAGACCGCGATCGCCGCCGCGCGGGCCGCGCTCGGGGTTGCGCGGCTCGATTATACCTCCGCGCTCGGCATTCCTTCGCTGCGCCAGCGAATCGCACGCTACTATCGTGACACTCATGGCCATGACGTCGATCCGGACAGGATCGTGGTGACCACGGGCTCGTCCGGTGCGTTTGTGCTCGCGTTCCTGTCGCTGTTCGAGCCGGGGGACCGGGTCGCCGTTACGGTGCCGGGTTATCCGCCATATCGTCATATCCTGACGGCACTGGGTTGCGAGCCGGTACTGATCGAAACGACCGCCGCCACGCGTCATGCGCTGACCGGCGATATGCTGCTGGCTGCACACGCCAGGACGCCGCTCAAAGGCGTGCTGGTGGCAAGCCCTGCCAATCCGACCGGCACCATGATGACGCGCGAGGCGTTGTCCGATCTGATCGCTGCGGCGCAAAGCGAGGGCATCCGATTCATTTCGGACGAGATCTATCACGGGCTCGATTACGCATTTCCCGCGGTGACAGCGGCTGCGCTGTCGGACGATGCGCTCGTCATCAATTCGTTCTCGAAATACTTTTGCATGACCGGCTGGCGTGTCGGCTGGATGGCGGTGCCCGAGGCGTTGGTGCGCTCGGTCGAGACGCTGCAGCAGAATCTGGCGATCTCGGTCCCGACGCTGTCGCAAATCGCGGCGGAGGCAGCGTTCGAGGGCTGCGCGGAAATGGACGTGATCAAGCACGGCTATCAGGACAACCGCCGGGCGCTGATCGAGGGTCTACCGAAGGCCGGACTCGACCAGTTTCTCCCCGCGGACGGCGCTTTCTATCTCTACGCGGATGTCGCGAAATTCACGAACGACAGTTTCGATTTCGCCCGCCGCATGCTGGAGGAGGCGCATGTCGCCGCAACGCCGGGAATCGATTTCGATCCGCTTCACGGCCGATCCTTCATCCGCTTTTCCTACGCCGGCTCGACGCCGGATACGGTGGAGGCGGTGGCGCGCATCACGCGCTGGCTGTCCGGGTGCTAGCTTCGGCCTTCAATGAAAACGCCCGGCAGAGCCGGGCGTTTTGCTGTCTGGGACAATCTGTCGTTTATTCACCGGAGCGGCGCGACCACCAGCCAGAACGGCGCGGTGTGGTTTCGGTCGGCGAGGTCGGCTCGGGCTCCTGAGCCGGTGTGGCGACCGGCGTTTCGATGCCGGGCGAGGCGGGTGGTTGTTCGGCCGGCGTATCGCCACCAAACAGGAAGCTGACCTTTTCACGCACGGTCGAGCGGCGGCGCGGCTTCTCGGCTTCGTCGGAAGTTGGCTCAGTGTCCGCTTCCGCTTCGACAGCCTGAGTCTCAGCCGGCTCGGTCCGATCTGCCGGTGCGACAGGCTCCGGCGGCAGCGAGGCGTTGAGGTCCTCGGCAGCCTCCGTCGCTTCCGGCGGCGCGAGAGGACCAAGGTCATCGACGATCGCCGCTGCCAGTCCTTCCTCGTTGTTGTCGCCATCCTGGGTGCCACCACGACGGCGGCGGCCGCCGCGACGCCCACGGCGACGCGGACGGCGTTCGCCATTGCCCGGTTCCGCCTGCAACTCGCCGTTTTGTTCATCCTGCTCGTCGTCGCCGGCCTCGCCATTGTCTTCCGTGTCGGCAGAGGCGCCTTCCTCGGTGGTCGAAGCGGCCTGTTCGCCATTGGCTTCACGGGCTTCGCTGCCACGACCACGACGGCGGCGGCGGCGCCGACGGCGCGGCGCTTCCTCGCCATTGTCGTCCTCACCGCGCAGATTTTGCTCGGCGGACCCTTCTTCGGCGTCCTCATTCTCAAGGCCAGTCTCGTCCTCGAAGACCTCGTCATCGGCGAGATCGCCGTCGTCGGACGGGGCAGGCGCCGCCGCGAGCTGAGCGACAAGGATGGCCTTGGCAGCCTCCAGCGTATGCACCGCTTCGCCACGGTCGATGACGAACGACTGCTGGCCGCTGACGGTCGGATCGGCGATCACCGCGAGCGAGACCTTGAACGCATTCTCGAGGTCGCGCAGATGACCACGCTTGTGATTGAGCACGTAGAGCGCGACATCGGTGCGGGTGCGGACCGACAGATTGTGCGTCGGTCCCTTCATCAGCGTCTCTTCGATGCCGCGCAGAAGTTGCAGCGCGACCGAGGCGACCGAGCGGACGTGACCCGTACCGCCGCAATGCGGGCAGGGCTCGGTCGAGCTTTCCAGCACGCTGGCGCGGATGCGCTGGCGCGACATTTCGAGCAAGCCGAAATGCGAGATGCGGCCGATCTGGATGCGGGCGCGATCCTGACGCAGGCAGTCGCTGAGCTTGCGCTCCACCGCGCGGTTGTTGCGCTTCTCGTCCATGTCGATGAAGTCGATGACGATGAGGCCCGCAAGGTCGCGCAGCCGCAACTGCCGGGCGACTTCCTCGGCGGCTTCGAGATTGGTCTTGAGTGCGGTGTCCTCGATGTGATGCTCGCGCGTTGAGCGGCCCGAGTTCACGTCGATCGAAACCAGCGCTTCGGTCTGGTTGATGACAATGTAGCCGCCCGACTTCAGCGTGACGGTCGGCGAGAACATCGCGTCGAGCTGGCTTTCCACGCCCATGCGTGAGAACAGCGGCTGACCGTCGCGATATTGCTTCACCGCCCGCACGCTCGAGGGCATCAGCATCTTCATGAAATCGCGCGCTTCATGGTAACCGGCTTCGCCGGCTACCAGCACCTCGTCGATTTCCTTGTTGTAGAGGTCGCGCAGCGAGCGCTTGATCAGCGAGCCTTCCTCATAGACGAGGGTGGGGGCCTGCGACTTCAGTGTAAGATCGCGGACGGTCTCCCACATCCGGATCAGGTATTCGAAATCGCGCTTGATCTCCGGCTTGGTGCGGGAAGCACCGGCAGTGCGCAGGATGATGCCCATGCCCTCCGGCACATCGAGATCCTGCACCACGTCCTTGAGACGGTTGCGATCCTGTGCCGAAGTAATCTTGCGGCTGATGCCGCCGCCACGCGCGGTGTTCGGCATCAGCACGGCATAGCGTCCGGCGAGCGAGAGGTAGGTCGTCAGCGCGGCGCCCTTGTTGCCGCGTTCTTCCTTGACCACCTGCACCAGCATCACCTGGCGGCGCTTGATGACTTCCTGGATCTTGTACTGGCGGCGCGGGCGATAGGTGCGCTCCGGGACTTCCTCGAGGACGTCGTCGCCACCGACGGATTCGACAAGATCCTCCTCGGCGTCTTCCTCGCCGTCCTCGTGATCGTCGTTTTCATCGGACTGATCATCGGCGGCATGATGCTCCGCCTCGCGATCCTCGTCGTGCTCCGACGTGTCGTGGTGATCGTCGGCAGCGACGGCTTGATTGTCGCCGTGCTCGCTGTCGTGATGGATATCGTGGTGATGGATATCGTCGTGATGAGCGTCATCGGCGGCGGCCGGTGCGTCCTGTTCCGTGTCCGTCAGAGCAGCGTGGACGCTCTCCTCGGCATATTGCGGCTCGCCGTCGGGCTCCCCGGCCTGAACTTCGGCGGGCGTTTCATGACCATAGTCCTGCTCGTCATGACCGTGCTCGATTGGCTCGTGAACATGATCTTCCGAGGCATACTCGACCGGAGCGTGTTCGCCGGTGTGGTCGTGGGCGAAATCCGCGTCGTGATCGCCGGCAGCAGATTGTTCGTTTGGCGCAGTCTCGCTTGCCGTATCCTCGACGATCTCGCTCTGGACGCGCTCGCCGTTATTGCGGCGGCGGGAACTGCGATGACGCGAACGGCGGCGGCTCGAGCGGTTTTCGGATTCTTCCTCGGCCTCGCGGTGGGCGCGCTCTTCGGCTTCGATCAGCGCCTGACGGTCCGCGACCGGGATCTGGTAGTAGTCCGGATGGATTTCGCTGAACGCGAGGAATCCGTGCCGATTGCCGCCATATTCGATGAAGGCGGCCTGCAGCGAAGGTTCGACGCGCGTGACCTTGGCGAGGTAGATGTTGCCGCGCAGTTGCTTGCGCTGGGCGGACTCGAAATCAAATTCTTCGACGCGATTGCCGCGAACCACGACGACCCGGGTCTCTTCCGGGTGGGTGGAGTCGATCAACATTTTGTTGGGCATTGGGAAACTCTTGGCGGCGGACAGGTCGCAAGGCGGCCTGCGCGCAATGCGCGGCCGGAGGCTGCAACGGTCCACCTGATTCGGGGGTGAGGGGAAGACCGAAACGCCGTCCGATGTGCCGTGCCGATTCCAACCGCAGCGACACGCAGCGCGCATGAAGCCCGCTTCGCATGGTCGTCAGGGTTGCAGGAGCCGAAGGGGCTCTCGTCGGGATCACAGTCTGGCGCATCAAGCGTCGGCCCGTTGAATGTGTGGCGGTCGATGCCGCCGCGTCAGTATCCGGCAGAGCCGGAAAAAGGTGTTTCTTGCCGGTAAACCAGCATTGTTGTGCTGATGGATTCGACCCGGCGCGGAACACGCGCCACCATCGCTGGGTGTCTGCCTTGCGGCGACGATTGCCGGCTGTGAATTGCCGCCCGGGCCTGAAACGGATTCCTCCATGCCAGCCGCGCACAGCACTGGTTGGGGAGGGATCGTCGATACGCCAGACCTCCAAGAGATGGGAGGAAGAGCGCTGCACCGAGAGGTTGAACACGACACAACCGGAAGTTTAGCCATCAGCATTGAAAACATACGTTGATCGTTGAGGCGGCGCAAGGGAAGCGTCACGCGCCTGCAACACTGAATTTGAATTCGCCAAAGACCGGTAAGCTTCGGTTAACCGTGGAGTCCTATTGGGTTAAGAGGGCAGTGCGGAGGTTCGGATTCGTTGAAAAACCGAGCAAAAACCTGGTTTCTGACGCTTTCGGCCCTGGTCGGCGGGAGCTTGGTCCTCTGTTTGGGGCTGTCGGCGGCGACCGCAATTGAAACCGCGTCGCCACGTCCTGAGGTTGCAGAAAGCATTCCAGTCGTCTCTGACGCGCGGATGGCCGGGGACGAGCGCCAGACCCGATTCATTCTCGATCTCGACCGCAAGGTCGACGCCCGCGCCTTCGTGCTGGCGAACCCGTATCGCGTGGTGATCGATCTTCCGCAAATCGCATTCAATCTCCCGGCCGGAGCGGGCAAAAGCGGGCGCGGTCTGATCCGCTCCTATCGCTTCGGCATGGTGATGCCCGGCGCATCTCGTCTGGTGTTCGATCTTGCCGGTCCGGCGAAGATCGAAAAGTACCAGGTGCTGGAGTCGGAGAACGGCCAGCCCTCGCGCCTGATCGTCGAACTTGCCGCGGTCGAGAAGGCGGCGTTTCAGGCGACACCGCCGAGCACGCCGGCGCCATCGCAGCCGGCATCGCAAGACATGCAGTTGCGGCCGGCCGTCGTTGCCGATGCCGATCCCGACAGTACCGGCTCCACGGCGGCCAAGCCGGACACCCGGCAGGTGATCGTGATTGATCCGGGTCACGGCGGTATCGATAACGGCACAGTGGCGCCAAGCGGCGAGAACGAAAAAACCATCGTGCTGGATTTCGCCAAGGCCCTGCGTGATCAGATCGAGAAGTCCGGCAAATACCGCGTGGTGATGACGCGGGACGGCGATACCTTCGTGCCGCTCGGCGAGAGGGTGCGGATCGGGCGCAATCATGCAGCGGCCCTGTTCGTCTCGATTCATGCCGACGCCTTGCCCAAGAGGGAAGGCGATGCACAGGGAGCCACGATCTACACGCTCTCGGACAAGGCGTCCGACGCCGAGGCTGAAAAACTCGCGGAACTGGAAAACAAGGCTGACGCCATTGCCGGTCTCGACCTGACGGAAGAGCCGGCCGAGGTCGCCGATATCCTGATTGACCTTACCCAGCGCGAAACGCGTGCATTTTCAAGTCGTTTTGCCAAGACTCTCGTAACCGAGATGAAGCGGGTCGCGCGCATGCACAAGCACCCGCTTAAATCGGCCGGGTTCCGTGTGCTTAAGGCGCATGATGTCCCCTCGGTCCTGATTGAACTCGGCTACGTGTCGAACAAAGGCGATCTGCAACACCTTGTGTCCGAAAGCTGGCGCTCGCGGACCGTCGGATCGGTGGCTCAGGCCATCGATGTCTTTTTCGGCAAGCGGGTGGTATCGGCCGGCGCATCGCGCTGATCCGGATCGAATACGTGCGACAGCCCTAGTTTGGCCACAGCAGCGGCTTTATAAAAATCCGGCTGACTGGAGCCGGGCGCGCGCAACCGCGACCAAAATGCTATGATTCCCGCTCGGGGAGAATCCGATCAGGAGCGGCCCGTCGCTGAAAGGCGATGAGCCTTGCATGATTGGCCTTACGAGCCTGACTGATCGAAGGCGCCGGCCGGACGGCAGATAACGAGACGGATGACGAATGCGGTTGCTCTTGCGCTTTATGGGGTTCCTTTTTGCGGCCGGAACCATCGTGTTTCTCGTCGGCGTCGCCGGTGTGGCCGGACTGATCTGGCACTTCTCCAAGGATCTTCCCGACTACTCGCAGCTTCAGGATTACGAGCCGCCGGTGATGACGCGCGTTCATGCCTCGGACGGTTCGCTGCTCGGTGAATACTCCAAGGAGCGCCGGCTCTATCTGCCGATCCAGGCGATCCCGAAATCGGTGATCAACGCCTTCCTCGCCGCCGAGGACAAGAATTTCTACGAGCATGGCGGCATCGACTTCACCGGCATGGCGCGCGCCGCGCTTCTGTATGCGCAGAACTATGGCTCCAATCGCCGCCCGCAGGGCGCGTCCACCATCACCCAGCAGGTGGCGAAGAACTTCCTTCTGACCAACGAGGTGTCGTTCACCCGCAAGATCAAGGAAGCACTGCTGGCGATGCGCATCGAGCGCACCTACAGCAAGGAAAAGATCCTCGAACTGTATCTGAACGAGATTTATCTCGGCCTTGGCGCCTACGGCATCGCCGCGGCCTCGCTGGTTTATTTCGACAAGTCGGTCAACGAGCTAACTCTGGCGGAAGCGGCCTATCTCGCCGCGCTGCCCAAGGCCCCGGCGGCGCTTCACCCGGTGCGCAACCGTGATCGCGCCATCGAGCGGCGCAACTATGTGATCGACCGTCTCGCCGAGAACGGCTGGATCAAGCAGGCCGATGCGGCTGCGGCGCGCAAGGAGCCGCTGGCCGTCACCAGCCGCAGCAATGCCGCGCACATCTTTGCCGGCGAGTATTTCGCTGAGGAGGTTCGCCGCGACGTGTTTGAGCGTTACGGCGAAAAGAAGCTCTATGAAGGCGGGCTGTCGGTCCGTACCTCGCTCGATCCGAAGCTGCAGGTCATGGCGCGCCGCGCGATGGTCACGGGCCTTGTGAATTACGATGAGGCGCAGGGCTGGCGCGGTCCGGTCAACAAGATCGATCTTGCCGGCGACTGGGGCGTCAAGCTCGCCGATATCAAGTCGCTGTCGGATATCTCGCCCTGGCGCATGGCCGTGGTGCTGGAGACCAGTGATCAATCGGCCCGGATTGGCTTCCAGCCGCCGCGGGAGCTTGGAGGCGCAGTCTCCAAGAATCGCGAAACCGGCCTGATCACGCTCGACGGCGTGCGCTGGGCGAAGGCAGCCTCGGGGCCGACACGCTTCAAGACGCCGACGCATGTCTCGCAGGTGCTGTCGCCGGGCGACGTCGTTTATGTCGATCCGCTGCTCGCCAAGGACGGCAAGATCGTCGACGGCCAATATCGCCTGCGGCAGATTCCCGAAGTCTCCGGCGGCATGGTGGTGATGGACCCGAACACCGGCCGCGTGCTGGCAATGGCCGGCGGCTTCTCGTTCGACCAGAGCCAGTTCAACCGCGCGACACAGGCCTATCGTCAGCCCGGCTCATCGTTCAAGCCGATCGTCTATTCGACCGCGCTCGATAATGGCTATACGCCCGCCAGCATCGTGGTGGACGCGCCGATCGAGATCGATCAGGGCTCCGGCAATGTCTGGCGTCCGGAAAACTATTCGACCGGCAAATATTATGGCCCGCAGACCCTGCGCTTCGGCCTTGAGAAGTCGGTCAACAACATGACCGTGCGTCTGGCGCAGGACATCGGCATGCCGATCATCGGCGAATACGCCAAGCGCTTCGGTGTCTATGACGAACTGCCGAACTACCTGTCCTATGCGCTCGGCGCCGGCGAGACGACGGTGATGCGCATGGTCACCGCTTATTCGATGATCGCCAATGGCGGCAAACGCGTGAAGCCGACGCTGATCGATCGCATTCAGGATCGTTACGGTCACACCATTTTCAAGCACGATCAGCGTGAATGCCGTGGCTGCGATGCGCCGGAAGGCTGGAAGAGCCAGCCGGAGCCGACGTTGATCGATCGTCGCGAGCAGGTGCTCGATCCGATGACGGCGTATCAGATCACCTCGATGATGGAGGGTGTGGTCCAGCGCGGCACGGCGACCATCGTGCGCGAGGTCGGCAAACCGATCGCCGGCAAGACCGGCACCACCAACGACGAGAAGGATGCGTGGTTCATCGGCTTCTCGCCGGACATCGTGGTTGGTCTCTATATCGGATACGACAAGCCGAGGCCGCTCGGCCGTGGCGGCACCGGCGGTCATCTCGCCGCACCGGTCGCGAAGGATTTTCTCAAGGTGGCGCTGGCCGACAAGCCCGCGGTGCCGTTCCGCGTTCCAGCCGGCATCAAGCTGATCCGCATCGATCTCAAGAGCGGCATGCGGGCAGGGCCGGGCGACAGCGGGCGCACGATCCTCGAAGCCTTCAAGCCGGGCACCGCGCCGCCGGATAATTATTCCGCGATCGGTATGGCGGATGCGGACGGCCGCTCGCTGATTGTCTCGCCTGACGCCGACCGCGCCGTGATCCGTTCTGGTACCGGCGGTCTCTACTGATCCGGCATTGCGCTGATGCGCCTCTCAAGCTAAGTCCTGCGGCATTGAATCGCCGCAGGCGATTTCTGCAGTTTTCCGGAAGTTTTTATGCGCCCTGAAATCGAACGCCTTGTCGAAGAGATCAAGCAGTCAGTCGGGCTGCTGAGGAGGCATCTTTGACGTCGATGCCGCAACTGCACGTCTTGCCGAGCTGAACGCGCTCGCCGAGGATCCCGATCTGTGGAACGATCCGCAGAAGGCCCAGAAGCTGATGCAGGAGCGCACCTTGCTCGAAGGTCAGCTCACCGGCATTGGCAAAATCGAACGCGAGCTTGAAGATCAGACCGGGCTGATCGAACTCGGCGAAGCCGAGAATGACGACTCCGTCATCACTGAGGCCGAGAACGCGCTCAAGGCGCTGAAAAAGGAAGTCGCCAAGCAGGAACTCGAAGCGCTGCTGAGCGGCGAGGCCGACAAGTTCGACACCTATCTTGAAGTCCATGCCGGCGCCGGCGGCACCGAGAGCCAGGACTGGGCCTCGATGCTGCTGCGGATGTATGTGCGCTGGGCGGAAAAGCACGGCTTCAAGATCGAGTATCTGGAAGAGACGCAAGGCGAAGAAGCCGGCATCAAATCGGCGACACTTCAGATCAGCGGCCACAACGCCTATGGCTGGCTCAAGACGGAGGCCGGCGTGCATCGTCTGGTCCGCATCTCGCCGTTCGACTCCAACGCGCGGCGGCACACCTCGTTTTCGAGCGTTCAGATTTTTCCGGTCGTCGACAACAGCATCAAGATCGACATCAATGAATCGGATGTGCGCGTCGATACGATGCGCTCCGGCGGTGCGGGCGGCCAGCACGTCAACAAGACCGAGTCCGCAGTGCGCCTCACTCACATTCCCACCGGAGTGGCCGTGGTCTGTCAGGCCGGGCGCTCCCAGCACAAGAACCGTGCGCAGGCCTGGGACATGCTGCGTGCGCGGCTCTATGAGATCGAACTGAAAAAGCGCGAGGAACGAGCCGCTGCCGATCAGGCCGCCAAGACCGATATTGGCTGGGGCCATCAGATCAGATCGTATGTGTTGCAGCCCTACCAGATGGTGAAGGATCTGCGCACCGGCGTGCAGACCTCCGACACGGCGGGCGTGCTCGACGGCGATCTCGACGAGTTCATGGCGGCGACGCTGGCGCAGAAAGCCTTCGGCACCGGACCCGGTCAGGTCGAGGATGTCGACTAGGCGGATTGTTTTTGCGGTCAGCTCTGGCTGAAGCGAATACCGGCGCGCAGGAATTTCTGCGGATCGACGGCTTCGCCATGCACGCGGGTCTCGTAGTGCAGATGCGGGCCGGTCGAGCGTCCCGTGGAGCCGACTTCGCCGATCACCTGACCGATCTTTACGTATTCGCCGACCTTGACGCCGATTGCGGACAGATGGCCGTAGCGGGTAGCAAGTCCGTTGCCGTGATCGACCTCGATCATCCGGCCATAGCCGCCGGACCAGCCCGCCGACACCACTTTGCCATTGGCTGTGACGCGAACCGGGTCGCCGGTCGCGGCGCGGAAGTCGAGGCCGGAATGCATTGCCGGCCGACCAAGGAACGGATCGCTGCGGACGCCGAACCCGGACGAGAACTCCACTTGGCCAACAACCGGTTTGCGGTAGGGCACCAGCGCCAGTGTCCGGGTCATCTTGTCCGCCTGCGCGCGCGTCAATGCGATGCGGTAGAGCTGACGCTCAAACGGTGATGCGTTCGCGCCCGGTGATTTCGCAGGAATGAACGGCCCGCCGATGGCGCTGCGCGGTCCGGCAGCATCCATATGCGCCATGTTCAATCCGAGATCGCTGAACAGGCCGCGCATCCGGCGGACGCGCGATTCATAGCTGTCTTCCACCGAGGTCAACGTTGCGATCTGGCGACTCTCGATCTTGTCGAGCGCGCTCTGCAGGCCGGCCAGCATGACGTCGGCATCGCCCGTTTTGGCGAATTCGGTATTGCGGGGATCGGCAACCGGACGACGCGATTCAAGACGGGCCTCGCGATCCGGCGGCGCGACGAAGATCACGGTATCGTTGATCGGGGAGGGCTTGGGCGTTGCCGACGAAGCGGGCGTCTCGTTCAAGGATGCGCGGGGCGACTTGATCGATCCGGTGATGGACGGGTCGGACAGGGAGCCGAGCGCATTGGCCCGCGCCTCCAGCGTCGCCTGACGCTTCATGATCTGCGCCAGTTTCTGGTCGTATTGCTCCTGATCCAGCATCTGGCGGCTGGTGGTGCGATCGATCCGGGCGCGCAGTTCGGCGATACGGTCTTCATAGGCGTATTGCATCTCCGCCTGCCGCGCGATCAGCCGGGTCAGCACGTCGTCGCGGAAAGCAAAATAGGTCGCGGTCGCCGCCGACCATGCGCCCATCAGGATGATCGAGCCGGTCACGATCCAGAACACGACAGGCCCGAACCGGATCTGCTTGCCGTGGTGCGCGATCGTATAGCCGTGCTGGTGTTGCCGGTGCGCGTGAGGCGGGGCGGGCGCAAACCGCCGCTGCGCGGGTCTGGCGTGGTCGTGTCCGTGCCGTTGAGGGTGGTCGGAATGCTGGCCGGAACGAGGTGACATCATAACTCCTGCATCCGCCGGAGCACTGGTTCCGGATCGTTGAATGCAGTCGTTATCTGGCCTGCCTATGGTTAATTTTTACAAAATGAAGTCGCTAAAAATCAGTGTTTGCGCAGGTGGGAAAGGACTTCTTCGGCGTGTCCGTCAACCTTCACTTTTGACCAGATGCGCTCGATCTTGCTGTGGGCATCGATCAGGACGGTCGTTCGGACGATCCCCATGAAGGTTTTGCCGTACATGGATTTTTCCTGCCAGACGTCATAGGCCGCAAGCATCTGGTGCTCTTCATCCGATGCGAGAGAAATTTTCAGCAAATTCTTCCTTTGAAAGGTTTCTTGTGCCTTGAGCGGGTCGGCCGAGACCCCGAGCAATTCGGTCTTTTCGGCTGCAAAGGCGCTGCTGAGACGGCTGAAATCGAGAGCCTCCCGGGTGCAGCCTTCGGTGCCGGCACGGGGATAGAAGAAGATCACCAGCTTTCGCCCCGCAAAGCCAGCCAGCGATACCGTTCCGCCACCCGCGAGCGGCAGGGAGAATGACGGGGCGCGGATGCCTTCCACCAGCTTTCCGGCAGGCTGTTTGGTCGAGACCGGCCGGGTTTTGGCTCCGGGGCTGGGTCGCGGCGATTTCTCGCGCGTTTTCTGGGACATACGCCTTCCTTTCGTCGTTTTCAGCGTTTCAATTGACCCGGCAAGCAGCAATCACCCGAATACCCGAGTTCGTTCCGATTTCGGTTTGTATCCGTTCCAGGGACCGGCCGGGTTCTAAGCTGGGCAAGTTTGCCGCCTGCGGGGTATGCTGACATGGGATTCTTCCACGCCCGTTGTCGGACGGGCCACCATACATGATCAATGAGGATTGGCAGTGATGCCGCCGTCGGAGCGTTATCCGCATTTTATGCTCGGACGTCCGGCGGAGGTCGCGCCTGAATATCCAGCGCCAACGTTGTGAGGCAATGCCAGACTCAAAGCCTCGAAAACCCGCACATGCCAGGGCGGCGCAGGAGCATCATCATTGGGATGACGCCGCCTGGGACGACGAGCGGTGCCAACAGGCGCGAAAGCTGCTCAAGCGCCGGCGGATCGGATTTCATCCGATCACCGACCGTCTTGGCCGGCTGAGCCATCGTCTGTTCGGTACGCCCTGGGTTCGTCATCTCACGCTGATTCTGGCCGGCTTGGCGGTTGTCGCGGCGATTGCGTTCGGCGGCCTGTGGCTGAGGCTCGGAGCCGGGCCGATCAATCTCGATATCTTCACGCCGTGGCTCGCCTCCGCCATCGAGGAAAATCTGGGGCGCGATCACACCGTCGAGGTCGGCGGCACGCAGATCGAGCGGGCCGGGCGTATCCGGATCGCGGTCAGACTGCGCGACATCGTGGTGCGCGATCGCAGTCATGCGATTGTCGCCACCGCGCCGAAGGCTGAGGTCAGGCTGTCGGGAATGGCGCTTCTGATCGGCCGGTTGCGGGCGGAAAGCCTGCGGCTGGTCGGGGCGGAGTTGTCGGTCCGCATCACGGCCGACGGCGAAATCATCGTCACCACGGCCGGCACCACCCAGCCTCTGGCGACCGGCAAGGTCCCGGTCAAGCAGGTTGGCGTTGCGGTAGAGGATGGTCAGCAACCTGCGGCACCTTCCGCGCCTCTCCCAGTACCTGCACAAATACCGGCCGATGCGGCCCAGGCGGCGACAAGCGGCATTCTGGCCCTGCTGGAATGGCTCGATACCGCCGGATCGAAGGGGCTCGACGGCCAGAGCCTCGACGAGATCGGCCTACGTAGCGGCGTACTGTCGGTCGACGATCAGCAAAGCAAGAGCAGTTTCAAGTTCGAGAACATCAGTCTCAGTCTGCGCCGGCCGGCCGCCGGCGGAGTCGCCATGTCGGTGGGTGAGGAGGGCGCGAATGCCTGGACGCTCAAGGTCGGTGTCGGCGCGCCGTCCAATGGCGTTCGCTCGTTCGAGATCGCGGCCGACAAGGTGCCGACCAAAAACCTGCTGCTTGCGGCGCGCCTGAAGGATTTCAGCTTCACTACCGACGGGATGCCGCTGAGCGGCATGGTTCGCGGCGAGGTCGGGCGCGACGGTCTGCCGACCTATCTCGCCGGTGATTTCTCGATCGGCAAAGGCGACCTGATCGACCGCAACACGCCCGAATATCCGATGCACATCGATCGCATGGACATGAAGGTGGAGTGGGATGCGGGCCGGCGTGTGATGGTCGCGCCGTTCCAGATCACATCGGGCTCGAACCGTCTGACCTTGCTGGCTCACCTCGAGCCGCCGAACGACAGGGTGCCGAACTGGCAGCTCGGTCTCAGCGGCGGCACCATCGTGCTGACCGACGTCAACAACGCCAATCCGGTGATTTTTAACCGCGTTGCCGTCCGCGTTCGCTTCGATACCGAACGACGGCGGGTGCTGCTGACGCAATGCGACATCAGCAACGGCGATGTCGGGATCGCCGGCTCCGGCAGCATCGATTATTCGACACCGGAGACGCGCGTGACGCTGGGGCTTGCCGGCACGCCGATGTCGGCAACCGTCCTGAAGAACATCTGGCCCATTCTGGTCGTGCCTGAAGTCCGCGAATGGACCATCGAGCGCATCGCCGGCGGCACGTTGCAGCAGCTCGATATCGCGGTGAACGCACCGGTCCACACATTGGCGCGTGGCGGGCCGCCGATTCCGGATGGCGGATTGTCCGTCAACTTTGCCGCCACCAATGTCGTGCTGCATCCGCTCGACGGGCTGCCGTCGGTTCGCGACGCCGACATGAAGGGGCATATCACCGGACGTACCGCGACGGTGACCATCGGCCAAGGCGGGGTCGATACACCGGCCGGGCGCAAGCTCAATGTGTCCGATGTGGTGTTCGAGGTGCCCGATCTGGTGCCGAAGCCCGCGCCTGCGCGCGTGCGTTTCCGCATCGAGGGACCCGTGCCCGCGGCAGCCGAGGTGTTGCAGTCCGAGCGGCTGAGCGATGTCAACGAAACGCCGATCGATCCCAACACCAGCAAGGGCAATGTCGTCGCGCAGGTGACGCTCAAGATGCCGCTCAAGAACGCGCTGACCAAGGAGGAGACGTCCTACAGCATCAACGTCGATCTCGGCGCGTTGGCGGTGGACAAGCTGGCGCTGAACCAGAAGCTCGAGGCCAATTCGCTCAAGGTGGTGGCCGATAATCAGGGCTACCGTGTCAAGGGCGACGTCAAGATCGCGGGGCAGCCGGCCGCGCTGGACTATCGCAAGAATGCCGATGGTGATGCCGATGTTCGTCTGGCCACAACGCTCGATGACGCTGCGCGCGCCAAGCTGGGCGTCGATCTGGGGTCGGGCGTGAGCGGCGCGATTCCGGTCAAGCTGAGCGGCAAGATCGGCACCGGCGAGCATGACAGCCGCTTTGGCGTGGAAGCCGATCTGACAGCAGCGAAGATCGACAACATCCTGCCGGGCTGGACCAAGGTTGCCGGCAAGGCGAGCCGGCTGACGTTCAATGTTGTGCAAAAGCCGCAAGGGACGCGGTTCGAGGATGTGTTGGTTGAAGGCAATGGCGCGTTGATCCGCGGCGCCGTTGAAATCGATCAGAACAACGATCTTGTCAGTGCGATCTTCCCGACCTTCAACCCTTCGGAAGGCGACAAGGCGTCGTTGAAGGCGGAGCGGGCGACGGATGGCACGCTGAAGGTGACGTTGCGCGGCGATGTGTTCGACGGGCGCGGCTTCATCAAGGGTGCGATGTCCGGCAACACTGCGGACAGCAAATCGAAGCAGAAGCTTGGCGATGTCGATATCGACGCCAAGCTGGGTGCGGTTGCCGGCTTCTATGGCGAGGCGATCCGCGGCGTGGATATCAAGCTGTCGCGCCGCAATGGGATGATCCGGACCTTCTCGCTCGCGGGGAAACTCGGCCGCGACACGCCAATCAACGGCAGCCTGCGCGCAAGGCCGCAGGGTCGCGAACTGCTTTATGTCGAGACCAATGACGCGGGCGCGTTCTTCCGCTTCACCGACACCTACGCAAAAATGTTCGGCGGACAGATGTGGGTCGCGATGGACCCGCCGACTGCGGACAGTGCGCCGCAGGACGGATTGCTCAACGTCAGCAACTTCACGGTCAAGGGTGAGGCGGCGCTCGATCGCGTGGTGTCCAATGGAGGCGGCGGGACCCCGAGCGGCGTGAGTTTCCAGCGCATGCGCGCCGAGTTCACCCGCCAGACCGGGCAGCTTCGGATCAAGGATGGCGTCGTGCGCGGTCCGGCCGTCGGTGCCACGATCGAGGGCGACATCAACTATCCGGCCAACCAGGTGCGGATGAGCGGCACCTTCGTACCGATGTATGGCCTCAACAACATGTTCGGGCAGATTCCGATCGTCGGGCTTGTGCTTGGTGGTGGCAGTAATGAAGGCCTGATCGGCATCACCTACGAGGTGGTTGGCACACCGGGCGCGCCGGTGCTGCGCGTCAATCCGATCTCCGCGATGGCGCCGGGCGTGTTCCGCAAGATCTTCGAGTTCGGCACCGGACGGCAGAATTCGCAGAACGACTTCGGCGCAGCGAACTAGGCGTGGAGTGGTGATCGCCTCAGACCGGCTTCACCAGGACATGGCGCTTGCGGCCCATCGAGAGCTTGATCACGCCCTCTGCGGTCAGGTTCTGCGGCGTCAGCGTCATCTTCTCGTCCGTGACCGGAATATCGTTGATACGCAGGCCACCGCCTTTGATCTGGCGGCGCGCTTCACCGTTCGAAGCCACGAGCCCGGCCTTCACGAACAGCACGGGAACGCCCAGTCCGGCGTCCAGCTCGGCGCGCGCGATCTCCAGCGTCGGAAGGTTCTGCGCGATGGCGCCTTCCTCGAAAGTTCGCCGCGCAGTCTCGGCCGCCTGATCGGCGGCCTCGCGGCCATGCACCACGGCCGTGGCCTCGGTCGCAAGGATCTTCTTGGCTTCGTTGATCTCCGAGCCGCCGAGTTTTTCCAGCCGTGCGATTTCATCAAGCGGCAGGCGGGTGAACACTTTCAGGAAGCGGCCGACGTCGGCATCCTCGGTGTTCCGGAAATACTGCCAGAAATCATACGGGCTGAAGAGGTCGCCATTGAGCCACACCGCGCCCTTGGCGGTCTTGCCCATCTTTGCGCCGGAGGAGGTGGTGAGCAGAGGCGTGGTCAATGCGTAGAGCTGCGGACCGCCCATGCGATGGCTGAGATCGACGCCGTTGATGATGTTGCCCCACTGATCGGAGCCGCCCATCTGCAGGATGCAGCCGTAACGACGGTTGATCTCGACGAAGTCGTAGCCCTGCATGATCATGTAGTTGAATTCGAGGAACGACAGCGACTGCTCGCGGTCGAGCCGCAGCTTCACGCTGTCGAACGACAGCATGCGGTTCACCGAAAAATGTCGGCCGACCTCGCGCAGGAACGAGACGTAGTTCAGCTTCAGCAGCCAGTCGGCATTGTTGATCATCAGCGCATCGGTCGGCCCGTCGCCATAACGCAGGATGCGCGAGAAAATCTTCTTGATGCCTTCGATGTTGGTGGCGATGGTTTCCTCGTTGAGCAGCTTGCGCTGCTCGTCGCGGAAGGACGGATCGCCCACCATCGAGGTGCCACCGCCCATCAGCGTGATCGGCCGATGCCCGGTCTGCTGCAGCCAGTAGAGCATCGTCACCGAAATCAGGTTGCCGATATGCAGGCTGGTCGCGGTCGCGTCATAGCCGACATAGCCGGTGATCGGGCCCTTGCAGCAGGCGGCATCCAGACCCTCCGGGTCCGAAATCTGGTGGATCAGCCCGCGTTGTTGCAGGACGTTGAGAAAATCGGATTTGAAGGCGGTCATGACTGCGGCTTTGACGGGACGGTAACGGATCGACCGCATTGTGGAACGGGAGCGGCCATGGTCCCGCTGGATTATAGGAAGCCGCCCACCGGGACAAGTTTTCAGGGCATTTGCGATGGTTTTCAGGGCAATCGGCTTGATGAGCGGTACTTCCCTCGACGGGGTGGACATCGCGTTGATCGAGACCGATGGAGAGACGATCGCGGCCTTCGGGCCGACCGGCTATCGCGCCTATAGCGATGCCGAGCGCGTCCTTCTGCGCGAGGCCTTGGCTGCGGCGTCATCCCTGACGGATCGCTCCGCGCGGCCCGGCATCGTTGCAGAGGCGGAAAGACTGGTGACGCAGGCACATGCCGGGGCGGTCGAGGATTTCCTGCGCCAGCATGACGTGCCGCGCGGCAGCATCGATGTTGTCGGCTTTCATGGCCAGACCGTCCTGCATCGGCCCGAGACGCGATTGACCGTACAGATCGGCGATGGTGGCGCGCTGGCGCGTACGCTGAATCTGCCCGTGGTGCATGACCTGCGGGCCGCCGATGTTGCTGCCGGCGGGCAGGGCGCGCCGCTGGTGCCGGTCTATCATCGTGCGCTGGTCCGGGTGGCTAGATGCGCCGAGCCCATCGTGGTGGTCAATATCGGCGGTGTCGCCAATGTCACCTATATTGACAACGATACGCTGATCGCGTGCGATACCGGGCCGGGCAACGCACTGCTCGACGATTTCATGCTGAGCAGGACGGGTATTGCGATCGATCGCGGCGGCGAATATGCGGCACGCGGTCGGCCCGATCGGGACTGGATCGCGCGCGCCATGGCGCACCCGTTTTTTGCGGCGAGTCCGCCCAAATCGCTCGACCGCAACGATTTCGCGACGTTCAATGTCGAAGGCATGTCCGTGGAGGATGGCGCCGCGACTCTCACTGCCTTCACGGCAGCGTCGATCGCGCAGATTGCCCGGCACCTTCCGGCACGCCCGAAAAGCTGGATCGTGGTGGGTGGCGGCGCGAACAATCCGACATTGATGCGCATGCTGGGTGAAGAGATCGCGCCGGCCGGGCTTTTGACGGGCCGCGATCTGGGCTGGTCGGGCGATGCCATCGAGGCGCAGGCGTTTGCCTTCCTCGCTGTGCGGAGCCTCAAAGGGCTGCTGCTGACCTTTCCCGGCACAACAGGCATCAGCGCGCCGCTCAGCGGCGGCGTGCTGGCAAAGCCGTGATGTTTTAGCGCTGCATCAGCGGACGTTGGCGAGCCGCATATCGAGATAGCCGGTCACCGCTTCCATCAGCGGCTCGAGCCGATCCTGGAAGAAGTGGTTCGCGCCAGGAATGATCTGCTGCTCGATCACGATACCCTTCTGCGTCTTGAGCTTCTCGACCAGCGTGGTGACATCCTTGGCGGGAGCCACAATATCCTTATCGCCATGGACGATCAGACCGGAGGACGGGCAGGGCGCAAGGAACGAGAAATCGTAGCGGTTCGGCTCCGGCGCGATGGAGATGAAGCCTTCGACCTCGGGGCGGCGCATCAGGAGTTGCATGCCGATCCAGGCGCCGAAGGAGAAGCCGGCAACCCAGCAGGCACGAGCCTCGGGATTGATGGTCTGTGCCCAGTCGAGCGCCGCAGCAGCATCAGACAGTTCGCCCGTGCCGTGGTCAAACGAGCCCTGACTGCGGCCAACGCCGCGGAAATTGAAACGCAGCACGGAGAAGCCGCGCGCCACGAAGGAGTAGTAGACCTGATAGACGATCGGATGGTTCATGTTGCCCTGAAATTGCGGGTGCGGATGCAGCACCATGGCAATCGGGGCGTTCTTCTGCTTCGCCGGGTGATAGCGGCCTTCAAGACGGCCCGCCGGGCCAGTGAAAATGACTTCAGGCATCAAAGTTCCCTGATATGTTCGATCGACGTTATGCCGGCCGGACCATCGTTAACAGCAAGCGTGGAGCGGCATCGGCCAGAACCGATGCAGGGTGAACGTGAACCCGCTGAAGGCCGCGTTCTAGCATAGGCCCCAGGGCAAAAAGCAAGCATCTTGCGCGCGCTACCGCCGCGTTAGGTTGTTATAAAATGGGGCAATTTCAGCAAGTCCGACACCGGATGCCTTGCGGGTCGGTTGGTCGGCGAGTTCAAACATGATGCGGCTGCGATGACGGGCAAGCGAATCTATCTCGACTGGAATGCAACCGCTCCGCTTCGGCCGGAGGCGAAGGCGGCGATGGTCGAGGCGTGGGATCTGGTGGGGAATCCCTCGTCCGTGCATTCGGAGGGCCGCGCCGCCCGCAGGATAATCGAGGACGCCCGTGCCGTGCTGGCCGCGGCGACGGGAGCGAAGCCGCACAATGTGATCTTCACATCGGGTGGAACGGAAGCCAATGCGCTGGCGCTGATGCCCGGATTGCATGTGAGCGGAGGCGACCCGGTCATGCGGCTTATCGTCTCGTCGGTCGAGCATCCGTCGGTTTTGGCCGGCGGCCGGTTTGGCGGGACGGAGATTGTTCAGGTTCCGGTCGATCGATCGGGAGTGGTGGATGTCGTGCAGCTTGAGGCCTTGCTCGCCGGAAAGCCGCCAGCGCTGGTCTCGGTCATGCTGGCCAATAACGAGACCGGGGCGATCCAGCCGATTGCCTGTATTGCGTCGATCGTCCACGCAGCGGGCGGCCTGCTGCATGTGGATGCGGTCCAGGCGCTCGGTCGTATTCCTATTGATCTTAGTGGGTTAGAGGTCGATCTTCTCACGGTTTCTGCCCACAAGATCGGCGGCCCGAAGGGTGTCGGCGCGCTGGTGATGGCTGACGGCCTATCCGGGCTGGTACCTCTGATCACCGGTGGTGGCCAGGAGAAGCGGCGTCGGGCCGGGACCGAGAATGTCCCTGGAATCGCCGGTTTTGGCGCAGCGGTGAAGGCGGCAATGGCCACGAGTGAAGAGGCTCAGACCCGTATGGAGGCTTTGCGGAACCGGCTGGAAAGCGGATTGCGGGCCGCGGATGGGGGCGTGGTGATCTTTTCTGAAGGTGCCCCGCGACTCGCCAATACCACCCTGTTTTCCCGACCCGGAATGCGAGCCGAAACGGCCGTAATTGCCTTCGATCTGGAAGGGGTTGCGGTGTCCTCTGGCTCGGCCTGTTCGTCCGGCAAAGTGCAAGCCTCCCATGTGCTGGCCGCAATGGGGGTCGAACCTGCTCTGGCACAAGGCGCTTTACGGCTAAGCCTCGGATGGGACACCACCGAGGAGGATATCGAGGGTGCTCTAAAGGCTTGGAGAAAGCTGGCTGGCGTATTAGGTAAGGAACGTCAGACGGTCGCTTGAATGGCTCTAAAAAAGGGGCTATTTCAAGAACGAACGAAATGCCAGAAGTTCCCACTGCGGTCCTTGAAACCGCGAGCGGAGAGTTAAAATGCCAGCCGTACAAGAGACGGTCGATCGCGTTCGCGAGATCGACGTCGATCAGTATCGTTATGGGTTCGAGACTCAGATCGAGTCGGAAAAAGCCCCCCGCGGTCTGACCGAAGACACCATCCGATTCATTTCAGCCAAGAAGAGCGAGCCGGCCTGGATGCTGGAGTGGCGGCTTGAGGCCTATCGCCGCTGGCTGACCATGGAAGAGCCGACCTGGGCGCGCGTCGATTATCCGAAGATCGACTATCAGGATCTCTATTATTACGCGGCGCCGAAGCAGAAGAAGACGGTTGGCTCGCTCGACGAGATCGATCCCGAGATTCTCAAGACTTATGAGAAGCTCGGCATTCCGCTGCGCGAAGTCGAAGTGCTCGAAGGCGTGGTGAAGCCGGAAGGCGAGCGCCGCGTCGCGGTCGATGCGGTGTTCGATTCGGTGTCTGTCGCCACCACGTTCCAGGCGGAGCTTAAGAAGGCCGGCGTGATTTTCATGCCGATCTCGGAAGCGATCCGCGAGCATCCCGATCTGGTGAAGAAGTATCTCGGCTCGGTCGTGCCGACCTCCGACAACTTCTTTGCAACGCTGAATTCGGCGGTGTTCTCCGACGGCTCGTTCGTCTATGTGCCGGAGGGCGTGCGCTGCCCGATGGAGCTGTCGACCTATTTCCGCATCAACGAGCGCAACACCGGCCAGTTCGAGCGCACGCTGATCATCGCCGACAAGGGCGCCTATGTGAGCTACCTCGAAGGTTGCACCGCGCCGCAGCGCGATGAGAACCAGCTTCACGCCGCCGTGGTCGAGCTCGTTGCGCTCGATGATGCCGAGATCAAATACTCCACGGTGCAGAACTGGTATCCGGGCAACTCGGAAGGCAAGGGCGGCATCTACAACTTCGTCACCAAGCGTGGCGACTGCCGCGGCAAGCGCTCCAAGATTTCGTGGACCCAGGTCGAGACCGGTTCCGCGATCACCTGGAAGTATCCGAGCTGCATCCTGCGCGGCGACAATTCGCAGGGCGAGTTCTACTCGATCGCGATCTCGAACGGCTTCCAGCAGGTCGATTCCGGCACCAAGATGATCCATCTCGGCAGCAACACGTCGAGCCGCATCATCTCGAAGGGTATCGCCGCCGGCAAGTCGCAGAACACCTATCGCGGTCTCGTCACCGCCCATCGCAAGGCGACCAACACGCGCAACTTCACCGCGTGCGACTCGCTGCTGATCGGCGACAAATGCGGCGCACACACCGTGCCGTATATCGAGGCCAAGAATTCGTCGGCTCATTTTGAACATGAGGCGACGACGTCGAAGATTTCCGAAGACATGCTGTTCTACTGCATCCAGCGCGGCCTCTCTCAGGAAGAGGCCGTGGGCCTCGTGGTGAACGGCTTCGTCAAGGATGTGTTGCAGCAATTGCCGATGGAATTTGCAGTCGAGGCGCAGAAGCTGATCTCGATCTCGCTGGAAGGAAGTGTGGGATGACCGCGTTGCTCGAAGTTAAAGGCCTCAAGGTTCAGGTCGAGGATAATGAGATCCTGCATGGTCTCGATCTCACTGTGAATGAAGGCGAAGTTCACGCCATCATGGGTCCGAACGGGTCCGGCAAGTCCACCCTCAGCCACGTCATTGCCGGCAAGCCCGGCTATGAGGTCACGGCGGGCGAAATCCTGTTCAAGGGCGAGGACCTGCTGGAGATGGAGCCCAACGAGCGCGCCGCCAAGGGCGTGTTCCTCGCGTTCCAGTATCCGGTGGAAATCCCCGGCGTCGCGACCATGACGTTCCTGCGCACCGCGCTAAATGCGCAGCGCAAGGCGCGCGGCGAGGGCGAGTATTCGACCCCGGACTTCCTCAAGAAGGTGCGTGAAGTCTCGGCGCGTCTCAACATTCCGCAGGACATGCTCAAGCGCGGCGTCAATGTCGGCTTCTCCGGCGGCGAGAAGAAGCGCAACGAAGTGCTGCAGATGGCGCTGTTCGAGCCCAGCCTGTGCATTCTCGACGAGATGGATTCCGGCCTCGACATCGACGCGCTCCGCATCGCCGCGGACGGCGTCAATTCGCTGCGTTCGAAGGATCGCGCGATGGTCGTGATCACCCACTATCAGCGCCTGCTCAACTACATCATTCCGGACTTCGTGCATGTGATGTCGAAGGGCCGCGTGGTGAAGAGCGGCGGCAAGGATCTCGCGCTCGAGCTGGAGAAGTCCGGCTACGCGCAGTTTGAAGACAAGGCGGCGTAAGGTGCGCTCGGCGCGTCCAATATCGGATCGCGCTCGCGGCGTACGCAATACAAAGTCCGCCAACAAGAGAATGGCTTGATCGATGAACATTGCATTGGCCACATCCAACACCGCGCAGGACGAGCTGTTCACGTCTGCGAAGGGGCGGTTGCCGGGAGCGGGACCTGTCGCCACCGTGCGCCGGGCCGCATTCGACGATTTCGCGCGTCGCGGCTTGCCGCACCGGCGGATCGAGGAGTGGAAATACACCGATCTGCGCGCGCTGCTGCGCGAAGTCGCGCCGCTGGCGCCGGCCCCCGATCAGGCCGCGCTTGCGCGTGCCGGCGCGGCCGTGAAGGCGCTCGGGATCGACGGTATGCAGAAGTTCGTGCTGGTCGATGGCGCGTTTGTGCCGCAACTGTCGGACACGAGCGGGCTGGAGAAGGGTGTCAGCCTGCGCATCCTGCGTGACGTGCTTGAGGACAAGGATAGCGCCGTCCGCGCCGACCTGCTGCAGACCAGCGTTGCATCCGATGCGATGATCTCGCTGAATACCGCGCTTGCGACCGACGGCGTGGTGATCGATGTGGCGGATGGCGTTTCGCTGACCAAGCCGCTTCACATCGTTCATGTCGCGACAAGCTCGGGCACCTCTGCCGTCACCCGGTCTCTGGTGAAGATCGGACAGGGCACCAATGTGACCCTGGTCGAAAGCTTCGTCGCGGCTGAGGGGGCGAAGGCCTATCAATCTCACGATTCCATCGTGGTCTGGATCGGCGATAACGCCGAGGTGCAGCACGTCCGCCTGATGGAGGACGCGCTAGATGCCGCGAACATCACGACTGCGATTTTCACGCTCGGTGCCAAGACCAGGCTGAACACGTTTTGCCTCACGCACGGCGCCAAGGTGAGTCGCTATCAGGGGTTCGTGACCTTTGGCGGCGAGGGCTCGGAACTGACGACCAATGGCGTCAACCTGCTCGGCGGTCAGCGTCACGGCGACACCACGCTGCTGGTCGATCATGCCGTTCCCGGCTGCATGAGCCGTGAAACGTTCCGCGCAGTTCTGGATGCGCGCGCCCATTCGGTGTTCCAGGGCCGCATTATCGTCCGTCCCGACGCGCAGCAGACCGACGGCAAGATGATGACGCGCGCATTGTTGCTCTCGGATGAAGCCGAGGTGGACAACAAGCCCGAGCTGGAAATCTTCGCCGACGATGTGAGCTGCGGTCATGGCGCCACCACCGGCGCGCTGGACGAGGACCTGCTGTTCTATCTGCGGGCGCGCGGCCTTCCGGAGAAGGAGGCGCAGGCGCTTCTGATCACGGCGTTTGTCGGCGAGGCGATCGAGTCGATCGTCAACGACGATCTGCGCGAGTTTGCAGTTGCCACCGCGGAGCGATGGCTGGCGACACGAGGCTGACCATGCATCCTGCGGTCGCCAACGGCACCTATGACGTCGAAAGGGTTCGCGCCGATTTTCCTGCGCTTGCGCTCAAGGTCTATGGCAAGCCGCTGGTGTATCTGGACAACGCGGCGTCGGCGCAGAAGCCGAATGCCGTGCTCGACCGGATGACGCAGGCTTACAAGAGCGAATACGCCAACGTTCATCGCGGGCTGCATTATCTCGCCAATGCCGCGACCGACGCTTATGAAGGCGGCCGTACACGCGTGGCCCAGTTCATCAACGCGAAGCGCACTGAGGAAATCATCTTCACGCGCAACGCGACCGAGGCGATCAATCTGGTCGCATCGTCCTGGGGCGAACCCAATCTGAAAGAAGGCGACGAGATCGTCCTTTCGATCATGGAGCACCACTCCAACATCGTGCCGTGGCATTTCCTGCGTGAGCGCCACAGCGTGGTGATCAAATGGGCGCCGGTCGATGACGAAGGCAATTTTCTGATCGACGAGTTCGAGAAGCTGCTGACATCGAAGACCAAGCTGGTCGCGATCACGCAGATGTCGAATGCGCTCGGCACCATCGTGCCGGTCAAGGACGTGGTGAAGATCGCGCATGGACGCGGCATTCCGGTGCTGGTGGATGGCAGTCAGGGTGCGGTGCATCTTGCGGTCGACGTGCAGGACATCGACTGCGACTTCTACGTCTTCACCGGACACAAGGTTTACGGGCCGACCGGCATCGGCGTCCTGTATGCGAAATACGATCATCTGGTCGCGATGCGCCCTTACAACGGCGGCGGCGAGATGATCCGCGAGGTCGCGCGGGACTGGGTGACCTATGGTGATCCGCCGCACAAGTTCGAGGCCGGCACGCCTGCGATCGTGGAGTCGATCGGGCTTGGGGCCGCGATCGATTACGTCAATTCGATCGGCAAGGATCGCATTGCCCGCCATGAGCACGATCTCTTGAGCTACGCGACCGATCGTTTGCGCGAGATCAATTCGCTGCGTATCATCGGCAATGCGCGCGGCAAGGGGCCGGTCATCTCGTTCGAGATGAAGGGCGCTCATCCGCACGATGTCGCGACCGTGATCGACCGGGCCGGCATCGCGGTGCGGGCCGGCACCCATTGCGTTATGCCGCTTTTGGAACGATTCAACGTCACCGCGACCTGTCGCGCATCCTTCGGAATGTATAATACGCGCGCGGAAGTCGACCAGTTCGCGGAGGCGCTGATCAAGGCGCGGGAGCTTTTCTCATGAGTGACACCATGCATTCCGAGCCGGCTGCGGCCGAGGCGACGCCGATCCCCAACAAGGTCGATACGCAGTCCGCGCTGCCGGCGGAGGAAACCGAACGCCTCGGTGCCGATATCGTCGCGGCGCTGAAGACAGTCTACGATCCGGAAATCCCGGCGGACATCTACGAACTCGGCCTGATCTACAAGGTCGATATCAAGGATGACCGGGCGGTCACCGTCGACATGACGCTGACCACGCCGAACTGTCCCGCGGCGGGCGAGTTGCCGACCATGGTTGAGAACGCGCTGGCGAGTGTCGCTGGTGTCGGGCCTGTGAGTGTCAATGTGGTCTGGGAGCCGATCTGGACTCCGGACCGCATGTCGGATGAAGCACGTCTCGTTCTGAACATGTGGTGATGAGTTTGGTGGCTATCGCCCCGGCGTTCTTCTGACTGCAAATCAAACAAGCCTGATTCAGTATTCCTGAATCAGGCTTGTTTTATTGAGTCGGGCTTGAAGAAAGGCTGATCAGTTCGACTTCTTCAACTCCGGATGGTCGATATAGCGGACATTGGCCGGTGAATAAGGGATCGGGTTGATGTAGCGATATCCCTTCGATTGCAGATAGGCGATCTCCGGAAAACCTGCCGGCACGACCGTGACGAAACCGTGGAAATCGTCCGCCTTGAAGCCCGCCGCGCGCAGCGCGTTATGGCACATCCGGAATTCCACGCCGGCGTCGGCCAGTTCCTTCATCTTGTCCATGATGCCCTGGTACTTCGTGTAGTTCTCCTTGGCGAAGGCGCGGAGTTCGGGGCCATGGGTCACCACGACCATCTTACCCTTCAGCGGCTTCATCGTGTTCTTGACGAAGGCGTAGAGCAGGTTGAGGTCCTCGGTCTTGGTGTAGTTCGCGTCAAAGACCGCGTCGATCACCGGATATTCGTGCAGGTCCGCCTTGGAGGTGCCGTAGGGCGAGAAGTCGTCGTTGGCTTTCGCGGCTGAGATGGTGCCTGCAAGCATCAAGGCTGCGGCGATCGTCAGGACGTATTGTTTCATGAGTGGTTTCCCCAGCAAAAATGCAAAGGACGATATTTCCAGGCCAAGGCCAAGTGTTGAAACGTCGCGGTTGGCCGATTTGCAACGTTTTGGTTTTGTTTGGTTATTTTCTAGAATGGAGTTCCGCTAAAAGAGCCGTTTTTGGCATGGTCGCGACCGTTTCGTCCCTTCACATCCGGCAAATCAGGATTAAGTTGGCGGAGTGCCGGGAGTCGAGCCCGGCATAAGGAGATGACAGGATGGCCAGTGTTCGCCCCCGCCCGCAGGTGATGCGCCTTACCGAGGCTGCGGCCAATCGCGTTCGCGAACTGACGGCGCGTGCGGATTCGGAGATTGTCGGCCTGAGGGTCGGCATCAAAAAGGGCGGCTGCGCCGGGATGGAATACACCGTCGAATACGCCCGCGATATCCGCACGACCGATGAGGTCGTGGAAGACAAGGGTGTCAAGATCCTGGTCGATCCGCAGGCCGTGCTGTTTCTGCTCGGCACCGAGATGGACTTCAAGGTCGACAAGATGTCGGCCCAGTTCGTGTTCAACAATCCGAACCAGACCAGTGCGTGCGGCTGCGGTGAATCGGTCGAACTGGCGCCCGCAAAGATCGACGGCTGATCTCAGGAATCCGGCGTAACCGATCTGTGCCTGTCGCGTTCGTCAGGCGACTTGAATCTGACTGTTAGGAACGAATTCGGGATCGGCTTCGCAGATCACGCGGTTGCGGCCATTGCGTTTTGCCGCATAGAGACAGGCGTCGGCGCGATCAATCAGGGCATGGGCGTTGTCGCCGGGCTGGAGCATGGAGACCCCGGCAGAAATCGTGACGCGTCCGAGAATTTCGCCAGTCGATTTCTTCTTGAGTTGTTTCGACATCACCGAACGCCGGACATTGTCGGCCACCGTCAGGGCTTGACGGAGTGCGGTGTTCGGTAAGATGACGGCGAACTCCTCGCCGCCGTAACGTGCTGTGATATCCTGTCCCTTGACGCTGTGTTTCAACGCCATGGCAACCAGGCGAAGAACCTGATCGCCGGTCAGGTGGCCGTAATTGTCGTTGAATGACTTGAAGTGATCGATGTCGATCATCAGCAAGGATAATGGCCGGCCGTTCTGTTTGGCGTGCTCGACGGCGGTCTCGATCGCGCGGTCGAAGTATTTGCGGTTGCCGAGGCCGGTGAGCGGATCGGTCAGGCTTTCGGCGCGGATCGCTTCGAGGCTCTGCTGAAGACTGCCGATTTCCTGCCGCGAGCGTGTCAGCCTTTGCTCCAGGGCCTTGTTGGTTTCGCGCATCTCGCGCGTCGAGGTCAGCAGCAGCTCAACGACCGATCTCACCTGCTCGAGGCTCTTTGCGCCAACGAGCTTTTGCGATGCGCCCTCGAGGTTGTTGCCGAAATTCGCCGTGATGCCGAGCACATCGGTGATGAGGACCATCACATCGTCGATCTCGTGGATCACGCTGGAGCCGACTTTGTCGATCCGCTCGGAGACCCTGAACTGCGAAAGATAGGTCTCGTAGATCTGCTCGAGATCCGCTTCGCTCAATTGTCCGTTGCGGGACAGCGTTTCATTGATGATCTTGTTGAGGGCGGGATTGTATCCGGTCGCGTAGACGTACCAGATCTCGTAATTTCGCGGGACCGCCGTCTGCCGCAGAGCCTTGATCTGGCCTAGCGCGACTTCAGCGAACGCGATGGTGCGCTCATGCTCATCCAGCAATCCGGTCACGTTCAGCGTCCCCGAAGGCCGGATTCTGCCGGCTCGGCCCTCAACAAAAGTTCTAAAATACGAGACGAACGCTAAGGGAGGAGGATGAAGGAGGGGTAAACGCGCGAGATTTCTCGCGCGTTACGGGTAACGTCAGTTTCGTGCGCGGATGGGGCGCAACAGAAATGCCGGCAGATGTGAGTGATCGGCGGGCTCCGCATGTTGCTCACGCGAGGCCGCGACCGCGGCTGCGGGAATGCGGCCGATCGACGGAGGCTGTACGGCGATTTGCGATGGCGTGGAGGTGCCTTGCTTGGCTTTGCCGCGACCACCGCGGCTGCGCTGCCGCTCGCGGCGGGGGCGGCGTTGTTCTGGCGCGGCATCGCCGATTTCTTCAACCTGTTCGGTAGGTTGAAGCGATGCAGAGACTGCTGGGCCTTCCGCGCGCGGGATTGGTTGACCAATCAATTTTTCGATCGCCTGGATCGACTTCTGGTCGGCGGGCGAGACGATGGTGACTGCGGTGCCGAGCCGGCCGGCACGGCCAGTGCGGCCGATGCGGTGAACGTAATCGTCGGGATGGTGCGGAACGTCGAAGTTGAAGACGTGGCTGACTTCCGGGATGTCGAGGCCGCGGGCGGCGACGTCGGAAGCGACCAGCAGCGGCAGTTCGCCCTTGCGGAATTGCTCCAGCGAGGCCATGCGCGCCGACTGATCCATGTCGCCATGCAGCGCGCCGACGCTGAAGCCGTGCTTCTGCAGCGACTTGTAAACAATCGCGACATCGCGCTTGCGGTTGCAGAAGATGATCGCGTTCTGAAGGTCTTTGGCATCGCGCAGGAGCTGGCGCAGCACTTCGCGCTTTTCGTGCGCCTCGCGACCGACCGACACTTGCGACTGCGTCACGGTCACGGCGGTCGAGGCCGGCTTGGAGACTTCGACCTTCACGGGATTGTGCAGGAAGGTATCGGTAATGCGACGGATTTCATTGGGCATCGTCGCGGTGAAGAACAGCGTCTGCCGGGTGAACGGTACCAGCTTGCAGATGCGTTCGATGTCAGGGATGAAACCCATGTCGAGCATGCGGTCGGCTTCGTCGATCACCAGCACCTCGATGCCGGTCAGCAGCAGCTTGCCGCGTTCGGTGTGGTCGAGCAGGCGACCCGGGGTTGCGATCAGCACATCGACGCCGCGCGACAGTTTCATGTCCTGATCGCCGAACGACACGCCGCCGATCAGCAGTGCCACGTTGAGCTTCTGGCCGGCGCCGTAGCGATCGAAGTTCTCCTTCACCTGTGCGGCGAGTTCGCGCGTCGGCTCGAGGATCAGCGTGCGCGGCATCAGCGCGCGTGCGCGGCCCTTTTCGAGCAGGGTGATCATGGGAAGCGTGAAGGCCGCCGTCTTGCCGGTGCCGGTCTGGGCAATGCCGAGAACGTCGCGGCGGGCGAGAACGTGGGGGATAGCCTGTTCTTGGATGGGGGTGGGGGTGGTGTAGCCGGTCGCCGCGACGGCAGCGAGCACCTTGTCGGACAAGCCGAGATTGGAAAAGGACATTGAGCCTCTAGACGAGAGTGCCGTTCGGACGTCCCGGAAAATAACTGCTGCGCTCAGCCCCGGAACGGCAAGCTTATATGCACGGGGATGGTCAAATCGCAGGCAAGCGGCTGATCAGATGGTCGCGTTTCGACTCTGGCCGCGTGCCCGGAACATAATTCCGATTTGCCCAAAGTCAACGAATTTGCGAGAAAAAATGCCTGAAAGGCTTAATATTACTGGCTTTTCAGGTGCATCGGGGCGTTTGTCAACAACCCGCTTCGAGCCAGCCTGGAGGTTCCGATGGATGCTTCGGCCGCGAATCCGCCTGTCTCGCTCAAGGTTACCTGCTGCGTTGTCGGAGGCGGGCCGGCCGGAATGATGCTCGGTTATCTGCTCGGCCGTGCCGGGATCAGCACCGTGGTGCTTGAGAAACACGCCGATTTCTTTCGCGATTTTCGCGGCGACACCGTGCATCCCTCGACCATGAAGCTGATGCAGGAGCTTGGGCTGCTTGAGGATTTTCTCAAAGTCCCGCACCAGCGGATCAGCAAGCTCGAGGGTTTGTTTGGTGCGACGCCGGTCCGCATCGCCGACCTGTCGCGGCTGGATACGCCCTGTCCCTTCATCGCGTTCATGCCGCAATGGGACTTCCTCAATTTTCTCGACGAGAAGGGCCGGCGGTTTCCCAACCTCTCGGTCCGCAAGAGCACTGAAGCCGTCGAGCTCATTCGCGACAGCGAGCGTGTCACCGGCGTGATCGCGAACAGCCCGGAGGGGCTCGTGCGGATTTCCGCCGACCTCACCATTGCCTGCGACGGGCGGCACTCGACGCTGCGCACCCAGGCGGGACTTGAGATCGAGGACATCGGCGCGCCGATCGACGTGCTGTGGTTTCGGGTCGGCAAGGCGCAGGGCACCAGCGACGGCGTGTTCGCGCGTCTGCGAACCGGCCAGATGATGGTGACGCTGGATCGCGATCAGTACTGGCAATGCGCCTATGTCATAGCCAAGAACGGCATCGATCAGGTCAAGGCGAGGGGGCTCGATCATTTTCGCGCCAATGTCGCCGAGATGGCGCCAATCCTGCGCGCGCATATCGGCGATGTCCGAAGCTGGGACGACGTCAAGCTTCTGTCGGTGAAGATCGATCGTCTGCGGCGTTGGGCGTTGCCCGGACTGCTCTGCATCGGCGATGCCGCGCACGCGATGTCGCCGGTCGGCGGGGTCGGCGTCAATCTCGCGGTACAGGACGCGGTCGCGGCGGCCAATCTGCTGGCGGATCAACTCGCGGCGGGTGAAAGGCTGACGCTCGCCGATCTCGACCGTGTGCAGCAGCGGCGGATATTTCCGACCCGGGTCATTCAGGCCATTCAAGTCCAGGTCCAGAACCGCGTGATCAACCGCGCGCTGTCGGGCGCCGATCTGACGCCGCCGCTGCTGATCCGCCTGATCAGCAAATGTCCTGTCCTGCAGGGCATGACGGCGCGCTTGCTGGGGATCGGCGTGCGGCCCGAGCACGTGCAGACGCGTAGCGCCGCTTAGACGTCGAGCATTTCTTCCGGAGCGAATTCCGCTTTCTCGGTGATGAAGGCGAAACGCGCTTCGGCCTTGGTGCCCATCAGTCGTTCCACCGAATCGGCGGTGCCTTCGCGATCGTCGGGCACCAGCATCACCCGCAGCAGCATGCGCTTGCTGGGGTCCATGGTGGTTTCCTTGAGCTGCGAGGGCATCATCTCGCCAAGGCCTTTGAAGCGGCCGATATCGACTTTGGCGTTGGCGTGGAATTCACTTTTCAGCAGTTCATCGCGATGCTGCTCGTCGCGCGCATAAACTGTTTTGCTGCCGTGGGTCAGGCGATAGAGCGGTGGCACGGCGAGATACAGATGTCCGCCATCGATCAGGCGCGGCATTTGTCGGTAGAAGAAAGTGATCAGCAGCGAGGCAATATGCGCGCCATCGACGTCGGCATCGGTCATGATGATGATGCGGGCGTAGCGCAGATCCTCTTCGCGATAGTGCGGACCGGTGCCGCAGCCCAGCGCCTGGATCAGATCGGCGAGCTGCGCGTTGGCGGTGATCTTGTCGCGTCCGGCGGAGGCGACGTTGAGGATCTTGCCGCGTAGCGGCAGGATGGCCTGCGTCTTGCGGTCGCGCGCCTGCTTGGCGCTGCCGCCCGCCGAGTCGCCCTCGACGATGAACAGTTCGGAGCCTTCCGCTGCGGTGTTGGTGCAGTCGGCAAGCTTGCCCGGCAGGCGCAGCTTCTTCACCGCGGTCTTGCGCGAGACTTCCTTTTCCGCGCGGCGGCGCAGGCGCTCGTCGGCGCGCTCGGCGATAAACTCGAGTAGCTTGTTGGCCTGAACCGGATTGCCCGACAGCCAGTGGTCGAACGGGTCCTTGACCGCCTGTTCGACGATGCGCTGGGCCTCGGCGGTGGCGAGGCGATCCTTGGTCTGGCCCTGGAATTCCGGCTCGCGCACGAACACCGACAGCATCACCGCCGCGCCGGTCATCACGTCTTCCGAGGTGATCGCCGCGGCGCGCTTGGCCTGGCCGACCCGGGCTGCATGATCCTTCAGGCCGCGCAGCAGTGCGCTACGCATGCCGGCCTCGTGCGTGCCGCCATCGGGCGTCGGCACCGTATTGGTGTAGGACGACATGAAGCCGTCGGCATCGGCGGTCCACGCCACCGCCCATTCGCAGGCACCGTGCGCGCCATTGCGGCCCGACTTGCCGGAGAAAATCTCCGGATGCACCAGCGTGTCGGCATGGATCGCCGCCGCCAGATAATCCTTGAGACCGCCGGGGAAATGAAAGGTGTCTTCCGCCGGAACGTCGTCGATCCCCTTCAGCAATTCCGGATCGCAGCGCCAGCGGATTTCGACGCCGCCGAACAGATACGCTTTCGAGCGCGTCATCTTGAACAGACGCTGTGGCTTGAACGCTGCCTTGGCGCCGAAAATATCGGTGTCGGGTTTGAAGCGCACCGAGGTGCCGCGACGGTTATGGACCTTGCCGAGGTCTTGCAGCTTGCCTTTCGGTTTGCCGCGCTCGAACGTCATCTTGTAGAGGTTCTGGCTGCGCGCGACCTCGACCTCCAGCGTGGAGGAGAGGGCGTTGACCACCGATACGCCGACGCCGTGCAGGCCGCCTGACGTCTCGTAGACCTTGGAGTCGAATTTGCCGCCGGCATGCAGCGTGCACATGATGACTTCGAGCGCCGACTTGTTGGGATACTTCGGATGCGGATCGACCGGAATGCCGCGTCCGTTGTCGGTGACGGTCAGAAAGCCATCGGCGCCGAGATGCACCTCGATGAAGGTGGCATGGCCGGCCAGAGCTTCGTCCATCGAGTTGTCGATGACTTCGGCGAACAGATGATGCAGCGCCTTCTCATCGGTGCCGCCGATATACATGCCGGGACGGCGCCGGACCGGCTCGAGCCCTTCCAGAACCTCGATGTCGCGCGCGGTGTAGCCCGCCTCGGCGCCGGGCGCGCGTGACTGGCCCTTTGCAGCGGGACGGGATTTCGAGGCCTCGGACGCAAAGAGATCGTCCGCGGCGCTTTTTTTCTTGGCGGTTCTGGTCATGGTCGTAGTGGCTGCTACAAGAATTTCGGAAAGGTCGGATCAGTGAGGCCGAATCGTTCTGACAAACTATGTCATGGCCGCGCGGTGAGATGAATGGCGGTGAAGGGTTCTGGAAAGCCGATTTTCGTCATGATTTCAACAGTCACACCTGCCCGAATATGTCGTAATTGCGATGATTGTGGTTGCGCTAGCCGGTGATTTGCCGATGGCCCGGCATCTCGTGCCGTGGCTCCGGCTCTGTGATGTGATCGGTCACTACGGCCGGAACTGCCGGTCCTTGATCGAATCGTGGCGTGAGTGGCGGGCCGGGTCCCGGTATCCACATGCGGGCGTGGTCATCCGTGCTGCGTGGTCTGGAATGATCGTGATCGAAGTTGAATTCCGGGCACCCCGGTGCGTGGTAGAACCAAATACGCCTATCCTGGGGACTTGCCGGGTGGGGGACGTTGTGCTTGTCCCGGCGCTCGCAAAGGATGACGTCGGCCTGAAAGCCGAAGGGAACTAGGATGCCTCATGGGTCTTGATGAGCTTTTTCGCGGACTGATCGATTTTGTCCGCGATCACCATGCCTGGGCGGCTCCTATCGTCTTTGTGCTGGCTTTCTGTGAATCGCTTGCTTTTGTGTCCCTGCTGATCCCGGCATGGGGGGCGCTGATCGGCATTGGCGCCCTGGTGGGGGCGAGCGATCTCAGCTTCTGGCCGGTGTGGATTGCCGGCGCGCTGGGCGCCGGGTTTGGCGACTGGCTGTCCTATTGGTTCGGCTTCAAGTTCAAGGGCAACGTCGCGCGGATGTGGCCGTTGTCGCGCTACCCGACGATCCTGCCGCGTGCGGAAAGATTTGTCGCGGACTGGGGCGTTCCCAGCATCTTCATCGGACGTTTCTTCGGCCCGTTGCGTGCGGCCGTGCCGTTGGCGGCAGGTATTTTCGAGATGGATTACTGGCGCTTTCAGTTCGCCAATTTTTCCTCAGCATTTGTCTGGGCCGCAACCCTGCTGCTGTTTGGCGATGGCATCTCGCGCCTCATCGCATGGTTCTGGAGTCTCGTCTGAGATACCGGCCCCAATCGAGACTGCGACATTGCGGCAAGGTCGCGTTGTCGTGATCCCGACCCTGCATAAAACCGACTAATGATACCCGTCTGAATTCATCGGGGTATTCCAATGGCTATTACCAGACGTGACGCGCTTGCCGGAGCTCTTGCGATTGCGGCCGCGCCGGCCCTTAGCAATGTCCCGGCCTATGCCGCTGTGCCGCCCGCCAATAAGCAGGCACCCAGCTTCTATCGCTATAAGGTCGGCGATATAGAAGTCGCCGTCGTTTCCGATGGCGCCAACACCTTCCCGCTGCCGGACAGACTGGTGGTCAACGCCACCAAGGAGCAGGTCGGCGATGCTCTGGAGAAAGCCTTCCTGCCGCGCGACAAGATGACGATCCACTTCGCCCCGCTGGCGATCAATACGGGCGGCAAGCTTGTCGTCATCGACACTGGTAACGGTCCCGCGGCGAATGCGGCGAGCAAGGGTGCGGTCGGTCAATTCCAGACCAATCTCAAGGCCGCCGGGATCGATCCAAAGGACGTCGATATTGTCGTGATCTCGCATTTCCACGGCGACCATGTGAACGGCCTGCTCACCGCCGACAACCAGCTCGCGTTCCCGAACGCCGAAGTGCTGGTGCCGGCGACGGAGTGGAAATACTGGATGGACGACGGTGAGATGAGCCGCGCGCCCGCGGGACGCATGCAGGATCTGTTCAAGAACAACCGCCGTGTGTTCGAGGCCGGTCTGAAGAAAAAGGTCACGCCCTATGAGTGGGGCAAGGACATCGCGCCGGGACTGCTCGCGGTGGAGACGGTTGGTCATACACCGGGCCACACCTCTTATGTGTTGTCGTCTGGCTCGGATAAGGTTTTCATCCAGTCCGACGTCACCAACCATCCCGACCTGTTCGTGAAGAATCCCGGCTGGCATCTCGGCTTCGACCAGGATGGCGACAAGGCGGAGAGCACACGCCGCAAGGTGTATGACATGCTGGTGGCCGAACGGCTCAAGGTGCAGGGTTTCCACTATCCGTTCCCGGCGCTCGGCAACATCGAGAAGGACGGCGCAGGCTATCGTCTTGTGCCGGCGCCATGGTCGCCGGTCATCTGACCGGCTCTGTGAGCCGTATCGTCCTTGACCCTGCACCGGCGCGGATTTATATCCGCGCCATGATCAGGACCTTGACCATCCACGCCACGCGCCGCCGCCGTACCGTCACGGCATGTGCGGCCGGTCGCGTCTGACGATCACCTGCCATGCCGCCGGAACGGTCCGCGGCATCTTGTTTCCCTGCACAAACTGCCGCATGACCTGATCTGGCGCGCTAGAATTAGTTCGCTTGGGAAGGATCGATATCATGGCTGAGAAGAAGAAGGTCGGCATTCTCGGTGCGTCCGGTTACACCGGCGCCGAGCTCGTGCGGCTGCTGCTGCGCCACCCGCGCGTCCAGATCACGATGCTGACCGCCGACCGCCGCGCCGGGCAGGCGATGGGCGATGTCTATCCGCAGTTCGCGCCCTACGATCTGCCGCGTCTCGTCGCCATCGACGATGTGGACTGGGCCGCGGAAAAGCTCGACCTGATCTTCTGCGCCTTGCCGCACGCGACCACGCAGAAAGTTCTCAAGGACGTGCTGGCGAAGGCGCCGGACACGAAGATCGTCGATCTGTCGGCCGACTTCCGGCTTGAGGATCCCGCGGTCTATGCGAAGTGGTACGGCCATGAGCATCACGCGCTCGAATTGCAGAAGGAGGCAGTCTACGGCCTCGTCGAATTCTATCGGCGCGATATCCGCAAGGCGCGGCTGGTGGCCAATCCCGGCTGCTACACCACGACCGCGCAACTGCCGCTGATCCCGCTTTTGAAAGCCAAGGCAATCGAGACTGACGAGATCGTGATCGATGCGGCGTCCGGCATGACCGGCGCGGGCCGCTCGGCACGCGAGGAAATGCTGTTCTCCGAAGTGTCGGACGGCTTCAACGCCTACGGTGTCGGCCATCACCGGCACATGTCGGAGCTCGATCAGGAATTCTCCAAGGCGGCCGGCAAGGAGATAATCGCCACCTTCACGCCGCATCTTGCGCCGATGAACCGCGGCATCTTCGCGACCATCTATGTGCGCGGCCGGCGCGGCAAGACCGCTCAGGATCTGCACGAGATTCTGGTCAAGCAATACGAGAAGGAGCCGTTCGTCTATGTGCTGCCATTCGGCAAGACGCCGCACTCGCGGCATGTGCGCGGCTCCAACATGACGTTCATCGGCGTTGCCAACGATCGTCAGCCGGGACGCGCGATCATCGTTTCGACTCTCGACAATCTGACCAAGGGCGCGTCGGGACAGGCGGTGCAGAACATGAATGCGATGCTGGGCTTTCCCGAGACCACCGGTATCGATCAGCCGCCGATGTTCCCGTGACCTGCGGCGACATGATGAACTGCATATTAACTCCACCTTTCCTGTAATCTTCACGACAAACAAAAAAGGGACGGCATCTGCCGTCCCTTTTTTACTGCCGCGATGTGTTGCCGGCTCAGAACGCCCTGAAGATTGCCAGCGCCAGCACGGCCTGGGCGAAGAAGCTGACCGCGAAGGCGAGCGTACGGAGGACGGGAATGCCCATCGTGTAGACAATGGCATGCGCAACGCGCGACCAGAAGTAGATGGCGCAGGCCAGCACCGTCATCTTGCTCGAATAGTCAATCGCGTTGAGGATCAGAACCAGCGGCGCGAAGATGATGAGGTTCTCGACCGCGTTGTCATGCGCGAACATCAGGCGGTTGGCCCATTCGGCATGCGGCTTGTCGTTGCGGGAGGGGTTGGCCATCGCGCCGCCGAGGCCGCGGACCTGACAGCGGTTCAGCACGTAGGGAAGCCACATCAAGCCGGTCAAAATCACCGTCAGTGTCAGCCAGAATAACTCTCGCGTCATGGCAATGTCCTCTCAATGCGGATGCGCCGGAAAGCGCGGCGGATGAGGTCGAATCGACACAGGCTGCGCGCAGCCCTTCGCTGAAGTCATAACGTATCGGAAAGGGCAGGCCAACGCCGCCGGCCGGGTTTTCCCGGCGGCATGATCGCATGCGTTACGCCCGCATGCGGACATAGCTGCCCGGTGCATCCTCGATCGCCGCCAGCGCGCCGGTGCCGACCGGACGCGCCGCGATGGTCTCCGCGTCGATCGCCTTCAGCCAGGCGTGCCAGTCCGGCCACCATGACCCCTTATGCTCCTGGGCGTCTTTCAGCCAGTGCTCGACAGCCGGATAATCGATGCGGTCGTTGGTCCAGTACTGGTACTTGCCGGTCGCGGGCGGGTTGATCACGCCAGCGATGTGACCGGAGCCCGCCAGCACGTAGCGCACCGGACCACCGAAGAACTGCGAGCCATACAGCACCGACTGCGCGGGGGCGATGTGATCCTCACGCGTGGCGAGATTGTAGACCGGGATCTTCACCTTCGAAAGATCGAGGATGGTGTTGTCGAGCACCATGGTGCCCGCGGAGAGACGGTTCTCCAGATAGCAGTTGCGCAGGTAATAGGAATGATTGGCCGCCGGCATGCGCGTGGAGTCGGAATTCCAGTGCAACAGGTCGAAGGTCGAGGGCTGTTTGCCCTTCAGGTAGTTGTTGATGACGTAGGGCCAGATCAGATCGTTGGAGCGCAGCATGTTGAACGCCATCGACATGCGCACGCCCTCGAGCACGCCGACCTGCTGCATCTCATCTTCGATCGCGGAGATCTGCTCTTCATCGACGAACACCAGCAAGTCGCCGGCATTGGTGAAATCGACCTGCGTGGTCAGCAGGGTGGCCGAGGCCACGCGCACCCGCCGCTTTTCGGCAAGCCAGGCCAGCGTCGCGGAGAGCAGGGTGCCGCCGACGCAATAGCCCAGCGTGTGGGTTTTCATTTCGCCGGTGGCCTTCTCGATCACGTCCATCGCGGTGAGCGGGCCAAGCTTCATGTAGTCTTCGAAGGTTTTCTCGCCGAGCGATGCGTCCGGGTTGACCCACGAGATCACGAAGACGGTGAGTCCCTGATCGACGCACCATTTGATGAAGGATTTCTCCGGCCGCAGGTCGAGGATGTAATATTTGTTGATCCACGGCGGCACGATCAGCAGCGGCGTGCGCAGCACCGTCTCGGTGCTGGGGGTGTACTGGATGAGCTGCATGATCTCGTTCTGGAAGATCACCTTGCCCGGCGTCAGCGCGAGGTCCGAGCCGACGTTGAGACCCGCGCTCGACTGCCTGATCTTCAGGCGGCCGCGTCCTGCCACCATATCCTCGGAGAGCATCTGCATGCCGCGCACGAGGTTCTCGCCGCTGCTCGCAAAGGTCTCGCGCAGCACTTCGGGATTGGTCAGCACGAAATTTGACGGCGCGATCGCGTTGCAGATCTGCTCCATGTAGAACTCGGCCTTACGCCTGGTGTGCGGGTCGAGACCTTCGGCGTCGCGTACCAGCTCTTTCGCCCATCTCGCCGTCAGCAGATAGACCTGCATGACGAATTCGAAGAACGGATTGGAGCTCCACTCCGGATCCTGAAAACGCTTGTCGCGCGGATCGGGACTGATCACGCGTTCGGACTCTTCGCCGGCAAGCCGTTTCACCGAGCTTGCCCAGACATCGAGATAGGTCTTGCCGAGTTTCGCCTGCAGGTCGGCGGTGCGCTTGGAGTCCGACAGCCAATAGTCGGCGACGAGGTACAGCGTCTTGATCATCTCGCCGAGTTCGCCCGGAAAGCGATCGGTGTTGGTGCGGGGCTGCAGATAGGCGGAGAGAGCCTTGCCGGTGCTCTCCATCGCGCGGGCGAGGTTCAGCGCGAACGCATGTGGATCGAAAGTTTTGGTGGTGTCGGAGACAGGGGTGGAATCGTTCATGGGGACTATCGACCGCTGATAAAACATCGCCCGGCGAGTTGCCGTTGCTGTCGATCATGCCATATTCGGCGTGAATGGTGCTCATTCTTCGTCGTCGCAGCGCAGCATGTAGCGTAGCAGGCGACGTCTTGGATCGGTCATATTCTGGCGTCATCGACGGGCGGTGGTCGCCGGAAAAATTTAACGCTTTCACGCGATATGTGCTCCGTTCGATCGACAAGAGTTTTTCGTCCTGATGGACGGGACGTGGAGGCCCGGTGGGGGAGAGCTGCCAGATACCGCTGATGCGCCGCCCGCGCTTGCGCTGCGCGGGGCGTGTGTTGCTGGCTGCTGCGCTCTGCGGCCCGCTGGTAGCGGGTTGCTCGCTCCCGCTCGGCGATCTGCCCGTGGTCGGCTTGCCGGAGAACACCCCGGCACGTCCGGAGACGCCGGCGGCCTATCTGCCGGTCCATGACATTCCCGCTCCCCGCGATACCGTCGTTCTGACGCCGGAAGAGCAGGCCAGGATCGAGAAGGAGCTGGCGGCGGCGCGGGACCGTCAGACCCACGGTCAGACGTCAGGCGCCGCACGGACGCAAAATCCGTCCGAGGGCCGATAACAAGCCCGATTATCAGTAGCTTCGGGTGGCGCTCCCCAAGGTTCGTGATAAAAAGACCCAACCCCGCCAGTGATTTGCCTGACGGCCTTGAGACCTGACCTCCCGGCTCCGGAGCCTTGATTCCATGGAAGAATTTTACCGCATTCGCCGACTGCCGCCTTATGTGTTCGAGCAGGTGAATCGGGCCAAGGCCGCCGCGCGCAATGCCGGAGCCGACATCATCGATCTGGGCATGGGCAATCCGGACCTGCCGACACCCCCGCATGTCATCGAGAAGCTCAAGGAAACCCTCGGCAAGCCGCGGACCGACCGCTATTCGGCGTCCAAGGGCATTCCGGGCCTGCGCCGCGCGCAGGCGGCCTATTACGAGCGCCGCTTCGGGGTGAAGCTCAATCCGGAAACCCAGATCGTCGCCACGCTGGGCTCCAAGGAAGGCTTTGCCAACGTCGCGCAGGCGATCACCGCGCCCGGAGATGTGGTGCTGGTTCCCAACCCGAGCTATCCGATCCACGCCTTCGGCTTCCTGATGGCGGGCGGCGTGATCCGCTCGGTGCCGGCCGAGCCGACGCCGGAGCTGTTCAGCGCGTTGGAGCGCGCCATCGTGCATTCGATCCCGAAGCCGATTGCGCTGATCACCTGCTATCCGTCGAACCCGACGTCCTATGTGGCGCCGCTCGACTTCTACAAAGATCTCGTCGCTTTCGCCAAGAAGCACGAGATCTTCATCCTGTCCGACCTGGCTTATGCCGAACTGTATTACGAGGGCGAGCCGCCGCCGTCGGTGCTGCAGGTGCCGGGCGCGATCGACGTCACCGTCGAGTTCACCTCGATGTCGAAGACCTTCTCGATGGCCGGCTGGCGCATGGGCTTTGCCGTCGGCAACGAGCGCATCATCGCGGCGCTGACGCGCGTGAAGTCCTATCTCGATTACGGCGCGTTCACGCCGATCCAGGTCGCCGCGACGGCGGCGCTGAACGGTCCGCAGGACTGCATCCAGGAGATGCGCGACACCTATCGCAAGCGCCGCGATGCGATGGTGGAGTCGTTCGGTCGCGCCGGCTGGGACATCCCGCCGCCGGCGGCCTCGATGTTCGCCTGGGCGCCGCTGCCAGAGAAATTCCGTCACATCGGCAGCATGGAGTTCGCCACGCTGATGGTCGAGAAATCGGGCGTCGTGGTGTCGCCCGGCGTCGGCTTCGGCGAGCACGGCGAGGGTTTCGTTCGTATCGCAATGGTGGAAAACGAGCAGCGCATCCGTCAGGCGGCGCGCAATATCCGCCGTTTCCTTGATACGGGCCTCGAAACATTGCACAACGTGGTTCCTCTCGCCAATCGGCGCTAATTTTCCGGCAGGTTTGAAATCGACATGGTAGCTCCGCTCAAAGTGGGGATTGCGGGGCTCGGCACGGTGGGTGCCGAGGTTGTGCGTCTTATCGATCAGCAATCACGCGCGCTGTCGGTGCGTTGCGGCCGCGGCGTGCGGGTGGTGGCGGTCTGCGCGCGTTCGAAAGTCAAGAAGCGCGCGCTCGATCTGCGCGGCGTCGAATGGACGAGGAGTCCGCTGGCGCTGGCCAATCATCCGGACATCGACGTGTTCGTCGAACTGATGGGCGGCGCCGACGATCCGGCGCTGTCGGCGATCGAAGCGGCGCTGACGCGCGGCAAGTCGGTCGTCACCGCCAACAAGGCGCTGATCGCCAAGCACGGATCAAGGCTCGCCGCGCTTGCTGAAGCGCATGGCGGCGCGCTGAACTACGAGGCCGCGGTCGGCGCGGCGATCCCGATCATCAAGACCCTTCGCGAAGGGTTGGCCGGCACGAACATCCACCGCGTCTACGGCATTCTCAACGGCACCTGCAATTACATCCTGACGCGGATGGAGCAGGAGGGCCTGTCCTTTGCCGAATGCCTGAAGGATGCGCAGCGGCTCGGCTATGCCGAGGCCAACCCGTCGTTCGACGTCGATGGCCACGACACCGCGCAGAAGCTTGCGATCCTCGCCAGCCTCGCGTTCGGCACCAAGGTCAACCAGAAGGCGGTTTACGTCGAGGGCATCTCCTCGATTGCGCCGGAAGACCTGCGCGCTGCCGAAGAACTCGGCTATCGCGTCAAGCTGCTCGGCGTCGCGGTGAAGACCGAAACCGGCATCGAGCAGCGCGTGCATCCGACCATGGTGCCGCGCACCTCGTCGATCGCGCAGGTGATGGACGTCACCAATGCGGTGACCATCGACGGCGAGGGCATCCCGCCGATCACGCTGGTCGGCCCCGGTGCGGGCGGCGCGGCGACGGCGTCTGCCGTGGTGGCCGACATCGCCGATATCGCGCGCGGCGTGCGCGCGCTGCCGTTCGGCCGTCCGGTGGCGAAGCTGAAACTGACCAGCAAGGCGCCGATGAAGCGTCATGCCGGCGGCTATTACATCCGCCTGATGGCGCGCGATCTCGCCGGCACCGCCGCAACGATCGCGACGCGTCTGGCCGAGCAGAAGATTTCCATCGAGTCGATCGTGCAGCGCCATCCCGATGGCGGCGCGGCCGTGGCGAACGGCAGGTCTGCGCCGGTGCCGGTGATCCTGATCACCTATGCGACCAGCGAGGACGCGGTGCACCGCGCCTTGCAGGCGGTGCGGCAGGACAAGGTGATCACGGGCCGGCCACAAGTGATCCGTATTGAGAAGAATTGACAGCTTGGTCCGCCTCGCGGCGGGTCTTCGATCCAAGGAGCTACGCTGATGTCCGTTACGATTTCCGTTCCGCCCCAATTGCTGCTGGAACGCATCCTCACTCTTGAAATCGTCCGGGTGACGGAGCGCGCGGCGGTGTCGGCGGCGCGATTGCGCGGTCACGGCAACGAGAAGGGCGCCGATCAGGCGGCGGTCGATGCGATGCGCCGCGAGCTCAACAAGATTCCGATCCGCGGCACCGTGGTGATCGGCGAGGGCGAGCGCGACGAGGCGCCGATGCTGTTCATCGGCGAGAAGGTCGGTGCGGAGGCCGGCCCCGAAGTCGATATCGCGGTCGATCCGCTCGAAGGCACCACGCTGTGCGCCAAGAACATGCCGGGCTCGATCGCCACCATGGCGATGGCGGAGGGCGGCACGCTGCTCAACGCGCCTGACGTCTACATGCAGAAGATCGCGATCGGCCCGGGCTATGCGAAGAACACCATCGAGCTCGACGCGCCGCCGGCGGAGAACATCCGCCGTCTCGCCCGCGCCAAGGACGTGCACCCGTCCGCGATCACCGCTTTGGTGCTCGACCGTCCGCGCCATGCCGAGATCATCAACGCCATTCGTGGCACCGGCGCGGCCGTGCGGCTGATCACCGACGGCGACGTCGCCGGCGTGATCCACACCGCCGATCCGGACAACACCGGCGTCGATATCTATATCGGCACCGGCGGTGCGCCGGAGGGCGTGCTGGCGGCCGCGGCGCTGCGCTGCATCGGCGGTCAGATGCAGTGCCGCCTGATCCTCGACACCGAGGAGAAGCGCGAGCGCGCGGCCAAGATGGGCATCAAGGACCCGTCGATGATCTATGGCATCGAGGACATGGCGAAGGGCGACTGCCTGTTCGCGGCGACCGGCGTCACCGACGGCTCGCTGCTGTCGGGCGTCAAGTTCCGCAAGAACACCATCGAGACCGAGACCGTGGTGATGCGCTCGGTCACCGGCACGGTGCGCTACATCAAGGCCGAGCACCGCCAGCTCGACAAATTCCATCTCGACTGAGTGAGGCGCGCCGCGCGAGGCGGCGGTCTCAAGCGAGGCCACGATGACGCCGGACGTGAAAGCTTTGCTGTTCGACACGTTCGGCACCGTGGTGGACTGGCGCGGCAGCCTGATCGCGGAGTTCACCGCGTGGGGCAAGACAAAGGGCATTGAGGCTGACTGGGCGGCGCTGGTCGATGGCTGGCGCGGCGCCTACAAGCCCTCGATGGACGCGGTGCGCAACCATCCCGAGCGCGGCTTTCTCACCCTCGATGAGCTGCAGCGCCAATCGGTCGAGCCGCTCGCCGCGCAACTCGGCATCACGGGCCTCACCGCCGCCGACTACGACCATCTCACCCTCGGCTGGCATCGCCTGAGGCCCTGGCCGGACAGCGTGCCGGGCCTGTCGCGGCTGAAGGCGACATACATCATCGCGCCGCTGTCGAACGGCAATGTCGCGCTGCTCACCAATCTGGCGAAGCACGCCGGCCTGCCGTGGGACCTGATCCTCAGCGCGGAGCTGTTCAGGCATTACAAGCCGGACCGGCAGGTCTATCTCGGCGCGGCGAGGCTGCTCGGGCTGCGGCCGCAGCAGGTGATGCTGGTCGCGGCGCATAATTACGATCTCACCGCGGCGCGGGCCTGCGGCCTCAAGACCGCGTTCGTGCCGCGCGTCAACGAATACGGCCCGCACCAGACGGAGGATTTCAAGGCCGAGAGCGACTGGGATCTCGTGGCCAGTGACCTCAACGATCTTGCCGACCAACTTGGTTGTTGACAGCTCAAGGGCGTCATTGCCGGGCTTGACCCGGCAATCCATCTTTTCAGGAAGATGGATGCGCGGATCAAGTCCGCGCATGACGAACGTAAAATCTGTTTTGAGCGAACAAGACTCCAGGACGATATGTTAACCGCATGACGCCTCCCGCCACCGCCATCCCTGTCGAGACGCCGCCGGCCTTCCTTGGCGTGAGTCTGTCTGCGACCGGAAAGCTGTGGCGCGACCGGCTCGACCCGCGTGGCGCGGCGCAGGCGCTGGCCATCGCGCAGCGCTATCAGTTGCCGGAAATGCTGGCGCGGGTGATCGCGGGGCGGGGCATCGACATCGATGCGGTCGAGGATTTTCTCGACCCGACCATCCGCAAGATGCTGCCCGATCCGTTCACCGTGACGCAGATGGAAGCGGCGGCCAAGCGCATCGCCGATGCGGTCAAACGAAACGAGCGCGTCGCCATCTTCGGCGACTATGACGTGGATGGCGCGACCTCGGCGGCGCTGCTGACCTGGCATCTGCGCCATTGCGGGCTCGATCCCTTCATCCACATTCCGGACCGCATCTTCGAGGGCTACGGCCCCAACGTCGAAGCCGTGCGCGCGCTGGCGGGCAAGGGTGCGACGCTTCTGGTCACGGTCGATTGCGGCACCACCAGCATCGAGGCGCTGGCCGAGGCCAAGCGCCTCGGCATGGACGTGGTGGTGATCGACCATCATCAGTGCGGCGACGAGCTTCCCGCGGTGGACGCGCTGGTCAATCCGAACCGGCCGGACGATCTGTCCGGGCTCGGCCATCTCGCCGCGGTCGGCCTCGTCTTCGTCACGCTGGTCGCGGTCAATCGCGAACTGCGCGCGCGCGGGTTCTGGACCCCGGAGATGCCGGAGCCCGATCTGCTCGGCGTGCTGCATCACGTCGCGCTCGGCACCGTGGCCGATGTCGCGCCGCTGCTCGGCCTCAACCGCGCTTTCGTCGCCAAGGGCCTGATCGCGATGCGCCGACGCGATCACATCGGCCACACCGCGCTGATGGATATCGCGCGGCTCAACGGCCCGCCCGAGGCCTGGCATCTCGGCTTCATGCTGGGGCCGCGTATCAACGCCGGTGGACGTATCGGCCGCGCCGATCTCGGCGTGCGGCTGCTACTGGAAGGCGACGTGTCGGAAGCCGCCCGCATCGCCGCCGAGCTCGACCGCCTCAACACCGAGCGGCGCACCATCGAGCAGATGGCCGAAGCACAGGCGGAGGCCGAGGCGCTGGCCTCGCTCGGGCTGGAAGATCGCGGCGCGGTAATCGTCACCGCGTCGGAGGGTTGGCACCCCGGCGTGGTCGGCCTTGTCGCCTCGCGGCTGAAGGAGAAATTCGGCCGGCCGGCATTTGCGATTGCGCTGGAGCCGGGCGGGCTCGGCACCGGGTCGGGCCGCTCGATCAGCGGCGTCGATCTCGGCAAAGCGGTGCGGCAGGCGGTGCATGACGGGCTGCTCTTGAAAGGCGGCGGCCACGCGATGGCGGCGGGCGTGACGCTACGCAAGGAGCAGCTTGCCGCGTTTCGCGCCTATGTCGAAAGCGCGCTGGCGGCGGACGTCGCGCAGGCGCGTCACGTCAACGAATTGTACATCGACGGCGCGGTGAGCGCGCGCGGCGTGACGCCGGAGTTTGTCGCAACGCTCAATCGCGCGGGACCGTTCGGCAGCGGCAATCCCGAGCCGATCATCGCGCTGCCGGCGCACGAGCTGGTCTACGCCGACGAGGTCGGGCAGGCGCATCTGCGGCTGCGCTTCCGTGCGGGCGATGGCGCCATCGTCAACGCCATGGCGTTTCGCGCGGTCGGCTCAAAGCTCGGCAATGCGCTGCTCGAGAACCGCGGCCAGCAATTGCATGTCGCGGGATCGCTGACGATCGACCGCTGGCAGGGCACCGAGCGCGTGCAGTTGCGGGTCTGCGATGTCGCGGTACCGGATCCGGGACCGGCGGTGATCCGCTGAAGCTATGGCGAAAGGTTACGCCGCGTATTTGATGCTGCATCCATAGGGCCGCGTCACGGCGGTCTTGACGGATTCGCCTTTGACGACGGCCGTCATGGCGTCCTTGAAGTAGGGCTGCGCCTTGGCAAGATCGTCCTTGTTGGTCGAGGCGATGCTGTCGATACCGCCGGCGTAGCGCAGCACGCCTGTGGCGTCGATCACATACATATGCGGGGTGGTCTGCGCGCCGTAAGCGCGGCCGATCTTGCCGTCGGGATCGAGCAGGATGCCCGCGGGAGCCGCATTGCGGCTTGCGGTCAGCTCATTGGCCTTCGCGGGATCGGCATATCCCTGTTCGCCGAACGCCGAGGAGATCACCGACAGCCACACCACGCCGGCTTTCGCCGCGTCGCGCTGCAGGCTCTGCATGTTGTCCGCGCCGTAGTGCTTGCGGACGAACGGGCATTCGTCATTGGTCCATTCCAGCACTACGATCTTGCCGCGCAGTGCGGAGAGCTTGCGCTCGACACCCTTGGTGTCGGTCAGGGAAAAGTCGGGCGCGGGCTGGCCGACCTGCGCCGCGGCTGCGAATGCAAACGAGGAGGGCAGCAATGCCGCGCCAACGCCGGCGCCGAGCGTGAGCAGCATGCTGCGGCGGTCGAGAGAAAGCTTCTGAAGACGGTCAGGCTGCATCATGGCGGAATTCCTTCTAGTTCACGGACGTCTTGCGGATTTCGTTCAGCACCAGCGATTCAGTGAGAACCGGCGGCAGCACCACCGGTTCACCCGTGCCGGCGGGGTAATAGGCATAGAACGGCAGACCATCGCGGTTGAAACCGCGCAGGAAGCTGGTGATCTCCGGATCGCGGTTGGTCCAGTCGCCCTTGAGATAGACAACACCGCGTTCGCGCAGCGCGTCCTTGACCGTCGCCGTGGACAGCGTGGTCTTTTCGTTGACAAGGCAGGTAATGCACCATGCCGCGGTCATGTTGACGAACACCGGCTTGCCGTCCTTGCGCAACTCGGCAAGCCGCGCATTGGTGAAGCGATCCGCGTCCGAGGTTGCCGAGGTGGCTGCATTCGAGGGAGCGCCGCCGAGTTGAGGCAGCAGAATGACAAGCGCGAGGATAGCCACGATGGAAAGTCCGCGCGTGACATAACCGCGTCCAGCATCATGCTGTGCGATGCCGTAGAGCCAGGCCGCGAACGCGACGAGCAATGCGCCGGCAAGCCCGATCATCACGCCGCTGTCGCCGGCCTGCTGGGCGAGCACCCATACCAGCCACGCGGCGGAGGCGTACATCGGAAACGCCATCGCCTGCCGCAGCCGAAGCATCCAGCGCCCCGGTTTTGGCAACAGCCGCGCAAGACGCGGGAACAGGCCGAGCAGGGCGTAGGGAGCGGCGAGGCCGAGGCCCATCGCGATGAACAACGCAAGGCTCACCGCCACAGGCGCGGCGAGCGCAGCACCGATGGCGACGCCCATGAACGGCGCGGTGCAGGGCGTTGCGACCACCACGGCCAGGAGGCCGGTCAGGAAGCTGCCGAGATGGCCTTCACGATGCGTCAGCTTCTGGCCCGCGCCGGTGAGGCCGAGCCCGATCTCGTAGACGCCGGACAGGTTCAGGCCGATCGCCAGCAGCAGCCAGCTCATCACGGCGACAAACAGCGGCGACTGGAACTGGAAACCCCATCCGATGGTCTCGCCGCTGGCGCGCAGCCCCAGCAATACCGCAGCAAGCGCGGTGAAGGCGGCAAGCACGCCGAGCGTGTAGAACAGGCCGGACAGCCGAATCTCCCGCAACTCGCCGCCGGAGAGGCGGGCGACGGAGACCGCCTTGATCGCGAGCACCGGAAACACGCATGGCATCAGGTTCAGCAGCAGGCCGCCAAGGAAGGCGAACAGCGCGATCTGCCACAATGGCAGGCTGGCGATCGTGGCAGGATTGTCGGCCGGAGCAGCAGCGATCACCTGCGGCGTGACGGCGAACCAGCGTGTGCCGCCATCCTGACCGGTGAGCGCGAGCAGGCCCGAGGCAGGAGCATCCGCGTTGAAGGTCTCGCCCTTTTCCATCGCGAGATTGAGCTTGCCGTCCGCGAAGGACAATTGCTGCGGACTGGCATGGATCACGACGCCCCAATCGTCGGGATAGAAATAGGCGTCCTTGACGTTGCCGGCGTTGAACTCGCCAGTGTCCGCCGTGAGCGCCAGCGCCGCGCCTTCGACAGTGAGCTTCACTGGCCATGTCGCCTTGATTGGCGTGCGGGCGTCGGTCGCCGCGAACGCGTTCTGAATATCGGCGCTCGCCGACGTTGAGGTCGGAGAGATCGGAAGATCGAGGACGAACGATCCCGATTCCGGAATGCACTGCTTCTCGCACACCAGCCACTCGGCCTTCGCCGTGACAGGAAGCGTGGTGCCGGGTGGTGCCGATTTCGGCACCGTCACGGTGATCGGGAAAAGCGCCTCCTGCTCATAGCCGAAGCTCATCACAGGCCCGGTGCTGATGCGTTCGGGACCGGGCCATTGAATCTCGCCGGCGCTGACGCCGTCGGGCAGCGTCAGGTTGATCGATACCGGGGTGCCGGCATCGCCGGGATTTTTCCAGTAGGTGTGCCAATGCGGCGCGAGTTTCTGGCGCAGCGCGATACGTACGGTGTCGCCCGGCGCGACGCTGTCCTTGTCGGTGACGAGCGTGACACTGGCACGCGGACTTGTCCGCGCGGTGCTCTCAAGCGCGAGGGCGCGGCTTTGAAAACCCAACAGCGTGATGACGGCGAGGGTCATCGCCGCGAGGCATGAACCGAAGAACGGAACATGCCGCAACGAATCACGGCAGCCCGATGGTTCGGCCTGCGAACGCTGTCCTCGATCGATGTCGTTATGGTGATTTCGCATCGCGCCGGAGCATATGAGGCGATTGTGTTTTCGCAAGGCGGGCTTGCGTCGCACCTATCGCGCGCGAGAGCGGCGCATCGCGCAAAATGCCTTATTTTCCGGCGAATACTGGATTTGATGAATTCCAGATGACAAATCGCGCACGCAAATGTGAGCGTCAGCCGCCCTGCCGCAGGCGCGCCAGCACCTTGAGGCCGGCATAACCGTCGGCGGGCTGAATGCCGGCGCGGGTCTGGAAATCCTTCACCGCCTTCATGGTGTCGTTGCCGACGCGGCCATCGGTGCCGCCGGTGTCGAATCCGGCTTTCGTCAACCGCGTCTGCACCTCCTGCACCTCGGCCAGCGTCAGCGCGCGTTCCGAGCCAGGGAAGGGCTGGCGGAACGGCCCGCCGCCGAGAATGCGGTCGCCGAGATGAACGATGGCGAGCGCGTAGTTCATCGACGGGTTGTAGCTTTTCACCGCGTAGAAATTTTGCCCGAGCAGGAAGGATGGCCCGCCCGCGACCGGCGTCCATAGCTGCGCCGTGTCGTTCGGGCGCGGGAAGGCCTGACCGTCGGCGCGCTGCACGCCCGCCGCCGCCCATTGCGCGTAGCTGCGGTTACCGGCGACGTTGCTCGCACCGGTAACCTCGTAGCCCCAATGTTCATTGCGGCGATACTTGCCGCGCTTGACCAGAAAGCGCGCGCTGGAGCCGAGCGCATCGTCCGGCTTGCCGAACGGCGAGACCCGGCCGTCGCCGTCATAGTCGAAGCCGACATTGAGCCAGACTTCCGGCATCCACTGGGTGTGACCCATCGCGCCGGCCCATGAGCCGCGCATTTCGGCCGGCGTGCTCCAGCCCTTGTCGACGATGCGCAGCGCGTTGATGAGTTCGGTCTCCCAGTATTTCTTGCGGCGCGGCTCGTTCCAGGCGAGCGCGGCGAGCGAGGGAAACACCGGCCTCATGTGATTCTGCTGCACCAGCGGATCGCCATAGGCGGTCTCGACGCCCCACAGCGCCAGCAGCGTACCGCGCTCGACGCCGAAATCCTTCTCGATCCGGGAAAACAGCGCGCCGTGCTTCTGCAGCGCGACTTTGCCGGAGGAAATGCGCCAGTCCGAGCAGCGGCGATTGATGTATTGCCAGAGCTGCTCGTGGAATTCCGGCTGCTTCTGCATTTTCTTGAACACGCTCATGTCGGGTTCAAGACGGCTCATCACGCGAATCCAGGTGCCTTCCGAAATGCCGCGTGCCAGCGCGCGGGCACGGAACGCCTCGCGCCATTGATCGAAGCCGGCCGGCGCCGCGAAGGCGACGCCACTATCGAGGGTGCAAAGGCCCGCGCCGATCAGGCCGCCAAGCATGGCACGGCGCGTGAGCGGATGATCATTGGTCGGAGAATCGGAACCGTTCATGCGGTGATTGTAGCGGCGGGCGCGGTAAAACCGCAAAGCCCAATGCGTGGACGGAACATGATGCGTGCTGCCCGATTATCGTGCCGAACGCCGGGGGCATGACCAATATCGAGGTCTGTCATGGCCGTCACCAGTGAGATGTCCCCCCTCCATACCATGTCCATGCCTGATACCGGGCCAATGTCGTCGCCGACGCGGCGCGACTTTCTCTACGTCATGACCGCAGCTTTTGGCGTTGTGGGAGGCGTTGCCTGTCTTGTGCCGATGTTCTCTCAGATGAACCCGGATGCGGCGACGCTCGCCGCCGGAGGCCCCGTCGACCTCGATCTCGGCAAGTTGGAGCCGGGTCAGCAGGTCGTGGTGCGCTGGCAGGACCATCCGGTTTTCGTCACCAGACGGCCGGCAAAACTGTTGCAGGGCCTGCAGGACCCGAAACTGGTCGCGCGCCTTGCCGACCCGGAATCCGAGGAAGCCCAGCAACCGCCTTACGCGAAAAACTGGCATCGCTCCGCCAATCCCGAATATGGAGTCCTTGTCGGCATCTGCACGCATCTGGGGTGCATTCCGATGTTTTATCCGGACGCCAGTTCGACTGAGCCGACCGCCGACTGGATGGGCGGCTATTTCTGCCCTTGTCACGGATCGAAATACGATCTGGCGGGGCGCGTTTTCAACGGCGTGCCCGCGCCTTATAATTTGCCGATCCCGCCTTATCGTTTCGTCAACCAGACCACGCTTCGCATCGGCGAGAATCCGCCGGGCGTCCAGTTCGATTTCGGAAGCATCCTGCAAATCTAGCGCGGTTTTGTACGAAGCTGCGTGAGCACCGACGCTCGCGGCTCAGTCGGCGGGCTGCCTGGCCGCGGCATCGGCGATCGCCGGCGGCGTGGCGGGTGGTGCAGGTAGGGGCAGCTCGATCTCGCGGCCATGGCCGTCGATCAGCCGCTCGTAGGACGCGATCAGCGTCACATAGGGATTGACCCAGAGCCAGCCGTCGCGCGTGAACACCTGCACGTCGAAGTGCAGATGGCTGGTGGTGCCACCGGGGTAGTCCTGAAAGTTCGAGACGAGGCCGATCCTCTCGCCCTCGAACACGCGGCGGCCGTGCACGATGCCGTCGGCGTCGAGCAGCTTGGGATTCATGTGCATGTAGCGGAAGCGCAGGTGCTCGGTGCGGCCGTTGACGAGCAGGAAGGTGGCTTCCTTGCTAGGGGTGCGGATGATGGTGCCGTCGCGCACCGCGACCACGCCATGCAGGTTGGGCAGGCAGCGGTCGGCGCCGTCATTGCGCAACGCGCACGACGAGGGACGGATGTCCTGTCCCTGATGGCCGTAGCCATTGGAGCATTGGCCGGCCTCGAAATCTCGCGTTTCGCAGAAATTGTCGCGCCACGGATAGGAGTAGTTCTCGGCGGCAGATTCGTCGAACACCAGCGGCTTGTCGTTGCGCTTGCAGCGATAGGCCTTGCCCTTGACCGGCCGCCAGCCGCTGCGTCCGGTGTGATAGCAGTCGCCCCAGTTCATGAAGGACTGCGAATTGGCGAACGCCGGCGCGCGCTCCAGCGGAAAGCGGATCTGCGCATAGACCGTGTTGTCCGCATGGCCGCTCTGGTTGCGGTAGCCGCTGCCGGGAATGATGTCGCCGGGCGGCCTGTAGGTGAAGTCCGGTGAGGCGCGTTCGGGCCGCTCCACCACGCTTGAGGCAATCGCCGGGCGTGGCGCGGCGGGCATGCCACCTGCGATGCGCAGCGCCTTCAGGAAACGCTCGGCCACCGGGTAAGCCTCGCGGCAGGCGAGGCGCTTGCGGCGCGGCGCGCTATCGAGACAGCGGATCGAGACCACATAAGGCACGCCGAAACGGGTGAAGGCGTAGCGCACGTAGCCTTCGCGGATCATCCGCCGCAAATCGGGATAATCCGACATCAGGTCCTTGACTGGCGCGCCCTTGCCGCCGCGCGGATCGTCGATCTCGTAAGTCAGCAGCGAGCCGGTGATGTGGACCTCGACCGGTCTCGCGTAGACGCGCCTTGGCATGTTGTCGCCCGCGCCGGGATCGAGCGCGAACATCGCGTCATATCCCGCGCCGCCGGCTTCAAAGAACGCGGCAGGACGGAAGCCCGACTGATAGCGCGGGAGCGAGATGTCGGGTGTTGATGCGGGGAGCGCGTTCCGCTCGTCGCTGCGATATCGCGCACTGTCGAACGGCAGCAGCACCGGGACCGGACTGCGGCCGATGCCGGGAAAGAACGCCGAGGTCAGCGCATTCAACTGGCGCAGCGCGGGCGGCACCGCAAAGCGCAAGGCGGGCGACCGGCGCCCGCCTTTGAAGGTGAAATCGTCCGATGATGCTGGGCCTGCCTCGCGGCGAAACTGGTCGATCGCGGCCTGCCAGTCGGGCCGGACGATGGAGATCGAGGGCGTCCGGAACTCGCCGGCGAGGCCCGGCGTGCCGGGAAGGATCGAACCCGCGCAGACGGCACCGGCGGCGAGGAGGCCGCCCGCGATGCTGCTGCGGAAATGTCCCCGGCGCCCGTGCCTCAAGCTGCCGTCAGTCCTTGGCGCGCTCGACGTAGGAACCGTCCTCGGTCATCACCACGATGCGGGTGCCGACGCCGATATGCGGCGGCACGGCCGAACGCACGCCGTTCGACAGCAAAGCGGGCTTGTAGGACGAGGAGGCGGTCTGGCCCTTGGTGACAGGCTCGGTCTCGACCACTTCCAGCGTCACGCGCTGGGGCAGGGTCACGGACACCGCGACGCCCTCGTGGATCGACAGCGTCACCGGCGTGTTTTCCTGCAAATAAGGCGCGGAGTCGCCGATCACGTCGGCGGGCACCAGAAGCTGGTCGTAGGTTTCATTGTTCATGAAATGAAAGCCATCGCCGTCCTGATAGAGATAGTTGTAGTCGCGGTCCTCGACGAAGGCGCGCTCGACCTGATCGGTGGTCTTGTAACGCTCGGAGATCTTGGTGCCGTCGCTGATGCGGCGCATTTCGATCTGGCTGACCGGGGTGCCCTTGCCGGGGTGGATATTCTGGGCCGTCAAAACGACATATAGCTTGCCGTCCTGCTCGATGATGTTGCCCTTGCGGATCGAACTTGCGATGACTTTCACGGATCACTTTCCTAACATGATGGCGTACCGGGCCCGCTCTCGCGGGGAACGCAGGAGGCCCGGCCAGATGATTTCGGGCTGCAACATACTGATTTACCCCTCCAATGCCAGTCTTTTGCCGCGGTTTTGGGGATTTGCCCGATGAACCGGGCGGATAGTCCCTCACCGTGGTGGGCCCCGGCGCGCCATGACGACCGCCGGCCGTTCCTGCAGGCGCGGGGGGCGATCACCCGCGTCGTGCGGGACTGGTTCCAAACGCAGGGCTTCACCGAGGTGGAAACCGGCGTCCTGCAGGTCTCGCCGGGCAACGAGACCCATCTGCACGCCCCGCTGACCCATGTGACCTCGGCGGCCGGGGCGAGGGCAGCCCGTTACCTGCGGACCTCGCCGGAATTCGCCTGCAAGAAGCTGCTGGCCGCCGGCGAGGAGCGAATCGTCGAGTTCGCCCGGGTGTTCCGCGACCGCGAGGGTGGACCGCTGCACCTCACCGAATTCACCATGCTGGAGTGGTACCGCGCGAACGCCCCCTATGACGCGGTGATCGCTGACACTCTTGCGGTGATCGCTGCCGCGGCCGAAGCGACCGGCATCGGCCGTTTTTCTTTCCGGGGCCGGGAGGCCGATCCGCACGCGGCCGCCGAGCGGCTCAGCGTGGCCGAGGCGTTCCGGCGCTATGCGGACATCGATCTGCTCGCCACCGTGAGCGGCGGGGCAGGGAATCGCGATGCGCTGGCGGCGATGGCGAAGGACGCGCTGCGGGTGACGCCGGACGACACCTGGTCGGACATCTTCAGCAAGATCCTGACCGAGTATGTCGAGCCGCTACTGGGGCAGGGCCGTCTCACCGTACTCGACGAATATCCCGCGCCGGAGGCGGCGCTGGCGCGTGCCAAGCCATCCGATCCGCGCGTGGCCGAGCGCTTCGAGATCTATGCCTGCGGCGTCGAACTCGCCAACGGCTTCGGCGAACTCACCGACGCCGCTGAGCAGCGCCGCCGCTTCAATGATGCGATGGACGAGAAGGAACGGCGCTATGGCGAGCGCTATCCGCTCGATGAGGATTTCCTCGCCGCACTCTCCTGCATGCCGCCAGCCTGCGGCGTTGCGCTCGGCTTTGATCGGCTGGTGATGCTGGCGAGCGGCGCAACGCGGCTCGATCAGGTGGTATGGGCTCCAGCGGACGCCGTGTCATGAAACCGGCCACACTGCGGCAGCCTGCCGAGATCATCGACAGCGGCCTTGCGCCGCCAAGCACGCTGCCCGACCTCGAAGCGGTCGCGGCGCGTTACGCCATTGCGATCACACCGCATGTCGCCGGGCTGATCGATCCGAACGATCCGAACGATCCGATCGCGCGGCAATACGTGCCCGACGCGCGCGAACTCGACACTTTGCCGGTGGAGCGCGCCGACCCGATCGGCGATCATGTCCGCTCGCCGGTCGATGGCATCGTGCATCGCTACCCCGACCGCGTGCTGCTCAAGCTGGTGCATGTCTGCGCGGTGTATTGCCGGTTCTGCTTCCGCCGCGAGATGGTGGGGCCGGGCAAGGACAACGCGCTGTCGCAGGGCGCATATGTAGCGGCCCTTGACTACATCCGTAAGCATCCCGAGATCTGGGAGGTGATCCTGACCGGCGGCGATCCGCTGATGCTGTCGGCACGGCGGCTGCGCGAGGTGATCCGCGATCTGGCCGCGATCGATCACGTCAGGATCATCCGCATCCACAGCCGCGTGCCGGTGGCCGATCCGGCGCGCGTTACGGACGAGATGATCGGGGCGATGAGAGCGGAGGGCGCGACCACGTGGCTGGCGCTGCACGCCAACCATCCGCGCGAATTGACCGGCGCAGCGCGGGCGGTGTGCGCGCGGCTGGTCGATGCCGGCATTCCGATGGTGAGCCAGTCGGTGCTGCTGCGCGGCGTCAACGACGACGTGAAGACGCTGACCGAACTGATGCGCGCTTTCGTCGAATGCCGGATCAAGCCGTATTATCTGCATCACGGCGATCTGGCGCCGGGCACCGCGCATCTGCGCACCACCATCGCCGAGGGGCAGGAGCTGATGCGGGTGCTGCGCGGCCGCGTCTCCGGCCTGTGCCAGCCCGATTACGTGCTCGATATTCCGGGCGGGCACGGCAAGATTCCGGTGGGTCCGGATTATCTGTCGCAGCAAGGTGAGGTGCGTGAGCCTGAACGATATCGTATCGTTGATTACTGCGGCGGGGTGCATCACTATCCGCCGGAACAGTCGTCGCAGGACGAGTCGTGATCGGCTTGATCTGCGTCAGCGTGCACCATCGAGGCCATCGCTGATGATGCGGGCTCTGGTGCCGAAGAGGTGCAAAAGGAGGGTTCTCATGCAAACGGATCGAATGCAGGGCGGCCTCATGCACAAGCGAACCATTCCGGCATGGCTTCTCGCTGCGTGCTGCGTGCTCGCGCTCGGGGTTTCCGGCGCGCTGGCGCAGAACGCGAGCAGCAAGAGCGGCACGGACAGCCTGTCGCCGTCCTCGCCGGGTGCTTCATCGCTGGGCACGCGCGTCCTGCCGGCGCCTGTCGGCCACGCCCAGCCGCGCCGGGACGCCGTGCCGGACGTGTCGGATTCGCCCTACAAGGAAACGCCCGAGGATCGGGCGCTGGATCGCAAGATCAAGAGCATCTGCAAGGGGTGCTGAGGCGCGGCCGTGGAATATGTTTGCTCCGTCATGGCCGGGCATAGCCCGTCGAAGACGGGCGTGAACGCCCTTTTGACCCGGCCATCCACGCCTTTCCAATCAACAAGCCTTTTCTTGATCGATGGAGCGGGAAGACGTGGATGCCCGGCATAAAGCCGGGCATGACGGCTACAACGTTTCCCCGATTTCTTTTTGAGTCAGATGTTTAGGAGCCGAGCTTATTATCCCTCGCCGCGAAGGCGAGGCCGATCAGCGTGGCGCCGCCGAAGGTCAGGTTGATGCCGACCAGCAGCCCGAGCGCCCATGCCGCCGAGCCGGGCAGGCCGGCGATGATGATGCCGGCGACGATGATGTCCATCAGGCCGGCGACCAGCACCCAGCCCCAGCGCCCGACCAGTTCGCGCCGATGCTCCAGCGCGTACATGATCGTCGCGACGCCTTCGGCGAGGAAATAGGCGCCGACCACGATGGTCAGCGTCAGCGTGCCCTCCAGCGGTTTCCACAGCAGGATGATGCCCGCTCCGATGGCGACGATGGCGGAGATCAGCGCCCACCAGAACCCCGGCGCTTCCCGAGCCGAATAGGTCAAAAACAGCCCGGCAATGCCGCTGATCAGGAACATCCAGCCGAGGAAAATCGCGACCGCGATGCTGGCCAGCGGCGGCACCACGATCGCGCCAAGGCCGATGACGACCAGCAGGATGCCTTCGATCAGATAGGCCTTCCAGTGTCTGGCGACGGAGGCAGCGACGGCTTTCTGAAGATCGTGGGGAGGGGTGGGATCGGACATGGTCATTGCAAACTCCGTGCGCGAAAGGATCAGCATGGAAGCAGGGACGCCGGATCGATGTCGTCAATATAGGCGCTTCGCGCCGCGTTTGCATTGGCATCACCACTGAGGCGGCAGGTGAGTGCCAAGCGATTGTTCAAGAAGCATCGGCGGGCCTCGGATCGGCGCTTGCCGGTGGCGGCAAACGCCTCTATACGTTGCCTCGCCTTACGGCGGCCCCGCCTTGCGGGAGTTGTCGTGGCAGCTTCGCATTTCGATACAAGATATTGAAACTGCGTTGTTATCGGGCTCAAGCGACCCGCCGGCACGCGTGCAGAACAGCCTGTACCGGGCCAGGAATCGCTCCCTTCGTCTATCGGTTAGGACGCCACCCTTTCACGGTGGAGAGAGCGGTTCGATTCCGCTAGGGAGCGCCAATTTCCATCATCCAGAACAAAATTGCGGACGCGGAGTTAGCCGTGCGGAGCAACGCGGCGACTCGAAAATGAGCCGATGTGCTGATGAACGCTTGATGCCTCGATGACCTTGCGCATTGGCACAGCCGGCTGGACGGTGCCGGCTCTTTACGCTGACGTGATGCCGCGCGGCGGCAGTCATCTGGAGCGGTACGCGCAGCGTCTCAATGCCGTCGAGATCAATTCGTCATTCTACCGGTCGCACCAGCGCAAGACCTACGAACGCTGGGCGCGGTCGACGCCAGCCGATTTCCGTTTTTCGGTGAAGATGCCGAAAGCCATCACGCATGAGGCCCGGCTGGCGGATTGTGACGCGCTGCTTGATCGTTTCGTGGCGGAGGTGACAGGACTTGGCGACAAGCTCGGTGTCCTGCTGGTGCAATTGCCGCCGAGCTTCGGTTTCGACAAACAGGTTGCCGATCGATTCTTTCGAGCTCTGCGCGCGCGTGTCGACACTCCCGTCGCCCTGGAGCCGCGACATCGTAGCTGGTTCAAGCCCGATGCCACGGCCTGGCTCGCCGATCTCGGCATCGCGCGTGTTGCGGCCGATCCCGCTCCGGTTGCCGCAGCGGACAAGGCCGGCGGCTGGGCCGGTCTGGCCTATTATCGCTGGCATGGTTCGCCGCGGATTTATTATTCCGACTACGATGCGGCGGCGCTCGCGTCCTTGAGGACGACACTCGAGGAGAGTCTCCGGCGCAACGTGCCGACATGGTGCATCTTCGACAATACGGCGTTGGGGGCGGCGCTCGGAAACGCATTGGCGCTTGCGCGCTCTGTCGAGTGAGATTTCACCCTTTTTGTCGGCGTTGCGGCTTGCCGAGAGGATTCAGCATTTATTGATATGGACCACTTCGACGCCGTGATCGGCAAAGAAGCTTTCAAGCCGGGCATTCGATTCGGCATAGGTTCCGCGCTTCCAGACGATGGGCTGCAGTCGTCGTCCCATAAGGTGGCCGCGTGGAAACTCCTGAGAGGGAGCAGCGTACACGCCTCAGAGATTGCGGAGCAGCGTTCTACCCTTATCGTTATTGGCTTGTACGAGATGCAGAAGCTGCCGCAAAAAATGTTTGCGATCTGCCGCAGAAAGAGGCGAGACAAGCTCCCGATGAGCGTCTTCAATGGAAGACTGCATGTCTTTCAGCATGCTTTTTCCAGCCCGCGTGAGAGAGGCGCGCTTGGTTCGCCGATCGCGGCTATCAACCTCACGAAAAATGAGGTCGCGTTCTTCAAGTCGTGTCAGAACGTTCGACACTGTCGTCCTGTCGAGTCCGATTTCCGCAGCGAGAGTATTCTGATCCATGCCAGGCTGCGCGTTCAAGACTTGTAAAATGCTCGATTGAACCGGCGTTGTGTTGAACCTCTCGCAATGCTGGAAATAGATCGCGAGATGGATTTGATGTAACCGCCGAACGAGAAATCCCGGCCGTTGCAGAAGCACGGTGTTCGGTTCGGTCTTGCGTTTAGTCATTGCGAATGAGCCGTTCCAAATTTGATCAGATGGAAATCTCTAGCACGAAACCTCAAGATCCAACATTTATCGTCTTCAAATCAGGGATTTCATAAGTCGTTCTTTGATTATGGAAGCCGCCATACCCCTTGCTAGGCAGCCGATTTTTCGACGCGGGATCATTCGGGTGTCCGGCCGGACACGAAACTGTGCGGCGGCCTGCGGATCTTATGCATCCGGTACGGAAGATTGTCTGCCCAAAATAGTCAGTATGCTGATTATTTTATTGACAGCGTTTCATTGTCGGACCTAGCATCGTGCACAGATCGGATGGCTAACAGGAAATCGATCGAGCCTTTGAGGAAAAGGCGTGTCTCAGCCAATTTGATCGGCGGCTGAGTGCAGCTTTAATCGCTGCTAATGGGAGGAGGCCTTGGTCAAAGAGAGTGGGGCAGCTCTCGATGAAACAGGGGCGTCCTCGGCGCGGGATTGGTTCGAGTGAATACTAGTTTGTACTCAGGTAGCTAAGCCGGGTTGATCGGCTAAACGAGGGAACGACCCATGCGTACGATGATAAAAGCACAATGGATCGTGGCAAATGATGGAAAGCAGCATGTCTTGCTGCGAGATGGCGTCGTTGTCTACGAAGGCCAGAAGATCATCTACGTTGGGCGCACATTTGAAGGTGATGTTGATCGAACCATCGATGCCGGCCACAAGCTGGTTTGTCCCGGTTTCATTGATACGCACGTTCATTCGGGCCATCGCGCATCTCATCGCCTCATTACGGATAGCGGCCGTCCGCTATACTTTGGCCAGCCCTTCCTTGAGATCAGCGTACCTAAAGAGGGGAAGACGGTTTCCGGTGATCCCCGCTATCTCAAGCCGGGTGATGCTGAGCTGAATGCTTCGCTTGAGCTGAATTCGCTGTTCACCGTAGCTGAGCTTTTGCGAAACGGTGTGACGACATTCGTGGAATTCGGAAGTCAGATCAGTGTGCAGATGGCGCTGCGAGAGCAGGTCAAGCGTTTCGGCACGCGTGCTTATCTGGGGCCGGGCTATGATTGTGGGCGTTGGGTCGGGGATGAAAAGGGGCGTCTAAAGCGTATTCGGGACGATAAAGGCGGTCTTCAAGGGTTGAAAACCGCTGTCGAATTCATTGAGAAACACGAGGGGGAGTTCGACGACCGAATTCGCGGCATCTTGGTTCCTAGAGAGGTGGAAACATCAAGTGTCGAGCTTTTGAAGCAGACGCTCCATTACGCAGACAAGCTCAAGGTCCCGATGGCGACGCACGCCGCCTATTCGGTGCTTGAGTTCCATGATGTCGTGCGCGAGCATTTAATGACGCCGATTGAGCTGCTGAATGAAGTTGGGATGTTGCGTCAAACGCTCAACATCGGTCACGGCAACCTTATCGCGGATAACGCCAATCTGAATTATTCAGGCGCTCGCGATCTTGAACTGATGGGACATCACCATTGTTCAATCTCGCACTGTCCCATCAACATCGCTCGCCGCGCTCGCTCGCTGGATAACTGGAAGCGATATCGGGACGCAGGCGTAAATATCTCGATTGGAAGCGACACCTATCCACGAGACATGATGATGAACATGCGGACGGCGTCCCTCATGGGAAAGATTATGGGGCATGACTATTACAAGGCCCCCGCCGGTCAGGTTTTTGAAGCGGCAACTCTCGGCGGCGCGCGCTCGCTTGGTCGCGAGGACCTGGGCCGATTGGCGCCCGGCGCACTTGCCGACATTATCATCGTTGATTTCAGCGGCAAGAACTCGCTTCGATACGGGCCAGTCATGGACCCGATAAAGAGCCTCGTGGATTGCGGCGTTGGCGATGACGTTGAAACAGTGATCGTCAATGGCGAGATCTGCATGGAGAACGGGAAGATTCCAGGATTGGACCTTGCGAAGCTACGCGACGACACTCAGCAAGCCGGCGACCATATTTGGTCCAGCGTTCAAGAGTGGGACCCTTGTGGACGCACCGCTGAAGAGGTCAGTCCTTGGTCATTCCCGCTTATGTGAGCGCGTCGGACACTGACCTGCATGCTTGGCTGGTGGCCAAAGCGGGGTGAATTCATTTCGGCATCGCAAGATAATGCCGAAGATTCATGCGGGGTCTGCTGCCAAATTGATCTTGACGAATACAGTTCAACTTATCAGATTACCCGAAAGGCTATCGTCGAAGAGACCTGTCAACCTGGGAGGAGAGGCAATGAGGGGTTTGCTGAGCTTGCTGTTCGCGGCGCTACTGTCGACATCTGTCTTCGCGCAAAATGACAACTGGCCGCAGCGGCCTGTTACCTTGATCGTTCCTTATGCTGCTGGTGGCTATACGGATGTTGTGGCCCGACTGGTCTCGGGCTTTCTCGAAAAAGAACTGGGCAAGCCTATCGTGGTCGAGACGCGGCCCGGCGGCGGTGGAATGATCGGCACGCAGTTTGTCGTCAATTCTGCTCCGGATGGCTATACGTTCTGTGTTTGTAGCGTCGGCGCTATCTCGGTCGTGCCTTTCATTCAGAAGGTGAGCTACGACCCGATCAAGGATCTTGTCCCTGTCGGAATTGTGAGCACGGCGGCCCAGGCGGTCGTTGTCAAGAAAGACCTGCCTGTCAAAACGCTTAAGGAGCTTGTCGATTATGCGAAGGCAAGCCCGACGAAGCTCAATTACGGCTCAAGCGGCATCGCGGGGCTGACCCACTATGCTGTCAGGCTGTTTGAATCCCGCACCGGGATGAGCGCGCAGCATGTGCCGTTCAAGGGCGGCTCTCAGGTGAGCTTGGCTCTTGTAGCAGGGGAGATCGATTTCGCCTTTGCGAACATGACTGATGCACTGCCTCAGATCGAGGCCGGAACGATCAAGGTGCTTGCCGTCACCTCGAAGGAGCCCGTTCCGTTCTTGCCGAACGTTCCTACAATTAACCAGGCCATGCTTCCCGGGTTCTTGGCGGAAAGCTGGAACGGCATCATGGCTCCTGCGGGCACCCCGGATCCTATCGTCCGCCGCATGTCCGCCGCCTTGAACAAGATGGCGGCTGACCCAACCGTCGTGGCGGCGCTTCGCAAGGCGGGAGCTGCAGAGGTGAAAGATACGCCCGAGCAGTTTGCCGCACAGATCAAGGCGGAAGCCGAGCAGTGGGGGCCGCTGCTCAGGGACATTATGGGAAAGAAATAAGGACACTTCCTTGCTTCGTATGAAGGACTTCATCGTCTAAGGAAGGAAGCTGTCGAGTGTCTGAAGCTGTTAAAAAAACTGAGCCGGATCGCCCTCGTCGTATTCGGAATCCCCGGGATTTCTGGGGTTCAATGGGCCTTGTTCTGCTTGCTCTCGTCGCGCTTTGGCTGACACGGGATATTCCTGGAATGGACGGACCTCAGTTCGGTCCAGGAACAGTGCCTCGTATGTTTGCCGTGTGCCTCTTGTTACTGGCGGGAACGGTTGCAATTTGGTCCGTGTTTACTGATGGGAGCGCTCCCGGCCGGTTTCACCTTCGCGGAGTGACCGTGGTTTCTGCCTCGGTCATTGTCTTTGCTCTTTGCGTTGAGCATCTGGGGCTTGCCATAACGACCTTCGTTTCCTTCATGATCGCGGCGTTGGGAACAAGTGAAACGCGGTGGATCGAAGTCACTATCGTTGCCGCCATCTTCACGACGGCATCCATTCTCTTGTTCGTCTACGGCCTTTCGCTTCAGTTTTCGATCTTTCCTCGATTTCTTATGCAGTGAGGGAAAGTCATGTCGGACTTGGTATCCAACCTTGGACTTGGATTTTCGCTCGCGCTTGGGTTTCAAAATATCTTTCTGTGCTTTATTGGCGTGCTTGTCGGCACTTTGATTGGCGTGCTGCCGGGAGTTGGATCTGTGGCGACGATCGCCATGCTCCTGCCGATTACGATCGGACTGCCTCCGATTGGCGCGCTTATCATGCTTGCGGGCATCTATTATGGCGCACAGTACGGGGGGTCGACGACTTCGATTCTTGTCAACATTCCGGGTGAAGCATCATCAGTCGTTACGACGCTCGATGGCCATCAAATGGCCCTTCAGGGCAGAGCGGGTCCTGCGTTGGCTATTTCGGCCATCGGATCATTTGTTGCGGGATCCGTTGCAACGATATTCGTCGCGGCGCTTGGTGTGCCTTTGACAAAAATGGCCATGCGTTTTGGGCCGGCGGAATATTTCTCTTTGATGGTCGTGGGACTGATTTTCGCAGTTGTTCTTGCGAAAGGCTCCTTGCCCAAAGCCGTAATGATGGTGCTGTTCGGCCTTCTTATGTCTCAGGTCGGACTCGACATGGAAACCGCGACGGCGCGGATGACCTTTGATCTTCCTGAACTCGCGGATGGTATCTCTCTTGCCGTCGTTGCGATGGGGTTGTTTGGATTCGCCGAGGTCATTCGGAATCTCGAAGGGGAGACCAGTCGAGATGTTCTCAAGACGAAAATTACAGGTCTAATGCCCAAGCGGGCAGACCTGAAGACCGCTGCCCCCGCGATCGTGCGTGGAACTATTTTGGGGTCTCTTCTCGGCGTGTTGCCGGGTGGAGGCAACATCATCGCTTCGTTTGCTGCTTATGGTCTGGAAAAGAAGTGCTCTTCGCATCCCGAAAAATTCGGAACCGGTGTTATCGAAGGGGTGGCCGGTCCTGAAAGCGCAAACAATGCGGCCGCCCAAACCTCGTTCATTCCACTGTTGAGCCTGGGCATCCCTCCGAATGCCGTGATGGCGTTGATGGTCGGAGCGATGATGGTCCAGGGTATCGTTCCTGGTCCCCAGATCATATCGAAGCAGCCCAATTTGTTCTGGGCGCTGGTTGCTTCGATGTGGATCGGCAATTTGATGCTGGTGATCATCAATCTCCCGCTCATCGGAATCTGGGTGAAATTGCTCAGCATTCCTTATCGGCTTCTGTATCCCTGTATTCTGATGTTCTGCTGCATCGGAATCTATTCCATCAATAACTCGACCTTCGATGTGATCATGGCGGGAGCGTTCGGTATCGTTGGTTACTGGATGATCAAATATGATTTTGAGCCCGCGCCCCTCGCACTTGGCTGGGTTCTCGGTCCGCTTCTGGAAGAAAATCTACGAAGAGCAATGCTGTTGTCGCACGGGGACCCGACGGTGTTCGTCACCAGGCCAATTTCTGCCGGACTGCTTTTCTTTGCCTTCGTCCTGGTTGTTGTGGCGGTTCTTCCCTCAATCCGGAAGAGACGAGAGGAAGTCTTCGTCGAGGCATGATGTTGTGCGGATCGGGATGGGAGCGGAAAGATCCCATCTCCTTTATTGAGGCTCATCGGGCGTCATGTCTCGGGGCTTGCCGGCCGATGTCCTTTCTTTCCGTTTGGGCGGATGGTTCCTTCCGCCAAAGCTGACGATGAGGATCGAGTGGATATGGTGTCGAGGCGTTGTTGGCGTCATATTTATAATATAAGATGATAAGATGCGTATAAGCGATGGCACTTAAGCGGAATGCCCTTGGTCGGTGTGCGTGGATGAGGTGTGCAGAGACGATCCCAATGAAAGCGCCCGTGTGGATGCGGGATCGGTTTTGGTGGAATCGTGTGGCTTTGGGTTGGAGGTGTGAATGTCGTTCCATGCTCGGAATCTGATCAAGGGGGTTTGGCAAAAATCATCCTTGGGGCAGACAATCGCAAGCATCAACCCCTCCACCCAGGCCGAGATCGGCCATTTTGAGGACGGCGGGAGAGAGGAGGCTGAGGCCGCCGTGTCGGCAGCCCGCAGCGCATTCGAACAGCCGAGCTGGTCGCAAAATCCACGGCTCCGTCAGTTGATCCTGTTGGAGTGGGCGTCGCTTATGGAGCGGCGGCGTGACGAGTTGGCTCGTCTCCTCACAGTGGAAAATGGAAAAACGCTTGTTCAATCCACTGCGGAGATCAATGCGAGCATTTCGGAAACCCGTTACTACGCCGGCCTAGCACGCCATATTCCGGGTCACGTTCTTGAGGTTGAACCGGGAGTATTCTCTACTCTATTGAGAGAGCCCGCAGGTGTTGCCGGTCTGATAATTCCATGGAATGCGCCAGCCATTCTGCTTATTCGGGCATTGACACCTGCATTGGCGGCCGGGTGCACAGCGGTCATTAAATCGGCGCCGCAAACGGCCCTCATCACCTCCGAACTCATCCGGTGTTTGACCGAGATTGAAACGCTTCCTGCCGGAGTCGTAAATCTCATTCATGAGCGAGGGCACGCTGCTGCGGAATATCTCGTTCAGTCTGCTGACGTCGATGTTCTGAGCTTTACGGGGTCGAATGCGACCGGGCAGCGCATCATGGCGGCGGCGGCGCCGACCATGAAGAAACTGTCGCTCGAGTTGGGCGGCAAGTCGGCGTGTCTTGTCTTTGACGACGTCGATGTCGATATGGTGGCACCAAAACTTGCTGCGGCCGCAACCATTATTTCCGGGCAACAATGCACTGCGGCGCGTCGGATACTCGTTCACGCATCGCGCTATGAGGAAATGAAAGTCGCGCTCCGATCGGCGCTCACAAAGCTTAAAATAGGCTCCGGCCTCGAGGCGGGAGTGGATATGGGCCCGCTGATTGACGGGCCGGCGCTCGATACGGTCATGCGGAAAGTTTCCGATGCAATGAATGCTGCCGACGAAGTTGTCCTTCGAGGAGGCCGCCTCGATGGTGCTCTCGCGAACGGCTTTTTTCTTTCTCCGACGATTGTCGCGCATCGCGATACCTCTGCCTCCTTTGTGCAGGAGGAAATATTCGGTCCCTTCATCGTTCTGGAGAAGTTCGAGGACGAGCGCGAAGCTGTCGTTCGCACCAATCATACCGAATACGGTCTGGCGGCCAGCGTCTGGACCAATGACGGGGCGAGGGCGATGCGGGTAGCGCGTGCTTTGCGTAATGGAACGGTGTGGATCAACGATCACAACAAGCTTTTTGCCGAAGCCGAAGCCGGTGGATATCGACGGAGCGGCCTCGGACGCTTGCATGGTTTCGACGCGCTTATCGATTTCACGGAAATCAAGCATGTCTATCAAAGTTGCGGCACTGTGTAGGCGGCGCCGCTGTGGTGAAGAACGAGGGCCTGGGCTGCCCGAATGTGCTGGCGGGACGGCAGCTTTCGATTCCCGTCATACATAAACTCTGACTAACGCCGACGTTACATATCCCTGGGGATTCATATGAAAGAAGTTGCCACCATTTCCGTAGCCGAAGGATACCTCTCGGCATTGTATGCCGCGGGAATTCGATATGTTTTCGTGAACTCAGGGTCTGATTTTCCGCCGATCATCGAGGCCATGGTGCGAATGCAGCAGGCCGGCAAGAGCGTGCCGGAGTTTATCGTCGTTCCGCATGAGAACGTGGCGCTGTGCATGGCCCAGGGATACTCGAAGATTTCCGGCAAGGCATCCTGCGCGATGGTGCATGTCAACGTTGGAACCGCAAATACGGTCTGCGCGATGATGAATGCCGCGCGAGATAATGTTCCGGTTCTTTTGGCCGCGGGACGGACTCCGCTGACTGAATCCGGACATCCGGGCTCACGGGACAGAATCATCCATTGGATGCAGGAAAATTTCGATCAAGCGGCGATCGTGCGCGAATCCGTGAAATGGGAGTATGAGCTCCGCCATGATCAACCTGTTGGCTCTATTGTGCATCGTGCGATCAATATCGCCATGCAAGAACCGCGTGGCCCGGTCTATCTGACCTTGCCGCGGGAAACCTTGATGGACGACATGGTTGAGGAGCCGTCCGTCTCTCCGGCAACCCCGATCGCCACCGCATCTGCGATCCCGGCTCTCGATGCGCTTGAGAAAGCGGCCGATCTCATTGCAAATGCGCAGATGCCGCTGATCATTGCGGGCCGTGCATGCACGACAGCACGAAGCTTTGAGGCGCTGGCAAAGTTGGCGCATAATGCCGCTATTCCCGTAACCAGCGGCGCGCATCCTAATATTGCGTCCGATCATCCTATGAACCTTGGGCCGATAACCGCAAAGCTGTTGCAGGCGGCCGACGTCATTGTCGTGCTGGAATCGGCTGTTCCATGGATGCCTCACCATATGCAGCCAAACGCCAGCGCGAAGATTATCCATATCGCGCATGATCCGCTTTTTAGCACTTATCCTCTGCGCAGCTTTCCTTCGAGCCTCACAATCGCCGGCGATCCCGGAACTGCCGTTGAATTGCTGGATGGTCTTCTGGATGCTCGTCTCCGGAGCAAAGCGGCGATTGTCGATGCTCGTCGAAAGACGATTTCGGACATCCATATGGAACTGGTGAACGCGCGCAAAGCGACGATAGCGTCCTTGCGGGGCAGGGCGCCTATAAGCCCGGCTCTGGTCGCCGACGCGCTGAATCAGGTGCGAGATAAGAACGCGATCGTGGTCGATGAATTGGGCTCCGGATATCACTATCTGGACATGCATCGGCATGACGGATTCATTACTGGAAGTTCGGGCGGTCTTGGCATGGGGCTCGGACAGGCAATCGGGGCGAAGCTTGCGGATCGTAGCCGCCAGGTCATCTCGACCTTGGGGGATGGCTCCTACATGTTCGCAGTGCCTTTGGCCGCTCACTATGTGGAGCGGGCGCACAAGCTGCCGACATTGACGATCGTCCTGAATAACTCGCAGTGGAATGCCGTGGCGAGAGGCGTGACCGCCCTGTATCCAACCGGCGAAGCCGTGAAGCAAAATGAAATACCGCTGGTCTCGCTTTCCCCTTCGCCGGATTTTGAAATGGTCTCGCAGAGCTGTGGCGGATATGGCGCTCGGGTGGAGAATCCGGCGGATCTGGTTCCTGCGATCGAAAAGGCTCTGCAAGCGAATGCTGATGGGCAGCAGGCAACTCTCAACGTTATATCGGGCTTGAGAATATAAGGTCTTGTTACGGGGTGTCCGATGGGTGGCGAACTCGCGAAGTTATTGGGTATGTGAGCCGTATCAATCCTTGCGGGTCAGACGCGACAGGCTTCCCTGCAATACGCGCAGCATCGATGTTTGAGCTTGTTGGGGGTCAGAAGCTTCGATGGCCTTGTATATTGCAAAATGGTCGTCGTATGAAATGGCCTTGGTTTGCTGTTGTTTCGAAGATACCTGTCTTGCCTGCCAGATCGCTTCGTAGAGGTGCGGCTGCAAGAACTCCATGAAACTAACGATCAATGGATTTTTTGTCGCCCGCGCGATTGAGAGATGAAAATTGATATCTGCGGTGTGAGCTTTATCGAAGCTATTCTGGCCAGGGCGCATCTCTTTCAGGCATCGTGCCATATCCCGTAAGTCGGCGGCACTTCTGCGTTCTGCGGCGAGCATCGAACCTTGAACTTCAATCGCAATCCGTAGCTCAAAAATATGGATAATCGAACTTTGCTTGCCGATTGACTCGAGTCTGAAGGGGCGGGCTTTCGTATCGTCTTCTACGAAGACGCCTTTGCCCTGGTGGGACGTGATGAGTCCATCGGACTTCAATCGGGATAGTGCTTCTCGCACGACGGTAATGCTGACGCCAAACGCTTCGCTTAGCTCTCTGCCGGAAGGGAGCTGACGGCCCGGTTGATACTTTCCCGTTATTATTTCCTCTCTCAAGGCCGCCGTGGTTTTATCGGTCAGATTGTCCGTCTTCGATCTCCTTACCCGCGTGTAATTCATCTCTGTCCCGGACTTTGATAGGGAAAACCGAGGGGAATCGCTCCCGTAAACGGACATCCCGTGTGCTGGCTTAATCGAGGGAAACTGAATACCTCAGAAACATCCAATGTCGCATGAGTGCAACAGATTCTATCCTAACTGTTTAGTTGAGTCGCCAAAAAACTGTTTGGCTGGCGGCAGTTATAGACCGAAACCACTGACGCGGCCTCTCCGGGCATCGGAAGCTGGTTGAGATTGCTCCTCGAGGATACTTGCTCACTTCTAACATATCATATAAGATGACAATGCCTCACGGGAGCATACTAATGGCGACGGACAATCAGAGTTTGCGTGGTTTTATTGAAGATCTTGAAAGGGCTTTGCCTGCGGAAGTGCTCCGCATCAAAGACCCGGTGAACCAGAACTTCGAGATGACCTCGACAATCATGGAGCTGGACCGGCTGAACAAAAGCCCGGTCGTGATTTTCGAGAACGTGGCAGGCTTTGATATGCCGGTCGTCACGAACACCGCAGCGAATCGGGGTTTGCTGGCGCGGTGTCTGAACACGAGCGTAAAGGAATTGCCGAGCGTCTTCCGCGAGCGGTGCCAGAATTACATTCCCCCGGAGATCGTTTCGCAGGGCGCGTGGAATGAGATCGTTCTCGAAGGGGACGATATCGATCTGACGAAGTTGCCGATACCTCTCCAGTTTTCGGTCGATGCTGCTCCTTACATCACTGCGGGACAAGTAACCGCGCGTGACCCTGAGACCGGGATCGATACGACCGGTTTTCATCGTCTTATGTTGAAGGGAAAAAACCGGCTAGGAATATCGCTGCATTCTCGGCGCCGTATGTTTGAATTCCATCGCCGTGCCGAGGCTCGCGGCGAGAATCTTCCCGCCGCCATCGTGTTGGGTGTTCATCCGCTGCACTATATGGGGTCGATGGTGTACGCGTATCCGCCGAATGTTCGAAAGTTCGATATTATCGGCGGACTCTTCGGAGAACCCTATCGTTTGGCCCGATGCGGCATTGCCGATCTCGAAGTGCCGGCTAATGCCGAAATCGTCATCGAGGGCGAGATACTCGCGAATGTGCACGAGCCGGAAGGCCCCTTCGGTGAATTCACCGGTTATGCCTCTTATCGCAGCACGCAAAACGTATTCGTCGTCAAACGTATTCGCATGCAACGGAAAGCTTATTTCCACAGCATCACTGCGGGCATGGCGCGGGACCACATTCTCATCTCGTGCATTACGCGCGAGGGCGAGATTTTGAATGCGCTCCGCCGAAACATTCCGAACGTGAAGGAGGTCCACGTGCCTCATACAACGTGCGGTGCGTTTTTGGCTATCGTGTCGATCAAGAAGGTCTCGGAGGGCGAAGCCAAGATGGCTATGCTCTCTACACTCGGGACCGAGCTTTATACGAAGAGCGTGATTGTGGTGGATGACGACGTCAATATCTTCGATATGGACGACGTGATGTGGGCGGTTGCGACGCGCTCTCGTGCGGAAAAGGACATTATGATGGTTCCCGGCGTCAAGTCGGCGATCATTGATCCGACCTCGGATCCAAAAAACTTCACGATTACGAAGTGGGGTATCGACGCAACGGCGCCGCTGGATGAGAAATTTGCAGAGAGGCTGACGATCTCCGAAGAGCAGCGGTCGCGCGCTCAGGAGATTTTGTCTCGTGCAAAGGTTATATAACATCGACCAAGGCGATTGACTGCCCGGTCGCCTTGGTCCTTTCCTTAGGTTTTGACAAGCCGATCCTTATGACAAAACGACGATTGATTGTTGGTATAACGGGCGCATCGGGAGCGGCATATGGATTTGCTGCGCTTAAGGCTCTCAAGGCATCCGAAATCGAAACTCATCTCGTTGTTTCACGCTCTGGTCAGATCACAATCGCGCACGAACTGGGATTAAAATTCTCGGAGTTGGCTGCTTTTGCCGACGTGACCTATAAAAGCGATGATATAGCTGCAGCGATTTCGAGTGGCTCCTTTAATACTCTGGGAATGCTGATCGCTCCTTGCTCGATCAGGTCGCTTTCCGAAATCTCAAGCGGGATCACTTCCAGCCTGTTGAGTCGCGCTGCTGATGTCGTTCTGAAAGAGCGGCGTCGGCTTGTGTTGATGGTGCGCGAAACGCCGCTGCACCTTGGCCATATCCGATCCATGGCTCAAGTGACGGAAATGGGCGCCATCGTCATGCCTCCTGTGCCGGCGCTCTATGCTCGACCTCAGACGGTCGATGACATCGTCAATCATTCGGTCGGTCGCGCGCTTGACCTTTTTGGTCTGGATTCGGGCCTCGTGCGCCGATGGGGTGAAGAGATCAGTATCTCAAGCGATCGATCCAACTGAGTAGATTGCTGGAACATCAGACTCCTTTCCTTGAGAGGAGGTCGCCCCGAGTTCGAGGCCGCTGGTTTCGCTTGCTCCGTCAGCCGATTTGAAATGGTTGACCAGGAGCTGTGAGGGATGGCGAAGGCTCAGCATTTATTGACATGGATCACTTCGACGCCGTGATCGGCAAAGAAGTTTTCAAGCCGGGCATTGGATTCGGCATAGGTCCCGCGCTTCCAGATCATGTGCCATTCACCGGCCTCATCATTGTAGAAGGCGGTCGGGAAAACCTGCCTGAAGCTGTCAATCAGCGCGCCCTGGCGGGGAAGATCCATGGTGTGCAATTCGCAGCGCTTCGTCAGGGTGACGGTCTTCGGCGTGGCAGCGCTCATGGGGCAAATTCTCCGTTATATTTATCTGAATATAGCATAAGGCACGCTCGTTGCACGGCGTAGCCGCGTTTGCAATGCCAAGGCAACAAGGATCGTTGCGATTTCAGGCGGACTATCCTTGCGCAATGTCAAACAGGGGAGTGGCGGGAGGGGGCGGTCTTTGCCGGACGGCCGCTAGCCGTGGGTGATGCCGGCACGTGACGGATAGCGTGGCGATTAGCTTTCAAGGACAGAACCGTCCAGGCAAAAAGAAAACGAGAGTCTGGGGATCAGACTCTCGCTTCAGGACTACCGTCTTAATGCAGTGGTCAGCGGCCGAAGAACAGCCACAGCAGGATGATCACCGGAATCGGCACGCCCAGCAGCCACAGCAGAATTCCCCTACCCATATTTTCTCTCCTCGTTTTATCCAGATCAGATGCCGGAATAAGTCGGAGCAGTGATGCGGGTTCCACGAAGAATATTTGGCGGCGCGGGGAACGAGCGGCTTACCAGTGGCCGATATTCTGCATCGAAATCCACGGCTCCTGCGGCGGCAGCGCGTCGCCCTTCTGCAGAAGCTCGATCGAATGCAGATCGGGTGAGCGGATGAACGCCATCTGCCCGTCGCGCGGCGGGCGGTTGATGGTGATGCCGAGCTTCATCAGGCGCTCACAGGTGGCGTAGATGTCGTCCACCTCATAGGCGAGATGGCCGAAGAAGCGGTCCTCGCCATAGGTCTCTTCTTCCCAGTTGTAGGTGAGTTCGACCAGCGGCGCGCCGCGCCCCTTGGACTGCGCAACCAGATCCCTGTCTTCGGGCGCGGCGAGAAAGACCAGCGTGAAGCGGCCCTTGTCGTTTTCCATGCGGCGCACCTCCTCGAGGCCCAGCGCATCGCGATAGAATTTCAGCGCGGCGTCGAGATTGCGGACTCGCAGCATGGTGTGAAGGTAGCGCATGGATCAAGATCTCCGGGAAATAGCTGGACCAACGTCGGACGGGGCGGCAGGTTGCGCGATGCAGGCGAGAAATCAAGACGCCAGAGCCGCGATGATCGGATAAAAGGAGATATGCGAAACGTCCTCTTTATCCTGGCGCTCGGATTTGCGATTCCGACCACATCGATCGTCGCGATGGCAGATCAGGTCCGCCCGGACCGGGTGCCGAAAAGCGGTGTTGCGGCAGGTCATACCGCACGGAGCAAAACGCCTTCCGAACGTGCGGCACCAAGGCCCGCCGCTGGCAACCCTTGCGCGCAATTCGGCGCCGGCTTTGTCATGGCGCCGGGCTCCGACACCTGCGTGAGGATCGGAGGCGGCATCGACGTGGGGGTCGGCGTCTCCCGCTAGCGGGGCGTCTGTCGTCCGGTCAGGCTTCGAGCCGCGCGAATTCTTCCGCTTGATAGACCCGTCCGTCCGGTGCGGTGATGCTCACGTCCCAGCAGCCGTCATCGGTCAATTCCTTCGCCTTTTTCAAAGCCCCGCTTTGGGTCTCGCGCTTGAGTTCAATGCTACCCGACGTATCGGTCCCCTTGACGACGAACATGGCATCCTCCCGATCCCGAGCAGTCGCGTCTCTTGCCGGTGAGGCCGGCAGGCTGGCTGGTGCCAGATGTTGCCATGGCCCGGACGGCGAGTGAACCGGGAAAAAGGCAGGCAAGGAAAAGCCCCGCCAGCGGGGACTGGGCGGGGCTTTGGGGGGCGAAGCCGGTTGGGGGAAGGGCTTCGGTCAATCAACGCAGGTCCCGGCGACTGGTTCCTCTGCGGCAAGATTTTATCTCGGACGGAGGCTGCCGGCCTGCCGGGGCTGTTTCCCGTGTCGGCGCAAACAAAAGCCCGCCGGGGCATGGCGGGCCGAGGGTCCGGGAGGTCTTGCATCTATGTAATGCCGGGACTGGCGAATGGTTCCGGCACCGGCACCTGACGGATGTTCAGCCTTCGTGCGCCTTCGCCCGTCGCCGGATACCTTTGAGCGCGGGCATGTGGTCCGGCTGCAGGCTGGCATCGGAATCCGGCGGGCAGGGCTTGATGCTGTAATCCGCGTCGAGCACGCGCTCGGGCTTCTGATCGTCGCCGTCGGGCGAGACCTCGATCACGAGGCCAGCTTCATCCGCCTTCTGCCAGACTTCCTGCCGCGTGTCGTAGGCTTTGCTGATCTGTTCGTCGTTGGTGAACAACGCATAGGGCATCGGTCGAATCTCCGGGCCGGATAACGCGCGGCCCGCTCGCGCGGTTCCCTCTGCCGCGATATTGAAAATCCGGGGAGCCTCCGCAGATAATGGCTGCCGCCGCTCCGGCGTTGCGAGGTGAAACGGTTCTGATGATTGCCAGCAGCCAGCAAGAAGCCGTCGTATGCCTTGAAGACATGATCGCGTCAGCGTCCATGGTGGTGCCGTTCACCGGCGCGGGCATTTCGACTGAATGCGGCATTCCCGATTTCCGTTCGCCCGGCGGCCTGTGGACGCGCAACCGTCCCATTCCCTATGACGAATTTGTCGCCAGTCAGGACGCACGCGACGAGGCCTGGCGGCGGCGTTTTGCCATGCAGCCTTATTTCGAGGCGGCCAGACCGGGGCGGGGGCACCGCGCGCTCGCCGCGCTCTACAAGTCCGGCAAGGTGCCGGCGGTGATCACCCAGAACATCGACAACCTGCACCAGCAATCCGGCTTTGCGCCCGATGCGGTGATCGAACTGCACGGCAACACCACCTATGCGGTCTGCATCGGCTGCGGCCTGCGCCATGAACTCGACTGGGCAAAGCAGCGCTTCGACGAGGACGGCCTCGCGCCGAGCTGCGTCTCATGCAACGAGCCGGTCAAGACCGCCACAGTGTCGTTCGGGCAGGCGATGCCGGATGCCGAGATGCGCCGCGCGGCGGAGCTTGCGCGAAGCTGCGACCTGTTTCTGGCGATCGGCTCCTCGCTGGTGGTTTGGCCGGCCGCCGGCTTCCCGCTGCTCGCACGCAACGCCGGTGCCCGACTGGTGATCATCAACCGCGAGCCGACCGACCTCGACGATGTCGCCGATCTGGTGATCCGGGATGATATCGGCGATGTGCTCGGCGGTTTTGTCGCGCATTGATTCGATCAAGCGCAAGACTGTTCATAGCCTGCGACTGATCCGTTTTTTGGCTTTGCCGACTCGACCGGAGTGTTATCTTCGAATCGCGAGATTCGCCGCGCAGCATCCTTGAATCAGCAACGATGGGCGCAAGGGAAGTGGGGTTGCCCGCGCGGACTGCCATGAACATGGCAAGTGCCGCAGCAAGTGGCAGACGCCTGTGAGTGTGGGGTCGGGGGTCATGGGGTCGGACGAACTGGAGTCCAAGAGGCTGACCGCGCCGGGTGCGGGTACAGGAACGGCCGGCCGGTCCTCATCGGGTGATTACGCCGGACAACATCGCGAAAGCGTGGCCGATCCCTTTTCCGGGCTGGAGACCGCCGCCGCCAATCTGGTCGAGCTCAGCGGCGTCATCAAATGGTTCGACGCTTCCAAGGGTTACGGCTTCATCGTGCCCGACAATGGCTGGCCGGACATCCTGCTGCACGTCACCGTACTGCGCCGCGACGGCTACCAGACTGCTTACGAAGGCGCGCGGCTGGTCTGCGAATGCGTCCAGCGCCAGAAGGGCTATCAGGCCTTCCGCGTCATCTCGATGGATGAGTCGACCGCGATCCATCCGGCGCAGATGCTGCCGCCCCGCACCCATGTCAGCGTGACCCCGACCAGCGGCCTTGAGCGCGCGCAGGTGAAGTGGTTCAACCGGCTGCGCGGGTTCGGCTTCCTGTCCTGCGGCGAGGGCACACCGGACATCTTCGTCCATATGGAAACGCTGCGCCGTTACGGCATGACCGAATTGCGCCCCGGCCAGTATGTGCTGGTACGCTATGGGCCCGGCTCCAAGGGCATGATGGCGGCCGAGATCCAGCCCGAAACCGGCGCGGGCGGCCTGTCCTCACACTGATGTCGTGCCCCCGCATTTGGCGGGCCGGCTGCCGATGGTGGCGCCGGTTCATGTCCTTGTTTTCTTTTTTCCTATAACGGCCTGCCGCTGAACGTTTTTCGGCATGGCGCGCCCACGAAGCTGTGATGGCGCGATGCTGGCGCCCGGCGGATGATCCCGCTATTGCCTTGACCGGAAACGGCGCCGGATCATGGATGATGGCGTCGTGCAGGAAGACGGGATCGACGATGTTGAGCGCAAGATTGCCGGTTCGGATGGCGGAAGTGGTTGCACGGCTGGGCCTGATGGCGCTGCTCGGCGGGCTGTTGCTGGCAATGCCGGCACGGGCCGCGGAGACGCAGTCGCTGGAGATCGTCACCCGTTCGGGCGTTCAGGTCTTTACCGTCGAGATCGCGCGGACCGATCAGGAGCGGGCGACCGGGCTGATGTATCGCAAGGAGCTGCCGGAGGGGCGCGGCATGCTGTTCGATTTCTCGCCGGAGCAGAACGTCTCGATGTGGATGAAGAACACCTTCATCTCCCTCGACATGATCTTCATCGGCGGTGATGGCCGCATCCTGCGGATCGCGGAAAACACCGAGCCGCAGTCCGAGAAGATCATCTCCTCGGGGGCGCCGGCGCGCGCCGTTCTGGAGGTGATTGGCGGAACGGCGCGAAAGTACGGAATCCAGCCCGGCGACCGGGTGGCATCGCCGCTGCTGGGCACCCGCTAGACCGGGTTCCGGGCCTCCCGGCGGCTTGCTGGACCGGGGGGAAGGGTGTAACCACTGGGCGCTCGGGGTATAGCGTAGCCTGGTAGCGCGGCGGTTTTGGGTACCGCAGGTCGGAGGTTCGAATCCTCCTGCCCCGACCAGCCCCCTCATTGAATCTCCAAACCTTTCTTCCTGCGGTTCTGACGCGGGATCGCGCTGTGCGCCATCCCGTTTGCCGATCCTGGACGGGCAGGTCGCCGCTTGCTTCAGCACGCGCAGGTGTCGTCATGGCGGTGCCAATCGGTACGTCCGCAACGAAGCTATCGCTTGCTTTGTCGCGAAACTGACTTCGGTCGCCGTGAGTATGTCCGGTGAAGAAGCTGCATCGACGATGGCGATGATCATCTTCGGCAAATGCAATGGCACGCCTTGGAGATGTGCATAACCGGCTGCGTGGCGCGTGCCGCGCTTAGAATACCTCGAAGAGAAAATGCCCGGTAATGTATCACCGCTTGAAAACGCGGGCGGCTCGCATTTCGCGCGTTTGCGCAAAATCAACTGTATTTAAAGCGCTTGATGGTTCCACGCCGCAGACTGGATTGCTTCTAAAACTGTTAGTCGCCGCTTATTCCAAATTTAGATCGATTCTTTTTTATTTTCGCTCGCTGGACGTTTTGCCGCATTTCCTTCATGAGCGAAAAATGATTGCCGCGCATTCCCGCGGCAACGATTGATCAGGGGCCAAGGGCTGTGAAGAAGGATCGGGATCGCGTTCGCGAGGCAACTCGCTCAACCTCAAAATCAGTACTTCTGTCGGCAAGCTACATCGTGCTGGGGCTCGCGATGTGCATCACGGATGCCGATGCGCAACAGGCGGCGCAGACGCAGTCAGGCGCCAGCACGTTGCCGCCGGTGGTGATTTCGCCAAACAAGCCGAGAACGCAGCGCAAGCCGCGCACCGCGTCATCGACCTCGCGTACGCGCCGGACCGCGCGGGCGCCGGTGCAGAACCCGCCGAAAACCGTGGAGCAGACCTGGGCGGCGGACAGTCAGGTGGCTCGCACCGGCACGACCGGCTATATCGCCAACAGCACGTCGGTCGCCACCAAGACCAATACGCCGCTGCTCAACATTCCGCAGTCGGTCAACGTGCTGACCAAGGAATTCATCGAGGATCAGAGCTTTCAGCATTTCACCGACGCCACGCGCTATGTGCCGGGCGTTGCGATCCATCAGGGCGAGGGAAACCGCGACGAACTCGTGATCCGCGGTGTGGACTCGAGCGCGAACTTCTTCGTCAACGGCTTCCGCGACGACGTGCAGTATTTCCGCGACCTCTACAACACCCAGAGTATCGAGGTGCTGAAGGGACCGAGCGCGCTGATCTTCGGCCGCGGCGCCGGTGGCGGCCTTGTCAACCGTACGCTCAAGGAAGCCGATGGCAGGCGCATCTACGAGGCCACCGCGCAGACCGGCTCGTTCGGCGACCGCCGCGTCACGCTGGACGCAGGGCAGGCGATCAATGAGGCGGTGGCAGTCCGCTTGAACGCGTTCTACGAAGGCTCCGATACGTTCCGCGACTATGGGCGGCTTGAGCGCTACGGCTTCAACCCGACGCTGACCTGGAGGGTCAATGAGGACACCAAGGTCAAGCTGAGCTACGAATACTATCACGATCGCGAACTGGCGGATCGCGGCAATCCTTCGCAGGCGTTGCCGGGAGCTGGAGCATCACGCTTCAACCCCACCACGCCGTTTGCTCCGGGTGGCGACCTGACCCGGTTCTTTGGCAGCCCGATCTATAACAACACCTATGCCGACGTGCAGACCGGCATGGCCGTGATCGAACACGATTTCGGCAACGGGTTGACGGTGAAGAACTCCTCGCTCTACGCCGACTTCAACCGTGGTTATACGAACGTGTATCCGGGCGGCGCCGTCAACGTGGCGCAGACCAGTTTCAACTATTCAGCCTATCAAAACACGACGAACCGGGAGAACGCGTTCAACCAGACCGACTTCACCTACAAGACGTTTACCGGTCCGGTCTTCCACACGCTTGCGTTCGGCACCGAATTCGGCCGTCAGACTGGTCTGAGCCTGCGCAATACGGGCATCTTCCCGAACGGCAACGCATCGATGGCGTCGACGGTGACGGGAAACAACCCTTTCAACCCGACCTATTTCGGTTCCGTCAACTTCATCCATCAGTTTCCGGGGGCGTTGTCGCCCGGCGTCAGCAATCCTGACGGCAACAGCAGATACCGCCTGAACATCGAGTCGGCTTATGTGCAGGACCAGATCGATATCACGCGGTGGCTGCAGGTGATTGCAGGCGCGCGCTTTGATCGTTTCGATCTGTCGACGCTCGATCAGAACACCGGCATCCAGCGTGGCCGCGTCGATGACAAGGTCTCGCCGCGCGTTGGTGTGGTGTTGAAGCCGATCGACAACGTGTCGATTTATGGTGCCTACAGCATCTCGTACCTGCCGGCATCGGGTGATCAGTTCAGCTCGTTGACCGACGCGACATTGATTCTCGATCCGCAGAAGTTCGAGAACACCGAGTTCGGCGTAAAGTGGAACATCAATCCGAAGTTGCTGTTCACCTCGGCTGTCTATGAACTCAACCGGACCAATCAGCCGATCGCCGATCCCAACCGGCCCGGCTTTTCGTTGCCGAACGGTGCGACCCGTGTGCGTGGTTTTGAAGCCGCCCTCAATGGCTACGTGACCGAGCGCTGGCAGTCGATCCTCGGCTACGCTTACACCGATGCCCGGATCACGCGTGATCTGACCGCAGGCAGCGTCGTTGCCGGCAACCGCGTTCAACTCGTGCCGTACAATCAGTTCTCATGGTGGAACAAGTACCAGATCGACTCTCGCTGGGCGGCTGCAGTGGGCGTGATCCACTTTACCGACTCCTACGCGTCATCGGATGATTCCGTCAGGCTGCCGGGCTTCACCCGCGTCGATGCGGCGGTCTATCTGAAGATCAACGAGACCTGGAGCGGCCAGCTCAATGTCGAGAACATTTTCGACAAAGGCTACTGGGCCAGCGCCGATGGCAACAACAACCTGTCGCCGGGTGCGACCCGCACCTTCCGCGTGCTGGCGCGGGCGAAGTTCTAGAAAGACACAAGTCGCATCGCCTGACCTCCAAGATGTGACAAAAGGGGCGCGAGCAATCGCGCCCCTTTATGCTTGAGGCGGGTCCAATCAGGCCTTCGCCGCGGAGGATTGCGGCGCGCTTGGCGGCTGCGGCCGCGCGGGCCGGTCCTGCTTCTTCGACCAGTTGCCGTAATAAGCGACAGCGGTCAGGATCGCGAGACCGCCGAGGCTGACGCCAAGCTGCGCCAGCAGCGATCCCGAGCTCATCATCAGCGCGAAGTGGCCGACGAAGGACAGGAAGATGCCGACGCAGAACACCTGCAGCGACTGTTGACCGCATTTGATCAGCGGATCGAGCCACGGCGATTGCAGGCCGGGCCAGTCCTTGCGCACGAAGCGGGTGACGAGGAGCGCGATCACCACGAAATGCAGCACGCGATAGGGCGCGAGGTTGGTCTTGTCGTTGGGGTTGAAGGTATCGACCAGCCACGCCGGAAACAGCGCGCCGAAATCCGGGAAGCGGCCGGCCAGCGTCATTACCATCGCGAAAACGAGATAGCCGATGCCGATCACCGGCAGGGTTCGCGACCAGATCAGCGATTTGGATTCGCGCGCGCCGCCGAGTGCGTACCAGGCGCCGAACACGAACAACACCTGCCAGCAGAATGGGTTGAAGTACCACACGCCGGTCGGGTAGCCGGACAGGTTCCAGCCGTAGTGGCGAGCTGCGAAATACAGCGCGAGCGAGCCGAGCATGGTCAGGTTCGGCCGGCGCAGCAACAGCCACAGCACCGGCGGGAAGAGGCCCATCAGCACGATGTAGAGCGGCAGCACGTCGAGGTTGAGCGGCTTGAACCGCAGCAAGAGACCCTGCGTGATGGTCTGGATCGGGCTGTCGACCAAGCCGGCGATGTTGAACTCGTGGATGATCTCCGGATCGCTGTAGCGCAGCGCGACCCAGCCGATCGAGGCGATATAGATCACGAACAACAGCACATGGGCGACATAAAGCTGCCAGACGCGCTTGAGCAGCCGTGTCGAGCCGACAATGAAGCCGCGCTCGATCATCATCTTGGCGTAGACGAAGGATGCGGTGTAGCCCGAGATGAAAACAAACAGGTCGGCGGCGTCGCTGAAACCATAATTGCGGGTGGTGACCCAGTTGATGACGTTGTTCGGGATGTGGTCGAGGAAAATGGCCCAGTTGGCGATCCCGCGAAACAGATCGAGCCGCAGGTCGCGGCCCTTGCCCGGCAGGGTGGCGTGAATGTCCATGGTGTCCGTTCGCGGCTGGTTCAAAAGAGTGGATTTTGCCACCAAATCCCGATTCTGGCTGCGGGATTGTGCCCCTGGGGTCAGATTGTGGCCCGGCGGCAAACCGTCTATATAGACACCCGATTTGAAACGGCACGGGGCGGCGGGGGCCCGGACCGTTCACGCTCCATCACAACCGCGCCAGATCGTCACCGAGATCACCGTCATGACCGCTCGAATCTTCAAGCAGCCCAAGAACGCCATGCAGTCCGGCAAGGCCAAGACCCGCGACTGGCAGCTCGATTACGAGCCGGCCGAGCCGCGGGTGGTCGAACCGCTGATGGGCTGGACCAGCTCGGGCGACATGAAGCAGCAGTTGACGCTGCGGTTCGACACCAAGGAGGACGCCATCGCCTATTGCGAGCGCGAGGGCATCCCGTATCAGGTGCTGGAGCCGAAGGAATCGATCCGCCGCCAAGTGGCCTATTCCGACAATTTCGCCTTCCGCCGTCCGGAGCCGTGGACGCACTAAATCTCGGCGGCTCGGCTTCAATAAGCTCAATAAAAATGCCCGCGGTGCTCGCGGGCATTTTTGTTTCATCGCGGCTGGCAACCCGCGCCATACCGGGCACGGATCTCTGAACAAATCCTACCGTCGCGCCTCCGGGCCCATGATCAGATCGGGCAGCCACAGGACGATGTCCGGGAAGATGCACATCAGCAGCAGCGCCACCATCATCAGTAGCAGGAACGGCATGGTGCCCCAGATGATCTCGCTGAGGGAGACGTCTGGCGCGACGTTGCGAATCACGAAGATGTTGAGCCCGACCGGCGGGTGAATAAGGCCCATCTCCATGGTGATGGTCATCATCACGCCGAACCAGATGATGTCGAATTCGGCCGCGCGCAACGGCGGCAGGATGATCGGCGCGGTCATCAGGATGATCGAGACCGGCGGCAGGAAGAAGCCGAGCACAATCACCATGCCGAGGATCGCCGCGAGCAGGCCCCAGTGCGGCAGGTGCATGTTGACGATGGCCTGCGCCGCCGACTGCGAGATGTGCAGGTAGCTCATCACATAGGAATAGAGCAGGGACATGCCGATGATCATCATCAGCATGGTGGATTCGCGGATGGTCGAGGTCAGGATCGGCTCGAGATCGCTCGGCTTCCACACGCTGTAGATCGAGGCGATCAGGAACAGCGCCAGCAGGCCGCCGAGGCCCGCGGTCTCGGACGGCGTGGCGTAGCCGCCGTAGAGCGCGATCATCACGCCGGTGAGCAGCGTCACGAACGGCAGCACGCGTGGCAGGATGCTGAAGCGCTCCGCCATGGTGTAGTCGTCGTGCTCGAGGATCGGGGAATCCTGTCCGGTTGCCTCAAATACTTTCTGTGCGTTGGCGTATTCCTTACGGAAGCGGAACACCGCATAAAGCGCGAACAGCGTCACCAGCAGAATGCCCGGACCGATACCGGCAAGGAACAGGCGGCCGAGCGATTGTTCGGCGGCGACCGCGAACAGGATCATGGTGATCGAGGGCGGCAACAGGATGCCGAGCGTGCCGCCGGCGGCGATGATGCCGGAGGCGAAGCCGCCGGAATAACCGCGCTTGCGCATCTCGGGGATGCCGGCCGAGCCGATCGCCGAGCAGGTCGCGGGCGAGGAGCCTGCCATGGCGGCGAACAAAGCGCAGGCGAACACGTTGGCGATGCCGAGACCGCCGGGAATCTTGTGCAGCCAGGCATGCAGCGCGGTGTAGAGATCCTGACCGGCTTTCGATTTGCCGATCGCCGCACCCTTGAGGATGAACAGCGGGATCGACAGCAGGGTGATGGAGGCAAGCTCCTCGTAGACGTTCTGCGTCACCGTATCGAGCGATGCGGTGGGCATGTAGATCGCCATGAACACCACGGCGACGGCGCCGAGCGCGAACGCGATCGGCATGCCGGAAAACATCACGAGCAGGGTGACAATGCCGTAGCTGATGCCAATTCCAAAAACTGTCATGCGCGGGGAGCCCTGCCGAACGATCCAAGGATTTGCAGCAGGATCTGCACGCACAATAGCGTCATGCCAGTCGCCATCAGGCTGTAGGGAATGGCCAAGGGAGGACTCCAGATCGAATTCGTCACCTGTCCGTCGACATAGGCCTCATGGGTCAACGTCCAGGATTTCCACGCGAAGAACGAGCAGAAGGCGAAGTTGGCGACATCGATCAGGAGCTCGCGCACCCAGTTCGCGCGCGGCGACAGCAAGCCGACGAACGCCTCGATGCCGATATGGCCGCGATGCTGCTGCACGAAGGCGCAGGTCATGAACGTCACACCGACAATCAGGAAGACCGAGGCCTCGTCCTGCCAGTAGGTCGGGCTGTGGAACAGGCTGCGGACCAGCACGCTGTAGCTGAGAATGACGCAGGCGAGCACCATCGCCACCGATGAGACGATGACGATGATGCGATTGACGAACGCCAAAGCGCGATCTGCCGCCGCCACGAAGCGATTGGTGGCGACGGCAGCGGCGACGGGTTCATCCCCGATCGGACCATGCATCATGTAACGTCTGCGGCCAGCTTCATCAGGTTGGCGGACGTCGCGGTCTTGCCGGAGTAATTCTTCCAGGCGGTGTCGCGGGCGATATCCCGCCACTTGCCGACCGTCGCGGCATCGAGCGCGCTGACCTTGGCGCCAGCCTTCTCGTAGACCTTGGCGACCTCGACGTCGTCGGCTTGCGCGCCCTCGCGGCCGAACGGCTCCATCTCCGCGCCGACCGCAAGAATGATGTCCTGATGCTTCTTCGGCATGGCGTCGAAGATCGACTTCGACATCAACAGCGGCTCCAGCATGAACCAGTAGGAATTGCCGGCGCCGGAGGTGAGGCTCTTGGCGATTTCCTCCAGCCGGAACGAGATCAGGCTGGTCGAGGAGGTGATGCCGGCATCGCATGCGCCGGTCTGCATCGCTGCGTAGATCTCGTTCGAGGGCAGCGACAGCACGGCCGCGCCGGCCGCCTGCAGCACCATGTCCATTTCCTTGGAGCCGCCGCGCACCTTCATGCCCTTGGCGTCTTCCGGCGCAACCAGCGGGCGCGAGCGGCTGGCGACACCGCCGGCCTGCCAGACCCAGGTCAGGATGACGATGCCCTTGTCGGCAAGGAAATCGGTCAGCGCCTTGCCGACCGGATTCTTCTTCCAGGCAAGGCCCTGATCGTAGCTCGCCACCAGACCCGGCATCAGGCCGATATTGGTCTCGGGCAACTCGCCGCCGGCGTAGGGCAGCGGATACAGGCTGATATCGAGCGCGCCCTTGCGCATCGCGGAAAACTGCGCGTTGGTCTTGATCAGCGAGGAGTTGGGATAGACGTCGGCATTCAGTTCGCCGCCGCTGCGCTTGGCGATCTCGGCGGCAAACTTGCGGCACAGCCGATCGCGGAAATCGCCCTTGTCGATCGTGCCGCCCGGAAACTGGTGCGAGATTTTCAGGGTAGTGGCGGCCTGCGCCAGACCGAACCGCAGCACTGCGGGTGCAGCAACCGCAGTGGCGAGAAGATGTCGCCGTGTCAGCATGTCGTTCTCCCAGAGCTTTTTATTTTGTTTGATGTTGGACCGTTATGTTAGCGGGCGTTTGCTGCCTGCAAAAGGAAATTGCGTTCAATCCTTCGTATGAGCAACACAATTCTGGAAACATTTTTATTTTGGCTGCACGGAGCGGTAAATTGTTGCGTTGCACATGTTTTGAGTCGAAAGACATCGCAAGTCTAAAGACGCGGTCCTCGCGTCTGGCGTTTTGCCGATATTTCTGGCTGGGTGCCGTGCCCTGCACGAAGTGCGCCGGACACCTGCGGCACTGACGGTTCTGAGATGGTCGAGATCAACAAATACGACGCGCTGCGCGATTATCTGCTTCAGCAGACGAAGGATGAGCTCGAGCTGTCGTTCGAAGAGATCGAGGAGATTCTCGGCTTTGCGCTGTCGCGCAGTTCGCAGCGCGCGCGCTGGTGGGAGAAGGAGCGCAGCCCGCAGGATGCGATGCCGCAGCGGAATGCGATCCGCGATGGCGGCTATGAAGCGACGCGTCTCGCCACCGGCGACGGTGTCCGCTTTCGCCGTCTGGGTACGAAGCGCCCGCGCTGGCGGTAAGGTCGATCGCGGGCGCAGCGTCCGCGAAGCTGAGGCGTTTGCTGCGCTCGCGATCAGGATGTCATGAGGTCGAAGCCGTCAGGCGCGCGTCAGCCGCCCTGATTGCGCGCGACGCCGCCATCGGCTGCGGGATTGCCCGGGACGAGGCCCCTGAGCTGCTCGTCGGGATGGGTGACGTCGCCGGACGAGGCAGAGACCGGAGAGTTCGGCCGCGACATATCGATCGGCGCACTGCTCATACCAATGGTGGTGCCGGGCGCGTAGAGATAGGGCCTGCGCGGCTGCTGCTGGGCCGAGGCGGCACTAAAAGCAAGCGTGCCCATGATGACGGCAAGGGAGATGATTTTCATGGCGGGCTCCTGTTCTGCAGCCCCGCGCCAACATAGGCCGTCGCCGGACCTCTGCCAGATGTCATTCGGATAACATCTGTGAGACCGGCGGATGACGGAGGATCGCCCGAAGGAGGGGGACTCGAACCGCTCGCCATAAAGTTTGGATGCACTTTGCGGATGTGGCGATCCCGGCAGGATTCGAACCTGCAACCCGCGGAGTAGAAATCCGCTACTCTATCCAGTTGAGCTACGGGACCGTCGTGTTTCCATCATACCACAGGTGGGGTTTGGGTGCCCGATGCGTGGTCGAAACCGGCGTGGTTGCTTAAGGCCCGAATCCCGCCCGGCCAACCAGCGCCGTCCGGCGTTTGAACCATTTCCCGGGATCACCCGTCAAACCCAAACCCGGAGCCGTTGCCTTCGGCTGCCCGCCTCGTAGAGTCGTCCACAGGCGGGCGGCGGATGCGCGGCTGCCCGCGTCTTAAAATCGATTGATGGGCGGCTGTTCCGCCCGACAGGAGTTGCCCATGACCGGTCTGGTTCGCGCCGCCGCCCTTTGTGTTGCGCTGGCGTATGGCCTCGTGGCCGCCCATGCCGCCGACAAGGCTTTCACCCGCGAGGAGCTGGCCGATGCCGCGATCCGGCTCGAGGCGCAGATCAAGACCGAGACCGGCCCGGTGGCCAAATCGGCGGCGACGCTGAAGACCGACGCCGACGCGGCCTTCAGGAAGAACGACTTCCGCAGCGGCCTCGTGCTGCTCGGCCAGATCGCCACCATCGCGCCGGACGACAGCGGCAACTGGCTGCGCCTGGCCCGCACCATCTTCCAGATCAAGCCGGCGGATTCCCGCGAAAAAACCTTCCTGCAGGAGCGCGCCACCACGGCCGCCTACATCGCCTACCAGCGCGCCAAGGGCAGCGCGGAGGAGGCCGATGCGCTCGCGGTGCTGGGGCAGGCTTTCGCCAACCGCTCGCTGTGGCGCCCGGCACTCGACACGCTGCGGCTCTCGCTCGACCAGCGCGAGGTGGCGCAGGTGCGCGAACAATATGAGAAGCTGCGCGACCAGCACGGCTTCCGCCTGCTGGACTATTCGATCGATTCGGATTCGGCCTCGCCACGTGCCTGTTTCGTGTTTTCCGAGGATCTCGCCAAGCGCTCCGATTTCTCGCCGTTTCTCACGCTCGAAGGCACCGACAAGCCGGCGCTGACCTCGGAGGACAAGCAGCTCTGCGTCGAGGGGCTCAAGCACGGCGAGCGCTACGCCATCAATTTGCGCGCGGGTCTGCCCTCGACGGTGAAGGAGAGCCTGCCGAAGTCGGCCGAGTTCAACATCTATGTCCGCGACCGCAAGCCGTTCGTGCGTTTCACCGGCCGCGCCTATGTGCTGCCGCGCACCGGCCAGCGCGGCATTCCGCTGGTCAGCGTCAACACGCCGGCGGTGACGGTCAAGATTTTCCGGATCGGCGACCGCAACCTGATCAACACCGTGATCGACGCCAATTTCCAGCGCAGCCTGTCGAGCTATGAGCTGACGGAGCTCGGCAACGAGAAGGGCGTCAAGGTCTGGTCCGGCGAGGTCGCGACCGAGCAGACGTTGAACGCCGACGTCACCACGGCGTTTCCGGTCGATCAGGCGGTCGGCGACCTGCAGCCCGGCGTCTATGTGATGACGGCGGCCGCGAAGGGACCGGGCTCCGGCGGCGGCGATGACGATGAGGATTCCTCCGGCTCGCTGGCGACGCAGTGGTTCATCGTCTCCGACCTCGGCCTCACCGCCTTCTCCGGCAATGACGGCGTCCATGTCTTCGTCAACTCGCTGGCGAGCACTGCGCCGATCGCAGGCACCGAGGTGCGCCTTGTCGCGCGCAACAATGAAATCCTCGCGACGAAGAAGACCGACAGCGCCGGCCATGTGCTGTTCGAGGCGGGCCTTGCGCGCGGTGCGGGCGGTCTCGCCCCGGCGCTGTTGTCGGTGTCGGGCGAGAAGGGCGACTACGCCTTTCTCAACCTGAGATCGGAAGCCTTCGATCTCACCGATCGCGGCGTCGCGGGCCGCGCGGTGCCGGCCGGTCCCGACGCGTTCGTCTATGCCGAGCGCGGCGTCTACCGCTCCGGCGAGACCGTCTATCTGACCGCGCTGTTGCGCGACGGGCAGGGCAATGCCGTGACCGGCGGTCCACTGACGCTCGTGGTGGAGCGGCCGGATGGCGTCGAATTCCGCCGTGCGGTGCTGCAGGACCAGGGCGCGGGCGGCCGCAGCCTGACCCTGCCGCTGAATTCGGCGGTGCCGACCGGCACTTGGCGGGTGCGTGCCTTCACCGATCCGAAGGGCTCGGCGGTCGGCGAAACCACCTTCATGGTCGAGGATTACGTTCCCGATCGGATCGAATTCGATATTAAAACCAATGCGAAACAGCTTTCTGCCGAAGTTCCTGCAAAACTTGAAGTGAGCGGCCGTTTTCTCTACGGCGCGCCGGCCTCGAACCTGACCATCGAGGGCGATCTCCTCATCACCAAGGCGGCCGGACGGCCCGGCTATCCGGGCTATCAGTTCGGCGTGCCGGACGAGGAAAGCGCCAGCAACGAACGCAAGCCGCTGGAGGACGTTCCCGATGCCGACGAGAACGGCAAGGCGACGGTGAAGGTCAGCCTCGACACGCCGCCGTCCTCGACCCAGCCCCAGGAAGCGCAGATCTACATCCGCATGGTGGAGACCGGCGGCCGCGCGGTCGAGCGCAAGCTGACGCTGCCGATCGCGCCGAAGGATGCGATGATCGGCGTGAAGCCGCTGTTCGCCGACAGGAACGTCGCCGAGGGCGATCCCGCCGCGTTTGATGTTGCGTTCGTTGCGCCGGACGGCACCTCTCTGCCGCGCAGCGGGCTACGCTACGAACTGCTCAAGCTTGAATCGCGCTATCAATGGTACCGGCAGGGCTCCTACTGGCAGTACGAGCCGGTGAAATCAACCAAGCGCGTTGCCGATGGCGATCTCGCCATCGCCGCCGACAAGCCGTCGCGCATTCAGGTCTCGCCGCAGCCCGGCCGCTACCGGCTGGACGTGAAATCGACCGAGGCCAACGGCCCGATCACGTCGGTGCAGTTCGATGTCGGCTGGTACTCGGACGGCAGCGCCGACACGCCGGACCTGCTGGAGACCTCGATCGACAAGCCGGAGTACCAGTCCGGCGACACCATGGTGGTGTCGGTCAACGCGCGCACCGCCGGTAAACTGACCGTCAACGTGGTCGGCGACCGGCTGCTCACCACGCAATCGGTGGACGTCAAGCAGGGCCCGAACAAGGTCAACATCGCCATCGGCAAGGACTGGGGCACCGGAGCCTATGTGGTGGCGACGCTGCGCCGTCCGCTCGATGTCGCCGCCCAGCGCATGCCGGGCCGCGCCATCGGGCTGAAATGGTTCGGCATCGACAAGGCCGCGCGCACGCTCAAGGTCAGCCTTTCGCCGCCGGCGCTGGTGCGGCCGAGCACCAAGCTCGTGCTGCCAGTGAAGATCGAGGGCGTCAGCCGCGGCGAGGACGCCAAGATCGTCGTGGCGGCGGTCGATGTCGGCATTCTCAATCTCACCGGCTACAAGCCGCCGGCGCCGGACGACTATTATCTGGGCCAGCGCCGTCTCACGACCGAAATTCGCGATCTCTACGGCCAGTTGATCGACGGCATGCAGGGCACGCGCGGGCAGATCCGCACCGGCGGCGACAGCGGCAGCCAGGAATTGCAGGGCAGCCCGCCGACGCAGAAGCCGCTCGCGCTGTATTCGGGCATCGTCACAGTCGGCCCTGATGGCGCCGCGCAGGTCGAATTCGATATTCCCGAATTCGCGGGCACCGCGCGCGTCATGGCGGTGGCATGGACCGCGACCAAGGTCGGCCGAGCCGACACCGATGTCACGGTGCGCGATCCGGTGGTGCTCACCGCGACGCTGCCGCGCTTCCTGCTGAATGGCGACCGTGGCACCGTCAATCTCGATCTCGACAATGTCGAGGGCGAGGCGGGCGATTACGTCATCACGGTGAAGCCGTCCGGCCCGGTGAAGATCACCGGCAACCCGTCAACGACGATGAAGCTTGCCGCCAAGCAGCGCAGTTCGACCAGCCTTGCGATCGATGCGGCGGGCGCCGGCACGGGCCAGCTCGACATCGACATCAAGGGGCCGAACGGACTGACGCTGGCGCGGCACTATGACCTCAACGTCAAACCGGCGACGCAAATCCTCGCGCGCCGCTCGGTGCGAACGCTGGCGAAGGGCGAGAGCCTGACGCTGACCGCCGACATGTTCTCCGATCTGGTGCCGGGCACCGGCGGGGTACAGATGTCGGTCAGCGTCTCGACCGCGCTCGACGCCGCAACCATCCTCAAGGCGCTTGACCGCTATCCGTTCGGCTGCACCGAACAGATCACCAGCCGCGCGATGCCGCTGCTCTATGTCAACGACCTTGCGGCCGAGGCGCATCTGGCGATGGATACCGCCGTCGATCAGCGCATCAAGGACGCGATCGATCGTGTGCTGGCGCGGCAGGGTTCGAACGGCTCGTTCGGCCTGTGGTCGTCCGGCGGCGATGACGCCTGGCTCGATGCCTATGTGACCGACTTCCTCAGCCGGGCACGGGAGAAGGGCTTTGCCGTGCCGGACGTGCTATTCCGCACCGCGCTCGACCGCATCCGCAACTCGGTGGTCAATGCCGCCGAGCCGGAGAAGGATGGCGGCCGCGATCTGGCTTACGGTCTCTACGTGCTGGCGAAGAACGGCGCGGCGCCGATTGGCGACCTGCGTTATCTCGCCGACACCAAGCTGGGCAACATCGCCACCCCGATCGCCAAGGCGCAGCTTGCCGCGGCGCTGGCGCTGGTCGGCGACCGGGCGAGGGCGGAGCGTGTTTATGCGGCGGCGCTGGAGAGCACGTCGCCGAAGCCATCGCTCGAGTTCGGCCGCTCCGACTACGGCTCGGCGCTGCGCGACGCGGCGGCGCTGGTCTCGCTCGCCAGCGAGGGCAACGCGCCGAAGGTGACGCTGACGCAGGCCGTCGAGCGGGTCGAAGCGGCGCGCGGGCTGTCCGCGTACACCTCAACGCAGGAGAACGCGTGGCTGGTGCTGGCGGCGCGGGCGCTGGCGAAGGAGGCCAGCACAGTTGCGCTCACCGTCAATAACGAGCCGGTCAAGCACGCGCTCTATCGCAGCTACAAGGCGGCCGACTTCACCGGCAAGCCGGTGACAATCGTCAACACCAATGACACGCCAGTGCGTGCGGTGATTTCCGTCACCGGCGCGCCGCTGTTGCCGGAGCCTGCCGCCTCGAACGGCTTCAAGATCGAGCGGGGCTACTACACGCTGGACGGTGATTCTGCCGATCCGGCCAAGGCCAGGCAGAACGATCGCTTCGCCGTGGTGCTGAAGATCACCGAACCCAAGCCGGAATACGGCCACGTGATGGTGGTCGATTATCTGCCGGCTGGCTTCGAGATCGACAACCCGCGTCTGGTGTCGTCCGGCGACAGCGGCACGCTCGACTGGATCGCAGACGGCGTCGAGCCGGAGAGCAGCGAATTCCGCGACGATCGCTTCAACGCGGCGATCAAGCGCAGCGGCGGCGACAAGCCGGTGTTCACCGTGGCGTACATCGTCCGCGCGGTGTCGCCGGGCAAATACGTGCTGCCGCAGGCCTATGTCGAGGACATGTACAATCCCTCGCGCTACGGCCGCACCGGCACCGGCAACATCGAGGTCAGGCCGGCGAAATGAGCGAGCCGTTTGCTCATCACTCTCCATCGTCATGCCCGGGCTTGTCCCGGGCATCTGCGACGTCCTGCGTTGAAGTCGAACGAGACGTGGATGGCCGGGACATAAGCGAGCAAAGCGACGCCGTTCTTCGAACGGCTATGCCCGGCCATGACGGAGTGAAAAATAAACGCCGATTATTGCGCGGGTTTGCGATTGCGGCGGCCACCGTCACCGCAATATGCATCATCGCTGCCGCGATCTGGATCGCCTCGCTGCCGCCGCTGCCGCTCGATCAGGCGCGGCAGGTCTCGACGACTATGGTGGACCGCAACGGGAAATTGCTGCGCGCCTATGCGATGGCGGACGGACGCTGGCGCTTGCCGGTGCATGCGCAAACCGATGTCGATCCGGGCTATCTCAACCTGCTGCTCGGCTTCGAGGACCAGCGTTTCCGTGAGCATGGCGGCGTCGATCCGCTGGCGCTCGGCCGCGCTGCGCTGCAGCTCGCGACGCACGGCCACATCGTGTCCGGCGGCTCGACCATCACCATGCAGCTTGCGCGGCTGATCGAGCCGCGCCGCGAGCGCTCGGTCTACGCCAAGCTGCGCCAGATCGTGCGTGCGATCGAAATCGAGCGCACGCTGAGCAAGGACGAGATCCTCGACCTGTATCTCACGCTGGCGCCGTTCGGCGGTAACCTCGAAGGCATCCGCGCCGCCTCGCTGGCCTATTTCGGCAAGGAGCCGAAGCGGCTGTCGCTGGCGGAATCCGCATTGCTGGTGGCGCTGCCGCAATCGCCGGAGAAGCGGCGGCTTGACCGTTATCCGGACGCGGCGCGGATCGTGCGCGACCGCGTGCTGGAGCGCATGGTAGAGGAGGGCCGCGTCTCGCGCGACGATGCCGATCATGCGCGCGCCGAGTCGGTGCCGCGCCTGCGTCGGCCGATGCCGCTGCTCGCGCCACACGCGACCGATCAGGCGGCCTCGCTGATCAAGGATCAGCCGCTGATCAGGCTGGCGCTCGACTCGAGCATCCAGCGCAATCTTGAAACGCTGGCACGCGACCGTGCCGCGGCGATGGGGCCGGACATCTCGATCGGTATTCTCGCGGTCGATCACCACACCGGCGATGTCATCGCCCATGTCGGCTCGCCGGATTACTTCAGCGAGCGACGCGCAGGGCAGGTGGACATGACGCGCGCGGTGCGCTCGCCGGGCTCGACGCTGAAGCCGTTCATCTACGGTCTCGCCTTCGAGGACGGCTTTGTGCATCCCGACAGCCTGATCGACGACCGTCCGGTGCGTTACGGCAATTACGCGCCGGAAAATTTCGACATGACGTTTCAGGGCACAGTGCCGGTACGCAAGGCGCTGCAACTGTCGCTCAACGTGCCGGCGATCGCGCTGCTCGACCGCGTCGGCGCGAGCCGGCTGTCGTCGCGGATCAAACAGGCGGGGAGCAATCTGGTGCTGCCGAAGGACGAGGTACCGGGTCTGGCGATGGGCCTCGGCGGCGTCGGCATCACGTTGTCGGACCTCGTTCGGCTTTACGCCGGGCTGGCGCGGCTCGGCAGCACTGTCCCATTACGGGAAATCGTCCGGGAGGACGGCGCGGACGAGACCGACACCCGCCGCCTGATGGATCAGGCCGCGGCCTGGCAGGTTGGCAATGTGCTGATCGGCACCCCGCCGCCGGAGAATGCGGTGCGTGGCCGCATCGCGTACAAGACCGGCACCAGCTACGGCTATCGCGACGCTTGGTCGGTCGGGTTCGACGGCCGCTATACCATCGGCGTCTGGGTCGGGCGGCCGGACGGCGCGCCGGTGCCGGGCCTGCTCGGGCGGACCGCCGCCGCGCCGATCCTGTTCGACGCCTTCGCCCGCACCGAGAAGCTGCCGGCACCGCTGCCGAAAGCACCGAAAGGCGTCCTGGTCGCGAACAACGCCAAATTGCCTCTACCACTGCGCCGGTTCAGGCCGGCCGGCGACCTGCTCCGGCAGGACAACGGGCAGACCCCGCACATCCAGTTCCCTCTGAACGGATCGCAGATCGATGCGACAGGGTCGGGGGAGGCCGAACCTATGCAACTGCCGGTGAAAGTTGCCGGCGGGGTGCTGCCGCTGACCATGCTGGTGAACGGCCGCTCGGTCGGCACCATCGGCAGCCAGCGCCGGACCGCGATCGACCCGCCCGGTCCGGGCTTTGTGCGCCTCACGGTGATGGATGCCACTGGCGCCGCGGACACAGTTGTCGTGAGAATTCAAACGCGGTGACCTAACCGGTTGTCCCTCCGTTGGTTTCATCGTATGCGGAACCGATGGATGAGACCCTGCAACGACCGCGATTTGGCGCGCCGCGCGAGCCCGTACCGAGCCGGAATCCCGGCCGCGGGCTGGTGCATGTGCTCAATTTCGCCATGGAAAGCGATCTGCGGGCGACGATCCTGCTGATCGTGTGTGGGCTGCTGTTCTTCCTGCCGGGCTTTTTCAACATTCCGCCGATCGATCGCGACGAGGCGCGCTTCGCGCAGGCCACCAAGCAGATGGTGGAGAGCGGCGACTTCGTCGACATCCGTTTCCAGAGCGAGGTTCGCTACAAGAAGCCGGTCGGCATCTACTGGCTGCAGGCCGCGGCGGTTGAGACCGCATCGAAACTCGGCTTGCAGCGCGCACAGATTCGCATCTGGCTCTATCGCGTCCCGTCGCTGATCGGCGGCATCGGCGCGGTGCTGCTGACCTACTGGACGGCGCTCGCTTTCCTGTCGCGGCGCGGCGCGATCCTGGCCGCACTCATTATGTGCAGCTCGATCCTGCTCGGCGTCGAGGCGCGGCTCGCCAAGACCGACGCGATGCTGCTGCTGACCACCACGGCGGTCATGGGCGCGATGGCGCGTGTCTATCTGTCATGGCAGCGCGGCGAGGAGCCGGTGCGCCGGCCGTGGCTCGTGCCGGCGATCTTTTGGACTGCGCTGGCGGGCGGCATCCTGCTCAAGGGCCCGCTGATCCTGATGTTCGTGGCGCTGACCATCATCGCGCTTGCGATCATGGATCGCTCGGTGGCGTGGCTGTGGCGACTGCGTCCGATCATCGGCGCGATCTGGGCACTGGCGCTGGTGCTGCCATGGTTCGTCGCGATCTTCCTGAAAGCGGGCGACAGCTTCTTCGCCAATTCGCTCGGCGGCGATATGTTGAGCAAGGTCGCGAACGCACAGGAATCGCACGGCGCGCCGCCGGGACTTTATTTCGTGATCTTCTGGTTGACCTTCTGGCCGGGATCGGCGCTCGCCGGCATGGCGGCGCCCGCGATCTGGCGCGCCAAGCGCGAGCCCTCGGTGCAGTTCCTGCTGGCATGGCTGGTGCCAGCGTGGCTCATCTTCGAGATCGTTATCACCAAGCTGCCGCACTATGTACTGCCGCTTTACCCCGCCATCGCGATCCTGATCACGGGCGTACTGGAGCGCAAAATGCTGTCGCAGACGTCGTGGATCACGCGCGGCGCGGCATGGTGGTTTGTGCTGCCGGCGCTGCTGTCGGTCACCTCCATCATCACCGCCATGTCGGTGCTGCGCCAGCCAGTCTTCGCCGCGTGGCCGTTCGCCGCAGCGGCGCTAATCTTTGGCCTGTTCGCCTGGTGGATGTATGACGAAAACCGCGCCGAGCGCTCGCTGCTCAATGCGATCGCGGCATCATGGGCGCTCGGCACCTGCATCTGGGGGGTTGTCCTGCCACTGATGAAGCCGGTGTTCCCGAGCGTGGAGATCGCACGCGCGCTGCGCAGCGTCGAATGCATCGGCCCGGTCGCGGCCGCCGCAGGCTTCCACGAGCCAAGTCTGGTGTTCATGGTCGGCACCCAGACGCTGCTGACCAACGGTTCCGGCGCGGCCGACTTCCTCAGCCAGGGCAACTGCCGCTTCGCGCTGGTGGAATGGCGCGAGGAGAAGGCGTTCGCCCAGCGCGCCGAGACCATCGGCCTGCATTACGCGCCAGTAAAGCGGATCGACGGATATAATTACTCGCAAGGCAAGGCCATTTCGGTCGCCGTGTTCCGTTCGGACAGCATCGATTGAGTGCCGCGCCCTCCGATCCGTCCGCGCCTGGTTATGTCCGTCATCTCGGATCGCTGACATGGCATGGGCTGGCGCAACTTGTCCGTGCGCCGACCCATTCGCGTCGGGACGATGCAAGGCGGCGGCTTGCGCGCGGCTGGCTGGTGCTCACCGCATGCTCCGCTGTCGCCATCGTCATTCTGATGGCGGCATTCGATGTCGGCACGATCAGCCTGATGCCGCCGCGCGGCACCGCCAGCCTGTGGCCGGTGCGCGCCTTCACCGATCTGGCCAAGGCGGCCTATGTGTTGCGGGTGCTGGGCATCGCGTTGCTGGCGATCCTGCTCATCGCCGCGGCGCTGCGCGGTACCCGGCGCGCGCTGGCGCTCGGCATCGGCCTTCGCGTCGCGTTTGTGCTGCTCAGCGTGCTGCTGCCCATTCTGATCGGCGAGGTCATCAAGGGCGTGGTGGGACGCGGACGGCCGTTCGTCGGCGGTACGGCCGACGCGTTCAACTACTCGCACTTCGCCTGGACCGAAGCGTTCGCGAGCTTCCCCTCCGGCCATGCCATCGTGGCGTTCGCACTTGCCATCGCGGTGCCGGCGGTGTGGCCGCGCCTGCGCATCGCGATGTGGATCTATGCCATTCTGATCGCGATCAGCCGCGTCGTGCTGCTCGCGCATCATCCGAGCGACGTGGTGGCCGGAGCGCTGCTCGGCATCGTCGGCGCCATGTTCGTGCGCTACTGGTTCGCCGCGCGCCATCTCATTTTCGTGATCGGTTCCGACGGCACCATCCGGCCGCGTGCCGGACCCTCGTTCCGTCGTTTGAAGGGGGTTGCCCAACGCCGCGCAGCCCCATAAGAAGCGGCGCAAACCCGCGCCAACGGCCTTTCGCCAGCGGCTGCTGGGCCGGCAGAATGATCGGACGATGACCAACCCCTTATCCAGCCCTGACAATGCGGCTCCGACCGTGTCGATTGTCGTTCCGGTCCGCAACGAGGCCGACAATATCAGCCCGCTGATCGCCGAGATCGCCGCGGCGCTCGACGGGCGCTGGGCCTATGAGATCATCTACGTCAATGACGGCTCGACCGACGCCACCGCCGATCGTCTCGCCGCCGAGATGAAGCAGCGTCCGAATTTGCGCCATGTCCGTCACGCCAAATCGTCGGGACAGTCGGCGGCGGTGCGAACCGGCGTGCGCGCGGCGCGCGGCATCATCGTCGCCACACTCGATGGCGACGGCCAGAACAATCCGGCGTTCCTGCCGGCTCTGATCAGCGCGATCGAGCAGGGCGGCGAGCGCGTCGGCCTTGCCGCGGGACAGCGCGTCGGCCGCAAGGACACCGGCTTCAAGCGTGTGCAGTCGCGCGTCGCCAATACAGTGCGCAACGCGATCCTGCGGGACGGCACGCGCGACACCGGCTGCGGCATGAAGGGATTCCGCCGCGAGGTGTTTCTGGCATTGCCTTACTTCGACGGGCTGCACCGTTTCCTGCCGGCGCTGGTGCGGCGCGAGGGCTACGACATCGTCTATGTCGATGTCACTGACCGGCCGCGTCATGCGGGCGTGTCGAACTATGGATTCTTCGACCGGCTGTGGGTGGGCATCATGGATCTCACCGGCGTGTGGTGGCTGATCCGCCGCAAGAAATCGACCCCCGTGGTCACCGAGGTGACGTCATGCTGATTCAGTTCGGTCAGGACCTGCACGACTATCTCTACGACGTCTTCGTCGCCAAGTTCGACTTCTGGCTCGCGTTCGGCCTGATCGCGCAACTGTTCTTCACCGCACGTTTTCTGGTGCAGTGGATTTCTAGCGAGCGCGCCGGCAAGAGCGTGGTGCCGATGGCGTTCTGGTTCTTCTCGATGGGCGGCGGCGTGATGACGCTGATCTACGGCATCGCCAAGCGCGAGCCGATCATCATCCTCGGCCAGGGCCTCGCGACCATCATCTATATCCGCAACATCATGCTGATCTGGAAGAATCGCGGCCGCAATTCCGAGACGCTGAGCAACTGACGGCCGCGTGCTTACTGCGCCGACTTCATCACAGCGAACGCCGCATCGAGATCGGCCTTCAGATCATCGGTGCTTTCCAGACCGATATGGAATCGCAGCGTCGGGCCGCCCGGCGCCCATTTGGTCACCGTGCGATACGAGGTGCAGTCGAACGGCACCACAAGGCTTTCGAATCCGCCCCACGAATAGCCCATGCCGAACAGCTTCAGCGCGTCGAGAAATGCATCGACCGCCTTGGCGGGCGTGGGTTTGAGCACGATGCTGAATAGTCCGCTTGCGCCGGTGAAGTCGCGTTTCCAGATTGCATGGCCCGGATCGCTCTCAAGCCCCGGATGCAGCACGCGCAAAACTTCCGGCCGGCTCGCGAACCAGCGCGCCATCTCGAGGCCCGACTGCTGGTGATGAGCGAGGCGCACCGCCAGCGTGCGCAGGCCGCGCAACGCGAGGAATACATCGTCCGGCCCGCAGCAGACGCCGAGCAGGCGGATCGATTCAGTGACCAGCGGCCAAGCTTTCGCATTGGCGGAAATGGTGCCGAACATAATGTCGGAGTGGCCGCCGATATATTTGGTCGCGGCCTGAATCGAAATATCGACGCCCTGGTCGAGCGAGCGATGATAGAACGGCGTCGCCCAGGTATTGTCGTCGAGCACCAGCGCGCCGTGCTCATGCGCGACCGCCGCGATGGCAGGAATGTCCGGCATCTCGAAGGACTGCGAGCCGGGCGCTTCGACCAGCACCGCGCGGGTGTTCGGCTTGAACAATCCGGCGATGTCGGCGCCGATCAGCGGATCGAAATAGGTGGTCTCGACGCCGAGTCGCTTGAGCATGCCCTCGCAGAAGGCGCGGGTCGGGCGGTAGGCGCTGTCGATCACCAGAAGATGATCGCCGGCCTTGACCGCGGCGAGCAGCGCCGTGGTGATCGCCGCGACGCCTGACGGGGCGAGGCCGACCCCGGCACAATTCGGCCCTTCGAGCGTTATCAAGGCCTGTTGCAGCGCTTTGGTGGTCGGGGTGCCGTGTCGGCCGTAATGGAATTCGCCGCGATTCTGATGCAGATCCTCGACCGTCGGATACAGCACGGTGGAGCCGCGCACCACCGGCGGATTGACGAAACCGCGCTGCGCCAGCGTGTCGCGGCCCGAGGTTACGAGTTCGGTCGTAACGTCATACGGCCGCGAGGAAGCGTCATTTCGGGAAGATGCCATGGATCAAGCTATAAGCTGTCCGGAAAGCCAAACGTCAACCCCTTGACCCCTTCGGCCAACCGTTCTGTTATACTCATCTGCGACGTAAGTCCCCGTTTTAACTCGACATCCGGCGCGCGGACGGAAGATCGGCGCCTCCCTTGGCCGGTCCAGCCAGTCCACAGGCGGATGTTGTCCGTTCGGGCGGATCACGGATCCCGCCATCGTTGTGAAAGGTTGTTCTGATGAAATGCGCATCGCTCGGCGCCGCTCTGCTTCTCACAGCTGCCGCCGGTTTGCAGCCGGCCTTCGGCCAGACCCTGAAGACGGTCCAGGAGCGGGGCGTGCTGTCCTGCGGGGTGAGCCAGGGTCTGCCCGGTTTTTCCGCGCCGGACGACAAGGGTAACTGGGCCGGGCTCGATGTCGATGTCTGCCGCGCTATCGCCGCGGCGGTGCTCAACGATCCAACCAAGATCAAGTTCGTGCCGCTCTCGGCCAAGGACCGCTTCACGGCATTGCAGTCCGGCGAGATCGACGTGCTGTCGCGCAACTCGACCTGGACGCTGTCGCGCGATACCTCGCTCGGCCTCAACTACACCGGCGTGACCTATTATGACGGGCAGGGCTTCATGGTCCGCAAGGCGCTCAAGGTGAATTCGGCGCTTGAGCTCAACAGCGCCTCGGTCTGCGTGCAGACCGGCACCACCAACGAGCAGAACCTCGCCGACTACTTCAAGAGCAACAACATGAAGTATGAGGTGATTGCGTTCGCGACCGCCGACGAAACCCTCAAGGCTTATGAGTCCGGCCGCTGCGATGTATTCACCTCCGACGTCTCGCAGCTTTATGCCGAGCGCCTCAAGCTCGCCAATCCGGACGACCACGCCGTGCTGCCGGAGGTGATCTCCAAGGAGCCGCTGGGGCCGGTCGTGCGCCACGGCGACGATCAATGGTTCGACATCGTGAAATGGACGCTGTTCGCCATGATCAACGCCGAGGAGCTGGCGGTGACGCAGAAGAACGTCGATGAGATGGCGAAGTCCGACAAGCCGGAGCTGAAGCGCATGTTCGGCACCGACGGCAATCTCGGCGAGCAGCTCGGTCTCACCAAGGACTGGGTCAAGCGCATCATCAAGGCGGTCGGCAATTACGGCGAATCCTTCGACCGCAATGTTGGCGCGGGCTCCAAGCTCGCGATCTCGCGCGGGCTCAACAAGCTCTGGAATCAGGGCGGCATCCAGTACGCGCCGCCGATCCGCTGACGGCGGGCCGCGTTACCATGGCCGGCGAAGCGCGAACGCCGCCGCTGCAGCTTACGGCGCGGCTGCGTCGCATACTGGGCGGCCGCGCCGGGTGGGGCGGTCTTGCGCTGCAGATCGTCTTTCTCGCGCTGCTGGTGTGGGTCGGCTACGAGATCGTCGCCAACGCCCGCGCCAATCTGCAGGCCCAGCGCATCGCGTCCGGTTTCGGTTTTCTCGGGAATACCGCAGGCTTCGGCGTCAGCCAGACGCTGATCCCGTATTCGGAAGGCGACACCTACGCGCGGGTGTTCGTCGTCGGACTGGTCAACACGCTGGTGGTGTCGGTGATCGGCATCGTGTTCGCCACCATCATCGGCTTTGCCGTCGCGCTCGGCCGGCTGTCGCCGAACTGGCTACTGGCGCGTGTCGCCGGCGGCTATGTCGAACTGATCCGCAACCTGCCGCTGCTGTTCCAGATACTGTTCTGGTATCTCGCCGTGCTCGCGGCGCTGCCGGGACCGCGCCAGAGCATTTCGCTGTTCGGCTCGTTCTTTCTGAGCAATCGCGGTTTTGTGGTGCCCAATCCGGTGCCGCAGCCGGGATACGGCGTCTTTGTCGTTGCGATTGTCATCGGCATCGTCGCGGCACTGGTGATGCGCTTTTACGCCCGGTCTCGCCTTTATAGCCGCGGCGAGAGGCTGACGATCTGGCCGTTCGTGCTGGCGATGCTGTTTGGCCTGCCGCTGCTTGCCATACTGCTATTCGGCGCGCCGGTGAGCTTCGAGCTGCCGGTGCTACGCGGTTTCAACTTCGCCGGCGGCGCGCGCATCCTGCCTGAGTTCGTCGCGCTGACGCTGGCGCTGTCCACTTACACCGCGGCGTTCATCGCCGAGATCGTCCGCGCCGGACTTCTTTCGGTGCCGAAAGGACAGATGGAGGCAGGTGCTTCGCTCGGCCTGCCGCGCGGCGCGATTCTGCGCCTGATCGTGATTCCGCAGGCGATGCGCGTCATCCTGCCGCCGCTCACCAACCAGTATCTCAATCTGACCAAGAACTCCTCGCTGGCGGTCGCGATCGGCTATCCCGACCTGTTTTCGGTATTCGCAGGCACCACGCTGAGCCAGACCGGGCAGGCGGTCGAGATCATCGCGCTGACGATGGCGGTGTATCTTCTGCTGTCGCTGATCACCAGCGCCGCGATGAGCTTCTATGGCTGGCGCATCGGCCGGAGCATGAACGCATGAGCGAGGTCGCGCGGTCATCGGACTTCGTGCGCACGGCGCTGGTGCCGCAGCGTCCCGCGCCAGTCGTCACCACGGGCGTCATCGGATTCCTGCGCGCGCGCATGTTCAATTCGCCGTTCAACATCCTACTCACCATCGTCAGCGCACTGGTGCTGTGGTCGCTGCTCGCGCCGATGGTGAAGTTCATGCTGATCGACGCGGTGTGGCATGGCACCGACCGCTCGGCGTGCTTGCAGTCGAATGTGGGGCATCCGGTCGGCGCCTGCTGGCCGTTCATCCAGGCCAAGTTCAGCCAGTTCATCTACGGCTTCTACCCGGAGGAGCAGCGCTGGCGCGCCGATCTCACCTTCGCGCTCGGCGCGGTGCTGTTGCTGCCGCTCCTGATCCCGCGCGCGCCGGCCAAGAAAATCAACGCGGCGCTGTTCTTCGCGGCGTTTCCGGTTGTCGCGTTCTTCCTGCTGCGCGGCGGCGGCATCAAAGGCTTTGCCGTGCACTGGATGGCCAATCTCGGCAATGCCTTCGCTGCAAGCTTCCGCGATGCTGGCGGGCGGCTGGCCGACGCGGGGCAGGCCATCGCCGCGCCGCTGGTCGCTGTCGGCCAGGCGGTGCGGTGGTTCGGTGATGCCATCGCTTATTTCACCTGGCCGATCGCTGCACTGCGCGACTGGACCGATGCAACCGCTTATCCGTTCTGGGCGGATTTCATCGTCACCGCCGTGGCAATCTCGTTCCTTGTGTTCATCCTGAGTGGCGGCCTGCGCAACGGCTGGTCGGCGCTCGCGGCCAGCATCGCGACTTTCGCCTGCATCGCGGCGGTGATCCTGGTGATGCAACTTGACCGGGGCGGGCTGCCGCCGGTCGATACGCGACTCTGGGGCGGCCTCTTGGTGACGCTGGTGGTGTCGATCACCGGCATCGTCGCCTCGATGCCGGTCGGCATCGCGCTGGCGCTGGGGCGGCGCTCGAGCATTCCGCTGATCCGGATTTTCTCGGTCGCCTTCATCGAATTCTGGCGCGGCGTGCCGCTGATCACAGTGCTGTTCTTCGCCACCTACATGCTGCCGCTGTTCCTGCCGGGCGATTTCACCATCGACGGGCTGGTACGCGTGCTGGTCGGCATCGCGTTGTTCGCCGGCGCTTACAATGCCGAGGTCATTCGCGGCGGCTTGCAGGCGGTGCCGCGCGGACAGGCGGAGGCGGCGCAGGCGCTCGGCCTGTCGTATTGGAAAACCACGGGCCTGATCGTGCTGCCGCAGGCGCTCCGCCATGTCATTCCAGGCGTCGTCAACAGCTTCATCGCGCTGTTCAAGGACACCACGCTGGTGCTGATCGTCGCGATCTTCGATCTGCTCGGCCAGCTTCGCGCCTCGTTCGCCGATCCGAACTGGGCGACGCCGACCACGCTGTTCACCGGTTTTGCCTTCACCGGCATGATCTATTTCGTGGTGTGCTTTGCGATGTCGCGCTACTCGCTGTTCGTCGAGCGTCGGCTCAATGCCCACCGCAATGCCTGATGGAGAGTTCATGACCGCCGATCCGATCGTCTCCATCTCCGGCCTGAACAAATGGTTCGGCTCTTTCCATGTGCTGCGCGACATCGATCTCGATGTCGCGCGCGGCGAGCGCATCGTGATCTGCGGGCCGTCCGGCTCAGGAAAATCGACGCTGATCCGCTGCATCAACGCACTGGAGGAGTTTCAGGAAGGCCGCATCGTGGTCGATGGCATCGCGCTCGGCCCGAACCTGCGCCATATCGATCAGGTGCGCCGCGAAGTCGGCATGGTGTTCCAGAGTTTCAACCTGTTTCCGCATCTGACCGTGCTGGAGAACTGCACGCTGGCGCCGATATGGGTGCGCAACATCCCGAAGAAGGATGCCGAGGCGGCGGCGATGCAATATCTCGAACGTGTGCGGATTCCCGAGCAGGCGAACAAATATCCCGGACAGATTTCCGGCGGTCAGCAGCAGCGCGTTGCCATCGCCCGCGCGCTGACCATGAATCCGAAGGTAATGCTGTTCGACGAGCCGACATCGGCACTCGACCCGGAGATGGTCAAGGAGGTGCTCGACACCATGGTCGATCTTGCCAAAGAGGGCATGACCATGATCGTCGTCACCCACGAGATGGGATTTGCCCGCGAGATCGCCAATCGCGTGGTGTTCATGGATTCGGGCCAGATCATCGAAGTGAACACGCCGGCGCAGTTCTTCGAGCATCCGCGCCACGAGCGGACAAAGCTGTTTCTCAGCCAGATTTTAAGGTGAGGGAGTAGGGCTGCGCTAACCCACCACTTTCGTCATGCCCGCGCTTGTCGCGGGCATCCACGTCTTCTTGTCAACACTAATAGGCGTGGATGGCCGGGACGAGCCCGGCCATGACGACATCGAGAGGATCACACCTTCTCGTAAGGAACGCTGATCTTGCTCTTCGTCTCCAGCCAGTCCGGCACCGGCAGGTTCTTGCCGCGCAGGAAATCCGGATTGAACAGCTTAGACTGGTAGCGCGTGCCGTAGTCGCACAGCACGGTCACGATGGTGTGGCCGGGGCCGAGCTCCTTCGCCATGTGGATGGCGCCGGCGACGTTGATGCCCGACGAGCCGCCAAGGCAGATGCCCTCATGCTCCAGAAGATCGAACACGATCTTCAACGCTTCGTCGTCGTGGATCTGATACGCCCTGTCGATCTGCACGCCTTCGAGATTGGCGGTGACGCGGCCCTGGCCGATGCCTTCGGTGATCGAAGAGCCCTCGGCCTTGAGCGAGCCGGTCTTGTAGTAATTGTAGAGCGCCGAGCCCATCGGGTCGGCGATCGCGATCTGGATTTTCGGGCTCTTGCTCTTCAGTCCCATGCTGACGCCGGCCAGCGTGCCGCCGGAGCCGACCGCGCAGACGAAGCCATCGACCTTGCCGCCGGTCTGGTCCCAGATCTCCTGCGCCGTGGTGTCGATGTGTGCCTGCCGGTTGGCGACGTTGTCGAACTGGTTGGCCCACACCGCGCCGTTCGGCTCGGTCTTGGCAAGTTGCTGCGCGAGGCGGCCCGAGAGCTTCACGTAATTGTTCGGGTTAGCGTAAGGCACAGCCGGCACCTCGACAAGCTGCGCGCCGCACAGCCTGATCATGTCCTTCTTTTCCTGGCTCTGCGTCTCGGGGATGACGATGACGGTGCGGAAGCCGAGCGCATTGGCGACCAGCGCAAGGCCGATGCCAGTGTTGCCTGCGGTGCCTTCGACGATCACGCCGCCGGGCTTCAGCGTGCCACGCGCAATCGCGTCACGGATGATGAAGAGTGCCGCGCGATCCTTCACCGACTGGCCAGGATTCATGAACTCGGCCTTGCCGAGAATGTTGCATCTGGTCGCTTCCGACGCGTGTTTCAGTTTGATGAGGGGTGTGTTGCCGATAGCGTCGACGACGTCGTTACGAATTTGCATGGGACCGTGATGTGGCAAGAGGCGAGGCTTTCAACCTAATTGCCGATCGCCATCAGCACAAGGGCAAGCGCGCCGCGTCAAACCGGTCACGCCGTTTTGGCGAACACCACCTGACGCACGTCGATGTTGCCGGACAGGAATCCGGCCTCGCAATAAGCGAGGTAGTATTCCCACAGCCGGCGAAAGCGTTCGTCGAATCCGAGCGGCGTGAGGTTCGGCCACGCGGCGCGGAAGTTGTCGCGCCAGCTTGCCAGCGTGCGGGCGTAGTCGAGGCCGAAAATCCGCTCGCGGATCACCGGCACGCCGAATTTCTCGCCGAGAGCCTGCAGGATGCGTGGCGACGGCAGCATGCCGCCGGGAAAAACGTAGCGCTGGATGAAATCGACCTCGCGCCGGTAGGTGTGGAAGAACTGGTCCTGAATGGTGATGGCCTGCACGCCGGCAAGTCCGCCGGGTTTGAGGCGGTCGCGCAGTTGCGCGAAGTATTGCGGCCAGAATTGTTCACCGACAGCTTCGATCATTTCGATGGATGCAATGCGATCATACGTGTCGCGCTCGTCGCGATAATCCTGAAAGTGAATGTCCACCATGTCGGAGAGTCCGGCCGCAGCGATGCGCTTCTGCGCGAAATCACGCTGCTCGCTGCTGATGGTGAGACCGACGACCTTCACGCCGTAATTCTTCGCAGCGTATTCGGCAAAGCCGCCCCAGCCACAGCCGATCTCGAGCAGCTTCTGTCCGGGACGAAGATCGATCGCCTCGGCAAGCCGCCGATACTTGTTGCGCTGCGCCGTGGTGAGATCGTGCGCGTCGTCCTCGAACAGCGCGGACGAGTAGGTCATGCTGGGATCGAGCCACGCGGAGTAGAAATCATTGCCGATGTCGTAATGCGCGTAGATGTTCTTTCTCGCCTGCCGCTTGGTGTTGCGGTTGAACCAGTGCCGCAGGTTCTGCAGCACGCGGACCAATGGCCGGTCGCCGAGCAGCGACTGGATCAGATCGTGGTTGACGCAGAACAGATAGAGGAACTGGGTCAGGTTCGGCGTGTCCCACTCCCGGCGCAGATAGCTTTCCGCAATGCCGATGTCGCCGCCTTTGGCGAAGCGCCATGCGAAATTGTAGCTGTGGATGGTCATGGCCGCGGAGGGACCGGGTTCGGCGCCGCCGCAGCGGATCACGCGGCCGTCCGGCAGCGTCATGTCCAGCGTGCCGCGCCGCAACCTTGCCGTGAAGCCGAGCGTCAAACGGACAAGGCGGGGGAGGTCCGGCAACCGCTGTTCGATGGTGTCCGGGGCAAGAACGATGACTTCAGACATGACGCGGGTCCATCGGCATGACGTGCTCTTGATCCAGCGGCTTGTTCCCGATTGTGGCGGCGCTGCCGGTAAAATCAACCGGCTTGTATGCGACCTAAGTTCGCCTTGCTGATTCGCCGGCAAGCGGCGAGGCGGCCGGAAGGAGGCCGCTGGCGGCGACAAAAGCCGTGTCCGGGCGGTCACGGCGGATGAAATATTCGTCATGAACCTGAACGGCTTGGGCCTGATGTCGATTTCGAGCCGTTTTTCGAGGTTTTCTAGGCCGGCTCGCCGACGTTTTCCCCTCTCGTCTCATGCCGTTGGAAGGAAGGTGGCTGGGCGCGGTCTTGCCCGACCGTTACAATGACGCTCCGTTCCGCAGGAAAGCCGTCAGCCTTTGTTCGCCTCCAGCCATTCCCTCCGACGCCATCGCAGCGAGCGGCTTCCGCGCGCCGCGCGGCTGGGCGCGCTGCTGGTGCTGGGCGCAGGTCTGGGCGGCTGCATCCTGACCACCGATCTGCCCGACCCGGCGCTCGATGTTCCGGCCACCTACAAGGAAGGTCCGAAGCGAGGCCAGGATGCTGCACCGCCGACGCTCGACTGGTGGCGCGGCTTCCGCTCGGCGGAGTTGACCGTGCTGATGGAGGAGGCGCAGACCGTCAATCTCGACATTGCGGCGGCGACGGCCCGCATTCTGCAGGCCGATGCGCTGGCGCGGCAAGCCGGCGCGGCGCTGTTGCCGAGCGTCACAGGCAACGGCTCGGCGAGCCGCTCAAGGTCCTCGTCGAATTCAAACAGCGGCGTGAGCAGCGGCAGCACCACCACGTTCAGCCGCGGCGAAACCACGACCTACACCACCTCGCTGAGCGCAAGCTACGAGATCGACTTCTGGGGCAAGAACCGCGACGCACTGCTCGCCGCCGAGGAAACCGCGAACGCCAACCGCTTCGACCGCGATACCGTGGTGCTCACCACGCTGGCGAGCGTCGCCAATGCCTATTTCCAGGTGCTCGCGGCGCAGGACCGCCTCGCGACCGCCCATCGCAATATCGCCAGCGCGCAGCGGATCTTTGATGCGATCAAGGCGCGGGTCGATGCCGGCACCGGCTCCGACCTCGATCTTGCCCAGCAGGAAAGCGTGCTCGCCAATCAGCGCGCCGCGGTGCCGCCGCTGCGCCAGACACTGGCGCAGAACCAGAACATCCTCGCGACACTGGTGGCCCGCCCGCCCGAGCGCGTGCGCATCAGCGGAGGCTCGCTGAACCGGATCTCGCCGCCACGCGTAACGCCCGGACTGCCGTCCGAGCTTCTGATCCAGCGCCCCGACATCCGCCGGCAGGAAGCGCAGCTTGCCGCGGCCACCGCCAATGTCGGCAGCGCGCGGGCGCAGTTCTTCCCGAGCATTCAACTGACCGGGCAGGGCGGCTATCAAAGCGCGGCGCTGGCGGCGTTGATCAATCCACAATCGGCGTTCTTCAGCATGGCGGCCGGATTGACCCAGCCGATCTTCGACGGCGGGCGTATTCAGGCCAATTTCGACCTGACCCGCGCGCAGCAGGACGAACTGCTGCAGACCTATCGCAAGACTGTCATCCAGGCGTTCTCGGACGTTGACACCGCACTGATCAACATTAAGCAGACCGCCGAAAGGCTGCGGTTGCAGCGGATCGTCGTCGCGGCCTCGCGGCGCGCCTTCGACCTGTCGGAAAAGCAGCTTCGCGCCGGCACCGCCGACATCGTGACTGTGCTAAACACGCAATTGACGTTATTTCAGGCTGAGGATTCGCTGTGGCAGGCACAGCTCGCCTGGCTGCAATCCTATGTCAGCCTGTATCAGGCATTAGGAGGCGGTTGGATGCCGAAGACCGAAGGGCTCGTGAATGCTCTTTAAGCCGGATGCCGAGGGCGAAGCCAAAGCCGGACAGGGAACTGCTGCCGGTCGCGGCCGACCACTGCGCACGCTCATCCTTCTCGTCGTTCTCGCGGGTGCTGGCTATCTCGCATGGTCATGGCTTGCGCCGACCCAGAACGGCAGGCGCGCGCGGCCCGATCTTGCGGTGCCGGTGCTCGCGGCGACACCGCGCGTGCAGGACGTGCCGGTCTATCTCGACGGCGTCGGGACGGTGCGCGCGATCAACACCGTCACCGTGCGCGCGCAGGTCGATGGCAAGCTGCTGTCGGTCAACTTCAAGGAAGGACAGGACGTCAAGGCAGGCGACGTGCTCGCCGAGATCGACCCGGTCATCTATCAGGCGCAATACGATCAGGCCGTCGCCAAGAAGGCACAGGACGAGGCGCAGCTTGCCAACGCAAGGCTCGATCTGGCGCGCTACCAGCAGCTCGCCACCGCCAAGGCCGGCTCGGCCCAGCAGGCCGACACCCAGCGCGCCACCGTGGCGCAGCTCGAGGCGCTGGTGAAATCCGATCAGGCCGCGATCGACAACGCCAAGGCGACGCTCGGCTACACCAAGATCATCGCGCCGCTGTCCGGGCGCGCCGGCCTGCGTCAGGTCGATCCCGGCAACATCGTGCATGCGTCGGACACGACCGGCGTGGTGGTGATCACGCAGTTGCAGCCGATCATGGTGCAGTTCAGCCTGCCGCAGCAGGAGGTCAATCGCGTCAACGCCGCGCAGAGCAAGGAGAGGCTCGCGGTCGATGTGTTCGGCAATGACGGGCGCACCGTCGCCGATACAGGCCTGCTGCAGAGCATCGACAACCAGATCGACCCGACGACCGGCACGGTGAAACTGAAGGCGGAGTTTCCCAACGCCAAATACCAGTTGTGGCCCGGCCAGTTCGTCAATGTGCGCCTGAAGGTCGAGACGCTGAAGCAGGTGCTGGTGGTGCCGACCGCCGCCGTGCAGCGCGGGCCGGGCGGCACCTTCAGCTATGTGATCGGCGAGGGCGATATCGTCACCGCCAAGCCGGTGACGGTCAGCCAGCAGAATGAGACCGATGCGGTGATCGCAAGCGGGCTGAAACCTGACGAGCGCGTGGTCACGACCGGCTTTGCGAACCTGTCGGATGGCGCGAAGGTGCAGATCGGCTCCACGGACAGCGTTCCGCAGCAGGATCTCGCGCCACGCAAGAAGGGCGGCGGACGGCCGCGGCCCTAAGGCAACCATGATCGCGGACCGATGAACGTTTCCGAACCATTCATCCGCCGCCCGATCGCGACTTCGCTATTGGGCTTCGCGCTGCTGATCGGCGGCGCGCTCGGCTATTTTGCGTTGCCGGTTTCGGCGCTGCCGCAGGTCGATTTCCCGACCGTGCAGGTGACGACGCAGCTTCCGGGCGCCAGCCCCGACGTGGTGGCCTCGCTGGTCACCGCGCCGCTGGAGCGTCAGCTCGGGCAGATTCCCTCGCTCTCGACCATGACGTCGACCAGTTCATTCGGCGTCAGCCAGATCGCGCTGCAGTTCGATCTCAACCGCGACATCGACGGCGCGACGCAGGACGTGCAAGCCGCGATCAACGCGGCCAACGGCGTGCTGCCCAAGAACCTGCCGTATCCGCCGACCTACGCCAAGGTGAATCCGGCCGACGCGCCGGTGATGACGCTGGCGCTGACCTCCGATCAGGTCTCGCTGCGCGACATGAGCGACCTTGCCGACACCATGATGGCGCAGCGCCTTGCGCAGATCACCGGCGTCGGCCGCGTCTCGGTGCAGGGCGGTCTCAAGCCCGCGGTGCGGGTGCAGGCGGATCTGGCGCGGCTTGCCGCCTATGGCATCGGCATGGAGGATCTGCGCACCGCGATCGCCGGCGCCAACGTCTCCGGCCCCAAGGGGTCGCTCGACGGCAAGCAGCAGGCCTACACCATCGCCGCCAACGATCAGATCGCCGCCGCCGAGGCCTACAAGCCGATTGTGATCGCCTACCGCAACAATGCGCCGGTGACGATCGGCGACGTCGCCGACATCGTCGATGGGCTGGAGAACAACCGCACCGCCGGCTGGTATCAGGGAACGCCTGCGGTCATCATCGACATCCAGCGCCAGCCCGGCGCCAACGTCATCGATGTGGTGAAGCAGATCCGCGCCGAAATCCCCAGGCTGCAAAGCGCGGTGCCCGCCTCGGTGAAGCTCACCGTGGTCAGCGACCGTACCGTGACCATCCGCGCCTCGGTGCATGACGTGCAGTTCACACTGGTGCTCAGCGTCATTCTCGTCACGCTGGTGGTGCTGCTGTTCCTGCGCTCGCTGCGCGCCACCATCATTGCCGGCGTCGCGTTGCCGCTGTCGCTGATCACCAGCTTCGGCATCATGTGGTTCGCCGGCTTCAGCCTCGACAATCTGTCGCTGATGGCGCTGACGATCGGAACCGGCTTCGTGGTCGACGACGCCATCGTCATGATCGAGAACATCGTGCGTCACATGGAGGACGGCGAGACCGCGATGGAGGCGGCGCTGCGCGGCGCGCGCGAGATCGGATTCACGGTGATCTCGCTGACCGTCTCGCTGATCGCGGTGTTCATTCCGCTGCTGTTCATGTCCGGCCTTGTCGGCCGCATGTTCCGCGAATTCGCGCTGACCCTGACCATCGCCGTCATCACATCGGCCGTGGTGTCGCTGACGCTGACGCCGATGATGTGTTCGCGGCTGCTCAAGCGGCATGGCGACGAATGGCAGGTGCCGGGGCTCGCCACCGTCAGCCGCTGGATCGACCAGATGGTCGAGTTCTATCACCGTACACTGCTGGTGGTGTTGCGGCATCAGCGGGCGACACTGATCGTCACCTTCGCCACCATCGTCGCGACGCTGGCGCTGTATATGATCGCGCCGAAAGGCTTCCTGCCACTGCAGGACACCGCATCGATCATCGTCGTCACCGAGGCGGGGCCGGACGTTTCCTTTAGCGAAATGCAAACCCGGCAATCGGCCGTCGCCGCCGCGATCCAGTCCGATCCCGACGTCACCGGTGTGGTGTCGCTGATCGGCGCTGGCTCGGTCAATCCGACGCCGAATGTCGGACGCATCGTGGTCAACCTGAACCCGCGCGGCGAGCGCAAGTCAGACATCGTCACTGTCATCGACCGCCTGAAGGCACGTGTCGCCTCACTTCCGGGCATGCGGACCTATTTCCAGCCGGTGCAGGACATCCAGATCAGCACCCGTTCGAGCCGATCGCAGTATCAGTACACGCTGACCGCGACGAACAGTGATGACGTCATCAAATGGTCGGATCGTCTGGTGCAGGAATTGCGGCGCGATCCGCTGTTCCGCGAGGTGTCGTCCGAAGCGCAGGAGGGCGGCCTTCGTGCCGCGCTGAATGTCGATCGCCAGCGCGCGGGCCAACTCGGCGTGTCGCTGCAGGCGGTGACCGACACGCTGAACGACGCCTTCAGCCAGCGCCAGATCTCCACGATCTACGGACAGGCCAACCAGTATCGCGTCGTGCTGGAGGCCAAGCCCGAGGACCAGCGCGACCCGAACATTCTCTCCAAGCTCTACGTGCCGGGCGCGGCCGGGCAGGCGGGAGCGGGGACCACGCAGGTGCCGATCTCGGCGATCGCGACCCTGACGCGCACCACCGCGCCGCTGTCGATCTCGCATCAGGCGCAATTCCCCGCCGTGACGCTGAGCTTCAACCTCGCGCCCGGCGTCGCGCTCGGCGACGCGGTCGATGCCGTGCGCAAGACCGAAGCGCGGATCGGCATGCCGAGCATCATCACCGGTCTTTATTCCGGCGACGCGGCGGAGTTCTCGCGCTCGCTGGCGGGGCAGCCCTGGCTCATTCTCGCCGCCGTGGTGACGATCTACATCGTGCTCGGCGTGCTTTACGAGAGCTACATTCACCCGATCACCATTCTCTCGACGCTGCCGTCCGCGGGCGTCGGCGCCATCCTGGCGCTGATGCTGTTCGGGCAGGACCTCTCGGTGATCGGACTGATCGGCATCATCCTCCTGATGGGCATCGTCAAGAAAAACGCGATCATGATGATCGACTTCGCGCTGGAGGCCGAGCGCCACAAGGACATGTCGCCATATGATGCGATCGTGCAGGCGTGCCTGCTGCGCTTCCGTCCAATCATGATGACCACGCTGGCGGCGCTGTTCGGCGCGCTACCGCTCGCCATCGAAAGCGGCACCGGCGCCGAACTGCGCTTTCCGCTCGGCATCTCGATCATCGGCGGCCTGCTGCTCAGCCAGATCCTGACGCTCTACACCACGCCGGTGATCTATCTCGCGCTCGACCGCATCAACCGGCGGCTGGAGAATGCCGTGCCGCCGGCGGGCGACGTGCCCTCGCCACCGATCGCCGGCGCGACCGAGGGAGTGCAGTAGGTGTCGATCTCCGAACCCTTCATCCGAAGGTCGGTCGGCACCACACTGCTTGCGATCGGCCTGTTCCTGGTCGGCGCGGTCGCCTACGTCAACCTGCCGGTCGCGAGCGTGCCGAACGTCGATTTCCCGGCCATTCGCGTTTCGGCGACGCGGCCGGGCGCCGATCCGTCAGTGATGGCGGCGACCGTGGCCGCGCCGCTGGAGCGGCGACTCGGGGAGATCGCGGGCATCGACCAGATCACCTCGACGAGTTCGCTCGGCTCCACCAGCATCCAGTTGCAATTCGCCATCGGCCGCAGCATCGACAAGGCGGCGCGCGACGTGCAGGCCGCGATCAACGCCTCGCTCGCGGACCTGCCGACCGACCTGCCGTCGCTGCCGAACTTCCGCAAGGCCAACCCGTCCGGTGCGCCGGTGTTCATCATCGCGCTGACCTCGAAAACCATGTCGTCGAGCGCCATCTATGACGTCGCCGACACCGTGGTCGCCCAGCGCCTCGCGCAGGTGCCGGGCGTCGGCGAGGTGACCGTGAGCGGCGCGGACCAGCCGGCGGTGCGGGTCCAGCTCAATCCGGTGCTGCTTGCCGCCGCGGGTCTTTCCACCGACGCCGTGCGCACCGCCATCGTCAACGCCAACGCGATCGGACCGGTCGGTGCGTTCAACGGGGCACGGCAGGGCGAGACGCTCGGCCTCAATCCGCAGATGCGCACCGCGGCCGAATTCAGGAACATCATCGTCCAGTCGTCGAACGGCAGCTTCCTGCGATTGTCGGACGTCGCGACCGTGATCGACGCGACGCGCTCCAGCCGCTCCATCGCATGGTTCAACAAGCAGCCCGCGGTGCTGTTGCAAATTACCAAGCAGGGCGACGCCAACGTGATCGACACGGTGGACCGCATCAAGGCGCTGCTGCCGCAACTCAAGCAATGGATTCCGGCGGGCGTGGAGGTTTCGGTGCTGACCGACCGCACCGGCACGATCCGCGCCAGCGTCGAGGATATGGAATTCACGCTGGCCGCAACCTGCGTGCTGGTGATGCTCGTGGTGTTCCTGTTCCTGCGCCGGGCGACGCCGACGATCGCGGCGGGCATTTCGGTGCCGCTGGCGCTGGCCGGCACCTGCGCGGGGATGTGGCTTGCGGGCTATTCCATCGACAACCTGTCGTTGATGGCGCTGGCGATCTCGATCGGATTCGTGGTCGACGACGCCATCGTCATGATTGAGAACATGTACCGCAATCTCGAGCACGGCATGCGGCCCTATCAGGCCGCCTTGCAGGGCGCGAAGCAGATTGGATTCACCGTGCTGTCGATCAGCCTGTCGCTGGTCGCCGCCTTCACGCCGCTGATCTTCATGGAAGGCATCGTCGGCCGGCTGCTGCGCGAGTTCTCGCTCACCCTCGTGTTCGCCATCGCCGTCTCGACGGTGGTCTCGTTGACCATCACGCCGATGATCTGCGCGCATTATATCAAGAGCACGGTTTCAACAAACGAGACCTGGTTCGACCGCACCGTGGAAGGGGCGCTCTCGCGCATCCTGACATTCTACGAACGCACGCTGCATGTGGTGCTGCGTTTTCCGTTCGCGACGCTGCTGGTGTTCTTCGCCACCATCGCGCTCACGGTTGTGATGTTCGCCAAGATGCCGAAAGGCTATTTCCCGACCGACGACAGCGGCTTCATCTTCGGCTCGACCCGCGCATCGGCCGACATCTCGTTCCAGTCGATGCTGGTGCTGCAGCAGCGTGTCGCCGACGTTGTGATGGCCGATCCCGCGGTCGCAACCATCGGCTCGAGCCTTGGCGGCGGCGGGCCGGGGGGAGGCGGCTCCAACCGCGGCACCATGTTCATTTCGCTCAAGCCGGTCGAGGAACGCGACGGATTGTCTACCGCGCTGGTGATCGATCGTCTGCGCCGCGAGCTCGGCAAGATCCCCGGCATCCGCCTGTTCATGGTGGCGGCGCAGGACATCCGCGCCGGCGGACGCCAGAGCGACTCTGACTATCAATACACGCTGACCAGCGCCGACCTCGGTCTGTTGCAGAAATGGGGACCGATCGTCGCCAAGCGGATGGAAACGGTCGAAGGCATCACCGACATTTCCAGCGACAGCGATGCGGGCGGATTGCAGCTCAATTTGAGCATTGACCGCAGCAAGGCTTCCAGCCTCGGCGTCGATGTGCAGGACATCGACACCGCGCTGAACAATGCCTTCTCGCAGCGGCAGATCTCGATCGTCTACACCCAGCGCAACCAGTATCAGGTGGTGCTGGAAGTCGATCCGAAATTCCAGGACGACCCTGCCGATCTGGCGCACATCTATGTCAATGGCGCCAACAACGCACAGGTGCCACTGTCGGCGGTCGTGCATTACAGCCGGGGTCTTGCACCGCTGGCGGTGCGCCACACCGCCTCGTTCCCCTCGACCACGGTGTCGTTCAATCTGCTGCCGAACGTGCCGCTGGAGACGGCAACCGCCAACATTCAGCAGGCCGTGGCCGAACTGCATATGCCGGAGGGCATTCGCGGCAGCTTTGAAGGCAACGCCGCCGACAGCCGCAAGACCGCCAGCCGGCAGCCGCTGCTCATTTTGGGCGCGCTGGTCGCGGTCTACATCGTGCTCGGCGTACTCTATGAAAGCCTCGCCCATCCGCTGACCATCATCTCAACGCTGCCGCCGGCGGGGCTCGGCGCGCTGCTTGCGCTGGCCATCACCGGACTGCCGTTGACCGTGATCGCTTTTGTCGGCGTCATTCTGCTGATCGGCATCGTCAAGAAGAACGGCATCATGATCGTCGACTTTGCGCTGGAGGGTGAGCGCCAGCGCGGTCTGTCGTCGGATGAGGCGATCTTCCAGGCCAGCATGGCGCGCTTTCGCCCGATCCTGATGACGACGATGGCCGCGTTGCTCGCCGCCGTGCCGCTGGTGGTCGCGACCGGCCCCGGCACTGAATTGCGCCGCCCGCTCGGCGTCACCATTATCGGCGGCCTGATCGTCTCGCAGATCCTGACACTTTATACGACGCCGGTGATCTACCTTCTGATCGACCGGCTGCGGAACAGGATCTCGCCGCGCCAAATGCCGTCCGCCGCGCCCGCCGAATAGCCGAACAGGCCTCTGTTGCCGCTGCACCGGGCGCAGCGTATAGCGGGCGCATGTCCTCACCGATCGAGCCACCTGCCGAAACCCCGGAATGTGCCCAATGCGGCAAGCCGGAGCCGCTATGTATCTGCGACAGCGTCTCGCCGATCGACAACCGCATTGAGTTGCTGATCCTGCAACATCCGCAGGAACAGGACCGGCTGCTCGGCACCGCGCGGCTCACCGCGCTCAGTCTGACCAACGCCACTCTGAAAATCGGCCTGTCATGGCCGAGCCTGTCCAAAATCCTCGGCCGTTCGGTCGATCCGTCGCGCTGGGCGGTGCTATATCTTGGCTCAGCCAAGGTCGAAGACCTCGACACCGACCGCGACGTGGTGGCGATCGACCGCAAGGGTCAGATCGAGGAGGGGCAGCGCCACATTCTTGAAGACATCAAGGGCGTGATTCTGCTCGACGGCACCTGGAGCCAGGCCAAGGCGCTGTGGTGGCGCAATGCCTGGATGCTGAAATGCCGCCGTGTGATTCTCGGGCCCGCTTCAGCCTCGCGCTACGGCAAGCTGCGCCGCGAGCCGAGGCGCGACGGATTGTCCACCATCGAGGCGGCGGCGATGCTGCTGGCGCGACTGGAACACCGGCCGGAGATCGAAGGCACACTCAACAGCGCGTTCGAGCGGATGCTGGCGAAATACCGGCAGGCGCAGGCGACAATGCCGGAACTTGCGCCGAAACCACGCCCGAAACGGGACTGGCGCCGCCGCAAGCGGGCGTGACTCGCGCGCCACGGGCGACCGCCTGTTCCGGGGCAAGAAATGGACCGGGACCTGTTGCCCAAGTGCTTGATTGGCTGTAACAGTTTCGCCGCTTGACGGGGCCACGTGGCGGAGTGGTTACGCAACGGTCTGCAAAACCGTGTACACCAGTTCAATTCTGGTCGTGGCCTCCAAGCTTTCCTTCAAAGCGTTATGCATTCTCATTGAATTTTCTGCGATTTACGCTTTGCAAGAGCGGCGGGCCTTTGTTATATGCGCCCCGTCACTGCGTCGGCAGTCTTCCTCGGTAGCTCAGCGGTAGAGCATTCGACTGTTAATCGAATGGTCGCTGGTTCGAATCCAGCCCGGGGAGCCAGACGCAATTGCCCAACATCCCCTTACATCGCTGGCAGGTCCGCGCCGTGCGCTAGTGCGTCTTCGCAGCCTGCGCCCGCTCGATCTTCTCCACCGCCGCCAGAATATCCTGCGCAAGTTCCCGGGCGCCTTCGGCGGTGATGATCAATTGCAGGTTGCCGCTCGGCTGCTCCTGGGTATCGCCACGCATCATAAAGGGAAGGCGCAGCGCCAGCGCTTTCGATTCGACCACCATGGTCTCGTAGCCGACCAGCGGAAAAACGACGATGTCGCCTTTCTCGTCTTTGACCCAGGCCTCGTTCATCCATCATTCTCCGTGTGGCGTGCCGCCGGCGGGGGCCGGCCTCAAGCATTCTCATAATGCGTGTCGCAGGCGATGTTGGCATGCCCGTGCGGCCCTTGCCAGAGCGTGGGCCGCCCGCGCCGCGCGGGCGCCGGGTTATTGCGTTTTCGGCTGCGTTGCATCAAAGATGATGCGCAAAAGGGCCCCTATAAGAGCCGTTTCCGAGCGTGAGGATATTCGATGTCAGAAATGTTGGCGGCGCGCCAGAATATGGTCGATTGCCAGATCCGGCCGAGCGACGTGACCGATTTGCGCGTGATCGAGGCGATGCTGACCGTTCCGCGCGAGCTGTTCGTACCGAAGGACCGCCGCGCGCTGTCCTATCTCGATCTGGATATCGACGTCGGCGCGCCGGGTGACCGCAAGGCATTCCTGATCCAGCCGGCTGTGCTGGCGCGCATGCTGCAGGCTGCGGCGATTGCACCGACCGATCGCGTTCTCGTGGTCGGCTGCGCCACCGGCTACGCGGCGGCGGTCGTCGCCAAGCTCGCAGGGGAGGTGATCGCCACCGAGTCCAACCCCGAGATCGCGGCGGCGGCGCGCACCGCGCTGGTGGAAGCGGGCGCCAAGCATGTCGGCGTCGTGGTCGCCGATGCCGCCGCAGGCCGTCCGGACAGCGGCCCCTATGACGTGATCGTGCTCGACGGCGCGACGGAAGTGGTTCCGGAGAAGCTCTACGAGCAACTGAAAATGGGCGGACGGCTGGTCGGCGTGTTCGCGTTCTCGACTCCGCCGCGGGCAACGCTGGTCACCCGCTCACCGGCCGATTATGGCAGCCGGACGCTCTTTGACGCGACCGAGCCGGTCTTGCCGGGCCTCGAGCGGGTCCCGGTTTTCACCTTCTAGATTTTCGCCAGATAATTCAGGCGGGTGGGAGTGTGGCGCGGAAGCCCCAGCCCGCACTTACTTGTGGTTGCTTTACCCCCCGAGGGCTTACGTTGGCGCATCCCGCCGCATATGCTCTCGTCCCATGATCGGCTTTTGAGTCGGCCACACGGTTTTCCTGTGCCTTTGCAAGTGCATGGGATCGTTCTGGAACGGATTGGATGACGGGTTTGGGGAAGACGCAGGGGTTGGCCGGAGCTGCGGTTGCGGCTCTTTTGCTATGGGCGGGCGCAGCGCCGGCTCTTGCGGAGACGATCGAAGGGGCTTTGATCCGGGCCTACCAGAATAATCCACAGCTCAATGCGCAGCGCGCTTCCGTCCGCTCGACCGACGAGAACGTGCCGCAGGCGCTGTCGGGCTATCGGCCGAAGATCGCCGTTACCGCCAGTGCGGGCAGCCAGTATCTCGATACGTCGAGCCGCACCGCACCGGGGACGCCGATCCAGAAACTGCACGGCGATAACGTGCCGCGCAGCGTCGGCGGCACCATCACGCAGACGCTCTACAACGGCAACCAGACCGCCAACCGCACCCGCGCGGCCGAAAGCCAGGTCTCGGCGGCGCGCGAGGGCCTGCGCGTACTCGAGCAGAGCGTGCTGCTCGCGGCGGCGACCATCTACATGGACTATCTGCGCGACTCGGCGATCGTCGAGGTTCAGCGCAGCAACACCCGTGTGCTCGAGCAGACGCTGAAGCAGACGCAGGACCGCTTCAATGTCGGCGAGGTAACCCGCACCGACGTCGCGCAGTCCGAAGCGCAGCTCGCCGCCGGCCGCACCCAGTTGCTGACCGCCGAATCCAACCTCACCACCACGCGCGCGAACTACCGCCGGATCATCGGCAACGATCCGGTCTCGCTGGCGCCGGGTTCGCCGGTCGATCGCTTCCTGCCATCGACGCTCGCCACCTCGATCAACACGGGCCTGATCGAAAATCCGAACGTGACCGCCGCGATGTACGGCATCGACGTCAGCTACCTTCAGGTCAAGATCAACGAAGGCGCGCTGTTCCCGACCGTGACCCTGCAGGGCAGCATCCAGCAGTCTTGGGACAGCACTCTGCAGCAGCCACGCACCTTCAACGCGGCCGCGACCGCGCAGGTCGTGGTGCCGATCTATCAGGGCGGCGCCGAATACGCGCTGATCCGCCAGTCCAAGGAATCGCTGGCGCAACAGCGGCTCAATCTGGATCAGGTGCGTGACCAGACCCGCGCCACGATTGCCCAGGCCTGGGGTCAGTTGATCGCGGGCCGTTCACAGGTCGCCTCGGCCCAGGCCCAGGTGACGGCGTCGGAAATCGCGCTCAACGGCGTGCGCGAGGAGGCGAGGGTCGGTCAGCGTACCACGCTTGACGTCCTCAACGCCCAGCAGGCGCTGGTGAATGCACGCGTCGCGCTGGTGACGGCGCAGCACGATCGCGTGGTGGCTTCCTACGCGGTGCTTAACGCAGTCGGGCGGCTGTCGCCGCTGACGCTGAGGCTGCGTACTTCGGTGTACGACCCGAGCGTGCATTATCAACAGGTGCGCGATAGCTGGGGCGGCATCCGCACGCCTGACGGACACTGATCACCGCGTAATTACACTGTGGTGAAGTGGCCGTACGCAGGGCCGATTGCTTGCAATCAATTATTGCACTGACGTACCTTTTTGCAGGATCGCAAGGCGATTCGTGACAGTGGTGTGCGGTTTTTCCGGGGAAGGGAAACCGATCATGTGGAGTCGGCAATGACGCAACCGGCAAAGGCGCAGGAGCCCTCGATGGAGGAGATTCTGGCGTCGATCAGGCGGATCATTTCCGACGACGAAGCCAAGCCCGCCGCTGCGGCCAAGGCCGAACCGGTCCCGGCGCCGAAAAGCGAGCCGCCACGCCCCGCCGCATCCGCCCTCAAGCCTGCGGCCGGCGCTCCGCCAGCCAAGCCCGCCGCGTCCAAGCCGACGCCGCTGCCGGCCGCGCCGACTCCGGCACCGCCGCCGGCTGCAAAGAACAGCCAGGACGACATCGACGCGATGCTCGCCAGTTTCGACAATCCGGCTCCCGCGGCAGCGCCGTCCGCGCCTGAACCTCAGGCGATCGATGCGGCCGACGATGACGTGTTCGAACTGACCGAGCAGATGGCGATTCCGGCGGCGGCTGTCGCGCCCGATGACACCGACAACGACGACCTCGAATTCGCCGAAAGCGCGGCGCAGCCGCAGCCAAGCATCGAGCCTGCGCCGGTCGCCCCGCGTGTCGCGCCGATCCCTGCGTCAGCCGCATCCGCGCAGGCCGCTCCCTCGATGCTGTCGAGCACCACTACGGCCGCCGTGGAATCGGCGTTCAACACGCTCGCCAGCACCGTATTGAGCAATAACGCACGCACCCTTGAGGATCTGGTCAAGGAGATGCTGCGGCCGATGCTCAAATCGTGGCTCGACGACAATCTGCCGAGCCTGGTCGAGCGCATCGTCCGGGCCGAGATCGAGCGGGTCGCGCGCGGCCGCTGACGGCACGGACGATCCGCGACACCTTCCAAAACTGCGCCTTGCAAAACTGAAGCTGGCAGCCGTCCCGACCTGCCATGCAATTCGGGACATGCCGGAGGTGGCTGCCGCCGGGACGAAGGTGTTGACTTGCGCAGCGCGGGAAGGTTCTTTGGGCCGGATCCTGTTGCCGTTCTTCACCCAAAGACCTGATAAACCATCGAATTTTCAGGACTTGCGGCACTTGTTCGAGACCGTCCTGCTTCACAGATGATTGCGTTGTCATGATCGAGAAAAACTATCAGCCCGCGGACATCGAAGGCCGCATCAGCGCGGCATGGAATGCCGCCGGCGCCTTCAAGGCCGGCCGGGCAGAACGCCGCAATGCCGAGCCGTTCACGATCGTGATTCCGCCGCCGAACGTCACCGGCTCGCTGCATATGGGCCACGCGCTCAACAACACGCTGCAGGACATCCTGTGCCGGTTCGAGCGCATGCGCGGCCGCGACGTGCTGTGGCAGCCGGGCACCGACCATGCCGGCATCGCGACCCAGATGGTGGTCGAGCGCCAGCTTGCCGCGCGCAAGGAGCCGAGCCGCCGCGAGATGGGCCGCGAGGCCTTCCTCGAAAAAGTCTGGGAATGGAAAGCCGAAAGCGGCGGCGTCATCATCAATCAGTTGAAGCGTCTCGGTGCGTCCTGCGACTGGTCGCGCGAACGCTTCACCATGGACGAGGGCCTGTCGCGCGCCGTCGCCAAGGTGTTCTGCACGCTCTATGCCGAGGGGCTGATCTACAAGGACAAACGGCTGGTCAACTGGGACCCGAAGCTGCTCACCGCGATCTCCGATCTCGAAGTGCAGCAGATCGAGGTGAAGGGCCACCTGTGGTATCTGCGCTATCCGCTGGAAGGCGTGGCGTTCAATCCGAACGATCCGAAGACCTTCATCGTGGTCGCGACCACGCGCCCCGAAACGATGCTTGGCGACAGCGGCGTTGCGGTCAATCCAAGCGACGAGCGCTACACCCATCTGATCGGCAAGAACGTCGTGCTGCCGCTGGTGGGGCGCCTGATCCCGATCGTCGGCGATGATTACTCCGATCCGGAGAAGGGCTCGGGCGCGGTGAAGATCACGCCTGCGCACGACTTCAACGACTTCGAAGTCGGCAAGCGGCACAACCTGCCGCAGATCAGCGTGCTCGACACCGAGGGACGGCTGACGCTGACCGACAACGAGGACTATCTGCGCGGCTTGCCCGAGGGCGCGCTGATGATGGCCGAGGAGCTCGACGGCACCGAGCGCTTTGCCGCGCGCAAGATCATCGTCGCCAAGCTGGAGGAGGCGGGCTTCCTCGAGAAGATCGAGCCGAACGCGCACATGGTGCCGCACGGTGACCGCTCCGGCGTGGTGATCGAGCCTTATCTCACCGATCAATGGTACGTCGACGCCAAGACGCTGGCGCAGCCGGCGATCGCCGCGGTGCGCAGCGGCGCGACCTCCTTCGTGCCGAAGAATTGGGAAAAGACCTATTTCGAATGGATGGAGAACATCCAGCCCTGGTGCATCTCGCGCCAACTCTGGTGGGGCCATCAGATTCCGGCCTGGTACGGGCCCGACGGCAAGGTGTTCGTTGCCGAAACTGAAGACGAGGCGATCGGCAAGGCGCTTGGCTATTACGTCGAGCAGGAGGTCATCACGCCCGAGCAGGGCGACGAGATGGCCAACGATCCGGCCAAGCTTGAAGGCTTCATCACCCGCGACGAGGATGTGCTCGACACTTGGTTCTCCTCGGCGCTGTGGCCGTTCTCCACGCTCGGCTGGCCGGAGACCGACACCGACGTGAAGCGCTATTACCCGACCAACGTGCTGGTCACGGGCTTCGACATCATCTTCTTCTGGGTCGCCCGCATGATGATGATGGGCCTGCACTTCATGAAGGACGTGCCGTTCCCGACCGTCTACATCCACGCCCTCGTCCGCGACGAGAAGGGCGCGAAGATGTCGAAGTCGAAAGGCAACGTCATCGACCCGCTGCACCTGATCGACGATTACGGCGCCGACGCGTTGCGCTTCACGCTGGCGGCGATGGCTGCGCAGGGCCGCGACATCAAGCTTTCGACCCAGCGCGTCGAGGGCTACCGCAACTTCGCGACCAAGCTGTGGAACGCCTCGCGCTTCGCCGAGATGAATGGCTGCGCGCTGGCGCCGGGATTCGATCCGGCCAAGGCGAAGGAGACGCTCAACCGCTGGATCGCGCACGAGACCGCGCAGGCGACGCGCGAAGTCACCGAGGCCATTGAGGCGTATCGCTTCAACGATGCCGCGGGCGCCATCTACCGATTCGTCTGGAACGTGTATTGCGACTGGTATCTCGAGCTCGCAAAGCCGGTGCTGACCGGTCCGGACAACGCAGCAAAAAGCGAAACGCAGGCCAGCGTCGCCTGGGCGCGCGACGAGATCCTCAAGCTGCTGCATCCGTTCATGCCGTTCATCACCGAGGAGTTGTGGGCGACCACGGCGCCGCGCGATGCCATGCTGGCGCTGACGAACTGGCCGCTGCCGGCCGACGCTGTCACCATCGATCCCGTCATGCAGGCCGCGATGGCGGGCGATGCGCTCGCGGTGCCGGTCATGCTGCCGCCCGTTACCGAGACCTTCAGCGATCCGGCCGCCGAGGCCGAGATCGGCTGGCTGATCGATCTCGTCACCGCGATCCGCTCGGTGCGCTCCGAAATGAACATTCCGCCGGCGACGCTGTTTCCGCTGACGCTGGTCAACGCGCCGCCCGAGACAAGGGAGCGCGCGTGGCGCTGGAGCGACGTCATCAAGCGGCTTGCCCGCGTTGCCGACATCAGCTTTGCCGATGCGCCGCCGCAGGGCTCGCTGCAATTGCTGGTGCGCGGCGAGATCGCGGCCATTCCGCTCAAGGGCGTGGTCGATCTTGCCGCCGAGCGGGCACGGCTCGACAAGGAAATCGCCAAGGCGGATGCCGACATCAAGCGGGTCGACGCCAAGCTCGGCAATGCCGACTTCGTCGCACGCGCGCCGGAAGAGGTGATCGACGAACAGCGCGAGAAGCGCGATGAGGCCGAGGCACGCCGCGCCAAGCTGCTTGAAGCGCTGGATCGTCTGAAGGACGTTGAATGACCGCAGCACGGTCGTCGTCGCTCGGTCCGCTGGTTCTGCTGTGGCTCGCGGGAAATTGCCTGCGTCTCACCATCCTCGCAGTCCCGCCGGTCCTTGCGCTGATCATCCTCGACCTGAAGCTGACGGGCACCCAGGTCGGCATCCTCAATGCCATTCCGGTCTGCCTGTTCGCGCTGGCCGCCGTTCCCGGCTCGCTGCTGATCGCGCGGGCTGGCGCGGTTCCGGCGGCGATCATCGGACTTCTGATCACGGCGGCGGGCTCGGCACTGCGCGGCTTCGCTTCCGATGCGATGGTGCTCTATCTCGCCACGCTGATCATGGCGGCCGGTGTCGCGGTGATGCAGCCCGCGCTGCCGCCGATCGTCCGCCAATGGGTGCCGAACCGGATCGGTTTCGCCACCGCGGTGTATGCGAACGGCCTGCTGTTCGGCGAAATTTTTCCGGTGGTGTTTGCCGGCGTTCTGCTGCCCGTGCTTTCGGGAAGCTGGCGCGCCAGCCTGGTGTTCTGGTCGATCCCGGTTGCGATCGTCGCGCTGGTGATTTTCCTGTTGCAGCCCGGCGGCAAGAGCGCGCCGGTCTCGCGCCCGAGCCGCTGGATGCCGAACTGGCGCGATCCGCTGCTCTGGAACATCGGCCTGATGCTGGGCGGAGCCAACCAGCTCTATTTCTGCGCCAACGCGTTTCTGCCGGGCTATCTGCTGCAGACCGGACGCACCGACCTCATCACCGTGGCCCTGACCGCGCTCAATGCCGGCCAGTTGCCGGCCTCGTTTGTCCTGCTGGCGCGGGCGAGCAAATGGGAGCGCAAGAAATGGCCGCTGATCGGCGCGGGCCTGGTCGGGCTTGGCGGCGTCATCGCAATACTCGCGGTGCCGGCGCCATGGGGCGTGATCGGCGGCGCGACGATGATAGGCCTGTCCTGCGCCACCATGCTCACGCTTGTGCTGGCGATGCCGGCGCTGCTGGTGTCGCCCGACGACGTGCCGCGGATGTCGGCCGGCGTCTTTGTCATCGGCTACAGCATGGGCGTGATCGTCTCGATTATTGCCGGCATAGTATGGGACCTCAGCGGCGACGCCGCTTATGCCTTTATCCCCATCGGCATCGCCGGGCTGGCGATGATCCTGTTCGCACTGCCGATCAATTTCTCTAGGCGTTGTTCCTGAACGGCTTGCTGACGAACTTCGAGCCTTTCAAACCGAGCCGCCAGGGCAGATCGGCGGCCTTGGTGATGCCGATGCGCACATCGCGCACGATCTCGGGCATCTCGCGGCGCGCGTGAATCGCGATCGGCGCTTGATCGAGCGCAAGGCCGTTATGATCGCGCGTCACGCCGAGCGCGGCGCAGATCTTTCCCGGACCGGAGCAGAGCGAGCGCTCGTCGTGCAGCATGCGCCGCCGCCGCATCAGCGGGATGCCGTGAGTCGGCTCCAGCGCCCGGATCAGGATCGCGCTCGCGGAACCCTCCGCCTCGCAGACGAAGTTCATGCACCAGTGAATGCCGTAGGAGCGGTAGACGTAGAGATAGCCCGGCGGGCCGAACATCACCTGATTGCGCGGGGTCGGCCCATTGTAGGAATGCGCCGCCGGCTCGGTGTGATGATAGGTCTCGATTTCGACGATGATTCCGCCGACGCCGTTGAAGAGCAGGGTGGCCCCGATCAGGTCCGACGCCACATCATGGACGCTGCGGGCGAAAAATTTGCGCTTCAGGAGGCGGCCCGGCGAGACGGAATTGCGGATTTCAGGCATCTGATATCGGAAAGGATAATATCGAAAGCATGCGGAAAAACCGCAGTCATGCTAAGGTCGAACCCTAGCACGGCAAGGGTGGGTTGCGGCAAGCTGCGCCTGAGCCTAGCTCATCATCGCGGCCGGCATGTCCGCAGAACCAGGGTCCTTCATGGTCGTCCTCATCGATACCGTTTCCCCGAACCAGGTGCGGCCGCGCCACCCCGAGAAGATCAATCGTCCGGACGCCAAGTCGCCGCCCAAGCCGGACTGGATTCGCGTCCGCGCGCCGACCTCCGGCGGCTTTGCCAACACCCACAAGATCGTCAAGGAGAACGGCCTCGTCACCGTGTGCGAGGAGGCAGGCTGCCCGAACATCGGCGAGTGCTGGAGCAAGAAGCACGCGACCTTCATGATCATGGGCGACACCTGCACCCGCGCCTGTGCGTTCTGCAACGTCAAGACTGGACTGCCCGGCGTGCTCGACAAGAATGAGCCCGAGCACATCGCCATCGCGGTCAAGAAGCTCGGCCTTGCCCATGTCGTCATCACCTCGGTCGATCGCGACGATCTCGATGATGGCGGCGCCGAACATTTCGCGCAGACCATTGCCGCGATCCGCGCCGACTGCCCGACGACCACGATCGAAATCCTGACACCGGACTTCCTGCGCAAGGACGGTGCGCTGGAGAAGGTCGTCGCGGCCAAGCCCGACGTCTTCAACCACAATCTAGAGACCGTGCCCTCGCGTTATCTCACCGTGCGTCCCGGCGCGCGCTACTTCCATTCGATCCGGTTGTTGCAGCGGGTGAAGGAGATCGATCCCACCATCTTCACCAAGTCCGGCATCATGGTCGGCCTCGGCGAGGAGCGGCACGAGGTGCTGCAGGTGATGGACGACCTGCGCTCGGCCGATGTCGATTTCCTCACCATCGGCCAATATCTGCAGCCGACCCTCAAGCATCACGCAGTGATGCGCTATGTCACGCCGGAGGAGTTCAAGGGCTACGAGACCGTCGCCTATACCAAGGGCTTCCTGATGGTGTCGGCGAGCCCGCTGACGCGCTCCTCGCATCATGCCGGCGAGGACTTCGCCAGGCTGCAGGCCGCGCGCGCCGCTCTTACGCGATGACGCGTTGATCTCACGATGCCGCAATTCTCCAGCAAGCGCCGGGTTCAGCACAGCGCGGCGCAGATGTTCGATCTCGTCGCCGATGTCGAGCACTATCCGGAGTTCGTGCCGATGTGCCAGTCGCTGCGAATCCGCCAGCGCCTGCAAAACCCCGACGGTACCGAAACCGTGGTGGCCGACATGACGGTGTCGTTCAAACTGATCAGCGAATCCTTCACCAGCCGCGTCACGCTGGACCGCACCAACCTGAAAATTCTGGTCGAATATCTGAAAGGACCGTTCAGTCACCTCGAGAACCGCTGGACCTTCGAGGCGAAGTCCGACACCGCCTGCGATGTCGGCTTCTTCATTGCCTACGAGTTCAGGAGTCGGATGCTCGCGGTGATGATGGGCGCGATGTTCGACGCCGCTTTCCAGCGCTTCGCCGCGGCGTTCGAGAAACGCGCGGATGCGATCTATGGTCGGCCGCGGGCGAGCGTTTCTTGACCGGCGGCTTCGGCCCGCGCGCCATGTCCATCAGCATCTTGATCGCTTCGACCACCGAGTTCTGCCGCACCACGCTGCGGCCGACCGCGCCGAAGCGGAATTCCTTGTGCGTCAAGCGCCCGTCACGCGCCGCCACCGCGATATGAACGAGCCCGACCGGCTTGCCGGGCGTCGCGCCGCCGGGACCGGCGATGCCGGTGATGGCAACGGCCAGATTGACATCGGCATGTTCGAGCGCGCCGAACGCCATCGCGGTCGCGGTTTCCTTGCTCACCGCGCCAAAGGTCGTCAGCGTCGCGGTCTCGACGCCGAGCATCGCGTGCTTGGCGTCGTTGGAATAGGTGACGAAGCCCCGGTCCACCACGTCGGAGGAGCCGGGGATTTCGGTAAGCGCCGCCGCGACCAGACCGCCGGTGCAGGATTCCGCCGTCGCGATTTTCAGTTTGCGCATCCGGCACAGATCGAGCAGCGAACGGGAGAGGGCGCGGGTGGCGCTGCCGCTCATGTTACTTGCTCCCGCCACTCAGCAGGTCGTTGTCGTCCCACGGCAGCCGGATGGTGGCGCTCGCGGTCGCGGCGATGCCTTCCTGACGTCCGGTAAAACCGAGCCGCTCGCTGGTGGTCGCCTTCACCGCGATGCGCGATATTGGCAGGCCGGTGATTTCGGCAATGCGCCGGCGCATGCTCTCGCGCAGCGGGCCGATCTTCGGCGCCTCGCAGATCATCGTCACTTCGAGATGGGCGATGCGGCCGCCGCGCTGCTTCACCAGATCGACGGCATGAACAAGGAACTGATCGGAGGCCGCGCCCTTCCATTTCGGATCGTTCGGCGGGAAGTGCGATCCGATATCGCCATCGGCCAGCGCGCCGAGAATGGCATCGACGATCGCATGCAGGCCGACATCGCCGTCCGAATGCGCAAGGAAACCGCGGTTGAACGGCACCCGCACGCCACACAGCATCAGATGATCGCCGTCGCCGAACGCATGCACGTCATAGCCGGTACCGGTCCGGATATCGCCAAGCGCGGCGCCGAGCCGTGCTTCCTCGCGGGCGAAATCCTCTGGGGTGGTCAGCTTCATGTTGGCAACATCGCCTTCAAAGGTTGCGACGGTCAATCCCGCCCATTCCGCCAGCGCCGAATCGTCGGTGAAATCGTCACGGCCGTCCTGCGCCGCGCGGCGGTGCGCATCGAGAATGGCGTCGAAGGCAAAGGCCTGGGGAGTCTGGGCGATGCGCAGATGCGCGCGACTCGGCGTCGCTTCGACCGCGCCGTTCTCGCTGACCAGCTTGATGGTATCGGCCACCGGCACCACCGGGATCGCGGCGCCGTTCGCCCGCGCAGCGTCGATGGCGCGGGAGATTACCGCCGGGGTGACGAAGGCGCGGGCTGCGTCATGGATCAGCACCACGTCCGGCCGCTCGCGACCGGCCGCCAGTGCCTCGAGCCCGGCCCGGACCGAGGCCTGCCGGGTCGCGCCGCCATTGACCGGCGGGCGGCAGGCGAGGCCTTCGGTGGCCTGATCGAAGATCGCGGCATCGTCCGGATTGCGCACCGGCTGGACCGCGACGATCTCCTCATGGTTGCAGAACGGGGCCATGGCCCGCGACAGGACGCTGCGGCCCCCCAGCGAGCGGTATTGTTTGGGGGCGCCCGCGCCAGCCCGCAGGCCGCGACCGGCGGCAACGATGATGGCGGCGGCTCGTTTGGATGTGGTCATTCCGATTCGGCTGTTTTGGGAGGCTTATCGAGAGGTTCCCGGCAGGCTTTAGCATATCGGATTGAGAAACGGCCATGATTTCATGAGTGTGGATCGGCTTTCCGAATATTGTGCAGCGCACTTGCATCTCAAACACAATTGTCTAAACTGTAGGCATGATGTATTGTTGCTCAATAATTGAGCTTCTTGGCCTGCGCCTCGACGTGCCGGCCTAACCAGAGAAGATCAATGCTCGGCCCCGCAACAGCACGGCCCGACGATTTGCGGATTGGCGATGTCAGCATCGCCAATCGGGTTCTTCTCGCTCCGATGTCCGGCATCACCGACGCACCGTTTCGCCGCCAGGCGGAAAAGCTCGGCGCGGGCCTCGTCGTTTCCGAAATGACGGCGAGCGACGATCTCGCGCGCGGCCGGCCGATGTCGGTCCTGCGCTGCGAGGCCACCGGGGTGGGGGCGCATGTGGTGCAGCTCGCTGGCTGCGAGCCGCGCTGGATGACCGAAGGCGCCAAGATCGCCGAAGCCGGCGGCGCGGCCATCATCGACATCAACATGGGCTGCCCGGCGCGTCATGTCACCGGCGGCCAGTCCGGCTCGGCGCTGATGCGCGATCTCGATCACGCCCTGCGCCTGATCGACGCCACGGTCAGCGCGGTGCAGGTGCCGGTGACGCTGAAGATGCGGCTCGGCTGGGATCATGCCTCGCTCAACGCGCCGGAGCTGGCGCAGCGCGCGCAGGATGCCGGCGTGCAGATGGTCACCGTGCATGGCCGCACCCGCTGTCAGTTCTACAAGGGCAATGCCGACTGGGCCGCGGTCCGCGCGGTGCGCGAGGCCATCACCGTTCCGCTGGTCGTCAACGGCGACATCACCTCGTACGACGACGCCGTCGCGGCGCTCGATGCCTCGGGTGCGGACGCCGTGATGATCGGACGCGGCGCGCAGGGCAAGCCATGGCTGCCGGGACAGATCGCGCGGCGCATGAACACCGGCACGATCGAGGCCGAACCTCCGATCGCCGATCAGTTCGATCATCTGTGCCAGCTTTATGAAGACGTGCTCGCGCATTACGGCCTGCGCGTCGGCCTGCGTCACGCCCGCAAGCATCTCGGCTGGACGCTCGATGCTGCCGCCGAGGCTGCGACCGCATCCACCGAAACATTGAAGCGCTGGCGGCAGACCATCCTTGTCAGCGAGGAGCCGGGGCAGGTGCGCCGCGCGCTGCGCGAGGCGTTCGACGAATTCGCATGGAGCGCCGCCGCATGAGCGGACTTGCCGACCATCCCGCACGATCGCCGGCTCTGGGGGATGCTGTACTCAACGCACTGCCCAACGCGCTGCTGCTGATCGCACCGGACGGCAAGATTGTCGATGCCAACATGGCAGCGGAATCCTTCTTCGAGACCTCGATCTCGCATCTCAAGCGACAGTCGCTGAAGGAGCTGGTGCCGTTCGGCAGCCCCGTGCTCGAACTGATCGAGCAGGTCCGCCGTGTCGGCGCACCCGTCAACGAATACAAGGTCGATCTCGGCACACCGCGCATCGGCGTCGACAAGCTGGTCGATCTGCATGTCGCGCCGGTGCCCGAACAGCCCGGCCATATCGTTGTGATGGTGCAGGAGCGCACCATCGCCGACAAGATGGACCGCCAGCTCACCCATCGCAGCGCTGCGCGCTCCGTCACTGCGCTTGCGGCGATGCTGGCGCATGAGATCAAGAATCCGCTGTCCGGCATTCGCGGCGCGGCGCAGCTTCTGGAGCAGGCGGCCTCGCCGGAGGACCGCACGCTGACGCGGCTGATCTGCGACGAGGCCGACCGCATCGTCACGCTGGTCGATCGCATGGAGGTGTTCGGCGACGAGCGCCCGGTGCAGCGCGGCCCGGTCAACATCCATTCGGTGCTCGATCACGTCAAGCGGCTGGCGCAGTCGGGCTTTGCCCGCAACGTCCGTTTCATCGAAGACTACGACCCCTCGCTGCCGCCGGTTCTGGCCAATCAGGATCAGCTCATTCAGGTGTTTCTCAATCTGGTGAAGAACGCCGCCGAGGCGACGGCCGACATGGAGGGCGAGGCGGAGATCCAGCTCACCACCGCGTTCCGCCCCGGCGTCCGCCTGTCGGTGCCGGGCAAGGCAACGCGGGTGTCGCTGCCGCTCGAATTCTGCGTCAAGGACAACGGGCCTGGCGTGCCCGACGATCTGATGCCGAACCTGTTCGATCCGTTCATCACCACCAAGCTGACCGGCAGCGGCCTTGGCCTTGCGCTGGTCGCCAAGATCGTCGGCGACCACGGCGGCATCATCGAATGTGAATCGCAGCCGCGCAAAACGGTGTTTCGCGTGCTGCTGCCGATGTTCAACCCCACCAGGAAAGCCAGCGACACGAGCGATGCCGATCCGGGAACGGCGTCTCAGCATGTCAGAATGCGAGATGAGGATTAGCCATGGCGACAGGAAGCATACTCGTTGCGGACGACGATACGGCGATCCGGACCGTGCTCAATCAGGCGCTGTCCCGCGCCGGATACGAGGTGCGGCTGACCGGCAATGCCGCCACGCTGTGGCGCTGGATCGATCAGGGCGAGGGTGATCTCGTCATCACCGACGTGGTGATGCCGGACGAAAGCGCCTTCGATCTCCTGCCGCGGATCAAGAAGCTGCGGCCCAATCTGCCGGTCATCGTGATGAGCGCGCAGAATACCTTCATGACCGCGATCCGCGCCTCCGAGCGCGGCGCCTACGAATATCTGCCCAAGCCCTTCGACCTGAAGGAATTGATCGCGATCGTCGGCCGCGCGCTGGCCGAGCCGAAGGAGCGTCCGGCGACCGCCAAGGACGAGGGCGAGTTCGATTCCATTCCGCTGGTCGGCCGCTCGCCGGCGATGCAGGAAATCTACCGCGTGCTGGCGCGGCTGATGCAGACCGATCTCACGGTGATGATCTCCGGCGAATCCGGCACCGGCAAGGAACTGGTCGCCCGCGCGCTGCACGACTATGGCAAGCGCCGCAACGGCCCGTTCGTCGCCATCAACATGGCGGCGATCCCGCGCGACCTGATCGAGTCCGAACTGTTCGGCCACGAGCGTGGCGCTTTCACCGGCGCCAACAATCGCGCCACCGGCCGCTTCGAGCAGGCCGAAGGCGGCACGCTGTTTCTCGACGAGATCGGCGACATGCCGATGGAAGCGCAGACCCGGCTGCTGCGCGTGCTGCAGCAGGGCGAGTACACCACGGTCGGCGGTCGCACCCCGATCAAGACTGACGTGCGGATCGTCGCGGCCTCCAACAAGGATCTTCGCATCCTGATCCAGCAGGGTCTTTTCCGCGAAGATTTATTCTTTCGTCTCAATGTCGTGCCGCTGCGTCTTCCACCATTACGTGAACGAATCGAAGACCTGCCTGACCTTGTCCGGCATTTCTTTGCGCTGGCGGAGAAGGACGGCCTGCCGCCGAAGAAGCTCGACGCGCTGGCGCTGGAGCGGCTCAAGCAGCACCGCTGGCCGGGTAACGTGCGCGAACTGGAGAATCTGGTGCGGCGGCTCGCGGCGCTTTATCCACAGGACGTCATCACCGGTTCGGTGATCGAGGGTGAACTGGCGCCACCCGCCGTGGTCTCCGGAGGCGGAGGCCTGCCGCAGAGCGTGGACAATCTCGGCGGGGCGGTCGAACTCTATCTGTCGTCGCACTTCGCCGGCTTCCCGAACGGGGTGCCACCGCCGGGTCTCTATCACCGCATTCTGCGCGAGATGGAGGTGCCGCTATTGACGGCGGCGCTGACGGCGACCCGCGGCAACCAGATCCGGGCTGCCGACCTGCTAGGGCTGAACCGCAACACCTTGCGCAAGAAAATCCGCGACCTCGACATTCAGGTCTATCGCGGCGGCTAGTGATCGAGGCGGACACCCGGAATCCGCCTCTCATTCACAATGGGAGAACTTCTCAACTGCTTTGAAAGCGCGCGCCTAGGATTTGTCGCAATTCGGCAACATTGTGATATGAATGCATCACCTGGACTGCGGGATTCACCGCGTTCAGCCTTATCCTGGCCGCGCATCACCAAGCATGAGCACTGCTGACACGTCGGCACCATCGTTCGACCCTGCGATTGTCAAGCCGCGCGGAGCCTCGTTTCGCCGGCTGATCGGTCCGTTCGCGGTCGCGCTGGCGTTGCTGTCGGCCTGCCTGACCTTCGTGGTGCTGACCGGCCTGACCCCGATCGTGCCGACCCATCGGGTGGTCATCACCTTCCTGCTGATCAACGCCGCGACCATCCTGCTGCTGCTGGTCATCATCGGCCGAGAGCTGTGGAAGGTGTTGCAGGCCCGCCGCAGGGGGCGGGCCGCCGCCCGGCTGCATGTCCAGATCGTCAGCCTGTTCTCGGTGATCGCGGTGCTGCCGGCGGTGCTGGTGTCGATCGTCGCCAACGTCACGCTGGACCGCGGCCTCGACCGGCTGTTCTCCGGCCCGACCCGCGCGGTGATCCAGAACTCGCTGATCGTCGCCAACGCCTATCTCTACGAGCATGCCCAGCTCATCCGCGGCGACATTCTCGGCATGGCGAGCGATATCTCACGCGCGCGGCCGCTGTGGGATCAGGATCGCCAGACCTTTCGCGCGGTGCTGACCCAGAGCGCGAAGTCGCGCAACCTGCCGGGCGCGATGATCATCGACAAGGATCGACACATTCTCGAAACCGCCGCCACCGGCATCACGCAAGAGTTCACGACGCCGGCCGAGGATTTCCTCAGCAACGTGACCGAGAACGATCCGCAGATCGGCGTCTTCATCGAACAGAATTATGTGGCGGCGGTGATCCGCCTGCGCGCCTTCGACGATACCTTCCTTTATGTCGCGCGGCTGCTCGACCCGCGGGTCGTCGCCCAGTTGCGGCAGACCCAGGCCAGCGTCGCCGAATACAGCGAACTCGAATCGCGCAAGCTCGGCATTCAGGTTGCCTTCGCGCTGATGTTCACGGTGATCGCTCTGACGGTGCTGATGTCGGCGGTGCTGATCGGTCTCAATTTCTCCAACTGGCTGGTGGCGCCGATCCGCCGCCTGATCGGCGCGGCCGATCAGGTCTCCACCGGCAATCTGCATGTGCAGGTACCGGTGCTGCGTTCCGAAGGCGATCTCGCCAATCTCGGCGAGACCTTCAACAAGATGACGCAGGAGTTGCGCACCCAGCGCGACGAACTGGTCAATGCCAGCGAACTGATCGACAGCCGCCGCCGTTTCATCGAGGCAGTGCTGTCGTCGGCCAGCGCCGGCATCATCGGCGTTGACGGGGAGGGCACCATCGCGGTGCTGAACCGTTCCGCCGAGAAGCTGATCGGCCTGCCGGAATCCGAAGCGCTGGGCCATCCGCTGTCCGAGATCATTCCCGAACTGAACGAACTGATGGCGTCGGCGCGCGGCAGTGCCTCCCGTCTGGTGCAGGGACAAATCGAGGTCAGCCGCGGCGGCGTCGAGCGCAATTTGTCGGTGCGGGTCAGCGCCGAGCTGTCGGCGCAGGCCAAGGAAAGCTACATCATCACGCTCGACGACATCACCGAACTGGTCTCGGCGCAGCGTACCTCCGCCTGGGCTGACGTCGCCCGCCGCATCGCCCACGAGATCAAGAACCCGCTGACGCCGATCCAGCTCTCCGCCGAGCGCATCCGGCGCAAGTTCGGCAAGACCATCACCGAGGATCGCGCGATCTTCGACCAGTGCACCGATACCATCGTGCGCCAGGTCGACGACATCCGCCGCATGGTCGATGAGTTCTCCAAGTTCGCGCGGATGCCCAAGCCGGTGATCGAGGGCGAGGACGTCGCCGATACCGTCCGGCAGGCGGTGTTCCTGATGCGCGTCGGCCATCCCGAGATCGAGATCACCGCCGACATCAAACAGGACCCGATGCGTGCGAAGTTCGACCGCCGTCTGATCTCGCAAGCGCTGACCAACATCATCAAGAACGCGACCGAGGCGATCGGCGCGGTGCCGCCCGAGGAACTGGGCGGCGGGCGCATCGACGTCATCGCCGCGTGCGAGGACGAGGATATCGTCATCGACGTGATCGACAACGGCATCGGTCTGCCGAAGGAAAGCCGCGCCCGGCTGCTCGAGCCTTACGTGACCACGCGCGAGAAGGGCACCGGCCTCGGCCTTGCGATCGTCGGACGCGTGCTCGAGGAGCATGGCGGGCGGATCGAACTGAACGATGCGGCGGCTATCCGGCCCGGCGCGCGCGGCGCATGGGTGCGTCTGCGCTTTGCCGTCTCCGGCCAGCCGAAAGACGGCGCCAAGCCGGCGCAGGACATGACATCAACGAGCGTTGAAAAAGCGGACGTACTCCATGGCGAATGACATTCTGATCGTCGATGACGAAGCCGATATCCGTGATCTGGTCGCGGGGATTCTCGACGATGAAGGGTTCAAGACCCGCACGGCGCGCGACAGCGATTCCGCGCTGGCGGAAGTCTCCAGCCGCCGTCCGAGCCTGATCTTCCTCGATATCTGGCTGCAAGGCAGCAAGCTCGACGGCCTGCAACTGCTCGAGCAGATCAAGAAGGACTATCCGGACGTTCCGGTGGTGATGATCTCCGGTCACGGTAACATCGAGACCGCGGTCGCGGCGATCAAGCGCGGCGCCTATGACTTCATCGAGAAGCCGTTCAAGGCCGACCGTCTGGTGCTGGTGGCCGAGCGCGCGCTGGAGACCTCGCGCCTCAAACGCGAGGTGCGCGAGCTCAAGCATCTTGCGCCGTCCGCCGGCAACCTGATCGGCCGCTCGCCCTGCGTGAACCAGCTTCGCCAGACCATCGACCGCGCCGCCAAGGCCAACAGCCGCATCCTGATCGTCGGCCCTTCGGGCAGCGGCAAGGAGCTGACCGCGCGCACGCTGCACAATCTGTCGAACCGTGCGTCGGGACCATTCGTCGTCATCAACGCCGCCGCGATTACGCCGGAGCGCATGGAGGTCGAACTGTTCGGCGTCGAACTGTCGGACGGCGAAAGCCAGCGCAAGGCCGGCGCGCTCGAAGAAGCGCATGGTGGCACGCTGTTCATCGATGAAATCGCCGACATGCCGCGCGAGACCCAGAACAAGATCCTGCGCGTGCTGGTCGATCAGACCTTCCAGCGCGCCGGCGGCACCACCAAGGTCAGCGTCGATGTCCGCATTATCTCCTCGACCTCGCGCAATCTCGAAACCGAGATCGCCGAAGGGCGCTTCCGCGAGGATCTCTATCATCGGCTGTCGGTGGTGCCGATCCGGGTTCCACCGCTGTCGGAGCGCCGCGAGGATATTCCCGAACTGGTCGATTATTTCATGGACCAGATTTCCGCCTCGACCGGCCTGCCAAAACGCAAGATCGGCGACGACGCCATGGCGGTGCTGCAGTCACATGTCTGGCCGGGCAACATCCGCCAGCTTCGCAACAACGTCGAACGCGTCATGATTCTGGCCGGTGGCGAGCCGGAGGCCATCATCACGGCAGACATGCTGCCGCAGGATGTCGGCTCGATGATCCCGGCGATGCCGACGGGCGTCAACGGCGAGCACATCATGGGGCTGCCGCTGCGCGAAGCGCGCGAAGTATTCGAACGCGATTATCTGATCGCGCAGATCAGCCGTTTCTCCGGCAACATCTCGCGCACCGCCGAATTCGTCGGCATGGAGCGCTCGGCGCTTCACCGCAAACTCAAGGCGCTCGGCGTCGGTTAGTCATTCAACAGGGTCCCATGTCACGCATCGCCTATGTCAACGGCCAGTATCGCCCCATGCGCGATGCGGTCGTGAATATCGAAGACCGCGGCTATCAGTTCTCCGACGGCATCTATGAAGTCTGCGAGATCCGCGGCAGCCGGATCGTGGACATGCCGCGGCATCTGGCCCGCCTGCAACGCTCGCTGTCCGAACTGAAGATCGCGATGCCGATGCCGCTGGCTTCGCTTGAGGTCGTGATCCATGAGGTCGTGCGGCGCAACCGCGTCAGCTACGGCATCGTCTATCTGCAGATCAGCCGCGGCGTCGCCCGCCGCGATCATGCCTTTCCGTCGCCCGCGGTGCGGCCGAGCGTAGTTGTCACCGCCCGCAGCCTCAATCTCGAGAAGAACGAGGCGACCGCCGCGCACGGCATCAAGGTGATCACCACGCCGGAAAACCGCTGGCCGCGTGTCGATATCAAATCGATCAGCCTGCTGCCGAACGTGCTCGCCAAGCAGCAGGCGCGCGAGCAGGGCGCCTATGAGGCGTGGTTTGTGGACCGCGACGGTTTCGTCACCGAAGGCGCGTCCAGCAACGCCTGGATCATCACCAAGGACGGTATCGTGGTAACGCGGTCGGCCGACGCCGGCATTCTTCCCGGCATTACACGGGCGGTTCTGACCGAGGTTCTGGCGGCTTTGCAGATCAGGCTGGAGGTGCGGCCGTTCACGCCCAAGGAGGCTTATGAGGCGGCCGAGGCCTTCGTCACGGCCTGCAGCCAGATCGTGATGCCGGTCGTCGCCATCGACGGAAAGCCGGTCGGCGAGGGTCAACCGGGGCCGATCGCCCTGAAGCTGCGGCAGCATTTTCACCAGTTTTCGGCATTTTCCTGATTTTTCAGGTGTTTTCCGGCCGTTGCGACGCGGGGTGACCTTGCCTATCCACAGGACCTGCCGTTTAATTGCAGTGCAGCGCCCGGAGGGGGATCTCGGGGTGGCCGGCAGCCAGGACCGCCCAAGCAAAAGGCGAGGCTGGCCCAATAAGAAAAGCGTTGAAAAACTGCGGGACAAGAATAATGGCGGCAGACCGCGCACAAAATCTACAGGACACCTTCCTCAATCACGTTCGCAAGGCGAAAACGCCATTGACGATCTTTCTGGTCAACGGAGTGAAGCTGCAGGGCATTGTCACCTGGTTCGACAATTTCTGTTTGCTGCTGCGCCGCGACGGTCACTCGCAGCTTGTCTACAAGCATGCGATCTCGACCATCATGCCCGGCGCGCCGATCCAGATGTTTGAAGGCGGCGAGGAAACGTCAGCTTGAGTATCGACTGAGTTGGAACCCCGGGCTTTCGATGGGGGTGCCGACCGTCCACGGTCGGAGAGGGGCGAGACGACAGGGCGGGTGCTGGTCATCGGCCCGTACCGGCGCGCGCGTCGTGGTGATCCCGATGCGCCCGCAGGCGTTGTCGCCGTCCGCGATCCGCAGGCACGGCTGGAAGAGGCGGCGGGTCTTGCCCGCGCCATCGATCTAGTGGTGGCCGATGCCATCCTCGTGCCGCTCTCCGACATCCGTCCCGCGACCTATCTCGGCAAGGGCAAGGTCGAGGAGATCATCGGCCTGATCAAGGCGCACGATGTCGATCTGGTGGTGATGGATTGCGCGCTATCGCCGATCCAGCAGCGTAACCTCGAAAAGGAATGGGGCGCCAAGGTGCTCGACCGCACCGGGCTCATTCTCGAAATCTTCGGCCGCCGCGCCAAAACGAAAGAAGGCTCGCTGCAGGTCGAGCTTGCGCATCTGAATTATCAGCGCAGCCGCCTCGTGCGCTCATGGACCCATCTGGAGCGCCAGCGCGGCGGCTTCGGCTTCATGGGCGGTCCCGGCGAAACCCAGATCGAAGCCGACCGCCGCATGATCGGCGAGCGCATCACGCGTCTGGAAAACGATCTGAAGAAAGTGCAGGCGACGCGGCGGCTGCATCGCGCCGGACGCCAGCGTGTGCCATATCGCGTCGTGGCACTGGTCGGCTACACCAACGCCGGCAAATCGACGCTGTTCAACCGCCTGACCCGCGCCGACGTGCAGGCGGCCGACATGCTGTTCGCAACCCTCGATCCCACGCTGCGCGCGCTGACGCTGCCGCATGGCGGCAAGGCGATGCTATCGGACACCGTGGGCTTCATCTCGGATCTTCCGACCACGCTGGTCGCCGCGTTCCGCGCCACGCTGGAAGAGGTGATCGAGGCCGACGTCATCCTCCATGTCCGCGATATCTCGCATGAGGACGCCGAAGCGCAGGAGCGCGATGTTGATCAGGTGCTGCGCCAGCTCAACATCGATCCGGAGCAGGGCCGCCGCATCATCGAGGTCTGGAACAAGATCGATCGCTTCAGCCCGGAGGAGCGCGAGAATCTCGCGCGCATCGCCGCGCGGCGGCCGGTCGATCAGCCGGCGCTGCTGGTCTCGGCCGAAACCGGCGAGGGCGTCAATGCATTGCTGGCGGCGATCGAGGATCGCCTGGCCGCAACCCGCATCACGCTCGATCTGTCGGTCGATGCCGGCGACGGTTCGGGAATCAGCTGGCTGCACTGCAATTCCGAGGTGCTCGACAAGCAGCTTGAGAACGGCCGCTATCTGATGACGGTGCGCGTGGACGAGACCAAACGCGACATCGCCATCGAGCGCTTCGGCGCAGTGCCGCGGGCATCGTAAGGCTTAAGCAAACCAAGGCACGACCTTGTACAATGTCGTCATGGCCGGGCTTGACCCGGCCATCCGCGCCTTCTTTGCAGATCTTTTGTAAAGACGTGGATGCCCGCGACAAGCGCGGGCATGACGAAAACAGAATCATCGCCGTCATTGCGAGGAGCGTCAGCGACGAAGCAATCCAGTCCTGAACCCAATCCTCATCCTGAGGAGCACCGTGTAGCGGTGCGTCTCGAAGGATGAGGCCACGATGCCACGATCCGTTCGGCCTCATGGGTTCGAGACGTCGCCATAGCGCGTCGGAAGACGCGCGTAAACGCGCTGTTGGCTCCTCCTCACCATGAGGAACTGGATTGCTTCGCTTCGCTCGCAATGACGAGAGCAGGGTGCGATTGATGCCCGCCGAGCTCAGACACGATAACTTACGCCCTCTCAGCCCGCTTCGCCTCGTTCCACAGCGCGTCCATTTCCTCCAGCGTGGAGTCGCCGAGTGCGACGCCGCGCTTTTCCAGTGCCTGCTCGATATAGCCAAAGCGCCGCTCGAACTTCACATTGGCCGCGCGCAGCGACATCTCCGGATCTGCTCCGGCGTGACGGGCGAGGTTGACCACGGCGAACAGAAGATCGCCGGTCTCGGACGCGATCTCGCGGACGTCCTTGCGATCGAGCGCCGCTTCGATCTCGTCGGCTTCCTCGCGGATCTTGGCCAGCACCGCGCGCGGATCGTTCCAGTCGAACCCAACAGTGGAAGCCACGCGTTGCAGATCAAGCGCATGCGCCAGCGCCGGCTGGCCGGCCTTGACCTTCGCCAGCAGCGAGGTGGGCGCAGGCTGTAGATGACGCGCCGCGCGTTCGGCCTTCTCCTCGGCCTTGATCCGCTGCCACGACTGTTTCACTTCGTCCGGCGGCATGCGGCCGGCCTTGTCGCCGAACACATGCGGATGCCGCCGGATCATCTTGGTCACGATCGCATCGACCACGTCGCCGAACGCGAATGCGCCCTGTTCCTCCGCCATGCGGGCGTGAAACACCACCTGCAGCAACAGGTCGCCGAGTTCTTCCCGCAGGTCCACCATGTCGTCGCGGGCGATGGCGTCCGCCACCTCGTAGGCTTCCTCGATGGTGTATGGCGCGATCGTCGCGAAATTCTGCTCCAGATCCCACGGACAGCCGGTGCCGGGCGCACGTAGCGCTGTCATGATCTCAAGAAGACGCGAAATATCGCGGGAGGACGTGGTCATGCAGGCACCCGGCCGGTTGAGAGCAACGTTGTCTCTCTATGCCGCAAGCGCGAGCCGCCAGACAGCCCCAACCTGCGTTCATCCCCCGAAATGCCGCATATTTGCCGGTTGGCCGCAGCCTTCGCCGATGCTACATGCGCGGCCATGAGCGATCCAATCAAGACACGGCAGCAGAGCGACGAAGCGGCGCTGGTGCTGTTTTCCGGCGGCCAGGATTCCGCGACCTGCCTGGCATGGGCGTTGTCGGAGTTCGACCGCGTCGAGACTGTCGGCTTTTCCTACGGCCAGCGCCATCTGGTCGAACTCGACTGCCGCGATCGCCTGATCGACGGCATGAAGAACATCCAACCGGGCTGGCGCGACAGGATCGGCGAGCGCCACACGCTCGACATTCCGACGCTCGGCGAATTGTCCGACACGGCGCTGACGCGCGAGGTGGCGATCGAGATGGGAGAGGGCGGCCTGCCCAACACCTTCGTGCCCGGCCGCAACCTGTTGTTCCTCACCTTCGCCGCAGCGCTGGCCTACCGGCGCGGCATCCGCCACATCGTCGGCGGCATGTGCGAGACCGACTACTCCGGCTATCCGGACTGCCGCGACGTCACCATCAAGGCGCTCAACGTCGCGCTCAATCTCGGCATCGCGCGCAATTACGAACTGCACACGCCACTGATGTGGCGCGACAAGGCCGCGACCTGGCAGCTTGCCGAACAGCTCGGCGGCAGGGCGCTGGTCGATCTGATCGTCGAGCAGTCGCACACCTGCTATCTCGGCGAGCGCGGGGCGCGTCATGCCTGGGGCTTCGGCTGCGGCGAATGCCCGGCCTGTCAGTTGCGCGCCAAAGGCTGGACTGAGTATGCTCACCGCAAAGGTAACCCGGCGCAGACGTGATCAGCCTTCGCTGCTCGCCGCGCGCAAGGCGCAGGCGAAGCTTATGCCGCGGATGATCGGCAAGGATACGTTTACGACGGCGGAGGCGAGTGCACATCGCATACGCCATGACGACGCTTACCTGTGCCACGATACTCCCGGTGACAGCCTCGATCGCCGCCGACAAAGAGGAGGCGGTCAGCAGCACGCCCAACATCTACCTTGACCTGTCCACCGCCTACGCCAAGGTACCGGCCAACACGTTGCTGCTCGGCTTCCGCAGCTTCGCCTCGTTCTCGAGCCTTCCCAGCCAGAACGTGACGTTCAATGCGCCGGTGACGGTGGACGTCAACGACAGACTGTCGATCTACGCCGGCGTCAGCGGCAGCACGTATGCCACGGCACTGACCGACTGGAGCGCGGTGACGCTGGATAGCTGGAATGTCGGCTTCACCGCCGATGTGCTGGAGCAGACGGATGCCACGCCGGCGGTGACGGTGCAGTCGATTATCTCGCGCACCTTCAACGGTGCCGCGCTCGGTCTGTCCGCCACGACATCCTCAAGCGTCGTCGAACTCAAATACGCCTTCGACGAGGACGAAACGCGCGGCGTGCTCGGCGGCATCAAATTCACCAAGGTCTTCGTGAATTCGGATCTCGCGATCAGCGGAAACATTGCGCCGTCGATGATCGGCTATGCCGGCGCGTTCTACCAATGGCCGGATAACTGGAAGCTGACCGGCCGCCTCGGCGTCCAGTCGTTCGGCGGTGCCCATGTCGGCAACCTGATCCAGTTGCCGTCCTTCACCCAGCCGATCCTGCGGGTCGATCTCGACCGGATGGATGATAACGACAACCGCCTGTTCGGTGTCTCGTTCGAAGCGGCATGGACACCGGCGCCCGTCATCCAGTTCACGCTGCGCACGCCAATCTATGCGGTGAGAAACTGACGCGGCTTTGGCTCGGCGTCACTTCATGAGATCGAGGGTTTCCTGCCTCGGATGCTGCTTGCGCCATTCGCGCGGCTCCATGAAGGTGCCGCGCCAGATGCCGCGCTTGGCCCGCCGTGCCTCGTTCTCCTCACTCTGATAGACCTGCGCCCGGTTCGCCATCACGGCCCAGCCCTGAAGCACCAGCCAGCCGTTGATGTTGGAGCCGTCGGGCAGGGAGCAGGTGGCCAACGCCCGCTGATAGTAGTCGCGGCCTTGTGGCTGACAGGTCACGATATGGCCGCGCAGATGCTTGTGCAGTTCGGTGCTGGCCGCCTCGCCGCAGGCCCATGATTGGCCCTGCGCGTCCTCGCAGGTCTGATCGAGCTCCGGCGCGTCGATATCCAGCAGCCGGATTCGGGTGTTGAAGATTCGGATGGTGTCGCCATCGGCGACGCTGGCAAGGCCGCTGATCGGCGCATCCGGCGGCCGGAACAGGCGGTCATAGGCGAAATACGACAGCGAGCCGATCAGGGCAAACAGCAAGGCGATCCAGCGGGCGGTATCCGATCCGCGTCCAAGCGGCCGTTTCTGTCGTCTGGGGTTCACCGGAATTCCTGTCGAGGCCGTTGTGGATGCGGAAAGATGGTCATGCCCAGTTCTATCGTCATTGCGAGCGAAGCGAAGCAATCCAGACAGGACTTTGAACAGGCAAGAAGCTCTGGCCAAGACAAGACGTGGATGGCCGGGTCAAGCTCGGCCATGACGGCGGAGAAAGGTCTGGAGGGTGGTTGAAGCGACCGGGTGCCAGCCAGTGCGTTAGCTCTGCATCAGCCAATCCATAATTCGCATAAGGTATATTATGGAATATAATTAGATAATATTTTTCAGGTAATTGTAGCTAGATATCCTTAGATCACCTGAGCTTTTGATCATCCCAAGGCTCTCGATGGCCGCAGATTATCCGATGTGATGTCGCCCCGGCGCTGGATTGTTGCGGCGCTATTCCACTAGAGTTTTGTCATTGCCCATCTCTCGGGAAAAGCCATGAGCACCGCGCCCGGACCTTACGATATCGGCCTCGACAAGACGCCCGCCAACTTCGTGTCGCTGTCACCCGTCAGCTTCCTGGCGCGCTCTGCCGGCGTTTATCCGGACCGCCTCAGCACCGTCTACGAGGACCGGACCTTCACCTGGGCCCAGACCTATGAGCGCTGCCGGCGCTTCGCGTCCTGGCTGGCGCGGCGCGGCATCGGCCGTGGCGATACCGTCGCGGCGATGCTGCCGAACGTGCCGGCGATGAACGAGCTGCATTTTGCCGTGCCGATGACCGGCGGCGTCATCAACGCGCTCAATATCCGGCTCGACGCTGGCGCGCTGGCGTTCATGCTGGAGCATGGCGGCGCCAAGGTGCTGCTGGTCGATCCGGAGTTCAGCGGCGTGATCGCCGAGGCGCTTCGGCTGATGAAAACGCCGAAACCGATCGTGGTCGACGTCGACGACGCGGCATTTTCCGGCGGCGGCCGGATCGGCGAGATCGAATACGAGGAGGCGGTCGCATCGGGCGATCCGGACTTCGCCTGGACACTACCGGCCGACGAATGGGACGCCATCGCGCTGAGCTACACTTCGGGCACCACGGGCGATCCCAAGGGCGTGGTGACGCACCATCGCGGCGCCTACATCAACGCGGTGAGCAACGCCCTCGCCGGCAATCTCGGCCTGCATCCGATCTATCTGTGGACGCTGCCGATGTTTCATTGCAACGGCTGGTGCTTCATCTGGACCATGGCCGCGACCGCCGGCGTCAACATCTGCCTGCGCAAGGTCGATCCGGCGAAGATCTTCACGCTGATCGAGCGCCATCAGGTCACCCACATGTGCGGCGCGCCGATCGTCTACAACATGCTGATGAACGCGCCCGAGGCGCGCGTTGCGCGCACCAGCGGCCATGTCGTCGGCCTGATCGCGGGCGCCGCGCCGCCGGTGGCGATCCTGGCGGGCGCGGAGAAAATCGGGATCCGGCTCACTCATGTCTACGGTCTCACCGAGACCTACGGCCCCGCTTCGTTCTGCGCCGAGCAAGACGGCTGGAGCGAACTGCCGATCGAGGACCGCGCGCAACTGACACGGCGGCAGGGCGTCACCTATCCGCTGCAAGAATCGATCACGGTGATCGATCCCGAGACCATGCAGGTGGTGCCGCATGACGGTGAGACCGTCGGCGAGGTGATGTTCCGCGGCAATATCGTGATGAAGGGCTATCTGAAGAATCCCGAAGCCACGCGCAAGGCGTTTGCCGGCGGCTGGTTTCACACCGGCGATCTCGGTGTGATCGATCAGGACGGCTACGTCATCATCAAGGACCGCTCCAAGGACATCATCATATCCGGCGGCGAGAACATTTCCTCGCTGGAAATCGAGGACGTGCTCTACAAGCATCCCGCGGTGCTGTTCGCCGCCGTGGTGGCGAAACCGGACGACAGATGGGGCGAGGTCCCCTGCGCGTTCGTCGAACTGAAGGCCAACGCAGCGGCCAGCGAAAGCGAGATCCTGGCCTATTGCCGCGAGCGCCTGCCGGGCTTCAAGGCGCCGAAAGCCGTGGTATTCGGCACCATCCCCAAGACCTCGACCGGCAAGATCCAGAAATTCGTGCTGCGCGAGCAGATGCAGTCGGCCAAGGCGATTTCGGCGTAGCGCTACACAACTAGTCGTCATGCGCGGGCTTGACCCGCGCATCCATCATTTTGTCGAAAAGATTCATTTCGATGGATTGCCGGGTCAAGCCCGGCAATGACGCTAACAAATTGGCTCGGGCTTTTTCCCGAGCGCCACTACCCGTCAATCTCAATCCGCATGCCGTCAAACGCCGGCACGACATGCGCCGGCAGCTTCTGCCGCAGCACCTCATAGTCGAGATCGGCATGCATGTTGGTGATCACCGCCTGCTTCGGCTTGAAACGTTCGATCCAGCGCAGAGCGTCATCGACGCTGAAATGGCTGGGATGCGATGCATAGCGCAAGCCGTCGATGATCCACAGATCGAGGCCTTCGAGCGCCGGCCAGCTCTCGGCCGGAATGTCGCTGACGTCGGGCGTGTAGGCGGCGTTGCCGATGCGATAGCCGAGCGCCGGAATATTGCCGTGCTGCAGTTCGAACGCGGTGAGGGAGAGCGGGCCGCCCTTCCCCTCGATCACCTTGGTGTCCCCCGCTTCCACATCGAACCTGTCGAGAATCGGCGGATAGCCGCTGCCCGGCGGGGATTTGAAGCAATAGCCGAAGCGCGGGATGATGTCCTTCGCCGTCGATTGATTGAGATAGACCGGCACGCGGCGGCGCTGATGCATGGTGATCGAGCGCAGGTCGTCGATGCCATGGGTCTGGTCGGCATGTTCGTGGGTGAGGAACACCGCGTCGATGTGATCGACATTGCCGTCGATCAACTGCTCGCGCAAATCCGGCGAGGTGTCGATGATGACGCGCGTGATGCCGTCCGCCGACTGCCGCTCCGCCATCAGCGAGCAGCGGCGACGGCGGTTTTTCGGATTGGCCGGATCGCAGGCGCCCCAGCCGAGCGCCGGGCGCGGCACACCGGCGGACGAACCGCAGCCGAGAATGGTGAGAGTGACACTCATGCCGCGCCCGCGCCGCCGCGCGGCACCTTGTCGAAGAAGCGATAGAAATTATCGGTGGTCTGGCGCGCGATCTCCTCAAGCGACACGCCGCGAACATCCGCCAGCACTTTCGCGGTCTCGACCACAAAGGCCGGCTCGTTGCGCTTGCCACGGAATTTTCCCGGCGCGAGGAACGGCGCATCGGTTTCGACCATGATGCGATCGGCCGGCAATTCGGCGGCAATATCGCGGATCGCCTGCGAGTTCTTGAAGGTGAGGATGCCGGTGAAGGAGATCGACAGCCCGTGCGCGATCGCCTTCATCGCCAGATCGCGGCCGCCGGTGTAGCAATGCAGCACCGCGCGGAACGATCCCTTCGCCATCTCCTCGTCGAGAATGCGGCCGCAATCCTCGTCCGCCTCGCGGGTGTGGATCACCAGCGGCAGGCCGGTCGCGCGCGCGGCGGCGATATGGGTGCGGAAGCCCCGCTCCTGCGCTTCGCGCGAGGAATTGTCGTAGAAATAATCCAGCCCCGCCTCGCCCAGCGCCACGGTTTTCGGATGCCGCGTCAGCGCGATCAGCTCATCCGCGGTGATGCCGTCTTCCTCATCGGCCTGATGCGGATGAGTGCCGACCGAGCAATAGACATTGGGAAAGCGCTCGGTGATCGCCTGCAGCGCCGCGATCCGCCGCACCCGCGTCGAGATCGTGACGATGCGCTCCACCCCCGCCGCCTCGGCCCGCGCGACAATGCCGTCGAGATCGTCGGCGAAGTCCGGAAAATCGAGATGGCAGTGGCTGTCGACAAGCATCAGGATTTCACTGCGGCTGAATCACGGGCTCGACATAACGCGGGAACACCGGCGAAGTCGGCGGAAGCTGCGTGCCGCCCTTGATGCGGGTGGCAAGCGCCGCGAAGTCGCGTGCATCCGCCGGAATGGCGAGGATGTCGAGCATCTTCGTCATCGCCTCGGGCATCGCCGGCTGCGCCAGAATCGCGATCTGCCGCACCACCTCGGCGGTGACATAGAGCACCGTCTTCTGCCGCGCCGGATCGGTCTTGGCCAGCACCCACGGCGCCTCGCCCGCGAAATAGCGGTTGGCTTCCGCCACCACGGCCCAGATCGCATTCAGCGCCTGATGGATCTGCTGCGTCGCCATCGCCTCGCGCGTCTGCGCCAGCATGGCGTCGGCTTGCGCCAGAATGGCCTTGTCGTTGTCGCTGAATTCGCCCGGCTCCGGCAGCACGCCGGCATGCTGCTTGCCGATCATCGACAGCGAGCGCTGCGCGAGATTGCCGAGATCGTTGGCGAGGTCGGCGTTGGTGCGCGCCACAATCGCCTCATGATTGTAGTTGCCGTCCTGTCCGAACGGCACCTCGCGCAGCAGGAAGTAGCGAAGCTGATCGACGCCATATTGATCCGCCAGATTGAACGGATCGACCACGTTGCCGACCGACTTTGACATCTTCTCGCCGCGGTTGAACAGGAAGCCGTGCGCGAACACACGCTTCGGCAGCGGAATCCCGGCCGACATCAGGAAGGCGGGCCAGTACACCGCATGGAAGCGGATGATATCCTTGCCGATGACGTGCACGTCTGCCGGCCAGTAATGCCAATTCTTGTCGCTCTCGTCGGGGAAGCCCACGCCGGTGATGTAGTTGGTCAGCGCGTCGACCCAGACATACATCACATGCTCCGGATCTTCCGGCACCTTCACGCCCCAGTCGAACGTAGTACGCGAGATCGACAGATCCTTCAGCCCGCTTTTGACAAACGAAACCACCTCATTCCGGCGCACGTCGGGGCCGATGAAGTCCGCCTGCTGCTCGTAGAGCGCCAGCAATTTGTCCTGATAGGCAGAGAGCTTGAAGAAATAGCTCTTCTCCTCCACCCACTCGACCGGTGTGCCCTGCGGGCCGCGACGCACGCCATCCTCGCCCACCGTGGTTTCGTCCTCGGCGTAATAGGCCTCGTCGCGCACCGAGTACCAGCCGGCATAGCTATCGAGATAGATGTCGCCGTTCGCGGTCATCCGCCGCCAGATTTCCTGCGTGGACTCGTGATGCTGACGCTCGGAGGTGCGGATGAAGCGGTCGTAGGACACGTTGAGACGCTGATCCATCTCCTTGAACCGCGCAGCGTTGCGCGCGGCGAGATCGGCCGGCGTCATGTTCTCCTTCTGCGCGGTCTGGATCATCTTCAGGCCGTGCTCATCGGTACCGGTCAGGAAGAACACATCCTTGCCGTCGAGGCGTTGGAAGCGCGCCAGCGCGTCGGTGGCGATCGCCTCATAAGCGTGGCCGATATGCGGTGCGCCATTAGGGTATGCGATCGCGGTGGTGATGTAGAACGCGTTACGGGCGGGAGCGGCGGCGGCCTGCACCGGCTTTGCTGCGGGTTTCGGCTGCGCCGGCTTACGCGGCGCTTTCACCGGCGTGGGCTTTGCCGCGACCGGAGCCGACTTCGCCTTCGGTGCGACTGCCTTCTTCGCTTGGGAAGGCCTGGACTTCGCAACCTTGGCCTTGGCGACAGGCTTGGCTTTGCGGGCGGGCTTGCGCTTCGCAGCGCCTTTCGTCGTGCGCTTTTTGGTGGCGGCCTTTTTGGCGGTGACCTTCTTCCGCTTCGTGACGGATGTCTTCGCCGTTTTCTTGGCAGCCTTCTTCACGGCTTTCTTGGCGGTCTTTTTCGTTGTCTTCGCCTTGGACGCCTTGTGGCCACGCACCTTCGATGCAGCCTTGGCACGCTTTGGCGCGCGCGCCGTCTTCACCGTCTTCTTTTTCGATTTGGCTGCCTTGGCCATCACGCGTCCTTCAGCTTTCGCAACAATGCCGACGGGATCGCGATCGCAGGGGCGCGCTCCGGGCCGGCGGTGTCTATATATCTAAGCCCGCGACGGAGACTTCGCGGTGGCTTCGGCCAGCATGCTAAAGACCGAAAACACCAGCGGCTTGCGCTCCAGATTGAACGCTTCGGTCTCGCGCGCGGACTGGTTGATCTTTTCCCATACCTCCGCAAGGCGCGCAAGGCGCGGCAGATTCGCCTGCAAATCCGGCGCGCGCAGATGCGACGTCAGCCAGCGATCCACTGTATCGATAAACGTGCGCAAGGCGACGCGGTCATTGAGTGGCAGCGCATCGCCGAGCGCATGCAACGCGCGCGGATCGACATGCGGCAGGGCATCGAGCAGCGCCGCGGTGCGGTGATGCAGGCCGAGCGCATCGCCGCCGAGCAGCGCCAGTGTCCGCGCCACGCTGCCCTCGCCTGCCTCCGCCGCCTCGCGCAAGGCTGCATCCTGCGTGCCGCGCTCCGTGGCCTGCGCGGTGGCGAGGATCACATCGCTTGCCGCCAGCGGCCGCAGCATCAGCTTGCGGCAGCGCGACTGGATGGTGGCGAGCACGCGCGAAGGCGCGTGGCTGACCAGAAGAAACAGCGAGCGCGCCGGCGGCTCCTCCAGAATCTTCAACAGCGCGTTGGACGCATTGGCGTTGAGTTCATCCACCGTATCAACGATGCAGACCCGCCAGCCGGCCACGGCAGCGGTCGAGCCGAAGAACGAGATGGTCTCGCGCGATTCATCGACGGTGATGACGCTGCGCATCACGCCCTTGTCGTTGGCGGTGCGCTCCAGCGTCAGAAGGCCGCCATGGCTGCCGGCCACCACCTGCCGCGCCACCGGATGATCGGGATCGAGGTCGAGGCTGGTCGCGCGCTGAACCGCGGGCATGGACGGCTCGGGATTGGCGAGCACAAACTTTGCCATGCGATAGGCCAGCGTTGCCTTGCCGATGCCCTGCGCGCCGCCGATCAGCCAGGCGTGCGGAATCTGGCCGCTCTTGTAGGCACCCAGCAGCGTCGCTTCGGCCGCCGCATGGCCATAGAGCCGCGCGGTCCTGCGCGGCAGCGGCACCATCGCTTCGCTCTCGGCCTCGCGCGGGCTCATGCACGCACCGTCTGGCTGGCGTCGCTCTTGAGCAGACGCTCCTGCACGACGGCCCAGATCCGCGCCGCCACGGTGTCGGCATCGGCATTGGCGTCGATCAGCACGCAGCGCTGCGGTTCGTCGGTCGCAAGCTGCTGATAGGCCGCGCGCAGCTTCTCATGAAAGCCGAGGCTTTCCTGCTCGAAGCGGTCGGCGACCGCCTTGCCGCGGCGCTTGATTGCGCGGCGCAGGCCGACCGCGACTGGCACGTCGAGGATCAGCGTCAGGTCCGGCTTGAGATCGCCGATGGTGACGTGCTCCAGCGCCTTGATCAGCGCCGGATCGACCTTGCCGAGCTTGCCCTGATAGACCCGCGTCGAGTCGGTAAAGCGGTCGCACAGCACCCAGATGCCGCGCTCCAGCGCCGGCTTGATCACCTGATGCACATGATCGTCACGCGCCGCCGCGAACAGCAGCGTTTCGGCATCGCTGCCGAACGCCTTGCCGACGCCCGAGAGCAGCACATGACGGATGATCTCCGCGCCGGGCGAGCCGCCCGGTTCGCGCGTCACGATGGTGCGGAAGGCGGTGTTGTTGAGGCGGTCGGCCAGAATCTGGATCTGAGTCGACTTGCCGGAGCCCTCGCCGCCCTCGAAGGTGATGAAGCAGCCCAGCGCGGCTGTGGCGGACGAATCCTTCCCGGCCATCGTCACAGCTTCTCCACGCCGGCGCGGAAGAGACCGATCGCAAGTTCGCTCGCGCCGTCGATCGCACGCTGCGTAATCGATCCGCGGCCGACATCTTCGGCTGCATGCAGCGGCATCTCCAGCGCGAGGTTCTGTCCGCGCCACACCTTGAGCACGCCGACCGGCTGACCGCTTGCGACCGGCGCGCGCACCGGCCCCTTGTAGATGATGCGGGCAACCAGCTTGTCGTTGCCGTTCCGCTGCACCATCACCTTTACCGGCTCGACGGCGCTCAGCTTCACCGACCCGGCCTCGCCGCCGAACACCTTGGCGTAGCCGACGGTGTGCCCGGCCGCGAACAGCGTGCGGGATTCGAAATTGCGGAAGCCCCACTCCAGCAAACGCTTGGCGTCGGCCGCGCGATCGGCGGCGTCCTCGAGGCCGTTGACTGCCACGATCAGCCGCAAGCCGTTCTGCACCGCCGAGCCGACCATGCCGTAGCCGCCCTCCTTGGTGTAGCCGGTCTTGAGGCCGTCGGCGCCATCGAGCGAGTTAAGCAGCGGATTGCGGTTCTGCTGGCGGATCTTGTTCCAGGTGAACTCGCGCTCGCCGAACAGTTTGTAGAACTCCGGATAGGTCAGGATGATGTGCCGCGACAGCGTCGCCAGTTCGCGCACCGACATCTTGTTGTCCGGATTGGGCAGGCCGTTGGTGTTGCCGAAGGTCGCATGTGTCAGGCCCAGTTCGCGCGCGCGCCTGGTCATCCGCGCGACGAACTCGGTCTCGTTGCCGGACATGCCTTCGGCGAGGGCAATGCAGGAATCGTTGCCGCTCTGGATGATCGCGCCGCGCAAGAGATTATCGACGCTGACCTGACTGTTGAGCGCGGCGAACATGGTCGAGCTGCCGGAGGGCGCGCCGCCGCGCCGCCACGCATTCTCGCTGATCTTGTATTCGTCGGTGAGCTTGACCTCGCCCTTGGCGATGGCGTCGAACACCACCTCCACGGTCATCAGCTTCATCATGCTGGAGGGCGCCAGCAACTGGTCGGCATTCTTCTCGAACAGGATGCTGCCGGTCTTTCCCTCGATCAGGATCGCGGTCGGCGCATCGATGTCGAGCCCGCCCTCCTCCTTCTTGGCGCCCTGCACGCTGTTATTGGCGGCAGACGCCACCCCGCCGGCGGCGAGCCCGAGCATCACGAAGCCGGCCAGCAGCGCGCGTCCCCACGACATCGCCGGGCGCCTCGACGTCACATACCCTGATGAGATCGCTGCCATTCTTCGATTCCTGAGAATGGCGTTGTAACAGTTGGCACAGGCCCGAACAACGCAGGGAATCACAAGCTTGATCCTCATCCTGAGGAGCATCGCCATCGCAGGCTACGCCTGCCCTGGCGATGCGTCTCGAAGGATGAGGCCGCCATGGTGTGGCCTCATGGTTCGAGACGTCGCCACCAGCGCGTAAACGCGCTGATGGCTCCTCCTCACCATAAGGAGACGGTGGAATCAGGGGATCAGTAAAGCCCGCGCGACAGCGGATTGCCGATGGTTTCCGCGGCGACCGGCCGGTAGGCGCTCACCGAGCCGATGTCATCGCCCATCGGGGCGGCGGACGCCGAGCGATAGCCGTCCTGACGCACGGCGCGGCGGGCCGAAACCTCGCTCGCGCCCATTCCGGCCATGTCGGCCTGCGTGGTGCCGAGGCTGTAGGGCCGGTCCGCCGGCAGCGGAACATCGGCGCGGGCAACGCCCCTGCTCTCCGGCATCTCCGGCACGAACGGTTTCGCCGAAGCGATCCGGATAGCGGATGGGGCGGGAGCCGGCTCGCCAGTGCGCAGCGTGGCAACAAGCTGGCGGTCGTCGGAGCCTTCCAGCGGCGCGCGGCCGACATATTCGACCCGGACACGGGCGGTGCCGTTCTTGTAGAAATCGAGCAGCGTGGCGGCGCGGTGCGAAACGTCGATGACGCGGTTGCCGTGATACGGCCCGCGATCGTTGACGCGCACGATCAGCGACTTGCCGTTGCTCGTATTGGTGACGCGGACATAGCTCGGCATCGGCAGGGTCGGATGCGCGGCGGTCAGCGAGGTCATGTCGAAGACCTCGCCATTCGCGGTCAGGCGGCCGTGGAAATTATCGCCATACCAGGAGGCGAGACCCTCGGCGCGGTAGTTGTAATTCTCCTGCGGCACGTAAGTGCGGCCGGCGACCGTATAGGGCTTGCCGATCCGGTAGGTGCCGCCGCCCTTGGGAACCGGCTGATCGAAATCGACCACGCGGGGGCTGGAGGACACGCCGTATTTGGGATCGACACGCGAGAACTTGCCGGACGCCGAGCAATTGGCCAGCAGCAGGCAGGCGCAGGCAAGACCCGCGAATTGCTGGCTGCGACGCACGGCCGCTTGATTGATCAACCCCATTCGATCCCGACGCAAAATCGCCGCCGGCCGAAGCGGCCGCGGTCCCCGAACAGTTGCGGATCATAAACCATAGCCGCCCGTGGCGAAATGGGGGACGGCCAAGTTGGTAAACCAGAGGTTCCCAAGCGGGCTTTGAAGGTATCCCCGTCCCTGGCTCGGCCATTTTCAGGTCTGGGCCCGCCGAATCGGGAGGTCGAATTCATATTGAAGCCGGGGTCTGGAAGAGACATTCTTATTATATGTTTCCTTGACCGCAGGATGATCGAGATGACCGCCACTCCAGCGCCCATCGGCACCGTGATCGGACCGGACAGTTTCGCGATCCAGCATCTGTTCGCCGCCAAGGCGGCCGAATGGCGCGACGCGGGGCTGAATGTCGTCGGCCTGATCGGCGAAGCCCATGCCCTGCCCGACCGCAGCTGCACAGCAGGCCTGCTGCGCGACATCGTCACCGGCAGAAGCTTCCTGATGTATCTGGAGACGCCGCCGGCGCACACCTCCTGCCATCTCGACGGCGAGGGCGTGGAAAGCGCCTGCGCCACGCTGCTGGATCAGATCGCGGAGAGCGATCTCGTGGTGCTGAGCAAGTTCGGCAAGCTGGAGGCCCAGGGCGGCGGCCTCGCCGCGGCGTTCAAGGCAGCCATCGCTGCCGGCGTGCCGGTGCTGACCACGGTGTCCGAGAAGCATCACGAGGCGTGGTGGAAGGTCGCTCCGGACGCGGTCAGGATGCGGGCGGACAAGCAGGCCATCGAGGAGTGGTGGCAGGCGGCGCACGCCGGCGAGCAGGCGGCATCCTGACACGAATCTTCGATCCATTTGCTCCGAGCTATCTGCCCCGACCGGGCGCACATCACCCCGCTCGTGCCGGGTTTGATGTCATCCGGTCCTGAGCGCCCGCCGGGCATTTGGGCCTCGCGCGCGTTGACGCTCCGGCGGAGGATTGCAATAACGTGCCCGCGTCAGCGAGCCGGATGGGTGGCCGAGTGGTTTAAGGCAGCGGTCTTGAAAACCGCCGTGGGTGCAAGCCCACCGTGAGTTCGAATCTCACCCCATCCGCCACTTCGGAACCCCTCTGGGCACGCCAGCCGCCGCCGATGCCCGCACTTGGCCGGCAATAAGCGTCCTTAGCAGCTCCGTCTTTGATCCCATGATGCGGATTGCGTCGTCCGCGACCTCGACACGCTGCGCGAGCGAGCGCAGATGATCCCGCCGATAGCCGCCCTCCGTGCCCCGGATGCGCTCGCGTGCGCGTCGCGCAAATCCCCGAATCATGGTGGGGGTGATGGCGCTGTGGCCGGGGCTGTCGAGCAAGGCTTGCGCCCGGTCGGCGTCGGCCCTCGCCTGATCGCGGATGACCTTGAGGCCGGCGATGCGTTCCTTGAGCGCCGGGTCATCAAGATCGGCGACGCCCGCCTCGATGGCGTCGTAAAGGCGCTTGAGGCGCAATTCCGATTCGGTCGCCCGCCGCTCCAGTTCAGCGATGTGCTGCCGGCGACGCTCGGCCTGATCGTCGCGGCGGCCGAGAACGGTGCCAAGCAAGTCCTCCAGCCGGTCGGGATCGAGCAAGCGTTCCTCGATATGGCCGACCACCATGCGGTCGAGCTTGTCCATCGGAATCGCGCGACCCTTGCAGCCGGTGTCGCCCTGCCGCGCCTTGATCGAGCAGGCATAGTAGCGATAGCGCCCGCCCTTGCCGGTGCGGATGGTCATGGCTCCCCCGCAATTGCCGCAATAGCAGATGCCCGTTAGCAGCGTCGGCCCGATCACGACGCGCGCCCGCAACTCGGTCTTGGGATTGCGGGCTTGCAAGAGCTTCTGCACCGCGTCGAACGTCTCGCGCTCGACGAGCGCCGGCACCGGAACGGTGATAACCTCGTCTTCGGGCTTCACCTCGCCCTTTTTGGAGCGGCGATTGAACCGATGCTCGCCGATGTAGGTGCGCCGGGTCAGGATGCGGTGAACCTGACCGATGCCCCATCGCCCGCCGTCGCGCGTGAAGATGCCCTTGCCATTGAGATACTTGACGATGGCCTTAACGCCCATCTGGCCGGACGAGCCTTCGCCCTCCAGCGCAAGCCGGTAGATGAGCCGGATCGTGTCGGCGTGCAGCGGGTCGATTTCCAGCTTCTTCTTGACCTTCGCGCCGCGCTGCTCGGCCGCGACCACGCGATAGCCGATGGGCGGCAGCGAGCCGTTCCAGAAGCCTTGCCGGGCGTTCTCCTTCAAGGCGCGCAGGACGTGCTTGGCGTTCTCCTTCGACTGGTATTCGTCGAACAGCGACATGATCCGCCGCATCATGTCGTGGATCGGATCGTCGCCAAGCTCCTGCGTGATGGAGACGAGCTTGACGCCATTCTTCGCCAGCTTGCGGTAGTAGTATTCCATTTCAAATTCGTCGCGGAAGAAGCGCGAGAAGCTGTGAACCACGACGACATCGAACGATGCCGGCTTGGCGGTCGCGGCCTCGATCATCCGCTGGAACTCCGGGCGGCGGTCGTTGGTGGCGCTGTTGCCCGGCTCCACGAAAGTCTCGACGAGCTGGTAGCCGCGTTCCTGGCAATATGTCTCGCCCTGGCGCTTCTGATCGGGGATCGACACGTCATGCTCGGCCTGCCGGGGCGTCGAGACGCGCAGATAGAGGGCGGCGCGCAGCGCGACGTTGGGATTGCGGACGATGGGACTATGGACGTTCATTTCCGGCCTCCTGCTGCCTTGCGCGGCCCCGCGCGCTCGGTCAGCGGCAGGTCTAGTTCTACTCGGTCATGGATGACCCTGGGCGCGTGCCTGCGGCCGTCCTTCTCCATGCGGACAAGGCCGTAGCTGACCATTTTTTTCAGGGTGCGCGACAGGTTGGATTTCGCCCGGCCGGTGATCTCGGCCAGTTCCTCCAGCGAACCCGGCGCTTGCTCGTCGATGACGCGCAGCAACTCCCGGTTTCCCATCGAAAGGATTTGCGCGAAGGACTCCATCGACGGAAACCACACGTTCGGATCGCCGGGCGCGGGCTTTTCCTCGCCCGTGGCAATCCGCATGGTGCGGGCCTTCATTTCTTCGTAGTCGGCAATCCCGACTTTCAGGGTCGTCATATCACGCCTCGCTCCTTCAACACCGCGTCCACCGCCCGCCAGAAGTCGGCCAACAGCGTGGCCGCGTCCTCCCAGGCGTAAGGCTTCACGGTCTGGTGGCGATGCCGATGGTCCAGCGGCTCGCCGCGCCTGCCTCGGCCGACCGGATGGGCGTTATCGAAGCCGACCAACCGTTCGCCCGAAGGGCCGTGAAGCGTGAGCGAGTAATCGAGGCCGTGCGGCTTCTCCGGCGATACCGGAACGCGGGTGACGATGAACTTGACCCAATGACCGCCTGCGGGATCGACGACGAGCACCTGGCCGTCGAGGTCGAGAAGCGTGTCAAGGCTCGGATCACGATCCTCGCTCATGGCTTTTCGTTATCATCAGAGGATAACTTTGTCAAGCCGGGCACGGCTGGAAGCGGGCCGAACATCTCGTCGAAGACATCGGCGAACCATCGCTCGAACACCTGAACCTCGGCCTCGGTGATCGGCACCTTTTCCGGCCAGTCGTCGATGACGGGCAGCTTCTCCACGTCGAAGGCATCGGGCGAACTGGCGCGCGGCGAACCGATGCGCGGCGCGGGATCGTCGTCATAGGCGTAAAGGTCTTCGGGAAGCGTTTGCGGAGCCTGCCTGTGTGGGCGGCCCCTTCTGGCGCGACGGCGTTTCACACGCATGGAATCCTCCGTGGTTCGCTGCGGGATTCCGGGCGATTGGAAGCCTCGGAATTAGGCGAAGCATGGAGGGGGACCGGCGGCCTGTAGCGTGCCGCATTCGCGCTGTCCTGCTGGCGGCACCCCTGCTGTCGGGTGCTGCCAGCGGGTCAGCCGGCCGAGCGCCGCGCCTTCGCGAACTCGCGATCCGTGGCGATGAATCTTTCGAGCATCGGCACAATGAGCTTCATGGGATCGGCGAGCGGCTGGCCTGTCTGGCGGGCGAGGATTTCGGCATAGGCGACAAGATCGCGATGGAGCGGCGCGGGCAACTCCATCGTCACCTTGACGGGCTTGTCGTCGGGGATCGCGCCGAGTTTCAGTCTGGTCATGGTCAACTCCTGTAGGGTTCGAGCACAAGGTCGCGCGTGACCACGATCCTGACGGGGAAGCCCGGCCGGATGGTGAGCGTCGGGGCGACGTTGAGCTGGCGGCGAATGATCTGCTGCCCTGCGTCGTTGATGGTGTCCTGGCCGCCGTTGCGGATGGCGCTCAACAGCCGGTCCTCGTCATTGACGGCAAGCTCCGCGCCTACGGAGAGCAGCGTCGAGAGGCCGGCGGCCTTCGCCAAATCCCACCAATGATAATCGACGCCATCCTCCAGGCCGGCATAGCCCTGGCTGTCCGCGCCTGGCTGTCGCTCCAGCACGATGGATCGGCCGTTCGGCAGGATGAGACGATTCCAGACGAGCAGCACGCGGCGCTGGCCGAACTGCACGTTGTTGTCATACTGGCCGATGATCCGCGTGCCCTGCGGCACGAGCAGGATGCGGCCGGTCGGGCTGTCATAAACCGACTCCGTCACCTGGGCGGTGATCTGGCCGGGCAAATCGGAACGGATGCCGGTGATGAGCGCGGCCGGGATCACGGCTCCCGCCTGGAGCACGAAAGGCGATGACGGAGCCGTGATGCGATCCGCCGATGTGGTGCGGCGATCGACGGGCGCATTGAGGAAAGCAAGCTGCTTGTCCTGCGCGGTCTGCTGGCCGGGCTGCCCTGTCACGCCGGCAAGGTCGAGGCCGGGAAGCCCCGGCGTGGTCGCGCCGCCTGGCATCGCGGCCGAGCTGCCGGTGCGCGCCTCGGTCTGGAAGAACACGCGGCTGGTGCGTGCGGCTTCTTCCTCGGCGAGCCGGCGTTCCTCGGCGCGATCCACGGTCGGCGTGTTGATCGTCGGCGGAACGACAGGCTGGCCCCGGTTCTGCGCGTCGAGGATCGGGCGGCCAAGATCGCCCGGCAGCGGCGGTCCCAGGACCGGGCCGGTATAATCCTTCGGCAATCCGGCGAGGCCATCGGCTGGCTGGCGATTGGAAGTCGAATAAAGCTCCTTTCCACCATCGCCGGGAGCGCGGGTCTGGAGCGCGTAGATCAGCATTCCTCCGATCCCGACGAGCGCGAGTGCCGCCGCGCTGGCGAGAACCTTGCGCGACAGGCGGGTGACGCGCGGCGGCTCCGCGCGAAGCCGCATCGGGGCGGCGGTGTTGGTTTCGGTGTCGGTCATTATGATGGCCTCCCGTCCGTGCGGACAATCCTGACGGTCTGCTGGCTCTTGCCGCCGCCAAGGCGCAGCTCGGCCGCGCCGAACAGGCGGTCCACGATCAGGATGTTTTGATAGATGCGGCTGTTGGCGATTTGCGCTTCGCCGTCCGGGCCGATGACGAAGATCGGTGGCATTTCGCCCTGCACGATGCCGCGCGGAAACTCGACATAGACCCTGCGGCCATCGTCATAGACGGCGACAGGCTTCCACGGCGGATTGTCGCCGGTCAGGCCATAGCGGTAGTTGCGCGCCGCGGCGGCCGGAATGACCGGCGTTGCCGGTACCGCCTGCCGCTGCCCGGCTGGCGGCTGCGGATAGGCCCAGGCGACGGCGGGCATATAGGGCTTTTGATCCGAGCGCAGCTCGAGCATGTAAACGCGCCGGTCGGTGGTCACGACAAGGTTCGTCGTGATGTCCGGCCGGGACGGCTTCACAAGGATATGCACGCGGCGCGTGACGCCGGAGCCCGATTCCGTGTCGCCGATGATCCAGCGTGCCGTGTCGCCGGCCGCAATCGGTCCCGCGCCGGTCAGGCTCTCGCCCGGCTCAAGCGCAATGTCGGTGATCTGGCCGGGTGCGGCATAGACCTGATAGAGCGCGCCTTCCGACCACGGATAAATCTGGATGGCGTTGTAGTAGCCTTCGCGGCGCGGCTGCACGCGGGCGGCGGCATTGGCGCTCTCGACGCGGCCGAGCGGCGTGCCGGCTGCCGCGCCTCCCTTGGTGGGGGTCCAGGCTGGCGGGATATGCAACGGCTTCGGCGTCGTGTCGATGACGGCGGCGGGCACGGCCGGCAATGGCGGCACGTTGGCGTCGTAGCTGATTTGCGGCGGCTTGTAGGTCGCGCAGCCGACCAACATAGTCGCGGAAAGCAGGACGGCCGCGACAGCGGGCGTGTGGATGAATGCTCTCATTGGCTCATCTCCCGCGACCACGAAATTGCATTGACGTAGATGCCGAGCGGATTGACTTTCAGCCGGTCGGCGTCGCGCGGCGGCTGGATCACGATGGTCAGGATCGCGGTCCATCGCTCCGTGGTGGCGAGCTTGCCGTCTTCATAGTGCTGCTCGGTCCAGGCGACGCGGAAGCTGTCCTGCGATGCGCGGATGACGCTCGACACATCGACCGACACTTGTTGCTTGCCGACTTTTGCGAACGGGTCGTTGGCGCGGGCATAGTCGTTGAGCGCCGCCGCGCCCTGGTCGGTCGTCCATTCGTAGGCGCGAAGCCAGTTCTGCCGGACAATGATGGGATCGGCCGGGATGCTCCTGACCTGCTCGATGAAGCGCGCCAGATGCCACGCCACTTGCGGGTCTGTCGGCCGATAGTCGGCGGTGGCCGGAGCGACGGTCTGCGCCTGGCCGAGCTTGTCCACCTGAACCACCCAGGGCACGACAGTCCCGCGTGCGGTCTGCCAGACAAGGGCGGAAGCGAAGCCCGCCGACAGGATCAGGCTGCCGAACGCCATAGTGCGCCAGTTGCGCGCCTGGACGCGAGCGGAACCTATCCGTTCGTCCCAAACCTGCGCGGCGCGCTGATACGGCGTTTCGGGTTGTGGGGTCTTGCCGTAATGCACGGCGGGTCGTTTGAAGATGCTCATGTGCGGTCGCTTTCAGAGAGGTTGACGGAAGAACTGGAGGCATGGCCGTCGCCGGAGCGAACGGCGTGCGCGGCTGTCTGGACGGCATGGGCGGTGTGCCCGCCCTGTCGCATTCGCTGCGCCCAGCCGGGCCGCGCGCCGGTAGCCTGCGAAGATGCGGCTTCGGCCGTGCCGCCAACCGTGCCAGCGGTCGATGTGCCACCAGTCGCGCCGAACCCGGCCTTCACGCCATCCGAGAAGCTGGACTTGACGCTTGCCGTTGCGCGGCGCAGCGGCGACGTGGCTGCGCTGCCTGCGGCGCGCGCCATGCCGCCCAGGCCGGAAGCGACGCCCGCCGCGCCGGACTGGCCGAACGAGCCAAGGCTATAGGCGGCGGACGCCGCGCCGGCTGCGGTCGCGCCGCCGCGCACGGCGGCTGCACCTCCCTTTGCGGCAAGGCCGACTGCACCGCCTGCGGCAAGGGCAGCGCCGCCAACGGCAAGGCCGGTGCCGACTGCCGCGCCCGCGCCGAGCTGCGGCCCGCCGCTGACAAGGCCGGACGCGATGCCGGGACCGAAAATGCCAAGACCGACAAGCGACAGCGCCGCGAGCACGATAGCCATTGCGTCGTCGATGCTCGGCGTCTGCCCGCCGAAGCCCTGCGTGAATTGCGAGAACAGCGTCGAGCCGATGCCGACGATGACGGCCAGCACCAGAACCTTGATGCCACTGGAAATCACGTTGCCAAGCACGCGCTCGGCCATGAAGGCGGTCTTGCCGAACAAGCCGAACGGGATCAGCACGAAGCCCGCCAGCGTGGACAGCTTGAACTCGATCAACGTCACGAAAAGCTGGATGGCGAGGATGAAGAACGCGAGGATGACGAGCGCCCAGGCGAATAATAGGCACGCGATCTGAATGAAGTTCTCGAAGAACGCGACCCAACCCATCAAGTCGGAAATGGAGTCGAGCAGCGGACGCGCGGCGTCGAGGCCCGTTTGCGCGACCTTGCCCGGCCGCATTAGGTCGGTGGCCGAAAATCCCGTCCCGCTCGCTTTCAGGCCAAGCCCCGCGAAGCTGTCGAACACGATCTTCGCGAGGTTGTTCCAGTTGCCGATGAGATAGGCGAAGACGCCGACAAACAGCGTCTTCTTCACCAGCCGCGCAATGATGTCGTCATCCGCGCTCCAGCTCCAGAACAGCGCGGCGAGCGTCACGTCGATGACGATGAGCGTCGTCGCCACGAAGGCGACTTCGCCGGATAGCAGCCCGAACCCGCTGTCGATGTAACGAGTGAAGGTGCCGAGAAAATTGTCGATGACTCCCGCGCCGCCCATGCGTTACCGCCCTTCCGGCGCGGCCGGCGCGCGGGTCCGGCCGAGAAAGCGGTCGCGGGTTTCAGCCCACACGCGCAGGCATTCCGCGTCGTCGGCCGCCTTTGCGCCAAGCTGCTGGCATCGCCGCTGCCCTTCACGCAGCGGATCGCGGTCGGGTTGGATGAGACGTGTCGGCGCCTGCGCCGGCACATCTTCCTTGCGCGTCATTTCGATGGCGGTCGCCGTGATGGCGATGGCGACGAACACGATTGCGCCGATGCGCGCCAGCAACTTGCTGTCCATGCGCTCGCCCTCAATTGCCGTTGTTGAACATCTGCGCGTTGCCGGGCTGGTAGCCGCTGCCCGGCGTAAGGAAGCGGCGGCGCTGCTCGCGGCCTTGGTCGGCGGCTGCCGCTCGCTCCGCCTCTGTCAGCGCGCTCGACCGGCCATTGGCCGCGAGAAGCGCGACAAGATCGGAAAGCTGTTGCGATTGGAGGGCGAGAATCTGATTGCCGGCCTGCGTGGCTTGCAGCGCGCCCGTCGCGCCCTGGCTCTGGCCGACAAGCGCCGACATCTGTGTGCGGTTGGTGTCGATGTTGCCGACGACGCCAGCCTGAACCCGCATGGCGTCCTGCAATCCGCCCACGGTGTTCTGCCAGCGCGCGCGTGCATCAGCGACAAGCTGCTGGTTGCTCGCCGACATCGACACGTTGCCGTATTGGCTTTGAAATGCCTGGTCGATCTGCTGGACGTTGAAGGCGATGTTCTGCGCCTGGTTCAAAAGCTGCTGTGTGCGCTGGACGTTCTGCTGAATCTGCTGGAGCGCGGAGAACGGCAGGCTCGCGAGATTGCGCGCCTGGTTGATGAGCATCTGCGCCTGATTTTGCAGGCTGGTGATCTGGTTGTTGATTTGCTGGAGGGCGCGCGCGGCGGTCAGCACGTTTTGCGCGTAATTGGTCGGATCATAGACAATCCATTGCGCGGCTGCCGGCGTTGCCAGCATGGGCGAGACGGCGAGCGGCGCTGCGAGCACGGTCGCGGCCATGAAAACGGTGCGCGAGCGGAAACGACGAATGGTCATGAGCGGGACTCCTTTTCGGTTTGGGGGATGAGCGTCGGGAAGTTCGGAAGAAGATCGACGGCCCAGCCGACATCGCGGGCCGCGAGCCAGGCCGCGAGAAAGCCGTCGCAGCCGTGATCGGCGACGATCTGCGCAATGAACGTCTGGTCGGATTTCGAAGATGCGGCGCAGAGCGCGAGGCCGACTTCGGACAGGCCCAGCTCGAACAGGCGATTGCCGCGTCGCGACTGGCAGTAATAATCCTGCTTGGGTGTCGCCCGCGCGAGGATTTCGATTTGCCGGTCATTGAGGCCGAACCGCCGATAGATCGCCGTGATCTGCGGCTCGATGGCGCGTTCATTCGGCAAGAGCAGTCGCGTCGGGCAGCTCTCGATAATGGCGGGCGCGATATTGCTGCCGTCGATGTCGGACAGGCTTTGCGTGGCGAAGATGACGCTGGCGTTCTTCTTGCGCAGCGTTTTCAGCCATTCACGGAGTTGGCTGGCAAAGCCCTCGTCGTCCAGCGCCAGCCAACCTTCATCTATGATGAGCAGCGTCGGCCGCCCGTCCAACCTGTCGCCGATGCGGTGAAAGAGATAGGCCAGGACCGGCCCAGCCGCGCCGGTGCCGACAAGCCCCTCGATCTCGAACGCCTGCACGTCAGCACCGCCGAGATGTTCGGCTTCGGCGTCGAGCAGCCGGCCATAGGCACCGCCGACGCAGTAAGGCCGAAGGGCTTGTTTCAGGTCGTTGGACTGCAACAGCACCGCAAGGCCGGTGATGGTGCGTTCCGCAACCGGCGCAGAGGCGAGCGAAGTCAGCGCCGACCAGATGTGTTCCTTCACCTCCGGCGTGATCGCGATGCCTTCGCGCGTGAGGATCGCCACGATCCAGTCGGCAGCCCAGGCGCGTTCATAGGTGTCGTGGATGCGCGCGAGCGGCTGGAGCGAAACGGAGGCCTCCGAACCTTCGGTCAGTCCTCCGCCCAGGTCGTGCCAGTCGCCACCCATCGCCAGCGACGCAGCGCGGATGCTGCCGCCGAAATCGAACGCGAACACTTGGCTTCGGGCGTAGCGCCGGAACTGCAAGGCCATGAGCGCGAGCAGGACGGATTTGCCCGCGCCGGTCGGGCCGACGACAAGCGTATGGCCTACATCGCCGACATGGAGGGATAACCGGAACGGGGTCGAGCCTTCGGTCTTTGCATAAAGCAGAGGGGGCGCACCGAAATGCTCGTCCCGTTCCGGCCCCGCCCACACCGCTGAAAGCGGAATCATGTGGGCGAGATTCAAAGTGCTGATGGGCGGTTGCCGGACATTCGCGTAGGCGTGGCCGGGCAAGCTGCCGAGCCATGCGTCAACTGCGTTGACCGTCTCGACCATCGCCGTGAAGTCGCGGCCCTGGATGACCTTTTCGGCCAGCCGCAATTTCTCGTCGGCTATCCGGGGGTCAGCGTCCCATACGGTGATGGTGGCCGTGACATAAGCCATGCCCGCCACATCGGCCCCAAGCTCCTGCAGGGCCATGTCGGCGTCGGCCGCCTTGTTCGCCGCGTCGGTATCGACGAGGACGCTCGCCTCGTTGGTCATGACTTCTTTGAGGATCGCGGCGATGCTCTTGCGCTTGGCGAACCATTGACGGCGGATGCGGGTCAGCAGCCGCGTCGCGTCGGTCTTGTCGAGCAGGATCGCGCGCGTGCTCCACCGATATGGAAAGGCCAGCCGGTTGAGGTCGTCCAGCAAGCCGGGCGTTGTCGCGGTGGGGAATCCTACGATGGTCAGAACGCGAAGATTCTGGCTGCCAAGGCGCGGCTCCAGCCCGCCGGTCAACGGCTCGTCTGTAAGCAGCGCGTCGAGATAGACCGGCGTTTCCGGCACGCGGACGCGATGGCGTTTCGTCGAGACGCAGGAATGAAGGAAGGTCAGCGTCTCGCTATCGTCGAGCCATGCACATTCCGGCATGAAGCCGTCGAGCAATGCGAGCACGCGGTCGGTGCGGTCGATAAAACCGCGCATGACCTCATGGGGATCGACGCCCGATTGCTCGCGGCCCTCGTAAAGCCATGTCTCGGCGCGAGCGGCTTCCTCGGCCGGGGGCAGATAGAGGAAGGTCAGGTAATAGCCCGATACGAAATGCGTGCCAGCTTCCTCGAAACCGGCTTTGCGCTCGGCATCGAGCAAGGCCGACGCGGGATCGGGAAAGGTGCTGTCGGGATAGGTCGCGGCTTCGCTTCGCTGCGCCTCGACGAAAATGCTCCAGCCCGATCCGAGACGGCGGAAGGCGTTGTTGATGCGGCCGGCGACGGCGACCAGCTCGGCCGCGATGGCGGAATCCAAATCCGGGCCACGAAAGCGCGCCGTGCGCTGAAAGCTGCCGTCCTTGTTGAGAACGACGCCTTCGGCGACGAGCGCCACCCACGGCAGAAAGTCGGCAAGCCGGCTGGCGGTACGGCGATATTCGGCAAGGTTCATCACGGCCGCGCCCTCACGCTGCGAGGTTCGCGGGAATGCGCAGATGTCGCCGCCCGACCTCGACAAAGAGCGGGTCGCGCTTCGCAGCCCATACGGCGGCGAAATGGCCGATAGCCCATATCGCCAGCCCGACCAGCCAGAGGCGCAGGCCGAGGCCCACGGCCCCGGCCAGCGTCCCGTTCATGATCGCGATGGAGCGCGGTGCGCCGCCGAGCATGATGTGCTCGGTCAGCGCCCGATGGACGGGAATGGAAAATCCCGGCACCGCGTCGAGTTGTTCGAGGACGGCCGCCATCAAACGAGCGCCCCGCCGCCGAAGGAGAAGAACGAGAGGAAGAAGCTCGACGCGGCGAAGGCTATCGACAGGCCGAATACGATCTGGATCAACCTGCGGAAGCCGCCCGATGTGTCGCCGAACGCCAGTGTCAGGCCGGTGACGATGATGATGATAACGGCAATGACCTTGGAAACCGGCCCCTCGATGGATTGCAGGATTTGTTGAAGCGGCTGTTCCCACGGCATCGACGAGCCGGACGCATGGGCGGCCGGGGCCGTAAGCAGCGTGACGGTCACGAAAGCTGCGGCCGTCGCGAAGCGGCGACGGATATGCGAGACGGATTGAATCATTCGGGTTCTCCTGTGCTGGCGGGGGTGATGCGGTAATCGCCGTCCGGCCCCAGCCCTTCGACGCGGGCGAGTTCGGCCAGCCGGCGCGCAGAACCGCGACCGGCGAGGACGGCAACGAGGTCGATGGTTTCCGCGATCAGAGCGCGAGGGACCGTGACGACAGCCTCTTGAATGAGCTGTTCCAGGCGGCGCAGCGCGCCGATGCCGGTGCCGGCGTGAATGGTTCCGATCCCGCCCGGATGGCCGGTGCCCCAGGCTTTGAGCAGGTCGAGGGCTTCCGCGCCGCGCACCTCGCCAATGGGGATGCGGTCGGGGCGCAGGCGCAGCGACGAACGCACAAGATCGGAAAGCGTCGCCACGCCGTCCTTCGTCCGCATGGCGACGAGGTTGGGCGCGGCGCATTGCAGCTCGCGCGTGTCCTCGATGATGACGACGCGATCCGCGCCCTTCGCCACCTCGGCGAGCAACGCATTGGTCAGCGTGGTCTTGCCGGTGGACGTGCCGCCCGCGACGAGGATGTTTGCACGCGACGCGACGGCCGCGCGCAACGTCGCGGCCTGGTCGGCGGACATGATGCCGGCCGCCACATAGTCGTCGAGGCTGAACACCGCGACGGCGGGCTTCCTGATCGCGAAGGCCGGGGCGGCGACCACGGGCGGCAACAGCCCCTCGAACCGCTCGCCGCTCTCCGGCAATTCGGCCGAAACGCGCGGGGATCGCGCGTGAACCTCCGCGCCGACATGATGGGCTACAAGGCGGACGATGCGTTCGCCATCGGCGGGCGACATGGTTTCGCCCGTATCGGCAAGTCCTTCGGAAAGTCGGTCGATCCAGATGCGACCATCTGGATTCAGCATGACCTCGACCACGGCCGGGTCTTCGAGGAAGCGCGCGATGGCCGCGCCGAGCGCGGTGCGCAACATGCGCGCGCCGCGCTGGATCGCTTCCGGTTTGTGATGTGTGGTCGTCAATGTCGGCCCCGTTTCCTGGCGGGGCGCTATTGACGGTCCCCGCAACGGGGCTGATTAAGAAAGGCGGAAGTCGGGCCGGTTCAACAACTATCGAAGCGCGTGCGGTGATCGGCGGCTATCGGCGGCGAATAGGACGGGTTGATTATTCAGGATGGATCGCCCGTTGCCTCGGATTAATCTTGTGCAGGACTGTCACGAAGCGAATCGACATCGCGCGACAACTCTTTGAGGAACCTGTCGCCGGTCGCAAGACGCCGACCGAGCGTCTGCATGAAGCCCTCGAACCGTTCGGCTCCTTTCGCGCGGGCGGATGCTTGCGCGTTCTCCGGCAGCGGCGGCGTGGAGGCAAGCCAGATGTTGACGAACAGCGAAACGGTTTCTCCGAGCACGGCTAGATCCTCGTCGAGCGCGTGGATCTCGCGGCCTAGTTTGTCGAGGCGGCGCGACATGGCCGCCTCCAGCCGATCCGAAGTGTCGCCGGACAGGAAGGATGCGACAGCCGCCTCGATGATCGCGGACTTCGAGACTTGCCGGCGCAGCGCCAGCGCCTCCACCTGGGCCAGCAACTCCGGGTCGAAATAGACATTCATGCGGGTTCGGGTTGTCATGGCGTGGTCCTCAAAGCTCGATGCCGTCACCGGGGTCGAGCGACGCTTGCCGCGCGACGATCCGCATCCGCTGGCGCATGGCGCGGGCCTTGGCGGCGTCAACGTCCGGCTCGTCGTCCAGCAAATCGAACTCCTGTTCGGGCGGACGCGGCGGCGCGACGATTTCCTCATGCTCCGGCAATTCCGGCTCGCGGCGGATGCCGGCGTTGGCCGGATCGCCGTCGCCACCGCTGATGGACGTAGCAACAGCGGCAGAGTTTGCGGCAGCAACCACGCGGCTCGCCCAATCGTCGGATGGCGGCGCGGTGGCGGGATTGGTTGCCGGATCGGGCGGTGTCAGGATGCGTTCCATGAACCGCGCATCCTCGAAATAGCGCGCCTTTGCGGCCCGGATCGGCGGCGTTCCCGCGACCATCACGATTTCATCGGATGGCGGAAGCTGCATCACCTCGCCCGGCGTGAGCAGCGGCCGGGCCGTCTCCTGCCGCGACACCATCAAATGACCTAACCACGGCGCAAGGCGATGGCCGGCGTAGTTGGTGGAATCGCGCATTTCGGTCGCGGTGCCGAGCGCGTCGCTGATCCGCTTCGCCGTCCTCTCGTCGTTCGTCGCAAAGGCGACTCTGACGTGGCAATTATCTAAAACGCTGTTGTTCGCGCCGTAAGCCTTTTCGATCTGATTGAGGCTCTGTGCGATCAGGAAGGACTTGAGGCCATAGCCGGCCATGAAGGCCAGCGCGGATTCAAAGAAATCGAGCCGGCCTAACGCCGGAAACTCGTCGAGCATCAACAGCAGCCGATGGCGCTTACCGGACGTGTGCAATTCCTCGGTCAACCGCCTGCCGATCTGATTGAGGATTAGGCGAATGAGCGGCTTGGTCCGGTTGATGTCGGACGGTGGCACGACGAGATAGAGACTGACGGGCTGCTTGCTGCCGACAAGATCGGCAATGCGCCAGTCGCACCGTGCCGTGACACGCGCCACGACAGGATCGCGATAGAGGCCGAGAAACGACATGGCGGTGGACAGCACGCCCGACCGCTCGTTCTCGGATTTGTTCAGCAACTCGCGCGCTGATGATGCGATGACCGGATGAACGCCCGCTTCGCCCAGGTGCGGCGAGTCCATCATCGCGCGCAACGTCGCCTCGATGGGACGGCGCGGGTCGGACAGGAAGTTGGCGACGCCGGCCAGTGTCTTGTCGGCCTCGGCATAAAGGACATGCAGGATCGCGCCGACAAGAAGCGAATGGGAGGTCTTTTCCCAATGGTTGCGCTTGTCGAGGCTGCCTTCCGGGTCCACCAGAATGTCCGCGATGTTCTGCACGTCGCGGACTTCCCATTCGCCTTGCCGCACCTCCAGCAGCGGGTTGTAGGCCGACGATTTGGCGTTGGTCGGATCGAACAGCAGGACGCGACCATGCTTCGCGCGGAAGCCGGCTGTCAGCGTCCAGTTCTCCCCTTTAATGTCGTGGACGATGCAGCTTCCCGGCCACGTCAACAGCGTCGGCACCACGAGGCCGACGCCTTTGCCGCTGCGGGTCGGTGCGAAGCACAAGACATGCTCCGGGCCATCATGGCGTAGGTAATCGCGTTCTTGCCGGCCGAGCACGACGCCATCGGGGCCGAGCAGCCCGGCCGAGCGGATTTCTTTTTCTTCCGCCCACCGTGCCGAACCATATGTGGCGACGTTGCGCGCCTCCCGCGCCCGGATGATGGACATGGTGATGGCGGCGATGATGGCCATGATGCCGCCCGACGCCGCGATGACGCCACCCTCGACGAAGATCGAAGGCGCGTAGGCGTCGAACGCATACCACCACCAGAACAGCGCGGGCGGGTAGTAGATCGGCCAACCGGCCAGCTCGAACCACGGATTGCCAAGCTGCGCCTGAAAGCCGAGCCGCCATGCCGTCCATTGCGTCGCCGTCCAGGTCGTCACCACAACAATGGTGAAAACCACGGCGATCTGACCCCAAAGGATTCGGCCTCCGCGCATAAAGGCTCCAGTCGAAAAAAGAGACGGAGCCGATCAGAGAGTAGGCAATTATGGGGCAGGCAACAGGAAAGAGGATGCCGGAGGGCTGCCGGATACTACCGGCGGCAAATAGGACGGGTCGCGCTTGGGCTGCCGTCCGTCTTTTTACTGTTGCTCGACCGGCCGGGAAGAATCGCGGTGATTGCATCCGGCCGGATCGGCCCGCCCCATTTGACCAGCTAGGTCGAGCAGGTTTCGGAGGGTGGCGCTCTGATTGTAGGGCGACCACACGGCTGAGAACGCGACTGGCTCTGGTTCGTCCGTGATGGGCAGAAACACCACGCCGGGCGTCGGCAACAGCGCCGACGCCGCTGCGACAATGGTGATGCCGAAGCCCTGTCCGACCATCGACAGCAACGTGCAACGTTCCACTTCAAAGCGGAGGATCGAGAGGGCTGGCCAGCGCCCGGCAAGGCGCAGCAGGATATGGTCATACGCCTGCGGGCCGGTGCCGCCGTGGCGAACAAGGAACGTCTCGCCCGCCAGAGCGGCCCAGGTCACGGCGGATTGCTCAGCGAGCGGATGCTGATCCGGCAGCGCCGCTAGGAGTGGTTCGGTCCATATGCGGCGTGAATGACAATCAGGCAGTTCGGGCGTGCCGGCGACGAACACGATGTCGAGCCGATCAGCGCGAAGCTGCATAAGCGCATCGCGGGCGGTACCTTCCGTCATTTCCACTTCGATGTGCGGATGATCGTCGCGGTATTGCTCGATCAACTCCGCAAGGAAGCTGCAAGGAATTAGCGCGTGGACGCCAATGCGAATGCGACCGTATTCTCCGGAGGCTGCCATACCGGCCGTCTTCACGGCATGGTCGAGTTGATCCACGCCGGTAGCGACTAACGCGACGAAGTTGCGGCCTGCTTCTGTCAGCCGGACGCCGCGCGCGTGACGCTCGAACAGGAGGATACCCAGGTCTTCCTCCAGCGTCTTAACGCGGGCGCTGACGCTCGACAGGCTGACGCCGAGCGCATTGGCGGCATGGCGGAAGTTCAAATATTCAGCAACGGCGAGCGTCTGGATAAGCGACGCGAGAGGAATGCGCCCGCCGAGAAGTTGAGGCGTTACCCTCCCATTACCTCGGCTGAAAATGAAACGCCGCATCGTTCATATAGGAATTGCTATGAGATAGTTGCGATGGGAGGAGGAGAGAAACCTCCGATTTCTTGCTCAATAGCTTTCGCGACCGCGAGTGTCAGGAAATCACTGCCGCTAGGCCCGATGATCTGCGCTCCAACCGGCAAGCCAGCTTGTGTGAGACCAAGGGGAATCGCGGTGGCCGGCAATCCAAGGACGGTCGGCAGCGCCACCCAGTTCATTAATTCAAGGTATGAAATTGAGCGACCATCTGAACACTTGAGTTTACGCGTTAGGATCGGGCGATGATCGTGGACGAAAGCCTGCACCGCAGAAATTGGTGCGAGCACAACGTCGTATTTGCCGAATAAAGATTGGACCTGCTGGCCCATTTGCATACGTGTGGTGTGAGCTTCCAGCCACTCTCGATGGCGGGCAGTTGCCCCGAGCACACCTTGCGCCCACGATATTGGTTTGGCACCGAGGCGGCACGCGAGTTTCGCTGGCCCACGTAGCATCTCGTAGGCTGCGCGTTGGATCGGCGGCATATCTGCATACGTGATTGATAAGAGCAGCGTTGCATAAGCAGACATGAGCTGTCTGCAATCGACTGGGCTTCTTATTTCCTCAACTATTGCGCCAAGGTCGGATAGCTTCTTCCCTAACATCACGATGTGGGAATTCACCTGAGGGTCGAGCGCGAACAGCGACTCCTCGTGCCAAAGCGCCACCCGCAGGTTACGCAACTGCACTTCGGCTCCTTCTTTCTTTGGTATTTGGCTGATAACAGAAAATAGAAGCGATAGATCACGCGCAGACCGCGTGATCGGGCCTACTACAGCTAAATCCAAATCAACAATAGATTCGGGTGGAGGCACGAGGCCACGCTGCGAAACAACGCCGAAAGTTGGTTTGTGCGCGAAAACGCCGCAGAAGGAAGCAGGGATACGTAGCGATCCTGCGATGTCAGCCCCGACTTCGAGAGAAGCCATGCCGGTTGCTACCGCAACTGCCGAGCCGCCGGACGAGCCTCCCGAAGTTCGTTCCTGATCCCAGGGATTATTGGTCGTGCCGTAAAGCTCATTATAGGTCTGCCAATCACCTGCCTTCACGGGCGTGTTGGTTTTACCGAAAACAACTGCGTCCTGTTGCTTGACACAGGCTACGACCACCGCATCCCTCGCGGTTCGATGCAGCAGTTCCTCCATGCCTGCCGATGCTGGAAGGCCATCAACGTCAAAGGTATCCTTGATGGTCATCGGGAGGCCGGCTAGCAGGCCAAGGCGTTCGCCTCTAGTCCGCCGGGAGTCAATTTCTTCGGCTTTCCGTAACGCCGGTTCGATATTCTGCGCAACGACCGCATTCAGATGTGGGTTGAGGGACTGGACGCGATCAATGGTTAGTTTAAGCAGTTCCGACGCGCTGATCTGCTTGCTACTTAATAATTCAAGTTGGGTCGAGGCGTCGACCATCAGCGCGTCCATGTCGCGTTAACCTCACTCTAAGAGTCGCGCGGAGGCGATTCCCCCGTAGGAATGCTGTATCACGACGGAGAGCCAAGGGTATTGAATGAATGGGACATTCCTTTGTGCTATAGATAAAATGTGGGCGCGCCAGAAAGAGCATTTGGCGGATTATTGAAGAAATCAGACATAATTGATTTCTTCTTCTTGGAATAAAAACCAGGTGTAATGCCAATGTATCTTTTCCAACTTCTGATTTGATGCGCTTGATCGCTGAATCTGAATGTTGGATCGGCTCCTTGCTTTTGAACGGCCTTGACACTTAGTTGAAGTCGCTCCAAATCTCCTATCTGCTTGGGAGACACGCCAACATAGTTTGTAAACCACCGATGAACCTGACGGCGTGTGACATTCGATGCGGTTGCAGCCTGAGATACGGTTCCGCCCATTCTGAGCACTTCATAAGCGGTGGACATTTGCGCAAGTGGCACGGGAGAGACGATCTTCTCTAGTCGCGCAATGAGCCATCTTTCGAGCACCGTAGCGATCTTGTTTGGATGCCATGCAGCTAGCGACAGTTCCAACAATTCGTCAGAGTTTCGCCTTTCCATTATAAAATTAATATCTAGCTGCTGGTCTGTACCGTGAGGGCCAACCTCGGGAAACAACCTTGCCTGGCCAATTGGGGTCAGCATCGCGAGCACAACGTACGAATCGGGGGTCGAGAGCCAGTTGCGCGCATTCGTCTGTGGCCCGAAGAGCGAGACTTGAGGGGCAGACCTGCCGGATTCAGTAATGCTCGGTCGGCCAAGATGGATCGTTAGAATCCCCCCAGGTAAGGGGGTGGTCCGAATTGGTATGCCGGCGAGCATTCCATCCAAATCTTGCAGGAAGTAATACGCGTATACATAGGGCTTGATACGCGGACTTGGTGAAGAAAGGCCCATGAAAAGACGCGGTATGCCGAATAGCCGTATGGGTGGACATTCAATGTTGTAATCGCTCATAGCTAGCGTCAGCCTCTTTTCAAAAAAAATTACTCAATTTTCTGCCTAGGTAGCGGAATCATTGCCAAGCTAGAGAACAATACCGCGCACCCTCCCAAACTGCCATGAGACGGACCCGCTCTGAACGAACCCGCTAACTTCTCGGCCGAGCTGACGGTCGATGACCGGCCGCCAAGGAACAAGGGTGAACTCGTGCGCTTTCTCGACGATAGCAAACTTGCCGCTGGTGAGCTGCACGGTGCCGGTGAACTTGCCGCTGACGGTTTCGCCCTCCGTAGCCGCCCGGAATGGCAACGCCTTGTTCGCGGCGATCTCCGCGCCGACGCCAGCAACCTCGCGCTCGCGCAGCGTGGCGAGCAAATTGCGCCGATAGAAGATTCGGCCGTCCTGACTGCGGCTGGCATCGCCCTGATCGATATGATGCTCGCGGCGCTGCTCCATCGCCTCGCGCACCTGCTGGCCGAAGCCGGTCGAAGCAATCTCTGATGCGTCGGGCGTGACCAATCGCCGGTCGAGCCACGTCGCACCGTCCGCGCTGATCTGCTTTTCAAGGTCGAGCACCGAAAGGACGCGAACGCTGGCCTGCCGGTTGCGGCCGGCGTCGTAGGCGGCGGCGCTGCTCTCGAAATCTTCGGGGATGCGCCATTGGTCTGCGTCGATCCGCTCGACAATGCCGGCGCGGCGCAAAGCTTCCAGCCGGCGCACATGAGCATCGACATAGCCCTCATAGTCACCGCCAGGAACACGGCCCTCGAACTTCGCGCGCTCCAGATGGCGGCTCGGCCGATAGATGCCGTCCTCGGCGATGGCCGCAATTGTCCGGTCGGATGGCCGCTGCGCGGTGTCGGGCGGGCCGATCTCGACGACGCTGCCGATCCGCGCATCCTCGACGCGGGCCGGGTCGATGCCGGCGACATGGTGGGTCCGGCCGTCGATGCCGTCCACCACGACGGTCAGGTTCTCGCCCAGCTCGTCGGACAGATACTTATCGACGACGCGGCCGACGATGGGCGTCTCGGGCGGCCCGTCGTGAATCTGAAAGGTGAGCGGGTCGCGCTCCAGACCATCGGCCTTTAGCGCCTTGTGCATATTGCGGATGATGTCGCCGCGCTCGCCCATCTCGCGCAAGGTCGGCTCCATGCGCTCGCTCAACTCCCAAACGCCCGGCGCGTGCTCGGTCGCAAGCCCCATCTTGTCCAGCTTGGCGAGACGGCGCAGGCGCAGCGTGCGATTGAACTGGCGGCGCGGCTCGGCCGGCTCTTGGCGAAGGTCGAGGAACCTATCGTCGGCTTCCTCGACCATAGCCCGGTCGATGCGGGTGAAACGGTCCTGGTCGATCTCGGCCGACAGCTTGCGGCTCTGCTCGATCTCGGTGACGGGGCCAAGCTCCAGCGTGGTCAACTCGCTCGCCCGCTCGCGGATGCCGTTGGCGAGATAGTCGCCGTTGATGACAAGGTTCTCGCCCAACTCGTCCTTGCCGCGCACGATGACATGCACATGGGGATGGCCGGTGTTGTAGTGGTTGACCGCGACCCAAT